>NZ_CP109781.1:450000-1190000 GCF_025908475.1 Brucella sp. MAB-22 | reverse complement strand
ATGCGGGCATCGGGATTGAGCGAGCGGATGACCTTGCGCGCCAGATCACGCTCCTCTTTTGAAGCGGTCGATATCTTGTTCAGCACGACGACATCGGCGAACTCAATCTGTTCAACCAGAAGATCGACAAGCGTGCGCTCGTCATCTTCACCAAGGGATTCGCCGCGATCACGCAGAAAATCGCTCGATGCATAATCCTTCAGCAGATTGGCGGCATCAACAACTGTCACCATCGTATCGAGCCGGGCGACGTCCGAAAGACTGTTGCCCTTCTCGTCGCGAAACTCGAACGTGGCGGCAACCGGCAGTGGCTCGGCTATGCCGGTCGATTCGATCAGCAGATAATCGAAGCGTCCCTGAGCTGCCAGTTGTGAAACCTCCTTCAGGAGATCATCGCGCAATGTGCAGCAGATGCAGCCATTGGTCATTTCGACCAGCTGTTCATCCGTGCGGGAGAGATTGGCGCCGCCCTCACGAACGAGGGCGGCATCTATATTCACTTCACTCATATCATTGACGATCACCGCGACGCGGCGGTTCTCGCGATTATTGAGCACGTGATTGAGCAGTGTCGTCTTTCCGGCCCCGAGAAAACCGGACAAGACCGTAACGGGCAGTCTCTTTCTCATGACTCCGTTCCTCATCAAACTGGGTAGAATCAATCGTGATGGTGGTGATCGAGGTTGAAGGTCAGCGTGGTGAAATAGCTGAGCTTGTCCGCTTCCTTTGAATCAGACAGCGGCCTGGAATAGCCCGCCCCAACGACATTGAGACCCGCGTTGCGGATATTGATCCTGGCGATGCCTTCCGCGTCGGTTTTCACCGGCGCTGCGTGACTGTCATTGACATAATCCGCCGTGACCTCGACGCCTTCCACTGGCTTTCCGTCAAACAGAACCTGCACGGGAAGCTCGTTGCCCGCCTTCAATATTGTCGGGTCCATCAACGGAACGATTTCGAAAGGCAAACCTTGGGCTTCTGGCTTTTTGCGCAGATGATCCAGAATGGCGACAGCAAATTTCTGACTCTGACTGGACTGTTTTGCGCCCGGCACTTCCGATTTCGGCTTGTTGACCCACTTGCCGTCCGGACCTTCGGCCCAGAAGCCATTGTCGAATGTGCCGCTGACCACGACTGCATCCTTGGGCACGCTCAGCAGGGCATGATCTTCCTGTCGTTTGATCTCGACGGCGACATCCTTGCCCTCTCCATTCTTGGCCGTAACCGTCTTGAGCTTCTGCGGGTCATAGGCCTCATCGCTTGCGCCGTGACCGTAAACAACCGCCTGCGTTCCGTGACGTTCTGCAATCCAGATTCCATGAGCACCCGCGATTGCGGGAGCAAGAAAAGTCAAAACGGCACCAGCCTGAAGCGCCTTCACAAAGCTACGCATTCTCTTCTCCTTAATGTTATATCATAACAGATTTAGTGGTGAAAATAGGCGGCCTGAGCCGCCTTTGAGTGTCGAAATGCAAGTTTCGATCCGCTTCAATCAGGTCGACGCGCACTCATTAGAGCATGTCTCCCGAAAGTGGGCACCGGTTTCGGGATAAAGACATGCTTAAAAACAAACAGATAGAGCATTTCCAATGATTCAATTAAAACAGGAGATGCTCTAGTGCCGGGCTGCCCGTAAGTTAAAGCAGGGTCCAGCCCGGCACCGTTGCGACCGCCGCCAAGTTATGGGCGTGCACCTGGCGAGGGCGCGGTCGCAGCTGTTGGCCCTATTTCGACAGACAGTTCTTCAACGAATCCGCCAGATTGCGAATGAGCTGCGGATAGAGATCCGGACCATCCTTCAGTTCTGCCCCCAGCGGATCGAGAACGCCTGTCCTGGCATCCGTTCCTTCGATAACAGTATTCACCAGCTTCGGTTCGAACTGCGGTTCCGAGAACACGCAGGTTGCGCCAAGTGATTTGATCTTCTCGTGAATTTCCTTGATGCGCGCGGCACCCGGCGCCTTTTCCGGGCTGACCGTTATCGATCCAGCCGCCTTCACACCGAAACGATTTTCGAAATACTGGTAGGCATCATGGAAGACGATAAACGGCTTGTCCTTTACCGGCTCCAGTTCGCTGGCGACTTCCTTGGTTAGCGCGTCAATCTTCTCGCCATAGTCCTTGGCGTTCTTTTCATATTGCGCAGCGTGTTCGGGGTCGCTTTCGCCGAGCGTCTTGGCGATATCCGCCGCCAGAACCTTTCCGTTTTGCGGGTCGAGCCAGAAATGCAGATCATATTCACCGTGACCATGGTGATGGTCATGCCCGCTTTCCGATGCTTCGGCGGCATGATTGTGCCCCTTGTCGGCATCGGCGGCATCCTTCTTGTCATCGTGAGCATGGTCATGACCTTCGGCACCATGGTTGTGACCCTCATGGCCATGGTCATGCGCTTCGAACGGACCACCTTCACGGAACTTCAGCTTGGTCAGGCCGTCCGCTTCACCAAGAGCGACAACCTTTGCGCCATCGCCAAGTGTATCGATGGGCTTGTCGAGGAAGGTTTCCATCGACGGCCCGGCCCAGAAAATCACCTTGGCGTGCTCGATTGCTTCGGCATCGGAGGGTTTCAGGCTGTAGACATGTTCGGAACCCGCACCCTGAACGATCAGTTTCGGCTCGCCCACCCCCTGCATGACTGCGGAAACAATGGAATGGAGCGGTTTGATCGAGACCACGACGCCGTCGCGTTCTGCGGCAAGTGAGACATTTGCCGTACCAGCCAGAAATGCCGAGGCTAGGAGGAGGGAGCGGAGATGTTTCATAGTCTCTCTCTTGTACGATAGGGGAGGGGCACCACATTCTTGTGATATGTTATTTTATTACGTTAGTTGCGTTATGCTATAACGTCTGTCATAAGGTGAGGCAACCCCCATTTTGGAAAAATCACAGCGGCGGTTGCGCAATAGAGCGGCAACGGAAAAAGACGCTGGGAAAAATTTCGAATCGGCGGATGATCCGTGCGTGGGACACGAACATACAGGCATTGAAAGCCCGGAATAAATGAGCAGGAAGACCGCCCTCCCCGCCGAAAAAGCGCGGGAAACATTGATTGAACTGAAAGATGCCGGCGTCTATCGCGACGGGCGCTGGCTCGTGCGCAATGTCGACCTGAGTGTTGAGCGCGGGGAGATCGTCACCCTGATCGGTCCGAATGGCGCGGGCAAGAGCACCGCCGCCAAGATGGCGCTGCGCATCCTGAAGCCAGACGAAGGCAGCGTGATCCACGCGCCGGGCCTGCGCATCGGCTATGTGCCGCAAAAGATCAATATCGACCGCACGTTGCCGCTTTCGGTCGAGCGCCTGATGACCCTGACGGGGCCTCTCGCGCGCAAGGATACCGAGACGGCCTTGGAAGTGGTGGGCATTCCGCATCTGGCCAAGGCGGAAATCGCTAATCTGTCAGGCGGCGAGTTCCAGCGGGCGCTGATGGCGCGCGCACTTGCGCGCAAACCGGACCTCATGGTGCTGGACGAACCGGTGCAGGGCGTCGACTTTTCCGGCGAGGCTGCATTGTACGAACTGATTGCGAAACTGCGCGACGACACAGGCTGCGGCGTGCTGCTGATTTCGCACGACCTGCATCTGGTCATGGCGGCGACCGACCGCGTCATCTGCCTCAACGGGCATGTATGCTGCAGCGGGACGCCGCGCGATGTGACGGCGAGCCCTGAATATATGCGGCTGTTTGGCAGCCGGGCCGTCGGACCGCTTGCCGTTTATGAGCATCATCACGATCACACGCATCTGCCGGACGGGCGCGTGCTTCATGCCGACGGTTCCGTGACGGATCACTGCCACGCCGATGACGGCCATCATCATGACCATGAACACGGGCATGATCATGAACATCATCATCACGAAGGGAGCGCGCCGCGTGCTTGACGATTTCTTCACCCGCGCCATCATCGCCGGTGTCGGGCTTGCGCTCACGACCGGACCGCTCGGCTGCTTCATCGTCTGGCGGCGCATGGCCTATTTCGGCGATACCATGGCGCATTCCGCCCTGCTCGGCGTGGCGCTGGCGCTCATTTTCGACATCAATATGATGATCGGCGTGTTCGCCGTTGCCGTGGCGATTTCAGCCATTCTGCTGCTCTTGCAGCGCCGACACACATTGTCGGCGGATTCGCTGCTCGGCATCCTGTCCCATGCCACGCTGTCGCTTGGCCTCGTCCTCGTTGCCTTCATGACATGGGTGCGCGTCGACCTGCTGTCGTTCCTGTTCGGCGATATTCTGGCTGTCTCGCGAATGGATATCGCCTTCATCTATGGCGGCGGGGTGTTTGTGCTGGCGGTTCTGGCCTGGTTGTGGCGTCCTTTCCTTGCCGCCACCGTCAGCGAGGATATTGCCCGCGCCGAAGGCATGAACCCTGCCCTGTCGCGCATTGTTTTCATGCTGCTTCTGGCCATCGTCATCGCCATTGCGATGAAGATCGTCGGAATTCTATTGATAACCTCGCTGCTGATCATTCCGGCAGCGACGGCACGCCGCTTTTCCTCCACACCCGAACAGATGGCCATTCTGGCCTCACTGATCGGTGCTGCGGGGGTTATCGGCGGACTTTATGGTTCCATTCATTTCGACACGCCATCCGGCCCTTCAATCGTGGTCGCGGCGCTTGCCATTTTCATTTTGAGCCTGCTACCCCTACATAAGAGGGAACAGGCATCACCGAAACGGATCGCTGGACAATGAGCACGCATCACCATCATCACGCCCCGCAGGACCTCACCCGCAATCAGACACTGGTTTTCGACGTTTTGTCCAAAGCGGAAGGCCCACTCAGCGCCTATACGATCCTCGACCAGTTGCGTGACGACGGTTTCCGCGCGCCGTTGCAGGTCTATCGCGCACTGGAAAAGCTGCTCGATTACGGGATGATTCATCGCCTTGAAAGCCTCAACGCCTTCGTTGCCTGCGCGCATCCGCAATGCCATCAGCAGGGTCTGGTGGCTTTCGCGATTTGCGAGAAATGCGGTCAGGTGACGGAATTCTCCGACGCGGCGATCGAGAACCTTGTCAGCGCCTGGAGCCTTCAGAACGGTTTCAAGTCGCGCAAGACGACGCTGGAGCTGCGCGGCCTCTGCGAAGCCTGTGGCGAGCACTGACAAACAGGAACCTGTTCAAGGTAACCATGTCCGCAAAATCCCGGTTTAAAAAGTAACGCATCGGCAATCGAAACCTGCTAGATTAGTCTCAGGGGAATAGCAGGTAAGATTTTGATATGGCACGGGTTAAGCCATCCCATGAACGTCGTAGGGAAGAGAGACAGCGTACAAGGCTGCGCTCCGGAAAGATCGTGGGGCTCGATGGGCGTTTCATCATCGAATGCCAGTTCAGCGATATCGCGCCCCATGGCGCCAAGCTGAGAACTGTCGAAGTCCCGACCCTGCCCGAACGCTTCTGGCTGTTTGACGATTATTACGGACGCGCGCTTCTGGCCCGCGTGGCCTGGCGGGATGGTCGTGAAATGGGTGTGGAGCTTGTATCCGACCCGGCCGTCGCACCGCTCGACGACGAGCGCCTCGCTCAGCTTGCAGGAAAATACTATTCGCTGTGACTGACAGGCTCTGCGTTGGCCTGCTTCTCTGACTGCTTGGCCGGTGCCGTCGGTGTCGGCGTGCCGCGCATGTTCATGGCACGGATTTCTTCCGCTGAAATATAGTTGAACTGCTCGACCAGAAGGTCCTTGATGACCGGCTCGGGGAACCGCGCATTGAGATCGGTGATGATCGAGGCACGAACGTCCTCGAAACTCACCTTCTCAACCTCTTTCGTATCCGAATAGCTGCCATAGAATTTACGGAATATCTCATCGTTGATGAAGAATTCGAGCGGCACGGTCAGCTTCTTGCGAATGTTCGAATCGACCGTGTAGACAAGCTGCGTCACCACATAACCGGCGACGCCGCCGTTCGAGATGATCGGCACGCTCATCACATCTGTCTTGACGTAATCCACGCCGCCAAATCCACTGGTCGCCGCCTGCGCCTCACCCGAAGATGAGACGTTCTGGCGAACCGCCAGGAAAAGCGAGCCGAAAGCGACGGCACAAATCCACAGACCGATGGCAATGATGCGGATCATCGTGCGTGACCGAGCCTCACACTCTGCATGCTGTAGGTGCCGTCCGCTTCCTGCGTTTCCAGCGCACCGCGAATGAGATCAGCCAACTCACCGACGGCCCGCAGATGCAGCTGCAGCGCTTCGCAATTCTTCTCGAGCTTCTGCTTCAGGCTGTCGAGCAGCGGCTGAAGCCGCTTCATCGTCGCCGGTTCGGCAGCACTGGCCGCTTTCTTGATCGCCTTGTTGAAATCATAAAGCCCACGGCTCTTGCGGGAGTTGATTTCCGCCAGATCCGGATTGCCGCCCTCCAGAAGAAGACGCGTTTCAGTATCGATGACATCTTCCAGACGTTGGATTGCCCGCACGACCGGCTTCAATGTGGGGTTCTCGGCCGGTTCCTCTGCCAGCGCCTGACCCGGTTCGCTCGTGACAGTGACGATTTGCGAATCCTCTGGCGGCAGGCTGTTTTCAGAGCTTGTCTCGGTCATTTAGGGGTCCTCAATTATGAAGCATGGCGGACGCTATGGTTGCGGGCCAATCAGCCGCGCGCGCTGTCCGTATCGCTGTTGTTGTCGAGTTGCTTTTGAATGAGCTTGCGTTCGAAGCCATGCACAATGTCCTTCGATACGCCGTTCTGGCCCACACTTTCTCCCAGATTATTGATCACGTCTCCTAACGCTATCGTCGTCGGCGCGTCTGCCCGCCCGTTGCGCGCCGCCTGTTCCTCAAGCAACTTGGCAATGCCGACACCGCCGCCATCCGCCATCTTGTTTGCCATGGCTTCCGCCATCATGGACTTCCAGTATTCACCGGCAATCCCCTTCCCGAAGGTCGCCGTCGTGTCACTGGTGAACATCGACTGCACGAAGGATTGCAGCATGAAGGCCTCGAACTTGCGATAAGCCGGACTGGCCGCATTCTGCGCATCCGGTCGCACGCTGACCCCACCCGCAAGGCTGTCGGAAAAGCTGGCGAAATTATCCCGCGTCAGTCCACCACCGGCGGCGGGTGCCGCCATTGTGGCTGCCCCAGTGGATGCCACCATGGTCCCGGATGCGGACGGCGCTCTCAGCCGTTCCGCCGCCATGCGATAGGCTTGCGGATCGGCGGCACGCGCCACGTCCATCACCAAATCTGACGGCGGGTTGATCGCCATGCATCTCTTCCTTCTTTTAGAGCGCGTTTCGATCTGATTGCATCAGATCGACGCTCTAAGGGCTAATTCTGCCGCGCATCTTGTCCAAAAACCGCTTCGCACTTTTTGGGACGCGTTCTGATCGTCCTTGCGCGCATCTTGTCCAAAAATCGCTTCGCACTTTTTGGGATGCGCTTTGTTACTTGCACCATAATGGGTCAAACTTGACTGAAACTTGTGCGTGCGTTCAGCCTCGATTTTGCGCTCAATCAGGGTTTTGCGAGCGATTTGTCGTTTTCCGGCTAATAAATTCCTCGATCAGGCTGGAAAGTTCGCGCCGTTCGCGATCATTTTCAGCATCCGTCAGCCGCTCTTCCAGCAACCCGACACGTCTTTGTTCCTGCAGAAGTGCTTTGCGCTGTGATTCGAGACGCTGCCCGAGCTGCTGCGATTCGGCGGCATTGGTTCCAAGACGCTTGATGAGCAGCGATGGATCGATATCGAGCGTATCGCCATCATAGCGGCGATTCTGCATGGCGATGAGCGCCTCCCGCTCCTCATCCAGCGCGTCCTTGCGTGCATTGGCTGCGGCAAGAGCCTGTTCCAGCCGGGCGCTTCTGAGTTTTTGCAGTTCAATCAGCTTTTTCAGATTGCGTGGATTCGTCATGGCCACCCCTAAAACAGCTCGCGAAGCTGCGTCGCAGTTTCGTTGGTGAAGAAGCGCAGGAGTTCCGGCAGGATGAAATAGACCACCAGCAGCCCTCCCCCCAGCACGAATGGCATCGATACGAAGTAAACCGGTATGGTCGGCGTCAGCTTGTTCACCAGACCGATGGCGAAGTTGACGAGAATCGCAAAAACGATGAACGGCGCTGCAATACGCAGTGTTGCCAGAAAAGCCGCCGAAAGCGCATCGGTGAAATCGATCATCGCCGCATCGGGGCGGAACTGCCCGTCAACCGGAATGGCCACATAGGAATTGAGCAGCGCCCGGAAGATTTCCAGATGCATATCGGTAATGAAGAACAGGAACAGTGCGCTGAAGGTGACGATGGTGGCAAGTGTCGCCTGCGGTTCGCTTTCGGTGATGGCATCGGCAGGCGAGCCGGAATATCCGACTGAAACCGCCATCGTGCTGGCCATGAATTGCAGCGCCCAGAAATAGATATGCGCCAGAATGCCGATCACCGCGCCGACGAACATTTCGCTCGCCATCAGGCGGAACAGGGTCCACGGCTGCCCGGCATCGACAACGGTAACGATACGCTGCAACACCAGCGGCAGGACCGCGAATGAGCAGGCCAGTGCGATGTAGAGCCTGACCTGCAACGGAATGCGCGCACTCGAAAGCCCCGGCATCAGCATCAGGCACGCGCCAATGCGGCAGAACGCCAGAACGGCGGCCAGAATGATTTCGTTGAGCGGCAGTTGCGCGACAGGCACTCAAGGCCCTTTCATTATATGAAGCAATAACTAATCCCCTCGCCCTTCGAGACGCCAAGCCTCGACAAGCTCGGCATGGCTCCTCAGGATGAGGGGTGTGGACGCTAGAACTCTTTCCTCATCCTGAGGAAGTGCCCTGAGCGCGGGCAGGGCGTCTCCAACCCTCGCTCCCCTCATCCTGAGGAGGTGTCCTGAGCAAAGCGAAGGGAACCGTCTCGAAGGATCAGAGGATCGACGAACGCTGTCCTCTTACGAAATCGCGCCGAGTGACTTCACCTCCACGCCACGTGCGATTTCGACATGGGACAAGACAGGCAGGGTGGCGAACAAGCGCTCGATAATCATGCGAATGTATGGCCGCGCTTCCGGTGACGAAACCAGCACGAAACGTTCGCCATTGTCGAAATGCTTACGAATGACGGTGGAGGCCTCGGTGCCGAACTGTTCCAGCAGGCGCGGATCGATGTCGAATTCGACGATTTCACCTTTGGCGTCACGCTTGAGGCTCTGGTGGAAGACCAGATCCCAGCGATTGCCGAGACGCAGAACATTCAGCACGCCATTGTCGGAAAGATCGCCGCAAATCTGCTGCGCCATGCGCATGCGAACATGTTCCACGATCATTTCCGGGCGGCGAACGAGCGGTGCGATTTCCGCAATGGCTTCAAGGATCAGATGCAGGTTGCGGATGGAAATGCGTTCGGCGAGCAGCAGCTTCAGCACCGCCTGCAGGCCCGAATAGGAAATATGCGTCGGGCAGATATCTTCCAGAAGCTTGCGATATTCAGAGCCGAGACGGTCCAGCAGAATGCGCATATCCTTGTAGGAAAGAAGCTGGGCCAGATTGTTGCGGACGATTTCGCTCAAATGTGTCAGCAGGACTGAGAGATTGTCCACGGTCATATAGCCATCGCGGCGGAGATCGGACGCAAAGGTTTCCGGCACGGAATAGGCGCGCATACCGAAGGCCGGTTCGCGCACTTCCTCACCCGGAATGGATGGGATCGGGCGGTCGCCAAGCACGACAAGCGTTTCACCGACGCGCAGCTCGTGGCTGGCGACTGCCGTGCCGTGAATCTTAATGCGATAGCTTTTCGGCAGAAGCGCGATATCGTCCGTGACCTTGATTTCAGGGATGACGAAACCGTATTCCTGCGCGAACTTGCGGCGCATCTTGTTGACGCGATGCGCCAGCTCCTGCTGCGATGCGATCAGGCGGGCGGAAAGCTGCTTGCCGAGGCAAAGCTCGATCTGGTTGGTTTCGAGCGACGCCTTGACGGAATTGCGCTCCTGCTCTTCCGCTTCGCGCTGCTTCTTGCCGGCCTCGTTGGCTTCCGCCTCGCGCTGGTGCGCTTGTCGACGGGGTACGGCAATACCGATGAAAGCCATTGCGCCACCGAGCATAAAGAACGGGAAGGCTGGCAGGCCCGGCATGATGCCGAGGACGAAGAGCAGCATCGCCGCAACCAGAAGCGCCTTCGGATAGGCACCCAGCTGACCGAAGATCGCCTGATCGGCGGAGCCGCGTGTGCCGCCCTTCGACACCAGAAGACCGGCGGCAAGCGAGACGATCAGGGCCGGAATCTGCGTTACCAGACCATCGCCGACCGACAGCTTGGTGAAGACATCGGCTGCGTGCGCAATATCCATATCGTGGCGCGTAGCGCCGATGATGATACCGCCGAAAATATTGACGGCGGTGATGATGAGACCGGCAATCGCATCGCCACGCACGAATTTCGAAGCACCGTCCATGGAGCCGAAGAAGGAGCTTTCCTCTTCCAGCTCGCGACGGCGGCGCTGCGCTTCCTTTTCATCGATCAGGCCGGACGACAGGTCGGCATCGATGGCCATCTGCTTGCCGGGAATGGCATCGAGGGTGAAGCGCGCACCCACTTCCGCGATACGCGTCGCGCCCTTGGTGATGACGAGGAAGTTGACGATGATGAGAATGCAGAAAACGACCAGACCGATGACGAAGTCGCCGCCCATCACGAATTGCGAGAAACCGTGAATCACGTGTCCTGCGGCGAGATAGCCTTCATTGCCGTGGGTGAGAATCACACGTGTCGTCGCGATATTCAGCGACAATCGCATCATGGTGGCGATCAGCAGCACCGTTGGAAAGGCGGAAAAGTCTAGCGGGCGCTGAATCCAGAGCGCAACCATCAGGATCAGGACCGAGAAGGCGATCGAAAATGCCAGGCCGATATCCAGCACGACAGCCGGAACAGGCAGGAAAAGCACGGTCAGGATGATGATGATGCCAACCGCCAGCCCCATATCGCTGCCGGTCAGAAGTCCGCTTTTCATCAAGGGTTTAGCCGCTGCCTGCTGCACATCCATCTCCTGTTTCGGGACGGACCTTAGCTCGCGAAGCTTGCGCGAAGGCTACGTGCTAGAACCCCTTCTCGATACGAGAATAGGCCAGCAGCGTGAAGGAGTTGATCTGCGCACCGACGAACGGCGCGGTGAGGGCCAGCACGACGAAAATGACGATGATCTTCGGCACGAAGGTCAGCGTCATTTCCTGAATCTGCGTCAGCGCCTGGAAAAGTGCGATGCCGATGCCTGCAAGCATGGCGGCAAGCACCGCCGGACCGCTTGCCATAAGCACGGTCCAGATCGCAGAATTGACGATATCAAGCGCGTCGGCTTCGTTCACCGCATCGGTCCTAGCTGATCTTGACGCCTGCACCGATCATCAGCGTCTTGCCGTCTTCCAGTTCGGCCAACATGCCGTTTGACTGGATGGTAACGGATTTCACGACGCCCGATATGCTGCCATCGGCATTGGTCAGCGTGCGACCGATCCAGCCTTCGGCCTGTGTCAGAGACGTATTGGCGATCAGCGTTTCAAGCTTGCTGTTCATCTGCACGGCCTGCTCGACATTGGAGAAGGTCGCAAGCTGCGAAACATATTGCGTCGCGTCCATGGGCTGCGTCGGATCCTGATTTTGCATCTGGGTCACCAGAAGTTTCAGGAATGAATTGTAATCGACGCTCGCCTTGTTGGCCGCGGAATTGCTGTTGTTCGTCGTGTTGTTATTCGTCGTATTTGTGCCAATCGGCGGTGTCGTGGTCATGGGTTTGCCTCCGCAGATTTCCGGGTCGCAGCCACGGGCAAAACAGGGCTCTCAAGGCCCATTAGTTCGGCCTCGCGTGGATATTGCGCGCGAATTGTCTTGAGCGCCTCGAAAATGCGCCCGTTATGCACCAGCTCGTCGACCAGCTTCAGCGCATTCAGGATTTCCGCATCCTTGAACGTCGAGAACATGCCTTTCAGCATCTGCGCGAAAGTGGAGTGGGCCTGTTCGCGCATGGCCGGTTCGATCAGCATCATCTGCGCGGCGAAATAGAGCTGGCGCAGCGGCGTGGTCGTGTCTTCCGGCTGGAGAACATGGTTTTCCAGAAGAAAGGTCGCATCGTTCAGGAGTTCGAGCGAGACCTTGCGGTCGGCTCTCAGTACGGCACCGTTGATGAAGATTCGTTCGCCCGCGCGCAGCGAAAGGCGAATGGCCGGTTTTCCGTTTGGGGTCATTTCAAAGCCCATCCCGGATCGATTGTGTGATCTCGATCAGCGTGGCGTAATCATTGCTTTCGCCCTGACGGATGCGCTCGATTTCCTTCAGCACGAAAATACCGACGGAAATGATCGCAGCCTTCAGTTCCTTCGGCAGCACATTTTCCTCGGACCCCAGATCATCGATGATCGTGGTCCAGAGCTTTGTCGTGAAATAGGTCGCGTCAATTGCCTCACGCGAGCCGCTGCCATTTGCCTTCGCCGCCTCGAGCATTGCGATGGAACGGTCGAACAATGCCCGCTCCCGTTCCTTGGCGCTCGCCATATCGTCATTCATGACATCTTCGTAGCGCATCTGATACATGGTTTCTCCGTCTATCAGTTCGGACGGGCTCGCATCATGCTGCGTCCGTCCTCATTTCATCTCAACTATCTGAGATAGTTGAGCAGGCTCATATTCTGCAGCTGAACCGTCAGCGAATAGGACGTTTCGATCTGTGTCTTCAGAGCGTTGACGCGTGTCGCCGCTTCATAAGGATCGACTTCTTCCAGATTGAGAACGGACTGGTTCAGGATCTTTTGCTGCGCCACGATGCGCGTGGTTGCAGCTTCGGTGCGCGACTGGGCGAGACCAAGCGTCGTCTGTTCCGAGGTGGTTTCGGTGATCGCCGTCGTCGTCGTCTGCATGGCCTGATGCGTCAGGGCTTCAAAAGCCGAGTTATTGAGGCCGATGGTTGCGAATTCGGCCACCATGACCGCCGACATGATGGTCTTGCGGAAACCGTCAGCATTGGCCGAGATCGATGTATCCGCCGTTTCTGTCGGCGAAATACGGCTCTTGATCACCGTGTCCGATGCATCCGACCAGTTTGCGGCCCAGTTGGCATCGTTGAACTCGTCAGCGAAATCACCTTCCAGAAAGGCCTTCATTTCGTCGCCGGTGATGTTCGCCACCTGCGGATCGTCGATGGCAAAACCGAAATGCGTCTGAAACGCCTGGCGCACCGCTGTCTGCGCGGCGCTGCCTTCGGTATAGTCGGCAACCGGCTTCACATCAGTGTTTACACCGGCAAAGATATATTCGCCGTTATAGCTGGTGTTGAGCAGACCGGTGACGGAGTTGAGAATAGACTTTGCCGACTTCGCAATCGTGGAGGCACTTTCGGCGGTATTGTTGGCGCCCGTCAGGTCGCCCAGAAAGTTCTGCGTGTTCTCGATGATCGTGCCGGCAGCGGTCTGCGTCGCATTCATGCGCTGCTGCACCAGCTTGTTCATGTCTGTAAGCACGCTCAGGCGATCATATTCCTTGCGCAACGATACGGTCTGGCCAGACTTGGAGCCAAGCGACAGACCAACATCGAACACGGTTCCCGTGGTCGCTTCCTGCTGCGCCTTCAACATTTCGGCCTTGTTCTTCGCCACAAGGGCTCGCAGGGCTGACGTTGCGCCATAGGTGGAAATCGATTGCGCTTTCATTGGCCTCACACCGCGTTGAGAAGATCGTCGAGCATTGCGCTGATCGTGGTCAGCACCCGGCTCGATGCCTGATAGGAATGTTCAAGATCGAGAAGCAGCGCCATTTCAGTATCCATATCGACACCATTGGCGTTGGAAAGGGCTGCGTCTGCCTGGCTGGCAATCGTCGCATTATAGGAGAATTCGCTGTTGGCCTTCTGGCGCTTGCCTTCAAGCCAGCTGATCGATGATGAGCTGTAGTCCGTCAGGCTGGAGTTTGTCGCCAGACCCGCCACCGAATTGAAAGTCATCGGCTCGGAGAATGCTTCGTTGAGCGCACGCAGGCGATCGCTGAAACCTGCCCCACCTTCAGTATTGTATTTGTAGTCAGGTCCGTTGGCCCCACCGTCGCGCAGAAGAAGTGAGCTCCCGCCTTCCGACGTAACGAAGGCCGACGACACCTTGATAGTGCCTGCAATGCCTGCCGAGACGCCCGCACCGGGAACATCCGGCGAACCGGCCCAGCTGAACAGGCCCGTCTTGTCCGCGCCAACGCCGGTCTGGTCGCTTTCGGCGAACATCGTCACCAGATTGCGCGCAATCTCATCAAGCTGCATCTGATATTGCGGGGCGATCTGGTCACGCAGCTGCAGCAAGCCGCTCAGGCGACCCGTTCCATAAGGCTGGTCGAATGTCTCGTGGTTGAGCGGAACGCCATCCACCAGTACCGCCTTGCCGGCAATACCCGGCGCCAGCACAGTCGATTGCTCGAAGCTCACCTTGCGCGCCGTGGTCTCAAAGAGTGTCACGCCGTTCTCGGCAAAAATGACCATGTCATTATCGCCGCGCATCATGGTGGTGATGCCGATCTCGCCGGAAAGCTGCTTCAGGATCGAGTCGCGCTGATCCATATAGTCGGAGACATCGCGATTGGCGCGCGTACCGCCGACGATCTCCTGATTGATCTTTTCGAACTTGGCGAGAAGATCATTGATGTTGGCGACGGAATCCGCGATTTCACGGTCCGCATCATTGCGCAGCGACTGAACCTGCTTGGTTCCGGCATTGAGCGCATTGGCAAGCGATTGCGCCGTGGAGACAACACTGTCGCCAAGCGCGCTGTTGGACGGAGAAGCGGCAAAGGTCTGGAGTGCATCACGCAAATCGCCGATCAGTGCCGATGGCGAACCGGAATAATTATCTGCCGAATAAAGCGACGAAAGGCGGTCAAGCCCGCCTGCGAGAATGGAAGAGGAAGAAGCCGTACTGTTGGACTGGATGAACTTGTTGAACAAGGCTTCATCCGCCGACCGGCTGATGCCCACGTAAAGAGAACCGTAGGGCCCCGATACGAGAGAAGCCGTGCGCCGGGAATAATCCGGATCGTTGGCGCCCGCAATATTGCGAGAGACAACGGAGGTCTGCTTGGACGTTGCCGCAAGCGAACTTTTGGCCGTCAGAAGAGCAGAACTAAGCGACATCTTACCCCATCCTACAAGTGCATCCCCGAAAAGCGCGAAGCGGTCTCGCGTCCGGAAATGCGGCTAAAACAAACACCTGGAAAGCCCCTGATAATTCCGCTGATATCGGAACTGCCCCATGTGCGGACCGTGTCTGTTGCCTGAACGGTCCGTATTCTCAATGCTGCAATTCCGGGGAAGACTTTTTCGCCATCCCCGGAATCGTCTCGATTTATCTCTTCAGATTGACCAGCACGTCCATCAGTTCGGAACCGGTCTGGAATACTTTCGAATTGGCCGTATAACTGCGCTGCGCCTCGATCATGTCGGTCAGTTCCTGCGCAATATCGGCGTTGGATTCCTCCAATGTGCCCGACATGACCTTGCCCATGCCGTCGCTCTGCGGGAAACCGAGGCGGACATCGCCCGAGTCCGCGCTCGGCAGGAACACGTTGCCGCTCACAACCGTCATGCGATCAGGGCTTGCCACATTGGCCAGCGGAATACGCGCCAGAACCTTCTGTGTGCCGTTTTCGTAGATGGCGACGACCGAACCGTCATTGGCCACATCCACGCCCTTGACCGCAGATGGTGCCTGACCGTTAATCTGCGCCTGCGAAATGGTGTAGTCACCTGCGCGCTGCGTGGATGCACCCAGATTGAGATTGAGATTCTGACCGCCATAGGGTCCAAGATCAACCGCAACACCACCGGCAGACGTCATGTCGCCTGTTGTCGGATCGAATGTCAGCGTCGTCGGACCACCGACCACTGCATCGTCGGCAGCATTCTTGACCGTGACGCTCCATTCATCCGCACCGGTCTTGGTGAAATAAACGTCGAGCGTGATCTTCTCGCCCTTGTCATTATAGGAAATCAGCGACGTCTTGTGATTGAACTCACCCGCCGCCGGGATCTGATCGGTAGACGGCAAATTGACCGTGAAATTGCCAGACGTGCTGGCCTCCGGCGGAAGTGCTGCACTGTTGACATTGATGATGTTCAAACCGGCCATTGTCAGCGCGCCAGCCGGGTCGTTCGGGCCCGCGCCCAACAGATAATAGCCGGCTGAGTTGACCAGATTACCGTTCTTGTCGGGAACGAAGGAGCCAGCACGGGTCAGGAAGGTCGAGCCGTCCGCCCCCTGCACCACAAAATAGCCGTTGCCGTCGATGGCAAGGTCTGTCGTGGACGATGTGGAGCGGATGCCGCCCTGGTCGGAAATGCCGTAACGAACATCAGTCAGAACGCTGCCGGAATTATACTGTCCGCCAGTGCTGGGCAGAACGAGCGACGAAAACTGGGTTTCCGCACGCTTGTAACCGACGGTGCTCGCATTCGCGATGTTGTCAGCGACCGCCGACAGGCGGTTCGCCTGCGCGTTCATTCCCGAAACACCGGTCCGCATCATACCGTAGAGGCTCATTGGCAGCTCCTGATTAGTTGTAGCAACCAGCTCAAAGTCCGAAACCATCGGGCTGGAATTCGTGAAACCGAGCGACTGAATCGGCACACCGATCCAATCATCCGCGGTAAAGCTAATGGACCACGCTTGCGTGAAACTGTAGCCTCGGGATTTTCTACGCTTTTACTGAGGGGACCGGCACGATTTCAGAAATCCGCAAATGCGCTCGAAATCGCGATACTGGGGATTATGGAGATGCAGCAATATCATTCGATATTGATGCAGTAGCCGAGGAAGCGCTTGGAATCGATCGGATCGAAACCCATCTGCTCACGCAGCTTCTTCCGCAACTTGCTGATATGGCTTTCAACGACGTTTTCTTCGACTTCACTGTCGAAGATGCCGTAGATCGCGCTGAAAATCTGCGCCTTGTTGAGGCGACGACCGCGATTGGCGATCAAATATTCCAGGATGCGGCGCTCGCGACGCGGCAGTGGAAAATCGATGCCATTGATCTGCGGATCACGACCATCGGAGAAAACACGGATCGGGCCGAGCTCAGTGCCGCTGTCGTTGGAAGCAGCTGATGCACCTGCACGGCGGCGGATCGCATTGATGCGCGCAAGGATTTCACGCACATGCACCGGTTTGCGAACAACATCGTCAACCCCGGATTGAAACAGCTCAAGTGTATGTTCAAGCGAGGGGCGATCGTTGACGGCGATGACGGGCGCCTTGCAGCGTTCACGAATCCGGGCTGGAAGGCGATGCTGATCTGCACATTCGCCGATCAGAAAAGCTTCGACAGCCATAATATCCTGTTGTGGAACGCTCTCGACCCATTCGTCGAAATCGGTAGGGGTAAAACCTGTTGTCGTGATGCCTTCGCGACCGAACCAGGAAGAGTATCCTTCAGTCACTATGTCTCTGTCGTCTACGACAACAATCATCGGCCCGCCTTCCGAATCAATATGTTAGCCCAAGCACGATAGGAATAACTGGCAGGAGGAATCAGCAACAATGGCAATTAGTTGCCCGCAATATATTGGGAGGCAATTTAGTACATTCTAATTTAATGGGAATCGCACTGATTGCAATGCGCCTACCTCTTTAGACGTAAGAACCTTAACCAGATGTTAACGGCTCACGAACTTTTACGATTCTTTACAAGGGCTTAAAAATCCGCGTGCTAATTTAGCTTCCACCGGACCCGGCAATCACAGGTTGAATATAGACAAACCGAGTGTATCTGACGTTCTGTTACAACCTGTAAAATTCCAAGGGATCCGTGTTCAGCCAAAGCAGAAGCTTCGCGCCTGTGGCGTCCAGTTTCCGAAGCCGGTGGCGACCATATTCGTCATCACGCGACAGACATAACGCTTCTGGGCGGGGTCGTTGTTCGGGCCTGCGTGATAGCGCGCAACCGCCATCGTCCAGTTGCCTTCGCGCTGTCGAAGCTGCCGCAGAAAACGCGCCGCATAATCAACATTGAGGCTCGGCATCAGCATCGCGGCGACCGACGGAAATTCCTTGCCGTGATAATAATAGTTGATCTGCATGCAACCGAGGTCGACCAGCTTCGCACCTTCGGCCCGCACTTCCTCGAAGCGTCTCACCGCCGCCATTTGCGATGGCATAAATTCGGCACGGCCTTCAATATTCATCGCATAAGGTTGCAGCGAGTTCTTGCGACCGGTTTCCGTGAGGCCGACCGCGTAGAGTATGCCAAGCGGCACATCGTAGCGGGCGGATGCCCGGTGCATTTCACGCTCGCAGATATTTTCGGCGCGGGCCGGGCTGCTATCAGACAACCAGACCGCGGCCGCGGCCATCATTGCGAGAAATGCCGCTCCCGCTGTCCTGAGCGGTTTGCATGTCCGAACGCTCGCGTCCTGCCTGACCGGATTCGCCATTCTGCCTGCCCTCGCCGCCCATAAAACCCGCCTGTGCCTCAGCGCCGTTTCGCCCGTCGAAGCCCTGCTGCATGTTGAAAGCTTGCTGCTGACCCGGTTGCTGGCCCGGTTGCTGGCCACTGGCCTGTTGCTGGCCCGCATTCTGCGATGCCTGTGCCTGCTGCACGGCACCCGCCGCGTTGCGGTCGGCGACAGTCACTGAAATTTTCGCATCGTCTGCAATGCCCGCCGCTTTCAGTGCTTTCTCAATCATCAAGCGGTCAGCGGCGAGCGCTTCCGCCGCATGGGTCTTTTCAGCGACGAGATGCACCTCGATACCTTCCGACGCCACACGGATACGCGCCGTCACCGCTCCAAGCTCAACCGGATCGAGCCTGATCTGCAAGGTCTTGACCGTTCCGAAGCTGCGCTCGGAAACCACCTGAATGTCAGCTATCCGGGCTGCTGCCTGCGATGGCGTGGTGGCTGCCTTGATGTATGCAGGCGCGTTACCCTTTGCGGGTGGCTGCTGCTGGATATCGGTTCTGTCAGGCATTTGACCCGACTGCTGCTGTGCCGACCCCTTATCCGTTTTCAGAAGGCTGGCGAGATCGTCTGGAGCGTTTTCGGCCTGATTGTCGCCGGTAGCCTTCGGTGCGTCCTGATTGATTGCCTGATCCGGTTTGGTGCTGGCCGTCAGGATTGCTGCAGCCTTCGAAGGCACTGTTTCAGGCGTGCGCTTCTTCAGATCGGCCTGCAGCTCGCCCCCCTGCCCCTCGACCTGTTTCGGATCGATGTCTTTAATTAAGGCAGAAAGCGGATCGGGGGCATTTGTGTCGTTTTTTGCAGTATTCGGCGTGGAAAAACTGTGATTTGCCCCTTTCAATTCAGGCGAAGAAGCGTCCAAAGAAAGGAGATTTTGTGGCAGGGCAAACAGAGCGACCGGCTTTGAACCTTCCTCATCCTTCGTATCTGTCTCATCCGAACCCGCATTGGCTTCGCTGTCGCTCTTCTTTTCGACCTTGCCCTGAGGCTTTTCGAGAAGCGAACTGAACAATTTTGCCGGGTCAGCATTATCCTGCGCCTCACCCTCGGCTTTTGCCTGGGAAGGACCTGAATTTCGGGCGAGCGAAGCAAGTCGGCTGGTGGAATTCAGCAAAATATCAATGCTCATTGAACGGTCTTTCCTAGCAAGGCATCGATCTCGGCGAGCTTGCGCCGCGCATCTTCCATCGTTTTCTGCAAGTCGTCTTCCGGCTGGTTCTTGACCGGCTTCATGCTAACCGCCGCCGGGGTCGGCTCAGGTTTTACGACCTCATGCTCCTGCGAATCCGCCACTGCCATTGGCGGCACATCCCGTTCGGTGAGAGCGGGTTTTGCAGGCGGCAAAGCATCTGGAGTGCGTGTAACCACCGTGCCGACCGCTTCAGCGGCCTTCAACAATTTCCGGTCACGCTCCTGCAATTTGTCGGGTGAAATCTGCGACAGTTCACGCAGCGCGCTGCCCGCCGAATCCGAAGCCACATCGCTTGCAGCAGCATAAAGATTGGCGCGGGTAGGGTCGGCCTTCAGCCTGTCAGCAAGTTTCTTCGCCTCTGCCGACATGAAACGCGCCCGCTCCGTCTGGCCATCTACAAGCGCACCGCGCGCGATTTGCAGATAAAGCGAATATTGCATCACCGGATCGGCAGAGCCGATCAGTTTTGCCAGCTCCGCATTGCCGATACGGTCGTTGAGTTTCACCGCAGCATCGACAAATTGCGCCATGAAATCACGCATATAGGGCGAACGCGGAAAGCGCTGGAGATAGTTTCGCGACAGGAGCCTGATCTTGTCGGCATCGCCGAGCTTGGCCGCAATCGGCATCGAACGGCGGATTGCCGCCTCCTCAAACAAGGTGCCCGGCGCATCGAGTCGCACCTGATCAAGCCGCATCAAGGCCGTCGCTGGGTCGAAGGCGGTCATCTGGCTAGCGGTGACAAGCACGATGGATGCCTTCAGTTCCGCTGGAACATCAGGCGAAAGCGGGACCGAGAAAAGTTTCACCACCTCAATCGTCTGGCCGGAAGCATAGGCCAATGCGCCCTTGACCAGCTCCGGCGGCACCGCATCGGTCTTGAGGTCGGCAAGAACCTTGCGCACCGCTTCCGGATTGCCGCCGTTGAAGAGATAGATGATCGCCGCATAGACATTTTCCGGATTGCTCCAGACGTCATTCGACGCTCGGCCCATATCCGCGCTGACAAAGCCCAGAAGCTTGTTCAGCATCACCACCGCCTCCGGTTTTCCGGCGACGACCTGATCCTGCAACATGCGCAGCGAACGCACGAGCTTGTAAGGCTCCAGCACCGGCAGCGCGCGGGTCTCAGCCAGTGTTTGCATTTGCGAAAAAGCCGGGTACGCCGCTCCCATCAGGGACAAGCCTGCAACACATGCCAGCAAGGAGCGCTTGGCGAGCCGCATCATGGGGCAGACTTGAGAAAGATATCAATGCGGCGGTTTTCAGCCGCATTCGGATCGCTGGCGTTCTTGGGCTGGCGGTCAGCATAGCCTTCAACGCGCAGCACACGCTTTTCATCGAGCCCGCCGCGAACCAGCATGTAATAAGCCATCTGCGCCCGCGCCGAAGACAGACGCCAGTTATCATAGGTCGCGCTCTTGAACGGGCGCGCATCCGTATGCCCACTGATGATGACTTCACCCGGCTGGCGGGAAATCACCTGCGCTATACGCTCCAGCATCTGCACCACGCGGGCATCCGGCTTGGCCGAGCCGATGGTGAACATGCCATAATCGATCTTGTCGGTGAGCTGGATCATCACACCGCCATCGACCGGGACGACCGTCACATCCGGCATCGGCTCGGCCTTCTTCGCCTCAACGCCGTCTTTCGCGGCTTCGCCCTCAGCTGCCTTCTTCAGGTCGGCAATAAGCTGCTCCTGCGTTTCTGCAGGCTTTACAGTCTCCTCCGGCTTCGGCTGTGCTGTTTCCAGCTTAGGTGGTGCGGCAGGCGCAGCATCAGGCGGGGTCAGGTCATCGACAGCCTTGCTCGACCAGTAATCCGGGCTGAACGGATCGCGATAGGCTTCACCGCCTTCGGCACCCGTTGCCGGACCGGATTGCGACGTGCCGCCATCGCCCTTGGCCGACTGGTTCTGCAGAACACCGGTTTCATGAGCCAGTTCCGAGAGGACTGCATAGGGTTCGCGGAAAAGCTGGCGCTCTTCCTGGTCGCTTGGCGGCGCAACCGTCGTATCGTTGATGACCTTCGTGCTGTTTTCGATCTTCTGGTCGCTCTCATAGCGAACCTTGCCGTCTTTTTCCTCGACGTCCTGCACGCCTTTGGAGCTTGAATGCCGGTCCATCAGCTTGACGGGGTTGAAATAGCTGGCAACCGCTGCCTTGGTTTCCTCATTGGCGGCATTGATGAGCCACATGACGAGGAAGAAGGCCATCATTGCAGTCATGAAGTCGGCATAGGCAATCTTCCACACGCCACCATGATGGCTGTCATGATCGTCGTGCCCGCCCCGGCGAACAATGATGATCTCACGTTTGGTTTCGGGATCGATGCTCATTGAACCGCAGCCTTCAATTCTTCAAGAAGCGGCGCGATGCGCGTTTCAAGCTTCCGGTCGCCAAAGGAAAAGGAAAGTTCTTCCGCCCCGGTTTCTGAAAACCGGCAACCTGACGGCAGCAGAGCCGCATGATCGCGAAGCGGCACAATCAGTCGCGCCGGACCGGAGATTTCCGGTGCTTCGCCATCGAGCGCCAGCGCCGCAATGCGCCGCGCAAATTCCGCGACCGCCTCACGCTCCATCTTTTCCGCCAGCAAAGGCATCAGGATTTCGGCGATCTGACCGGAAAAGTTTCGTTCAAGCGCGGTCAGCGCTTCGGTCAGACTACCCGCCAAGAGCAAGGCCTGCTCACGCGAAAATGCAGCGCGCAATGTCTCGATCTCGGCCTCATGCTCGCGCAAAAGCCGCGTCTTTTCAGCGTCGTAAAGCGCCTGGGCTTCCCGGTGGCCGTCCTCGCGCCCTGCTTCGAATGCCAGGCGCTTTTCTTCCTCGATGGCGATGATGGCGGCGACTTCGGCCTGCTCGGCAGCGGCGGCTTTCTCAGCCGAGACGGGGCGCTTCGCTCCATCGCCGCCTGCCTGTGGCGGGGGTGTGTCTTTCAGCGGCATCTGCGGCGCAGGCGCAGCAATGATCTCGATCGCCTCATCCTCAATATGATGGGTCGAAAAATCGGGAAGATAACGGCTGAGGGAAAGCGCGCTCATCGTCAGGCCGCCTCAAGCTCCGGCATGGCCGAAGCCTTTACGGCCGATTCCCTCAATGGCTGGGCTTCGCGGCTCGCGGCGGTTTCGTGAATCCACTGCTTGAGAATGGAGGCGACGCGTTCCTCATCCATGTCGATCATCTGCTCCAGACGTAGCTTGGCAGGCATGCGCATGCGCTGGCGAAGATCGCTGAGGCTGGTCTTCATCTGATCGGCATAGGCCTCCGGTCCACCGATGACAGCCTGCACGCCTTCACCAGCCGCCTGACCGCCGACGAAATTCGGCATTGCCACTTCACTCGTCTCGCGGACTGCCACTTCCGTACCGGTTGGCTTGGCATTCTGGTCACGCAGCAGCGGACGCAGACCGAACCAGATCAGGAGACCAACGGCGGCAAGGATTGCAAGCGCATTGACATAAGAGCCGCTCTGGCGAAGCACAGTATCGGTCCACGGCGTGGAGACCGGCTCCATATCGGCACCGGCAGGGTCGAGGAAGTTCACCGCCGTCACATTAATGACGTCACCGCGATCCGCATTGAGACCGGCAGCCGTTGCAACGAGGTCGCGGATCTTGGTGATCTGCTGATCGACGAAATTGGCAGGCGGCGGTGTGGTACCCGCAGTTTCCAGAAGGCGCGCCTGATCGATGACCACGGCAATGGACAGCCGCTTGACGGTATAACCGTCGCTGACGGTGGAGACAGTCTTGCTGTTCATTTCGTAATTGGTCAGTTCCTCGCGGCGGTCGGTCTTTTCCGTCGAGCTTTCGCCGTTGCGGTTCTGGATTTCTTCCTGCGGAATGTTCTGTTCCACACCGGTTGCATTGTCGTTACGATTGTTGCGGGAATCGCCGCTTTCACGGACAACACGTACGGAACGCTCGACGCGGGATTCAGGATCGTAAGTCGTCTCGTTGATCTGGCGGCGGTCCGTATCGAGCACGGCCTGAACGCTCGTCTGGAAATGGCCAATGCCGAGATAGGGCGCAAGCGCCTTGCGGATGCTGTCATCCACATTGCCTGCAACCTGCTGTTCCAGCGAGGCGGTCATGAGGGCTGCGCCATTGGCAGCTTCGCCTGCCGATGCCAGCAGACGGCCGTTGGTGTCGAGAACAGTGACGGCGGAAGCATCAAGCGACGGGACGGCAGCGGCGACCAGTTGGCGGATGGACTGTGCGGATTCGGCAGCAAAGCCGCCTTCGGCGCGGATGACGACCGAGGCGGACGGCTTCTGGTCGCCACGACGGAACGAGCCTTTTTCTGCCATGACTATGTGAACGCGCGCGGCTTTCACACCACGAATGGCCTGGATGGTGCGGGCGATTTCGCCTTCAAGCGCACGCACGCGGGTGATTTCCTGCATGAACGAGGTGAGGCCGAGCGAACCCATATTGTCGAACAGCTCGTAACCGGCATTGTTCGAGGTCGGCAAGCCCTTTTCAGCCAGATACATGCGGGCATTTTCAGCCTTGCCGATGGGCACGAGGATGGACGAGCCGTCAGCCTTCACGTCGAAAGGAATGCCTGCTTCACCGAGCGCAAGGCCCATGCGGTTCACGTCGTCACGCGAAAGGCCGACATAGAGCGTCTCGTAGGATGGGCGGCTCAGATAGATGCTCGTATAGAGGATCGCGCCCATGAGTGCCGCGCCCACCAGTCCGAGCGCGATGAGTTTTCGCGCGCCGAGCTTGCCGAGCGTACCCTTGAGCTGTTCGATCAATTGCTGGAAATTCTGCTGCATCCACACCACCGCCATAATGATGCATGCAAACTAGCCCGCGAAGCTTGCGCGAAAGTGGCGGCTGATGAAGCAAGTGCTTCCGGAAACTGGTATTGAGCGCAAAGAATTGGGGCGCGGAATAAATCCCGCGCCCCGTTTTCCGCCCAAAGACATCCGATCCGATCAGGTCGGTTCGGATGCGAACCCCTGATTTACCTGAGAACTCGCGAGCGCCGGCAACCTGGCGCCCTTGCTGTCTACTCAGATTAGCCGCGGAACAGCGACAGGATGTTCTGGTTCGACGAGTTGGCAATCGACAGAGCCTGAACGCCGAGCTGCTGCTGAACCTGAAGAGCCGACAGACGTGCCGATTCCTTGTTCATGTCAGCGTCAACGAGCTGGCCAACGCCCTTTTCGATCGAGTCCGAAAGGCTCGAAACGAAATCCTTCTGCATGTCGATGCGTGCCTTTGCGGCACCCAATTCAGCAGCAGAAGTTGCCATCGAGCCGAGAGCGGCTTCAATGTCGGTCAGGAGGTTGTCGAATGCCGCGCCTTCGGTCCCAGTCACGTCCGTAGCGTCATAATCCGTAACGCCGGTCAGATCAGCGACATTGATGTCGAGGATCGACTTGGCAGATGCACCGCCGTTCTTGTCGAGAACGCCGGCAGCCGTGCCGGTGCCGGAATCGATAAGGCGCGTCGTGGAGTAATTCACCGAAATCGTGCCGGTCGTTACCTTGCCCGAAGCATCACGGTTGTAAGAGGTGATGACGTTGAGCGAATTGCTTTCAGCTACTGCCGGGGTGGCAGCAGGATCAGCGGTGTCCTTCGACGAATCCGAGGTCAGCAGGTTGGAACCGGCATAGTTGGCGCCGGAAACATTGTCCTTGAGCTGAGCAACATAGGTTGCGATTTCGCTCTGAATCTTGGCGCGATCTTCCGCACCAGAAGTCTTCGCAAGAAGAACCTTCTGCTTGATCTGGTCAACAACTTCGATGGCCTTGTTCATGGCCGTATAAGCTGTGTCAACCTTGCCAGCACCGAGGCCGAGCGAATCCTGCACAACCGAGTTGGCTTTGTTATCCGAACGCATGGTCGTTGCGATGGACCAGTAAGCAGCGTTGTCGGATGCACCGGCAACCTTGAGACCGGTCGAGATACGGTTCTGGGTTGATTCCAGTGCCTTGTTGGTCGAAGAAAGCGTCTGGAGAGCGGTCAGAGCCGACGAATTTGTAAGAATGCTAGCCATAGTTTTTTGCCCCTTGGGAAAAACAATCTGAGGGACAGGCCGGATTTTTATATTACCGGCATGGTGGAGCGGCATCATGCCTGTTGCCGCGTAACGCGCGGAAACCCACCATGAGGATCGTCGTAAGCTCGAAATATTAAGAGATTACTAAATAATCCGCTCAAATTTTAATTGAGGTTTTCTTTTTCATCAAGTGGGTTCCTGACAGATCGACGCGACCCACCGGTCCAAACTTATCCCCACTCCATATGTTCGCCTTATGTTCCACAAGTGTTAACTAATGGAAGGAAGATCATGCTTCGTTTTTCAATTCTGGCTGTTTCGCTCGTCGCCGCTTCAGCTGCATTGGCCGACAATCAGATCACAGTGAACTGGATCAACAATGCGGGCAAGTCCATCAATTATACACAAGGCGCCTGTAATCCCGACGGAAAGTGTACACGACCATCGACAATTGCGAATGGTGCAACCGGCGTCCTCACACACAAGGCAGAAGATGATACTTATCTACGTTCGATGATTGCGAGGTACCGCTATTCCGATAACACCGTTTATAAGTCGTGTCAGTTGACGGTTTATGCTGAAGGGCCAAGCTTCACCAATCCTGCACCTGGATGCAAGGCGTCGGGCTATAGTCGGCATTTCATCAAGTCCGACGGTACCGGCAGCAGCCCCACCTGTACTCTTGTGGCCGAAGAGGTCAATCATGACACCTGCGACTATAAGCTGACAGTCCGCATCAACAACTGAACTTTCGGAACGAGCTGCGGTGTGTCAGCTCGTTCCAGTCTCTACGAAAAGGATCGTATGAGGCTTCCGACCAGAATATTCCAGCCGTCGATCAGCACGAAGAACAGAATCTTGAACGGCAGCGAGATCACCGTCGGCGGCAGCATCATCATACCCATCGACATGGTGAGCGTCGCCACGACGAGGTCGATCACCAGAAATGGCAGCACGATCAGGAAGCCGATTTCAAAACCACGCCGCAGTTCCGAGATCATGAAGGCTGGAACCAGCACGCGGAAATCGACGATACCGTCATCGCCGGTGCGGAACGATGGATCAGCGAGATCTTCAAAGAGCCGCAGGTCCTTGTCACGCACCTGCCCCATCATGAATTCACGGAAAGGCTGCGAAATTTCTTCGAATGCAGCTTCCTGCGTGATTTCGTTGCGCATCAAGGGTTGCACGCCATTGTTCCAGGCCCGGTCGAAGGCGGGCGCCATGACATAGAAGGTCATGAACAGGGCAAGCGAAATCATCACCATGCTGGCCGGCGCGGTCTGGAGACCAAGCCCTGAACGCAGCAGCGAAAACGCGATGGCAAAGCGCGTGAAGCTCGTCACCATAATGAGCAGGCCCGGCGCGATGGAAAGCACCGTCAGGAGCCCGAACAACTGCACGATCTGGCCGCTGGCAGCACCGCCACCCGCTGGCAACAGATTGTCGAGCGTGAGCGGCTGCTGTGCCTGTGCGGAGACGGTGAGAGCAAGCGTCAGGATGAGGCCGAGGCCAAGGAGTTTTTTCATTCTACGACCAGTGCCGAAATAAAGACCCGGTCGACCGCGCCTTCCGAACGCAGGCGCGCGCGTTCTTCCAAATCGGAACGCAGATAGGCAAGCCCTGCCGCGCCCTGCAATTGCATGAGGTTGACACTGCGCAGGAAGCTCAGGAAATCATCGCCAACGCTTGCCGCCACCGCCGCCGGAATTTCATGGCCCGGCTTTGCCACCAGCGAGGCTTCGAGACGCACCCAGGTGTTCTGCGGAATGCCGAGATTGGTGATGATCGGCTGCAGGGGCACGACAGTGCCGATGGAACGCGATTCGAAGTCGCCCTGCTTCGGCTTGTCTTCCTTGCCGGAAGGTTTGGCCGATGCCAGCTGATCGGCGGAAATCATGCCGCCCAGATACCAGCCGCCACCGCCCGCGATGACGGTCAGAACCGCGACAGCCGCCAGCAGCCCCGTCAGGGAGCCTTTCGCCTTACCGTCTTTTTCCGTTGCCGTCGTGTCACTCATGCTCAGCGCCCTAGAACGGAGAAACCTGATCGAGAATCTGCTGGCCGTAAGGCGGCTGCTGAATCTCGCTCAGACGTCCGCGGCCACCATAGGAAATGCGGGCTTCGGCAATCTTGTCGTAGGAAATCGTGTTATTGCCGGAAATATCGCGCGGACGCACGACACCGGCGACATTCAGCACGCGCAGCTCATTGTTGACGCGCACTTCCTGCGACCCGCGGATGATCATGTTTCCATTGGGCAGTGTATCGGTGACGATGGCAGCAACCTGCAGGCGGATATCTTCACTGCGCTCGATGGTGCCCTTACCCTTCGACTTGCTGTCGGAATGGGTGTTGAGCGAAGCATCCATGTCGCCGCCGGCACCGGCACCCGTGCTGCTGCTCGTGGCAAACGAACCACCGGCACCGTAAATGCCCTTCGACACACGCTCGCGATCCGTCTTGTTATCGAGATTGGCGCGATCGTTGATTGAAATGATGACGGTCAGGACATCACCCGGCGTCGCCGCACGCGGATCCTTGAAGAAATTGGTCGAACGCTGGTCCCAGAGCGAATAGGTCGCCTTGCTCGGACGCGCCGGATAGCCGTTGAACTGCGGATTGTTCTGAATACCAAGATGGGCCGCAACCGGGGACAGATCGGGTGCCCGACCGATTTCCTCCGGCTTGGTGGCACAACCGGCCAGAAGAACCAGTACTGCTGCTGTAAGGGTTGCTTTGTTCATGCTGTTTTTCATTGAACCGTATTCCCGGACTGCGCCGCGGCGCGCTGATCCCTGCCCGACTGATCCTTCACAGCCTGCGGTGCAGTCGTCGTGCGCTGCGAACCGACGATGACGCGTGCCAGCTTGGCGGCCTTTTCCGGCGGCATTTCATTGAGGATGATACTGGATACGCGCGGGTTGAGCTTGAGGATCAGGGCTGCCGCCGCTTCGTCGCCAATCAGCGCCATCTGCGCCGCCGCTGCATCAGGCTTCATTTTCGAGATGATGTCGACCAGCGAATCCTGCGCCTTGCTGACAAACTCGTCGCGGCGCTTCAGCCACATTTCATATTCCCGGCGCTTTTCCTCAAGCGCACGCATCCGTTCCTCGACATCGGCCTTCAGCTCGGTCAATTGCTTGGCCTGCAGCGCGTAGCGGGCGTCCGCCGCCTGATCGTCGATATTGCCGCAGAACTTGCGGATTTCATCGAGGTTGCCAAGCGGCGGCGAAGAAGCAAGCTGCTGTGCCGCCGATGCCTCCACCGGTGCTTGAGCTGGCGTCACCGCCTGCTGCGCCAATGCCGGAGCGGAGGCAGCCAGAAGCAGCGCCACTGCCGAACCATACCGGATCATTTTATGAGCCATGGTCATTGCACCACCAGTTCCGCATGAAGCGCGCCGGATGTCTTGATAGCTTGCAATATTGCGATGATGCCGGTCGGCTTCACGCCGATCTGGTTCAGGCCCTTCACCAGATTTTCAAGATTTGCGCCGGTCAGAATGCCAATCTTGGCGTTCTGCTGGTTAACGGCGATATCGGTGTTCGGTTCGACAGCCGTTACACCATCGCTGAACGGCTCTGGCTGAACGACCATCGGGGTTTCTGTTACACGAACCGTCAAGCTGCCATGGCTGATCGCCACTTTGGAGATACGCACCTTCTCGCCGATGACGACAGTTCCTGTCCGTTCGTCAACCACCACACGCGCCACTTCGTCAGTCGTGATCGGCAGGCCTTCAAGCTCTGCGAGGAAACGTGCGGCAGGCACGTTCTTCGGACGCGACAGGCGGATCGTCTTGGCGTCGCGCGCAATAGCGACACCGCGACCATAACGGCGCTTGGCGAAGACATTGATCGTGTCGGCAGCGCGCACGGCAGTGGTGAAATCAGGATCGCGCAGCTCGACGATCATTTCGGTTTCCTTGCCGAAATTACCCGCCACTTCGCGTTCGACCAGCGCGCCATTGGGGATGCGACCGGAAGTCGGCACACCCTGCGTCACGCTTGCGGCTTCACCTTCCGCCGCAAAGCCGGACACGATCATGTTGCCCTGTGCAACGGCATAAATCTGATTGTCGGCACCCATGAGCTGGGTCATGACCAGTGTGCCGCCCTGCAGCGACGTCGCATCGCCGAGCGACGATACCGTCACATCGATGCGCGAACCGGCACCGGCAAAGGCGGGCAGGTTCGCTGTCACGATGACCGCAGCCGTGTTTTTCGAGCGGGTGGAGTTGCGCGGCGCGCTGATGCCGAGATTATCCAGCATGGCGCGCATGGACTGTTCGGTGAACGGCGAATTGCGCAGGCTGTCCCCGGTGCCCTTGAGGCCGATGACAAGACCATAGCCCACAAGCTGGTTTTCACGCACGCCCTGAATGGTGGCGATATCCTTCAGGCGCGCAACCGCGCTTCCCCGGCCAAGTTCGGCATAGGCCATTTTCGACGGATCGCCACCCGAGCCAAGCCAATCGGCATCGGCATCCACTGCGGAACCGAATTCCCGCGCATTCTTCGACGACTCGTCCGCAAATCCTGCAACAGGCTGAAAAACGAGCGCCAGGACGGCGAACAAAGTAGCAATCTGGGCGGCGCAAGTCTTTCTCACTGCATCCCCACCTGAATGCGCCCATTGGCCAGCACCGTACCTGACACGATGATGCCGCTGTCGACGTTACGAACCTTGATGAAATCGCCAGCCGCACCGGATTCGAGCGGTGTGCCCATGGCGGTTATGGTCAGCGTACCGGCGGTAAAGACCAGCGGTGCCGGAACACCGCGTGTAACCAGAGACGGCTCCCCCAATGCGGAAACGAGGATCGGCTTGCCGGGGAGCAGCGTCTTGCGCGCCACCTTGCCTGCCGCCTGATCCGGGGATAGCACATATTGGGTCGCCGCCGGCGCATTGATGAAGAACTGCTTCTCCAGCAATGCCGTATCGCTTACGATCTGGCCGGGATAGACGGTGGCCGAAGGCACCACAAAGGCGATGCGGTCTGCCGCACGTGCGCCAGCCATTGCGGCAAGCAGGAAGCCACCGGCAAGAACCAGCCTTTTCTTTTGAAAGATCGCCTTCACACAGCCCATCGCCATCACCGTCAGCGCAAGTTCTTCGATACGGTTGCCGCCATTTCGTCGGCAGCCTGAATAACCTTGGAGTTCATTTCATAGGCACGCTGCGCCGTGATGAGATCGGTGATTTCCTTCACCGGATCGACATTCGACGCTTCGAGATAGCCCTGCTTGATCGAGCCGTAGCCCGGATCGCCTGGCACGCCGACCAGCGGACCGCCGGATGCTTCCGTCTCGCGATAGAGATTACCGCCGAGCGGCTCCAGACCCGCTTCATTGGTGAAGTTGGCGAGGGTCAGCTGGCCGAGATCGACCTGATTGACCTGATCCTGCAGCTTGGCGAAAACCTGTCCCGTATCGGTGATCGTCACTTCAACGGCGTCTGGCGGAATGGTGATCGCCGGTTCGACAGGATTGCCATCGAGCGTCACAAGCTGGCCATCGGCATTCTTGTTGAACGCGCCAGCGCGCGCATAAAGCGTCTCGCCGGTCGGGCTCTGAATCTGAAACCAGCCCTTGCCGGTCAAAGCCAGATCGAATGGATTGCCGGTCTGGTTGAAACTGCCCTGCATATGGAGATTGCGCACCGCTGCCGTCTGCACGCCAAGGCCAACCAGAGCGCCTTCCGGCACGATGGACTGGTTAGCCTGATTGGGCACGCCTGCCGTACGCTCGGACTGATAAAGAAGATCGGAAAATTCCGCACGCGCGCGCTTGAAGCCCGTTGTGTTGATATTGGCGATGTTGTTGGCAATCACTTCCAGATTGAGCTGCTGGGCGTTCATGCCGGTGGCGGCGATCGTCAGGGCTTTCATGGCTTATTTATCCTTGGCTACCGCAAATCAGATGGGCATACGGCTGATTTCGAGATAGGCCTGCACGATCTTGTCGCGGATCGCGATGGCCGTCTGAAGCGACTGTTCGGCTTCCATGACGGAGCTGACCACATCGCGCACCGGCGCATCGCCCTTGATGCCCTGAATGGACGTCGCTTCAGCCGTCTGCAGCTTCTGGCCGACGGAATCCGTCATCTGCGACAGGACTTCGCCGAACGAGGCACCCGGAGCTGCCGGAACAGCCTGCGGCGCGGAAGTGGAACCCACGCCCTTTTCGGCTACGGTTTCCGAGAGGCGCGACAGGGCATTGCGCGCCGAAATGCTCATGATCGAGTCGTACATTATGTGCTCCTCAAGAGATCGATGGTCATGGAGATCAGCTCACGGGCTTGTTTCACGACCTGCAAATTGGCTTCATAGGAACGATTGGCTTCGCGCATGTCCGCCATTTCGACGACCATGTTGACATTGGGGTAACGGACATAGCCGCGCTCATCCGCTGCGGGATGGCTCGGCTCGTATTGCTCGATAAAGGGCGATGTGTCCTTGCCGACTTCGGCAATGCGAACTTCGGCGGCTCCTGTGCCCTGTTCCAGCTCGGTGCGGAAGGACACCGTCTTGCGGCGATAGGGATCGGCGTCGGCAGTCTCGGCGGTGGACTGCGCATTGGCGATGTTTTCGGAAACGATGCGCAGACGCGTCGATTGGGCCGAAAGGCCCGACGCTGCGATCTTCAATGTGCTTTGCAAGGCATCGGAAGACATAACTACCCCTTCGCGACCGAAAGCATCATGCGATGGAACGCTTTGACGATGCTTGTGTTGAGCGAATATTCGCGGGCGATCTCACCGGCCTTCATCATTTCCTGTTCGACATCGACCGTATTGCCGGAATGGGTCTGCTCGGTGATGTCGTCCGGCCGCAGGCGCGCACCGGCGATCCCGTCGGCCCCGGATTCCAGATGCAGAGGGCTGGTGGCAGCCATGGTAAGCTGAGTCTTGTCCAGCACATCCGCGAAAGGCTGCACGTCCCGCGCCCGGAAATCCGGCGTGTTCGCATTAGCGACATTGCCCGCAACAGTGGCTTGTCTCACCGACAACCACTGCGCCTGCCTTGCAGCCAGATCGAAAAGATGAATGGAGCTCATGGAGTTTCCCGCCTTTACAGTTGATTAACTTAAAGGCCGGAACTTGCGTCAAGCTTGCGGGAGGATAGGGCAGGAGGGCCTTATTGCCTTCCCCCTCACCTCCGCATCTCAATCACATCGCCCGACGATGTCGTGAGCTGCCAGGTGCCTGCACCGCGACCGATTGAAACGAGGTGACTGCCATCGGGCAGCAACGAGCCTTTTTCGACGAACCAGTAGCCGGACGTATCCTCGATCATCGCCATGCCGCCAACGACTTCGCGCAGCGCGAAAACCGGCTTCGGAAACGCCTGCCCATCCCCGCTTCCATCGCCGCCATTGCCCATGCCGGTGCCCGGAAGCCCCTTGCCGTTCGACATGACCGAGCCTGTCATCGTGTTGTCCACATCGGCATTCGGCGCAACCTGCTCCGATGGTCGGAAGGACGGAAAACGACGCACCGTTTTCTGTTCCGAACGGTCCAGCGGATCGATGATCTTGCGCTCGGCCTTCTCGGGCGAACCCAGATCGACGCGCTGAAGATAGGTGACGAAAGGCAGCATCGCACTTCCGGCGGCGAGTGTGATGGCCGCGATCTTGAGGTAGCGATCCACCTTGCTCTGCGGCTTCTTCATGCCTTCCTGTCGTGCAGCGGCCTCGACCTCCGCCGTCAGATCTGCAAGGAGTTTCTCTTCCTTTGTCTTCCGAAAGCCCGTCATCATGCGTGTTGCGCCTGTCTGTCGCCGCGCAGTGCTGCGGCAAGGTCATTATAGGGATCGTCCGATAGGCCGGTCTCCGGCGATTGCTGCAAGGCGTCGTAAATGCGCGGCACAAGATCGACCGCCTGGTCCAGAAGGCCGTCATGGCCTTTCTGGTACGCCCCGATGGCACGCAGGTCACGCGTTTCCTCAAAACGGGCAACCATGCCCCGCAATTGGCTGACCAGCTTGCGTTGTTCCGGCGTCCAATTGTGCTTTGCAAGGCGCGAAACCGAACCCGGAATATCGACCGCCGGAAAGCGTCCCTGCGCTGCAATCGCCCGGTCAAGCACGATGTGGCCGTCCAGCGTGCCGCGGATCGTGTCGGAAACCGGATCATTGTGATCGTCGCCGTCGACCAGTACCGAATAGATGCCGGTGATGCTGCCGCCCGCTTCCGTGATACCGGGCCCTGCGCGCTCCAGAAGACGTGGCAATTGGCTGAAGACGCTTGGCGGATAGCCACGCGAAACCGGCGGTTCCTCAGCGGCAATCGCCACTTCACGCGCTGCATGGGCAAAGCGCGTGACGGAGTCGACGATCAGCAGGACATTCTGGCCGAGATCGCGAAAATATTCGGCAATGGCCGTCGCCGTATTGGGCGCGAGGCGGCGCATCATCGGGCTTTCATCGCCCGTTGCAACCACGGTTATCGTTTTGTCCAGGTGACCTGCCATGGTCTCTTCCAGCATCTCGCGCACTTCGCGTCCGCGCTCGCCGGTCAAAGCCAGCACCACCGTGTCGAAATCCGCCGCACGCGTCATCATCGCAAGCAGCGTCGATTTGCCGACACCCGATCCTGCAAAGATGCCGATACGCTGGCCGAAGCAAAGCGGCGTGAAAATGTCGATGACATTGACGCCTGTACGCAAGCCGCGATCCACCCGCCCGCGGCGCAAGGCAGCCGGTGCAAGGCTCTCGGATGCCATTGGCCGGGTACCGGGCTGCAACGCGCCCTTCCCGTCAACCGCCTCGCCCAGCGCATTGATGACACGTCCGCGCCATTCGAGTGCCGGGCGGATGCGCATCGGCCCTTCCTCGAAAACCGCAGCGCCAAGCGACGGAATGATGCGGTCATCGAAGGGTTTGACCAGCACCTGCGTGTCAGCCACCCGAATGATTTCGGCAAGGCTCTGGCCGCCTTGCGCGTGGATCGCCACCGCATCGCCCAAATGCGCATCACGCGAAAGCCCGCGCACGGCAATCGCCGAGCGTGACACGTCGCTCACCGTTCCGCCGATACCGGTGAGCGGCTTTGGCGCCACCGATTGCTGACGGGCAAAAGCGGCCAGACGGGAGAGCGGCAGATCAGGCGTCATCCGTTTCTGGAGCCCAGGGTCTTGATGGCTTCAGAGACGGTGCTTTCCTGCTGCGACAAGAGATTGTTGACCTGCTCGAAGGCGCGGCTCACGCTGATGAGGCGGGTCATCTCCGTCATGGCATCAACATTCGATCCCTCGATCATGCCCTGCACGACGCCCACGCTGTTGTCGTCGGCCACCGGCTGGGCAGGCTTGTTCGGGATCACGCCGGATGTGCCTGCATAGGTCAGGTCGGCATCGGCCGGGATAGTGTAAAGACCGATGGCACCGATCTGTGCTCCGTTCTGGTAGATTGCGCCGTCGCTTGAAATCTTCGGTGCGCCGCCGCCGGGATTGAGTACGATGGGGGCACCGCCGACATCGAGAACCGGATGGCCGGTGATGGAAACGAGATCGCCCGTCGGCAGCATGTTCATGCGCCCGTCACGCGTATAAATCTGCCCCTGCGGTGTCGAGACCGACATCCAGACATCGCCCTTGACCGCAACATCCAGCGGATTGTCGGTCTTGATCATAGGGCCTGCTTCGGTACGGATGAAGCTCTTGCCCGCCGTAGCGAAACTCACATCGTCGCTGGCCTTGTTCGAAACGATGGTATCGAACTTGGTGCCCTCGCCCCGGAAACCGACCGTTGAGACATTGGCGACATTATGAGCAATGGCATCCATCCGCCGTTCCAGCGTGATGAGCGACGAAAGCCCGACATAAATCGAATTATTCTGCATCGCCTAACGCCCGCCCGGCTTGAAGTTCTGCAAGGTGCTGAGAATATCCATCGAAATGCCGACGGACGAGGTTCCGCCCAGAAGCAGGGACGCAATCGACGCCGGGCTGCTCGCCGTTGGATTGTTCATCTCATACATGGCGGTAAAGCGCGAAATGAGCTTCGATACGTAATCGGGATCGGACATCTTGGTGAAGTCGATCTTGTCCTCGATCATCTTCGCCTGCTTGTCGACATCAGCGTTGGATATGCTGGATGGCCAGCCGAAGGTCGTCTGGATCATCGACACCAGCGCCTTGTCGCCAAGGATTTCGTAGGCATTGGTGATCGTCGGCGCCTTGCGTGCGAAATAGAGTGCCAGCCGCACGCCTTCGTTCTGGCTTCCGGCTTCCGTTTCCAGCGTCTGACGAAGATATTTGTCCACGACGCCTTGTTGGGCCGCCGTGCTCTCGGTCGCCTCCGCACCCTTGCCTGCAAAATCGAAGACCGTCGCAAATTCCTTGTAGCGCTTGTCGGTCAGCTTGTTTGCCATGGCATCGTCGCTTGTGATGCCTTCGGTCAAAATCTTGCGGACAAACGCCTTGGCGAAGGCCATGTCTTCCAGACCGAACGCCTTCATCGCGTAATTATAAAGGCGGCTATCGGCCATGAAATCATCGATGGATTTCACCTTGCCGATATTCTCCTTGTAGTAGGCGGTTTCCCGCTCCACCAATGGTTCCTTCGAAACACGCTGCAACGACCGCGACATATCCGCCGCGATCAGGCGATAACTCGTCATCGTATCGACCATGCGCATGACCCCCTTCCGGTATTTCGATCCTTTATGAAAGACCAAGCTTGTCCGAAGCTGGCTTCCGCCCGTGCCAGTTGGCAAGCTTCGCGCAAGCCGCGATCCATAAGGTGCAATGAACGAACTTGTACGCGGGAGTCTCGAGCTTTGGGCATTATCGTCGGTCTTGTCATCACACTGGGTTGTATGCTGGGCGGCTTTATCGCCATGGGCGGACATGTCAGCGTGCTCATTCAGCCCTGGGAATTCGTCATCATTCTGGGTGCGGCACTCGGGACCTTCTTCATCGCCAACCCTTTCTCGCTCGTGAAAGACACGGGCCGCGCCTGCATGGAAGCATTCAGCAATGCGGTTCCAAAGCAGCGCGACTATCTCGACGTTCTGGGCGTGCTCTACAGCCTGATGCGCGAGCTGCGCGCCAAGTCGCGCAACGAAGTGGAAGTGCATATCGACAACCCGAAGGAATCGTCGATTTTTCAGGCCTATCCGAGCGTATTGAAGAAAGAAGACCTCACCCATTTCATCTGCGACTATTGCCGCCTCATCATCGTGGGCAATGTGCGCTCGCATGAAATCGAGGCGCTGATGGACGAGGAAATCCACACCATCGCCCGCGACAAGCTCAAGCCCTACCACGCCATGGTCAGCATTTCCGAAGCCCTTCCGGCACTCGGCATCGTTGCCGCTGTTCTCGGCGTCATCAAAGCCATGGGCGCGCTGGACCAGTCGCCGGAAGTGCTGGGCCATCTGATCGGTGCCGCCCTTGTCGGCACCTTTGCCGGCATCTTCTTCTCTTACGGCGTGGTCGGCCCGATCGCAGCCAAGATCAAATCGACCCGCGAAAAGAACAATCGCCTCTACATCGTCGTGAAGCAGACGCTTCTCGCCTATATGAACGGCTCCCTGCCGCAGATCGCCGTGGAATATGGCCGCAAGACCATCTCCGCCTATGATCGCCCGACCATCGATGTGGTCGAGCAGGAAACCATGGCGAGCGCGCCGACCCAGCAGGCAGCGTAAGATGACTACCCCCGACACAGCCACATTGGGGCAAAACCGCAAAAGCGATGTTCTGGCCGAGAACCTGCTGCGTGCAGCGGGTCTTTCAGGCGACGACCTGAAGTCGCTTGCCCATGTGTTCAAGGATGCCTCGACCCATTTCTGTGACCGGCTGAAACATGGCTGCGCTGCCGCATTCGACGTTGAAGCAGGCCAGGTGGAAAGCACTGACGATGCTGCCTTTGCCGATATTCTCGACAAGGCTGCGATCATCGCACCTTTGAAGGCCGAGCGTTGGGGCAGCACACTTTATCTCACCGCCGATGCGACGCTCGTTTTCTCCGTGATCGAAGCCATGTATGGCGCACAGGGCCATGTCGGCTCTGTCGATGAGGACCGGCCTTTCGGCATGCTGGAACAGAAGATTTCCGCTCTTCTTGCCGGTCATCTCGCCAGTTCTCTCGATCAGGTTTTTGCCGCAAACGGACAGGCGCTTTTTACCGCCGGTGAATGCACCGACACAGCCGAATTCGACCGTGAGAATTTCGAGCGCTCGCGCCTTTTCGCCTGCCGCATCGATGTTACTGCCGCAGGCAAAACCGGGCAGGTTCATCTGCTGCTGCCGCGCAGCACGCACAAGCCGATGCAGGATGCCGTGGCAGCCTTTTTGCGCCGTCCGATGAACCAGACCGATCCGAGCTGGGCGAAGAAGATGCGGCAGGAAGTCAGCCGTGCCCGCATCGAACTCGAAGCTTTCATCCAGCAGGGGTCGATGACGCTGGACGCCTTGTCGATGCTCGAAATCGGTCAGGTTCTCAAACTGCCTGTCGATGCCATGAAGCAAGTGCGCCTGCGCGCCGGCGATCAGCAGCTTTTCAAGTGCACGCTCGGCAAATCGGGCATTCATTTCACAGTCAAGGTCGGCGACCCGGTCAATCAGGAAGAGGATTTCATCGATGAGCTTGTTGCTGGCTAACGTGCTTTCCACATTGATGGCTCTTGCCTCGCTTGCTGCGCTCATCGTGGTTGGCCGCAAAGCCAACGAGACGATCAAGCTTGGCAAGCTGCTGGCGCTGCGCGTTGCAGCCGCCTCCAACGGTTTGGAGCGCGCCGTCAAGGCGATCCAGAGCGAACGCACCGACCTGACGGACGAAAACAACAAGCTCGAAGCCCGTCTTGCCGAAACGCAGCGCGTGCGCCGCGAAATGGAAGAAGCCATCGAAGAACTGAACAGGCTGCGCAAGGCCCTGACCCGCGACATCCGCCATGCGCGCAACGTCGCTGACAGCTCGCCGCGCACCGAAGACAAGATCGCCACTGCCACCGAACAATCGCTCCCGAAGGAAAAGAACGCGCTGCCGGTTTTCGTGCATCGCGCGGTTCGTAAAGCTACCGTCGAACTTGCGGGGCAGGCATGAGCGCTGACAACAAGGACAAGAACATGCAGCAGGAACTGGACGAAGCCATTGAGGAACTGCGCGAGGAAAAGCCGCGCGGCACGCAGAAGGGCGCATCCAAACCCAATCTCGAACTCATCATGGGCATCCCTGTCGATGTTCAGGTTGTTCTTGGCGGCACGACCATGCCAGTTGCCAATCTGATGAAGCTTGGTCGCGGTGCGGTCATCACCCTCGACAAGCAGATCGGCGATCCGGTCGATATCGTGGTCAATGGCCGCGTCATCGCCCGTGGCGAAGTGATCGTCCTTGAAGACGATTCCTCGCGCTTCGGTGTCAGCCTCACCGAAATCATCGGCAAGTAACGGACGTGACCATGGCCGACAATGAACAGCAAGCCCTCGCGGAAGACCTTGAAGGCGGCGCTACCGGCCTCGTCGATACGCTGACCGGCCCGCAAAAGGCGGCAGCGATCCTCGTTGCCATCGGACGCCCCGCTGCCTCACGTCTTCTGAAGCATTTCAATGCCGAGGACCTGCGCAAGCTTGCCGGTCATGCCCGTACGCTGGAACCGATTTCTCCGCTCGACTTCGAACAGCTGGTCAAGCAGTTCGAGGATTCCTTTGCCGAAGGCGCGCCAGTTTCAGAAGCCGCCCAACGGTTCGAAGGTCTCTTGCGGGAAGCTCTGCCGCAGGAAGAAGTCGATGCAGTTCTGGAAGACCGCGTTCAGCCGCAGCTCGTTCAGGAATCGGTTTGGGTGCAGCTTGGGCGCCTGCCGGTTGATAACCTGCAGGCCTATCTGACCGACCAGCATCCGCAGATCATCGCCTATATCGTGTCGAAGCTGCCATCCGACCTCGCAGCCCGGCTGTTCGTCGTCTTGCCGCCTCAGCTGCGCAATGCCGTCGTGCAGCGCTCGCTTCATATTGGCAATGTGGCACCGGCGGCTGCGGAACTTCTCGAAGACGTGCTGCGGCGCGATCTTCTCGGTCGCAGCGATTCCGGTCCGGTCAAGGCGCATCACGGCCAGATCGCCAACATCTTCAACCAGCTCGACAGAAGCGAGATGGAAGAACTGATGGCGAGCCTGGAAGATCTCAACCGCGACGATCTCAACCGCATCAAGGCCAAGCTCTTCACCTTCGAAGACATCGAGCGCCTGTCGCAGCGCGCGCGCCTGCTGCTCTTCGATGAAGTGCAGACGGAACAGATCGCAACCGCACTTCGTGGAGCAGACACAAGGCTTCAGGAGCTCGTTCTCTCGTCGCTCTCGACCCGTGGTCGCCGCATGGTGGAAACCGAGCTTGGCGCCGAGCAGGGCAACATAACCGCGCAGAACATTGCCGATGCGCGCCGCACGATAGCCCGTATCGCCATCGATCTTTCCGAGCGCGGTATCATCACCCTCGACGCAAGCGAAGCTTCGTCCTGATCCTGTGTGACCCATGGCAGATGATGCTGACAAGGAAAGCAAAACAGAAGAAGCCACCGAGCAGAAGATCCGCGACGCCTTGGAAAAGGGCAATATGCCCTTCTCCCGCGAAACGCCGATCCTCGCCGGTATTGCTTCCTTTCTGATTATCGCGGTCTTTGTCGCAGGGCCTGCCACCACGAAGCTCGCCGTCTTCCTGCGCGAACTAATCGACCGCCCCGAGGACTGGCTCCTCAACAGCGCGGAAGATGCAAGCCGCTTGTTCGGCGTGCTGGCGCTGGCAGTCGGTGCAGCCCTGGTGCCGGTGTTCATCATCATTCCGCTTGCCGGTATTGCAGCCTCCGCATTCCAGAATGCGCCGCGCTTCGTTGGCGAACGCATCCGCCCGCAGGCATCCCGCATATCTCCGCTTAAAGGCTGGCAGCGGATTTTCGGGCGCGCCGGTCAGGTGGAATTCCTCAAATCGCTGGCGAAATTTCTGGCGGCAAGTGTCATCGTCTTTGTCGTCTTCTTCAACGGCAACAGTCTTTTCACAGATGCGGTCGCTTCCGACCCGAGCGCCTTGCCGGAGTTTCTGCGCGAGAACATGGTGCGCCTGCTCGTCGCCAATGTTCTGGCCATTACCGCAATTGCGGCATTCGACCTTGCCTGGTCACGCATTCACTGGCGGCAGGAACTGCGCATGACGCGACAGGAAGTCAAAGACGAACTGAAGCAGTCGGAAGGCGACCCGCTGGTCAAATCGCGCCTGCGTTCGCTTGGCCGCGACCGTGCGCGCCGCCGCATGATCAACACCGTTCCGACGGCAACGCTGATCGTCGCAAATCCGACTCATTTTTCCGTAGCACTGCGCTACAAGCCCGATCAGGATGCAGCCCCGATCGTTGTAGCAAAGGGACAGGATCTCATAGCACTGAAGATAAGAGAGATTGCAGCGCAGCATTCCATCCCGATATTCGAGGACGTTCCGCTGGCGCGCGCGCTCTATAAACAGGTCAATGTCGACCAGATGATCGCGCCCGAATTCTACAAGGCTGTTGCCGAGCTTATCCGGGTGATCAATGCACGGCACGCGATACATTGATGAATAGCCATGATTTTTATATATTTCAGAACAGTGACAGCCTGTTCCCCCAGATCGGCGGTGAAACCATGAAGAGCCTGCAATTCTCGAACGAGCGCGAGGCGATTATTGCCCAGAACCTGGTTGAGGTCGCAACCGATCTTCGTCTGGTCGATCCGGCGGATTACATTGCTTTCATACGCTGCGAGCTTTTTGCCAATATCGCCGATATCGTCAGTTCAGCTACCGAGCTTTATTTCTTTCCCGGCACGCTGGAACTCGGCCATGGCGGCGAATATCTCTGCGACTGGCAGTCGGCTCCAGCCATCGTGCTCGACATGGAATTCCGCAATCAGGGCGTCTATGCCTATTTCCGCCTGACGCTGACCGACAAGACCGCCGGAGTAGAGCTGAACCATATCGCCTTCGAAGATGCGGATGAAGACCCAGCCAAAAATACGGCAAGGCTTGCCAACGCATTCGACGCTGCCCGTCTGCCGCTCAGAAAAAGAGCCTGAAGCATTTCCAGCAAAAGTGCGAAGCGGTTTTGCGCGAGGCAGATGTGGCGAGAAGAATAAACAAACACCGGATGTCTCAGCATCCGGTGTCGTTATAATCAGGTCTTTATACTGCGGCTGAACTACACCAGATGGTGAACTTCCGGCATTTCGATGATGCCGAGCGACAGCGCCGTCGCGACAGCCGACGTGCGGTTGGAACAGTTGAGTTTGATCTTCGCATTCTGGAGATAGGTAACGACGGTCCAGCGCGCGATACTCAGGATTTCCGCAATCTCTCCATCCGTCTTGCCGTTCGCGGCCCAACGCAGGCAATCGACTTCACGCGGGGTGAGAAGGCTTGCGACCGTCGCAACATCCTTGCAGCCGCACAGGGCTGAATGAATGATCCCGGACAGGCTCAGCAGGCGCGGGCGAAGCTTGGCCACAAATTGCTCGCGATCCTCGTCGGGGCTCATCTCGAACATGAACAAGGTGCATCCCACAGCACCTTTCTGGCTCCGGGCTGACACGGCGACGAAGATGTTGCCCAGTCCGTGCTTTTCCGCATCCTGCAGCAGTTCAGCAATGGACGGGCACTCATTGGCATCTTCCTGAAGATCGCGAACTATACCGCTGGCATCATTCTGGAAATAAGGCGCGTCTTCCTGAAAGATCGGATCGATGACGAAATAATTCTTGGTGGAATAACGCGCAGTCCAGGAGGTCGGCACGGTCATCACGACTGTCAGATCGGAAGAAGTGGTTTTCGTGCAGTCACCCATGCGCCCGCGATAGGTATGCATGATGTGGCGGCAACCGATCTCATCGCGAATTCGCGTCAGGAGAGCAAGGGTGTCGCTTTGGAAGGCCGTTCCAAAGAAGGTCTTTTTGAAATTCGGAAAATGAATGAGATCGAGTGTCATTTTTACAATATCCTTGGTACGCAAGTCCGAGGGTTACTTTGTTGCCGTCTTGAAATATCAGCGAATCGTGTCCCTAGAACTTTTCAATCGTTTATAAGTGACATAAAAAATGTAGTCTCTGGCAACCCGCAATTAATGGATTGCAATCCTTTACACACAAGAACAGTGCGTAAATTATGGCCCTCAAGCAAAATTTATTGATTGAGCGAAAAATAAAATTTTCTAAATCGATTTGTAAAAATCAACTGTTCTCTTTTTGAACACTTCGCTGCTCCGTGCCATAGGCACGGTAGAAAAAGTCGATGGCGAGCTCAACGTTTTTACGAATCGTTTCCGCCGATGGCGGCTCCGGCAAAACGCCAAACAGGCGAGGCCGATAGAGGCCAGACAGGAACAAATCAGAGAGCTGATAGGCCATTTTCTCGGGATCGAAAGGCTCCAGTTCGCCATTCTTAATCATATCATCGAGATACTCGGCCATGAGAACGAGGCTGCGCTTCGGTCCGCGCTCGTAGAAGCGGGCTGCAAGCTCGGGCTTGCGCTCGCTGACACCCAGAACAATGCGCTGCGCGCGCACTGCCGTCGGCGAGGTTATCAGCGTGACCAGCGCCACGCCGAAGTCGGTCAACTGCTGGCGCGAATTAAAACCCTTGTCGAGTTTTTCGATCAGTTCACGAAACATTGTATCGCGGTAATGCTCGCATAGTGCGACGAACAGATCTTCCTTGCTGTTGAAGTAAACGTAGATCGTTCCCTTCGACACGCCAGCCTCGCGCGTGATGTCGTTCATGCTGGCTGCGTCAAACCCCATGCGCAGGAACACATCCTGAGCGCCTTCAAGGATTTGGCGGCGTTTTGCAGGGTCCTGACCGGCGCCGAGCCGCGTGCGACCGCATTCCGTTTCGGAGCAGGACGATTTGCTGTTTCCGGGTCGGCCGACACCTTTTTCATCATGCCGGTTCCGGTCATGCATCATCGTATCCGGTGTTCCTTTGGTGTTGCGATCAGGCTTCATTCTTCGAGACTCTTAACTTTTTTCGAACCAAGCGGTTCGATATCCTCTTGATATGCGCATCTTATTGATCTATGTCAACATCGAACCGAACGGTTCAATCCGAAGGATGTGCAGAAAGTTTCCCCTATGTCCGCCCCGAAGTCCGTTGATAAGGCCGATATTCATCCGTTCCCCAACGCCAAGAACTTCGCCTCGGCAACCCAGCCAGCGACAAGTGAGGCGCCTCTGAACGAGAGATCGCAGCCCCATACCGTACCGACCCCGCAGGAAGCCGCCCCAAAGGAAACTGCCAAAGAACCTGCAAAGAAAAAGGGCTTCGGCAAACGTGTCCTTCTTCCCGGCATTCTGACGGTCGCGGTCGCCGGAGGCCTCTGGTTTGCCTATGACTGGTGGACAGTCGGACGTTTCATGGTTTCAACCGACGACGCTTATGTGCAGGGCGATATTGCGTCCATCGCGCCGAAGGTTACGGGCTATATCGAAAACATCCCGGTGGTCGCGAACCAGCAGGTCAAGGCTGGCGACGTCATCTTCCAGCTTGACGCGGGTGATTACCAGATCGCGCTCGATGAAGCAGAAGCCAAGCTCGCAACCCAGAAGCAGACCCTCATCCGCATCAAGGCTGAGACCGATGCTGCGCAGGCCATTCTTCTGCAGGCCAATGCCGACAAGCAGGCCGCAACAGCAGTCCTGACCAATGCGCAAAACACGATTGCACGCGTGCAGAAGCTGCACGAAACGCGTTTCGTCGCGCAGGCTGATCTCGATACGGCGCAGTCCTCACTGGACCAGGCACGCGCCAAGGTCGCTGGCGGCGATGCGCAGGTCGCTTCCGCCAAGGCCAATATCGAAGTGCTCAACGCTCAATATAGCGAAGCCGACAGCACGATGAAATCGCTGGAACTTGCCCGCGATAAAGCCGCGCGCGATCTTTCCTTCACGTCGCTGCGCGCGCCGTTCGACGGTGTGATCGGTAATCTTGCTGGCAAGAAGGGTGATCTCGTTTCGCCGGGCCAGAAAATCGCGGCACTTGTTCCGGTCAATGAGCTTTATATCGACGCGAACTTCAAGGAAACGCAGCTCGCAAAGATCAGGACCGGTGAAACCGCGCATATCTATGTCGATGCAATCGACGGCACGAAATTCGACGGCAAGGTCGCGTCCATCGCCCCGGCCTCGGGTGCAGTGTTCTCGCTGCTGCCTCCGGAAAATGCAACCGGCAACTTCACCAAGATCGTGCAGCGCGTTCCTGTTCGCATCATGATCCCGAAGGAAGCGCTCGAATCCGGCAAGATTCGCGCGGGCCTGAGTGTCGTGGTTGATATCGATACGCGTACGGCACCCGACGAAAAAGCCGACTGATCGAAATCGGCAGATCCTATTGAAGTAACACATGGCGGCGCGGCGAAACGGATTTCGCGCCGCCTTTCTCTTCCATTCCGGAGTGCGCCGTCATGGCCGCAGATACGACAATGGGGCCAGTAGCCCCGGCGGATGACCGCATCGACCCGAAGAAGGCCGTAGCCTTTCTGGCCATGGTGTTCGGCATGTTCATGGCGATCCTGGACATCCAGATCGTCTCGGCATCGCTTGCTGAAATTCAGGCGGGTCTGAGTGCCAGTTCCGACGAAATATCCTGGGTTCAGACATCCTACCTGATTGCCGAAGTCATCATGATTCCGCTGTCGGGCTTCCTCGGACGCCTGATGTCGACGCGCGTTCTCTTCACCCTTTCGGCGGCAGGCTTTACCCTCGCAAGTATGCTCTGTGCGACAGCGACGAACATCGAGCAGATGATCGTCTACCGCGCCATTCAGGGCTTCATCGGCGGCGGCATGATCCCCAGCGTGTTCGCGGCTGCCTTCACCATCTTCCCGCCTTCCAAGCGCTCGATCGTCTCGCCGATGATTGGCCTTGTGGCAACGCTTGCGCCTACCATCGGCCCCACGGTAGGCGGCTATCTGAGCCACGCCTTCTCCTGGCACTGGCTGTTTCTGGTCAATGTCGGTCCTGGCATTCTGGTCACCATCGCCGCATGGAACCTCATCGACTTCGACGAAGGCGACAGTTCGCTCCTCAGTAAGTTCGACTGGTGGGGCCTAGCCGGCATGGCAGCTTTCCTCGGCTCGATGGAATATGTGCTTGAAGAAGGCCCGCGTAACGACTGGCTGCAGGATGAAGCCATCTTCATTCTGACCGGCGTCATGATCATCGGTGGTATTCTCTTCTTCTTCCGGGCCTTCACGGCTGAAGAACCCATTGTGGACTTGCGCGCCTTCAAGAACATCAACTTTGCCTTTGGCTCACTGTTTTCGTTCGTGATGGGCGTCGGCCTCTATGGTCTTACCTATCTTTATCCACTCTATCTCAGCAGCATACGCGGCTACGATGCCCTGATGATTGGGGAAGCGCTGTTCGTCAGCGGCCTTGCCATGTTCTTCACCGCGCCATTGGCAGGCTTCCTGTCAAACCGCATGGACCCGCGTCTGATGATGATGATCGGCTTCCTCGGCTTTGCGGCAGGCACATGGATGGTGACCGGCCTCACCGCAGACTGGGATTTCTACGAACTGCTGCTACCGCAGATCCTGCGTGGTTGTTCGCTGATGCTTTGCATGGTGCCGATCAACAATCTGGCGCTCGGCACGCTTCCGCCTGCCCTGCTGAAAAATGCGTCGGGTCTTTTCAACCTGACCCGTAATCTGGGTGGCGCTGTTGGCCTTGCCGTGATCAACACGATTCTGACCCGTCGCGGTGACATGCACTATGAGCGTCTGGCGGAGCATGTTCGCTGGGGCAATGCCGAAGCGGAGAAAATGATCGCCAGTCTGACAGCCAAATACAATGCGGCTGGCATGGACGGCGCAACAATCGCCATTGCCAAGCTTTCCGGCATTGTGCGCCAGCAGGCTACCCTGCTCTCCTTCATCGATGTGTTCTTCATTCTCACAATGATGTTCTGCTCGCTTGCTGTCTGCGCCGTGATGCTGCGCAAACCGAAGCAGGTCGCCGGTGGTGGTGGAGGGCATTAAACCTTCCACCTCACAACTTCATACGAAACCCGCAAGGGTTCATTCAACTTTCGGAAGTTTTCGTTTATCCCCGATATCCGACATTGATGCCGCGCTGGGACAAACCCTTGTCGCGCAGGGAAAAGCCTCTCGCAGAATTGTGACAGCGGTGAATTTGCTGTCACATTTCCTGTCATAAAAATGCTGCTCCCGCTAACGGATGAATTGCTAAGTCCCTGAAAACGTGTTTCACTTTCCACCGCTGACAGTTTGTGACAATCCATAAACTGTCATCCAACCGTCATGTAGGGCGGGTATCGGGAATGCGCGAGCACCGGAATCGACCGGGGGCGTTCGCCGGACCTTAAACAGGGGAGTCAAACAATGCTTGCTTACACAGCGCGTCTGCTGTCGCTTTCGACGGCAATCGCCGTTGCCGGGGTTTCCATCGCCGCTGCTGAACCGTCAGCCGAACTGATCGCCGCTGCCAAGGCAGAAGGCGAACTGACCACCATCGCACTCCCGCATGACTGGTGCGGCTATGGCGAAATCATCAAGAGCTTCAAGGACAAGTACGGCCTCAAGGTCAACGAACTGAACCCGGACGCCGGTTCGGGCGATGAAATCGAAGCCATCAAGGCCAACAAGGACAACAAGGGCCCGCAGGCTCCTGACGTCATCGACGTCGGCTTCGCCTTCGGCGCATCGGCCAAGAAGGACGGCCTCATCCAGCCTTACAAGGTTGCAACATGGGACGAAATTCCGGACAGCGCCAAGGATGCTGAAGGCTACTGGTACGGCGATTATTACGGCGTTCTGGCCTTCGAAGTGAACAAGGACATCGTCAAGGACATCCCGCAGGATTGGGAAGACCTTCTCAAGAGCGACTATGCCAACTCTGTTGCGCTTGCAGGCGATCCGCGCGTTTCCGCACAGGCCATCCTCGGCGTTCATGCCGCCGGTATCGCCCGTGGCGGTGAACCGGGCGAAGCTGCAGGCAAGAAGGGCCTTGAATTCTACAAGGAACTGAATGCCAACGGCAACTTCGTTCCGGTCATCGGCAAGGCTGCCTCGCTGGCACAGGGTTCGACCCCGATCGTCGTCCGTTGGGACTATAACGCTCTCGCCGATCGCGACACGCTCAAGGGCAACCCGGAAATCGAAACCGTCATTCCGAAGTCGGGCGTCATCGCTGGCGTGTATGTTCAGGCAATCAGCGCCTACGCACCGCATCCGAACGCTGCGAAGCTGTGGATGGAACACATCTATTCGGATGAAGGCCAGCTCGGCTATCTGAAGGGCTACTGCCACCCGATCCGCTTCAATGCAATGGCGAAGGCTGGCAAGATCCCGCAGGAACTGCTCGACAAGCTGCCGCCGGCAGAAGCCTATGAAAAGGCTATCTTCCCGACCCTGGAACAGATTGAGGCCGCACAGACCACGATCACCAAGGAATGGGACAGCGTCGTGGGCGCAAACGTCCAGTAAGGACCTGTAAGCGCCAAGTACACACTTGTCGCATCGAACACATATCGCGTCGGCCTTAGAGCGCATCCCGAAAAGTGTGAAACGGTTTTCGGAAAAGATGCACGGTGCAGAACAAAAGTTGAGATACATTGATCTGGTTTATTCAGATCGGCGTATCTCAACGGTCGGCGCGATATCAAAGCGGCTTTCATCTGAGCCGCCGGTCCTCTTTTCCAAACAGCGTCACGCTCTTTGGCAAACAGGATGCGCAGTTCAAAAAGAATGCTAGCTATTTCCGGCAGGGGCGAATGGCAGCCTGCCGATCGCAAAAAATAAAAACAAAAGTCGGAACGGTTCTGTCAGTTCCGTTCTGGCGGGAACCGGTCTAAAGAAAGAACGTATGAGTTCAATAGCCGAAACATCAGCCCCCAGCGGAGTGCGCAAGCGCCGACTTCCGTTATCATGGCTTGGCGTGACACCGTTTTTCATCTTCGCCATTTTGTTCCTGATCTGGCCGACGATGTATCTCATCATCGGTGCATTTCAGGACCCGGCCGGAAACTTCACGCTCCAGAACATCCACGATCTGTTCCAGCCGCAAATCATGAGCGCGTACTGGGTATCGATCAAGGTCAGTCTCGCATCGGCCATTGGCGGCGCGATCATCGGCTTCTTTCTGGCCTGGGCGGTCGTTCTCGGCAACCTGCCTTCGTGGCTGCGCCCGACGGTATTGACCTTTTCAGGCGTCGCATCGAACTTTGCAGGCGTGCCGCTTGCCTTCGCCTTTCTGGCGACACTGGGGCGAACCGGCTTTGTGACGATCCTGCTCAGGGAGTGGTTCGGTTTCAATCTCTATTCGACAGGTTTCAACCTGCTCTCCTTCTTCGGCCTGACGCTGACCTATCTGTTCTTCCAGATACCGCTGATGGTGCTCATCCTGACGCCCGCGCTCGACGGTCTGAAAAAGGAATGGCGGGAAGCCTCATCCATTCTGGGTGCGACTACCGCGCAATACTGGCGCATGGTGGCCTTCCCGATCCTGTGGCCGAGCCTGCTCGGCACGACGCTTCTGCTGTTCGCCAATGCCTTCGGCGCAATCGCAACCGCCTACGCTCTGACGGGTTCCTCGCTCAACATCGTGCCGATTCTGCTCTATGCCCAGATCCGCGGCGACGTTCTGCATAACCAGAACCTCGGCTACGCGCTGGCACTTGGCATGATCGTCATTACGGGTGTTTCGAACCTCATCTATATCTGGCTGCGTATGCGTGCCGAAAGGTGGCAACGATGAAAAAGAAAGGCATTAATGCCCAGAAGATTGGGGCCTGGATCGCCTTCCTGATCGGCGCAATCTACTTCCTCGTCCCACTGATTGGCACGTTCGAATTCTCGCTGCGTATGCGGCGCGGCGAATATTCCTTCGATGCCTATCGGGTCGTGTTCTCCGATCCGAACTTCCAGGCCACCTTCGGCTATTCGATTCTGCTTGGCTTGCTCACCATCGTTTTCGGTGTTCTCCTGGTGGTGCCTACGGCCTATTGGGTGCGCCTGCGCCTGCCGCAACTGCGCCCAGTGATGGAATTCATCACGCTGATGCCATTGGTCATTCCGGCCATCGTCATCGTTTTCGGTTACTTGCGCATCTACAATTCGTCGTCGTGGCTGCCGTTCACGGCATCCACCCGCGCGACCGACCTGCTCCTGATGTTCGGCTATATGACGCTGTCGCTGCCCTATATGTATCGCGCTGTCGACACAGCGATGCGCACGATTGATGTTCGCACGCTGACCGAAGCAGCCCAAAGCCTCGGCGCGGGCTGGGGCCGCATCATGTTCAAGGTGATTTTCCCAAACGTCATCTCCGGCGTGATGAGCGGTGCTTTCATCACATTCGCCATTGTCATCGGCGAATTCACGCTGGCTTCGCTTTTGAACCGTCCGGCCTTCGGTCCCTACCTGCAGCTGGTCGGCGCAAACCGCGCCTACGAACCGTCAGCGCTGGCGATCATTTCGTTCGGCATCACGTGGCTCAGCATCATCATGCTGCAGCTCGTCTCGCGCCTCAATAAATTCAAGACAACCGCCGGGTAACATTCATGGCTTTTCTCAACATCAAAAACCTGAAAAAGAGCTTCGGCGCCAATACCGTCGTCCACGATTTCAACCTCGCCGTGAAAAAAGGCGAATTCGTTTCTTTCCTCGGTCCATCGGGCTGCGGCAAGACAACCGTTCTTCGCATGATCGCCGGTTTCGAAGCGCCCGATAACGGCGCCATCGAAATCGACGGCAAGGATGTGGTCGATCTCAAGCCCAACCAGCGCAATATCGGCATGGTGTTTCAGGCCTATGCGCTCTTTCCGAATATGACGGTGGCGCAGAATGTTTCGTTCGGCCTGCGCGTTGCCGGGAAGCCGAAGGCGGAAATCGACGCCACCGTGCAGGAGATGCTCGGCCTCATCCGCCTCGACCATCTGGCGGATCGTTATCCCTATCAGATGTCCGGTGGCCAGCAGCAGCGCGTGGCACTGGCCCGCGCGCTTGCCACCAAGCCGCAGGTTCTTCTGCTCGACGAGCCTCTATCGGCGCTGGATGCGAAAATCCGTATATCCTTGCGCGAAGAAATCCGTGCCATCCAGCAGAAGCTTGGCATTACCACCGTCTTCGTCACCCACGATCAGGAAGAAGCGCTGTCGATTTCCGACCGCATCGTGGTCATGCACGAAGGCCGCGCCGACCAGATCGGCTCGCCGTTCGACATCTATAACCGCCCTGCCTCACGCTTCGTGGCATCTTTCGTCGGCACACTCAACATGCTGGAAGCCTCGGTTAGCGAACCCGGCAAGAACAGCATCGAACTCGACGGCCGCACCATCACCGTGCAGGAAAAGCTCGACCATCATCCGAAGGGCAAGCCTGTCACATTGGCCTTGCGCCCGGAAGCTGTCAGCCTCGAAGCACGCAAGAGCCACGATACCTCGCTGGATGCGACGATCGAGGACGTGCACTTCCTCGGCTCTGTCATCCGTACACGTGTGGCGCTTGGCAAGAACCGCCTGTCGTTCGACACGTTCAACGACCCCACCCAGCCTCCGCCGCAGCGCGGTGACAAGGTGACGGTGCATTTCGCCTCGCATGATCTGCTCGTGCTGGCAGATTAAAATAAAAAAGCCGCCCGATGGGCGGCTTTTTCAATTATAGCGAATTTTATTCGCCCCAGGGACCGTGGAAATCACCATCCTTATCGATACGCTTGAAGCCGTGCGAACCGAAGAAGTCGCGCTGGCCCTGAATGAGATTGGCCGTGCCGAGCGCCTGCGTGAAGCTGTCGAAATAGCTGAGCGCTGAGCCGAGCGCTGGCAGAGGCAGGCCAGCGAGTGCCGCCTTGGCGACGATCTGGCGCAGGCCCTTGGAAGCCTTGCTCATGCGTTCGACAAAAGCAGGTGCCAGCAGCAGGTTGCGGCTTTCGCTGTCTTCGAAGGCATGGGCAATATCGTCCAGAAGCTGCGAACGAATGATGCAGCCTGCGCGCCAGATGCGCGCCGTTTCGGCAAGCGGAATGTTCCAGCCATGCTCTTGCGAGGCGGCTTCCATCACCGCAAACCCTTGAGCATAGGCAGCAATTTTGCCAGCAAGCAGGCCCTGCTCCAGATCGGCAAGGAATTTTGCCTGATCGGAAATGTCGAGGCTGCGCGAACCCGGCTTGTAGGCCTTTGCGGCAAGCTCACGCGTAGCCTTCAGCGAGGACAGCGAGCGCGCGGCAACAGCGGCTTCGATTGCCGTTGCCGGAACGCCAAGCATCTGCGCCTCGATGGCCGCCCAGCGGCCCGTGCCCTTCTGACCGGCTTCATCGAGGATCATGTCGACCATCGCCTTGCCGGTTTCCGGATCGGTCGCCTTCAGCACCTTGGCGGTGATTTCGATCAGATAGGAGTTGAGCGGGCCTTCGTTCCACTTCTCGAACACATCACCGATGGCCGGAGCCGAAAGCCCGAGGCCGTCCCGCAGGATGCCGTAGATTTCGGCGATCATCTGCATGTCGGCATATTCGATACCATTGTGGATTGTCTTGACGAAATGACCGGCGCCATCCGGGCCGACCAACGCGCAGCAGGGCTCGCCCTTATATTTGGCGGCGGCAGCAAGCAGGATCGGTGCGATGCGCTCATAGGCTTCCTCAGTGCCGCCGACCATCATCGACGGGCCATGGCGTGCGCCTTCCGCACCGCCGGAAACGCCCATGCCGACAAAGGTCGGGTCGTTGGGGCCAAGTGCCTTCAGACGGCGCACCGTATCGCGGTAATCGGAATTACCGGCGTCGATCATGATATCGCCCTTCTCAAGATAAGCCTTGAGGCGGGTGGTTTCGGCATCCACGGGAGCGCCTGCCTTGATGAGGAAGATGATGGGACGCGGCTTGCGGATATTGGCAGCCAGATCCTCGAAAGTGGGGCAAGGGATGATCTTGTCGCGCAGCGGGCCAGCCTTTTCCATGAAGGCTTTGAGCACAGGCTCATCACGGTCATAGACGGCTACCGTGTAGCCTTTCTCGGCTATGTTCAGCGCCAGGTTGGAGCCCATGACGCCAAGGCCGACCATTCCGATATCTGCTTTTTCCATTTTGTGCCCTTCAGAAATGCAACCGACCGGCCGTCGTCTAGACACATGCAGAACATCGAACGCCGACAAGCCGAACCGATAAGAATAGGCTGCAGCCGGATTTCGGCAGCAGCGCATGTCAATCTGTATCCTATTGTGGGATGATCTAGGGCATATGACGCAAAGTTGATAGACCTCCCATGACGAAAATCACCGGTTTTGCCCGTGGAATCGTCTGGTTAAATCGGTTAGCTCACCCCAAAAACCTGTATTTCGCACACTTCACACCCGTTCCAGCTTGCGATGCGGCAGCGGCGGCAATTCGACAATTATCGCGTCTTCCGCCTTCACCGTGCCGCCTGCAAGAACGACGGTCATGATGCCGGACTTGCGAACAAGTTCGCCGTCGGGCGTGCGATCCAGCACAGCATCGAGAAGCCCGGCCTGGAAATTCTCTATCTGGGAGCAAGGGTTGCGCAGGCCCGTTGTTTCCAGAACGACCTCGTCGCCAATTCGGATCAAAGCGCCCTGCGGCAGCCCCAGAAGATCAACGCCGCGCGTGGTGACGTTCTCGCCAAGATCTGCGGGCGCGACATCAAAACCCTTTTCCGCAAGCTCGTCGAAAAGCTCGGCATGAATGAGATGCACCTGCCGCAGATTGGGTTGCGTCGGGTCGGCCCGCACGCGTGAACGGTGCTTCACCGTCACGCCTTGATGCGCGTCGCCTTCGACGCCGAGTCCTGTGACAATGCGGATTTCCGGCACGACCTGCTTTGAAAAACGATGCTCGCCATCCCGCGCCACAGCCACGACAAATCCACGCATCACGTCCACCTCCCCTGACAGGATAAACAAACTTCGTTGGCCGCATTACATGGGTTATATAGCACCTGTATGAAGCTGTAGGGCAAGCACGTGAATCACGACAAGCAGGTAAAAACGGATTTCCGCTGGGGCATTTGGGGCACAGGCACGATAGCCGCCGCCTTTGCTGCCGATATTCAGGCAAGTGCTGGAATGCGCGTTACCGCAGTCTGCTCGCGAGCATCAGAGACCGCCGAAACATTCCGGCGACGTATCGGCGCCGACAAGGCGTTTGGCGATTCAGGTGAATTTCTTTCCGACGCGAATATTGATGCCGTCTATATTGCGACCCCGAGTGCCATGCATGTGCTACAGGCCATGCAGGCAATCGCAGCGGGCAAGCCCTGCCTGATCGAAAAGCCGCTCTCGCTGGATGCTGCTGGCGCGCGGCAGATCGAAGCTGCGGCAAAAGCAAAAAGCGTCTTCGCCATGGAGGCCATGTGGAGCCGTTTTCTGCCGGCGATCCGCGCTGCCAAACAGCATATCGATAGTGGTCGCATCGGCACCGTGACACGCATCGAAGCCGATCTTTCCTATATCCGTGCCTACGACCCGCAAAGCCGCTTCTTCAGCCCGGACCTTGGCGGCGGCGCAGCATTCGATCTGGGTGTGTATCCGGTTTCGCTTGCATTGTATTTTCTCGGTCTGCCGGATCATGTCGATGGCCGCTGGCAGCGCGCCAAAAGCGGCGTGGACATGCGCACCGAGTTCCAGCTTGGCTGGCAGGGTGCCACGGCCAGCCTCTCCTGCGGCTTCGACCGCGACGGCGACAATCGCATGCTGATCGAGGGAACCAGGGGCACGATCCTGATCCACGCGCCGTTTCTGAAAGCCCAGAGGCTGACCCTGTTTTCAGCCTTTGCGGCGCGGTCGTCGCTCGGGCCGAATGGCGGCAAAGGCCTTGTCGGCAAGGTTATGAACCGTCTGCCCCTGCCGGGCCGCACAATCGAAACTCATGCCTTTTCCGGCAACGGGCTGCAGTTTCAGGCCGAAGCGGTCCGCGATGCGGTGCGAAGCGGCCAAATCTCCAATGCGATCATGCCACTCGACCAGAGTGCAGCCGTTGCCGATATCGTCCGCAAGGTGCTGGCTAGAGCATGATTCCGAAAAGTGGGAACCGGTTTTCGGATAAAATCATGCTCAAACAAAAGTTTAGAGCGGGATAACGATTCAACTTAAAAACATCACGCTCTAAAGGCTAGAAGCTGCTTCTCATCCTGTAAGGCTGTGCATTTTCGCCAGCATTGTTCAAGGCAAGCGCGATTTCAGTGATATGCAACGCCACATCACCGGAAAAGAATGCCTTATCGCCGGTTTGGATAGCCCGAGCCTGATCGGCAATACCGCGCACAAAATCGATCTGCGAAGGATACATCGGCAGCGTCCGCTTGTCGGCCTTCGGATAGGAGAGCTTTTGACCGACGGTCGGTTTCCATGACAGGAACTTGCCGATGCGCATTTCCAGAATACCGAACAGGCGCGCCAGAAAACGGCGTTTTTCTTCCGTGCGCTCAAGACGGACAGCCGAGCGATTATCCCAAAGGTCATCCACCACAATCGAGCCCTTGTCGGCAACGATTGTCAGGCTGCGATCCTTCGGCATCGCAAGCCCGGATGTGAGGCGTGCCACCAACCCCGACCTGAAAACAAGACAGCCGACCGAAAAATCGCGCGCCATATGCAGATGTTCGGTCCCCGGCCCCTTGTCGGGAAAGGTTATGGCAGAAAATGCCGAAACGCTCTCGACCGGGCCGAACAGCGACACCAGCCATGACAGTGCATAGCCTGCATGTTCCAGCGTGCAACCAATCTCAAACTCGTGCAGGCCCGGCCATGGCGCTCCCGACTGCGAACGCCAGGTCGACCATTTGTCACGAAATACCGGCCCGTCTTCCATTTCGGCATAAACCAGCCGCGGCATGCCGATCCCGTTGATCACGCTTGCTACCAGACGATAGGCTTCGCTGAGGCCGTTTGCCGGGGCTGCCGCCAACGTGAGGCCGGCTTGCCGTGCAAAAGCGACCAGCGCTTCCGCATCCTCATAATTCATAGCCAGCGGTTTTTCGGAGTAGACATGTTTTCCGGCGGAAAGCGCTGCATGCGAGATTTCAAAATGGCTTTCAGGTGTTGTCAGATTGACGACGATCTGCACGTCTGGATCGGCCAGCACGGCCTCGAAACTTTCATAGGCGCTAACTGAATAGTGCGCGCAGAACGCTTTCAGTCGTTCAGGCGACCGATCATAGACCCCGCGCAGCGTCAGCTCGGGATAATTGCGCAGCGTGGTCATGTAATAGTCGGCAACAAACCCGGTCCCGACGATTGCGATATTCATGAAGTGGCTCCGGCTACCCTTTTAGGAATGATAATTTTCGCAGTCAGTCTGAGGCCGAAAATCGCAAAGACGAGCGTAAGCCAGACCGGGTCCATGCGGCGGAAGAAAAAACTTTCCAGCATGGCATTCAGCGTTCCGAAGAACACGATCATCAGGAAGAAATCGGCAAGCAGCAGATTTTCGCGAACCGGACGGCACCGCACATAATTGACCAGCGGCATCACGATGATGACCAAGATCGTGCAGATCAGCGCCGGAATCCCCATCGATACCGCAATATCGAGATAGCCATTGTGTCCATGCACGATGCCGCGCACATCCCAATCCAGATAATAGGGATTCGCCGCCTCTTTCACGATTGGCGTGCCCCAGAAGCTTTCATAGCCGAAACCGGTCCAAGGGCGATGGGAAAGCGCCTCAACGGCAAAGGCCCAGATGGAAGTGCGTCCGGTGAAGGTCGGATCAACATCAAGCTGCAGAACGAGCTGGTGCATCGGCTCGAAAAGAATCGTACCGAAGGTGAACAGCGCGAGCAGAAACTGGATCGTGAAAACTGCCACTGGCGCAAGAAAACGGAGACCAAAAATGCCGGGGCCGATCACGAGCAGCATGGCGAGCGGCACCAGTGCCGCAGTGGTTTTCGATCCGGTCTGCGAAACGAAGATCAATGCAGAAACCGCAATCAGAAAACCGCTTACGCGCCAGCCGCGCCGCCACAGATAGACACCGGCAAAGGCAAAAGCGGCCATGACCGGACCGGCAATGTTCTTGTGCGTGAAGACACCGCGCCAGAGATAGGCGTTTTGCGGCTCCAGAGCGTCGGCGCCGTGTGTCCCGAGATTTGGCAGGAGGAGGACGCCCGCATAGGAAATGACAATCACGACCGAAGCCACCGCGACCAGCATCGACGAATAGGCATCGCCATCCTGTGGCAGGCTCAAAACAGCGATGACGGTCAGAATGCCGATCATCGTCAAAAGCACGCCGCGTATGGCGGTTGACGGATCGGGGCTTGCGAAAACCGATGCGAACAGGAAGGCGAACATCAACAGCCATCCGGGGCTGACGATTTTGACCACTTTTTTCGGGTCGGCAAACATCGCAAGCGACAGAAGCGCCACCGCGCCGAGGCAACCGAAACCAAGCTGATTGATGACGTCGCCGCCGCCCGATGCGGCACCGTCGGCTGCGGCACTCAGCGGATTGAACGGGCGGAATGAAATCAGAAGGATGCAGAACGTTATCGTGGCGATAACAAGCGCAATCGTACGGATCGTCGCCCGCATATCGGTTTGCGCTGCAACGTCGGAGCGGGTGTCAGTTCTTGTCCGGGTTGCGATACTGCTCATTCAGATATCCAAAATGGGCCATGACCCGGCCCAACCCGATATGGATGAAATAGGTCCCGACCGGCACGAAGCGCGCCGCGAATCCGCGCCGCAGCGCCTTGATTGGAGAATAACCCAGAAGTGCAACGCTTTTCAAAAAGACACGGACCTGACCGAAAGGCTCGTCCTTGCGCTGGCGCTGTTCGATCAGTGTCGACAGAACACCGTTGCGCAAGCCGCGCGCCGTGATCCAGTCACTCTCCAGCCGCCGCGCCGGAATGGTTTCACGGACAATGCCTTCATTGCACCAGGCGATATTAAAGCCCTTGGCCCGTGAACGATTGATGAAATCTGAATCGCCGCCGCCGGTGAAGTTGAACTTCAGGTCCATGAACGGATAGCCAATGGCTTCCAGAACCGGACGCGCAATGAGCAGATTACCGGATGAATAGATGATCGGAACCGGGCCAGTCTTGTTGTAATGCGGCAGGAAGACAGGATGTCGCGCCCATTTTTCCGCGCCCGGCTTTTCAAAGATCGGATATTGCGGGCCCCCGACGAGGCTGGCGTTATAACGCTCGGCAGTGGCTACCATGTTTTCGATCCAGGCCGGATCAGCCAGTTCATCGTCATCGATGACGATGACATATTTGAAGTTCGGAAAGTAGGTCATCGCCGTCAGCCAGCCCGCATTATATGCGTTGCAGTTGCCGCGATGGGATTCGACAATCAGCATGCCGGTATATTTTCCGGCCTCGAACTGAGGCGCCGCAACCTTGGCGCCTTCCTGGTCCTCCGCCTCGTTCTCGATCACCACGACCGCGAAGCGGCGGCTCGTGACCTGAGCATTCAGCGTATCCAGCGTCCGGATGACATGCTCCGGACGGCGGAACGTCGGCAGCGTTACCACCACCTCGACTTCATCGAAACGAAGCCCAGGAGTTTTAGCAATTACTTGTATATGACTAGGTAAATCAGACATAAACGCTACCGGATATTTCGAACTTCTATATTTGTTTATCCGCCACTATTGAAAAACATTTAAAGAAAAGTTCACCGCAGGACTATAAACACTGGCCAAAACTATCATAGAGCATACCGACCCGAAATGTTAAGGGTTTTAAGATGAATAATGCATTAGGAAAAGCTTGAGCGCGCACCATTATTTTTGATGCTGCCAGCGCGAAAATGATTGTTCAGGAGTTGAATTGCCGTCCCCTCACCTTGTTTTCGTGACATCGATTGTTCCGCACGGAGTACCGACCACCGGCTATGAAGTGGCAAACGCCGCCGTGGTCGACGGCTTGCGTCGTTCGGGAGCAAAGGTGACCGTTCTTGGCTTCACATGGCCGGGCGTGAAAGCCGATGCCGCGGATACTGTCGTTCTGGGCGAAGTCGAAGTACGGACCGAAGGCGCGGGTATCAAGCGCAAGATCGGCTGGGTGCTGAAATCCTTCCTGACCGGCCTTACGGTTTCCTCGGCGAAGCTGCGGGTGATACCAGCTGAGACACTGCACGCGGCCATCGCCAAGATCGGCCCGTTCGATGCCTATGTGCTGAACGGCGTGACCTTGCCCGGTGCATTTGAAGACATCTTCAAGGACAAGCCCTCGCTGTTCGTGGCGCATAATGTGGAATATCGCTCGGCAGAAGAAAACGCCGCCGACGCCGGAAGCTTCGTCCAGAAATTCCTGTTTGGTCGCGAAGCCCGTATTCTGAAAGGATTGGAAAGCCGTCTCATCGGGAATGCCCGCTTCGTTTTCACTTTCGCCGAAGATGACGGGCCGGCGCTCGGCCTCGGCCCTGATCGGTTTGCGACAATGCCGCTTGTTACGCCGGGCGGGATGCAAGCCGCACAGCAGCGGCCTGTCAAGTACGACCTCGCCCTGATCGGCACATGGACTTGGCACCCAAACCGCATCGGGCTCGAATGGTTCCTGCGCGAGGTAAAGCCGCATCTTCCAGACGATATTTCCATCGCAATTGCGGGCAACACGCCCGCCGATCTGATTGCTACATGGTCGGGTGTGGGGTCCGATATCAATTTCGTCGGCAAGGTGCCGGACGCGACTGAATTTGTCGAAAGCGGCGCGCTTGTACCGCTCATCAGCCGTGCGGGAACCGGCGTGCAGCTCAAGACCATCGAGACATTCGAACTGGGCATGCCAAGTGTCGCGACATCGCATTCCGTGCGCGGTATCGGCAATATTCCGGACAATTGCACCATTGCCGACGACCCGAAGGCATTCGCTGCGGCAATCGTCGAGCGCATTGAAAAGATAAGGTTGGGGGATCGCCAGAGACTGGACGGCAAAGCCTTTACAGGGTCACAAATCGAAGGCATGGACCGCGCAGTTGCCAGAGGTCTGCAAGCACTTCATGGCGAAGAGAAAAATACGGACCAGGCATGATGCATACCGAAAATGTCACTTACCGGAATATCCTTGGCGTGAAGGTCGCCTGTTTCGACTGGGCCGGCGCCTTTGCCTTTTTCGAGAACCGCATCAATGAAGGCCGGTTCATGAAACAGGGTTGGCTCAATGCCAACAATTCCAACATTACGGATACCGACCCAGCTTACCGCACTGCATTGCAGGATTTCCTGATCCTGCCCGACGGTGTGGGCGTCGATATTGCAAGCAAGGTCGCCTATGGCAGCAAGTTCCCTGCAAATCTCAACGGAACAGACTTCATTCCGGGCCTTCTGCAGCATATGAAACGCCCGCTGAAGGTTGCACTTCTCGGTGGCGGTCCGGGCGTTGCCGCCGATACTGCGCAGCTCTTCATGCAGCAGATACCGCACCATGAATATCGCGTCATTTCCGACGGCTTCTTCAAGCCCGCAGATCTCGACGGCATTCTCGGTCAGCTCAAGGAATTTCATCCCGATATCCTGCTCGTCGCCATGGGCGTTCCGCGCCAGGAACTCTTCATCGACAAGCATATCACGGCGGAGCATTGCACGGTGGCGAGTGCGGTCGGCGCCTTGTTCGATCTGCACACGGGTCGTGTGCAACGCGCCCCGCACTGGGTGCGCAAGATCCAGATGGAATGGGTGCACCGGCTGCTACAGGAACCGCGACGGCTCGCAAAACGCTATCTCATCGGCAATCCCGTATTTCTGTGGCGCGTTGCCAAAGGCTGGATGAAGGGAGAACCCCGGTGAAAACCGCAATCGTCACAGCCAGTTGGGATCAGGATTTCGAGCGCTGCAAGCTGCTTTGTGAAACCATAGACAAATATGTCAGCGGTTTCACGAAGCACTATATCCTTGTCGACAGCAAGGACGTTGCCCTGTTCCGCAAACTCGAAAGCACACAACGCGTCATCATCGATGAACGCGATCTGCTGCCCTCATGGCTCCACGCCTTCTGGGATCCGACCTATCTGTGGCGCAGGCGCGTTTGGCTCTCACTCAGAACCAAGCCGCTGCGCGGCTGGCATGTGCAACAGCTGCGCCGCATCGCACTTGCCGGTGCCGTGGAGGAAGATGGATTTCTCTATACGGATTCCGACACGGCTTTTCTGCGTCCCTTCGATTGCGGCACACTCTGGCACCACGAAAAGCTCCGGCTTTTTGTGCGCCCCAATGCGCTTGCAAACCCGGAATGGCCGGAGCATCCAGTCTGGGCGGCCAATGCGGCAAAGCTGCTCGGCATCAGGAAAGGGAAAAGCGGGCTGAACGACTATATCGGCCAGCTGGTCTCATGGCGGCGCGATAGCGTGATTTCCATGTGCGAAAGGATCGAAGCCCATACCGGACAACATTGGGTGGCAGCCCTTGGCAATATACGTCGTTTCTCCGAGTGCTTCATCTATGGTCGCTATGTCGATGACGTCCTGCACGGCTCCGGTCATTACAGCGACACCCATGATCTGTGCCGGATGCAATGGTTTGCACCGCCGCCAAGCGAAGAGGAATTCCGCACCTTCATCGCGGAAATGGAACCGCATCAGGTCGCCATAGGCATGCAGTCCTTCCTCGGCCTTTCGGTCGATGACATTCGGCGGATTATCGGAGCCTAAATCTCAAACACGTTTTGCCGGCAAACGAATGCTCGTATAGGTGAAAACCAGCGACAGCAGATAGAGCCCGGCGAATACGACGTTGAGGCCGAGAATCCAGTCGTGATTATCGGCATAATTCACGAGCAGAAGCCAGACGAAGAATGCCTTGGCAGCGGTCATCAGCACCATGCTCAATGTCCTCAGACCGGACTGGCCGCGCGCATAGAGAATTTCGGTCTGATACTCGATGAGGTTGCGAAAACCCGGTACGAGCAACACCAGCGGCAGCAGCCCGACAATCGGGGCAACGCTTGAACCGAGTGCGTTCGGGAAGATTTGCAGGAACACGACCATAGCGCCAAGACCTGCCACCGAGACGGCAAAGACTGCAAATTCCAGCCCGGCGCGGATGCGCAATGAGGACAGCATGTCCGGCGTGCGCATGAGCTTTTGCACCAGCATCATGTTGAAGGACCGCACAGGCAAAGCTGTCAGATCGACAAGCCGCATGATGATCGCATAAAGACCCGCCGTCGCAGGCCCGCCAACGGTCAGCACAAGAAGCTTGTCGAGCTCGGCCTGAATATAGAACAGCAGTTCGGCCCCCATGACTGCAATCGCATCCGAAAGCCGCCGCATATAGAGAACCGGTTTGAAGCGGAGCCGGATAGACGGATAGAATTTCAGCGCCGTAAGCAGCGCAACGCCATTGGCCGCCGCATACCACCACGCCCAATGGGCAATGTCATGAACACTCGCCAGCCACATGAACAGGACAGCCGCCACAGCGCGTGTGGCTGTTCCGAAAATCACCAGCCCCGCCGATATGCCGAACCGGCGCAGGCCATTGTTGACGATGATGATGATTTCCGTCGAACGCCAGAGCAAGGCTTCCGCAAATACCACCACGGCAAAAGGCAGAAATGAAATGTCGCGGCTGAAAAAGACGAAATAGACCAGCCAGGACGCCAGCGCGAACAGTGGCAGGGAAACCAGAAGAGCGACAAGAAAACCCGCCGTATAGATGCCGAGCAGGCGCGGCTTCACTGTCGATATGCGGTAAAGCGGCGAACTGAAGCCCAGAGAAACGAGACGTGACAGAACCACGCCCGTGCCCGATGCGGTGGCAAATATACCGAAATCACCGGTCGGCAGTGTGTTTGCAAGCGCAATGAAATAGACAAGCGAGACGACCAGCCTGCCAGCGGAGCCTGAAAACAGGGACAGGTAATCGCGCACCATTCCGGCGTTATTGCCTGACAGTTTCCGGAGCGCTTTCGCTATCAACAGGGAGCCTCGCCTATCATAGTCTGGTGTATATGCCTGTTCGTTGGAACGGAGGCATAATCGGGGTTTAGCTAAAAAGACTTAAACTCTTCTTTGCAAGCTCAAAGAGTAAACAAGCAAAAGCTAAAGTTGCAGATTCAAGGAATTGGCACTTCACCTCGACATTATTTTAACGTTTTGTTTTCTATAAAAAATTACATTCGGCCTTGAGGTGCGAGCCAATCGGATTCCCGTTTGGCATGCGCAAGCCTTGGCTTATGAATTTCAAAGCAGCCGTTGGCGCCGGAAACGGTTGAGACGGCTTACAGACACGGACGATTTCGGCAATGAGCGATCACGAGGAGCGCAGAAAGGCGGGAGTTGAGAAACCTCTTCTCGCATTCTCCGACGCTCGCCCCGCTGGTCGTTTTGACAGCGAAACCGCACCACCCTGGACACCACCGGCGACGCCGGATGAACGCGCCGCGTTCTTTCGCCAGCACGATCATGCTGCGCAGGAAACACCAGAACCGGCGGAACCTGTTCTCGAAGAGGAACTGGATGATGCCGATGTCGCCGAGCTGCAAAAGCGCGTCGCGCTGATCGAGGCGGAACTGGAACGCAAGGTTCAGGAACGCGAGCGCCGCAAAGTCACAGTCGAAACTCCCGTTCCAACGCCAGAGCCGACCCGCGCGCCGGCCCCGGAGCCGATCAAGCGCCAGCGCCCTGTCATTGACGGACCGGCACCTGATGCGGAATGGAAACCACTGATCGATCCGCGCATCGCTATCGACGTGCTGCGGGGATCGCGCAAGCTACTGCTTGTCAGCACACTACTGGGTGGTGTGGTCGCCGCGCTCTATGCATTGTCCTTGCCGCAGATGTATGTCGCATCGACCGATATTCTGGTCGATCCGCGCAATATCAAGACCGTTGGAGACGAACTGACACCAGGTCAGCTCCCGACCGATGCGTCACTTGCCGTTGCGGAAAGCCAGGCACGCATCATCGATTCCAGCAGTGTGTTGCTGAAAGTGATCGACAGGACCGAACTGACAAAAGACCCCGAATTCAACGGCACTCTGGTTCCAACCGGCATTGCCGGGCTGTTTGCACAGATCAGGGATATGCTGTCGCCCAAAAAGGCAAGCGACAGCCAGACACTGCAAACCCGCGTCCTGTACAATCTGCACAAGAGCATCGCCATCGGTCGCGACGCCAAGACCTTCATCTATTCAATCTCGGTGAAAACGCGTGATCCGCAGAAATCGGCATCGCTTGCGAACACGATCAGTTCCGTGTTCCAGAGCGAGCTTGCATCCGTGCAATCCGATGCTGCACGGCGCACCTCGGACGAACTGTCGAACCGTCTTGCCGATATGCGCGCCAATGTCGAACAGGCGGAGCGCGCAGCAGCTGATTTCCGCGCCTCACGCGATCTCGTCAATGTCGACGGCAAGCTGATCAGCGATAACGACCTGACCCGGCTCAACGACCAGTTGACCAACCAGCGCGCTGAAACAATGCGGCTTCAGGCCCGTGTGCAGGTACTGAACAGCGCCACATCCGACAGTGTTGTATCCGGTACCTTGCCGGAAGATCTGCGTTCCAACACGCTGACCGCGCTGCGCGCGCAATATGCGCAGGCGCGCCAGACGGCAAGCGGCCTGTCCACCCAGCTTGGGCCGCGCCATCCGGCACTCATTCAGGCACAGTCGCAGGCAGGCACGGTCCTGAACGACATCGATGCCGAATTGCGACGCATCCGCTCCTCGTTGCAGGTCGAGGTCGCCCGGTCCACGCTGCAGGAAAAGGACCTCACTGCCCGCCTGGCGCAGCTAAAATCGCAACAGGCGAACAATAGCGGCGATCTGGTGAAGTTGCGTGAGCTTGAGCGCGAAGCCACAGCACGGCGCTCGGTCTACGAAGCCTTCCTCCTGCGCTCGCGCGAGACGAACGAACAGGAAGGTCTGAATACGGCCAATGTCAGGGTTTTGTCGGAAGCTCGCCCGCCGCTCGATCCCGCAGGCACATCGCGCAAGCTGATCGTCATTGCCGGGCTGATTGCAGGCTTCCTTGCAGGCCTTGCAATCACAGCCGTCCGCAACTTCGGACGGCTGCTGCGTCTATCTTAGAGCGCGTTTCGATCTGATTGGATCAGATCGGCGCTCTATCTCTTTGTTTTGACGCGCATCTTTTCCGAAAACCGTTTCACACTTTTCGGGATGCGCCCTAATTCACGCGGACTGCCGCAAAGAGGTCTCAACGCGCGGCACCTTGCGCCCGCTGGCACGCAGAATGCCATGTGTCCCGTCAAGATGGCCGGGCTTCAGCTCCAACGCCAGAAAGCGACGCTTTTCATAAGGGCCGGGCATGGCAAGCTCGCCGGTCTTTTCAGCGGTGAAGCCGAAACGCTCGTAGTATTCCGGATCGCCGACAAGGATGATCGCGCCATGGCCGCGGTCTTTTGCTTCATCGATCGCACGACGCATCAACGCCGAACCGATACCGCAACCGGCAGCGAACGGATCGACCGCCAGCGGGCCGAGCAGCAAGGCAGGCACCGGAAAGCCGAAAACATCGAGACCGGCATGGACATTCCATAGCCGCACAGTACCTGCAAGCAATCCGTCTTCGCCAAGCGCGGCAAAAGCCAGACCGTCCGCAGGCAGGCGACCGCGACGCAGCTTTTCCGATGACTTCCGGCGACGGCCTTCACCCATCGCGCGATCCAGCAGCGATTCACGCGCAAGCACGTGCTCCAGCGTTTCGCCCGCTATTGTGAAAGCCGGAGCGACGATGGTTGCAGTATGTTCCTGAATTTCCAGAGTTACATTCATGACATCTATCCCCGCAAAGCGGCAGCAGCACACCCCACCCAGCGCCTTGCAGCACTGGGCGGATTGAGAGGATCATTCGGGACTTTTGAAGATATGATCTAATCCGAAAATCGGTTCCCACTTTTCGGGATCATACCAAGTCTGAATGATCAGATGACGTAGGATCGGAGCGGTTCGAAGCCGTTGAACGCCACCGCCGAATAGGTGGTGGTGTATGCGCCCGTGCCTTCGATGAGGATTTCATCACCGATGGTCAGCGAGACCGGCAGCGGGTACGGCGTCTTTTCATAAAGTACGTCCGCACTGTCGCATGTCGGCCCAGCCAGCACGCATGGTTCGGTTTCGCTGCCGTCATGCGGGGTCACGATCTGATAGCGGATCGCCTCGTCCATGGTTTCGGCGAGACCGCCGAACTTGCCGATGTCGAGATAGACCCAGCGCACATTGTCGTTGTCTGCCTTGCGCGAGACCAGAACCACTTCGGTCTTGATCACGCCTGCATTGCCGACCATGCCGCGACCCGGTTCGATGATGGTTTCCGGGATACGGTTGCCGAAATGCTTGGACAGCGCATCGAAGATCGCCATGCCGTAGGCCTGAGCAGTCGGCACGTCCTTGAGGTAACGGGTCGGGAACCCACCGCCCATATTGACCATGCGCAGGACAATGCCTTCGTCAGCCAGGGTGCGGAACACCGATGCTGCATCGCCAAGCGCGCGGTCCCATGCAGAGAGGTCCGTCTGCTGCGAGCCGACGTGGAACGATACACCGTAGGAATCGAGACCGAGCGACTTTGCATGGCGCAGAACGTCGATGGCCATCGCAGGCACGCAACCGAACTTGCGCGACAGCGGCCACTCAGCACCTTCACCATCCGTCAGCACGCGGCAGAACACGCGGCTGCCGGGAGCGGCGCGAGCAACCTTCTCGACTTCTTCAACGCAGTCGACCGCATAAAGGCGAATGCCCAGCTCGAAGGCGCGCGCAATATCGCGCTCCTTCTTGATGGTGTTGCCATAGGAGATGCGGGTTGGCGTTGCGCCGGCTTCCAGAGCCATTTCGATTTCAGCAACCGACGCAGTATCGAAGCACGAGCCGAGCGAAGCGAGCAGGCGCAGGATTTCCGGCGCAGGATTTGCCTTCACCGCGTAGAAGATGCGCGAATAGGGCAAAGCCTTCTCGAAGCTCTGATAGTTGTCGCGCACGACGTCGGTGTCGACGACGAGGCAAGGACCGTCCGGACGGCGGGTGTTGAGGAAGTCGATGATACGCTGCGTTGCCATGGTCGTTCTCCCGCACGGCTTGATCTTGCCGTATTCTGGTGCGTAACCCCGAAAAGTTTCAGACTTTTCGGAAAGGATTACGCAGAAAAGGACTTAGAGAATTTCGCAGGTCCTCTTTGGACCAAGAGAAACTCTAAGGACAAAGTGTGCATGAACGCATCCGCCGTGAGGCCAGCCTTTGGAGGTGCTGATGTCACGCGAAAACTCATGCGGCGATGGAACAACGCTAAACCCGCGTTACTCCGCTTTGTCTGCCTTGGATTGGAATTGGAGAACCGCATCCGCACTTCTGGCAATGAAGGTGTGCCTCTTCAGTAATTTCGGCTTTTGGACAGCCGAAAGACACTAGAAAGGCCCGCACCGTCGTTGCTTCAAGATGTCCTCGATCTGGCGGTTGGCCAACAGATCGACTGGAGCGGTTAGGTCCAGGTACCGTACCGAATTCCTCACCATTCGAGGATCGGCGGACACCCACAGGCACGTGCGACTTTGGGCAAGCGCGATATAAGCGCAAAGTCGTGTCCATTCAATGACAAAAATTCCTCCGGACGAATTTATTTTGGCAGGATCGCGTTGAACGGCACGCTTGCCATTGTTCAATATAAGTGAAACATTCGCAGCTCAGACCTGCCTCGAAAGAGCGTAAATAGACCGTTAATTGCTGCATGTTGTGAACAATGGCCAGTTTCGATCCCTTCAACGCCATCATTGCAAAACCCGAAAAGTCACCCGTTCACACAACGGACGGACCGCTTAAAGGTGAACGGCTGGCCGTAAAAGACATTTATGACGTCGCCGGAATGGCAACCGGATGCGGGAATCCGCAAATCGAGGCCGAATCACCTCGCGCCGAAAGATCGGCCCCGGTGGTGGAGAAGCTCCTCGCCGCCGGTGCCGAATTTGTCGGCAAGGCGCAGACCGACGAACTTGCCTTCTCCCTGATGGGGCAGAATTCGCATTTCCCCTATCCGATCAATCCGGCAGCACCGGACCGCGTTACCGGCGGCTCATCATCCGGTTCGGCAGCAGCAGTTGCGGGCAAACTCGCCGATATTGCGCTCGGCTCCGATACGGGCGGCTCCATTCGGGCACCTGCAAGCTTTTGCGGTCTCGTCGGCCTGCGCACCACCCATGGCCGCATTCCGCTCGAAGGCATCATGCCGCTTGCGCCCTCGCTCGATACGATTGGATGGTTTGCACGCGATATCGACCTTTACGACCGCGTTGGCTCTATCCTGCTTGGCAACGACGCCCGAGAATTCAGGCTGACGCAACTTCTCTATATGCCGGTTCTGGAACAGCTTCTGCTCGGTCAGCAGGAAACAGACGCCTATCGCACCATGTTCGCCCAAGTGCGACCGCACTTCTCGGGTCTCAAGGCGGCGAGCCAGCCGACGCTCTCGATAGACGAACTCTATCTGGTCTTCCGCCACATACAAGGCGCGGAAGCCTGGGCGACACACGGCGGCTGGATTTCCTCCGGCGATCGCAAGCTCGGCCCCGGCGTCGCGGACCGTTTTGCCTTCGGTGCGGAAATCGCCGCTGATCTCGTTGCCAGCCAGCGTATGCGCCGGGCACAATTCACGCAGGAACTCGAACAGATCGTCGGCAATGATGCCGTGCTGGCACTCCCGACCGTACCGGGTGCAGCTCCGCTGGCAAAAGAGCCTTTCGAGACATTGCAGGCCTATCGCGAACAGGCTTTGCGCCTGCTTTGCCTTTCGGTACTTTCCGGCCTGCCGCAGATCACATTACCTTTGGGACAGGTGCAGGGCGCACCTTTCGGGATTTCCTTCATCGGACCACGCGGCAGCGACCGGGCGCTGATCGGGCTGGCCAAAAACATCATCGGGAAGCGGGGCTAGACCATGGACACACTCACACGTATGCGCGCCTTCATCGACGTGGTCGAGGCGGAAGGCTTTTCCGCCGCTGCGCGAAAAATCGGACGTTCCAAGGCGCTTCTTTCCAAATATGTGCGGGAATTGGAGGACGAACTCGGTGCACGCCTTCTCAACCGTACCACGCGGCAATTTTCGCTGACCGAAGCCGGTCACACCTATTATCACCGAGCGGTGGAGATCATTCGCGAGATCGACGCGCTGCAGGATGCTGTCAGCGAAACCAGTTCTGATGCGCGCGGGCGTATCAAACTGTCGGCCCCGCGCACTTTTGCCGATGCCGTCATTGGGCAGTCGCTGATCGACTTTTGCCTCGCCCATCCGGACATTGTGCTCGATGTGCGGCTGGATGACCGTTTTGTCGATCTGGTGGAGGAAGGCTTCGATCTTGCGATCCGCATCACGCGTTTGCAGGACTCTTCCCTCATTGCCAAGCGCCTGTCGCCATTCCATTCCATCCTGTGCGGCGCGCCCGAACTCATCTCCCGCGTCGGCAAGCCCGAACGTCCGGAAGATCTGGCCGATCGGCCTTGCATCATCGACACCAATGCACGCTCGCGCAACAATTGGCATTTCCGCAATACGGATGGCTCGATGATGACAGTTCCCGTCAACGGTCCCATCGAGGTGAACAGCCCCGTCGCCACCAAGAATGCAGCACTCGCCGGGCTTGGCTTCTGTATGCTGCCCGCCTTCATCGCCGAAGAAGAAATCGAGCGCGGCAGGCTGGTTGCCTGTCTGGATGAATTCATCGTGAAGGATGGCGGCATCTATGCCGTCTATCCACATCGGCGCTATCTGCCGGCAAAAATCCGGGCATTGGTCGATTTTCTGACCCAATGGTTCAAGGAGCGAGAATAGAATGCATCCTGAAAAGTGTGAAACGGTTTTCGGGACTAAGATATACGATAAAGCAAATAGAACGTCGCACTTTCGCCGCCTTCGGGCATAAGCGTGGGAAAACTCTAACGGAAAGTTTTATGCTGGTTTCGTCGTCTTGGCTCAAAAGCAGGTTCGTTCGGTCTGCCGCAGCTGCACTGCTGGCCGGTCTCGTGCCGACGGCTGCGCTCGCTCACCCGCATGTCTTTGCCGACGCACGACTGGAACTGACCATAGCCCCCGATGGCACAGTGCAACAGCTTGCGCATGTCTGGCGTTTCGACGACGTTTTCTCCTCCACCGTCCTGATGGAATTCGACAAGAATGGCGATCTGCAGCTCGACAAGAATGAATTGATCGACCTCGGCCATGTCATCAACGGCTCGATTGCCGAGTTCAAATATTTCCAAACTGTTCTGGATGATGGCAAGGACGTGAAAATGGCGAGGCCGACCGACCTCGCAGCAGATTTCACCGAAAATCGCCTGCTCATCATCTTTACGAGCAAGCCTGAAAAGCCGTTGAAACTCGCCCCCGGCCACAAGGTCAGCTTCGGCGTCTACGACCCGACTTTCTATACTGCCATCGATTACATGAACGACAGCGATCTGGTTGTGAAAGGCCTGCCCGCAGGCTGCACCTCCAAGGTCGTGCGCCCCAATCCGGATGAAGCGCTCGCCCAGAATCAGGCAACACTGACCGATGCCTTCTTCAACGATCCGGCAGGCACGGACATGTCGAAAATATTCGCGACCCGTCTTGAGATAGACTGCGAACCGAAAGGGAAAACAGGCTGATGAGAAAACCGGCTACCTTCATTCTAACTCTTTGCCTTACGATGATCGTTGCGCAGGCCTATGCGCAGTCATCGCTCGGTATCGGTGCGAATGAGGTGGCGATGAAGCCAACCGGGCCTTTCGCGCACATCATTCTCTGGATGAACGAACAGCAGCGCTCGTTTTATCTCGCCATGACCAATGCGTTGAAAGCCATGCGTGAAGATCCTTGGCAGGCTTCGGTTCTGGTCGGACTTTCCTTCGTCTATGGCATTTTTCATGCGGCAGGGCCCGGCCACGGCAAGGCAGTCATCTCGTCCTACATGATCGCCAACGAAACGGCGCTGCGGCGCGGCATCTTCCTGTCGTTCATTTCGTCGCTTTTGCAGGCGATTATGGCCATCGCCGTGGTCGGTCTGGCATGGTTCCTGCTGCGTGGCACCGGCATTTCCATGAATCAGACCGCCCGTTATATGGAAATTGCAAGTTTTGCGCTTGTCCTGTTTTTCGGCCTTTGGCTTCTGGCGCGCAAACTACCGCTACTTTTCAAGAAGCAAGACGATGCAAGCCCCAGCCCGGCCTCGTCGCTTTTTGCTGCAGCACCCGAACCGGCAATGGCTTCCGGTCCGGCATGGCAGGGCAGTATTTCGCAGACCACGCGCGCGGCGGCTGCCACCAGCACAGTAAAGCTCAATTACAAACCCGCAACCGCTGCTGCATCGGATCATATTTTCATCGGCGAGGGCGATGTGTGCGCCGCGTGCGGCAACGCCCATATTGCCGATCCGTCGACGCTCGGCGACGACTTCAACTGGAAAACGGCGTGGTCGGCGATTTTCTCGGTGGGCCTGCGTCCCTGCTCCGGCGCGCTGATCGTGCTGACGTTTGCGCTTTTGAATGGCCTGATGGTCGGCGGACTGCTTTCAGTCTTCGCCATGGCGTTCGGCACATTCATCACCGTGGCTGTTCTTGCCACGCTGGCTGTCACAGCAAAAAACACGGCCTTGCGATTTGCAGGCAGCAATGCCATGTCCGGACGGCTGAAGGCGGCAATCGAAGTTGCCGCCGCCCTGTTCATCGCGCTGACAGGTGCGCTTTTGCTCAGCGCTTCGCTGGTTGGTTAATCCTTGTTCTGGCGGCGCGAGCGCAGCCAAAAAATGGCGAAGAAGCCCAGAACGAAAACTATCGGGAAGATAATCGCCGCGATTTGCGAGCGCTCGCCCAGCGCCAGCATGATGCTGGGCACGAAATAGGCAAGCACCCCGAAGCCGATCAGGATGATGGCGGCAGCAATTGCCGGATTGCTCTTCTTACGCTCAGCCAAGATCACGAAACTCCTCCAGCTTCTTCTTCTGCTGACCGTCACTATCAAAGTTTTCCGGCGCAAGCCATGCCTGATAGGCTTTCTTCAAGGCAGGCCATTCGCTGTCGAGAATGGAAAACCATGCCGTATCGCGGTTCTTGCCTTTCGCCACCATATGCTGGCGGAAAATCCCCTCGAACGAAAAGCCGAAGCGCTCCGCAGCCCGCTTGGACGGCAGATTGTCGTTGTTGCACTTCCATTCGTAGCGACGATAGCCAAGCTCGTCGAAAATATACTGCATGAACAGGAATTGTGCTTCGGTGGCGGCGGGCTTGCGCGAAATCAGTGGACCCCAATAGATGTTGCCGATTTCAATCGCGCCGTGAGCGGAATCGATGCGCATCAGGGTCTGGCGTCCGGCGACCTTGCCGCTGGCCTTGTCGATGACGGCGAAAAACTGTGGGTCTTCGCTTTTCGCCACCTTTTCCAGCCAGGGCTCGAATTCTTCCCGGGTTGCGGGCGGAAACTCGAACAGCCACGTAAAACGTTGGTCTGCATCGGTGACCGAAGAAGCGGCGAAAAGTTCGTCCCCGTGCTTCTTCGGGTCCAGCGGTTCCAGCCGTACATATCGACCTTCAAGCACTTTGCGTTCCGGCTTGGGGCGCGGCGTCCAGTTCTGCAAATCAGTCATGCCTATTCTCCCATTCGGCCGAGACAGGAGCATAAAACAAGCGGGGCGAAAACCGGATTATTGTCCCCGCGTCATTTTTCCCGAATAGCCGCCCGATCAACGGAAACCGCCTTCACCAGCGCAACCACATGGTCACCTGTTTGAAGGGCCAGTTCATCTACAGAACGCCGCGTCAGCCGCGCACCAAGACGACGTCCCTGAAAGTCCAGCGAAACATAGGCATTCGGGCCATCATCCGCCGTAACGGCAGTGACGGTCACCGGCAGCACATTGCGGATGCTAATCGCTTCCGGCACCTTACGTGCGATGGAGACGTCGCGCGCACGCACGCGCAGCCGCACACGCATATTCTGTTCCAGCCCCGCATCGCTGAGCTGGAACGACGCGCCACCGAGATCGATTTCTGCCAGTTTGTAGCGCTCGTCATAAGACGAAACCATACCCTCCAACAGCACGCCACCGCCCTCGCCCTCGGCGTCGATCAGCGGAAACACATCCGCCGCCGCACCACTTGCCGTCACCCGGCCAGCGGAAAGAAGCACAATTTCGTCAGCAAGCCGCGCGACTTCATCGATTTCATGGCTCACATAGACGATCGGCACGTGGCTTTCATCGCGAAGACGCTCGATGAAGGGCAGAATTTCCTGCCGGCGCGCATGGTCGAGTGAAGAAAGCGGCTCGTCCAGCAAAAGAAGTGCGGGATCAGACAACAGCGCGCGACCGATAGCGACACGCTGGCGTTCGCCGCCGGAAAGCGTCGATGGCCGCCTGTCGAGAAGATCATCAATGCCGAGCAGCGCCACCACCTCGTCAAAGCTCCGTGTCGCCTGCCTGTGCCCGGCCCAACGCGCATAAGTCAGGTTCCGCTTCACGCTCATATGCGGAAACAACCGCGCTTCCTGAAACACATAGCCGATGCGGCGCTTTTCCGGTGGTAGATTTACGCCCTTTTCGGCATCGAACAGCGTGAAGTCACCCACGGCAATGCGTCCGCTCTCCGGACGGAGTGTTCCGGCAATCATTTTCAGAAGCGTCGTCTTGCCGGCGCCCGAATGGCCAAACAATGCAGTCACGCCCCAGTCGGCGGCGAAATCGGCCTCGACAGGAAACCTGCCATTGCGCCCTTTGATCGAGACAGCAAGCCCGCTCATTTTGTCGCTCCCGCAAGCCTGCGCTGCAACCACTCGGAAAGGACCACGGCGGCAATTGAGATAGCTGCAGATATGGCAATCAGACGGAATGCTTCGGCATCACCCGTTGGCGTCTGCATCAGGGCATAGATGGCAAGCGAAAGGGTCTGCGTTTCGCCGGGAATGTTGGATACGAATGTGATCGTAGCACCGAATTCACCCAGCGCCTTGGCAAAACCAAGCACTGCGCCTGCAAGCACACCGGGTAGCAACGGCGGCAGAATGACCGTGAAGAAAGCCGTGAAGCGGCTGGCGCCAAGCGTGCGCGCCGCTTCCTCAAGTCCCCGATCCAGCCCCTCTATCGAAAGCCGGATCGGCCGGACGAGCAACGGAAACGCCATGACACCGGCGGCAAGGGCGGCGCCCGTCCAGCGAAAGGCAAAGGAAAGACCGAACAATTCCTGCAAAGGCGCTCCCAGAGCACCCCGCGCGCCAAACAGGATCAAAAGCAGATAGCCCGTCACCACCGGCGGCAGGACCAGCGGCATGGTGACGATAGCCTGCGCCAGAGACTTGCCCGGAAAATTGAACCGGGCAAGAATCCAGGCGACGATAAAGGCAACTGGCAGCGCAACAATGATGGCTATTCCGGCAACCCGGAGCGACAGAGACACAATCTGCCAGACATTACTCTCAATCATCTTTGGCCATCATTATTCAGCAGCCTCCGCAGCTCCCACAAAGCCCTTTTCCTTGATGATCGCCTGACCGGCATCGCTTTCAAGGAAAGCCAAGAAAGCCTTGGCGGCATCGGTTTCGTTCTTCGCAACAAGTGCCGCCGGGTAAAGGATCGGGGCGTGGCTGCTTGCCGGGAAGCGATAAGCTTCGACCAGTTCCGGTGCTGCGGCACGGTCCGACGCGTAGACGATGGCCGCCTTCACTTCCGCGCGGCTGACATATTGCAGCGCAACGCGAACATTCTCGGCAAACACGCCATTCTTCTCGACGTCTTTCCAAATGTTGAGCTTTTCAAGCGCTGCCTTGCCGTATTTGCCCGCCGGGACATTCGACGGGTCACCCATGGCAAAACGACCGGCGCTCAAAAGCTCCTTGGCGTCACCCTTCGGCGTGTCTTTCTGCGTTGCAATCACCAGCGCATTGCCGGCGATCACCTTGCGTGAAGCCTTGTCGATGGCATCGGCCTTTTCGACATAATCCATCCAGTCGAGATCGGCGGAAATGAAAATCTGCGCCGGAGCGCCCTGCTCAATCTGCTTGGCCAGAACCGACGAAGATGCAAACGACGCGACCACTTCGGTACCGTCCTTGGCCTTCATCTGCTTGGCAGCTTCTTCGATAACGTCTTTCATGCTGGCGGCAGCGAAAACAGTCACCTTCTCGGCAGCATGGGCAACCGAGGCGGCACCCGCAGCAACGGTGATGAGAAATGCGGCGATCAGTTTCTTCATGAATATCCTCCATATTGCCTGCGACGACAGGCAAACCATCATCCGCCGGAAAACCGGCGCTGTTTCTGTATGAGCATTGGAGATTTCCTATGCCCCGACTTGCGATGATGGGTGTGATGGAGGCAAACGCGACCCGGATGCCGTCAAACCCTTGATGCACGGGCGTCCATGCAAAAGCCGCCCAAATTCCGTAACGAATTCAGATCGTTCCGGAACCAGAGCCACCATAATGGGATGAAATCTGTTTGACCAGCCCTGTGGGGATGCATGCGGCAATAGAGCATTTTCTGTTTTGATTAAAACATTGGAAATGCTCTATTGTTTTGTTCTGACGCGCATCTTGTCCGAAACCGTTTCACACTTTTCGGGATGCGCTTTAGAGCATTGCCGCAAATTGCGTCAACTGCCGATGTGCTTGTGCGCCCCACGCATTTCGGCGAGCTTCACCTGCTTCTGGCGTTCTGCGTAGCGGGCGCGATCTTCCGGCGTGCGCTCGTCATAACAACCGGCACAGGAAACGCCTTCCTCGAAAAACTGTGAAAGCTTGTCCTCCGGCGAAATCGGGCGGCGGCAGGCACGGCACAGTTCGACATCGCTTTCAGCAAGGCCATGGCCCACGGCCACGCGCTCGTCGAACACGAAGCACTCGCCGTTCCACATGCTGTCTTCACGCGGAACTTCCTCAAGATATTTCAGGATACCGCCCTTTAGATGAAAGACATCGTCGAAGCCCAGCCCCTTGACGAAGGCCGTTGCCTTTTCGCAGCGAATACCGCCTGTGCAGAACATGGCGATCTTCTTGCCTTCCAGCTTGTCGCGGTTCTGCTCGACCCATTCGGGGAACTCGCGAAAAGTCTTGGTCTGCGGATCAAGCGCCCCTTCGAATGTGCCGATGGCATATTCATAATCGTTGCGCGTATCGACCACGACGGTGTTCTCATCGGCGATGAGTGCGTTCCAGTCCTGCGGCGCGATATAGGTGCCGACGCTTTTCAGCGGATCGATACCATCGACACCCATGGTGACGATCTCACGCTTCAGCCGCACCTTCATGCGATGGAACGGCATTTCGGTCGCATGGGAATATTTGAGCTCCGGGTCAGCCAGACCGGGGATAGCCGTGATGTGCTGCACCAGCTTTTCAATTGCCTGGGGTGTGCCTGCAACCGTCCCGTTGATGCCTTCCGCCGCCAGAAGCAGCGTTCCCTTGATGCCATTCGAGCAGCAAAGCTTGGCAAGCGGCTCGCGCAGGCTTTCATATTGCGGGAGCGGCGCAAAGCAATAAAGGGCGGCAACGGTGAAAGGCAAATTGCTCATCGGTTCTATCTTCTTTGAAAACTATCCCGCAACTAATCCCCACAAACGGCGAATTCAAGTCAACTTTATCCTCATGCGACCAAGACGCCCCAAAATCCGCCTCGAAGACCACTTTTCGAGGAGAGAGATATGTTCGACAGCCAGACAATTGCAGCCCTGACGACAATGGCAGATGAGACGGAGATTAACCCGGCGGCTTTGCTGGCAATTGCGGAAGTGGAAAGCGGCGGGAAGGCGCTATTCGATATCAGCGGAGGCAAAGAACCGGCCATCCGGTTCGAAGGGCATTATTTTGACCGCAGGCTGTCCGGTCGTCTACGCGACTATGCCAGAACCAACGGCCTGTCGGCACCAGTTGCAGGCCAGATACGCAATCCGAAATCGCAAGCTGCGCGCTGGCTTCTGCTTGAACGTGCGATGGGCTTGAGCAAAAAGGCAGCGCTCGAATCCACCTCCTGGGGGCTGGGGCAGGTTATGGGTGCGCATTGGGAATGGCTTGGTTATGCCACCGTCGATGAACTTGTGGCGGAAGCACGCGGATCGATTGCCGGGCAGGCGCGGCTGATGCTGCGCTTCATCGAAAAGGCAGAGCTTCTCGACGTGCTGAAGGCCCGTAACTGGCGCGAGTTCGCCCGACGCTATAACGGTCCGGCTTTCGCCCGCAACGAATATGACAAACGCATGGCCGAAGCCTATCAGCGCTGGCAAAAGCGGCTTGAGAACTTTAAAAGAGCCGCGTGATCAAGCCTTCTTCAATGGTGGACAAACCGACGAAGGAGATTTAAATCGATTTATCCACTCAAACAGCCGAGCAAGCCGATGTCCCAGAAAACCGATCTTCTCGTCCCCATCATGACAGGCCAGCCGGTCATTCCGGTTCTGTTGATCGACAAGGTGGAACATGCTGTTCCGCTGGCACGCGCGCTTGCCAAAGGCGGATTGCCCGCCATCGAAATCACCCTGCGCACGGCTGCGGCACTCGATGCCATCCGCGCGGTCGCATCGGAAGTGCCGGAAGCAATCGTCGGTGCCGGGACGATCCTCAATGCCAAACAATATGAGGATGCAGCGAAGGCTGGTTCGCGCTTCATCGTCAGCCCCGGCGCAACGAAATACATCGTCGCTGCCGCCAATGACAGCGACGTGCCACTTCTGCCCGCCGCCATCACACCGAGCGAAATGCTGGCGCTCCGCGAGGAAGGCTATACCCATTTGAAATTCTTCCCCGCTGAACAGGCTGGCGGCGCATCGTTCCTGAAGGCGCTGTCCTCTCCGCTGGCCGGAACCTTCTTCTGCCCGACAGGCGGCATCAGCCTTGCAAACGCCAGGAATTACCTGTCGCTGCCGAACGTCGTCTGTGTCGGCGGCTCGTGGGTTGCACCGAAAGAACTCGTCGAGGCTGGCGACTGGGATGCAATCACCGACCTTGCAAGCGAAGCAGCTGATCTGAAAAGCTGAGTAAGCTCATATGGGATGTAAAAAGGGGCCTCGAAGGCCCCTTTTCTTTTGGTTTGTCATCGTTTGGATGGCGATCAGTTGGTTTCCGTGAACTTGGCCACCGTCAGGAAGGTAACGGCATTGCCGCTGAACTGGTTGGCGCGTTCGGTCGGCAGATTGCCACGCTGGAAACCTGCCGTGTAGACCATGGCCGGTGCGGAGCGCATCGCATCATTGCGGAGGACCGGATTGGTCACCGGTATGGCGCTCGACACCGATTCCGTCGACATGGCTACTTCCGAAGTTGGCATCACCGCAGGCTGGACAACTGCACGCGGCTTGGACTGGGCCTTGGCTACATAACGTCCGCCCTTCGCGGTGGTACGAACGCCCGTCTCGGCTGCCTTGCCAATCGCTGCGACCTGTTTATGGACTGCGGCAGAAGCAGTGGCTGTCGGCTTTGCCGGTGCCGTGCGGGCAACCGAAGCTGTCTGCACAGCTGCCGGAGCCTGTTTTGGCGCAGCGTCTGCAACCGGCTTGCTGTCGTAATAATCGTCAGAAGGCGGTGCGATCAGTTCGCCGATCTCATCCCTCTTGGAAAGCAGGGCAAGCTGCGTGTTGGCACGCGGCGCTTCCTTCGGCAGCGGGAACGCTGCCGTTTCGCCCGGCTGCGGCACAGCCGCATTGCCTGCATCGGCAAGCTGTGTCGGTTCGGCCTGCTGGCTATTGACCAGCGCGGCAATCGCATCCTGACCGTTTGTAGCAGGGCTTTCACCCGGACGCGTCGGACGCGCTGACGGCACCACTGCAGCTGCAAGCTGCATATTATCCGTTTCAAGCTGCGGGCGAGCCGACGGGATTGGCACAAAACCATTCATCAGCGGCGAAGGCGTGCCAGCATCGGCAACCTGAACCGTATTCGCATCCACGGCGGCACGGGCGGCAGCTGCCGCATCGGCGGCAGGTTCGGCTGCGGCGAGTGCAACGGCATCCTGTGGCGCCATTGCGGGTTTGCGAGCTGGGATAGGAACGTTTAGTGCGGCGACCGGGACTTCGGCTGCGGCCTGAGCCTGTGCATCAAGGCCCGTTTCCGGACGCGGTGCTTGTACCGGAAGCGGAGCATCGCGGGCAGGCAGAGCAGCAACCATGGTTTCACGCGGCTGCTGGACCGGCTCTTCCGGAACGGCTGCCGGAGCCTGACGCGCAGGCGCGGCGCGAGCCGGCCGTGCCGTCGCCGGCGGGGCGCTCACATCACCAGTGTCTTCTTCTTCATCGGCACCGCCGCCAAACAGCGCACCGAACAGGCTCTTGCTGCGACGCGGCGCGGAATTGCTGGCCATCAAGATCTCGCCGCCACCGGCCTTGCGCTTCTCGATCATGGCCAATGCCTGCTCATAGCCCGGCAACGGCTTGCCGTCTGCGGGAAGGTGAGCGGTCTTGCCATCCGGGAAGAGTGCGAGCAGTTCGCGGCGGCTCATGCGCGGCCAGGAGCGAACATTGCCAACATCCATGTGGACGAATGGCGAGCCGGAACGCGGATAATAACCGACGCCACCGATCTGATAGCGCATGCCGATGCCGCGCAATTTTGCCAGAGGTACGCCAGGAATATAGAAGTCCATCGCCCGGCCGAGCATATGCTGGCTCTTCTTGGCAACGCCGGTCTTCGCGGAACGCGAGCGCAGCATGGCATTGGTGGCCGGTGAACGATAAGCGGAAACGACGGTGATATACTGGCTCGACCCAGTAGAGCGATAGACCTGCCAGACCAGATCGAACAGGCGCGGGTCCATCTTGGTCGGCTCGTTGCGGCGCCAGTCTCGCAGGAAAACGTTCAGCTTCTTCAAACCCTGGGCGTCAAAGCGACCGTTTCTCTTGAAGACGATTTCCGCTTTTTCACCGGTGTGAACGTAATAAAGCTTGAGAGAGCGGGTTTCAGCCGAAGCCTGCGAAGGAGACAGCGCCATGAGAACCGCAGCAGCGGCAAGGGCAGACGGAACGGACATAGATGCCTTCATCCCGGTCCAAACCTTCGCAAAGCGCGCTTTAATGGTCGATATGCTGTTCATCGAATCGTATCGCCTTACCGTTTTTCCGCCCCAGAAGCATTCTCCAGGCATCCCTCGGGACTTTCTTTGTGGTGCCACAAAAAGCCTGCGTCCCAGTTCCGCTCGAGCTCCGATTGTCGGATTTAATGGTTAATGGACGCTTAGTGAACAACAAATGAGGAAACACCATGGCAAAAAAGCCACACACGCGCATCTATTTTTGTCATGGTTAAAAAATTATTAACAGTCTTTAATCGGCAACAGTACCTGCCAAGCGTGACAGCCAATCTATTATAAACGACTAAAATTCAATTGGTTACGCATAGTTTCATCAACTGGCAGCACGGTTGAAAGGGGTCGTTTCCCCCTCCTCATCGGCACCCGGCCCCTTGCCGGAAATCGACGTCACATCGATGCCATATTCCTTCAGCTTCCGGTAAAGTGTGGTTCTTCCAATGCCCAAACGACGGGCAACTTCACTGATTTGCCCGTCATAATGGGCGATCGCAAACCGGATCATTTCTTCTTCGGCTGCGGCAAGGGTGCGCACCTCGCCTGCTCCGTCGATCCCGCTGAACAAGCCTGACTGACCACTCACCGTCGGATCTTGGTCGACAAGGTTGAACCGGGCAGATTGCTGTGTTGCCCTTGCGACCTCAGCCCCCGCACCGATCTGTGCGAAATCGGCCGCTGTCAGTTCGCCAGTCTCGCAGAGAAGCACGGCACGATAAACGGCATTTTTCAGCTCCCGCACATTGCCGGGCCAATGATAGGTCTTCAGCTTTTCCAGCGCATGGGTGGTGATGCCGGTGATGTGCCCCATCCGCTCTTCGCTGACATAACGCATCATGAACTGATGCAGCAGGATCGGAATATCCTCCAGACGGTTGCGCAACGACGGCATAGCAATAGCAAAGGAGCCGAGCAGATGGTAAAGCCCTGCATGGAAACGCCCCATATGGACGAGATCCGCCAAAGGACGGCTGTTCGATGCCATGATGCGGGCGTTAGACAGCGCGCGCTCGCCTCCCCCGCCGGCCTCAAACTGGCCGGACTGCATGGCGGCAAAAAGCTTGATTTGCGTGTGGCGTGGCAGCGCACCCACCTCATCCAGGAAAAGTGTGCCACCATCGGCTTCCGCAAGCTTTCCAAGACTGCGAATGGCGTCATCATCGCGGCGATCGCGCCGCGCGGTCGAAACGCCGAAGAAAACTTCGTCGGCATTGTCGACGGTCAAGGTACGGCAATCGACGGCCACGAAAGGGCCGCGCCAGCGGGCACCGCCACTGCAAATAGCGCGCGCCAGTGTTTCCTTGCCGCTGCCGGGCTCTCCCTCGATCAGAAGCGGTGCATCCAGCGCCGAAGCACGACGTGCCAGAATGCTGACCCGCTCCATTTCCGGGCTTTTGATCGCCATGTCGGAAAGTGTCAGATGAGCTTTCAGGGATGAGCGAGCGCGGCGGATTTCCTGCGTCAGCGCATCGATCTTCAGAACATTGGAAACCGAAACCTGCACACGCTCGAAGGCGACCGGCTTGGTCACAAAATCGACCGCGCCCATTTTCGTTGCCTGCAGAACCGGCTGGAGATCATCATTCTGAACGAGAACGATAACGGGAACATTATTTCCAGCTTCGCGCATCCGGCGCAAAACGGTCAGGCCATCCATGTCCGGCATCGATAGATCAAGCAGCATCAGGACGATGTCCTTACGCTGGCTTACGAAACCGAGTGCGCTTGCTCCACCGTCAGCAAGAATGGTCCGATAGCCCATGCGCATGACTATCGCTTCAAGATTGCGCCGATGAATCGGATCGTCATCCGCTATGAGTATGCGCGTGGCCATTAACAGCTATCATCAACCTATGGAGTTCCCACGCCCAAAATACTTAAACAGTTTAAATGTCTCATATTCCAGGCGCGTTATTTGGAGGCAAGCCTTCGTCGAATGCAAGGTACTAAATGTACCTAAGCGTCCCATTCACAAAAATTGTATCCTGAATCCACTTCCTGATTCAGGTATTTGCTTTTCTGCAATCTACCACGGGACAGGCCATCACAAAATTTCGAGGCGCTTTTCCCACCTCTTGGCGATCCTGGCAAGACATGCGAGAAGAGGCCTAGTAGAGCGGTTCCGGTTAACGCGGAATCGTGGAACCGCTCTATCTCTTTGTTTGTACGCATTATCCGACGAAAAACCGTTTCGCACTTTTTCTGGAAATGCTCTTGGAGAATGTTCATGACCCGCTTTTCAGAATCCGTTTCCTTCAACAAGGTTTTGCACGCACCGGCCAGTGATGCGGTTGCTGCCGAAACGACTGACCTCGGCAACCTGCCGGAATGGAATCTGGGCGATCTTTATCCGTCTGCGGACAGCGCAGAACTGAAAAACGATATCGAAAAGGCGATGAAGGACGCTGCAGTCTTCGAGAAACACTGGAAAGGCAAGCTCGGCGACGAAGCAGCCAAGACCAATGGCGGCAATTTTGTCGATGCAATCAGGGAATTCGAGGCTCTCGATGAGCTGATGGGCCGTATCGGCTCCTTCGCGGGCCTCTACTATTATGGTGACACGTCCGACCCGAAGCGCATGAAGCTTTTCGGCGACGTACAGCAGAAGCTGACCGACGCCAGCACCCATCTCATTTTCTTCGGCCTTGAACTGAACCGCATCGAGGATGCAGTTCTCGAAAAGGCGATGAGCGACAATGCGGCCATTGGCCATTACCGCCCATGGCTGACCGATCTGCGTATGGACAAGCCGTACCAGCTTGATGACAAGCTGGAGCAGCTCTTCCATGAAAAGTCGATTACCGGCTACAGCGCCTGGAACCGGCTGTTCGATGAAACGATGTCAGGGCTTCGCTTTGAAATCGATGGCAAGGAACTCAGCATCGAGCCGACGCTGAACATGCTTCAGGACGCCGATGGGGCCGTGCGTAAAAAAGCCTCCGATGCACTGGCAAAGACTTTTGCCGCCAATCTGCGCACATTCACGCTGATCACCAACACGCTCGCCAAGGACAAGGAAATCTCCGATCGCTGGCGCGGTTTTCAGGATATTGCCGACAGCCGCCACCTTGCCAACCGCGTCGAGCGGGAAGTGGTGGACGCGCTGGCCAAGGCGGTGGAAGACGCCTATCCACGCCTTTCGCACCGTTATTATGCCCTGAAAGCCAAATGGCTCGGCCTCGAAAAGCTTGAAAACTGGGATCGCAACGCGCCGCTGCCGGAAACGCCGCAGGCGCTTATCTCGTGGGATGAAGCGCGTGAAACGGTGCTGTCCGCCTATGGCAATTTCGCGCCGGAAATGGCCGCAATCGCCAAGGATTTCTTCGACAAGAACTGGATTGACGCGCCGGTGCGCCCCGGCAAGGCGCCGGGCGCTTTCGCGCATCCGACCGTGCCGTCTGCGCATCCTTATGTGCTGCTCAACTATATGGGCAAGCCGCGCGATGTGATGACGCTTGCCCATGAGCTTGGTCACGGCGTGCATCAGATTCTGGCTGGCGGTCAGGGCGCGCTGATGGCCTCAACCCCGCTGACGCTCGCCGAAACCGCCTCGGTCTTCGGCGAAATGCTGACCTTCCGCTCGCTTTTGGAGCGGACGAAGGACAAGCGCGAACGCAAGGCCATGCTGGCCCAGAAGGCTGAAGACATGATCAATACGGTCGTGCGCCAGATAGCCTTCTACCAGTTCGAACGTCGCGTCCACACCGAGCGCCGCGAAGGCGAACTGACCGCAGAACGCATCGGCGAAATCTGGATGGATGTGCAGCGCGAAAGCCTTGGCGATGCCGTCAATCTCAATCCGGGTTACGAGACCTTCTGGACCTATATCCCCCACTTCATCCATTCACCGTTCTATGTCTATGCCTATGCTTTCGGCGATTGTCTGGTGAACTCGCTTTATGCGGTCTACCAGAACTCGGAAAAGGGCTTCCAGCAGAAATATTTCGACATGCTGAAGGCTGGCGGCACCAAGCACCACAAGGAATTGCTTGCGCCGTTCGGTCTGGATGCAAGCGATCCGGATTTCTGGAGCAAGGGCCTGTCAGTGATCGAAGGCATCATCGACGAGCTTGAAGCCATGGAAGACTGAGCACTTGCGTGACTCACCAAAGCAATAAGCCGCTTATCCTGTTCCGGGATGACAAGGCGGGCCGCGATGTGCTTTTCACGGCCCCCTCATCGATCATTCGCGCCGACACACCTGATGAATTTGAACCCGCATGGGATGCGATGCAGGCGGCCCATAATGCCGGAAAATGGCTTGCGGGTTATCTATCCTATGAAGCCGGCTATCTTCTCGAACCCAAGCTGAAGCCGTTGCTGCCAGAGGGACGCAATGCCCCGCTTCTCTGCTTCGGCGTGTTCGATGGCCCTTCCGACCAATCGATGCACGGGCGCAGCGAAGACAATGCCACCTTTCTGCGCGATCCGGTCGAGCAATGGTCGTTTGACGACTATGCGCCCCGCTTCGAACGCTTGCACCAGCACTTGCGCGAAGGCGATTGCTATCAGGGCAACCTCACATTTCCGATCCATGCGGAATGGGGCGGCGATCCGCTGATCCTGTTCAACATGCTCGCAAAACGTCAGCCGGTTCGCTACGCGACCTATTGCGATCTTGGTGGACCGGTTGTCCTGTCGCGCTCGCCGGAACTTTTCTTTGAAGTCGACGGCGACGGGTGGATTGAAACCCATCCGATGAAAGGCACCATGCCCCGCGGTGCGACGCCTGAAGAAGACAAGCAGAACCGCCAGTTTCTGCTGAACGATCCGAAGAATCAGGCCGAAAACCGTATGATCGTTGATCTGCTTCGCAACGATATTTCGCTTGTCAGCGAAGTGGGATCGCTCGACGTGCCGGAACTCTTCCGCATCGAAACCTATCCCACCGTCCACCAGATGATCAGCCGCGTGCGGGCCAGACTGAAAGAAAACCTGCCGCTGCGCACGCTCTTTGCAGCCCTTTTCCCGTGCGGCTCGATCACCGGCGCACCAAAGATCAGCGCCATGGAAATCCTGCGTAAACTGGAGGCCGGGCCGCGCGACGTTTATTGCGGCTCGCTCGGCTGGATCGAGCCAAGCGGGCGGATGCGTTTCAACGTTGCCATTCGCACGATCTCGCTTCTCGATGAAAATCGTGCGATCTTCAACGTCGGGGGTGGCGTGGTCTTCGATTCCACGGCGCAAGCGGAGTACGAGGAATGTCTTCTGAAAGCACGGTTCGCGGCACTGTCGAGCCACACGGGGCGCAGGCTGTGATCATGGAGCCGGATTATCAGCTGATCGAAACCATGCGCTGGGAGCCGCTCTCGGGCGTTTTACGCTTCGATTTGCATATGGCGCGCCTCGAAAATTCCGCCCGTGAACTCGGTTTTTCCTGCAATATGGAAGCTGTCCGGCAGAAGGTTTCCGAAAGCGGAACCGGTGAGCAGGCCCTGAAGCTGCGGCTGACACTTGCGCCCGATGGCGTGACCACCGTCTCGACCATGCCTTTTGAACCACTCTCCTGCCAGACGATCTGGCGAATCGCGATTGCCCGCACGCACCTTGATCACAATGATACTCTGTTGCGCCACAAGACGACGCGACGGCAGGCCTATATCGCAGCACGCGAAGAGTATTCAACGGCAGAGATCGACGAAGTCATCCTGCTCAATGATCGCGGCGAAGTCTGTGAGGGAACCATTACGTCGATATTTCTCGATGTAGGCGGCACGACCTGCACGACGCCCGCCCTGTCATGCGGCCTCCTCGACGGGGTTCTGCGCCGTGAATTGCTGAACAACAATGTTGTCGAAGAGGGTATCGTTACCGTCGAAACGCTCAAAAATGCGCGCAACATTCTCGTCGGCAATTCGCTGCGCGGTATGATCCGGGCACAGCTAATCGAGGCTTAAAAAGCCAATCCGCATTAAACATGTATTGATGTCATAGGCTTGTGACGTTTCTTTCTTTCTATGAAGTTGTGTTATCGTTCCCGCGCATAAGCTAAATCGGGCTAAGGATAACCCAACACCGCAATTCTGCGGCACCTCAGAGGAAGAAAATGGCGAAAGCGAAATGGCAAGTCTATGGCGAGATAACCGGCCCCGTCATCATGATCGGCTTTGGGTCGATCGGGCGCGGTACCCTGCCGCTGATTGAACGTCATTTCAAATTCGACAAGTCGCGCATGGTCGTTATCGATCCGAGCGAAGCCAATCGCAAAATCCTCGATGACAAGGGCATCCGCTTCATCAAGGAAGCAATCACCAAGGACAACTACAAGAAGGTTCTTGGACCTCTCTTGAAAGAAACGGAAGGCCAGCCTTTCATCGTCAATCTTTCGGTCGATACCGGATCACTCGATCTGATGCGTTCCGCCCGAGAGCATGGCGCGCTTTATATCGACACCGTGGTGGAACCCTGGCTCGGCTTCTATTTCGATGAAGAAGCTGACAATGCCTCGCGCACCAATTATGCGCTGCGCGAAACGGTGCGCGCTGAAAAGCGCAAGAATCCCGGTGGCACGACCGCGGTTTCCTGCTGCGGCGCCAATCCGGGCATGGTCTCGTGGTTCGTCAAGAAAGCGCTCGTCGATCTTGCGACTGAACTGAAGCTCGATTTCACCGAACCGGCAGCGGATGATCGCCACGGCTGGGCGAAACTGATGAAAAAAGCCGGCGTCAGGGGTATCCACATCGCCGAACGCGATACTCAACGCGCAAAAGAGCCGAAACCTTTCAACACATTCTGGAATACATGGTCCGTCGAAGGGTTCATCGCCGAAGGCCTGCAACCGGCAGAGCTTGGCTGGGGCAGCCATGAAAAATGGATGCCCAAGAATGCCCGCAAGCAGAAGAAGGGCAACAAGGCCGCAATTTTCCTTGAACAGCCGGGCGGCAATACCCGTATTCGTACCTGGTGTCCGACGCTCGGTGCGCAATATGGCTTGCTCGTCACCCACAATGAAGCGATCTCCATCGCCGATTTTTTCACGCTGCGCGACAAGAAGGGCAAGCTCGATTTCCGCCTGACCTGTCACTACGCCTATCACCCGAGCAATGACGCCATTCTGGCCCTTGATGAAATGTTCGGCGCAAGCGGCAAGGCACAGCCGGTGCAGCACGTTCTGGAAGAGCATGAAATTCTGGACGGCAGCGATGAACTTGGCGTGCTGCTCTATGGCCACGACAAGAATGCCTATTGGTACGGCTCGCAGTTGACCGTAGAGGAAGCGCGCAAACTTGCGCCTTATCAGAACGCGACTGGCCTGCAGGTTTCCTCAGCCGTTCTGGCGGGCATGGTCTGGGCGCTGGAGAATCCGCACAGCGGCATCGTCGAGACCGACGAGATGGATTACCGCCGTTGCCTTGAAGTCCAGATGCAATATCTGGGTCCGTTGAACGGTTATTACACCGATTGGACACCGCTGGAAGGTCGCGGCCATCTGTTCAAGGAAGACCTCGATACCAAGGATCCGTGGCAATTCCGGAATATTCTGGTTCGCTAATCAAGCTGGCCCGGCTTCGACCGGGCCATTCCATGAGGAATATGTGCGTTTATCGATATTTGCCCGCAATACGATAAAGCTGGCTGTAAGCCGGTTTCCTGATCTGATGGCTCTGATCTGCGGACTTCTGGTCTTGCCCTGGATTCTAGGTGTGCCGGGGCATCCCAGCCAGACGGTGCAGTTTGGATGGACGATCGGGCTAATCTCGATTGTCCTCTATCTCGCTCTCTACCAGTTAACGAAATCCATTGCCTCCATGGTCTCGTTCAAGAACAATACTGCGCTCAAGCACTATCTTCGTCGCGCACTTTCAGCGTCGTCGGTGATCGTCGCCGTCATGATGTTTATATCGGCAATGCTGATTTTCGGGTCGTGACAGCGAAACGGAAAGATCGGGCACAGCCTTCCACTCTGCGCGGCGATCTTGCATCATTGTCAACAAATCGACAAACGGAGGCCCATTCCTCACAATGAGGGCTTGTTTTCGTGCAAGTTTCAATACATCAAACTAACCATCCCCGAGCGGTTCCAATCGGCACGGAATCGTTGAAGCCGCTCTAAATACTTGGTTTTACGCATTTCAGACGCCAGCCATTTCGCAGTTCTGGCCCGAAAATGCTTTAATGGAGAGCATGGATATGAAACGCTTCCGCATCATTGCCCCTCTTGCAGTCATGTCGCTGGCGTTGGCCGCGTGTGAAACGACTGGCCCGGTCGGCGGCAATGTCCCGACCGTATCCCGCGCCCCTGCCGGCATCGAAGGCAGCTGGGTCGATCCAAACGGCATCGTCTCGTCGTTCAACGGCGGCATTTTCGAGACCCGCTCCACCGACACAAACGAAAAGCTTGCCGAAGGCAACTACCGTTACCAGTCGCCGCAGCTTGTCGAGATCGACATGCGTTCCATCGTGCGCGGCACATCGTCAAAAGTGAACTGCGCACTTGTTTCTCCGACGCAGCTCAACTGCACGTCGTCGTCGGGTTCGCGCTTCTCCCTGACACGGCGCGCGGCAGCATAAGCACCCGATATCTTGCGTAAGTTTCAAATATTTACGGCGCGAAAAACATTCGCGCCGATAGAATTGCGCCAGCGGCAATTGTCAGGATTGTAATTTGTCTTTTTTTCTCTAGTTTTCCGGCTGAACAGGAGTCGGAAGATGAGTGAGATGGATAAAGTGCAGGAGAAGCCCAGCCAGACAACCAATACTGAGGTGCAGGCAAAACTGCCCAAGGTCGGTGTTCTGCTGGTCAATCTCGGCACACCGGATGGCACGAGTTACGGCCCGATGCGCCGCTATCTGGCCGAGTTTCTCTCGGATCGCCGCGTCATCGAATGGCCGCGTCTTATCTGGTATCCGATCCTTTACGGCATCGTTCTCAACACTCGCCCGAAGCGTTCCGGCAAGCTTTACGACCGCATCTGGAACCGCGAGAAAAACGAATCTCCGCTGCGGACCTATACGCGCGCGCAGGGCGAGAAGCTTGCCACGGCGCTTGCCGACTATCCGAATGTGGTCGTGGACTGGGCAATGCGCTATGGCCAGCCCTCCATTGAAAGCGTGACCGACCGCCTGCTGCAGCAAGGTTGCGAGCGGATCGTCATGTTCCCTCTCTATCCGCAATATTCGGCAACGACGACAGCGACGGTGAACGACAAGTTCTTCGAAGCGCTCATGAAAAAGCGCTTCCAGCCAGCGGTGCGCATCGTCCCGTCTTACGAGACGGAACCCGTTTACATCGAAGCACTGGCCCGCTCCATCGAGAAGCATCTGGAAACACTTTCCTTCAAGCCGGAAGTGATCCTCGCATCCTATCATGGCATTCCGAAAAGCTATTCGGACAAGGGCGACCCCTACCGCCAGCAATGTCTTGAAACATCGCGCTTGCTGCAGGCCCGGCTGGACCTTGATGACAGCCAGTTTCGCTCCACATTCCAGTCGCGCTTCGGCCCGGAAGAATGGCTCCAGCCTTATACCGACGAAACGGTGGAAGAACTGGCCAAGCACGGGGTCAAGTCGATGGCCGTTCTCAATCCGGGTTTCGTGGCCGACTGTCTGGAAACAGTGGACGAGATCGGCAATGAGGCTGCTGAAGAATTTCTGGAAAACGGCGGCGAGAGTTTCAGCCATATTCCGTGTCTCAACGACAGCGAAGACGGCATGAAGGTCATCGAGACACTGGTGCGCCGCGAATTGCAGGGATGGGTGTAAGGCAATAGGCGATTAGGGCAGTATGTTTGCCGCGCTAAAGCATCTATTGTCATATTGCCCTACTGCCTTAATGCCTTAAAAGGGAAACAATCAATGACCGGTTTCGATATCACGCTGCTCATTCTGGCCGCACTGGTTCTGGCAACGCTGTTTGCCGGTATCAAGACCGTGCCGCAGGGGTTCAACTACACAGTCGAGCGGTTCGGACGCTATACGCGCACCCTCAATCCCGGCCTCAATCTGATCGTGCCATTTTTTGACCGCATCGGCGCGCGCCTCAACATGATGGAGCAGGTGCTTGATGTGCCGACGCAGGAGGTCATCACCCGTGACAACGCCATTGTCGGCGTTGACGGCGTGGCTTTCTATCAGGTGCTGAACGCAGCACAGGCAGCCTATCAGGTCGCGAACCTGCAATATGCGATCCTCAATCTCACCATGACCAACATCCGTACCGTCATGGGTTCGATGGATCTCGACGAGCTGTTGTCGAACCGCGATGCGATCAATGATCGTCTGTTACGGGTCGTCGACGAAGCTGCCCATCCGTGGGGCCTCAAAATGACCCGCGTGGAAATCAAGGATATCAATCCGCCGGAAGATATCGTCACCTCGATGGCGCGCCAGATGAAGGCAGAGCGTGACAAGCGCGCGCAGGTTCTTGAAGCCGAGGGCGACCGCAACGCGCAGATTTTGCGCGCCGAGGGTCAGAAGCAGTCACAGATTCTCGAAGCTGAAGGCAAGCTGGAAGCGGCCAAGCGCGAGGCAGAGGCACGCGAGCGCCTCGCGGAAGCCGAAGCGAAAGCCACCACCATGGTTTCCGATGCGGTTGCCAACGGCAATGTACAGGCGCTTAACTACTTCGTTGCGCAGAAATATACGGAAGCTCTCAGCAATATTGCCAGCGCCAAGAACCAAAAGGTCGTGCTGATGCCGCTTGAGGCGAGTGCCCTTATCGGCTCGCTCGGCGGCATTGGTGCAATTGCCAAGGAAGTCTTTGGTGATGGCAGCAGGCCGGTAGACCCGGCACCGCAGCCGCCGACCCCTTCCCGCCCGCGCAGCGTTCCGTCCGCAGGGCGCTAAAGCTGCTCAAAAAAGAAGAGAGGGCGCCATGATAATTGAATATCTGTCCGGTCTCGGCATATGGAACTGGCTTGTTTTCGGGCTGATCCTGCTCATTCTGGAAATCTCGGCACCCGGCTTCTTCTTCATCTGGTTCGGGCTTGCAGCACTTGTAACCGGTGCGCTCGCCTTTCTCTTGTCTTCGACGACAGGGTTTGGCTGGCAGTTTCAGACGGTTGTGTTTCTGGTTCTGGCCGTCATTTTCGTGCTGGTGGGGCGTCGCTTTTTTGGCTCACGCAGCACCGATGCCGACGAACCCTTACTCAATCGTCGCGGCGAGCAGCTGGTCGGCCAGCGCGCGACATTGACCGAACCGATCATCAATGGTCGCGGGCGTATCCGTATCAACGATACGATGTGGCGCGTGAAAGGCCCTGATCTGCCAACCGGAACAGAAGTCCGCGTTGTGGCTTTTGATCCGGTCTCGCTGGAGATTGAAGTGGCAGAATAAGGCAGTAGGGCAATATGACTGCCCTACAAAACATAATGCCTCAATGCCCTATCAAGCAGCGCCGATCCGCAGCAGGTCGTGGAAATGCACGAGCCCGATCGGGCGCCCGGCCTCGGTGACGATCAGTGCGCCGATGTGATTTTCATTGATGGTGTTGAGTGCGGCCGTCGCCAGCATGTTCTGGTCAACCGTCTTGGGCTTGCGTGTCATGACGTCGTCAACCGCCAAAGCCGCAAGGTTTCGGCTCAGATTGCGCGATATATCGCCGTCTGTGACGATGCCTGCCAGATCACCACCACCGTCGACAACCACAACACACCCAAAACTCTTCTGCGCCAGAACCTTCATCGCGTCCGGCAGAGAGGTGCCCACTTCCACCAGCGGGAGGCGTTCGCCGCGATGCATGATATCGCGGATATGGATAAGACTTGCCCCCAACGAACCACCGGGATGAAATGTCTTGAAGTCACTCGGAGTGAAGCCGCGCGCTTCCAGAAGTGCTATTGCCAGCGCATCACCGATGGCAAGCTGCATCATGGTTGAGGTCGTGGGTGCCAGACCATGCGGGCAGGCCTCGGCAGTTTTCGGCAAGAGCAGCACGACATCCGCAGCACGACCAAGCGCAGAATCCTCACGTGAGGTGATCGCGATCAATGGAATGCGGAAGCGCTGCGAATAATTGACGATCCCCTTCAATTCGGCCGTTTCACCCGACCATGAGATGGCCAGAATAACATCATCGCGGTCGATCATGCCGAGATCGCCGTGATTGGCTTCCGCCGAATGAACGAAGAATGCCGAAGTGCCGGTCGAGGCAAAAGTAGCAGCGAGCTTGGAGCCGATATGGCCGCTCTTGCCGACGCCCGTAACGACCAGACGTCCGCGCGAGGCGACGATACGCTTCACCGCTTCGACAAAGGGGCCGGAAAGGCCGTCATTCAGCGCTTCTTCAAGTGCTGCGAGGCCCGCATTTTCGGTCTTTATGGTGCGCAGCGCCGAAGCAATAGTCGCTTCCGCATCTGCCGGAGGGATGATCTGATCGAGCTTTTCCATGGCGGCAAGGGTTAACTTTTTCACAGTCGGTTGTCCAAACATTTGTGCAGCGAGCATCGCCATGAATTCAGCCGCAGCAACCAAGAATTAACCATGTGCCTTTACCGTTCATCTACCACGTTGCGACGGTTTGAAAACACGACATGCTATTTGCCAAGACCCCTTCTGGCGGTTCGACGCCCATTGCCCGCAGGCTGCAATGCCTGTTTTTGTCGGGCGTGGCGATAGCAATCTGTCATGGTTCTGCATTTGCTCAGGAAGCCTATCTGCGCGGAAGCGTTGCCGAGGACGTGCTTTCAGCCTCCTCGCCGGAAACGCTCGCAAATCGCGGGCTTGCTGCGCCCGGATATGATGACGGCGCCAGCGAGACGATCGACGACAGTTATACCCCGCCTGAAAACACGACAGCGGCAGACCCGACCACCACAACACAAACCGCTCCGGCCGTTCCCGTGCCGCAGGACCGTCAGCCGCTTCGACCCGACAATATTCGTGTTGGCTCGGTCGATACCGACGCAAGCGACGAAACGGGCCGGGCACAGCGCGAAAATCTCCGGCAATCGCCCGAGCAGGGGCGCAGCTCCACGCAGGAGGTCGATCCGTTCGCGCCGGTCGGCATTCGCACCGGTTCGTTCATCCTGCGACCGTCGCTGGAACAGGGTATCCGTGTCACGACCAACGGCGACAACAGCGCAAGCGGTTCTAGCGCCGTTCTCAACGAAACCACGTTGCGGCTCAATGCACAGTCGGACTGGGCGCGCCATCAGGCAACACTCGACGCTTCGGGCACATGGGCCAAGTCTATTTCGGGCGAAGACGTTTCCGAACCGCAGGTCGATATTCAGGGCAAACTGCGTTTCGATCTCGGTGACCAGACGACCGTCAACACTGGCGCAGGCTATCGGCTGCGCCGCGAAAGCGCGTCAAGCCCGAATGGGGTCGTCGGCGCATTGCAACGGCCTCTGGTTCACACACTCAATGGAAGCCTCGGCGTCGAACGAGACATGGGCCTGATCTTCGGCAGCGCAACCGGACGGGTCGAGCACAATATTTATGGCGATGCGGAATTGTCCTCCGGCGGCACGGTCAGCCAGAAGGATCGCGACAACACCTATGCCAGCATTACGCTGCGCGGCGGCTTCAGCCTGTCCCCGGCAATCAAGCCCTTCACTGAAGTTGAGCTGGGCAAGCGCATCTTCGACGAGAAGGTAGACAGCAACGGCTATGAACGCAGCGGATCACAATTTGCCCTGCGCGGCGGTATGATGCTGGATATGGGCGAGAAGCTGAACGGCGAATTCGCCGCCGGTTACATGCGCGCCAACAGCGATGATTCTCGTCTTGGCGACATCAGCGGACCGTCGATCAATGCAGCGCTCAACTGGTCACCGCTGCGCGGAACCGATGTGAGCCTCTATGCGCAGACAATGGTCGATACTTCGACCACGCCCGGCATTGCAGGGTCGCTCCTGCATTTTGCCAGCCTCGATGTGACGCACCGCATACGTTCAGACCTGAGCCTCAACGGCAGGCTCGACGCGAATATCCGGCAGAACAAGGATGGCACCGGAACCGATTACACGATCGGTGCGCAGATCGGGGCAACCTACTGGATCAACCGGTTTGTCGGGCTGGATGCGCGCCTGCGTCACGAATTCCTGACAAGCAAGATTTCCGATCGCGAATATACCGCCGACAGCGTCTATCTCGGCGTGAAGGTGCAGCGCTAGAGCATGTCTCCCGAAAGTGGGATCCGGTTTCGGGATAAAGACATGATTAAAAACAAACAGATAGAGCATTTCCAATGATTCAATTAAAACAGGAAATGCTCTAGTGTGGAGATAAAACGGCATCCCTTTCGGGATGCCGTTTTATCGTGAGTTTAAGCGAGCCAGAACAGAATACACGCCATGCCGAAGCCCAGAAGCCCGATAAGGGTTTCCAGAACCGTCCAGGTTTTCAGCGTTGTCTTGACGTCCATATTGAAGAAACGACCGACGAGCCAGAAACCGGAATCGTTGACGTGGGAGAGCATGACCGACCCTGCAGCAAGGGCGATCACCACCGCGGCGGTCTCAAGCCCGTGATATCCGGCAGCCTGAACGGCAGGCTGGATAAGCCCGGCAGCCGTTATCAGCGCTACCGTTGCCGACCCCTGTGCTACGCGCAAAATCGTTGCGATCAGGAAGCCTGCCACGATGACAGGCAGTCCTGTATCGGCGAACGCATTTGACAAGGCGTCGCCAATGCCGGAAGCACGCAGAACACCGCCAAACATGCCGCCTGCGCCCGTAATCAGGATGATGGAACACACCGGACCGAGCGCCGAATCGAGAATGCGTTCGACGCTGGCTGCATCTCTGCCGCGCCGTGGTCCGAGCACATAGGATGCCACCAGCACTGAAATCAGGAGAGCAACCGGCGTCGATCCGATCATTCGCGCCAGCTGATACCAGTTTGCATCGGCGCTGACCCAGCCTTGCGCGCGGGCAAAATCGAGCCCCGTATTGATGAAGATCAGAACCAGCGGCAGCAGAAGCAGCAACATGACCAAGCCGGAACTCGGAGGATTGACAGCTTCTTCTCCGTTTTTCCCGGCATCAAAACTATCGGGGATCGGAAGTACGATCTTCTTGCCGATCCATGCACCAAAAAGGTGCCCGGCGATGAACCAGACAGGTATGACGACCACGATCCCGACGAGGATGAGAAGCCCCACATCTGCACCCAGAAGCTCGGATGCAGCCACCGGGCCCGGATGCGGCGGCACGAAAACATGCATCACCGAAAAGGCCGCTGCGACCGGAATACCGTAGAGAAGCAAGCTTCCTTTCAGGCGCCGTGCGACAGTGAAGACCACGGGAAGCATCACGACCAATCCCGCATCGAAAAAGATGGGGAAGCCGAAGATGAGCGACGCGATGCCAAGCGCCATGGGCGCGCGCTTTTCGCCGAACCGTCGGATGAGATCGTCGGCAAGTGCCTGTGCGCCACCGGATATTTCAAGCAACCGGCCCAGCATTGCGCCAAGACCGACCAGAAGTGCCACCCCGCCAAGGGTTGACCCGAAGGCGGAAGTGATTGTCGTCAGAATATTGCCTGCCGGGATGCCGGTCGCGAGCGCCGTCAAGAGGCTGACGATTATAAGCGCTACGAAGGCATGGACACGAAACCGGATGATGAGCAAAAGCAATAATAGAACAGCGCCCACCGCTATCGAGATGAGCGCGCCTGCACCCATCGTCTGCTGGAATTCCTGCATGCTTTATTCCTTATGAGGGGGAGGAACCTGTTGGACCGATTGCACCCAAAAGATGTTTCACACTTTTTTGGGTACGTACTAGGCCAAAAGCCTATTGTCATTGTCAAAAAAAGCAAGTTTCACGGAAATAATACCCGCGACCATAAAAAAACGCCCCCTTTGCAGGGGGCGTGACCAGAGATTTGACTGGTTATATCAGGCTGGTTTGATGGTGTTCAGCAGATTGCCGATCGAGCTTTCGACCGAAGGCCGAATGTCGTTGCGCCACAACGCGAAGGCAACGTTGGCTTCGATGAAACCAGCCTTGGAGCCGCAGTCGAATGTCAGGCCCTGATAATCGAAGCCGAAGAATTTCTGTGCGTCGGCAAGCTTCAACATGGCATCCGTCAACTGGATTTCGTTGCCAGCGCCCTTTTCCTGCTTGCTCAGAAGTTCGAAGATTTCCGGCTGCAGGATATAGCGACCATTGATGTAAAGATTGGAAGGCGCCGTGCCCTTGGCAGGTTTTTCAACCATCTGCGTGATTTCGAAACCGCTGCCGATGGCTTCGCCCTTGCCGACGATACCGTATTTATGCGCTTCTTCCGGGTCGCATTCCTGCACGGCGATGACGTTGCCGCCGGTCTTTTCGTAAAGCTCGACCATCTCCTTCAGGCAGCCCTTCTTCGACTGCATGACCATATCTGGCAGCAGGAGAGCAAAGGGCTCATCACCGACGAGCTCACGAGCGCACCAGACTGCATGGCCAAGACCGAGCGGCACCTGCTGGCGGGTGAAGCTTGTCGTTCCCGGCTGCGGCTGGATATCCTGAAGATGCTCCAGTTCCGCCTTCTTGCCGCGCTCTGCGAGCGTGGAATAAAGCTCAACCTGCGCATCGAAATAGTCTTCGATGACCGCCTTGTTGCGCCCGGTGACGAAAATCAGATGTTCGATACCAGCTTCGCGCGCCTCATCGACCACATACTGAATGACGGGCTTGTCGACGACCGTCAGCATTTCTTTGGGGATGGATTTGGTGGCGGGCAGGAAGCGGGTGCCAAGACCTGCAACAGGGAACACGGCCTTGCGAATTTTTCGGATCGAACTCATTCCTCTCCTCGATTTCACTATTTCAGATTTACTATCAAAGCATTGAAACGACTGAATTTCAAATAAGGCCTTTTCATTAAAGAACGACGAAATTGCGTGACCCATCCCATCACATTCAATGACCCGACCTTAATGTTGCTTGATTCAAAAATTTTTCGAAACTTTAGCGAATTTTAAAGCAAGGCCGCGATGGTAAACCAATTGCTAACCGACAGGTTCTAAATTGAACGTTCAACGGTTCGATCCGGAATTTTCTGCTGGCTCAAATTCAACACAGGATGGTATTAATTGAATAATGCAATCCGGAGCGGGCAGAATCCAGGTCGAAGGGAAACGCGCCGGTATCGGCTAAATTTGATTGCAGAAGGGAAACACAGAATGCTGCGATTTCCATTCACGGCGGGCCAGACGATGAAGCTGAAAGCAGCTGCAACGGTTGCGATAGCTGTGCTCGCCTCAACGCTGACGACCGGTTCCGCACTGGCTGATGCGAAATTTCGCCAATGGGTCGCCAGTTTTCGCCCTGTCGCCATAAATGCAGGTGTTTCGCCTTCCACGTTCGACCGCGCATTTCGCGGCGTGGATGCGCCAGACCCGGTCGTGCTGCAGAAGGCCCGCTATCAGCCCGAATTCACCGAACCGGTCTGGAACTACGTCGATAACCGCGTAAACGAACATTCCGTTTCGGTCGGCCAGAACATGGCGCGCAAATGGGGTCCGTGGCTCCAGCGCATCGAACAGCGTTTCTCGGTCGATCGCAATATCCTGCTCGCCATCTGGTCGATGGAAAGCAATTACGGCGAAATTCTCAAGCGTGATGACGTCATGCGCGATGCCGTCCGTTCGCTGGCAACGCTTGCCTATGCAGACCAGCGTCGCGCCAAATATGGCCGCACACAGCTGATTGCTGCAATGAAGATTCTCCAGACCGGCGATATTGACCGCGGCCATCTTTCCGGTTCCTGGGCCGGTGCGCTCGGCCACACACAATTCATCCCGACGAGCTATCAGGCCTATGCCGTCGATATGGATGGCAATGGCAAGCGTGACATCTGGAATTCGATCCCCGATGCGCTGGGTACAGCGGCCAACCTCCTGCATCGCAATGGCTGGCAGCCGGGCCGTAGCTGGGGTTACGAAGTAGCACTGCCGCAAGGGCGCAAGTTCCCTTCCGGCTCACTCTCGATTGGCGAATGGCAGAAGATCGGTCTCGTTCGTGCCAACGGACGCGCCTTCCCCGATCCGAGCGAAAAAGCAACGCTGAAAGTGCCGGATGGCCGTCAGGGGCCCGCCTTCCTGATGACAAAGAATTTCTTCGTCTTGAAGCGCTATAACAACGCCGACAAATACGCACTTGCTGTCGGCCTGCTTGCCGATCGCATCGGCGGCTATCAGGGACTTCGTCAGGACTGGAATCGCCCATTCACGCCGATTACCATGGACGAGAGGCAGGAATTGCAAACGCATCTGAAAGCGCTCGGCTATTATGACGGCAATATTGATGGCAAGATCGGCTCCACTTCGCGGGCGGCCATCGAAGCCTTCCAGCAGCGCAACGGACTTCAGCCGGACGGTCATCCGAGCAAGGAAGTTCTGTCGGTCCTGCGCCGTCGCTAGACTGTCGGGCAAATTATCGAATGGGGCGTGCTTCTGATCAAGTGCGCCCCATTTTGTTTTTCCAAGCAGCCAAGCTAATATAAAGGCCATGAAGGCAAGACTGATGCGCCAAAATCGGATTGGGAGACGAATGGTGAACGCTGCTGGCGTCCTGCTGGCAGTCGCAGCTCTGCTGTTCTCAGGCATCATCACGGCTTCTGCACAGGAACGTCCGCGCACGCTTTTCGATCTCTTGTTCGGCTCGCGGCAGGCACAGCCACAGCGCCAATATCAGCAGCCCACTCCACAACGCGCCCGGCCAAAGGCGAAGCGGCCCAAGACCACCTCTCCCGCTTCACGACCGACGCCGCCACCGGCTGCGACCCCGGCAGTCGAGTTCGTCGAGAAAAAGCCAGATGCCAAAAAGGTTCTTGTTGTCGGTGATTTCATCGGCAACGGTCTGGCCGAAGGCCTTGATGTTGCTTTCGCGTCGGACCCCGATCTTCAGGTTGTAACCCGGATAAATGGCTCCTCCGGCTTTGTGCGCAACGATCATTTCGACTGGCCCGACAATATCGGAAAGATACTGGACGAGGAGAAACCGGCTGCTGTCGTCGTGATGATCGGTTCCAACGACAGACAGGCAATCACCGAGAAAGGCTTAAGTCTGCCAGCCCGATCCCCGGAATGGAATGAAGAATATCAAAAGCGCGTCGCCGCCTTCATCAAGGTGATCAACGACAAGCATTTTCCTCTGGTGTGGATAGGGCAGCCACCCTTTCGCCCGAAAGGCATGTCGCAAGATATGCTGGCGCTCAATGAAATCTATCGCACCGCCACCGAGAAGGCGGGCGGAAAATTTGCCGATGTCTGGGATGGTTTTGTCGATGAGGATGGTAATTTCACCCAGACCGGCTTCGATATTAACGGTCAGACCGCGCGTCTGCGCGGCAATGACGGCATCAACATAACTTCGGCAGGCAAGCGCAAGCTCGCCTTCTATGCGGAAAAGCCGCTTCGCGCCTATCTCGGCGGCGCAAAGGAAGAAGATCAGCCCCTGCCCGCAGCAGGCACGCATGACCCGTCCAAGCCGGTTGATCGCGTGGCACCAGTCAGCATTCGGGACGTTGATAAGGACGATAGCGGTGTTCTACTTGGTGGCAACATCACAGCGCGTCCGCAAGCCACACGGCCAGCCCGGACTGAGAGCAAACCTTCACCCGGACGAGCCGACGACTTTTCCTGGCCACAGAAGAGCTCAAATCCCTAAATTATTGCCGTTCCTCAATAGGATTGAGCTATCAGCTGATTGATAGCCCGCGCCTTTCTCTATCCGATATGATTCTAATTGCTACATTCTGCGCTGTTCACAGGAGCGTTCGCATCGTCTATCAGAAGGCGCCGTCTGCCTGAAAAGGCTGGACAGGAAGGGCGCTTTTCCTCGCGTGAGCAGGAGTAGTTTCCAGCGTCCGCCAGAAACAAGAGGCGTTTGAATGAATATCGCATCAAAGCCTTCTGTCGATCCACATCGGGAGGAGGAACCCCATCTTGCACGCAATCTGTCCAACCGACACCTGCAGCTGATCGCCATTGGCGGCGCTATCGGCACCGGCCTTTTCATGGGTTCGGGCAAGACCATTTCGCTGGCAGGCCCTTCGATCCTGCTGGTTTATGCCGTGATCGGATTCATGCTGTTCTTCGTCATGCGCGCATTGGGCGAAATCCTGCTGTCCAATCTCGAATATCGCTCCTTTGCGGATTTCGCAGGCGATTACCTCGGGCCGTGGGCACAGTTCTTCACCGGCTGGACCTATTGGCTTTGCTGGATTGTGACCGGTGTGGCCGACGTGGTTGCCGTTTCGGGCTACGTCTCGTTCTGGTTCCCGGAACTGGCGCTCTGGATACCGGCGCTCGGACTGATCTTCACGCTTCTGGCGCTCAATCTGCCGACCGTGCGCAATTTCGGTGAAATCGAATTCTGGTTTGCCCTCATCAAGATTGTCGCCATTGTCGGGCTGATCATCGCAGGCGTGTATATGCTCTCGACCGGCTTTACGCTTCCGAATGGAAGTCAGGCATCGGTCGCCCATCTGTGGAACCATGGCGGGTTCTTCCCCAATGGCTTCCTCGGCTTCGTTGCCGGTTTCCAGATCGCGGTTTTCGCCTTCGTTGGCATCGAGCTCGTCGGCACCGCCGCCGCTGAAACCAAGGACCCGGAGCGCAATCTGCCCAAGGCAATCAATTCCATCCCGATCCGCGTGGTACTGTTCTATCTCGGCGCGCTATTCGTCATCATCACCGTCATTCCGTGGGATCAGGTCGATCCGAATTCAAGCCCGTTCGTCGCCATGTTCTCGCTCGCCGGTCTCGGCATCGCAGCCCATGTCGTGAATTTCGTCGTGCTGACTTCAGCAACGTCGAGCGCAAATTCCGGCATCTACTCGACCTCGCGTATGATCTACGGCCTTGCCACTTCCAAACTCGCGCCGAAAGCGCTCGCCAAACTCAACAAGCGGCAAGTACCGGTCAATTCGCTGTTCTTCTCGTGCGTTTTCCTGCTCGCAGGCGTGGTTCTGCTTTATGCTGGCCAAAGCATCATCGAAGCCTTCACCATCGTCACGACGATTTCGGCGCTGCTCTTCATCTTCATCTGGTCGATCATTCTGGCGTCTTACCTGCAATATCGCCGCAAGCGCCCGGACCTGCATGAAAAGTCCACATTCAAGATGCCCGGCGGACGCGCAGCCGTCGTGATGGTCTTCGCATTCTTCGCCTTCATTCTCTGGGCGCTGGCGCAAGAGCCGGACACTGCAGCCGCGCTGAAAATCACGCCGCTCTGGTTCGTGCTTCTCGCCGTCGCGTATCTGGTGATGAAGTCGCGACGCAGCCAAGGCTAAAAACAAAAAGCCCGCCAATCTGGCGGGCTTTTCATTTCTGAGTCTCTCTTAGCGCGGTAGAACGGAACTACCCATCAAATCAGCATCGATGGCGTGCGCTGCCTGACGGCCTTCGCGGATTGCCCAGACAACCAGCGACTGGCCGCGGCGCACATCACCGGCTGCATAGAGCTTGTCGACATTGGTGCGGTAGTCACGCTCATTGGCCTTGACCGACTTGGAGCCGCGACGGTCGGTCACGATGTCGAGCTTTTCGCCCAGTTCCTTGACCACGCTGTCTTCTGCCGGTCCGGCAAAACCGATTGCGATGAAGGCCAGATCGGCCTTGATGAAGAATTCCGTTCCGGCAATCGGCTTGCGCTTTTCATCAACCTGACAGCACTTCACATGGGTGAGGCGGCCGTCTTCGCCGATGAACTCCAGCGTTGCCACCTGAAACTCGCGGGAAGCACCTTCCGCCTGGCTGGAAGAGGTACGCATCTTGGTCGCCCAATAAGGCCAGACGCTGAGCTTGTCTTCCTTTTCCGGCGGCTGCGGACGAATATCAAGCTGGGTAACATTGACCGCACCCTGACGGAACGCCGTGCCCACGCAGTCCGAGGCGGTATCGCCACCGCCGACCACAACGACATGCTTGCCGCCTGCCAGGATCGGAGCCGAAGTCCAGGCAACGGATTCGATATTTTCGCGCCCGACGCGGCGGTTCTGTTGAACCAGATAAGGCATGGCATCATGCACGCCTTCAAAATCTGCACCCGGAATACCCGCCGGGCGCGGCGTTTCCGAGCCACCGCTGTAAAGCACGGCATCATAGGTATCGAGGAGACCGCGCAACGGCTTGTCGACGCCGATGTTCACACCGCACAGGAAGCGAACGCCCTCGCCTTCCATCTGCGCGACGCGGCGGTCGATGAGGTGCTTTTCCATCTTGAAATCTGGAATACCGTAACGCAACAGACCGCCGGGGCGGCTTTCGCGCTCATAAACATCAACCATGTGACCAGCACGGGCCAGCTGCTGCGCAGCGGCAAGGCCAGCCGGTCCAGAACCGATGATGGCGACCGACTTGCCCGTCTTGTTGGCGGCTGGCTGCGGCACGATATGGCCGAGCTCATAGGCCTTGTCGCCCAATGCCTGCTCGACCGTCTTAATCGCAACCGGCGTATCCTCGAGGTTCAGCGTGCAGGCTTCCTCGCAAGGAGCCGGGCAAACGCGACCCGTGAATTCCGGGAAATTGTTGGTCAGATGCAGGTTGCGGATCGCCTGATCCCAATTGTTGTTATAGACGAGATCGTTCCAGTCCGGGATCTGGTTATGCACCGGACAGCCCGTCGGGCCATGGCAGAACGGAATGCCGCAATCCATGCAGCGCGCCGCCTGCTTCTGCACTTCGCCATCCGTCATCGGAATGGTGAATTCCCGGAAGTGACGGATACGATCCGACGCCGGCTGGTACTTCGCTACCTGCCGGTCAATTTCAAGAAAACCAGTTACCTTACCCATTCTCTTACTCCCCTCGGCCTGCGACCAGCGCGTGGTCGGCTTTGCCGGAAGTTGCCCTGTCTGCCGCATCATCTTCCAATGCGCTGGCATGCAAGGGCGTTGTTATCTCTCATGTGGCTAAGGGTACCCGACCCAAAGGCCGGGTTCCACTTTTCAGGATCATGTCCTATTCAGCCGCGACACCGATCCGCATACGCTCCATGTCTTCCAGAGCACGGCGGTATTCGACCGGCATGACTTTCACGAATTTGGGACGATAGCTCTCCCAATTGTCGAGAATATCTTTCGCCCGCGTCGAGCCGGTGTAATGCAGATGATTGGCGATCAGCTGCACCAGACGTTCCTCGTCATGATGGGTCATGTTGGCCGAAACGTCCACACGGCCCTTGTGCATGAGGTCGCCGCCATGGTGATGCAGCTTTTCGAGGATGTCGTCTTCTTCCGGAACCGGTTCCAGTTCGACCATCGCCATGTTGCAGCGCTGGGCGAAATCGCCTTCCTCGTCAAGCACGTAGGCGACGCCGCCCGACATACCGGCCGCAAAGTTGCGACCCGTCTGACCGATAACCACGACGACACCGCCGGTCATGTATTCGCAGCCGTGGTCGCCCACGCCTTCGACAACCGTAACCGCGCCGGAGTTGCGGACGGCGAAACGTTCGCCTGCAACGCCGCGGAAGTAGCACTCGCCTTCAAGCGCACCGTAGAGCACGGTATTGCCGACGATGATGGAGTCCTCGGCAACGATACGCGTGTCTTCCGGTGGACGGATGACGATGCGGCCACCCGAAAGGCCCTTGCCGACATAGTCGTTGCCATCGCCGATCAGCTCGAACGAGACGCCGCGCGCCAGGAACGCACCGAAAGACTGGCCAGCCGTACCGCGGAGCGTAACGGCGATGGTGTCTTCCGGCAGACCCTTGTGGCGGAAGCGCTTGGCAACTTCGCCGGAAAGCATCGCACCGGCAGAACGGTCGACATTCTTGATATCGATGTCGATCTTGACCGGCTGGCGGTCTTCCAGTGCGGGCATAGCCTCGGCAATCAGCTTGCGATCAAGGACATCCTCAATCGGGTGATGCTGACGCTCGGTCCAGTAGATTTCGTGCTTCTCGGCTTCAGGCTTGTAGAAGATGCGGCTGAAATCGAGACCCTTGGCTTTCCAATGGTCGATCATGGCCTGCTTTTCCAGAAACTCGGTCTCGCCGATAATCTGTTCCAGCTTGGTGAAGCCCATCTCGGCAAGCAAGGCACGCACCTCTTCCGCCAGATAGAAGAAGAAATTGATGACGTGTTCCGGCGTCCCCTTGAAGCGCTTGCGCAGAACCGGGTCCTGCGTTGCCACGCCCACCGGGCAGGTGTTCAGATGACATTTGCGCATCATGATGCAACCGGCAGCAATCAGCGGAGCGGTCGAGAAACCGAACTCATCCGCACCGAGCAGCGCGCCAATAATGACGTCGCGACCGGTGCGCAAGCCGCCATCGACCTGCAATGCCACGCGGGAGCGAAGCCCGTTCAGCACCAGCGTCTGGTGGGTTTCGGCAAGGCCAATTTCCCAGGGGCTTCCGGCATGTTTCAGCGAGGTAAGCGGCGAAGCGCCCGTACCGCCATCATAGCCCGACACGGTGATATGGTCGGCACGCGCCTTGGCAACACCGGCAGCAACCGTGCCCACACCCACTTCCGACACCAGCTTGACCGAGATATCGGCAGCAGGATTGACGTTCTTCAGGTCATAGATCAGCTGCGCCAGATCTTCGATCGAGTAGATGTCATGGTGCGGCGGCGGCGAAATGAGGCCGACACCCGGTGTTGAGTGACGGGTCTTGGCGATGGTCGCATCGACCTTGTGACCCGGCAGCTGACCGCCTTCACCCGGCTTTGCACCCTGCGCAACCTTGATCTGGATCAGATCGGAGTTGACCAGATATTCCGTCGTCACACCAAAACGGCCAGAAGCCACCTGCTTGATGGCAGAGCGTTCCGGGTTCGGCTTGCCATCCGGCAGCGGATAGAAGCGATCCGGCTCCTCACCACCCTCGCCGGTGTTCGATTTGCCGCCAATCGCGTTCATGGCGCGGGCCAGCGTTGTGTGGGCTTCTCTGGAGATTGAGCCGAACGACATTGCCCCTGTCGAGAAACGCTTGACGATTTCCGTCGCCGGTTCGACCTCATCGATGGAAACCGGCTTCAGGCCGCGCTCTTCGGCGAAACGAATATTGAACAGGCCGCGAATGGTCTTTGCCTGCGCCGACTTGGAGTCGAGCATGCGTGTATATTCCGTGAAGGTCTCCGGGTTGGAGGTGCGCACTGCATGCTGCAGTCTGGCGACTGCATCCGGCGACCACAGGTGGGCCTCGCCGCGCATACGGTAGGCATATTCACCGCCAACTTCCAGCGAGGTCAGGAGAACCGGATCGCTGCCGAAAGCGTCGGTGTGGCGACGTACGGTTTCTTCCGCGATTTCATCGAGACCAACGCCTTCAATACTCGTTGCCGTGCCGAAGAAGAACTTGTCGACAAAGCCCGTCTGCAAACCGACGGCATCGAAAATTTGCGCGCCGCAATAGGACTGATAGGTCGAGATGCCCATCTTGGACATGACCTTGAGCATGCCCTTGCCGATGGACTTGATGTAGCGCTTGACCACTTCATCCTCGTCCACTTCCGGCGGGAACTCGCGACGGCGATGCATGTCGAGCAGCGTGTCGAAGGCGAGATAAGGATTGATCGCCTCGGCACCGTAGCCAGCGAGGCAGCAGAAATGATGTATTTCGCGCGGCTCGCCCGATTCCACCACCAGACCGACCGAAGTGCGCAGGCCCTTGCGGATCAGGTGATGGTGCACGGCTGCCGTCGCCAGCAGCGCCGGGATCGGAATGCGATCCGGACCAACCTGACGATCCGACAGGATGACGATGTTGTAGCCACCGTGAACAGCCGCTTCGGCACGGTCACAAAGGCGTTCGATGGCGCCGTGCATACCGGCTGCCCCTTCACCCGTATTGTAGGTGATGTCGAGCGTCTTGGTGTCGAAGCGGTCTTCCGTGTGGCCGATGGAACGAATCTTTTCCAAATCGCCATTGGTCAGGATCGGCTGGCGCACTTCCAGACGCTTGCGGCGTGACGTGCCGACAAGGTCGAAAATATTCGGACGCGGGCCGATGAACGAGACAAGGCTCATCACCAGTTCTTCGCGGATCGGATCGATCGGCGGGTTGGTGACCTGCGCGAAGTTCTGCTTGAAATAGGTGAACAGCATCTTCGACTTGTCGGACATAGCCGAAATCGGCGTATCCGTACCCATCGAACCGATGGCTTCCTGACCGGTCGTGGCCATGGGCGACATCAACAGCTTGGTATCTTCCTGCGTGTAGCCGAAGCTCTGCTGCCGGTCGAGAAGGCTCACATCCTTGCGCAGCGCACGTGGTTCGACCGGATTGAGGTCTTCCAGAATGAGCTGTGTGTTGGCGAGCCACTGCTTGTAAGGGTGCTTTTGCGCGATCTGGGACTTGATTTCCTCGTCCGAAACGATGCGGCCCTCTTCCATATCGATCAGCAGCATGCGGCCCGGCTGGAGACGCCACTTCTTGACGACTTTCTTTTCCTCGACCGGCAGAACACCGGCTTCCGAAGCCAGAATGACGAAATCATCGTCCGTCACGATATAGCGCGCCGGACGCAGGCCGTTGCGGTCGAGCGTCGCGCCAATCTGGCGACCGTCCGTGAAAGCCACCGCTGCCGGACCGTCCCATGGTTCCATCAGTGCTGCATGATATTCATAGAACGCGCGGCGTTCATCCGACATCAACTTGTTGCCTGACCATGCTTCCGGGATCAGCATCATCATCGCATGGGCAAGGCTGTAGCCGCCCTGATGCAGGAATTCGAGCGCATTGTCGAAGCAAGCCGTGTCCGACTGGCCTTCGTAGGAAATCGGCCAGAGCTTGGAAATGTCGTTGCCGAACAGTTCCGAGTCCACCGAAGCCTGACGCGCAGCCATCCAGTTGACGTTACCGCGCAGCGTGTTGATTTCGCCGTTATGCGCAACCATGCGGTATGGGTGCGCCAGACGCCAGGACGGGAAGGTGTTGGTGGAGAAGCGCTGATGCACCAGCGCCACCGCGCTTTCGAAACGCGGGTCTTTCAGATCCTGATAATAGGCACCGACCTGATAAGCGAGGAACATGCCCTTGTAGACGACCGTACGCGCCGACATGGACACGACATAGAAGCCCTTATCGTCGCCGTCATTTTCCTGATAGATACGGTTGGAAATGACCTTGCGCAGAACGAACAGACGGCGCTCGAAATCGTCATCCGTCTCCAGCATCGGATTGCGTCCGATGAAGACCTGAACGTGAAACGGTTCGGTTGCGGCAATATCCGGCGCCTTGGACAGGGACGAATTGTCGACAGGCACTTCGCGCAGGCCGATAAAGGTCTGGCCTTCGGCAGCGATGACTTCCTTGACGATCTCTTCAATATGGGCACGCAATTCTGGATCGCGCGGCATGAACAGATAGCCGACGCCGTAATGACCGGGCTGCGGCAGATCGATGCCCTGGCGCGCCATTTCCTCGCGGAAGAAGCGATCCGGAATCTGCACGAGAATGCCGGCGCCATCGCCCATCAGCGGGTCGGCACCAACCGCACCACGATGGGTGAGGTTTTCCAGCATCTTGAGGCCGTTTTCAACGACCTGATGCGACTTCTTGCCCTTCATATGCGCAATAAAGCCAACGCCACACGCATCATGTTCGTTGCGCGGATCGTAAAGTCCTTGCGCTGCGGGAAAACCCGCCGCTGTCGTTTTTCGCGTCGTTCGGTTGGGAGCGGTCGTCGCAGCTTTGACCGTTCCGTTCTGTACGTTGTGAGAAACCACATTCGATACAGATGGCGTCAAATGCGTCATCGTCATTCCCTCCGTTTGGCCCTCATCATGAGGTGCGCGATCAGTATATACCGAGATGGTGTGACAACCATCCCGCCGTTGCTTTACGTATAAAGGAAGCCTTATCGACAAGGCGTTGGACGAGGTCCCGGGCGAGCGGCAAAGCCGGTGCGAGGAACGATGTTTAGCGCCTTATTCTCATCAGGCTTGGACAGACGACACTCAGCCCACCAGAAAATGGCGCACTAGAATTCCTCCTGTCGCGGTCGGGGCGCCTGTTACCGCCAGGCTATGTGCCTGCCAGTACGGCGCCTCTTTCTGAAACTTTTCGGAGAGCGTTGTGTCGCTTCCGTCTGCATCAGCGTTTAATTGGACAGCATTGCTGTCCTAATTACGTATGACAGAATTCAAATTGCCTCACAAGATGGAAACGCAATTTTTCTCAGCAGCTTCCGTAATAAAATATCAAAAGCCGTGATTTTACTGGATTTTAATTGCGTTTAATGGCCATTGCGTCAGTTTGGCGCGCTTTTGCCCGCCCCTCGAATGCCTAAAAAATAGGCATGTTGATGACATTTTTCGCGCAAGTCGGACCTTAACCGCTTCTGTCAGACAGGTTATAGAAACATCGACTGTGCGACAGCCCATTCAACCCATCTGGAGGAACACGTGCATTTTGCGTCAGACAATTGGGCAGGCGCCCACCCGAAAATCGCCGAGAGCCTTTCGTTGCATGCTGCAGGTTTTGCGGCAGCCTATGGCGCGAGCGAAATCGACAGCCAAGTGGAACAACGCTTCAATGAATTGTTCGAGCGCGAAGTTGCCGTGTTCTTTGTCGGCACCGGAACGGCCGCCAACTCGCTGGCGCTGGCCAGCGTCAACCGGCCCGGCGGAGTTTCGCTGGTGCACCGCGAAGCGCATGTGATCGAGGACGAGTGCGGTGCACCTGAATATTTCACCGGCGGCGCACGTCTGCATCCGATTGACGGCGCGCATGGCCGCATCGACCCCGAACTTCTCAAGCGCGAACTGAAGCGGTTCAATCCGGCTTTCGTTCATGCCGGACAGCCCATGGCCGTCAGCATCACGCAGGCGACCGAAGTTGGTACGCTCTACCAGCCTGAGCATATCGCCACCATTTCCAAGATCTGCCGCGATGCCGGTCTGCCACTGCATATGGACGGCGCACGCTTTGCCAATGCGCTTGTTTCGCTGGACATGACACCAGCCGAAATGACCTGGAAACAAGGCGTGGACATCGTTTCCTTCGGAGGTACGAAAAACGGCTGCTGGTGCGCCGAAGCATTGGTCTTCATGGACCCGGCCCGCGCCAAGGACCTACCGTTCATCCGCAAACGCGCGGCACAGCTCTTTTCCAAGACACGCTTTGTGGCAGCGCAATTCGATGCTTACCTGCGAGACGATCTCTGGCTGGAACTGGCACGTCACTCCAATGCACTCGCCGCGCGCCTCGCCGGTCATATCAATGCGTCGAGCCAGATGCGCCTTGCCTGGAAACCGGAAGCCAATGAGGTCTTCGCCATCATGAAACAGTCGGTCTATGATCGTCTGCGCAATGCCGGAGCGATTTTCTACGACTGGAACCCCCCGCATTCGGAAGTGAACCGCATCAGCGACGGCGAAATTTTCGCCCGCTTTGTGACGAGCTTCGCCAACACGGAAGAAGATGTCGACCGGTTCGCCGACTTGATCGCCTGACGCTCTTTCGTATCTGTCAAAATGAAAAAGGCGGCGCTTCAAGCACCGCCTCTTCTTATTCATTCTCAACCAAGCTTAATGCGCGGTTTTCGCCTCGATCTGCTGAGCGCTGTCGGAGCCAGCCTTGGCAACTTCGATCTTGCGCGGTTTCATCTGTTCTGGAATCTCGCGCTTGAGATCGATGTGCAGGAGACCGTTCTTGAGGCTCGCACCGGCGACTTCAACGAAGTCGGCAAGCTGGAAACGGCGCTCGAAAGCACGTGAGGCGATACCACGATAGAGAACTTCACCGATATCGGAAGCATTTTCATCCGCCTTCTGACCCTTGATCGTCAGCAGGTTGCGATGCGCTTCGATTTCGAGTTCACTTTCGGAAAAGCCCGCGACCGCCATGGTGATGCGATAGGTGTTCTCACCCGTGCGCTCAATATTATACGGCGGATAGGACTGGTTACCTTCCGGCGAAGCGAGCGTATCAAGCATGGAGAAGAGCCGATCGAAACCGACCGTGGAACGATAGAGCGGGGAAAAATCTACGTGACGCATGTACTAGCCCTCCTTTAGAGCGACATGATGCTTGTTTCAGCATGATCTGTTCCGAAGAGCGCTGGGCGCATTCGGGACCATACACGGCGGCGAAACTCCCTTATGGCGAATTCCTTGATGCCGGCGGCCCCTTCCAGGCGACCGCAAAACTCATTTGGGAATGGTTCTTTTTCATTTCAAGGCCACGTGCGCGCGAAGCTTGCGAAACACGGGCTGTCACGCCGCGTAATAACTCCTGATCAATAGGGGCCTACATTTTGGGGGATTCGTCGCACAATGAACCCAAAATGAACATCATCTTTGGCGAGCGTTCAGCCGCTTGGGGCTAATGTCCCACCATGCCTGCTGCAAAGCGGGTTCATTAAAGGATCACGGTTATGAGAAAAGCTGTTCTCGCTTTTGCCGCACTTGCTACCGTCGCGACAGGGATTGCGACACCCACCCTTGCAGCCGATAGCGGCCTGCGCGTTCAGATACAATATTACGATGATGATGGCTATCGTCCGCCGCGTCCATATCCGGGTCCACGCCCTGATTGGGATGGTGGCCCGGATCGCCGCCCGGGCTGGGGCGACGATTATGGTCGTCGCGACATCATGGGACCGCGTCGTATCGCACGCTCGCTGGAACGCCGCGGCTATGATGTCGGCGACATGCGCCTTAACCGCGACACCTATTTCGTGCGCGCCACAAGGCCGAACGGCCGCCGCGTCATCGTCATGGTCGATGCCTATTCAGGCCGCATTGTTGGTGAACGCCGCCCTGGCGGATACTGAGCGCCTTCTTCAAATTTTCTCTACAGACCAGCTGGTGTAACGTCCCTTGCATCGGCTGTTCTTTGAGCCGGAAGTTCGTTCTCGAACTTCCGGTTACTTTTTATCATCAATTGCCCCATTATGCTGGAGCCACATATCCCAATCTGAAGCAGAAAGGTTCGCAATCGGATGTCGGAACTACTTTTCGAAACCGATGCGAATCCGATTCCGCACGGGATCAAGGCTGGCCTGCTTGAAGCGAAGGGCGGCAAGACCCTGCGCTATGCCATTCTTAAAGCCGACGCGAAACCGATACGGGGAACGGTGGTCCTGCTTCAGGGACGCAACGAATTTATCGAAAAATACTTCGAAACCATGACCGATCTGACCGCGCGCGGCTTCACGGTCGTAACTTTCGACTGGCGCGGACAAGGCGGCTCGCACCGGTTGCTGAAGGACCGCCAGCGCGGCTATGTCCGCAGTTTCGAAGACTATTCCGACGATCTCGACCTTATCCTTGACCAGATCGCCTTGCCTGACTGTCCCCCGCCCTTCTACATTCTCGGCCATTCCGCCGGTGCGCTTGTGGCGCTTTCTTCGATGGGCAGACTGACATCGCGCATCAGTCGCATGGTGCTGTGTGCGCCCTTCATGGGGCTTGATGGGCAACGGCTCAGCGATGACAATGTACGCCGCATCGCCTCCGCCTTTCGATGGCTCGGCCTCGGCCAAGTTTACGCATCCGGCGGACGCAGACTGGCTTCGCGTCCCTTTGCAGGCAATCCGCTGACCAGCGACCCGGCACGCTTCATGCGTAATATGGAAATTCCACGCCTTCACCCGGATCTTGCGCTTGGCGGTCCGACCGTCCGGTGGCTCTGGAGCGCTCTCGAAACGTCTCGGCGCATCAATCAGCCGGATTTCTATAATGGACCCACAGTACCGGTCCTCATCGTTGCCGCTGGCGCAGACCGCGTGGTTTCCACATCGGTGATCGAACGTTTTGTCGCCCGCACGCGCAATGTCTCACTGACCACAATTACCGGCGCACGTCATGAGATGCTTCAGGAAGCCGACTTTTATCGTGAGCAGCTCTGGGCCGCCTTCGATGCCTTCATTCCGGGCTCGTCAGAGGTCGAAACCATGCCGGAGACCATTGAGCCCCTAGCCTCCGGTATTTAGAGCGATTTCGCCTGCGGTAGAAGCATTGAAATCGCTCTAAATGTTTGTTTTTACGCATTATCCGACGCAAAACCGCTTCGCACTTTTGCTGGAAATGCTCTTATCAGCTATTCAGCAGATCAAGCGCTGCCCTGTGCAGTTCAGGAGAAGCTGCGGCGACAACATCGCCGCCCTTTTCCGCCGGACTACCATCACGTTGCGTCACCACACCGCCAGCCTGCTCAATCAGCGGAATGAGAGCGACAATGTCATAGGGCTGGAGACCCGCTTCAACGACAATGTCGGCAAAACCGCTTGCGAGCATTGCGAAGGCATAGCAATCAACTCCATAGCGGGACAGACGCACCGCGCTTTCCAGCCGATCAAATCCCTTGCGGCTTTCACCCTTGAAAAGAGCAGGCGTCGTCGTAAACATCGTGGCATCGGCCAAGGTTGCATTCTTGCGCACCGACAGACGGCGAGGCGCGTCTTCGCCGCCATTACGCGCGAGATAAGCACCATTACCATCGCTGTAGAACAACTCGCCGGTGAAGGGCTGCGACATCATTCCCGCCGTGGCATCGCCATCGACAGTCAGTCCCAAAAGCGTGCCCCAGACCGGCAGGCCGGAAATGAAAGCACGGGTCCCATCAATGGGATCGATGACCCAGACATGGCTGCGGTCAATATTCTCCGGCCCGTATTCTTCCCCAAGAATACCATGGTCGGGAAAAACGCTGCCAATAACCGCACGAATCGCACGCTCCGCCGCCCGGTCCGCTTCGGTCACCGGATCGAAACCAACGCTATATTTGTTGTCGATTTCCGTCAGCTGACGAAAACGCGGAAGCGTCTGAGCAGCTGCCGCTGCAGCCACTTCGGAAAAAAATGCCTTATCGATCAGCAACCCCGAACTCCTGTTTCCAACACATGGCGCATACTTATGCAAACCATGCTAATTTTGCCTACATAATGAGCATAATTAAATTAGCCCAAAAAATATGCGCATTTTCTTGACGTTACCGCCATTCGGACGTAACTTAAATCCCAGACAGGTTTTCCTGTCGATGCCTTTCGGGGCATTTCCTCCCTAGTCTTTGACCGCGCTCGTATCGTTCGGGCGCGGTTCTTTTTATCTGCGAGAGGCGCTCGTCGGAACGGATTATTCTGCGGCCAGAGGTGGCGCGATAAAGAGATCGTCCGGCAGGGATGTCAGGTCGCTCAGAAACCCATGCAGATCGGCACAGAGCGTTTCGAAACCGGCAAGCTTATGCAGGTTCTGCTCGTTCACATAAAGACTGCGATTGATTTCAATCTGCAGGGCATGACACGCCATAGCAGGCCGCCCGTAATGCTCCGTGATGAACCCGCCCGCATAGGGCTTGTTGTGCGCAACAGTGTAGCCCAGATCCTGCAGCAGATCGATGGCAGCCTGCGTCAGCCTTTCGCTGCACGAGCGACCGAAACGATCACCAACGATGAAATCCGGACGCGATCCGACTTCGCCGGGCCGCGCGCCGCCGGGCATCGAATGGCAGTCAATCAGAACCGCATAACCGAAACGCTGACGGGTGGACTGAAGCAGTGCATCAAGCGTCTGGTGGTAAGGCTTGTAGAGGTCTTCGATACGGTAAAATGCTTCGGCGAGTGGAATGCGCCCCGGATAAATCAGCTGCCCCTCACCGACCAGACGCGGCACCGTTCCAAGCCCACCTGCAACGCGCGCCGACTGGCTATTGACGAAAGGCGGCAATGGCTCGGCGAACATGCGCGGATCCAGTTCATAGGCTTCGCGATTCACATCGAGAAACGCACGCGGAAAATGCGCCTTGAGCAAGGGCGCACCGAGCCGCATGGCGGAAGCAAAAAGCTCATCGACATAACAGTCTTCCGAATGACGTATGCTCAAGGCGTCGAGACGCGACGCTTCGACGAAAGAATGCGGGTAATAGCGTCCGCTATGCGGTGAATTGAAGACGAACGGAATGCGCTGTTCCGCCGGAGCGCATATCTCGAAGGGCGGTATCAGACTAAAATCGCGCTCCAAACTCATTCTTCACCCGTTTTCGGCCGGAACATCCAGGCCATTCGACGACGATCCACGTCAGTATTATAACAAATTACGTCAGGCGGCCCATGCGTGCAAATGGCTGGCAGCCGAATCTTCCGGCCTCTGCATGGCGTGCATATGCGACAATCCTGTCACACTGAACAGCTTGTTGCCAAATACGCGCCATAACAATTAACATTCGCGCGAGCATTCATTCCATATTTACCAAAGAAGCGTTTTCTACGGTGGATATTGAGTCGTTAAGGGTCAGCTTTTGGGCGATGAACACGACACAGAATTCGGACGGAACAATGAAGAGAATCCTTCTAGCTGAAGATGACAATGATATGCGCCGCTTCCTCGTCAAGGCGTTGGAAAAAGCCGGTTATCACGTGACGCACTTCGACAACGGCGCGAGTGCCTATGAAAGATTGCAGGAAGAGCCTTTCTCCCTTCTGCTGACCGATATTGTCATGCCGGAAATGGACGGCATCGAACTGGCGCGGCGCGCGACAGAAATCGACCCGGATCTGAAGATCATGTTCATTACGGGCTTCGCCGCTGTCGCCCTCAACCCCGATTCGGACGCGCCGCGCGACGCAAAGGTGCTTTCCAAGCCGTTCCACCTGCGTGACCTGGTGAACGAAATAGAAAAAATGCTGATCGCCGCCTGAGGCGATCTCACTGATTTGCGGCCCTTTGTTTTGTCATCAACAAAAAGACGAAAAAACTTCACAAAAGGGCATTGACGGGCGCAACGTGATATGGTGTATGCGCCACATCGAATGGGCGTGTAGCTCAGCGGGAGAGCACTACGTTGACATCGTAGGGGTCACAGGTTCAATCCCTGTCACGCCCACCATTCGATCTCCTTGGAATTATTGCGATAACTTGGCTCGACAGAGCGCTGGTTCCAGAACAGGTTTTCAGTCTGGCAACTTAAAAAAGCATGACTGCGCGACGGTGCTTGTATCGGCAAATGCCGATTGCTCAGAGTTTCCTGACATTCATTCTAAAGATCAAAAAAATCTCATCGCCACGTTCGCATAAGACGCCCCGATTCATAGAAAACCGCATCGTTTTTCCGCCCCTCTGAGTATCAATCTGCTTCGGACGGGATGCGCCTGCGATCAGTACGATAACGCCGCTCATTACCTAAGAACCCAGGACTATTCGTTCGCCAGAGCGTGTCTGTGCAATCACAGACATATCCTGTTGGCTACCGATAACTGCTTCGATCTGATTCTTGTCCATGAGGCTGAACGCAGTTGCCCAGGCATCGGCTCGCGCCGCATCGCGGGCCACGACAGTCACCCGGCGATAAAGTGCCGCTGAAAAGCCAGTTTTTGGGTTGAGCAAATGGTTAAACCGTCCGGACTCATCGAACTGAAAGCCCGTGAAGCTGGATGTCGCGAGCGCCTGATTGCGGATATCAACATACTCTTCGGCAGCAGCTCCGGCTTCCAGATCGGCGATGCCAATGCACCATGCCGTGCCGTCAGCTCTTGAACCAAGAGCGCGATACTCCCCCATATCGACCAGTGCATATTCGACTCCTGCCCTTTGCAACAATGCCGTCACGCGGTCGGTGACATAGCCCTGCGCAATACCATTTAAAGTCAGAGACATAGATGGCTTGGAGAATGCAATGCGGTTATCATCGAATAGAACGTGACCGAACCCTACCTTTGCAAGCGCTTCGTCCCAAAGCTGTCGCGATGGTCCGTCGGGAGAAGGACGTTCTTGCGAGAAATGCTTTTTCAGACAGTTCCAAAGGGGCTGTACCGTCGGATCGAAAAGGCCGTCGCTGGCCTGCCAGCATTCATGGCAGATACGCAATACCTCGACCAGATCAGGCGAAGGCGATGCCAGCGCCCCATCGCGATTAAGTTGGGTGAGTTCTGAATCCGAACGATAGAGGCTGAAAATGTTCTCCAGCCTTTCCGCTTCTTGAGCAGATTCGCGCAGCAACCGTTCAGCGGTCGAACGATCCGGATGATAGAGTATGATCTTGGCAGGTGCCCCCATCGCCTGACTACGCCAGATGATGGGCTCCGGAAGGTCGAGTGAAACTGCGTGTTTTGGAATGGCCCAGAACACTACTCCAGCCGCACCACCCGCAAGTACAAGCCGACGGCTGATACGCTGACCACCTTCAATGCGCATGGCTTTCGGCTCCAAGATCGGAGGGCCGCACCGACTGACCGCCGAGAACGTAATCCTCTGGTATTTCGGTAAAAGTGCTAATACGGCCGCCCTTTTCCGCAACGAACTTCTCCGCTGCTTCTCGTGTCGAAAACGGTACGGCCTCCTGTGCCCCCATTCCACCTACAGCAGCGCTTTCAATCACGAAAAAGGCTTTGCGCGCATCGACCCAGTTTTCCGCTCCCGGCTCTTCCCAGCTTGGCGCTTTCGCCATATCTGAAACGTAGATCGCCGCGATCCCTTTTGGCTCCTCAGGCAGCATCGTAAAGGCGAGCGTATCACGGGCGGAAGAGAACCATACTGCCTCGTTTGTCGGCTCTAGAATGATTTGCCCCTTGGGGCCGGGGTGCTCCAGAACATTCATTCCGCAATATCGGCCCATTGCGCTTTCCGTCAGCGCGAAAGGAGCCATCACGGCATCATTCTTTTCATCCGGAGAACACCCTGCAAGCAGAACCAGAAACAGGGGGGCAAGAAACAGAGCGTGTTTCATAATTCTTTCCTCGAGAAAACCAGCATGGAAAGGGACAGCGGCAGCATGACCCAAAGGCCGAGCGCTAGCGTCAGAGCTGGAGCAGAGAGCGTAGCGTTACCGGCTATTCCGCCCATGCCAGTTAAAGATCCGGCCTGTCCGAGACCGAAATTGAGAAGCCGGTAGGAATCGGCTGGATTGAGAAGAAGCAGACCGTTGAGTACCCCACCGCCAACAATACGGCCTTGATCGAAAACCAGCAGAGCAAGAAGTGCTGCGTCATAGATCAGCACGAAAAACAGCCAGACGCCGATGGCGATACCTGCTGCCGTGCTCCGCTCCCGCACCAGCGAACTTGCGAGAAAGCCGATGGCGATGAACACGGCTCCCAGCAGGACCGACGAGATAATGAGTTTGAACAGCGACAGCCAGCTTCCCGCATCCACGCCGGACCCGGTCACGATCAGCGCCACAGCCGCCGCGCCGTACCCGAACAATGTCGCAAAGGACAGAATAGCAAGCTGACCAACGAATTTTCCAAGAACCAGCTGAAATCGGCTTATCGGATAGCTCAGAAGCAGCAGCATCGTGCCGCGTTCCATTTCACCGACGATTGCATCATGCGAAATGAGAAGGGCAATAAGAGGGATGAGGAAGATTGTCAGGCTGGAGAGACTGACGATCACAACGTCCAGCTTGCTCGCGGCAACCGAACTGCCGGTGGGTGCGCTGCCGAGAAAAGTCATGCTTAGGGCCAGTGCCGCAAGCAATAGCGTGGTCGCCAGAACCCAGCGATTGCGCAAGCCTTCCTGAATTTCCTTGGAAGCGATTATGAGAATATTGTTCATTCCGCTGCCTCCGCGAGGGCCTCTTCCCCGGCATTGAGGAAGTGGGCGTAAAGTTCGTCCAGCGTCGGCGGAACGAGATCAAGTTCTGTGAGATTGTCGTTCATGGCCACGATTTCACGGACAAGAGCCATCTTACCTTCCGTCGGAGCTTCCGTTTCGAAGATATCCGGGCCGAGACGATGCCAGCGCAATGCAGTATTGGCGGTTGTCGAAGGCAGCCGGGAAACGTCTGGCGTCTGCACCCGTATGCGAAGCGGTAATTGTGAAATCCGGCGCAACGCATCGATGGAGCCATCGGCAATAATCTTGCCTTTGTTCGCGATGATGACGCGCCCGACTTTGGTTTCCAGTTCGGTCAGGGCATGGGACGACATGAGGATTGTCGTGCCTTTGCTCCGCAATTCTTCAAGGACTTCATAGAAGCTCTGACGCAAGGCGGGATCGAGACCGGTCGTCGGCTCGTCAAGCAACAGAACGGACGGTTGCCCGAGCAATGCCTGAGCAAGCCCCAGTCGCTGGCGCATCCCCTTCGAATAGGTGCCGACCCGCCTGTTTGCGGCATGGGCGAGGCCGACGCGCTCCAGCAGCTCTACATTTTGGGCAACCGGCATTCTCTTGAGCCGCGCATAGAAGCCGAGCGTTTCGGCTCCCGTCAGCGCCAGATTGAAAGAGACGTGCTCAGGCAGATAGCCGAGCCGCAATCTGGCGGCAAAGGCACCGGTCGCCGGATCCTCGCCCAACACGCGAACCGCGCCCTTGGTCGGGCGGATCAGTCCGAGCATGAGCTTTATCATCGTCGTTTTTCCAGCACCATTATGGCCGACCAGCGCAATGCTTTCTCCAGCGTGGAGGCGGAAACTTGCATCGCTGATGGCATTGAACCCGCCATAGGACTTTGTGACCTGATCAAGAATGACAGTCTCAGTCATTTGGTTTTCCTTTCGCCGGATCGGCCGGATGCGGCGGCTTCATAAGGGGATAGCTATCGACGACACCGCCCGGCAGAAGCGCCGGGAACTGGGTCTGTGCCCAGCGGATTGTCTCGATTGCCGGACTATTGATGAGAATTTTTGCCTGTGGCGCAGTCCACAAAACCTTGTCGATCAGATCATTGGGCCGGTAAGGACTATCTGCGATACCGTCACCATTGAGATCGAAGGCCGGATTGTCGCTCCAGTAATTGCCGCGTCCATTGACCGACCAGTCGAGGTTGCGCGTGCCGACATATTTCACCTGATTGCGGTTGTTGATGAAGGCGTTGCCGCTCATGGCATTGCCCTCGGAACCGGCGGTAAAGTGAATGCCTATGCTGCAGTTCTCGAAACTGTTTTCGGTGAACTTGTTCTTGTTGGCATTGTAAATGAAGACGCATTTTTCCGGACCGAGCCGCGAGGTCTCGCCCGTCTGGGTTTCTGTCTGGTCGTCCGCAGGAAGGCCGTGTTCAGCCTTCTGAACACCGGCATCGAGCCAGCGATCTATCGGTTGCATGCGCCCGATCACGCGATTGCCGGAAATGACCGAGCTATTTGCATAATTGAGCAACAAGCCATGATCCCGGTCGCCGTCAGACAGGTTGTCCAGCACCTTGAGACGGTTGGTGTACATGATCGCGAAACCGACCGAATTGTTGCGCGAAACATTGCCGATGACCTGGCTGTCATCCGTGTACATGTAATGAACAGCGAACCTGACATCCTCCATTACATTGTCGCGAAAGATATTCTTGCGGCTGGCATTGGTGTAGATGCCGTCGCGCCCGTAGCGAATGACGTTGCCGATAACCTGTGCGCCGGGCGCATTCCAGATGGAAACGCCGCTACCGGTTTGTGCCATGCGCACGCCTCGACGACCAACGATCTCATTGCCGCTCGCGATGGAATTTGCGGCGCCATGCAAATAAATCCCGTAGAGGTTATCGATAAGGCGATTGTTCTCGACACGTGCGCCCGTGGCGGTTTTTGCCACGAAAATTCCGGAATTGAGGTCGGGCATGTTTTCACCCGAACCGCGCACTTCCAGCCCACGCACGATAGCGTCCGGTGCGTTGACCGTTATGGCGTTACCCGAGCCAACTCCGTCTACAACGGCGCCCGGTTCGCCGGTCAGTTCAATGGCGCGGTCGATCGTAACCGCGCCATTGTGTTTGCCTTTCAGAAGCCGGACGATATCGCCCGGCTCCGCTTTTTCGATAGCCGCCTGTACGCCTTCGCCTGCCACGACATCGATCTGCCGTGCCTGCAAACCGTCGCACAGAACAACGGTCAGCAGCATTGCAGCACTCAAGGACTGAAACCGGCGGGGGAACTTCATGGCAGTCAGGCCTTCTTCGGTTCCACGAGCATCCGGCCCTTCATTTCCATGTGCATGGCATGGCAGAACCACGAGCAATAATACCACCACACACCCGGCTTGTTGGCTGTGAAGGTAACTGACGCGGTTGCCTGCGGACCCACCTCCATGTTGACACCATAGTTGATGATGGCAAAGCCGTGGGTGAGATCTTCGATTTCATCGATGTTAGTGACATAAACCGTCACCTCATCGCCCTGCTGGACGGTGAACTCGGTTAGACCGAAGGCTGGCGCGGCAGACGTCATATAAACGCGCACCTTGTTGCCATCCCGGATCACCTCATTCGCGTCCATCAGGTCGAGGCCATCGGCTTTCGCCTGAGTGACAGCGTCGGCGAAGAATGGATCCTCACGGCTCCAGAAGTTGACGGGATTGATCTTGGAACGATGAACAATCGTTGCATCGTGCGGTTCAGCAAAACTTGGCCCGTCATGGACAATCATCATCTTCTCACCGGAAATATCGATGAGCTGGTCATTTTCCGGCTTGAGTGGGCCGACATTGAGATAGCGATCCTTGGAGAACTTGTTGAGCGAGATCAGCCACTGACCGTCGGCTTCCTTGGTTTGCCCCATGGAAGTGTGATTGTGACCGGGCTGATAATGTACATCGAGTTTCTGACGGATCGGATCGACCTTTTCACCCTTGAAGGCTCGCTTGGCGTCCTCGATATTCCATTTGCAGATCTGGCTGTCGATGAAGAGCGTTGTATAGGCGTTGCCTTTGCCATCATAAGCCGTATGCAATGGCCCAAGTCCGAGTTCAGGTTCCGCAACCACAGCATCGCGGGGCTTGATCTTGTCGTCGAAAAGCTCATCGAACTTGCGAACGTCGAACACGGTAACGGTCGGCGACAACTTGCCGTTGGCAACCACATGGATACCGTCTGGCGCAGTGTTGATGCCATGCGGGCTGTTCGGCACAGGAATATAACGCGTATATTTGGAACCGTGACGTCCATCGATGACCGGCACACCGTTGATTTCCTTGAAATCACCCTTGGCAACCGCTTCTTCGATACGCTTCAGGTTGAAGATGACGATCCAGTCCTGCTCGCTCGACATCATTTCGGCGAGCGTCGTACCCTCTTCCGAATTGTAGCAGGTGGCAAAAGCGTACTTGCCCTGATAATCGCAGTCGACATTGTCCAGATTGCCATCGACCATGATCTGCCAGGCAACCTTCATGGTCTCGCCGTCAACGGCCGTGAAGATCGCGTGATATTGCTTGGTATCGGTCAGATTGCTGCCGTCGTTCGGGATCGGCGCGCGATCTTCACCGTTGCAGAAGACATATCCGGTTTTCGGATATTTCTGCACACGCAAGCCATGCACGGTGTGCTGGTTCGGGAGCTGAATGATCTTGTCGCATTTCATCACATCAAGACGGATGCGGCAGACACGCGTATTGGCCTTGTCGTTGGCGTAGAGATAGCGTCCGTCATAGGTGCCTTCCGTGAAGGACGGGTGCGGGTGGTGCAAGTCACCATTCAGGAAAATGCCCCCGCGATCTTTGAGGAACTCTTGGTCCTGCGGCAGAAGGCCTTCGGTCAGCACTTTCAGGCTTTCATTTGTCTGGCCCCAGCCGGTCGCGCTATCGCGATTGAACACCGGAATGCGCATCAGTTCGCGCATCGATGGCAAGCCGACAATACGGACCTCACCGCTCTGACCGCTGGAAAAGAAGACGTAATATTCGTCCAGTTCTCCAGGCTTCACTTCTGCACTATGGCCAGCACCGCCGGCAGCAGCTATTGCCGGTTCGGTTGAACCTGCAAACAGCGCTCCACCAAGACCGCTTGCGCCGGCAGCAGCCACAAAGGCTGACGAGCCGAGCAGCTGTCTTCGACTAAGCTGCGTTTTTTTGGTTTCTTCAGACATGCTTCTCTCCTTTAGAAAAGTCAGACAGCAGGACCGGTATCGGCAACGCCTTCAACCGGCTTTCCTTTGACTGAGATGACGGGTCTGGCCGGTCCCCCGCCACGTTCGGCAGCCGCTGCGAGGGGGGCATTGCGGGCTGCGAATTTTTCACGCTTCACGCGCACCTGGATCATGTGCGGGCAGCGTTGGTCGTCGTGATAGAGTTCCTGACAATGCATGCAGTAGATGCATTCATTGACGTTGATCTGCCCCTCCGGATGGATCGCCTCGACCGGGCATTCCTTGGCACAACGGTGGCAGGGCGAACCGCATTCCGGCCAACGTTTCAGCCATTCGAACATGCGGATGCGTCCGGGGATGGCGAGAGCCGCGCCGAGCGGGCACATATAGCGGCAGTAGAAGCGCTCGATGAACAGGCCTGCAGTCAGAAGTGTCAGCGCATAAATGACGAACGGCCACTCACGTGCGAATTTGAGAATTATCGAGGTCTTGAACGGTTCGACTTCTGCAAACACTTCTGCCAGCGCAACCGAATAGAGCGACAACCCAAAAAGGCCGAGGAAGATCATGTATTTGAGGGGCCAGAGACGCTCGTGCAGTCCCCATGGAAGCTTGACCTGCGGCACCTTCAGCCATTGGGCGAGATTATTGGTAAGTTCTTGCAGGGCGCCAAACGGGCACAACCAGCCGCAGAAGGGTCCACGCCCCCAGAACAACAGCCCCGCCGCCACCGACGCCCACAGAATGAAGATCAGCGGCGATGTCAGGAAGAATTCCCAGTTAAAGCCGGTAATCAGGGAGTTGGTGAAGGTCAGGACGTTGACAACCGACAATTGTGCATTGTTGTAGAAACCGAGCCAGACAAGGATGAACAGAAGATAGCTGCGCCGCAGCCAGGTGAAGAAGCGCGGATGCCTGACCAGACTGTTCTGGAAGAAGAAGATGCCGACAAGAACCGTGATGGCAAAAGCGGTGATGACTACATTGGCACGATTCATCTCCCACATCCGGACCCAGAGCGGATTGCCCTCGCCCAGAATGTCGGCAGCATTGGCTTCGCCGACCGGTTGCGGCTGACGTGGTGCGTCGGCGATTGATACAGCAGGCTGGACAGGAGCCGGTTCCGGCTGCTTCGCCAGATATTTTTCCGGCAAACTGTAGCCGAGATCGTAACTGATATTGGCCTTGTCCCGCGCACCGAAACCGCGCTGTACCAGAAGCTGCAAATCCCACGGTTCTGTCACGTCGAAGGCAAACCCGTCAGGCACCTCGAACAGTGCTATCTCGCGCAAACGCGGTGCGCCTTCGGCCATGATATCGCCGATACGAGTATGGTTCTTGTCGCGGAAACGTACGCCCTGCCCGTCCTGCATCAACTCGATGCGGTCAAAGATACCGCCGCGCACATATCCGGAGCCCTTGAAAGAATAGGCTCCGTCGCCCGCAACCAGGATCGCCTGATGTCCTGGCTTCAGCCGCTTTTGCAAGCGTTCGAAGCCATCCTTGCCAAGCAGGCTGATACCGATCGACGGCACTGATACCGGCGCAACATAAAGCTCGATGAATTCGTCTTCGGGATTGGTTGTTTCAGGATTGTCGGCGGCGCGATCGTGCTTTGCGTCACGGAATGCCTGTGTCACATCACCAACCGACAGTTTCAGGCTGCGGACCGAACCGTCACCGATCAGTGCCTGCCAGTCCTGCTCGTCGCGGATCTCCAGATCAACCGTGCGCTGCGCATCAGCTGCGGCGACCTGCACAGGCGCGTTGCCAAGACGCCCGCTGCGGACAAGCCCAACGGCCGAGCGAACGACACTGTCTCCCATGACGAGCACGGTAACCGTGGCACCGCTGACGATTTCCACCTGCGGAGGCTTGTTCTGGCCAGCCGCGACAGCACTCATGTCACTGTCGACCAGCGAGTTCAGCGCAGCCACAACCTTGGCTTCGGGAATGCCGATCAGCACGATCGGCTCTTTGTGGTCGACCAGTTTTATGCCGCGTATGACGCCTTTGGTATCAATGCCGACGACGATATGGATGGGTTTGCCGGAATAACCGATGGAACTGGTGAAGTCAGAATTCAAATAAGCATAACCGATCACCTCGCCCCGCTTCATCAGTGGTGCGATTGGCGGCTCGCCCTGCGGCTTGCCGATAGCATCGGCCTCTTTGAAGAGAGCGCCTGCCTCAACCTTCGGAAGGTATTTTTCCAGATCAGCAGCGGATGCTGTGGTCTGCCAGCAGAGCGCCAGAACCATCGCCGCCAACGCGACGACCCTGGCGGCTTCTAGTAAAAATGAAAATGGCTGACTGACACTTGGAAAACCCTGTTCCGGCAGTCGGAAAGCTGGAGCGACCACACGGCCCAATAATGCTATTTTCACGTCCAACCTGCATTTGCTCTGCTATTATTTGCGAGCATGTCTTTCGGTTGGAAATTATCCGATCAGACAGAGAGTTCATTGATTTGGAACAAATACAATAAGAAATCACCCAACAACACGACAAACAGAAATCCAAAGTGTTAAAGGCTCGCCGACACCAAGCCGGGCAAAGCATCCGAACGCGGCTTTCTAGAATCCTGCCACGCACCTAAGGTATCTCGCCGCGCAGATGGCTCGACAGGAAGCCCAGATTGTCCTGTCCCCAATAAACTTCATCTTCATAGATGTAGGTTGGAAATCCGAACACGCCCTTTTCGACGGCAATCTCGCGATCATTTCGCCATTTTCGCAGGACGTCCTCGTCCTGCTCCCGTGACAGGAGATAGGCCCCGTTGAAGCCTGCGGCGTCAGCCACCGCGCGGCGGACATTCGGTTGCCCTATATCCTTCGCTTCTTCCCAAAAGGCATGTTGCAGCGCCCGCGCCAGCTGCAACCAGTTCTCGCCGTCAAGATAGGCGGCGATCACCAAAAAGGAAGCAGACGTCGGGTCGCCGAGTGCCGGGCGATTTTCCACCAGCAAAGGTTTACCACGAAACTTCGCCCATCGTTTCAGATCACGCGTGCCATAGGCACGGCGCGCATCGGGACGGTTTCTGGCGAATATTCCGCCATTCTCCTCGATGACAGTCGCCAGATGAGGCTTGATTTCAACCAGATGTCTTGAGGACAGCTCCTCCAGCGTATCCAGCCCGAGATATGACCACGGCGATCCGATGGAGAAGAAATATTCGATAGTTTTTGGCACCTTCGATCCTTCAGTTGCGGGGAAATAATGTCCGGCTCAGTTGAACTTCGGCAGTCCCGGCGGGTTTGTTTCGGAGCGGGGCAGCGCTTCTTCCTCCAGCTGCCAGCGCTCGAGAATTCTGGCATAGGTTCCATCCTCGATCAGACCATTGGTAGCTACCGTCAGTGCATCGGCCAGACCGCTCCCCTTGCGGGTTGTGATCGCGACATCGGAACGATCCGGCCAACCTGCGCTCAATGTTCCGACCCGCTTGATATTCTTGTCACGCGCTGCAATGAAAACGAGCTGCGCATGTGGCTGCACAATCACGTCGGCCCGTCCTGACCGGAGCGCAAGCAGGCTTGCGGCTTCATCGTCGTAATATTGCAATTCAATCGGTTTCAGACCGGCGGCAACGTTTTCCTCGCTCCATTTGACGAGAATGCGCTCCTGATTTGTCCCCGCACCTACAATGATGCGCAAACCCGCAGCATCCTTCGGTTCCTTAATAGAGGTGACCGGACTGTCCGACTTGACGAAGAACCCGTGCAGACCCTGCCGATAAGTCGAAAAGTCGAATTTTTCCTTGCGTTCCTCGGTCACGCCAACGTTTGAAATGACGGCATCATACTTGCCGGAAGCCAGCCCCAGCGGCCAGTCGATCCACGCCACCGGAACGAGCTCCAGCTGCAGGCCCAGACTTTCAGCGATCGCAGAAGCATATTCCGGATCGGCGCCGACGACCGTTCGCGCATCAGTGGCATAAGTCGCCAGAGGCGGGCCACCGGGAGCCACGGCCACGGTAAATTTACCCGGCGCAACGAATTTGAAGTCAGAGGGAATGGCTGTGGCAGCCGTCTCATTTTTCTTCGTATGAATACGACCCGGTTGCTCCGGAGAAAGGTCGAAACCGTCCCCTGCCACTGCCGTCAGAACCGGAAATGTTACCCATGCAAAGGCCGCGATCAACAGAGCTCCTGCTCTCATGTAAATTTTCTCCAGTATCACAGAAATATGCGGGTCAGTTCGCGTCCCCTCAAACCGACCCGCCCCTCACCTTTCAACTCACGAGCCGCTCTTCGGCAGTCCCTGCGGGTTGGTTTTGGCTTCGGTGATTGCTTCCGGTCCAAGATTCCAGGTTTCCAGAACCTTCTGATATGCCCCGCTTGCGATCAAATCATTCAGGACATCGGTCAGCGGCTGGGCAAGGCCACTTCCCTTGCGCGTCGTGACGGCAATTTCAGCCGTAATCGGCCAGCCCCCGCTCACAGTGCCGACCAGCTTCGTCTTGCCGTTAATGCCTGCAGAGTAAGCTTGCGTCGCATTTACGCTGAAAACGGCGTCGGCGCGTCCGCTCTGGACGGCGAGATCCTTGACCGCATCATCATCGTAATACTGCACCTCAACGGCTTTCAGACCGGCAGCTACGTTCTGGCGGTCCCATTCCAGCAGGATTTTTTCCTGATTGGTGCCCGCATCTGTGATGACCTTGAGACCGGCAATATCTTTCGGAGACTTGATCTCGCCGATCTCGCTGTCGGATTTCACATAGAAGCCAAGCTCATCCTTGCGATAGGTGGAGAAATCGAATTTCTCCTTACGTTCTTCCGTCACCGTCACATTCGAAATCACTGCATCGAACTTGCCAGAGGAAAGACCCAGCGGCCAGTCAGCCCATGCGACAGAAACCAGTTCCAGCTGGAGGCCCAGACTATCGGCGATGATCTGCGCCAGATCGACGTCGTAACCGATGACGGTCTTGGAATCCGACGCATAGTCATGCAGTGGCAGATGTCCGCTGGTGCTGATGCCGATAGTCAGAACGCCGTCCTTGACGAACTTGAAGTCCTTGATCTCCTCGACACGCTTGGCGATCTTCTCGACGCGCAGCCGGTTCGGCTGTTCCGGGCTGAGATCGAATTTCCCCTCGCTGCGTGCGGCACCGGAACCAAGCAACCCAATAGCGATAACTCCGGCGGTCCAGTAGCTCGCTTTTCTGATAAATGTCATTTCCCGTCTCCTTGTTGTGTCGGTTCTTCCAGCACCGGTTCAAAGAACCTTGGCCAGAAATTCACGTGTGCGCGGATGCTGCGCGTCGTTGAAAATGCGGGATGGCGGACCGGCCTCTACGATCTGCCCGGCTTCCATAAAGACAACCGTGTCGGCAACTTCACGCGCAAAGCCGGTCTCGTGAGTGACGATCACAAGGGTGGTGCCAGTACGGGCAAGTTCCTTGATAACGTCGAGCACCTCACCGACCAGTTCCGGATCAAGCGCCGAAGTCGGTTCGTCGAACAGGATGACCTTCGGACGAAGCGCCAATGCCCGCGCTATCGCCACGCGCTGCTGCTGTCCTCCGGACAATTGACGCGGATAGGCTTCAACCTTGTCACTGAGGCCGACACGGGCGAGCAGATCGAGCGCCAATCGGACCGCTGCATCCCGCGCAAGACCGCGTACCTGGATCGGCGCTTCGATGATGTTTTCAAGAACCGTCATGTGCGGAAAGAGATTGAAGTTCTGGAACACCATCGCGATATCGGCACGGCGTTTGAGAATGTCCTTTTCCTTCAACTCATAGAGCGTGTCTCCGTCCTGGCGATAACCGACCAGCGCGCCATCAACGGAAATGAAGCCCTCATCCACACGCTCCAGATGATTGATCGAGCGCAGCAGCGTGGACTTACCGGAGCCGGACGGGCCGAGAATTGCCGTCACACTGCCTGCCGGAAGGGACAGTTCCACATGGTTCAGCACCGTGTTCGTGCCGAAGCGCTTGGAAATATCGTGGATATGAATAGGTGCGCCCGCAGACACTGTGCCGACATCGCGGAAACCCGCGACCGGAACCGTCCTGTGCACTTGTCCCGACAACTCCGAGGTCAGCGGCAAGGAGCGCTTGTAGCGATTGAAGAATGCCTGGAATGGCAGGGGAACCGGATTGCGAACCGCACCCTTGGCGAAATATCGCTCAATATAGTACTGCGCCACCGAAAGCACGGTCATGATGACCAGATACCAGACCGTCGCGACCATCAGCAGCGGAATGACTTCCAGATTGCGCCGGTAGATCACCTGAACTGTGTAGAACAGCTCCGGCAAGGCGAGCACGTAGACCATGGAAGTGCCCTTGGCGAGACCGATGATCTCGTTGAAACCCGTCGGAAGGATGGAACGCATGGCCTGTGGCAGAACAATTCGCAAGGCTTGACGGTTGCGCGGCAGGCCAAGCGCGGCAGCAGCTTCATGTTGACCCTGATCGACGGAGAGAATGCCGCCGCGTACGATTTCGGCGAAGAAGGCTGACTGGTTGAGGGTCAGGCCGAGAAAGGCAGCTGCAAACGGTGTCAGCAATTGCACCGTCGGGTAATCGAACAATACGCGATCTGTGAAAGGCACACTCAGCGTGATGTTCGCATAGAGGTAACCGAGATTGTTCAGGATAAGCAGCAATACGATCAGCGGTATGGAACGCAACAACCATATATAACCCCAGGAAAGGCCTGAAAGCAGCGGCGACCTCGATACACGGGCTAAGGCCAGCAGCGTGCCGAGAATGGAACCTGATACAGCCGCGAGTGCTGTCAGCAGCAGCGTCCGCCCGAGGCCGACGAGCACCGGTTCGGCAAAGAACCATTCAGCAAAAACGTTCCAGCCCCACTGCGGATTGGTAAAGATCGAATAGAGCACAAGCCCGATCACGAGGGCCGCGAACACACTACCCACAAAGCGTGCTGGATGCTTTGCCGGAACGATCCTGTAGCGCGAATAGTCCTGCTTGCGCTCCACGGGGCGGGTTGCAATCTGCACGTTTGAGAATTCTGTCGTTACTGCCATCTGGTCATTCCTTGGCCTTCAGCCCTGTGATGATGTTCACTGGCTGGCGATATGTTGTCGGTCCGTGATGTGATGATCGTTGCCGCGCCCGAGCGGAGCGACCAGATGGCCGATCTCCTTTTCAAAAGGCAGCGTCTTGTAAATTTCAGGATCCGCACCTGTGTCGAAAAGCGCCGTATAACCATTGTTCAGATAGAGACCGACGGCTTCAGGCTGACGGAAGCCGGTCGTCAGGTAGATGCGGGAATAGCCCTGTCTTGCTGCCTGTTCTTCCAGTTCCACGAGAAGCTTGCGCGCCAGCCCCTGTCGCCGCAGATCTGACCGCGTCCAGATGCGCTTGAACTCCGCAGTACGCGCATCAAAAGCCTTAAAGGCACCGCCGCCGATGGTTTCACCGTCCCGGATCAACAGCACAAAATTACCGCCGGGTGGCGCAAACGCCTCGGGCGGATAGCGGTTCATTTCTGCCGCCGCACCTTCCGCATTGAAATATGTGCCGTAACGACTGTCATATTCATACAGAAGCTCATCGATGAGCGGCTTCGCACGTGGATCAAGAGAACTGGTGTACAGAAAGATATCGCTCATCATCATCATTACCGTCTGTTTTCGTTGAGAAAGGCTTCGGCAAGCTGCACCCAATAGAGGGCAGCTGGCGCGATGATCTGATCGTTGAAGTTGTATTCGGCGCTGTGCAGCGGCGCGCTGTCGCCGTTACCGACGAAGAGATAGCTGCCGGGCTTTGCCTGCAGCATGAAAGCAAAATCCTCGCTGGCAGTGCGTGGCGCAAATGCGCTGTCTAGAGCGTCATCGCCGAAGGCGTCGACTGCAACCTTGCGGGCGAATGCGGTCTCCTCAACCGGATTGATGACAGAAGGAAAGCCCAACCTATAGTCGACCTCCGCAACGGCACCAAAACTTTCAGCCTGAGCGCGAGCAAGCGCCGGGATGCGTATCTGCAATCCGCGCCGCACCTCTTCGCTGTAGGAACGGATCGTCAGTTGCAGTTCCACCGAACCAGGAATGACGTTCGAAGCTTCACCGCCATGAATGGAACCGACCGTGACAACCGCCATTTCACGTGGATCGACATTGCGCGAAACGATGCTCTGCAAGGCGGTAATGAGAGACGCAGCGGCGACGATAGGGTCGACGGCATTGTGCGGTTCAGCCCCGTGACCACCCTTGCCGACGATCTTGATGACAGCCTTGTCTACAGATGCCATAGCCGGTCCCGCGACAAAGCCGAAACGTCCTGCAGTGACACCCGGCCAGTTGTGCAATCCGAACACCGCATCGGCGGGAAACTGCTCGAAAAGCCCTTCGCTTATCATCTTGCGTGCTCCGGCACCGATTTCTTCTGCCGGTTGGAAAACAAGATCGAGCGTACCGCTGAAATTCCCCGCCTCGGCCAGATATCGCGCAGCCGTAAGCAGGATCGTCGTGTGCCCGTCATGACCGCAAGCGTGCATCACACCTTTGTTTCGGCTGGCATAGGGAAGTCCCGTTGCCTCTTCTATCGGTAGAGCGTCCATATCTGCCCGGATCGCGAGACGGCGCTGACCTTCCCCCCGCACCAAGGTTGCAACCACGCCGGTTCCCGCAACTCCCGTCGTAACGTCATAGCCCCAGGAGGCGAGTTTTGAAGCAATGAGGCGGCTCGTGCGATGCTCGTTGAAGGCAAGCTCCGGATGCTGATGAATGTCATGGCGAAGCGCTATGAATTCATCGAGATGCGCGGCAATGCCTTCTCTCGCGGCATCAAGCCTGTTGCGGGATCGGGAGGTAACATCCATGAAACCGGCTCCTCAGGCCCGTGCGGCCTTGTTTACCGGTTGATCTACCGCCGACGAATAACGGCTTTCGCGAAACGGCAGCCCCAGATGATCGCGCAGCGTTTCACCGCTCAGTTCCGGGTTGAAATAGCCACGCTCTTCCAGAATCGGCAGTACATATTGGATGAAATCATCGAGACCTTCCGCAATGACGGGAAAGCCGAGAATGAAACCATCGGCGGCTTCGCTTTCCACCCAATCGATGAGTTCATTGGCAATGGCCTCCGCCGTTCCAATAAAGGCAGTGCGTGGTGTCGCGACGTCGAGTGCGATCTCGCGTAATGTGGCGCCGGTTTCCCTTGCCGTTTTCTTGATGCGGTCTGTCGTGGCGCGGAAACTGTTCTTGCCGATTTCGCCGAGTTCAGGGAAAGGCTCGTCGAGCGGATAGATGCTGAAATCGTGATGATCGAAGAAGCGACCGAGATAAAGCAGCGCCTCTTCGACCGACACCAGATTACGGATCGCCTGATACTTCGCGTCGGCTTCCTCCTGCGTCCGCCCGACAATCGGGCCAATACCCGGGAAAATTCCCACATCGGAAGAACTGCGCCCCTGCGCAACGGCACTTTGTTTGACCTGTCTGTAGAAAGATCGCACGTCCTCAATCTTGGCACCGTTCGTGAACACTGCATCGGCATGTTTACCGGCAAGCCGGATGCCCGAATCCGACGATCCGGCCTGAAACACCACTGGCTGCCCCTGTCTGGAACGGCTGATATTTAGCGGTCCTTCGACATTGAAAAAGCGCCCTTTGTGATTAATGCGACGTAGCTTGTTTTTATCGACATAGACGCCGTTTTCGCGATCGCGGACGAAGGCATTGTCATCCCAGGAATCCCAGAGTCCTTTGATGACGTCGAGATATTCGTCCGCGATTTCATAGCGTAGTTCGTGTTCCGGATGCGGGCGCCCGTAATTACGGCCTGACCCTTCGAGTGGGGAGGTGACAGCATTCCATCCGGCGCGTCCGCCAGAAATAAGATCCAGCGAAGCGAACTGGCGCGCGATGGTGAAGGGGTCGCTGTAGGACGTCGATACCGTACCTACCAAACCAATTTTTGAGGTGGAAGCAGCGAGTGCCGAAAGGATCGAGATCGGTTCGAAGCGATTGAGGAAATGCGGTATCGACTGTTCATTGACGTAAAGTCCGTCAGCAACAAAGGCAAAGGCGATCCCCGCCGCCTCTGCCTTACGCGCGGCATTGACGAAGAACTCGAAATTGGTGCTTGCATCGACGGGTCCACTTGGATGCTTCCATGCGTTCATATGGCCGCCAGCCCCCTGCAGCATGACGCCAAACGTGATTTGTTTTCGTTCACTCATGTCTTTTCTCCAAGGAAGAGTTCGACGCCATGCGTCCATCTTGCAGTTCCGGTCGCGCTGCATCCGCACCGAGCAGCTAGACGTTTTCCATGGGGAGCAGCGTAAGCACCCGTCGGCCTGCCGATAAGAAAAGTAATTCTATAATTTTTATATACTTTAAAATTGCAATGCAGCATAAAGCGGCACAATACAGAATATGCCATAGAGTCAATTAGATAGCGTGGTTATGACGTCATTCATTCTTGTCAGTGACAAGCTCAAAAGAAAAATCTGACTGAAAAGAGGTGGATTTTGAGACGTCTGTTCCTTGAGGAAGAATGTTTGGTGGCCCACCATTCAAACATGGATACGAGCTATACCTATATCATCATCGCCCTGCTCCCGTTTCTGCTTTGGAGCGCGATTATCTTCGTATTGTCGGAAGCCGACATCCAAGCCGATTGCCGGGACTCCGAGGATATGAATGACGATCGCCCGACCGACGATCAGATGGCCGATATCGTGACCATTCCCTACGGTCTAATTTTCCCGCTTTATTATCATACACCGACCGCATCGCGCGAAATCGGTTAAAACAGCCACTATACTGCGACACTCGGCCAGCCACCGTAAGCTATTAATTCTCTCGATTTCATGCAAAAGCATTCCGGCGAAACATCGGCGGAGTGGTTATGCTTACGAAGAAGGGCAAATACGGTCTGAAGGCTCTGGCTCATCTCGCCGCACTTGAACCGGGAGAAAGTGCGTTCGTCGCCGATATTGCCACCCAGAACAATATCTCCAAGAAATTTCTCGACGCAATCCTGCTGGAATTGCGCAATGACGGCATTCTACGGTCGAAGAAAGGTCCCGGTGGCGGTTATAGCCTTTCCAAGCCTGCGTCGGAAATTACCATTGGTCAGGTCGTCCGTGTTCTCGACGGACCACTGGCACCAATCCGTTGCGCCAGCCGCACAGCGTACGAACCGTGCAACGACTGCGTGGATCATCGCGCCTGTCAAGTACGTCGATCCATGCTGCTGGTGCGCGAAGCAATAGCAGGCGTTCTCGATAGGATGACGCTGGAACAGTTTACCCGCAACGGTGGGTTGGAAGACGACCGCTCTGCGCCCGCTTGGGCGCAGTTAAGCGCCTGATATAGCGTCCAGAAGGCGATAGCCGCCATTGTGATACAGAAGCGGTTCACCGGAACCCGTAACGATTTTCAGAACGCGACCGATCACGATTGCATGTGTATGGCGTTCGATCACGTCTTCCACGGCGCAATCAACGGAAGCCAATGCGCCAGCAAGTGCCAGCGCACCGCTTTCTAGTGCATACCATTCAGCATCCGCGTAACGTTCAACACCCTTGATGCCACCCTTGCCAGCAAAACGATCGGCAATGGACTGATGGCCGGAGGACAGCACATTCACGCAGAAATGGTTATGGCGACTAATCGCCGACCAGACCGATGAACCACGATTGATATTTACGATAATCGTTGGCGGCTCAACCGAAAGCGCTGTGGCTGACGTCACAGTCGCCCCGGTGCGCCCTTCATCGAAACCCGCCGTGACAACACTCACGCCACCTGCAAGCTGTCTCATGGCTGCTTTAAGTTCGCCAGGAGAAACCTCGATATCTTCAGGCTCTTCAACATATTGCGGAATATTCTCGCGGAGATATGTTACCGTTGATCCCATCTCTGTTTATTGCTCCAGATTTATCAATCTGCCATACGGTAGCAGCGCTCGGCAAATTGGCCGAGAATGCCATTTCTATAATCGACTGATTTTGTAGAAAATTAGAACCCGCCTCTAAAACGGAAGTAGATGTGCGGCGGTGTCACTATGTGCCACTGATTAATGCTCGCAGCAGTTACGCTGAAAGACCCAAATTACTTACAATGTTGGTTCATTAGAATCATCTCGAAACATACTCAGAAACAGATCTTGAGATTTGTTTCATGACTTTATTCCAATCGTAAGTGAATTGATCGGAGGGCTAACCTGCCCGAACGACACTGAGTTCCGGTTTCCTTGTGCCAGATGCGGGAAGCAGCCGCCCAAAGTCCGTGAGGATTTGTGCATAATCCTCTGCGTGAAATTCATAGGGCAGCTCCAGGCGGAATTCAGACACAAGCGGCAGAACCGGGTCGACTGCCAGCTTTTCGAGAATTTCTTCCGTCGTCCCGACAATATCAGACAAGAACAGCGTGCGGCGTGGACCATGAAAAAGCCCCGTCCGCTTATCACGTTCAGCCGCAAATTCCGCATAACGACGACGCGCGTCCGGGCTGGCGCCATCTGTAGGCAATATTACACGCCCAAGTGCGACGCGCGGCGCACGTTCATGCGCCCATTCCTGACGGAAACGTTCAATCAATGCTTTCTGCGCAGTCAGAAAACTGTCGGTGTTTTCACCGCTGACAATATTTCCAGTCAAAAGATTAAAGCCGGCTTGTCCCGCCCATTTGGCAGAATTTTGCGAACCCCCGCCATACCACAGGCGTTCGGTCAGCCCTTCCGCAAACGGTCTCAAACGCGGGATTTGGGCACCAGCGGCATTGCCTGCCTCCGTCTTGCCGGACAGTGGCTCTGAACGTAGGGCACGCGCCAGTTTTTCAGCCCGTGAGTGACTGTAATCTGCAATTGGAACGGCATCGACAAAGTCCGCGATCAGATGAGCGAAGGGCGGTTCGCCGACTGAAACACCAACATTCAGCCTGCCATTCGAAAGCAGATCGACCGTCGCCAGATCCTCAGCCAGACGAAACGGATTTTCATAGCCAAGCTGAATAACCGCGGTGCCTAGACCAATCCGTTTCGTCCGCTGCGAAGCTGCTGCGAGAAAGGTGGCCGCGGATGAAATACCGCGCTCCAGATGGCGCTGCCGCACCCATGCACTGTCGTATCCCAGCCGCTCTCCATGCTCGAAAAGCTGCAATGTGTCCTCCAAACCCTGCGCGAGATCATTTTCGCGATGGCTGCCAGGAATGAGGAAGGCAAAATGTCCAATGTGTGAAAGGGGCATGGTTTGTTTCCCTGCTCATGCCGCGGCTTCGCGATAGCTTTGAAGCCGCGCCAGAATGTTTGCTTCCTGCGCCGCCTTGCGCTCCTGCACACGCTGGGTTGCTTCTTCGAAGGAGGCAGATGCTGGATAAAGTGGCGAGGAGATCTGCTGGCCCAATTTGGTGCCAATGTGCTTTTCAAAGGGCAGTGAGCGATATTGCAGAACATCGACGGATGTATCGAAAAGCGGACGATAGCCGAGTGCGATGTAGAGCGCAGTTGCTTCTGGTTGGCGGAAGCCCGTAGACAGATAAGCGCGCGTATAGCCCAGATTGCCCGCACTTTCTTCGAGCGCCAGCACAATGCGGCGCGCCAGCCCCTGCCTGCGCAAATGCGACGCGGTCCAGATACGTTTGAGCTCCACGGTTTCATCGTCGTGGCTCATATAGGCGCCACCGGCAATGGTTTCCCCATCGCGTTGGAGCAACAGGAATCCGCCAAGCGGCGGCGCAAATGCGTCCGTGGGGTAACGCAGAATTTCTGCGCGCACGCCACCGGATCGGTCCAGATCGGCATAACGAAGATCATATTCGTGAGCCAGGCCATCGATAAGGGGCTGCGCTGCCGGATTCAAAAGAGAGGACTGGACAATAATATCAACCATGGAAAGCCTCCGCTGAACAAATGCTGCCCGACTTTGTTGAGTGGGAGCAAAAAGCCGCCATCGAACAGTATCTTCCTTTAACGGTGCCTCTTTGCTTGCACGTTTGCACGGCATGAACGTTTAATGAGCGTGCAAATATTGGAAGATCGTTGCTCGATTAATATTCTACAAAAAACATAGATTACTCCTCATCAAATTGTTGATGAGGATGAAATGCCCTACGCGCTCAGTTTTCTCGATAAAAGTCCCATTCATGACGGCGAAGCAGCTCAAACGGCACTGGCCCGCACGATAAAGCTTGCGCAGAAAGCAGAAACCGCAGGTTTTCATCGCTTCTGGGTGGCTGAACATCACAACTCACCAGAGCTCGCCAGTTCATCACCGGAAGTGTTGATCAGCTTTTTGCTGGCACATACCAAACATATCCGAATTGGTTCAGGCGGCGTTATGCTGCAGCATTACAGCACCTACAAGGTCGCAGAAAATTTCAATCTCCTGTCTTCACTTGCGCCCGGACGTGTCGATCTGGGTGTGGGCAAAGCCCCTGGGGGACTGCCGCTTTCAACCCGTGCCTTGCAGGGCGCCTATGACCCTGATCGGAAACCATCCTTCAATGAGCAACTGATTGAGTTAGATAAATTTCTCGACCAAAGCCCGGAAAATACCGCCGACCGGAGCGGCCTTGCCGCTTATCCGGTTCCGCCACAAAAACCTGAACGTTTCCTGCTGGGTGCGAGCGTCGAAAGTGCTCAGCTTGCCGCACGTCTCAACTGGGACTTCGTCTATGCCGGTCATATTCAAGGTGACCCGACAGCCATAAAGGAAGCCGTTGACGCCTATCAGGCAATCACAAACCGTCCTGCCATTTTAGCTGTCGGCGTAATCGTTGCGGAAAGCGATGCCGAGGCAGAGAGGCTTGCTGTTGATATTCGGCGCTTCCGTGTTGCAGCCGAAGGTTTGCAGCCGGTCAACGTCGGCAGCCACGAACAAGCGCTCGAATATGTAAGGCAGGCAGGCGCCACGCAATACACGATTGAAGAGCGCACGCCACGTGTGATCCGTGGCACGGCCATCCACGTTCACATTGAGCTTCAACGCCTGCACCGTGAGTTTGGCATCGCTGAGTTTATCATCGACTGCCCGGTTTCCGAAGGAAGCCATCGGCTCAAAACGATCGAACTTCTCGCCGAAGCGCGCCCGGCCATAGCGGCATAACTCTGCCACTTTCCCGACACCGGATGGTGGTTACGCATCGGTTGACGCTATGGGAGAATAGGCAGCGAGTTCACCAAAATCTGCTTATTTGCTCATTCATTATCGGGCATGCCGTTCTGCTTGAGTTCGGCAAACTTGATAGCCATCGTTGGGTTACCGCGCGTGAGCCGCTTTACCGTCAGGTCCTCTGCCTTGTCGTTTGCAAGCCGCAAGTTGTTGGCCGACTTGTGAAGCGCTTCCTTCGTTTTCTCCAGATCCTTGATGGCCTCGTCGATGCGTTTGACTGCTTCCTCAAAGCCATCTGAAGCCAGACGCCAGTTGCGCCCGAATGCGGCTTTAAAGTCATCAAGCTGGGATTCGAAGTTTGTTATGTCGACATTTTGCGCCTTCACCAGTGCCAGCTCATTCTTGTAGTGGAGCGAGTTCATCGCCGCATTGCGCAGCAGCGTGATGATCGGGATGAAAAACTGCGGTCGGACGACGTACATTTTCGGATAGCGATGGGATACGTCAATGATCCCGGTGTTGTAGAGCTCATTCTCGGGCTCAAGCAACGAGACCAGAACGGCATATTCACAGCCTTTCGCGCTCCGGTCCTTGTCTAATTCTTTGAGAAAGTCTTCGTTCTTCTTCTTGGTAGCCGTCTCGTCATTTTCGTTCTTCATCTCGAACATGATCGAGACGATTTCAGAACCTGCATCGTCCATGTCGCGGAAGATGAAGTCGCCCTTGCTACCGTTGCGCGCGTCGTTATCCTTCTCAAAATACGCACGGGGGAAAGCCGTCGCACGAATGCGGTCAAACTCGATTGAGCAGTGCTGTTCCAGCGTCTCGCCGATCATTTTTGTCGATAGTTTCGCTTTCATATCCCTCAGACGCTCGATTGCGTCGTTGCGATCCTTCAGCTGCGTTTCGTACTTGTCCCTGAGTGCAGTTTCAGCAAGCTGTTTTTCGAGCGTGATCCGAGCAAGCCCATTCTTCAGTTCGTCACGCTCTTTCTCAACCGTATTGACGGCTTCGGTGACCGCGAGCTTCTGCGAAAGCTCCCCTGCATCGAGCCTGGCCTTCAGGCTCTGGATCTCCGCGTCTTTAGTGGTGGCTGCTTTCTGTAGTTCGGCAATAAGCTTCGCCTCGGCCAGTTTTGATGCAGCCTCCTGCTCCCGTCTTGCTTTCTCAAGCTCATGCAAAAGAGTATCGCGTTGTTTTTCGACAGCACTCAGCGCCTCAGCAACTGCGAGTTTCTGCGCGACTTCACCGGATTCAAGTCTTGCCCTCAGTTCCTGGATTTCAGAATCCTTGGCTGCGGCAGTCTTCTGCAATTCATTGGCAACTTTAGCCTGTGCAAGCTCAACAGCGTTACGCTTGTCCTGATCAGCCAACTCCAAGCGCTCATGCAGCTGCTTCTCGAAATCACTGTCACGCACCTGCTTCAGGATATCGGCATAGCCAGTCTCATCGATCTTGAATGCCTTGTTGCAATGCGGGCAGATGATTTCATGCATGATTATTTCCATTAGCCTTGGCCAGACGCTCTTGGAGAAACTCCGAGAGCTGCTATTGATCCGTCATCTTGTGAACGATCACTGTCTACGCGGTCAAGGTCATTTACGGTTGCTTAACCAGGCCTGCGGTCTAGCGAACCGAAGAACCCGGCTGAAATCAGCCACGCTACAACATGAAGCAGTGCTCGCCGACTGACAGCACAGATGACCGGTTGATGGTCAAACGGCTGTACCAACGAATGGATAGCGCATCCGGCTTGCTTGTAATTTCAGCTATCGGCTTTAAACCAATAAATACGTCGTGGCCTGCGAGTCGAAGCCAACAATACGCTTACCTTCGTCGAAGGCAGTCAGCAGCTGTTCGCGAAGCGACAACCTTGCATTCATTGCCGCCGCCGGATCAACTGCAAGCAGGTGATCGATATCGCCCGGTATTTTCACGCGTCGAGCATCTGCGGGAAACTCAAGTTTCTGGCCTCGAGATCGAGCTTCTACACGCAGATCGTCCAATTGCCAGTCAGCCACGATCCGGTCCGAAGGCAACCCAGAATTGATGCCGACCATAGGGCCGTAATAGTCGATATGATAAGTGGACGATGTGGCCCCGAGGCTCGCAATGTTCAGACTGGCATTGACCGCCCGGATCGGATCATAGGTCCAGCGCACATGCGTAATGCCTCTCGCAAGGCACCAATCGCGCTGGAACCACTTCATCCGCGCGCCAAGTTTCAAGCCTCTTGCTTCCGGGAGAACCGCCAGACGGTGAGAATGCTGAACACCCGGCGTTGCACTTGGGAAACCAAAGATGAAGCCTATCATCTTCCCGCCATCGAACGCTCCGGCGACAAGGCCGCCTTCGTGTTGGATGGCGAGCAATAGGTCTGAGGCATCGACAGGATCGTCGTCTCCCCACACCAGCCGCTGAACAGTCTCCGAATCCTTCATCTCGTCGAGAGAGGCGAGCTCGCGGACCAATATTTCGCTCATGCGACGAAATCCTCGCGATGGCTGGTGACCGTATCGAGAAATGCATGATCCAAGGTCACACCGATACCCGGACCGTTCTTGGGAACGGCCATTCGCCCATTTTCGGCTTCCAGCGGCTCGTTGACAATATCGCGCGGGAAGTAGCGGCTGGCGGACGATGTGTCCCCCGGCTTGGTGAAATTCGGCAGTGCGGACAGGTGAATATTGTGCGCCCGACCAATGCCTGCTTCAAGCATCCCACCGCACCATACAGGCACATCAAAGGCTGCGCAGACATCGTGAATTGCGCGTGATGCACTATGTCCACCGACGCGCCCCACCTTGATATTAATGACACGGCAAGCTCTTGCGACAAGCGCCTTGCGCGCATCCACCGAAGACCGGATGCTCTCATCCAGGCAGATGGCAGTCAGCAGCTTTTCCTGCACATGGACATGATCGGTAATGTCATCGAAAGCCAGCGGCTGTTCGATATAATCGAGTGCGAAAGCATCCATTGCTTTCAGAAGCGGCAAGTCGGAAAGCCGGTAGTCTGTATTGGCATCAACCGTCAGCTTGGCTTCCGGGAAACGCTCGCGCACCGCCTGAATCATTGCGAGATCATGACCGCGCTTGATCTTCAGCTTAACGCGCTTGTAACCGGCATCGAGCGAGGCAGCGACCCGGTCAATCGTCGTTGGAATATCGGCGATGCCAAGGCTGACACCCACGTCGATAGCATCGCGAACGCCACCAAGCGCAACGCTCAATGGTAGGTTCAGTGCTTTTGCCCACAGGTCCCATATCGCCATCTCAACCATGGCCTTGCTCATTCTGTGTCCGCGCCATGGATCGAGAATGGCTGCAAGATCGGCGGGGCCGTTAAAGCGTTTGCCAACAATCTGGGGCAACAGCACATCGCGCAGGAAAGAGAGCGAACCGGAGATGGTCTCCTCCAGATAATCCGGCAACGGATCCATCACGCCTTCGGCATAACCTTCCAGGCCTTCAGCCCGCAAGGTGAGGATCGGTATGATCTTTTCGGTCATTGTTCCGGTGGAAATCACGAAAGGCACGAGCAGCGGCAAACGTATGACCCGTATTTCAGCCGCCTCGATTTTTAACCCGGCGAAGATTGGCGCTGCGTGCATCGGACACTCCATCCGTGAGTACAAATGATCAATCTGGTCCAGGAGTTCCATGGTGACGAAACGTCATCCTAATTGTTCCCCTCGACCGAATTAAATTCCCTGTTCGCTGTCAAAAGTCCAATAGTTTCGTCAGCACTCTTACTGATGCTGATCCGACAGTGTGTCCAGGGGGAAAACCGGACGCCGCAGGCGAGCGTAGATCCGTTTCGACAGGTCCGGTGAGCTCAGACCACCAGCATCGGTAACAATGATCTGTGTTGCAATCGGGCCGAACGCCCCTTTGAAATGCTGCATTGATTTGACCGCCAGAACGGATTTTTCCTTCGGCTCGATGCCGACGATACGGAAAATGTTCTGATCAAGCATCTGCATGCGTTCCGACACGATCATAATATCGATCCCCTCCACACGCAGGCACACAGCTTTTCCGGTCGTTCCAGGCAAACCTGTAAACATCGGCCCCTCAAAGACGAAGGTACCGTCGCTGACCGACATGACACGGCCTGTCACAGTCAAAGGACCGCCACCAACAGATGGATCGGATTTGCCGCCAATCGTCACCGTAACAGTCTCGCCTATCGCCTTGGCTGCAATCTCTGCCACCGCTTCAGGATCGAGAAGAGCGCCTGCGGCGGCATTGGTCACACCCGCCTGAAGCATAGCCGCAATGAGCGCTGTGCAATCGCTATAGGCCCCCGAACCGGGATTGTCGGAGAAATCAGCGACGACAATCGTACCTTCAGCACCCCGAACCTCTTTCAATTGCCGGATACATTCATCGAGAGGCATCGGCTGCGACCACTGATCCTTATAGGCCCAGATTTCATCGCACATCTTGTCCGCGACATCGCAAGCGGTTTGTCGGCTAACGCATTTACGATCGAAGGTCACGATCACACTCGGCCCGGCCGCCCAGACATCAGCATCGGTAAACCCGGCATTGACCGCCACATTCAGGATTCCCGGTTGTTGCATCTCACGGCCTGCACTTTCGAGCAGGCGGCACATCGGACCGTTATCTGTCGTGCGACCATCATCACAACCGAGAAGCATTGGTGGGCGTCCAATGGCCAGCGCAGGTTCGATTTCCCCTTTCATCGCTTGATCCAGCAACGAACAGGCCTCAACTCCGACCTCACTCATATCGATATGAGGATAAGTCCGGAATGAAACGGCGATCTGCGCCAGATCAGCCAGTTCATCAAAAATATTCGCGTGAAGGTCTAGGGTGATGGCGATCGGAACATCGTATCCGACCACGGACCGGATCTCCCGCAGGAACTGGCTGTCGCCATCCTGATCGGTCTCCGTCACCATGGCACCATGCAGGGCAACAAATATGCCGTCAAAAGGTCCGGCTTCCTTCAGCCGCCGCAAGCACTCGCCGGTGATTTCCTGACGCGCAGTTTCAAGCACCGGTCCGTTCGGCTCCGCATGGGCTGCGGTGATATAAACAGGCGTCCAGCCCTTTTCATCCGCGACCTTTATCGCGCCACCGACCTCAGAGCCTGTACCTCGGAAATTGGCTGGAATCTCATCGCCCTTGAAGTAATGCGACGCCCGAAAATCGCTGATGCTCGTGCGATTTTGCGTGAAGGTATTACTTTCATTGATGAGTTCGATGATCGCAACACGATAGGACACGGATCGACCTTTCTTTTGTCGGCGAAGACCACTCTGTGTTGGTCGAAACGAAATGGCTGAGGCCTGACTATGCCACACGCAGTGAGCACCTGATCTGATGTGGTGTCTCAAATCAGGCACTCTGTATGTGAGGGTGGAGCGAACTACTTCGCGAAGATTTCGCTCGCGAATTTCGGCTTTTCCCTGATGTCAAAATCAAAGTACTTGGCACTGATCTTGTCGTAGCTACCGTCCTGGATGATCTCCGCAAGCGCCTTGTTGACGCGCATGCGCAGTTCTTCGTCATCCTTGCGGAATGCCATTCCAGCACCCAGGGTTCCATCTAGAAGGAATTCGTTGCCGACAAATTCGCAGCAATCCGCACCCTTCTTAATCCAGTCGCTGAGCGCGAATTTGGATTCCAGCAAGAGGTCAATGCGGCCGTTCTCGATATCCAGGAAGGCTTCTTCCAGTGTCGGATAGAGCTTCACCTCATTATCCGGGAAAAAGCGCTGCAAAGCATCGACGGCGATGGAGCCTGTCTGGGTGCCTATGACCTTGCCCTTGGCACTTTCAGGCGTCACATCCTTCAGGCCAAGCTCCTTCAAAGCGACAAACCGCATGGTGTTGTAGTAATACGGATCGGAGAAGCTGACCTGCTGCATACGCGATTCAGTAATAGCCATCGAAGAAGCCATGATGTCGAACTTCTTTGACTGAAGCGCCGGAATAATCCCGCTCCACTCGTTGGCGCTCCATACGCAATCAGCTTTCAGTTTTTCACAGATCGCATTGCCGACGTCGATATCAAAGCCTTTGAGCTGCCCGCTCGGGTCCAGATAATTGAAGGGCGCATAGGCACCTTCGGCTCCCATGCGGATTTCCTCAGCATGGGCTGGAAGGGCACCGCATACAGCGACAAGAGCGGCAATAATTCCCATTTTAGCTTGCTTAAGCACGTTTCGTTCTCCTGTTATATGCCCTTACCGGGTTCGTCGCCTGCGCGCGCCGTCATCCATGATCAGGAACAGCAGAGCTCAAACACCCAGGGGCGTTTTTTTGTTTATTGACGATTATGCTTGTGCCGAGGGTCGATCAATGCAAAAGATCTATTCAATGGTATTAGAAAAATTCATAGTGTTATGACGTCAAGGGCGAAGCGGCGAAAACTCCCAAGCTTGAGAGCCTTAAGGGCTTTTGAAGCCGTTTCGCATTGTCAAAGCTTCACTGCCGCCGCAGAAGAGCTTGCAGTCAGTCAGGGTGCTGTGAGCCATCAAGTCAAGCTTCTGGAACAGGCTTTGGGTTGTCAGTTGCTTATTCGCGGCTCGCGCGGTGTATCCGTTACCGCAGAAGGTGCGCTGCTGCTGGAGGTTTGTGCTCGGGCATTTGATGAAATCGGCGCGGTTACGACGCTGATCGGACAGGACAACAAGACCCAAATTCTCCGGGTTCGCGCCGGTCCTTTTTTCGCAATGGAAGTGATCGCAAGCAGGATTGCTGGCTTCTTGAAGCAAAATCCAGGCATCCAGCTTCACCTGAATAATCTCGATATAGATTCCATCGCTCAGGATAGAGAAGACGCACAGATAAAGTATTGTCTGCATCCGCCTGCAGGCATGTACAACATCGAACTTCTAAAAGAAAAACTGGTGCCTGTCTGCAGCCCCTCACTTCTGGCCAATGTGACAAATCCAGAAGATCTTCTCGTGAACCCTGACATTCCTCGCTTGCATTATCGGGACGTAAACGACTGGAAAAGATGGATATCCCACCACGGATTTGATGATCTAACCGCCAATTCAAACCTCTTTTTTGACGACCAACACACATTGTTGGCGGCTGCTCGTTCCGGACAGGGCATTGGTTTTTCTCATCGGCCTCTGGTCGAAAACGACGTGCAGCGCAGAAGCCTTTGCATCGTGTCCGAGCGATATTTCGAGCCCAAAGAATCCTACAAATTTATATGCAGCCACGAAAACATTGCCTCCAACCCGGCGTTGCAGCTCTTCCGCGACTGGCTTGTCAAAGAGGTTTCGACCATCAGTTAGGTTCAGACAATTATTCCAGATGGAGGAGGTAGCGGATTCACGCTTGTCCAGCGGCAGTCGTTTACGATCTGCTGACGCAGATATGCATCCCGAACCGCTGCTCGTTTGCAATTGCAAGGCTGCCGCCACTATGCGTGGCGGCCGTTTGGTCATGCTCAGAGGTTTTCCTTGTAGAATGGAATCAGCTTCGCCAATGCCTTTCGAACCGGCTCCGGCTAATAATCAGAACCCGGCAATGCGCAACCAAGAAGGTCAACGCCATGCCAAGTTCTGCCATCTTTTCCTTCAGATAGTGAAGGCCTGATCAGCTGATAAAGAGCCGGAAGACCAGAGTCTTGGTCATGGGCAGAACTTTATCAGCCATTCCTTGGTCTTCTTATGTGTTTGCCGAAACGAAAGCCGACATGCTGGTGATCAGCAGCATACCGACAGTTGCGCCTGCATCCTGAAGACCGATGGTCTTTTCCTGAAAAGCTGCGGCCTTGCCGTGCTGGGCAACCATCGTTTTGGTTGCTTCAAGCGCATCTTCTGCAGCTTTGGCTGCGGCTGCAAGCGCATCAGTAAGTGAGGCACCCGCTGATGCTTGTGCTTCAAGCGTTACGGCGATTGGATCAAGCACATCGAGAAGTGTCTTGTCGCCAACCTTTGCCTTGCCGCGCTCGGCGATACCATCGCGATAGGCACGCCAGAAGGCGGCAATCTCTGCGGTCCCCAGCTCGTCGATACCATCGCAGGCCTTGCTTGCACGCAGGAAGCCGGTCGCGGTCAGCGTACCCATGGTCGATGGCGCAACGCGTGCCATGGTGGCGCCAGCTGTGCGCAGAAGCTTGGCGATGCCTGCAGCTTCACCTTCCGCATGGACAGCTTCTGAAGCTGCTGCAAAGGCCTTGCTCATGGTGATGCCGAGATCGCTATCGCCAACTTTGCCGTCCAGCGCGATAAGGAATTCGCGCTGTTCTGCAAAAAGCTGCTTCCAGCTGTCGAAGAGATTAATCAGATCAGATGCTGTAATGACGTTCATGACTGCACCTCAACCCGCAAAATGCTTGAAGAATGGGGTGTTGGCGGAAGCGGCAACCAGCGGTTCCAATTCGTCATCGAGATGCAGCACGGAAACTGACGCGCCAGCCATTTCCATGGAAGTGGCAAACTCGCCGATCCAGACATGCTTGACCTTGACGCCACGCTCATCAAACAGCTGGGAAACCCGGCGGAACATGATGTAAAGTTCTTCTAGTGGTGTGCCGCCAAGACCATTGACCAGCACGGCTACTTCATCGCCCTTGGCATAGGTCTGTTCGGCGAAAATGCGTTCCATCAGTTCGTCGATAACCGCATCTGCACTGGCAAGCTTCTTGCGGCTGATGCCCGGTTCGCCATGGATGCCCATGCCGATTTCCATTTCATCTTCGCCGATGGAGAAGGTTGCGTGACCGATTTCCGGCACAACGCAGCTCGAAAGCGCAACGCCCATGGTGCGGGTGCGCAGGCGTGCCTTGTCGGCAAGGCGTGTTACTTCATCAAGCGACAGACCGTTGGCTGCAGCTGCACCGGCTGCCTTGTAGACAAAAAAGATACCGGCAACGCCGCGACGCTTGTGTTCTTCACCGACAACCGAGGACGCCACATCATCATTGCCGACAACCTGCTTGACGGCAATGCCATCGAGATCGGCGAGTTCTGCTGCCATATCGAAGTTGATGATGTCGCCGCTGTAATTGCCATAGATGTAGAGAACGCCAGCGCCCTGATCGATAGCCTTGGTGACCTGATACATCTGCTCTGAACTTGGCGACTGGAAGACGCCGCCGACAGCCGCGCCATCGATCATGCCTTCGCCGATATAGCCCAAGAACAGCGGCAGGTGGCCAGAGCCGCCGCCTGTTGCAATGCCGACCTTGCCGGATTTGGTATTGGCTGTGACCATGCAACGCTTGTCATTATCGACAAAGGTAAGCTCGGGATGCGCCCGATAGATGCCTTCGAGCATCTCATCCACGAAATTGACGGGATCGTTCAGGAATTTCTTCATGATTTCCTCTTGAGAGTATCGGGTTATTTCTTGCGTTGGCGGGTGACGAAGAAGGCAGCAGCCAGCAGGATGAAGCAGCCGACGACGAGACGCTGCCATGTGCTGGGGATGCCGACGAGCACGAGAACACTGTTGATGACGGTGATGAGCAGCACGCCAAGAAGGGTGCCGAAGACGGTGCCGGTGCCACCGGTGATGCGTGCACCACCGAGAACCACAGCGGCGATGACCGCAATTTCTGTGCCAACAAAGTCGAAAGGGCTCGATTGGCGATTGGCGCAGACATGGATGATGCCTGCAAGTCCGGCAAGACCACCTGCATAGCCGAACAGGAAGATATGGATGGTGCGCAGATTATAACCGAGGCGGCTTGCGATCTGGCTGTTACCACCCATCGCAAAAATCGCGCGGCCCATCAACGTGCGGTTCAATATCCACCAGGTCAGGATTGCAGCCGCAGGCAGCACCAGAAAGTAGAATGGCATGGTGATGGTGGCACCGGTCGCCGATTCAAACTGGAACAGCGGCAGGCGACCGAAAGCCCCCATTGTCGGCGGCAGGGACATGATCCAGACCGTGCCGACAAAGGCCAGCAAGAAGCCACGGAAAAGATATTGCGTGCCGATGGTGACGATCAATGACGGTACATTGAGGTAATGCACCAGAAGACCATTGAGGACGCCGAGGAAAATACCGCCAGCAATCGCCATCAGAATGATGAAGATGATCGGCAGTTCCGGCATATAGGCCTGCACCAGAAGCGTCAGCGAATAGACTGTCGTGGCAGCAATTGCCGTAAAGGAAACATCAATGCCGCCAGCGGCGAGAATGATGAAGACGCCAAGCGCAAACAGGCCCATCACCACACTGGCACGACCTATATCGATCAGCGTAGAGGCTTGCAGGAATGCCGGATTGATGATCGAGACAATCGTGCAGATTGCCACGAGCAGGAAAAAAGTGATCGATTCCGGGCGCCTGCGAATGAAGTCACCCAGTTTGAAGGATCGGGCGGTCCCCAAGTTATTTTGGCCCAGATCCTGTTGATACTGCGACGCACTCATTAGGCAACTTCCTTCTGCGACGACATCATGGCTTGATAGAGCTGATCTTCGGTGGCCTGTGCAGCATCCAATTCTGCGGCGATGCTGCCTGAGTTCATGACGAGAATGCGGTCTGCATTCTGCAGAAGCTCCGGCAGATCATCGCTGACGATGATGAGGCCCATGCCAGCTTCGGCCAGCGCCTGAATTGCGCGGTAAATCGTGTCTTTTGATCCCACATCGACGCCGACTGTCGGGCCGTGCAGCACCAGAAGCTTGGGGCCAATGCTCAGCCAGCGACCGATCAAAACGCGCTGCTGATTGCCGCCCGAAAGCGCACCAACAGGCAGGTCCAGATTGGTTGTATTCAGCCGCATCTCTTTCATCAGCGAGGCGGCGATGTTGCGGCCCTGTTTCTGGTCGACGATGCCAAGGCTGTTGCAGAGCTTTCTAAAGATCAGCGCGATCTCGTTTTGAAAGATCGATTTATCGAGGAAAAGGCCTTCTGCAAGGCGGTCTTCCGGCACATAGCCAATGCCACGCTCGATGGCTTCCGCCGGGCTTTTAACTTCGGTCTTCTGACCTTCGAGGCGGATTGAACCGGAATGCGCAGGCGCTACGCCGGTGATTGCCATGGCCAGCTCGTTGCGTCCGGAATCTGCAAGGCCGGTAATGCCGAGGATTTCACCTTTGCGAAGGGTAAAGCCAATGTCCTTGAAGCCCGATGCGGTAAGGCCGTCGAGTTTAAGCAGTTCGGCATCGCCGGGCTGTGCCGTGCGATAGCGCTCGGCATCAATTTCTCTGCCGATCATCAGCTCGGAGAGCTGCTTTTTGGTGTAGTTTTCGATCGGGCCTTGTGCCACACACTGGCCATCGCGGAAGACAACCGCATTGCCGCCGATGCGATAGCATTCATCGAGTTTGTGGGTCACGAAAAGTACGGCGACGCGTTCTGCGCGCAGGCGTTCGACAACTTCAATCAGATTATCCACTTCGCGACGCGTCAGCGATGTGGTTGGCTCATCCATGATGACAAGCTTGGCGCGCGTTGCAATGGCGCGGGAAATGGCAACCAGCTGGCGCATAGCAAGCGGCAGCTCGGAAACGATTGTATTTAGAAAGGCTTTGTCGGTTGGCAGGCCAACCGTGCTCAATGCCCGTTCCGCAGTCTCGCGGAGCTGCGAAAGCTTGACGCTGCGGAACAGTCGGCCATTGCCTTCAACGAGCTGCTCATTCAGCGCTACATTTTCAGCGACGGTCAAGTTGGGAATAAGCGACAGATCCTGATAGACGGTTTCGATACCGGCTGCCAGCGACTGAATCGGGTTCAGCGAGGCATATGTCTTGCCATCGAGAATGATTTCGCCTTCGCTGGGTGCATGTGCGCCGGACATGATCTTGATGACTGTGCTCTTGCCGCAGCCATTTTCACCCAACAGGTGATAGGCCTGACCAAGATCGATTGTCAGGTCGATGCCGCGCAGCGCATGAACACCACCAAACCGCTTATGAATGTTGCGCAGTTCGAGAAAATGATCCGGCGACCGGTCGTTGCTCGTCCCATTCGTCGTTGTAGTTGACACGTTAAATTCCTTTATCGCCGCACCGCTCACCAAAGCGATTGGGCTGGCTGTAGGACCGGTTGGCTTTCGTTCGCCACGCGCTAATGTCTTGATTTTTTGATGGTTCGTTTGGTCCAGGTGCCCGGATGCAGTGAAGCATCCGGGCTTTTGACACCATCGCATGCGGCTGAACGATGTCCGCACACGATGGTTAGTCAGCCCGTGCGAAACGCCTAGAACAGGTGTTCCTTGTAAGTCGCCTTGTCAGCAATAACCATGCCGTTGCCGATCACGAGAAGGCCTTCACCGGCACCCTTTTTGACGCTGACCTTGTTATAGCCTTCAACGCCGAGGTCGGTGCCTTCCTTGACTTCCTTCTTTTCGAGCAGAAGCTTGGCAACCGCATTCATCGCCATGCCAGCCTTCTGCGGATCCCAGAAGCCGATTGCGGTGATGGCGCCGGATTCAAGAAGATCTGCCGATGGGTTCGGAAGGCCGGTGCCGACGAGGCAAACCTTGCCGCTCAGGCCAGCTTCATCGATCGCACGGCCAACGCCGAGAACGTCGTTACCGGCAGAGGTCTGGAAGCCCTTCAGGTCAGGATGCTTGCGCAGGATTTCCTTGGCCTTTTCATAGGTGCCGTTGGCATCGTCAAAGGATTCGTTGTTCGGATCGACGAGCTGCATGTCAGGATACTTCTTGGCGTTTTCTTCGCCCGAACCAACCCACTGCATATGCGTACGGCTGCCGAGCGAGCCAACAAAGGTGGTCCACTTGCCGCTCTTGCCCATGCATTCTGCCAGACGTTCGTTGAGCGCCGTGCCGTAATCGGCATTATCGAAAGCTTCGACGTCGGCCATGGTGTTGACCTGGTTGTCGGCTTCATGCGTCACAACAATGATGCCGCGTTCCATGGCGCGCTTGAAGGTACCTTCGAGAACAGCCGGGTCCATCGGGACGACTGCAAGTGCGTTAACGCCCTTGGCAACGAGATCCTGCACGATCTGAAGCTGCTGTGCTGCGTCTGCCGTTGCCGGTCCGCTCTGTGTTGCAACCACGTCCGGGTTGGCCTTCTGATAGGCTTCAACACCGGTGTTCATGCGGTCGAACCAAGGAATACCGCTGATCTTGACGACAGTTGCGATAACCGGCTTTTCCTGTGCGACGAGCGTGCCCGCGCTGCCCGCGACGATCGCTGCACCAATGATGGTTCCGGTGAGCAGTTTTTTCGTTGTTGCTTTCATCATTTCCTCCACACTTACCATCCCCCAAAGTCTATGTTCGGGTGCCTGAGGGTTGAGCACCGATGTTTCCCTTTTGGCGATTGCCGAGGGTAAAGAATCCCGCGATGTCGTATTTGCCGATTGCAAGGAAGGCGAGCAGCAGCAAGCCCCAGGCGAAGTCGCGGACAAAATTGGAAAGGCCGCCGAAGTTGAGCAGGCTGGACATAAGCTGCAAAGCAATAGCGCTCAGCACCACGCAGATGACACGGCCATAACCACCTTCAGGCTTCACGCCGGCCATGACGGCGATGAGAATGGCGACCAGCAGATACGAGCTGCCATAGTCGAACTTCACGTTGACGTTGCGCGCTGCAATAATGATGCCTGCAATCGCTGCCAGAAATCCGCTCGTTGCATAGGTCGCAATCAGCACGCCATTGCGCGGGAAACCAGCGAAGACAGCGGCTTTCGGATTGGTTCCCATCAGCATCAGCCAGTAGCCGTAAGGCGTGAAGCGCACCACGGCTGCGATCAGCAAGGCTACCGCTATGAAGATCAGGAAGCTGATTGGCACGGCGAGGAACATGTCATTGCCGATGCGCGACAGAAGATCGGGGCTGCCAACCATGACAGCGCGACCGCCAGACACAACAACAGCAAGACCCGTAAAAGCCATCTGCGTGCCAAGCGTGCAGAGGATCGGAGTGATGTTGAAGCGCGCAATCAGGATTCCGTTGACGATGCCGCCCGCAAGACCGATCACCAGTGCCAGTCCGATGAAGGCGAGGCTGAAGCCAAGCTGGTTTTCGGCGCTTGAGATAAACATCGAAACGATAACAGCGGAGAGCACGCCGGAAAGGTTGGCCAGCGCAATACCCGAAAGATCGATCCCGCCATTGCCAGCGCACATGGCCAGCATGACGCCGATTGCCAGCAGCCCGAGTTCAGGCACCTGACCTGCCATGGACTGCAGATTGAACAGGGATAGGAAAGATCCTCCCGAAATATACGCGCCAAGCGCGAGCAATCCGAGATTGATGACAACAAGCATAGCAAGCTGATTGCTTGTCTTCTGCATGGTCTCCTCCTACCACGTTTAGTAAACAAAACTGTTATTCACTAAATAAATGACGAGATGGCATACGGCTGTCAAGCGCAATATCGGCAAGTTTCCGTTGCCTGTGGATCGATTTTACCCTAATCGGTTTAATTATCGCTCATATTGTTTACTAAACATATGATTCATATCAGGATGCAAAATCGAACGTTTGCCGTTGAAAAGATGGGGCCTGTTAATTCTTGATCTGAGACCAAAACCGGCAACATATTGAATCTGGCGCCAATTGCGGATTTGAAGTTCCCGAGAGCAGATGCCATACAAATGGCAGCTGTTTTCAATCCCGGAGCCAATGTCCTTAACCGAATTCCTATAATCGTGCGGAGCATATGAAAAAGAAAAAGTCTTTTACGATCAGAGACATCGCAGAGACTGCCGGCGTTTCTCCGGCAACGGTTTCGCTTGTGCTCAACGGTAAGGGCGAAATTTCGGGCGAAACGCGTGCACGTGTCCTCGAAGCCGTTTCCAGACTGAACTATGTTCCGCGCGCGTCAAAAACTGCGCCAAGCACCGGGGAGACGATCCGCTTTCTCAAGATTGCCAAGCATGGCGAGACGGTCAACCGCGATCACAGTGTTTTTGTCTCGGATTATATTGACGGCATGTCCTCGGAAGCGACGCGCCGAAACTATACGCTGGAAGTGGTAAGTTTCGACGGGCAGCCGATCAGTGCAGTAGCGGAATCGCTTGCCGGTGCGCCGGTGCGCGGTGTGATTGCGCTTGGGACCGAGCTTTCGGCGGCAGATATCCACATGATACAGGGGCTCGGCCTGCCCACAGTCTTCATCGATACCTTTTATGAGGTCATTGAAGCCAATTTCGTCGACATGAACAATGAGGACGCCGTCTTCAAGGTTCTGTCGCGCTTCAAGCAGCTTGGTTTTTCGCGGATCGGTTTTGTCGCCAGTCATACGGAGACAACAAACTTCCGTCTTCGTCGCGATGCGTTTTTCAAGAATATGCAACGTCTGGACCTGAAGGTTCAGGAGCGCGATATCCTTTCGGTTGAATCGACCTATGAAGGCGCCCATCGCGATACTTGTGCGATGCTGCATTCAGGACTCGATCTGGCCGAGTGCTATTTCTGCACGAACGATATCATCGCCTATGGCTTCATCCGCGCACTGAAGGGCAAGAGTCTTCGTATTCCTGACGATGTTTCGGTGATTGGCTTCGATAATCTGCCGCAAAGCGCCACCATGGAGCCGGGTCTCACAACGGTTGACGTGTCCAAACGGAAAATCGGAAATCTCGCGGTCACCGTGCTCGACGATTTGATCAACACAGCCGAACCGCAACCGCCAGTAAAGATACTGGTTGGGGCAAACCTGATCCTGCGGGCGAGTGAGACTGCTCGTACCCCGAAAGCCGCCAGAAGCCGTGAATTCGGCTAGCGTAAGGAAATGTGCCCGATAGAGCTGGAAACCATACTATGAAACCGGTGAGTAGCTGGTAAGCAATCCGGGTCCGACAGACCAACTTCAGAAAGACAGAAAATTGTCCAGAAACCCTCCTCGCAATCAGGCCGGTTTTGCAACACGTGCGATCCATGTCGGTCAGGAACCTGACCCTTTGACCGGAGCCGTGATCCCTCCGATCTATCATGCGACGACCTACGTGCAGGATGGCATAGGAGCGAGCAAGGGGTACGACTATACCCGCAGCGGCAATCCGACCAGAAACGGTCTTGAACGCTGCCTTGCCGATCTCGAGGGCGCGGCAGCGGCTTTCGTTTTCCCGAGCGGGCTTGCCGCGGCCGCAACATTGCTGGAGGCGCTTCCGGCCGGTTCGTCGATATTGGCCCATAACGATCTCTACGGTGGTGTCTACCGACTGCTGGCCGATGTCAGACCAGTCACCGCCGCGCACAATGTGAATTTCGTGGATTTTTCCGACGAAGTTGCACTGCGCCAGGCTGTCCTCGACCATAAGCCAGCTCTGCTTTGGTTTGAGACCCCGTCCAATCCAACGCTTCGCATTGTCGATCTGTCACTGGTTGCTGAACTTGGCAAACAAGCTGGTGCAATTACGGTTTGTGACAGCACCTTCTCATCGCCGGCAGGCCAGCGTCCTATCGATCATGGAATTCATGTGGTTGTACATTCGGCAACAAAGATGCTGAACGGACATTCGGATCTTTTGGGGGGCGTGGTCGCGGTATCAGCAAACGCACCCGCCAAGCTTGCCGAACGGGTTGGTTATCTGCAGAACGCCCTCGGCTCGGTCATGTCACCGACAGATTGTGCTCTTCTGCACCGTTCGCTGAAAACCCTGGAAATCCGCAGCATAAGGCAATCGGAAACGGCACTGAAGCTGGCGACCAGTCTCGAAGAAAGAGCTGAAGAACTGGGACTGACCAAGGTTGTATATCCTGGCCTTGCCAGCCATCCGCAGCATAAACTGGCCGCTGAACAAATGATCAACTTCGGCTGCGTCATTTCTATCGAGGTTGCAGGCGACCTGACACGCGTCGAACGTATTCTGACTTCGACCCGTTATTTCCACTTTGCAGTCAGCCTCGGAAGCGTGGAAAGTCTCATTCAGCATCCATATTCCCTGACCCACGCGGTTGTGCCTGAAGACCAGAAAAACCACCTGGGAATTGGCGCTCAGCTCATTCGCATCTCGATCGGCCTGGAAGATCCGGAAGATCTGGAAACCGATCTGGTGCAGGCACTCTCAAGCAACCGGTGATCGCCCCCATCTCGGACTTTTGCAACTGAGCCACTGTGCCGAGTGGCTCACACGCTTCTTCGATCGCAAGGAAAATTCCCGCCTTCTTTGAGATACAACAAATCCGGTTTGTGACTGTCACTCTAGAATGGCTCGAATGATGATGCGGCTGTCATCATCATGCTTCGAAGCCTGACAGCCACGGAACAATCAGATGTCGGCAGAACCTGTCTCACTATCCCCCGTAATTGATGTTCGCACCATACCGCCCATTTCGCGACATGCGACGATCTTCTCGATGATCGATTCGCTTGAACCCGGCGAAGCGCTGGAAATCGTCAACGATCACGATCCAGTGCCGCTGCATCACCAGCTTGAAACCCGCAATCCAGGCGCATTCTCGTGGGTCTATAAGGAAACTGGTCCATTATGGCGGGTCGAAATCGGTCGCCGAAAAGGCCATCATGGTGCTGACCATGAATGCACCTGCGGCAATCACTGAAGTCTTGTAGGCACAACGTCCAGGACGAACTGAGATGATCGGCGCGACGCTTTCCCGTTGGACCCTATCCTACTTTACCGCTTCGCTGGCTTTCCTTGTCTTTGGACTTGCCTTGATGGCAGGCGGTTTCGGCTTTCCGGGTCATGGAATTCGCGCTGCGGAAACACTGATGGTTGTGCACGCCATCGCTATTGGATGGCTTGCACTGCTCATGAGCGGCGCACTCCTGCAATTTGTGCCGGTTCTCGTGAACAAATCCCTGTGGGGAAGCCGGGCAAGCCTCCCGGCTTTGCTTCTGCTCGTGACAGGCTTGTCCGGACTGCTCATTGGTTTTGCGGGCATGGCTGGGCTGACGGAGAGCCCGGCATGGTTGCTTCCGGTCTCTGGCATCCTGTTGACCTGCGGATTTTCCACCATTTTTGCCATACTGGGCATGACCCTCTGGCTCGCTCGCCCAATCGCCCTGCCCGCGCGGTTTGTTGCGGCAGGCATCTGCTGCCTTATGACAACAGCTCTGCTTGGCAGTGTTTTCACCTTCGCGCTCTCCGGCTTTACGGAGCAAGCCGTTCTGCTCGATATTGCGGGACCGGCATTGCCGGTTCACGCAGCGCTTGGTCTCGGTGGCTGGATGACTTTCACAGCTATGGGTGTAAGCTACAGACTACTGACAATGTTCATGTTGTCCCCTGATGCTGCGCGGCAAACAACCAGAATTATCTGGTGGGAAGGCGCTGCTGCCCTGACCATCCTCGCTGTCGGAATTGTCGTTGTCGCCTTGGAAATGGGATCGGTCGAAATCGCCGTCACGGCGGCTCTCATTCCCGGAATCGCCTGCATTGCGCTCTATATCGTCGATATTCAGACGATCTACCGGCAGCGCAAGCGCAAGACGATAGAACTGAACAGTGCCGCCAGTATTCCAGCCTTCATCGCGCTAGGGCTCTCGCTTCTTCTGGCAATTGGCCTGTTCTGGACAGGCACTACCGATGCGATGATTGCAGCCCTCATCTATCTGTTCGCCTTCGGTTGGCTGACCGGCCTCAGCCTTGCCCAACTCTACAAGATCGTGCCGTTCCTGACCTGGCTCGAATGTTATGGTCCTGTCATGGGCAGGGCACCGACGCCGCGCGTGCAGGACATGGTCAGCGAGCGTCGCGCACGTCAGTGGTTCTCTCTTTATTATACTGGCGTTGCCGTCGCGACGCTGGCTTTGATTGCCGAATATCCAACCGTGTTTCGTTTGGCCATTACGTTGAATCTCATGGCGATCCTTGCATTGATCGTGCACTTCTTCCGCGCCCGGCGGCTTCTCGATGTACCGCACGGCCTACGCCTGCCAAAAGGGGCAACCCTGCCACATCTCATCTATGCCGGTGAACCAATTCTCAGGAGATCGAAATGACACTCTCAGTTCAGGACATCACGCATCATGTGCTGGACGTGCGCCCTCTGATCAAGGGCGGCGTGGAACCGTTCAATGCCATTATGGAAGCAGTCGACAGTCTTTTGCCGGGACAAAGCCTCCTGCTGATCGCCCCGTTCAAACCGGCACCGCTTTTCAGTGTCATGGAGCGAAAAGGCTTTTCCGCAAATGCGGAGCCGCTGGACGATGGCGACTGGCAAGTCCTGTTCAGTCCGGCGATGGACGCCGCGCCTGAACTGCGGTTCTCGGACAATGTCGGTTCACCGGATGTCTGGCCTGAACCATCACGCTATCTCGATTGTTCGGACATGCAGCCGCCGGAACCAATGGTGCGCATTCTTGCGGAAGTGGAAGAGATGCCTGCAGGCGCGGTTCTGTTCGCCCTGCTGCACCGCGAACCTTTATTCCTCTTTCCCGAACTCGAAAACCGCGGTCACGAATGGGTCGGCAATTTCGATGAGACCGGCACCGCCTATCGTATAATGATCCGTGTTGGAGACGCGAGGTAGTCGTCATGCAACACACGGTACATGACCAGCTGGAGAGGCAGATCATCGAAAGTCTGCGTCTGGTGCTCGATCCCGAACTTGGGTTCAACCTCGTTGACCTTGGCATGATCTACAGTATCGACATTGGTGATGGCGGAACTGTCGATATCAGCATGACGACGACGACGCCCGGCTGCCCCGCTGCCGGTTATCTGACCGATGCCGTTCGTGCGAGCGCCGAATCTGTCGAAGGGGTTCATGCAGTCAATGTCGAACTGACCTACGAGCCGGAGTGGATTCCGGAGATGGCGATGCCTGAAGTACAAGCGCGATTTGGAGATTAATCTCCCGACGTATATCCGCATCATCGAAACCAGCGAACAGAGCCAATCTGTTCGCTGGTTTCACTTTTGGCCAAACCCCTGCGGCTGAGCCTTTGTTCCAGCGCAAATAAAGCGGGACGGACATTAATCAGTCAACTTAAGTCATTGATATTAAACGTCTAATATTACCCAATTTTTTGTATCACCTTGATCGCAGTCAAGGAACATCGAGGCGCCTCTTCCTATAGTCGGCATGACAGAGCAGGAAATGCTCGGTCCTATCGTAAAGGAGAGTATCGATGGCCGAACAGATGCAAATCAGTCGCCGCACCATATTGGCAGGAGCCGCCCTGGCTGGGGCGCTTGCGCCGGTTCTGGCAACCACATCCGCCTGGGGACAAGGCGCGGTGAGGAAGGCAACTGCGGCAGAAATAGCAGCACTTCCACGCCAGAAGGTGGAGCTTGTGGACCCTCCCTTCGTGCATGCCCATAGTCAGGTTGCAGAAGGCGGACCCAAGGTGGTCGAATTCACCATGGTGATCGAGGAAAAGAAGATCGTCATCGACGATGCGGGAACCGAAGTTCACGCCATGGCATTCAACGGCACCGTACCAGGACCGCTGATGGTCGTGCATCAGGACGATTATCTCGAACTGACACTCATCAACCCTGAAACCAACACGCTGATGCACAATATCGATTTCCATGCGGCAACCGGTGCATTGGGCGGCGGCGGGCTGACCGAAATCAATCCGGGAGAAAAGACCATCCTGCGCTTCAAGGCGACCAAGCCCGGCGTCTTCGTCTACCACTGCGCACCTCCCGGAATGGTTCCCTGGCATGTCGTATCGGGCATGAATGGTGCGATCATGGTGCTGCCGCGCGAGGGTCTGCATGACGGCAAAGGCAAAGCACTGACTTACGACAAGATTTATTATGTCGGCGAACAGGATTTCTATGTCCCGCGCGACGAGAACGGCAAATACAAGAAATACGAGGCGCCCGGCGACGCTTATGAAGACACCGTCAAGGTGATGCGCACTCTCACTCCGACCCATGTGGTGTTCAACGGCGCTGTGGGTGCACTGACTGGCGACAAGGCCATGACGGCGGCGGTTGGCGAGAAAGTCCTGATCGTCCACTCGCAGGCCAACCGCGATACGAGACCACATCTGATCGGGGGGCATGGGGATTATGTCTGGGCGACCGGCAAGTTCAATACGCCGCCCGACGTCGATCAGGAAACCTGGTTCATTCCGGGTGGTGCCGCCGGAGCAGCCTTCTACACGTTCCAGCAGCCCGGCATCTACGCCTATGTGAACCACAATCTGATCGAGGCTTTTGAACTCGGCGCTGCCGCCCACTTCAAGGTCACGGGTGAATGGAACGACGATCTGATGACGTCGGTTCTCGCACCATCTGGCACGTAAAGCGAATGTATGAAGGCGCTTCGCCTCCCAGAGCGCCTTTGGCAAACCTGGAGCGGCTCCAGTCAAAACGGAATCGGAACCGCTCTCTCCCTCTGCACGCATTATCCATGCGAAACCACTTCGCACATTCGCTGGAAATGCTCTGACCATGCTTTAGGATGAAAGGCTCGGGGCTGCATCCATCTGCCTCCCGGACGGATGCAGCCCCCTGATATCCGATGAACGAAGGCAAAGGAAAAAAGTGCCTGCGCGAGCTTGCCGTGGCCGTTCCGGCGGTTTTGCTGGCAGTCATCGCGGGATTGATCGTCGTTGATGTCGTAGGACGTCCAGACCGCGCAATGCCGGACGCTTCGGCCGTTGGTCCGGAAATGATCGTTATCGCTCCTCGTACCATGACGTATCGGGCCGATGGCGACTTTCAGAAGAACAATTACCCCGTTGACGCCCCATTGACGACCCGCAAGCTGCAGCGGGCATTCGAGATCATGAAGTATCAGGTAAGCACATCTGACTATGAGCGCTGCGTCGCCGACGGCGACTGCCAGTCCGCCGAGGCTCTGCCGCACAATCACGACGCATCCGATGCAGAGGGTCCGATCGTTGGCGTCAGCTATGATGATGCGCAAAATTATGCCGACTGGCTTTCACGCAAAACCGGCGAAATCTGGCATCTGCCGACAGACGAGCAATGGGCATTCGCTGCCGGCTCGCGCTTTCCCGACGACGCCCTTGGCATTGAGGACGATGCTGCGGCCAATCCGGCAATCCGCTGGCTGAGAGACTATGAAAAGCAAAGCGCTCGCAAGCTGGACAGGAGCCCGACCAGACGCCCCACCGGCGCTTTTGGTATCAACGAGCTGGGCGTAGCCGATATCGCAGGCAATGTGTGGGAATGGACGCAGACCTGCCACCGCCGCGTCAATATCGATGCCTACGGCAAGCAGGTCGCGGAAGTACCGTCTTGCGGCGTTTATGTCGTCAATGGCAAGCACCGCGCTGCGATGAGCTCGTTCATTCGCAACCCGAAAACCGGAGGATGCAGCGTCGGCGTTCCACCCGACAATCTCGGTTTCCGGCTTGTCCGAGACAACCGCTGGTATGCTGTGGTATGGAAGCGCATCCAGAACATCGGCGCATGAGGGATTAATTGTGAATGCCCGATCCCCGGCTCCGAAAACAATTCCAAGCCCGCCTTGCTGTGCTAAGGTAGATACAGGGTCTTGGAGTGTGAGAAACGCAATGTCCTTGATAGATCGCGGACTAGTCAGGAAACTGTCCTTGTTCGCCAAAATGAGTGATGGCGAACTCGATAAGCTTGTTTCGTATGCAACTACAAAGCGCGTTCCTCCGGGAGAGGCGATTTTCGAGCAAGGCGACGATGCCGTTCTTTTCTACCTCCTCCTGCACGGGCGGTTGAAGGTCAATCAGATCACCCCGGACGGACAGCAGATCATCGTCCGCATGGTGCATCCGGGGGACCTTTTCGGCTTTGCCAGAGCCTTGCAGAGAAGCGATTATCCGGGCACAGCGATTGCCGTGGCGGAAAGCATCGTACTGGCCTGGCCAACCGAGCTTTGGGATTATTTTGTCGAGCAGAATCCCGGTCTGGCAATGAATGCGATCCAGACAATCGGCAAAAGGCTGGAAGAAGCCCACACGCGTATCCGTGAGATGTCGACGGAAGAAGTGGAACGACGTGTCGCGCACACCGTTCTGCGCCTCGCCCGTCAGGCTGGCCGGAAAGAAGATGACGGCATCCGGATCGATTTTCCGATCACCAAACAGGATATTGCCGAGATGACCGGAACGACACTGCATACAGTGTCACGCATTCTCACCGGCTGGGAAGCGCAAGGATTTGTTCGGGGCGGCCGCCAGAAACTGACCGTACTCAATATGTCAGGTGTGAGACGGCTTGCCGACGGCGAACGGTAGAACAGCCGGAAACACGGTATGCCGAACGAAAGACGCCCGGCATATCGCCTTCGCCTCATCCAAAAACTTCCCGCTCCTCGGATTTCGCTGCCAGCAGCGCCTCTATCATCAGTTTTTCCGACAGGATGTGGCGGCGTACGCTCTCCATAAAGCCACGTACCATGTATGAAATGGTGTCGGAAGCAAGACGGCAACGACCGTCTGCAATTGCCATCAATGTCTGTGACAATTCCTCGGCGGCCAGCCGGTCACAACGATGTTCCGCCTTCAGGCGTTCAATGATGGCGTTGGCGAAATGGGAATGAGCCTGCCGACTGAAATCTGGAAACAGAACTTCTTCTTCAAGCGCATGGGTTTCACCAACAAGACGCGGAATGAGCGTTGATATCCGCCGGTACTCCTGCACAGAGACGCCGGTCTCAAGGTCCTCAGCGATTTCCTCCAACTGCAGACACAGTTCCAGCAGATCATGATGGTGGGCCTCGAGGCGGCTGATATCGGTCGCGTGCAAGACTGACGGCGCGTCCATAATTCTTCCCTCTACCTACTGACCAAGGAAAAGAACGGCTGCAATCACGATGGAAGCCGCAACGGCGGAGAGCGTGCCCGCGCCCTGTAAAGCTCCCATACGATAAAGAACCAGTGAAAAGCCGATGATCGCCGGTGTTGCGACCATGAGCCCGATCTGTGCATCGGTCATTGAAATTTCCTCTTCTATGGCGAGGATACAATGTCGTCGTCCGTGCATTTCTTCTTTGCCAAAACGCAAAGAAGGCCTGAACTGCGGGCGCTAGGCATGTTCCATGTCTGGAACCGAAGATTTGACCATAACTGCAATCAACGCGGAGGATCGCGCGGAAGATGATCTTCTGCTCTGGATCCTCGTGTGGAGCGAACTCGTTGCCTTCGCAATCCTGCTGATTGCGTTCATGGTGATGTCGGCCATCAATGTGGAAGGCGTTGCGCAGTTGCGCGCGCATCTCAGCCCCGGTCTGGCTGCAGCCAACACCGTTGTGCTGCTGATGAGCGGCTGGCAGGCGGCTATTGCCGTGCGCAGACGTCACAATGTCAGTCAGGCTCGCCGTCCGCTTTTATATGCCGCCCTTTTCGGCCTCGTTTTTGTAGCAATCAAGCTCATCGAATATTCGCATGAAATCCAGTTTGCTGGTGATGAAGCTGTGGGGGCGTTTTTCGAGCTCTACTTTCTTCTCACCGGTTTTCACCTCATGCATGTGCTGTTCGGATCGATCATTCTGGCGCTGGTCGCATGGCGACCATCTGCTTCCAATGTTCTGCTGATCACGACGCTCTGGCACGCGATTGATCTCGTCTGGCTGGTGATGTTTCCTGTCCTTTATCTTGCCTGAGGCCCGCAGTGTCCGATCGTGACCATTCATCCCTGACCCGTACATTCGTCGTTCTGATCATTCTCGCTTTGAGCGGTGCATTTATCGCAGGCACCAGCGCCGGGATGCTCGCAGCTATCGTCATTGTGTTGATCCTCGCTTTTGCAAAAGGCTGGTTAGTCATCCTCGACTTCATGGAAATGCGCGGAACCGACGGCATATTGAAGCCCGCCTTGTTGGCTTGGCCCGCCGTTCTGCTCACACTGGCACTGGTGCGTTCTGTCGCAGTGCGCTTCCTCCTCTGAGCAGCACGCTATCTCTTTGTTTTTACGCATTATCCGACGCAAAGCCGCTTCGCACTTTTGGCTCGGAAATGCTCCAGTCTTTGCCAAATCGCAAAGAAGGCTTTCCTCCGACCGATAGAACAGTCCTGTCCCGTGATGCTGGCGAGGGGATTGACCAGCCGCACTATCGACGGGGGATTTGATGCCGAGGCTCCGCCTTCGGCCAATGAAAGGACGAAGGGGATGGCAGAACGCCTAACCAAGACCGGCGCACGAAACGTCTTCTACGGCGGGTCTATTTTCTTTTTCGCGATCTTCGTGGGGCTGACGGCGCACAGCCATTACTACATGAAAACCACCTCCACGGATGAATCGACGCTGACCGATGCGGTCGCGCGCGGCAAGCACATCTGGGAGAAAAACTCCTGCATCAATTGCCACACACTGCTTGGCGAAGGCGCTTATTTTGCGCCCGAGCTTGGCAATGTCTGGAAGCGCTGGGGTGGCGAAGAAGACCCGGAAGGCGCACGCGAGACGATGAAAGCCTGGATGCAGGCGCAGCCCACGGGGATAGAAGGGCGTCGCCAGATGCCCCAGTTCAACCTGAGCGAACAGGAACTCAACGATCTGGCTGATTTCCTCGAATGGACCAGTCGCATCAAGACGCAGAACTGGCCGCCCAACGAGGCAGGCTGAGCGCGGGATGAACGGAGTTTTATGATATGAAATATGAAAGCCAAAAGGTCGCGATGCTCTATTTTTATGGAGCGCTCGTGCTGTTCATCGCGCAGGTCGCGTTCGGCGTTCTTGCCGGTACGATCTATGTTCTGCCCAATACGCTGTCAGAGCTTCTGCCCTTCAACATCGTTCGCATGATCCACACCAATGCGCTGGTCGTCTGGCTGCTGATGGGGTTCATGGGTTCGACCTATTATCTTCTGCCGGAAGAAACGGAAACCGAGCTTTACAGCACCAAACTCGCCGTCATCCAGTTCTGGCTGTTCTTCGTCGCGGCTGGTATCGCTGTTGTCGGCTATCTGTTCCACATTCACGAGGGGCGCGAATTTCTCGAACAGCCATTCATTATCAAGGTCGGCATCGTCGTCGTCTGCCTGATCTTCCTGTTCAACATTACGCTGACGGCGCTCAAGGGCCGCAAGACGACCGTGACCAACATCCTTCTTTTCGGTCTGTGGGGCCTTGCCCTGTTCTTCCTGTTCGCCTTCTACAATCCGATCAATCTCGCACTCGACAAGCTCTACTGGTGGTATGTCATCCATTTGTGGGTTGAAGGCGTGTGGGAACTCATCATGGCGTCGATCCTCGCCTTCCTGATGATCAAGCTGAACGGCATCGACCGCGAAGTCGTCGAAAAATGGCTCTACGTCATCGTCGGTCTGGCGCTGTTCTCCGGCATTCTTGGAACAGGTCACCATTATTACTGGATCGGTGCGCCGGGCTACTGGCAGTGGATCGGTTCACTGTTCTCGACGCTGGAAGTTGCTCCGTTCTTCACCATGGTCATCTTCACCTTCGTGATGACATGGAAGGCCGGTCGCAAACATCCAAACCGTGCAGCCCTTCTCTGGTCCATCGGTTGCTCGGTGATGGCCTTCTTCGGGGCTGGCGTATGGGGCTTCCTGCACACGCTGTCGTCGGTCAACTATTACACCCACGGCACGCAGCTTACCGCCGCCCACGGACACCTCGCCTTCTTCGGCGCCTATGTCATGCTCAATCTCGCAGTCATGGCCTATGCGATCCCGGAACTGCGCGGACGGGCACCGTACAACCAGATGCTCTCCATGGTGAGTTTCTGGGCCATGTGCACGGCCATGTCCGTGATGACCTTTGCGCTCACCTTCGCAGGTGTTGTCCAGACCCATCTGCAGCGTGTTCTGGGTGAAAGCTTCATGGTCGTGCAGGACCAGTTGTCGTTGTTCTACTGGATACGCCTCGGCTCCGGCGTCGTGGTGGTGATTTCGGCCTTCATGTTCATCTGGGCCGTCTTGGTTCCCGGCAAGGAACGCCGCGAAAACACCTCCGGCTTCGTACAACCCGCTGAATGATCGACACCAGGCCCCGCCTCATGGCGGGGCTTCATTGCCTGATACAAAGGAAAATGGTCATGAACCCCAGTCTCAGAAATGTTGAAAATGCCGATGTCTCGATCCCACCATACAGCCCGTCCGGTAATGAATGTGCGCTCTTCGAAATCGCCTGGATGCGTAAGCTGCCATTGCTTCTCAAAGGACCGACCGGTTGCGGCAAGACGCGGTTTGTAAGCCATATGGCCGCAAAACTCGGCCTGCCGCTTTCTACGGTTTCCTGCCATGACGATCTGGCGGCTGCTGATCTGACCGGGCGCTATCTGCTGAAAGGTGGCGATACAATATGGGTCGACGGTCCGCTGACCCGCGCAGTGCGTGAAGGCGGTATCTGCTATCTCGATGAGATTGTCGAGGCGCGCAAGGATGTGGCCGTGGTTCTGCACCCACTGACTGACGACCGCCGTCTTCTTCCATTGGAACGTACCGGCGAGTTGCTTGAAGCACCGGACCGCTTCATGCTCGTCGTATCTTATAATCCGGGTTACCAGAACCTGTTAAAATCACTGAAGCCGAGCACGCGCCAGCGCTTCGTCGCCATTGAATTCGACTTCCTGCCCAAGGAACAGGAAATCGCAGTGGTGAGCGAAGAGAGCGGCCTCACGGCTCAAAAGGTTGCGCCACTGGTGGCGTTGGCTCACCGGCTGCGCGGGCTGAAAGGCCATGATCTGGAAGAAGGCGTTTCAACCCGTCTGCTGGTCTACTGCGCCACGCTGATCGACGCCGGCATGTCGCAACGCGAAGCGGCGCGTGCCGCGATGATCGAGCCGCTGACCGATGAGCCTGACGTGAAAGCCGCTTTGATTGAAGTTGCCGATGCAATGCTGAAATAGGCGGGCATATCATGCTGGATTTTCTGGAACTGGAGGAAACCGTTGGCCGGGCCTGGCACCGCCTGATCGGCAAGACCGGATCGTGGCCGCATTATCCCCAGCACGCCGTGCAGCTTGGCGATATTCGCCAGAAGCTCGCCATCTGCTTTCGTGGTTTTGGTGGCGATGTTGCCGTACAGATTGCCCCGGCCCGTGCGCGAACCTCAGGGCACAGGCTGGGCTTGCGGCAGCGCATGGCTCTGGGCGAAGAGAAACTTAGTCAGCCGTTGCGGGATGAAGCGACATTGATGCTGCCGCCCGAAATTGCGCTCTTTCCCGATCGCATGCTCAATTACGATCTCTATGTCTGGCTTGCAGGCTATATGGCGGTGATGCCGACTGAAGTGGGCGAGCTTCCGCATGACCCATTGCGCCGTAATCTTGCAGCGCTTGCAGTGGCATCGGATACGGTTGCAAAGACTTGCCGGATATTTCCGGGCCTGCAGAAACGTTATGCGCGATTGTGCGAAGCGGTGTTGGCTGTGCGCCCCAAACGTCCGCTCTATGGTCTGGAGCAACAAGTGGAGGAGCGCATTCTGGCGCTTCTGAAACAGGGAGCAGGACTGCCGGACGACAGTCTCGCTACCATCTTTCCGCATTGCGCACCCGCGAGCTATCTGCCCGCCCTGCCCGTCCCGCTCTGGCCGGAGTTGATCAGACGCGAAGAGACCGCGCCGCGCGATAACGATGACCAGCCAGTGCTGAACAGCAAGGCGGACGGTGTCGAAACCGGACGGCAGATTGCCAACCGCGAGAAGCAGGATCCGAGGCTGGCCAACCGGAGTCCGTTCATTCTCAATCGCTTTGAGAAAATCCTTGCCATGGCGGAGATGGTGAGCGTCGACAGGCCAACGGACGATAGCGACGAGCAGAATGCAAAATCTGCAGACGAGCTTGACGATCTGACATTGGGCGAACGCAAGGGCAGACCCGCCGCCCGTTTCCGTTTCGATCTCGACCTGCCGCCCGAAGCCGTCGACCGAACGGCTCTTACCGCCAAACTGACCTATCCGGAATGGGATTACCGGAAAGGTGTTTATCTTCCCGACCATTGCAGTGTTCTGGCAGGACCAGCACAGGGCCGTGAAGAAGCTATGGAACTGGATGACGAGGCACAAAGCCTTGTGCGTCGGGTGCGCCGCCAGTTCGAGATATTGCGGCCAGGGCGTGAATTGATGCGGGCACAGCTTGATGGCAACGATCTCGATCTTGATGCCGTGGTGCGTTCACGATGCGACTTTGCCGCCGGAGGACAGGGCAGCGACCATGTGCACCTGATGAGCCGACCCAAGGCAAACGACCTTGCCGTCACCATTCTGGTGGATGTCTCACTGTCCACCGATGCATGGATCGACAATCGGCGTGTGCTGGATGTTGAAAAGGAGGCGCTGCTGGTTCTGGCCAACGGCATCGCCGCATGTGGCGACCGCTGTTCCATCCAGACATTCACCTCACGCCGTCGTTCATGGGTGCGGGTCGAAACGGTAAAGGACTTCGACGAAACTTTTGGTCCTGCCGTAGAACACCGGATTGCGGCGCTGAAGCCCGGTTTCTACACGCGCATGGGAGCCGCCATCCGTCACGCAACAGCAAAGCTTGCCGAACAGCCCAACAGAAAGAAGCTTCTGCTGGTCCTGACGGACGGCAAACCGAACGATGTTGACCATTATGAAGGCCGGTTCGCACTCGAAGACAGTCGCAGGGCCGTTGCTGAAGCACGCACAACAGGCGTCAACGTCTTTGCCGTGACCGTTGATCGGGAGGCGAATGCATACCTTCCCACGCTTTTCGGCCGTAGAAACTACGCTCTTGTCGCCAAACTGTCGAAACTGCCTGTCGCTCTACCGGCGATCTATCGAATGATGACCGGATGAGTAATCGTCACGGACAGCATTTCAAGTCAGTGAACAGGGCATGTAGCTTGCCGGTGTCTTTGACACCTTGAGTACCGAAGCAGGCCAACCCGCCGCCAGTGATCAATGGCGACGGGTCTGAAAAGCGATTAAAGAGAAGTCGCCTACAGGCTGTTCACCAGACGGTGCGAGACGTTTTTCACGACCGTATAATGATGCAGTCCTTCGGCGCCGCCTTCGCGGCCGAGTCCGCTATCCTTGACACCACCAAATGGCGTCTCGGCAACAGAAGCCTCAAGCGTGTTGATGGAGACGTTTCCAGCTTCCAGTCCCGTCATCAGACGGTCCACATTTTCCGCTGAGTTTGCGAAACCATATGCCGCCAGACCAAACGGAAGCGAATTCGCCTTTTCAATAGCCGCATCAAGAGAGGCAACCGGATTGATCAGCGCCAGCGGACCAAATGGCTCCTCCGACATCGCGCGGGCATCGTCCGGCAGTTCAGCCAGAGCCGTTGGCGGGAAGAAATAGCCATTGTTCTTCAGGCGACGACCACCGAAAAGCAGTTTCGCACCTTTCGCTTCTGCATCGCTGACCAACTCTTCGAGAGCCATGACGCGGCGATCATTGGCGACCGGGCCCATCTGGACCCCCTCATCCATGCCGTTGCCCACACGGATCGATTGCGCCGTTTCGATGAAAGCCGCAGTGAAACGTTCATAATGGCTTTCGTGAACGAAGAAGCGCGTCGGCGAGGTGCATACCTGACCCGAATTGCGGTATTTGCGGCGCGCCGAGGCAATACCCGCAACGACCGGATCGGCATCCTCGCAAACGATGACGGGAGCGTGGCCGCCAAGTTCCATCAGCGCCGGTTTCATGTGGCGCGCAGCGATTTCGGTCAGGTGTTTGCCAACGGCAGTCGATCCGGTGAACGCAATCGCCCGGATTTCCGGGCGCGGGATAAGAAACTGCGAAATATCGGCAGGAACGCCGAAGACCAGATTCAACACACCGGCTGGCAGGCCTGCATCCTCGAATGCACGCGCAATATGTGTCACCGCCGTCGGTGTTTCCTCGGAAGCTTTCAGGATAATGGAGCAACCGGCAGCTAAGGCGCCTGCAATCTTGCGTGCTGGCTGGCTCATCGGGAAATTCCACGGCGCAAACGCTGCGACCGGACCGATTGGCTCGTGCACGACGATATAGCGAATGCCGGGCGCGCTCGGAATGACGCGGCCATAGAAACGAATGCACTCGCCAGCATCCCATTCGAAGAATTCGCAGCCACGAATAACCTCAAGCCGGGCTTCGCTGATCGGCTTCCCGTTTTCCAGCGTAATCGCGCGTGCAATCTCTTCCTGCCGCTCGCGCATGAGCGCCGAGGCCTTCATGATGATCGCAGCACGGGCCGCAGGCGCAGTGTTGCGCCAGACCTGATAACCGTCCCACGCCGCCTGAAGTGCCGCCTCCAGATCCTCGCGTTCCGCGACCGCAACTTGCCCGATTTCAGTCTCGTCTGCGGGATTGATGATGGGAAGCGTATTGGCGGTCTTGCGCCATTCACCACCTATGAAAAGCTGCACGTCGGATTTTTGCATCAGAAAGCCTCTGCAATCTAAAAATTCGGGCCACGCCCAGATCATCGTTACGGTCAGAATGGGATGTTTTAATTCATGCGACAATTCATCTTAAAACCATATATCCATGAGGATAACCGCATGAATTAGTATAAAGCTGGCAAGTTTTGCCCGCGCGAAACCACCAGCCGCGCTTCGCTACGCGACCGTACAATTTCTTTTCGAAAGCCGATCAGAGCACGTTTCGATCTGATCGAATCAGATCGGTGCTCCAAATATTTGCTTTGAACCGCACATCTTTTCCGAAACCCGTTTCACACTTTTCGGGATACGCTCTAACACTACAGTTGCAAATTCGTCAGGCCGTGGCGAAAAGAGTGATTTGGAGTACCGGAGCGGAGCGTACTTAAAGGTACGTGAGCACCGAAACGCAGATAAAGCGCTCTTTGCAGCCCGGCATCACGAAGAATGCAACTGTAGTGCTAACCGATGTTGCGAATACCGGCGAGCAGAGCCTGCGACATCTCGGTTTCGGACGAGCACCAGTCCATCAGAATATCGTAATGGTTCCGGTTTGCGACCTCGATGGTTTTCACCTCTCCGCCTGCTGCAGCCCAGCCTTTGGCATAAGCGCGGGACTGACGCTTGAAACCGTCAGCCTCATGCTCTGCCCATGCCACGGCAATCGGACAACCACGCACGGGAATGTGGCGGATCGGACTGAGCTGATCGACATCGGCGGGCCCGAGATTCAGCCATTCCTGCGGAAAGGTTGCCGCCAGTGGTGCAAGCTCGAAAAGCCCGCTGACCGGCATGGCAAACTTAACAACATCCGACGGCAAACCGAAATCGTCCTGCCAGCCTTCCGCAACAAGCGCACCAGCAAGATGACCACCTGCCGAACTCCCCCCAACCGATATCCGGTCGGGATCGAGACCATATTCCCGTCCATGACGCCAGACGAAGGCAAGTGCCGCGCGCACCTCCCGCGTAATTTCCGCGAGGGAGACTTCCGGCGCCAGACGATAATCGACGACAACGGTCGCAATACCTTCGGCCGCGAGCATCCCCGCCATCATGGCAGAATCTTCCTTTGACAGCGCGCGCCAGTAACCGCCGTGAACAAACACGAAGACCGGACACGGTCCACTTTGGGAAGGCGGGCCGAAAATATCGATCCGCTGTCCGCTTTCTTCGTCATAGACCACGTCGAAATGCCGGCCCCAATCGGCCCGGGGCGCGATGCTTGCCTCGCGATAGCGCACCATTTCGGCGGCGAAAGCTTCCGGCGAAACGGTGGCCTTGGCATTGTAATCGCGATCAAGGCGGGCAGGCTCGAAACCTGCTTCTTCAGTGAGTTTTATCATGCGTTGAACACGCTGATGACGTTGGCCACATTCGCAGGCTGTTCAAGCGTCGGGAAATGGGTCGTACCGGGGAGCTTCTTGGGCTGGAACCACGGATTGCGAGCTGCAAAATCCACCTGTGCCTGCGTATATTCCGGCTCGAATGGCTGCGAATAAATATGGGTGATCGGACGGTTTTCGGCCATGGCTGCCATCCGCTGCATGGGGCTGCCCCATTTGCGATAGGCTTTGCCGATCTCCCGCCCCGAGCGGGCCCACATTTCATAGGAATAGCCCGCCATCTCGTTGTTCACGTGATTGACGATATCGGCATTCTTCGTGTCGCCGATCCAGTAATCGAAGAAGCCTGCACGACCATTCTCCCAGACCTGCCGGTCCTGAATACCGTCGATCAGTTCGAAGAAGGTTTCGTTCGGCTGGTTCATGATCCAGTCAATAACAACCGATTTCGGCACGCGGCTTGATCCCAGCCGGTCAGTGACTTCGATATTGGCCCAGCCGCCATGAGAGGTCGAGACGGGAAGAAAGGTCTCAAGCTCCAGCGCGTCGACGAAAGCGACAAGATCGTCGGCTTGCTGGTTGATGTCGAAGTCGCCGTCATGGTCACGATGGTCGCCGTGACCGCGCCAGTCGAAGCGGATGACGCGATGATTCTTCGCCAGTTCCGGCGCCAGTGTCTTGAACAGACGGTGATCCTGACACCATCCGGAAAGCAGCACGATGGCCGGGCCGCTTCCGGTTTCATCCCAGGAAAATATATTGTTGCCAATTTTCATCGAGTTCATGGAAATCTCCATCATCCGGCGTTTCAGGCTGCGCCTGTTGGAATATGCAAAGCGGTCTTCATACGTTCGGCACCAAGCGGAGCGCATTTCCCGGTAATTTTCAGCACTTGCGAGCGCACGTCGTCGGGCCAGTAATTCATGTCGCCCAGTCGCTCCGCAGTATCCTGCGTATGTTCGGTCAGCGGGCGTTCGCGCGCCTCCCAGGCAGCCAGCGCTTCGCTCACATCCGTATGTTCGTCCAGCGCAACCGCCAGACCGAGCGCATTCATCAGAGCGCAACCACCGCCTTGTCCGAGATAAGGCGGCATCGCATGAGCGCCATCACCGAGGATCGCCACCCGGCCCTTGCTCCATGATTTCAGCTTCAGGACTTCGAATGCATCCCACCGCCCCGCATCGCCGAAACGAGCGATCAAAGATGCAAGATGCGGGAAACTTTCGGTCCAGAGCGCGGTATCGACCGGTGTGCGATAGGCCGCCTCGTCTTCAACCGATGCACAGAGCGCGATATAGAGATCAGTCTCGCTGGCGGGCGTATAAAGAATACGGCGCGAGCCGGAGAAATGCTCGATATAGCGCGGCAGATCTTCAACGGGAGCGTCTGCGCTATCACGCTTTATCATCATGCGCACGGCACCGTAGCCAAGCGGCTTTCGGTACATCATGAGATCGAGCGAATCTCGAACCTTGGAATTGATGCCATCCGCCCCGATGACCAGATCGGCAGCAAGTCGCTTACCGTCGGCCAGCAGCAATTCACCCTCGGGCGTTGCGCCGACAGCTTCCGCACCGGTGACGACTTCAACGCCGGCACGACGCGCAGCATTGAGCAATGCCGTCAGCAATGTTTCACGCAGGATTGTTATGAGGCGCGCTGGTCCGTTGCCATTGATTGGAATCTCTTCCATCGTTTCATTGCGGTGATCGCGCGTATGGAACTCCGGTCCTTCATGAGCGCCGATCACGGCCTCGTCGTAAGCGCCGAGGGCCTTGAGCACATGCAGGCCATTGCTCCAGATATAAATCCCGGCACCGAATGTGCGCAGATTGGGCGAGCGCTCGTGCACCCTTACGCTCCATCCGCGTTGGGCGAGCGCTGTGGCAGAAGCCAGCCCCGCAATGCCTGCGCCAGCGATCTCCGCGTGACGTTTCGTCATTCCAATTCTCCTCAACCCATTTCGATGAGAGATTTCCAAGTCCTGCCGACAAAGGAAAGTGAATTCTGACCGCGACAGATATGAGGAAATAGAATATCTGTGAGCGGACATATCCTTGAGGAGGCGATATGGCATTGCTCACCAATCATCTGACGATCCGGTATATCCGCATCATCGATGCGATCGAGGAGGAGCGCAGCATTGCGCGCGCTGCCGATCGGTTGAACGTTACCCAATCCGCCGTCACCAAGGCATTGCAGGAAATCGAAGCCCTGACCGGATTGCGGCTTTTCACGCGCACCAACAGGGGCGTTGTCCCGACCCATGCGGGTATGCAGCTGACCACAGATGCAAGACGTCTTCTGGCTCATCTGATGGTGGCCGAGCAAAATCTTGCCGATCTGCGCGACGGGACAGGCGGACGGCTGGCCATCGGGACCCTGCTTTCAGCGTCTGCCGATCTGCTTCCCAGAGCCATCGCCAAAGTCCGGCGCGACAATCGCCGCATCGTGGTCAAGGTCGTGACGGGAACGGATGATGTCTTGATGCCAGCATTGCGGGCGGGTGAGCTGGACATGGTGATAGGCCGCCTTTCCGAGCGACATGAACCGGTCAATCTCGTGCAGGAAGTCCTGATTCCGGATAACGCCGTCGTCGTTGTGCGCCGCAACCATCCATTGACGCTGCGCCCCGCACTTCGCCTTCATGATCTGATCGAATGGGATTGGATCTTGCCACCGAAGGAAACCAATCTCCGCCTCCAGATCGATCGCACATTCCGCGAGGAAGGCGTTCCGCCGCCTGCACAATCCGTCGAATCCGTCTCACCGCTCATCAATAGGGGCTTGCTCTTGCAGGCGGATTATATTTGCGTCATGCCCGCGCAGGTGGCGCGGATTGAAGAAGCGTCGGGACAGCTTGCCATCCTGCCGGTTCAGCTTGGCGCCACTTCCGGCTTTCTGGGGATCACCACGCTTCCTGAGAGCAACCGTTCCGCCACGGCCGACCTGTTCATTCAGGTGCTTCGGGAAATTGCCCGGACAGGTTGAAGACAGGTTGAAGACAGGCTCCCTCCCATACTCGACACACCCTTCTGATATTCCTGAGCCTCATAGCAGTGCGAAGAGTGTTCAGTTTACGGACTTCAAGTTTCAGCATGAAATGACCGGCAAGACCTCCTGTCCGGAACAACGTTTTCAAGCGCGGGACAGAGAAAAGGTCGTGAAGGGCAATCAAGAGAGGAACTTTCATGCTCAAGCTTTCACTGCTTGGTGCTTCGGCACTCTGTCTATCTCTGGCCGGAACTGTCGCGGCTTTCGCCAAGGAACCCGTTACCATCGGCATGATCACAACCTTGTCCGGCCCTGCCGGTTATCTTGGGCAGGACATTCGGGACGGTTTCCAGCTCGCAATCGATCAGAATGGCGGCGAACTGGGAGGCAAGCCGGTCGCGCTCAAGGTCGAGGATGACGGCCTCAAGCCGGGCAATGCCAAGCAGATTGCCGAAGCCATGTTGTCCGAACAGGGCGTAAAACTCTTTACCGGCATGGTCTTCGCCAATGTCGCCGGTGCGGCTCTGCCAGATATTCTCGACGAAGGCGGCATCTATATCAGCCCCAACACCGCATCTGCCGAATTTGCAGGCAAGGAATGCCACCCGAACTATTTCGTCAGCTCCTGGCAGGATGACAGCCAGGGAGAAAGCGCTGGCGCGCTGGCGCAATCAATGGATTATCCTTCGGCATTCCTGATCGCGCCGAATTATCAGGCCGGGCGCGAGACGATGGATGCGTTCAAGCGCTTCTACAAGGGCAAGATCGTCGGCGAAGTCTATACCCAGATGGACCAGACCGACTTTGCCGCTGAAATCGCACAGATCCGTGCCGCAAAGCCAGCGATGGTCTATGAATTCGAACCGGGCGGTATGGGCATTGCGTTTCTGCAGCAATATCAGCAGTCAGGTCTGCTGAAAGAAATCCCGATGGTCGTCCATCCGGCATCGCTCGATCAGGTGATCGTCAATGTTGTCGGAAAGGCAGCCGACGGCGTACGGGTGACCAGCCACTGGAACGACGATTTCGACAATCCGGAAAACAAAAAATTCGTTGCCGCCTGGAAAGCGAAATTCGGGGATCGCCCGATCACCTATTATGCCGCACAAGGCTATGATGCCGCGCTGATGATGGGTGCCGGTCTTGCTGGCGTCTCGGGTGACGAGATCGATGCCAAGACATTCCGCAAGGCGTTGCTTTCCGCGCAAATTCCTTCCGTGCGCGGAGAATTCAAACTCGGACCGAACCAGCATCCCGTTCAGGATTGGTATGCGCTGGGTGTAGCCGAAGGCGCCAACGGCAAGCCTTATCTGAAGACCGAGAAGAAAGTCCTGACCGCGCATGGCGATATCTATGCCGCACAATGCAAGATGGATGCGGAATAAGGCTTCCGAATAGAAAAAGCCCCGCTACTGCGGGGCTTTTCGTTAAACAAGTGCATCAGATGACAGTCGTGGCGACACGGTTCTCGATCGCACGCACAAGGTTGAGCGCGGTCATTTCAGACGATTTCGGGTTGGTCGCGAGCGGACCATTTTCAAAACGCAGATGCATCCGACCGAAATCGCCTTCGGCAATGATCTCATGCGTGTTGAGACGCGCTGCCGGGTCCGCAACCAATGTGACACGGGTACGATCGAGACCAATCCCAGCAAGCGAGGTAATCACCGCGACATTGGCATTTTGCGGAAAAGCATCGGCTGCCTTGCGTGCCGTATCCATGAAGAAGACCGTGGCCTCACTGATTTCATCGAGCGGCACCAGCTGGGCGGCCTGCGTGCCCGCCCATGCTTTTGCAGGCTTGATGATGCGATGCTCGACACTTTCAATCGAAAGCCGGCTTGCAGCCGAAAGCGCGTCGATGCCGCCCAGCGCGCCGGGTGGAATAATAAGCTTCGCGCCGCTGGCCGCAGCCGCATCCTTCAGCCTTTGAAACAGGGCATCATCGACGAAAGCCGATGTCGATGAAACCGCAAAATCCATTCCGACGGAAAGCGCCGCCTCGCCCCACGGCAAGACGCTGGGGCGACCTGCCGCCTCCACCACAAGACTTGCGCCGGTGGCAGCAAGCTCGGCAGGATTTTCGATGAGCACGGCACCGGCAGGCAGTCCGTCACGGGATGCCGCCCGGTCACGCACCGCCACCGCGCCGATTCTTACTGGACTTTTCCGCTCAGCGAGAAGGTCCGCAACCCGCTTGCCGATAGCGCCCCATCCAACGAGGACGATCGTCTCAGATACCGACATAAGCATGCACCTGCTCACGGTCGCGTTCGAGATCGGCACTCGTCCCGCGCCAGACCGTTCGACCTTTCTCGACAATATAGTGGCGATCCGCCAACTTCTTCAAAACCGCGATATTCTTATCGATCAGAAGGATCGACTGGCCCATTTCGCGCAATTGCATGATGCAATGCCAGATTTCCGTGCGAATGACGGGGGCAAGCCCTTCCGTCGCTTCATCGAGGATCAGAAGATGCGGGTTCGTCATCAATGCACGCCCGATGGCCAGCATCTGCTGTTCGCCACCTGAAAGCGTGCCCGCCGTCTGATCCGCCCTCTCCTGCATGCGCGGGAAAAGCGCATATATCTTGGCAAGATCCCATGGCGACTGTCGCTTGCAGCGGTTGGATGCGGTTGCGACCAGATTTTCCCGCACGGTCAATGTCGGGAAAATCTGTCGGCCCTCCGGCACAAGACCGACGCCAAGGCGTGCCACTTTTTCGGGGCTGTAGCTGGTCGTGTCGCGCCCCGCGATCTGGACCTGTCCCCCTTTTGGAGCGAGCAGACCCATCAATGTGCGTATGGTGGTGGTCTTGCCCATGCCGTTGCGGCCCATGAGGGTGACCAGTTCCCCTTCATTCACCTCCAGCGAGACGTCGAACAATACCTGCGAATGGCCATAGGCGGCCTGAAGTCCTTCGATTTTCAGCACAGTTCCTCCTCCCCGCCGAGATAGGCTTCCCGCACAGCTTCACTTGCCCGAATGTCTTCTACCGTACCTGTGAGGATGAGACGACCATAGACCAGCACCGATATGCGGTCAGCGAGCGCAAACACCGCCTCCATATCGTGCTCGACGAGCAGCATCGAAACCTTGCCGCGCAGCCCCTGCAAAAGCTCGATCATTTCCTGGCTTTCGACATGGCCGAGACCAGCCATCGGTTCATCGAGGAGCAGAAGCTTCGGCTTTCCGGCCAGCGCCATCAGCAGTTCCAGCTGCTTGCGCCCACCACTCGACAGATCGCCTGCAAGCTTCTCCGGGTGATTGGCCAGACGGCTTCCGGCAAGGATTGCATCAACCTCACGCCAGATGGCGCTGCGGCCTTTCAGACTGTCGAGAATCCGGAAATTGTGCCCCTCCCGCGCCTGCACCGCCATCGCGATGTTCTGGCGCACACTCATATCGTTCAGGAGCGTCGATATCTGGAATGTGCGTCCCAACCCGCGCCCGACACGCGTTGCTGCGGGTAGATTGGTGATATCTTCACCCATCAGGCTGATCGTCCCCGATGTGGGAGCCAGCTCACCACACAGCTGATTGATGAGCGTGGACTTGCCCGCTCCGTTCGGGCCTATCAGGGCATGGATATGCCCTTCCGTGACGTCGAGCGTCACATGATCCGTCGCGACCAGTCCGGCAAAGCGTTTCACCAGATCGCGGACCTGCAATATCGTCGTCATGCGGGCACCTCAACTTTCCGGTCTTTGCGAAACGGACGGCAAAGCGCGCGCCAGCCGCCGACAATACCGCCCTTGGTTCCCAAAACAACGACGAGCAGAATGATGCCCATGGCAAGCTGCCAATGTTCAGTCCAGGAGGCGAGATAGGTCTGCAGGATCAGGAAGGCGGCTGCTCCCCAGATCGGCCCGAAGAACGTGCCGACCCCACCCAAAATGACCATCACCATCAACTCGCCCGATTTGGTCCAGTGCAGCGTATCCGGGCTTGCAAAACGCATAAAGATGGTGAGAAGCGCGCCAGCCAGACCAGCGCCCATTCCGGCAAGGACAAAGCCGTAAAGCTTGTAGCGATAGGTTTCGATCCCCATGGCCGTCATGCGCCGCTCGCTCTGGCGAATGCCGGAAAGCACCGCGCCATAGGACGAATGCACGACCCTCCAGAGGAAACCGAAATACAGGATCATCGAAACGAGGATGACATAATACATCGTCGTCTTGTCACGCAGGCTGAGGCCGAAAAGATCATTTGCCCGGCGCACGATGATACCGTCTTCGCCGCCATAGGTTTTGAGCGAAACGAAGAGGAAGAACAGCATCTGGGCAAAGGCGAGCGTAATCATGATGAACTGCACGCCGGAAGTGCGCAGCGCCAGCGCACCGATGACCAGCGCGGCAAGACCTGCCACCAGCATGGCCGCCGGAACGGTGATCAGAAACTGGTCGGAACCCGGAATGAAGCCGAAAAGCAATGTCTCTTCCGCGTGGTGGAAATAAAGGATACCCACGACATAGGAGCCGATCCCGAAGAAGGCGGCATGACCGAAGGAAACCATCCCGCCATAGCCGAGGATCAGATTGAGGCTGGCCGCGGCGATGGCATAGATCATGATCCGGGCAACAAGGCTGGATGCAGCCGTCTGCCCCAGCGCTTCGGCCCCGAAGGGGAAAAGTGCAAGCGCCACGCAGCCGAGGAAAACAAACAAAATACGATATGACATGATTCAGGCTCCCACCGGAAAGAGGCCTCTCGGGCGGAACAGAAGAACGATGGCCATCAGCAGATAGATGCCCATGGACGCAATGCCCACGCCAAGCGCGTCAGCTTCGGCCCCGGCCATGAATTGACGCAGAATGGAAGGCAGAAAGGCGCGCAGGCAGGTATCGATGATACCGAGCGAAATACCGGCAATGAAGGCTCCCTTGATCGAGCCAACGCCGCCAATAACCACGACCACGAAGGTGGCAAGCAGGATTTGCTCGCCCATACCGACCTGAACGGCAAGGATCGGTCCGGTCATGAATCCTGCAAGACCCGCAAAAGCCGCACCAAGCGCAAACACCAGCGTATAGAGCAGACGGATATCCACGCCGAGCGCGCGGACCATATCGCGGTTGGTCGAACCTGCCCGAACCAGCATGCCGATGCGGGTGCGGTTGATGAGCAGATAAAGACCACCGGCAACCAGCAGGCCAGCCACAATGATGAGCAGCCGGAACGGCGGATAGCTCAGGCCTGAAAACAGTTCGATCGGTTGCGAGAGCGATGCAGGCAACTGCGTGAAAATCGGTTGGCGGCCAAAGATCAGCACGGTCAGCTCATTGAAAATCAGAATGAGCGAAAAAGTCGCCAGCACCTGATCCAGATGATCGCGCTGATAGAGCTTTCGCATGACGCCAAGCTCGATCACGATACCGGCAATCGTCGCGGCCAGAATGGCTGCGGGCAAGCCCAACCAGAAATTCCCGGTCTGCACGGCCACCCAGGTGCCGATGAAAGCGCCGATCATGTAGAGCGAGCCATGAGCGAGGTTGATGACGCCCATGATCCCGAAGATCAGCGTCAGCCCTGCTGCCAGAAGGAACAACATGACGCCGTAGAGAAGGCCATTCAAAAGTTGCTCGAAGATGAGTGTCATTGGAGGAAACGACCTTCATGAGAAATGAAAAGAAGCGTGGCGCGCACTTTCGCGCGCGCCGAACGGTGGCTGTTAGAGCTTGCACTCTGCAGAATAGGAATCACCGTAATTTTCGATCAGCTTCTTCTTGATCCTGGTGGTAGGGTTGCCGTCCTCGCCCTTGACGACATCAAGGAGATACCAGTCCTGCAACGGATGCTGGTTCGGACCGAAGGCAAAATTGCCACGCACCGACTGGAAGTCAGCCTTCCGCAACGCTTCGCGCACCGCATCGATATCGTCAACGCCGCCGGTCTGCTTCAAGGCAGAAGCAATTAGGCGAGCCACGTCGTAGCCTTGCGTGCCGTAATAGGTCAGAGGCCGGTCAGGATAAGCGGCTTTCCACTTTGCCACGAGTTCCTTGCTCGCGGCATTGTCCATATCCGGGCTCCAGTGGCTGGTGGCCATGATACCGACCGAAGCATCACCCAGTGATTTGAGGATCACCGCATCGCTGGACGGTTCGGAAAGAACCATCGGAATCTTGCCGAGAAGGCCTGCCTGCTGATACTGGCGCATGAACGCAATGCCCATGCCGCCTGGATGAAACTGGAAGACCACATCAGGGTTTGCGGCGCGAATTTGCGCCATCTCAGCCGAATAGTCGGTCTGGTCGAGCTGGGTGTAGATTTCACCGACAACTTCGCCCTTGAACCGGCGCTTGAAACCTGCCAGCGCATCCTTGCCTGCCTGATAGTTCGGCGCAAGAATGAAGGCGCGCTTGAACCCTTCCTGTTCCGCAGCAATGCCCGATGCCTCGTGGAGCGAGTCATTCTGCCAGGAAACCACGAAGTAATTCGCATCGCAGCCCTTGCCCGCCATGTTCGATGGCGCGGCGTTGGCGCTGATATAGATACTGTCATTATCGATGATATCCGGCACGGTTGCGCCGGCTACATTCGAGAAGATGATGCCGGTAAAAAGCTTGACGCCGTCTTCCGACATGAACCGCTCGGCGATCTGTCGTCCGTTGCCGGGCTTGGCAGCGTCGTCCTCGACCTTCAGTTCAACCGGCACACCGCCGAGCTTGCCACCTTCGGCATCAATGGCAAGCTTCATGCCATCGCGCACGTCCTGACCGAGATAACCTCCCGGACCTGACAAGGTCGTAATCACGCCGATCTTGACCGGTTCAGCAGCAGCAGCACCGGTCGTCAGCCCCGCCAGCAGGCCGATCATCAGGAGTTTGTTTTTCATTTCATTTCCCCTTGTCTTTTTATGGATGGGTGCCCGGCAGTTCCGCCGGGCATGCCTCGTCAGAGCGCAACCCAGCCTTCCGGCGGGTTCTTGCCGGGGTGGACGGTATTGCAATGTGGGCAGGTCCGCAGTTTCTCATCGTTGTAGAAAGCAGCGTAAAGCGGCGGCAGATCGTCGACGATGGATTCCAGATCCACTTCGGCGCGATGAACGAGACCGCTGCATTCGAAGCAATACCATTCGACGGCATCGAGAACGCCTTCAGGACGGGCCGGTTCGATCACCAGACCGATGGAACCTTCCTGCGGGCGCTGCGGCGAATGACGGATATGCGCCGGCAGAAGGAAGATATCGCCTTCGCGGATCGGCACGTCGTAAAATTCGCCCGTCGACGTGTCATGCAGCTTCAGCAGCATGTCGCCCTTGAGCTGGTAGAAGAACTCTTCGACCGGATCGTCGTGGTAATCGGTGCGCTTGTTCGGGCCGCCAACGACCGTCACCATCAGGTCCGCGTCCTTGAACACCAGCTGATTGCCGACAGGCGGCTTCAGCAGGTGCTTGTGTTCATCGATCCATTTCTGGAAATTGAAAGCGCTGAGTTTTGTCATTCTTGTTCCCCTTTTCGGTTCGATCAGGACAGTTTGAGACCGCAGCTATCAAATGCCTCCCGGATTGCCCGTTTTTCAGCGTCGGTCAGCTCAAGCATCGGCGCGCGAACAGGTCCACCAACCTGGCCGAGCAGCTCCTGCCAGTATTTTTGATGCGAAGTGGGCTTTTCAGCCGGTCGCGTCGACTTGAAGGCATGACGGACAGGCTCGAGGCTCTGCCAGACGGCGCGCGCCTCGGCCTCTTTGCCCGCAAAGGCCAGGTCGGTATAATCGCGCATGCGGCGATCAACCTTGGTCTGCAGCGTGTAGGGCGGTGAAGAGCAGAGATAGAGCTGCCAGCCCAGTTCGAGAATATTATCCAGCCATTCGTCTTCCGATGCGGTCGAGACCAGAATGCGGTCGCCTGCAAGTTCCGTGAGCTTGCGATACATGTCGCGCGGGACCGAATATTTGATCGCGACGACGGTTTCTATATCGGCCAGACGATTGCAGAGCTCAGGGCTCATCAAATAACCGCTATCCGGATGCGACCAGAGTGCAAGACCGATATCCACCTTCGAGGCAATGGTTTCATAGTAGCGCAGCAGCGTTTCGTCCTGCGCACGCAGGAAATGCAGAACAGGTGCATGGACGACGATATAGTCCGCGCCGCAGGCCTGCGCATGCTTGGCCAGATCGATAACCACATCCATGTTCTGGTCCGAGCAGGACATGATTGTCTGCGCCTTGTCACCTACTGCCGAGACAGCCAGATCGAACATGCGCTTGCGCTCGTCAACCGACATTGAGAAGAATTCGCCCTGCTTTCCCGCGACGAAAAGTCCGTCAATGCCCAGATCGTTGATCCAATGGTCGACATTCTTGCGAAAGCCGCCTTCATCGATCGATCCGTCCTGATTGAAAGGCGTGTTTGCCGCAGCCCAGATACCGCGCATCGTAGCGCGCGAATGGGCCTTGGCGTTCTGACGGTCATACTTCATCGGAATCCTCGCTTCGGGGCGGGTCACTCCAAACCCGCGTCTCCCTGATCGAGCCTGACTTTCTTTCATTCGAGAAGTCTTGTAAGTAGAATATATTCATAAACAAAAACTCATAAGTGAGCCGATGCGTCCCACTCTCCGCCAGATTGAATGTTTTCAAGCCGTGGTCGAACTGGGAAATTTTTCCCGCGCAGCCGAGCGTGTCAGGACGACCCAGGCCAATCTTTCCCACACGATCCGTGATCTGGAGACGGTGCTGGACGCGCGGCTTTTCGACCGGACAACACGGCGCGTCAGCCTGACAGATGCCGGACGTGCCTTTGCCGAAGGTGCGCTTGCCGGTCTTGCCGAAATTGACCGCGCCGCCGAAGTCGTGCGCGATCTGGGGAAATTGCGGCGCGGTCAGGTCAGCATCGCAGCCCCGCCTTTGCTGTGCACGACAGTGCTTCCGCATCTGGTTCGCCGTGTGGCTGATGAACACCCCAACCTCGTCATCAAGATCGAGGATGTCGGACCCGAAATCGTCATCGAACAGGTTCGCAACGGGCGTTGCGACCTCGGCGTTGGCACTTTTTCCGGTGAAGATTCCGACGTCGAAAGCCAGATGGCACTGCGCGATCAGCTGATGATTTTCGTGTCGCCCCATCACGATTTCGCCGGGCATGAGCAGGTCCGTTGGACAGAACTCGACGATCAGCCCATCATTACACTTACCCAGAAAAGCAATATCCGGCTTTTGACGGAAATCGGCTTCGAACAGGCAAAACTGGCGCTTCGACCGCATATGGAGGTCAACCAGATTCACTCGGTGTTGTCGCTGGTCGAGGTCAATGCCGGTATTGCTGTTCTACCCGCCTATGCCTTTACCGCGCTGCGCGGTCGCGGCATCGTGGCCCGCCCCCTGACGGACCCGGCCATCGTGCGCGAGGTGCGCCTTATCACGCCCCGCGACCGCGAACAGTCTGCAGCCACCGTCGCCGTACGATCCATCCTGCGAAACCTGCTGCGTCAGATGATCCCCGAAATCCCCGGAACCGGCAGCGCCAGTTAAACCATCTCTACGCATGCCTCCCGAGCCTTTTGAGCTTGCTTCACGAGCCTTTGCGCGTTCAAATGCTGCCGCACCGCTGTTTAGAATCATCTGAAAAAGTCGATACTGAACAACCCGTTGAAGGTCGGTCGCGTCGCAAGCAAGGGAATGCAGCCTCATGAATACATACGGAAAACTATTTTCAGCCGCGCTGGTCGCGGCTGCGCTCAACAGCACGGCGGTCGGACAGGTCTTTGCCAAGACGTTGATCTATTGCTCCGAGGCATCTCCTGAAATGTTCGATGCGGCGCAAACGACATCCGGCGCCGTGTATGACGCGTCGGCGCGCAATGTGTCCAACGGACTTATCAAGATCAAGCGCGGCTCGACGGAACTGGAACCCGGCCTCGCGGAAAGCTGGGACGTTTCTGCCGACGGCAAGGAATATACGTTTCACCTGCGAAAGGGCGTGAAGTTTCACACCACGAGTTTTTTCACTCCGACGCGTGAATTCAATGCAGACGATGTGATCTTCACGTTCGACCGTCAGGGGAACAAGGATAATCCCTACTACAATCAGGGTACATGGCCGCAATTCGGAGCCTATTCCTTCCCGTCGCTGATCGAGAAAATCGAAAAGATCGACGATCACACGGTCAAGTTTGTGCTGACGCATCCCGAAGCGACCTTTATCTCGACGCTGTCGCTGACATTCGCCGTCATTCAGTCCAAGGAATATGCCGACAAGCTGGTCGCCGAAGGCCGCATTGCGGAGTTCAGCCAGCAGCCAGTCGGAACCGGCCCTTATCAGTTTGTTGCCTATCAGAAGGATAGCGCCATCCGCTATCAGGCCAATCCCGACTACTGGGCGGGCAAGCAGAAAATCGACAATCTCATCTTTGCGATCACGCCGGATGCGGCAGTGCGCTATCAGAAACTGAAGTCGGGCGAGTGCCATATCATTGCCGCTCCCAATCCCGCCGATATTGCGGAGATGAAGAAAGACCCGGCCGTCGAAATGCTGCACAAGGAAGGTTTGAACCTGTCCTTCCTAGCCTACAACACCCAGCAAAAACCGTTTGACGATGTGCGTGTCCGCAAGGCGCTGAACATGGCAGTCAACAAGGCTGCGATCATCGATGCGGTCTATCTCGGCTCTGCGGTCGCTTCGGTCAATCCGCTCCCGCCCAGTGTCTGGGGCTACAACAAGAACGTCAAGGACGACGCTTACGATCCTGAACAGTCGCGCAAGATGCTCGATGAAGCGGGCGTCAAAGACCTGAAAATGAAGATTTGGGCCATGCCCGTGCAGCGGCCCTATATGCCGAATGCGCGCCGTGCAGCCGAGCTCATTCAGTCCGACTTCGCCAAGGTGGGGGTAACGGCGGAAATCGTCACCTATGACTGGGGCGAATATCTCAAGCGTTCGCTGGATAAGGACCGCGATGGTGCCGTCATGCTTGGCTGGACCGGTGGCATTGCCGATCCCGACAACTTCCTCGCCGCTCTTTTGAGCTGCCAGGCCATCGGCAGCGCCAATCGCGCAAACTGGTGCGATCAGGACTTCGAGAAGCTCATTCAGGCAGCCAAGCTGACCACCGATCAGGCCGAGCGCACCAAGCTCTACGAGCAGGCGCAGGTCGTGTTCAAGGAACAGGCTCCCTGGCTGACCATTGCTCATCAGATTGTCGAGCAGCCGATCAGCAAGAAAGTCAAAGACTTCCGCATCGATCCCTTTGGCGGCTATCTGTTCGAAGATGTCGACATCGAAGAATAGGCTTCGTCCTCCGCCGGTTTGATGACTGGTGATGAAATTCGGGGTAGCGGGCATAGAGCATAATCCGACCGGAGTGAAACGAGGATCGATAAGATTATGCTTTGGAGAGAAACGTTTAGAGCGCCGATCTGATTGAATCAGATCGGCGCTCTAAACGCCCGCTATTCTTCTTTGGTTCTCGGATCAAATCCGGGCCGATTCCGACCAATAGCCGAGAAAATATAATGGATATCGTAGACCGCTTTCTAGCCTATACCCGCATCAACACGACCGCTGTGCCGAATGCAAGCAACCTCCCGTCGAGCGAGGGACAAACCGATCTCGCAAAGTTGCTCGCCAGCGAAATGCGCGCCATGGGCATGGATGTTGAAGAGCGTGACCACTCGATCGTTGTCGGCACATTGCCTGCCAATGTCTCGAATGCCGATCAGCAGTTTCCGACGATTGCATGGGTCGCCCATCTCGATACGTCCGGCGAATATACGACCGATACCCGTGCTCATGTGGTCGATTATCGGGGCGGAGATATCCTGCTCAACGAAACGACCGGTGCTGTCATGCGGCTTGCCGAGTTCCCGGAGCTGGAACGTTATGTCGGGGACCGGATCATCGTGACGGACGGCACCAGCCTGCTCGGCGCCGATAACAAATCTGCCATTGCCGAGGTCATGCATGCCATGCAGATCCTGACCACGCATCCCGAAATCGAGCACGGCACGGTCAAGGTTGTTTTCGTTCCCGATGAGGAAATCGGATTGCTCGGAGCCAAGGCGCTCGACGTCGCGTCCCTGAACGCCGATTTCGCCTATACGCTCGACTGCTGTGCGGTTGGCGAGATCGTGTATGAAAACTGGAACGCCGGTGAATTCCGCCTCACCTTCAAAGGCCAGCCAGCCCATCCGATGTCGGCCAAGGGCAAGCTGCGCAATGCCATTCTCTACGCCCAGCAATTCATTGCCATGATGCCGGGCGGCGAACGCCCGGAATATACGGAAGGTACCGAAGGCTATTATTGGGCCAAGGGCATTCAAGGAACAGTAGCCGAGACCAGCCTGATCATCGACATCCGTGATTTCACGAAGGACGGTTACGAAACACGTCGTGCATTCATCGAAAACCTCGCCGCAAGTTTCAACCAGCTTCATGGCGAGGGCACGGTTCATGTAGACTACAAGGCTGTCTACCGGAACGCTGCCGAGAGCCTGCAAGGCGAAAATCGCTATCCGGTCGTTCTTGCCCTTCAGGCCATGAAGGCAATAGGCGTGACACCGACACCGCTGCCGATGCGCGGCGGTTATGACGGTGCGGTGCTGTCCGAAAAAGGACTGCCATGCCCGAACCTGTTCTGCGGCGCGCACAACTTCCACTCGATTTACGAATTTCTGCCGGTCGGTTCGCTTAACAAAGCCTCCGAAATGGTCATCGAAATACTGAAGAGCGCACGGATAACCGACAAAAGCATTGGTTGATCCGACACAGACATTGAGGAGACGTGAATTCATCTCGTCTCCTCGCTCTGTCTATGCCTTCGGCCACCGGCAAAGCGGTTCTGTTTTAGAGCATTTCCTGTTTTGATTGAATCATTAGAAATGCTCTATCTGTTTGTTTTTACGCATGTCTTTATCCCGAAACCGGTTCCCAATTTCGGGAGACATGCTCTAGTATCCTATTGCAGCACCAGCGACGGCACGGCTGTCGATAGCACCGTAGTAGCGGTTGTCGCCACCCTTTTCGATGGCTGCCATATCCTTGCCGCCGACAAGAATGCCAGCTGCCTCGCCCCAGACCGGCCAGTCAGCGTCTTCCCCGACCATATAGCCCATGCCGGTCAGCAACCGGATCGTATCCGGCGAAAGCGCGTTCGCTTCCATATAGACCCGATCCGGCAGCCACTGGTGATGGATGCGCGGGGCATCGATAGCCTCCTGAATGTCCATGCCGTGATCGATGACATTCATGATCGCCTCAAGCGTGATCGTGATGATGCGCGAACCGCCGGGGCTGCCGATGACCATGAACGGCTTGCCATCCTTCGATACAATAGTCGGACTCATTGAGGACAACGGTGACTTGCGCGGTTCGATGGCATTGGCTTCGCCTTGTATGAGACCATAGAGATTGGCCACGCCCGGCTTGATGGTGAAGTCGTCCATCTCGTTGTTGAGGAGAATTCCGGTGCCCTCAGCCACCTTGGCCGTGCCGAACGATCCGTTCAGCGTATAGGTCACGGCGACAGCATTGCCGTCCTTGTCCACGATGGAATAATGCGTGGTTTCGTTGGACTCCTTGAATTCAGCCGGCTTCAGCGCCTCGCTGACACCAGCGCGATAAGGATCGATACGACTGCGAATTTCTGCAGCATAGGCCTTGCTGGTGAGCTTCTCGATCGGATTGTCAACGAAATCAGGGTCGCCCAGCGCCGTGTTGCGGTCCACATAGGCGTGGCGCATCGCTTCCACCATCAAACGCGTGGTTTCCGCGGAACCATAGCCCAGATAGGAAATCGGGTAGCCCTCAAGCACGTTCAGGATTTCACAGATGATCAGTCCGCCCGAAGAAGGCGGCGGCGACGAAACGATGTCATAGCCGCGATAGCTGCACTTGACCGGTTCGAGCTCACGGACCTTGTATTCTTCGAAATCGGCCTTGGCGAGAATGCCGCCATTCTCCTTGCTCGATTTGACAATCAGATCGGCGATATCGCCCTGATAGAAGGCCGATGGCCCCTTTTCCGAAATGGCCGAAAGCGACTTTGCCAGATCCGGCTGGACAAGCTTCTCGCCCAACGGAATCGGTTTTCCGTCTTTCAGGAAGATTTTCGCCGCCGCCGGGTCTTTAGCCAGTCTTTCATTGCCATCAGCAAAGGAGAGAATATCGCCCAGCTCGAGCGTAAAGCCATCCTTGGCAAGTTTCAGTGCCGGGTCGATCAGCTCCTCGCGCTTGCGGGTGCCATATTTTTCGCGTGCTTCCTCAAGGCCAGCCACCGTGCCCGGCACGCCGATGGCGAGATAGGTTTCAGTGCTGGCGCCTTCGACCGGCTTGCCATCCTTGTCCAGATACATGGTCTTTGTTGCAGCAAGCGGCGCACGCTCGCGAAAATCGAGAAAGGTGCTCTTGCCGTCCTTGAAGCGGATCGTCATGAAGCCACCCCCGCCGAGATTACCGGCAGTCGGATAGACAACCGCCAGTGCATAGCCGACAGCGACAGCCGCATCGACGGCATTGCCGCCGTTCTTCAGCACATCGATACCAACCTGCGAGGCAAGATGCTGGGCCGTAACCACCATGCCGTTCTGGCCTTCTGCCGGCGCTGGTGATGCCGCGTAAGCCGAAGGCAGATGGCCCGCAACGGCAATGACTGCGGCAAGGGAAAGCGATTTCAGTCTGTAATGCTGCATGTCTTTCCTCCCGTATGTTCTCCCGAATGGGAGTCCGACAACAACGTCCGCAATATCTTGCGCAAAAGCAAGCGTGAGAAATTCTATCCAGCCGAACTTGCGGATAGAGCGCTAAGAGATGATAATGCGAAGTATTCGGTTCAGATGCTGCTGGACTTGCAGCCGAACCCGAAGCCCTAGCCAGTTCCTTCCGGAACACTCCGGCCATTCGGGCTGTATTTCCATTCCATTTCTGATGATGCGATCTCACCTTGCAGGAGAAATCCATGACCTATGCTCAATGCGTATGCGGAAATCTGACAGTAACGCCCCACGGGCCACCACAATTAACGGCACTGTGCCACTGCTTCGCCTGTCAGCGGAGAACAGGTTCGCCATTCAGTGCAAATGCCTTCTATGCGATAGGCTGCGTTGAAATTTCAGGCGCATCGACGGAATTCATTCGGACGGCGGAAAGTGGCCGCAAGGTCCGGATGCATTTTTGCCCGGCTTGCGGCTCGACCGTCTATTGGCTGCCTGATGCGGTCCCTTCCGTAATCGGCGTGGCAGTTGGCCTTTTTGCCGATCCGGCTTTTGCCCAGCCCACCCTATCTGTATTCGAACAATCGAAGCATGAATGGGTGTTCCTTGATGAAACGATGGAGCACTTTCCACGTTTGCCGGAAAACGACTAGAGCATGTCTCTCGAAAGAGGGAACCGGTTTCGGGATAAAGACATGCGTAAAAACAAACGGATAGAGCGTTTCCTATGATCCAATCAAAACAGGAAATGCTCTGGCAGTCTGCTTCCGACAGATCGTCAAACTATTCCGATCATTCTTCTGGAACTTTACGCACCGGTCGTTGCCAGCGTTCGTAGCAGGGTTGAGAAAGTGAGGGAGCGGTTCGCGTCAGACTGGCTGTCACTGATGCCGTCGTTTCGCGACAGCGACTTGCGGACATTGCTCGGACTATAGCCAAAATGCTGCGTGAATGCCCGCGTGAAATTGGCTGCCGTATCGAAGCCAAACAGCTGCGCTATGTCGGACACCCTGCGGTTTTCGGATGCATCCGCAAGCATCTCATGTGCTGCAAGCAAACGCTTCTGGCGAATATAGTTGAGTACCCCGCCCGAGCCTTCGAACAGCTGATAGAGATGTGTGCGTGAGATGGCGAGCTCCTTGCTCAGTGCATCGGGCGTGAGTTCACGGGACGTGAGATTTTTCTGGATGAAGCGTCTGGCCTTGGTCATCAACCCCAGAGAGGCCCCGAGAGACGCATTGTGTTCGCTCGCATCGTTTTCCTTTACCAAAGGGGCGATCGTGTCAAATACGATCTGGCGCAGGGCGTCGCGCAGCTCCGGCAGGTCTTCGCTTCTGATATGGTCAAGTCCCGCCTGGATCGTCGATACGAAATCGATCAGCAGCTTGGCGCGATAGCCTCCGAGCGTCGCATTGTTACACGCTTCCGGCATACCGCCCAGACCAGCGAAATGATCGACCGGAATGATCAGCAGCACCACGTCCGTTGCCAGCGCACGACCGCGAAACGGATAACCAAACGAACGGATATTGATCATGCCGGGCTCGTTTTCCGCCACACGATCATCCACCGCCGTCCATGTGCGACCGCTTCGCAGAAAACTGATCTGCCAGTGATCAATCGGGCTGGAACGAACCTTTTCCGCTGTACGTTCATAACTGAATGGAGGAACAGTCTGTTCTATCAGCAGCATGCCGCGCAGATTCCAGACTTTCTGGGTAACGGCAAAACCGTCTTCGGCGTTCACACCATCCGGCATCCGCACATCATAGAGGGGAGCCACGTGCTGTTGCCATGTGGGAAACTGTGCGCAGGGTTCCAGCTCTTCGGTCGTAAAGACCAGCGGGGTCAGAATATTGGTGCTTCGGGCATCTTCTCCAAGGGGCGCGAGTGGAACGCGCACTGACTGGCGGCGCTCCACAAAATCGGGCTTCAGATCACGCGAGGCCTTGTCGCTCGGGGATGTCACGGCAACTCCCTAAACCAACCCGGAGGCTCGAGGCGCGGTAATGGCGACCCAAGCCCTGCGTTGATAGTAGCATTTGCACGTATAAAAACAAAATAAGCTGGAACACTATCAGCCACGTAACCGTTCAGACCGGTAGCCGACGTTTCCTCTTACGCGCCGACAACCCCGCTTTCCCGGCCTTTTCCCAGATTTGGCCGGAAGTGTCGGAGCGCGCAAAACGGTCTCTGAAATGAGTTGATTGCATCCCATTTGATGAAAATTTTCAGGAAAATCCGGCCAGAATATTAAAACGCGTCCGATAGAAAGCACGGTAATAACAACCGGAGGCAATCGCATGAACAATGTATTTGCATATACTGTGCGCCGCGAAAGCTTGAAATGGGCTGCCGCTATTGTCGTTGGACTGTCCGCTTCATTATGCCTGACGGCAGGCGCCGAAGCCAAGGATGCCCGCAAGCAGAAAAGCGAAACAGTTTCCGTTTACCTCGTCAAGTACAAGGTGAATAGCCAAGCGCGCTACAACAAGCCTGCATCGGCCAAGGTCATCAGGGTTTCCGCCACGCAATATGCGGCCGGCACGCCCTATGTGTGCACGCCGAGCGGTTTCGGGCAGAAATCCCGCTGCTTCATCCGCGATTAGAGCACAATCCGACCGGCGTGAAACTGTTTTCGGAATGCACTCCTTGGCATACCGGCTCGCAAGAACTCCATACAGATCAGCGAGCCGGCATGCTTGCCTGGCGATTATCTCGCCTTGGCTTTCATGATCGCCAGTCCCTTGCTAACACGGTCGCCGCGCAGCAGCTTGGCGGCCTCATCGGTCGGGCGTGGCGGATTGTTGCGGAAGACATACCAGCTGCCGCCCAGTGAGCGCTTCTGATAGATGACGCCATCTTTCTCACGATGGAGGAAGCAGGTCGTATCGCTGCCGCCGCCCATCTTGTTGACCCAATAGGCCTGCAGGCAAAGCTTGCCGCGATTGGTGGCATACCAGCGCCCCTGCCCGTAAGACCACGCCCTGCCTTTCTGCGACCAGGCGATGAAACGATGTCTGTCGGCGGAGAAATAGCCGCCACCATCCTTCCATTTCCATGACTTACCGGAATAGAGCGCCTCAAGCGCGTCGGCTGACAGCGGTGCAGCCGCCGCAGCCTTGATGGCGATCGGGTCCTCGGTTTTCTGTTTCGGCGCCGCATCGGCAGCGCCTGCCAGAAGAAGTACGGACAGCGCCGCACTTACGGTTCTCAAACGGATCGAAAACATTGTCGTATTCCTGTTCAGACGTTGGAGCATTTCCAGCAAAAATGCGAAGCGGTTTTGCGTGAGGTAAATGCGACATCAATCAAGCGGATGGTTCGCAACCCGCCAGTCAGGCCGCCCGACACCCCGTGGCCACGGATAGACTTCGCGGTCGTTGAAGTAGACGGTCGCAGTCAGTTCCGGAAATTCGGGCTGCGGCTTGTTGGTTTCCTGTGCCCAGGCCCGGACATAGGCGTCGCTTCCTTCATAACCGAGCTCGGCGATAACAATCGGCTTCTTGAAGCCTACCACCCGGTCGTATCCCGGTTTTGTCCGTTCAACGAATGTGGACGCATGTCCCAGTTCCAGCATATCGTAAGGTTCGTAGCCGAACACCGACAGGCCGATCACATCGACATAACCATCGCCCGGATAATAGGCCTCAAGCCCCGCATCTCCCTTCGGCGACCACATATATTTGGCGTTCGGCAATGACTTGCGGCAGACATTGACCGCATGCTGATAGGCGCGGACATACCCCTGTGCCGACCAGTAGGACCAGGTGAACTGACCCGTCTTGTCGTCCATTTCCTGCGCCCAGCGAATGGTCACAGGGCTCTTCAGCTTCGAAGCAGCGGAGCAGACGGCGGCCATGTTTGTATCGTAATGCCCCCGCACGATTCCGCTCAGGAGATCATCCGGTGCAACGCGCCAGTCGCGAGCCCACGACCAGGGTTCGACGGTGATCAGCAATTCGCGGCCCCGTTCCTGCGCATAGGCATCAGCGGTTGACAGGCTCGTCAGGTCCACATCCTCCCACGGAAGGAACAGATGTTCGATGCGGGAATTGGGATCGTTGGTGAAATCCCCGTGCGGATCATAGGCTCCGAACGTGATGGATTGCGGTGTTATCACCGGGCGCTTGTCGTGGAACATATTTCGAGTGTCGACATTGGCACCCGAAACACCGCTCGCCGCGTAAACAGCGGTTGAAAGCAGCCCACCGCAAAGAATGGCCGTTGCTATTTTATATGAGGTTTTCATCGCCGCCTCCTTTATTGTACGGGCGATTGGGCAACGGGCAACGCCAGATTCAGCGCTTCCGTTTTGGGCGTTATTGTTTCGATGGAGAGAAGCTTGCGTGCTTCGTCATCCTTGTTTCCGCCAGCATGGCGGAAGACGTACCAGACACCGTCCGGCTCGCGTTTCTGATAGATCGTCCCATCGGCGATACGGTGGGAGAAACAGGTCTTGTTCGGGAAGACGCCCTGAGCCAGATGCCATTTCGCATCGAAGCACATCTGGCCCGACCAGGTGATCCGCCAGCGGCCTTCAGCCCAGGCCTTGCCCTTCTCCCCATCGACACGGGCGGTGAAACGGCGGTTCTGGCTTTCCATCCGGCCAGCGCCGTCAGCCCACTGCCAGTTCTTGTCGCGATAGAGTAGGTAAAGCTCGGCAGGCGTCATCACACGGGCGCCGTCGGGCAAACCATCTGCCGGAACCGTTGCCGCTCCAGCCGGTCCACTTAGCCCCGCAAGCAGGACAACCAGCGGCAGGACATATCTGCTCCGATCAGTGTTCCGACCAGATCGGGACCGTTGGCCTTCAAACATCACATGTTTCATTTGAACCTCCCACGACCTTCAGGTTGCGCGCACCCGCCAAGGGTTCTTGCGATTGACGGATGCGCGCGTGCGGCAGAACGTTTGTTGGTCTTGTTTCCTGCCGCAGTTGAACAGGACGGCCGATTGTCGAAATCCGGAAGCCCAGATTCTCGGCAACCGCCGGTGAAAAGACATTGCGCAAGTCAACGAGTACGGCGTCCCGCATGACCTGTTTCATCCGAACGAGATCAAGCTTGCGGACACTGTCCCATTCGGTCACGACCACTGCCGCATCGGCAGTGCTCAGGCACTCGTAAGGGTCGTCGTAAAACTCGACGTCGCTGAGAAGACGGCGCGCATTCTCCATTCCGGCCGGATCGTAGGCCCGGATGCTGGCACCGAAGCGTTGCAGGGTTTCGATGAGCGGGATGGACGGCGCATCGCGCATATCATCCGTATCGGGTTTGAACGTCAGGCCGAGGACGGCAATCGTCCGGCCTTCGACACTGCCGCCGAGCGCATCCAGCACCTTCAGCGCCATGCGACGCTTGCGCGCTTCATTGACGGTGACCGTTTCCTCGACCAGCCGCAGGGCGACCCCGTGATCCTGCGCAGTGCGCAGCAGCGCTATCGTATCCTTCGGAAAACAGGAGCCACCATAACCCGGCCCCGCATTGAGAAAACTGGTGCCGATACGCTTGTCCAGTCCCATGCCGAGCGCCAGCTCGGTGACATCGCTGCCGACTTCCTCACACAGATCCGCCAGTTCGTTGATGAAGGTGATCTTGGTGGCGAGAAAAGCGTTGGCCGCATATTTGATCAGTTCCGATGTCCGGCGCTGCGTGATCACGATTGGCGTCTTTGCGGCCTCAAGCGGTGGAGCGTAAAGGGCGACGAGCGCAGAACGAGCGCGCTCATCTTCCACGCCGATGACGACGCGATCGGGCTCGAGGAAATCGCGGATCGCGACACCCTCGCGCAGGAACTCCGGATTGGACGCAACAGAGAATGTGCCGGGTCGGCGCACCGAGCCGATGATCTTCTGCACCACATCGCCTGTGCCGACCGGAACGGTGGACTTGACCACGACGACGCTATGGTCTTCGATCAGCGGCGCAAGCTCGCGAGCGGCCATATAGACGAAGGACAGATCGGCATCGCCGTGCCCCGCCCGTGCCGGTGTGCCGACGGCAATGAAGACAAGCTCCGCACCCTTGACGGCTTCCGCCAGATTGGTCGTGAAGCTGAGCCGGCCAAAGGCGAAATTGCGTTCCACCAGTTCATCCAGCCCCGGCTGGTAGATCGGCACGATGCCGCGCTCCAGCCGGACAATCTTCTGGGCATCCTTGTCGACGCAGACGACCTCGTGTCCCCATGCCGCGAAGCACGTGCCACTGACCAATCCGACATATCCCGTACCGATGACAGCGATCTTCATAATCGTCGCGCCTTTCCCGCTAGTTCGTTCCACTGGCGGTATTCGTGCGCCAGCGTGGATTGAAAATTGTCCTGTGGACGTCGCGTCCGCCTACACCGGCACCGGCAACCGAGAAGCGGTCGTCAAATACCGTGAAGCTTTTCGTGCCCCAGCTCAGTGCCTCGATGCCGTCGCGTCCGCGCTCGACAGTGGTAAAGCCGGTCAGCGCGACCAGCGCCGTAAAACTGCATGCCATTGCCGGTCGATAGAGGCGGCTCGTCATCCGCACGTTATTTTCGCGTGTGTGCTGGATCACGATCATTGCCATCAGGAACAGGTAGAAGCACGCATTGATGATGGCGAAGATGAAGAAGCCCCGCGTCTGATCCGCACCGCCGACGAGAAGGACCGGCAGAATGGACAGGCCGGAGATCAGCGCATAGGGAGCGATTACCCGTAGCGGCACCGGATCGACCTCGGATGAGCCTTTCGGCGTGACACGAAAATCGACAAAGGAACCGGTCAGCCAGTCACGGAAAGCTGCGAAGGTTCCAGCCAGAACCCAGGGCCACCGCGCCAGTAGGAACAGCATCGCTTCCCAGCTGAAAATCCTGCCGTCGACCGGACGGAACGTCTTGCTCGACCGCCACCAGAATGCCAGCGCCAAAATCACGAGCGATTGCGGCATGAAGTGCATCAGGAAAGCGGGATAGGTAACGCTGACGAAATTATCACCATAAGCCAGAATGGCTATCGGCAGAACGAATGTCAGTGCCAGAAAGAAAGCATAGAGAGGATACCAGAGCTGCGAGAACAGAAACTGGATCTTCAGGCGCAGCGGCAACCGACCGATCAGCTTCGGCGTATATTGCAACAGGATCATCACGAGGCTGCGCGACCACTGGAATTCCTGCGTCACAAGATCGGCGAAGGTGCGCGGACCGTCGCCATGGGCGATGGCATCCAGCGCGTGAACACCCCGCCAGCCATGCGCGTTCATGAACAGGGTCGTGGAATGATCCTCGGCCAGTTCCGGCCCAAGACCGCCGATCTCCTTCAGCGCTGCCGTGCGTACCGCATAATGAGAGCCGATGCAGACTGGGGCAAAGCCGCCGTTGTAACCGGCCTGCAGCGAGCCATGCATGCTGGCTTCCACATAGAGACGCCCGCGGGCCGACCAGCTTTCATGCGCATTGCGATCACAAATGCTTGGCGCGGAAACATAACCGACAGCGGGATCAGCGAAGGGCCGCAGCATATTGAAGAGATAACCCGGCTCAGGCACATGGTCGGCATCGAGCTGCGAGACGAAATCATAGCGCTCATAGCCATAGTGATCGTAGAAGAAGGCGAGATTGCCTTCCTTGCACCGGGTACGGCGCGGCCAGGTCTGCCGATGATAGTCGGCACGGCCCTTGCGTGTGGAAACGAACACGCCATGCTCACGGCACCAGGCAAGTGTCGAGGGTGAAGGATCCTCATCGGCAAGCCATGTATCGTGCGGCACATCCTGCGCCAGCATGGCGCGCAATGTTTCAGCCACCACCTCGAAAGGCTCAGACGGAGCCTTGGTGACGACCATGGCGACGCGGCTTCCGGCGGGGATGCGAAGCGGGCCGGTCGGGCGCGCTGCGTGGAAGAAAATAGTGATGAAATAAAGCGGCAGGATCGTGATCCAGGCCAGCAGCGCGGTCACCAGAATGGAGCCGAGCAGATGATTGTGCTTCGCGCTGATGAACCACCATTGCCAGAAATAGGTGATGGCGAGCGCCCACAGGATGATGCCCACCACATATTCCACCCGCTTGCGGCCAGTGAAGATGGGCGCCAGCAATGGTTCCCTTTCGCCGTTGTCGCCGTCAATGGCCGGATGAAATCCGCGCCGTGTCATGTCCGCATCTCCAGACCAAAGAAGGGCGCAGCCGTGCGGATGATCGTGTCAAGATCGGAATGGAGCGTGCGAAACCCAAGCTTCGCTGCCGCTTCAGCCGGGTCGGCATAAAGCACCGGCGGATCGCCAGCCCGGCGCGCGCGCATTTCGACAGGCACCTTGCGTCCGGTAAGCCGGTCTATCGCATCCACGATTTCCTTGATGGATGTTCCGCGCCCGGTTCCCAGATTAAGGACCAGATTGCCGCCGCCATTCAGCAGATGCTCGACCGCAAGCACATGCGCCCGCGCCAGATCGACCACGTGAATATAGTCGCGAATGCAGGTGCCATCCGGCGTTTCATAATCGTCGCCATAGACTTCCAGACAATCCGCCATGCCCGCCGCAGCCAGCATGGCGCGCGGTATCAAATGAGTTTCGGGATCGTGCTTTTCGCCCAGTTCGCCATCCAGATCAGCACCGCAAGCATTGAAGTAGCGCAGTGCCGCATAGGGCATGCCATAGGCTGCCGAATAATCGGCCAGCATATGTTCCGCGATCAGTTTTGTGCGTCCGTAAGGGTTGATCGGATTCTGCATTTCGCCTTCGCGGATCGGCAGCACATCCGGAATGCCATAGGTGGCGCAGCTCGACGAGAAAATGACCGGGCGTCCACCTGTCAGGCGGCTGGCCTCCAGAACGGACTGGATGCCGCCGACATTGTTGCGATAATATTTTGCGGGGTCCGTGACGGATTCACCCACATAGGCCGAAGCCGCAAAGTGGATGATGGCAGCCGGATCGAAGGTTCTGATAGCAGCGATAAGCTGTTCCTGCGAAAGCGTGTCGCCCTCGACAAACTCGCCCCAGCGCACGGAAGACCGGTGACCCGTCGACAGGTTGTCATAGACGACCGGCGAGAATCCGCTCTTGTGCAGAAGCTTGGCGGTATGGCTGCCAATGAAGCCAGCACCACCGGTGACGAGTATATTTTGCCGGGTCATCTCGCCACCTCGAAGAGCTCGCCCGATGGTCTGACCAGCTGGCGTTCAAAATAGGCGATCGTCTGCTTCAGCCCTTCGACAAGTGCAATCTGTGGTTCCCAGCCAAGTTCACGCTTGGCGAGCATGATGTCCGGGCGCCGCTGGCGCGGATCATCAGTTGGCAGCGGGCGATAGACGATGCGCGAGGACGAATTTGTCAGCGCAATGATCTGCTCGGCCAGCTCACGCACAGTAAACTCGCCCGGATTGCCGAGATTGACGGGCTTCTGAACCTGGCTGCTCATCAAGCGGCTGAAGCCTTCGATCAGGTCATCGACATAGCAGAAGGAACGGGTCTGCGAGCCGTCGCCATAAATGGTGATATCTTCACGCTTGAGGGCCTGAACGATGAAGTTCGACACGACACGACCATCGTCGGGCCGCATGCGCGGGCCATAGGTGTTGAAGATGCGCACGATACGGATATCGACGCCGTACTGCTTGTGAAAATCGTAGAACAGCGTTTCGGCCGAGCGCTTGCCTTCGTCGTAGCAGGACCGGGGGCCGAAAGAGTTCACATTGCCCCAATAGGCTTCCGGCTGCGGATGCGTTTGCGGGTCGCCATACACTTCCGAGGTTGAAGCCTGAAAAATCCGAGCCTGATAATGCGCGGCAAGCTCGAGCAGATTGAGCGAGCCAATGACGCTCGTCTTCATCGTGTGCACCGGATCGGCCTGATAGTGCGGCGGCGAAGCGGGGCATGCGAGATTGTAAATCTCGTCCACCGGCAGATCGATCGGGTTGACAATATCGTGGCGCACGAAGCTGAACGTGTCGTAGCGCAGGAGATTGCGCAGGTTCTCAAGCCGCCCTGTCGAAAAATTATCGACGCAGATGACGAAGTTTCCTTCGTTCAAAAGACGTTCGCAAAGATGAGAACCGAGAAATCCGGCACCGCCTGCTACAAGAATGCGCCGTGTTGACATGCGCTCTGCAGATATACCCGATGATCTGAAGTTTATACTCACGAGAACCTCCAACGCTACTTCTTCACTTGCGTGATCCGGCAAAAAGCAAAGAATTTTCCTCAACGCACCCCAATAGAAGCGCGCTGGTCGGTGTTTTTCGATTGCTTTACTAGATGATTGAAGATAGCGGGGCTGAAGTCTTGAGTCGTTAGCGTAGAATCCGGAATCTTATCCTTGCGTCCATTTTTGAAATGGAGCGATTTTTGTTATCCGGTGCTTTCGTGCTGCTGTGAATGCGCTGTTTCGCGCCATATTTCAGAGCATGTCACCCATAAGGGAAACCGCTTTCGGAAAACATGCTCTAACGCAAAATATCGGACAGACGCTTCTGTTCTTTTTCGACGCGCTCGAGATTGAGGCCCGCCAGAAGATCAAGAATATGGGTCTTCATCAGGGCCGCAGCGTCGTCGCTCCTGTGCTCTTCGATGGCATCGACCAGCGCATGATGCGCGTCGCTCTGGCAGGTCGTCTCGCGCCGTTCCCAATAGAGCGAAATGATGAGCGAGGAACGCGGCAGCAGATCGCCGACAAAACCCGCCAGGATCGAGTGTCCCGAAATTTCGGCCAGATGCGTATGGAAAAGCGCCGACAGCATGATCGCCTCGCTGTCGCGTCCGGCATGAAGTGCTTCGTGCTCGTCATGGAGATGCTGGCGCAGCTGCTTGACCTGCTGGGGCTTGATGACCTTCGCCGCAAGCGATGCCACCTCCGGCTCGATCAGCAAGCGCGCCTCGAACACTTCGCGCGCTTCCTCGCGCGAGGGTTCGGCAACGAAGGCACCGCGATTGGGTTCCAGACGCACCAGCCTGTCATGCGCCAGCGCCTGCAGGGCGGAGCGAACAAAGGCACGGCTGACGGAATAGATCGTCGCCAGCTCGTCCTCCGGCAACTTGGTGCCCGGAAGCAGACGATGGCTGACGACCGCCTCGCGCAAGCCGTTATAGACCGGAAGCCAACGCACATTCCCGCCGTTTTGGTCTGTCATGTTCGTCGCAGCCAGGTTCATCATCATCCAGTAGAAGCTGTTCAAATGGCAGATGCAATCGGTCGATACTGCATCCGCAAATCCTCTATCAATTTCCTTACATATCGAACACAGGTCCGGCGAGTGTCAACAATGTCGCGAGTTTTGATGCACAAACCCGACTGAAATCATCTGAACGTCAATTCTGGGGCGAAAAAGGTTCAAAAATACCTTGAAAATCCTTCATTCGCGGCAGCTGATAGCCACCCAGTTTCGATGTTTTCAAGCCGAGACCGACAAGGCTTTCACACAGTTTCACCGCACAGGTCACGCCGTCGATGACCGGCAGCCCATGCTCCCTGGACAGAGAAGCAGCAAGGTCGGCCATGCCCGCACAACCAAGCACAATCGCTTCGGCATGGTCTTCCCGAATGGCCTTCGCGATCTCGTTCGAGACCTTGTTGCGCGCGTCTGATCCCGGAATTTCGAGGTCAAGTACGGCCACGTCGCTGGCCCGAACACGGGCGCAACGCGACATGAGACCATAGCGGGACAGGTTATGCTCGATTGCAGGCACCGAACGCGACAATGTGGTGACAACGCTGAACTTTCCGGCAATGAGGCTTGCCATGTGAAAAGCCGCCTCGCCGATGCCGATCACCGGCATGGTTCCGGCACAGCGCGCTGCATCAAGGCCGGTATCGTCGAAACAGGCAATGACGCAGGCATCGGCGGTAGGGCGCTTCTGCATTTCCCCGATCATGCCAGGAATGGCAAAAACCTCGTCGAAATATCCTTCGATGCTCGGCGGACCGTCGGCGGGATTGCTCGCGATGATTGTCGTGCCGGCACCTGCCACGCTGCGTGCAGCCTCGCCGATCTTGTGCGTCATCGATGCAGTTGTATTGGGGTTGATGACAAGTATTTCCATTTTCCTCGAACCATCGAAATATTTGTTTTCGTTCTGGATGGTCCAGAGCGTCTTTCGGACGCTCTGCCTAGTCTGCAATACCGGCGGTCAGATTTCCCCGCCCAGATAGAGTTTCGCGACGCGATCATCCGTCGCCAGTTCTTCCGAATTACCGGACAGGACGATCTTTCCGGTCGTCAGGGCATAGGCGCGCTGCGAGATGCGGAGCGCCATGCGTGAATTCTGCTCGACCAGAAGAACGCTCACCTTTTCGTCGCGGTTGATGGCGACGATGGAGCGGGCGATATCCTGCACCAGTTTGGGTGCGACCCCGAGAGATGGCTCGTCCAGCAGCAAAAGCTTCGGTTTGGCCATGAGCGCGCGCCCGATGACCAGCATCTGCTGCTCGCCGCCGCTCATTGTGCCTGCGGCCTGCGAATAGCGTTCCTTCAGGCGCGGGAACCGCCCCAGAACCATCTCCAGCGTGTTGGCGATATCCGCCTTGCTGGAACGGGTGAACGCCCCCATCATCAGATTGTCACGCACGCTCATATAGGGAAAGACGCGGCGGCCTTCCGGCACCATGGCAATCCCCATCTTGACGATCTCATCCGACCGGGTGCCGTCGATCCGGCGGCCCTCATAATGGATTTCGCCCTTGCGGATCTTTTTCAGCCCAGTGATCGCCCGCAGGATCGAGGATTTGCCCGCACCATTTGCGCCGATCAGCGCGACTGTCTCTCCCTCCTGAACGCTCAGCGAAACGCCTTTCAGCGCATAGACGTGATCGTAATAGAGTTCGGCATCGGAAACTTTGAGAAGCTCTGCCATGGTCAATATCCAATCGTTTCGTCTTCTGCGCCGAGATAGGCTTCGATCACCTTCTCGTTTTCCTGGATCTGCTTCGGCGTTCCTTCCGCGATCTTCTGGCCGAAATTGATGACGACGATCCGGTCGGAAATATTCATCACCGCCGGCATGTCATGTTCCACCAGCAGCACCGTGACACCCCGGTCACGGACCGCCCGCACCATTTCCACCGCCTTGACGGTTTCGTCATGGTTCATCCCGGCAAAGGGTTCATCCAGAAGCAGGATTTTCGGCTCCGTGGCGAGACCGATGGCAATGCCAAGCGCCCGCAAGTGACCATGCGGCAGGTTCTGCGCAACCTCGTCCCGCTGCTTCCACAGGCCGAGAAACTGCAGGATTTCATCGGCGGAGCGTCCGAATTCCTCCTGATCCCGGCGAGCAAGGCTTGACCCCACATAGCAGCCGAGGAAACTCGCCTTGGCGCGCAGATGGTGGCCGACAATCACATTGTCGCGCACTGTCATGCCCTTGAAGATCGTCGTTTCCTGAAAGGTGCGCACCACGCCCTTTCGCGCCACGATATGCGGTGCCAGACCGGAAATGCGTTCGCCCTTGAAGCGGACTTCCCCGGAGGTGGGCGTGAGAAATGAAGCGATCAGCTTGAACAGCGTGGATTTGCCCGCGCCATTCGGCCCGATGACCGACAGGATTTCCTTTTCACGCACCGAAAAGGAGACATCGTTGACCGCCACCAGACCGCCGAAACGTTTGGTAACGCTTTTGACTTCCAGAAGATCGCTCATGATCCTGCTCCCTTCTTTCCGGTCAGTCTGAGGCTGAGAAGCCCGTTAGGCAGGAACAGCATCAGGATGATGAGAACGCTGGAGAAGATCAGAAGCTGGAACTTGCCGGTCTGGAACAGGAAGTCCCAGCCGAAATAGAGGACGAAGGTTCCAATGATCGGACCGAAGACATAGCCAAGCCCGCCCAGGAAGCAGTTGAGCATGAAATTGACCGAGTCCGTGACGGTGAAGCTCGACGGATAGATCGACTGCGAGATCGCCACGAACATCGCACCGCCAAGCCCGCCAAGGAAGGACGAGATCGCATAGGCCAGCACACGCAGATTGGTGATGTTGACGCCAATCGACGAGGCAAGCTCCTCATTTTGCTGCAACGACTGGCAAAGACCACCGATGCGCGAATTGATGAGGCGATAAAGCCCCGCGAAGCACAGCACCATCAGCACAATGGATACGAAATAGAAGGCCGCGCGCGGGTTCTGCAATGTTGCGAAATCCGGCAGGATGGTCAGGCCGAAAAGCGATATGCCACCCGGCATCGGAATGCTGACCATGCCCTTGGCGCCATTGGTGATGGGCAGCGCCATCGCCAGAAGACGGGCAACTTCGGTCAGAACCAGCGTGACCATGGCGAAATAGACGCCGCGAAGCCGCAGGATCGGAATGCCGATCAGGATGCTGGCGAACGCGCAGAACAGCCCGGCCAGAGGAAGCGTCAGCCAGAAGGAGACGCCATATTTCACCATCAGGATCGCCGACACATAGCCGCCCATAAGAGCATAGGCACCCTGGCCGATATTGATGCGACCGATATAGAAGGTGAGCCACACCCCGCCACTGACGATGGAGAGAAGCGCCACCGAAGTGAGCGTATAGTAAAGGTCGTGCCGTCCGGTCGTCTCGATCAGGACCGGAATACCGATGAAGATCAGGGCCAGAAAGGCGGCAACGCCGATAAGCTTTGTTGTCTTTGTCATGATTGCCCCCTCAACCCCACGGCTTGCCCATGAGTCCATTCGGACGGATGCTCAGGAACACCATCAATGCGGCGAAGATGACAAGATAGGTGATGTCGCCATAGGAGCGCAGCACCGTCAGCCCGACGGATTCCATCATGCCAAGGATGAAGCCGCCAGCAATGGCACCGCTCACGACGCCTGCGCCGCCGATCATCACCATCATGAAAGCCTTGATGGAGATGGCGCCGCCGATGCCGGAATTGACGCCGGTAATCGCGACCGGCAACCCGCCCACCAGACCTGCAAGCATTGCCCCCAGCGCGAAGCCGATCATTGAATAACGATCGACATTCACACCCATCAACTGCGCGGCCACGCGGTCCTGGGCAAGTGCGCGCATGGCGCGACCGGGTTTGGTGTATTGCATGAAAAGAACGAAAGCTGCGATGAAGACCACGGCAAGCACACCGATCAGAATGCGGTCATAAGGCATGATCAGGCTGTCGGAGACGAACACGCCATTGACGATCTTCGGCACGCCGCGTTGTTTTTCACCGAACAGAAGCAGGATCACCGCATCGAGGAAGAAAGCGACAGCCGCAGCAAGCAGCATCGTGCTTTCATCGCGTAGACTTCGCTTGATGACCGGCCGGAAGAGAAATTTTTCGATCAGCGCACCAACGATCATCAAAGTGACCGCGGAAGCCAGAAGAGCGACAACAAACGGCAGGCCAAGCTGTCCGTAAACCGTATAGGTGACAAAACCGCCCAGCACATACATCTGGCCGTGCGCGAAATTGAGGACGTTCATGAGCGCGAAGATCAGCGTCAGTCCCAACGCGATCAGTGCATATTGCGCACCCAGATATAGCCCATTGGCTATCACTTGTTCCATGAAGGCAGACTCCCTCGTGCGAAGTGTCGAGCAAACTGCAAGGCAGGCCCAAAACTCCGTGACAGTTCCTGGAGCATTTCCCGTTTGGCATGAGCCATTGGAAACGCTCTAACTGTTTGTTTTAACGCGCATCTTATCCCGAAAACCGCTTCGCACTTTTCGGGATGCGCTCTAGCGATTGGGAGGCCCGAAGCAGAAGTACCCCTCTTCCGCTTCGGGCTTTTCACAGGCCTATCGGTTAATCGACCTGGCCGACGAAAAGCGTTTCAAACTTGCCGTCCTTGTATTCTGTCACAACCATCGGAATACCGAGCTGGCGCTTCTGCGTGAAGGAGGAGGTGCCGACATAGGTCAGCTTGGAACCGTCGCCATCGCCCTTGACGAAAGGATTGGGCGCGGAGAACGTGTCCACCGTCTTCTTGAATTCCTCGACATTGTCGACCGCAGCCGGGTTGGCCTTCAGCGTCTCGACAATGTATTCGAGCGCATAGACCTTGGTGTTGGACTCGTCATTATATTCGCCATAGGCCTTGGTATAACGGTCAACGAATTCCTTCATCACGTCTGATGCAATTTCAGGCGTGGAAGCGCCACCCACCGAGATGAAGCCATTGGCGAGTTCGCCTGCACCTTCTTCCAGAACCTTGGCGTCCTGCGCGGTTTCGGTGGAAATGAAGCCCTGATAACCAAGCTCACGCGCAGCGCGGATCAGCAACGGCGCATTGCCCGGCGCAACGCCCGACAGAACCAGCAGATCCGGCTTCTGCATGACAATCGGCGTCAGAACAGGCGTGAAGTCGCGCGTATCGTTCTGATAGGCATCGTTGGTGGAGACGACTTCAAGACCGAGCGCCTTGGCTGCCTCGATGCCGCTGTCGCGCTGGCTGAGCGGATCGGATTCATTGGCCGCCACAAAGGCCACCGTCTTGATGCCCTTGTTTTCCTTCAGATATTTATAGATCGCCGGGCCGGACTGATAGTTGGCGATCATGCCGAGAACAGCATTGGACGCTGGTGGCGTATAAAGTTCCTTCGGGAAGGAATAAGGGAAATAGATGATGCCCTTGGCTTCCGCCACCGGACGGACGGCAGCGGCGCCGTCATCCACATTCGGACCCACGACGTAGTGAATGCCTTCCTGTGCCATCTTTTCCATGCCGGCGATGGCGCGCTTCGGGTCTTTCTGATCATCGAAGGTGACGACTTTGATCTTGTAGGTATCGTCGCCGATCTTCACGCCGCCCTGCTCGTTGAGCCAGTCGGCACGAACCTGCATCGAGCGAACATTGGATGTGCCCCAGGCCGCCGCAGGGCCGCTGGTGACACCGACGAAACCGATCTTCAGCTCCTTGTCCGCTGCCTGGGAGGCCGACGCGGACATGAGCGCAAATATAGAAACGGCGCCTAGCGCCGCAGTCTTAACAACTGCGCGTCTATTGATCATTTTAGTTCCCCTTACTTAGCTTTACCTTTCCCTCATTTGGCGGAGAAAGGATATTCAAGCTAAACACGCGTTCGAAATATTGTCAACAATCTGAATATTTTTAATGAACGATCTTGGAACGACGCGTCATCAATTCCAGAAAATTTCTGAACGGAAAAAGGCGCGTCGGTTTCCGACGCGCCTATTGAAATGACAAACTGGGAACAGACTAGCTCCGCGCCTGCAACTGCGCGAAATGGGCGAGCATCCGGTTCGGGTCAGCCTTGATGCCACTGAAGAGTTCAAACGCGCCGACCGCCTGAAACACAGCCATGCCGCCACCGTCGAGTACGCGGCATCCGCGCTCCCTGGCAAGCCGGACAAGCGCCGTCTGCAGAGGAAAATAAACAATGTCCGAAACCCAGAGGTGCGGCTGCACCAGCTCAGGCGCAAGCGGCAGACCCGGATGCGCGTCCATGCCCGTTGGTGTTGCATGGACCAGACCCGAAGCCTGTGCCAGAGTCTCCTCCAGATTGGCCCCGGCAATGAAACTGCATTGCGGCTGCACCGAAACAAGCTTGCCAATTACCGCATCGACCTTCGCGGCATCGAGGTCGAAGATGTGGACCTCCCGTGCGCCCATTTCCGCCAGCGCATAGGCAACGGCAACGCCCGCCCCGCCCGCACCGAGCAACACGACACGCTCCAACGATGCATCCGGCAGGCCGCGGCGAAACCCTTCAGCGTAGCCCCACCAGTCGGTATTGTGACCGATGCGCCTGCCGTCGGAAAACACCACCGTGTTGATTGATTGCAGGGCCAAGGCATGGGGCGAAAGTTCATCGACCAGCGCCACCGCAGCCTGCTTGCAGGGATGGGTGATATTGAGCCCGGCAAATCCTGCAGCTTCGGCCTCCGCGACAAGGGCCGACAGATCGCGTTCCGAACGCCCGTTCTCGGCGATGTCGATAATGTCGTAGCGATAGGCCAGCCCGGCGGCCTCGCCTTCCCGCATATGCATTGCCGGCGAAAGCGAACGTTGAATGTTTGCGCCGATCAGACCCACATGCACACGACGTTTGGTCACTTCACTTATCAATTCTCATCTCCGCAGGATCGGACGACATGTCGATCCTCGTTATTCCGGGCTTTTCAAAAGAGCGATGATCGTATCGCTGATCAGGCGGCGATGCCGTGCCTTCACGTCGGACGCCATCAGATCGGTGCCGAAAATCGCGCCGAACGTATGTCTGTTGGACACACGAAAGAAGCATTGCGCACTGATCAGCATGTGAAGGTCGAGCGCGGAAATGCGCCGTTGAAAGATGCCCTGCTCGCGCCCGCGCTCAAGGATTTTCTCGATCGTTTCCAGAATGGTTACATTCTGGCGCGACAGAACATCGGAGCGTTCCATATGTTCGGCGCGGTGAATATTTTCCACCGCAACGAGCCGCACGAAATCCGGATTGGCATCGTCATGGTCGAAAGTGCTTTCCACCAGACTGCGCATGGCGGATTCCGGGTCCTGATCGTCGAGCGACAGTGAGCTTTCAAGCGTGCGTATCTTGCCATAGGCCCGTTCCAGCACGGCGAGATAAAGCCCATCCTTGCTGCCGAAATAATAGTAGATCATGCGCTTGGACGTGCGGGTCTGCGCCGCGATTTCATCCACGCGCGCGCCGGAGAAACCCGATGCCACGAACTCCCGCGCCGCGACATCGAGAATATTCTCGCGCGTTGCGTCAGGATCGTTCTTGCGCGGCTGCGCCTTGGCGAGTGCCTTTGCCATAGTCCTCCCCCTTCAGCGTTCAGAGTGCCACAGCACTTTTTGGCATGCCCGCCGGACGCATGTATCGCCGCAGCGCCGCAATGCGGAAGATCGCATTGGCTGCGCCATATCCCTTGTAGCCTCGCCTCTGCACGACTTCGAAAAAGAAGCCCTGATCGTCGGTCGGGCTGTAAAGCTGGAAATATTCGCCGCTCTCGTCGCGATCATAAAGCACGTTCGCGGCCTTGAGCCGGTCGGTGAATTCCGGATCGAGACCGAGACGTGCTTCCAGATCGTCGTAATAATTCGGCGAGATTTCCAGCGTATGGAAACCGTTGTCGCGCAAAGCCGCAGCCGTCGCGAAGATATCATCCGTCGCAAAGGCCAGATGCTGGATGCCCGACCCGAAGGTCTCGGCAATGAAGCGACCGGCCAGCGTGCGACGGTTTTCCGCGCCGTTGAGCGTGATGCGCAGCGTTCCCTCGTCGTTTTCCACCACCTGACTGCGCACGACACCGCCCGGATCGACGATGTCGACCATGGGCGACTTTCGCGATTCCGTAAGCGAAGTATAGAAAAGCAGCCAGGTCAGAAGTTCATCGAACTTCATCGTCTGGGCAACGTGATCGATATGGGTGAGACCAACACTGGTCCCTGTATCATTGCCTGCAACCGGCTCGAACTCGATATCGAAGATGCGACCGAGATCGGTCTTCTCATCGAGGAAATAGACCAGCCCGCCGCCAACGCCACGAATGGCGGGCATACCGATTTCGCCCGGATCGAGCGGTTGCTCAAAACTTTCCGCGCCCATGGCCACTGCGCGGGCATGGGCCTCAGCCGCATCGTCCACGACAAGCCCCATGGCATAAGCAGCAGTGCCGTGTACTGCATAGGCCGAGCTGGCGAAGCCGCGCGTATCCGTATTGATGACGAGGTTGATGTCGCCCTGCCGGTAGAGCGCAACGTCCTTCGTGCGATGCTTGCCAGCGAGTTTGAAGCCCAGCGCACCAACTGCGGAAACCAGCCGTTCGGCATCATCGGCATGGGTGGCAAACTCGACAAAGCCGACACGGTGCACCTTTGCGCGGGGCGGCATGGCAGCAACCGTCAGCTTGTTGTCCGGCTCGACCCGGCGAACCTGATCGCCAAGATAGATCAGCGAACGGCGTCCGTCGGCGGCGATGGTGGCTGGCGATCCGCCACGGAACTGGTCGTTGAAGATTTCGAGCGAGAAATAACCGTCATAGCCGGTCGCAGCCACCGCACGCATGAAATCCAGCACCGGCAGGTCGCCCTCGCCCGGCATGTTGCGATAATGGCGGCTCCAGTAAAGCAGATCCATATCGATCAGTGGCGCGTCGGCCATCTGGATGATGAAAAGCTTGTCCTTCGGAATGGAGCGGATCGAGTTCACGTCGATCTTGCGCGCCAGAGTATGAAAACTGTCGAGGATAAGGCCGACATTGGGATGATCGGCGCGGCGCACAATCTCCCATGCATCGCGATGGTCGCTGATATGGCGACCCCAGGCGAGAGCCTCATAACCGACACGCAGATTGCGCCGTGCCGCTCTTTCGCCAAGCTCGCGAAAATCGTCCGCCGCGCGGTCGATGCCACCAATGGCAGCTGGCGACACGTTGGAGCAGACCAGAACGAGATCGGTGCCCAGCTCCTGCATGAGGTCGAACTTGCGTTCCGCCCGATCGAAAGTGCGGCTGCGCAAAGGCTCCGGCATGCCTTCAAAATCACGGAATGGCTGGAAAAGTGTGATCTCCAGGCCAAGGTCGCGCGCCATCTGGCCCACCTGACGCGGGCTTTCGTCAAAGGTGAGAAAATCGTTCTCGAAAATCTCGACCCCGTCGAAACCGGCTTTGGCGATGGCCCCCAGTTTCTGCTGGAGATCGCCGCTGATGGAGACGGTTGCTATCGAAGTCTTCATGTCACACTCCTGTCTCCGGCCAGACCGGAGTCCACTGGCGGTTCCGGACAAATCGGCCCGGAACCATCTAGTTCAGTATCGGCAAGATATTCAGCCGTACTGTTTTAGTTTTCGCCGCGTACCTTCTTCAATTCGGCAAAGAGTTCATCGACCGTTTCTGCACCGATTTCGGCGGTAAACTTGTCGATGATCGGCTTTACCGCATCGCGCAGGCGCGTGGTTTCTTCCGGCGTAAGCTCGGTAACCTGCATGCCGGTCTTCTTGATCTCGTCCAGCGCCGTCGCATCCTGCTCGCGCGAAACCTTGCGCTGATAGTCCCGCGCCTCGACCGCCGCCTGTTCGATCACCGCTTTTTCCTCATCGTTGAGGCGATCCCAGAACTTCTTGCTGATCATGACGATCTGCGGATTATACTGGTGGCGGGTCAGCGTCAGATATTTCTGCACTTCATAGAATTTGGCATTGATGATGTTGGCATTGGGATTTTCCTGCCCATCCACCGTACCGGTTTCAAGCGCCGTATAAAGCTCGGTATAGGGCAGCGGCACCGCATTGGCGCCAAGTGCATTGAACAAGGCAACCGGAACCGGCGATTGCAGGGTGCGGATCTTCAGCCCGGCAATGTCCTCCAGCTTTGCGACCGGATGACGGTTGTTGGTCAGATTGCGGAAACCGAGTTCCCAATAGGCAAGCCCGATCAGACCCGTATCGGGCAGGCGTTTCATCAGATTGGTACCGAAGGGGCCATCCATGACCTTGTCGGCTTCCTCGCCGCTGTTGAACAGGAATGGCAAATCAACCGCTTCGAATGCCTTGACGGTGCTGGACAGGATGCCCGCATTCATCACCGTCATTTCCACGACGCCGCCCTGCAAGCCGGAAAGTGTCTGCGGATCGCTGCCCAGAACACCGCCGGGGAACAGTTTCACATTGATCTGCCCGCCGCTCTTTTCCTTCACCAGCTCGGCAAATTTCTCCATGCCCGTGACCTGCGGATGGCCCTTGCTGTTGGCGGCAGCAAACTTGATTGTCTGCGAACGGATTTCAGCCATGGCGTTGGTCGTCATCAGTGCCAGCGGCAGCACCACGCCCAGTGCCATTGTCTTCAGTATTTTCTTCATGTCTTCCTCCCACTCAAAAATTCTGTCTCTGTTTTTACGCATGTCTCCCGAAACCGGTTTCCACTTTCGGGAGACATGCTTTGATTTAATGGAACCAGTTCATCGGGACCGTCACCAGTTGCGGGAACAGCACCATCAGGAAAAGCACCACCAGCTGTGCAATCAGGAACGGCAGCACGCCCGTCATCACCTTCTCAAAGGGCAGGCGCGCGACGCCGCAAACCACATTCAGCACCGTGCCGACAGGCGGGGTGATGAGGCCGATGGAATTGTTGATGATGAACAGCACACCGAAATAGACCGGATCGATGCCCGCCTCCTTGATGATCGGCATCAGCACCGGCGTCAGGATCAGGATTGTCGGGGTCATGTCCATCGCCATGCCGACGAGAACAACCAAGAGCATGATGGCAAGCAGCAGCAGCGTCTGGTTATCCATCAAAGGCCGCACCAGTTCGGCCAGTTCACCCGGCACATCGGCAACCGTAATCATCCAGGCCGAAACGCTGGCGCTGGCAACGAGGAACATCACCACGGCGGTCGTCTTCGCCGCATCGACCATTGCTGGATAGAGCCTTGAAAGCGGTAATTCCCGATAGATCACGGTTGCGACGAACAGCGAATAGACAGCGGCAACCACGCCCGCTTCCGTCGGCGTGAACACACCGAAGCGAAGGCCGACAATGATGATGACCGGCAGCATCAAGGCCCAGATACTGTCGAGGAAAGCCCGCATCCGTGCACCGGGTTCGGCCTTTTTCGGCAGTTCGAACTGTTCGCGACGCGCAAGGATGAACCAGGTCACGCACAGCGCGACGGCAATCATCAGGCCGGGGAAAATCCCCGCCAGAAACAGCTTGGTGATCGAAACGCCGCCGACCACGCCAAACAGGATGAAACCGATGGATGGCGGGATGATCGGTGCGATGATCGATGCCGAGGCGATCAGCCCGGCGGCGCGACCCGGCTCGTGTCCGGCATTGCGCATCATGGGAAACAGCAATGCGCCGAGCGCTGCCGCATCGGCGACCGCCGAACCCGAAAGGCTTGCAATCACACAGGCTGCAAAGATCGCGACGAAACCGAGACCGCCGCGCACATGCCCCACCATGACCAGCGCCAGATTGACGATGCGGCGCGAAAGGCCGCCCGCATTCATGATTTCCCCGGCAAGCAGGAAAAAGGGAACGGCCATCAGCGGAAAACTGTCGGCGCCGTTCAGCACGTTCTGCGCCACGATCTGGGCGTCGAACAGATCCATATACATCATCAGCGCCGCACCGCTGATGATGAGCGCAAAGGCAACCGGGACGCCGAGCGCCATTGGAACCAGAAGGGCGGCGAGAAAGATGAGCAAGGTCATGGTCGGCGCGCCCTATTTACGATCTTCGTCGGTCGGGACGGGCGTGACATGCTCCTCGCTGTCCGTCACGAAATGCGTTTTGGCAACGTCGATCCGCCCGGTTGCGATGCCAAAGCCGTTCCACGCAATGATCAGGAGTGCAGGGACGGCAAAGGCCAGTCCTGCGCCGTAAAACCAGCCCATCGACATACCCGTCGCCGGGGCCAGAGTCGGAATATTGATAAGCGTCTGCGTCCAGCTTCCCGAAAGAACGAGCCATGTCGCGCCAAACATCATGATATGGCCAGCGACCAGCGCAATGCGCGCGCCCGCAGGTGACAGGCGGCGCACCAGAGAATCCACGCCCAGATGCGCATGGTCGCGCATGGCAACCACTGCGCCAAGAAAGGTGAGCCAGATGAAGAACATGCGCGACAGCTCTTCCGAAACGGTTATGCCCTGATTGAAGGCATAGCGCAGCACCACATTGCCGAACACGAGCACCACCATGCAGCCCAGAAGGCAGGCAATGGCGAACCGCGCCGCGGTAAAATAGAAATCGACTAGACCTTTCACGGTTCCTCCTCCCGGCCTCCTCGGCGCATCGCTTGCAGACTGCTGCCCCTTTTCGGGTTTCGGGTGAAAGCAACGCAGCATCACTGGCAGGATGCGCCGTGCATCCGAGGTGAAACTTCGCTTTCTCCACAGTCCTTGACCGTTTCCGGGCCGACCATCACAATGAAAGGCGCGTCAGAAAACCATTCCGGCTCCCCGCAGTGCCTCATCGCGAGCTGCAATCCGTGCCTCCTCAGTCCATCCCACTTCAGAACTGAATCGCATCGGTCGGCTGCGCCACCCCCCTAAAATGTACTAACTGGTTAGGAAGTCAATCGCTTCTGTTCAAACAGGCGCATGAAAGGCTTTCATTCCATCAATATCAGGAATGTTCCATCTGGTTCAAAATCGCTGATTTCTGTGCGGAGTGCAGGCTATTGGAGAAAATCAGCCGCCGTTCACCAGCGCCAGAACAAGCTGCTGGACATTGCCGCCATTGCCCATCTCGACCTTGTCGAAGGCGCGGCCCTGAGCACGCTGGACGTCCACCATATCGGTGATTTCCTTGATGAGCACCTTGCGGATTTTCTGGCATTTCGGGTCGTTTGGAACCGACAGGCCAACGGTCCGGCGCACGATCTCGCGTGTCATGTCCTTGGCATGGTCGCCATGCACAAGCTCGTGCTTGCGGATGCCTTCGGAGAAAGTTTCCCAGTGTTCTTTCACCGGGGAATTGAGCTTCTGCGAGGGCTTCGGCAGCGTATAGGTGATCTTCAGCTTCGGCGTGGCGGACAGGATCGTGCAGGCATTGTTGGAGCGGTCGAACTTCCGGTCCCAGGTCAGCACATAGCTGGTATGGGCGATGACGCGGGTTTTGCCGCCGCCGATCTTCGGGCCACGCTCGCCGATGGATTCATAAAGTTCGGGACCGGTTTTCCCGGCTATGGCGTAGGTCTTGATTTCCTCGACGGCTTTCCAATTGTCTTCTGCCAGTGCAGGTGCCGCCACCAGAATTCCAAGGAATGCGAATGCTGCCGCTTTTTTCACGCTTGCCCCGATCCATCGATTTGCCCGGATGATTTGCGGGCAAGCTACAATATCAGCGGGCGATGCGTAAGCGGCTTTCCAGCAAAAAGCCCGCCCCGGTTTCCCGAGGCGAGCTTTTTAGATCATATATTGATCTTACTTTTCGATGGTACGATTCCAGCGGCTGTTGAGCTGCTGGCGACCTTCATTGACGGCATCCCAGTCGAGCGTATTGGCTGTTTTCATGTAACCGTTGAAAGCGTCGAGCTTGGCTTGCGCATCGGGCGTACCGGCCTTCGCCTTCTGGTTCGACGGAATGAGGTTGCCATGGTCGAGCGCCTTGCTCTGTGCATCGGCGGAAAGCAGATAGTGAGCAAGCTTCTGGCTCAGTTCCGGTTCGTTATTGCCTGCAAGCACGCATTCGGTCACGGCGAGGACGACAGAGCCTTCCTTTGGCTGTGCATATTCAACCGGAATTCCCTTGGCCTTCAGGTTGTTGACGCCCGTCGGCGTCAGCGGGAAGATCGCTGCCTCGCCGGTCTGCACCATTTCCGAAATCTTGGCCGATGACGGAATGTATTCCAGAACGTTCTTGCCGATTGTGTCCGGGAATTTTTCGAAGCCCGGCTCGAGGTTCTTTTCATCACCGCCCTGAATGCGGTTGAACATCAGGAAGGCATGGAGGCCGAAAGTCGAAGCGGAAGCCGACTGGAACACCACGGCGTTCGCATATTTTTCGTCGGCAAAGTCCATCCACGAGGTCGGTGCTGCCCAGCCCTTTTCGTCGAAAAGCTTCTTGTTATAGGCAATGCCGGTCATGCCCATATCGATGCCGATGGCCATGTCGTCCTTGAGGCGTGCGGCAGGCTGAATGTCAGCCAGAACCGGATCATCCGAAATCTTCTGGCACAGGCCGGAACTGATCGCGCGCACCATGACGCCGTCGTCGAGCAGCATGACATGCATCTGCGGATTGTCTTTCTGCGCGGTTGCCTTGGCGAGAATATCCGCCGAAGTGCCCGGCACGACAACGACCTTCACGTCATTGGCCTTTTCGAATTCCGGCAGAACGTGCTCGGTATAGGCCTTCTCCATATTGCCGCCATTCATGCCGATATAGAGCGTCTTGGTTTCAGCCGATGCGGCGGAAGCAAAGGCGACCGACAGGCCGAGCGCCAACAGGGCGGACTTGGTGATGGCCTTGTTAGTGAATTGAGTTTTCATGCTACTCCCCTTTGTGGTTTGAGTTTTTATCGAACCGGTCGATGCGGAATGCATCGATCGGTGTTTCCGTCTCGCCTTTAACGGCGAGATCGCAAAGAACGGCACCCACAGCCGGACCGGTCTGGAAACCGGCGCCGCAAAATCCGAAGGCGTGAAAGAGGTTTTTGACCCGGCTGCTTGGCCCGATCACCGGATTGTCGTCCGGCATTTCCGATTCAGTGCCAGACCAGAAACGGATAACCTGGGCGTTTTTCAGATGCGGAAAAAGTTCGATGGCGCGCAGCATCACCGATGAAGCCGCATTGACCGAAGGCCGTGAAAAATCCGGGTTTTCAAGCGGCGTGCCGCGTCCGCCACCCATAACATAATTGCCGCGCGTGACCTGACGGCCGTAGAAGCCGCCGCCCTCTTCGCCAAGGCTCATCGGCAGGCGAAACGGCATTGGCTCGGTTACAACCATCGACGGATAGATACGCTGGAGCGGCACCGGCTCGCCAAATGAAGCCGCAAACTGATCCGACCATGCACCGGCACAATTGAACAAGAGACGCGAGCGGATTTCGATACCGTTTCCCGCCAAAATGGCAAAACCATCGCCGGTTTCACGCGCTTCGATGACCGGGGTGTTTTCCAGTACAGTGGCCCCCGCTGCCAGTGCAGCGCGGGCAAAGGCAGGTGAAACCAGACGCGGATTGGCATGTCCATCTTCCGCACAAAGCGAAGCACCCGCGACGTTGCCCGGAAGCCATGGGAAACGCTCTCGCACGGCATTGCCACCGATCAGCTCGACATCGAGCCCAAGCGGCTGAACTGTAGCCGCATAGGCTTCAAGCTTCGCAAAATGCGCTTCCGTGCGGGCAAGCTTCAAATGGCCGCTGCGGATATATTCGCCATCGATGCCGATCAGTTCCGGCAGACGCGCCCACAATGCGTGCGAACGCTGTGCGAGCGGCAGCTGTTCCGGCGCCCGACCCTGCCTGCGAACGCCACCGTAATTCACGCCGCTTGCCTGCGCCCCGCAAAAGCCCTTGTCGAGCAGAATGACCGACAACCCGGCCTGACGCATGAAAAGCGCCGCCGAACCGCCAACAATCCCGCCGCCAATAATGACCACATCGGCCTGAAGATGCTTTGTCATGACGAAGCGCCTTCTCTGGCCGGGGCGCCAAACCCAAGCGGGATCGGCTTGACTGGTGCCTGGGCGCGGATGCGGCCCGCTTCTTCGGGCGCCTTGTCCTGCATCGACGCCAGAAGTTCTGCGGCGGCAGCGGTACACATGCGCCCCTGACAACGCCCCATCCCCACACGGGTAAGCGCCTTGAGCCGGTTGATCTCGCGCACATCACCCTTGCCGATAACCGTCTTGGCATCACGCACCGCGATTTCTTCGCAACGGCAAAGCGTGACATCGCCTGCGATTGTATCGAACCAGTCGCGCGGGAACGGGAAAGCTTTTTCGACGATCAGGCGCTCGCGATAGATATGATCGAGCTTTGCGAGAAGGCCGCGTTCGGTGCCTTCGTCAAACGGCAGGCCCCTGTCGCGCAGCAAGGCCATCGCGGCCAATGACCCACGAATTTCAGCAGCATCCGCACCCGCAATGCCCGCGCCATCGCCCGCCACGTAAACACCTTCGCGGCTTGAACGGCCGAGCTTGTCGGCAGCAGGAAGCCATGCGCGGTCACGTTCTTCAAAGCGGAATTCGCAACCGGCGAGATCGGCAAGCTGGGTTTCAGGACGCAGCGCAAAACCATAGGCCAGCGCATCGCATTCAACCTCGCGAACATGCTTGCCCGTGCGATAGCGAATGGCTTCGACATGGCCCTCGCCCAGAACTTCATCTGGTCGCACATTATAGTGGATCGGCACGCCACCAAGCTTCAGTCGCAGGCCGTAATAAGCGCCGAGAGCGACAATGCGCGGTGCATAAAGCGCCAGATGTGCCAGATGAAACTTTGAAGCGAAGGGCGCTGTGTCCAGCACGGCTGCAACCTTCGCACCGGCATGATGATATTGCCAGGCGACCAGATAAAGCAGCGGCCCCGAACCCATGAACACCACGCGTTCGCCAACCGTGCAGCCTTGCGCCTTGAGTGCGGTCTGTGATGCACCAAGCGTATAGACGCCGGGCTTGGTCCAGCCTTTGAACGGCAGAACCCGATCAGTCGCACCCGTCGCCAGAATGAGATGGCTGTAAGGCAGCTGGCTATGCACACCCTTGGTCAGGAGATCGAGACGATCACTCTCACCGCGCGTGATATTCCAGACCAGTGTTTCCGGACGATAGTCGATTACGCTACGCAACGCGTCGAATGTCTTGTGCAGCGCTTCGGCCTTATGCGCTTCCGACCCGTAACGGTTGCGATAGCTGCGCCCGTCATCGAGCGGCGGGCGACGATAGATCTGACCACCGGAACGAAAACCTTCGTCGAGTACGATAGGCTTGAGACCCGCCTTGACCAGCGTTTCGGCGGCGCGAATGCCCGCAGGACCAGCGCCCACAATAACCGGATTGGGAACCGCACTCATATGGCAGGCTCCGTCACAAAGGCCATGCCGTCTTCCAGAAGCGTGGTGCAGGCGCGGAGCTTGTGGCCCTCAGCCGTCATGACGTGGCAATCCTGACATGCGCCGATCAGGCAGAAGCCCGCCCGCGGTTCGCCGGTAAATTCGGTATGACGCAGCTTTCCCTGCACGGAGAGAATGGCGGTCAACACGGTATCGCCACGGCGTCCCTCGAAGGAAACGCCGTCAAGCGCGAAGCTGATCGGCTGCTCAGTCAGCCGATACCGTCTGCGGAACTGAGCCGCTGAAGGGGAAACCGGGATCGTCATGATCTGCCTGCTCAGCCCTTGCCCACCAGCAGCCGGTCGAGGCCGAACATGCGATCGATGATAATCATGGTCACGGTGGCGACGAGGATCATCAGGGCCGAAACCGCTGCCATCATCGGGTCGATGGATTCGCTGGCATACATATACATGCGGACCGGCAGCGTGACCGTGGACGGCGAGGTCACGAAGATCGACATGGTGAGTTCGTCGAACGAATTGATGAAGGCAAGCAGCCAGCCGCCCGACAGACCCGGCACAAGCAATGGCAAGGTGACGCGACGGAACACGGTCCATTCACCGGCGCCCAGCGTGCGCGCCGCGTTTTCCGCATTGCGATCCATGCTGCCAAGCGAAGCAAGGATAAGGCGCAGTGCATAGGGCGTGACGACAATCGAATGTGCCGCAACCAGCCAGACGAAGGAGCCGGTAAAGCCCATCAGCGAGAACAGACGCAGGAACGCCACACCCAACACCAGATGCGGGATGATGAGCGGCGACAGGAAAAGCGCGTTCAACGCATCGCGACCACGGAAATTATACTGCGCAATCGCGAGCCCCGATGGCACGGCCAGAAGCGTCGAAATGGATGCCGAGAAGAAGGCGAGCTGCACACTGTTATAGAACGAGGTCATGAAATCATTGTGCGCAAACACGGCAGCGAACCAGCGCAGTGAAAGGCCGTTCCACGGCATTGTCAGCGTGTTTTCCGGCGTGAAGGCCACCAGACACACCACAACCATCGGCGCCAGCATGAAGATGACGATCAGCGTGTGGAAGAAAAGAGCGAAAGGACCGTTCTTTGTCATGGCGGTTACCCCAGCTTCTTTCTCGCTTGCCCTTCGAGCATGCGATTATAGGCAATCATGATCACGAGATTGGCGACCAGAACGATGATGGCGATGGCAGCACCCAGCGGCCAGTTCAGCTCGATCAGGAACTCGTCATAGACAACCGTTGCCGCCATCTTGAGACGACGCCCACCAAGCAGGCCCGGAATGGCAAAGGAGCTGGCCGAAAGCGCAAACACGATGAGGCTGCCCGACAGGATGCCAAGCACTGCCTGCGGAAACACCACACGGCGAAGTGCTGTCAGGCGCGATGCGCCGAGCGTCAGCGCTGCGGCTTCCACCGACGGATCGAGCTTTTGCAGCACGGTCCAGACCGGGATCACCATGAATGGCAGCATGATATGCACCAGACCGATGACGATGGCTGTCTCGCTGTAGAGGATTTGCGTCGTCGGCAGGCCCACCATGTCGAGCGCGCTGTTCACGAGGCCATTGCGCCCCAGCAACATGCTCCAGCCAAATGTGCGGACCACGACCGAAACCAGAAGCGGGCCGATGATGACCAAAAGGAAGATCGAGCGCCATGGCTTGCGCATATTGGAAAGAATATAGGCCTCGGGCACACCGATCAGCACCGTGATGACGGTTGTGATCAGCGCCAGCTTGAGCGTGCGCCAGAAGATCGAGAGGTAATAGGGGTCTTTGAGAACCTGCGTATAATTGGCAAGCGTGTAGACGTTCTCGATGCCTTTGTCATAGCTGTAGCTGTTGAATGAAAGCAGCACGGTGAGACCGAGCGGCAACAGCACCAGCGCGAAGAACAGAAGCGTCGACGGCCCGACCAGAAAGAGCGGCGTCAGATCGCGCTGCCCTTTGGGCGCGGCGGATGTATCCTGTGAGGTGACGGCCGACATGTTCAGTTCACCCCTGCGGTGAGGATACGGCAATCCTCATGGTTCCAGCTGAGGCCGACCGATGTGCCTTCCGATGGCGGTGGGTTGCCAAGATTGGGCAGGGCCACCGAAAGCTGGCCCGCAGGCGTGGTCACGCCGAGCAGCCACTGCGCACCCATGAAGTAGCGCGTCGTCACTTCACCGGCGACATGCCCCTCACCCGCTGCAACGAGCTGCACCTTTTCAGGACGGATGAAGACAGAAAGCTCGCCGGAAACCTGTTTGCCATTTGCAGGGAAGCGGATTGTCGTTTCGGCCAGCGCGATCATATCGCCTTCAGCGCGCGCCTTCAGGAAGTTCGACTTGCCGACGAAGTTGGAAATGAAGTGGTTATGCGGATGCTCGTAGAGCTTGTAGGGCGCATCGACCTGCGTGATGACGCCCTTTTCCATAACCACGATGCGATCGCTGATCGAAAGCGCTTCGGCCTGATCATGCGTCACCATGATGGTGGTAATGCCGACAGTACGCTGGATGCGACGCAGCTCGAACTGCATTTCTTCACGCAGCTGCGCATCGAGATTGGACAGCGGCTCGTCGAGCAGCAAGACCGGCGGATTGATGACCAGCGCACGGGCAATGGCCACACGCTGGCGCTGACCGCCCGACATTTCACGCGGATAACGATCGGCAAGTGCGCTGAGATGCACCAGTTCCAGCACGTCGCGAACGCGCTTTTCGCGCTCTGCCTTTGGCACCTTGCGCATTTCAAGACCAAAGCTCACATTCTGCGCCACCGTCATATGCGGGAAGAGTGCATAGCTCTGGAAAACGACGCCCAGTTCACGCTTGGCCGGGGCAAGGCGCGTGATTTCACGTCCGTCAAGCGTGATGGAACCTGCCGTCGGCGTCACCAGCCCGGCGATCATCTGCAAGGTCGTGGTCTTGCCGCAGCCGGAAGGACCGAGAAGCGAAATGAACTCGCCCTTTTCAATCGCCAAGTTGAAATTGCCGACAGCCGCGAACTTGCCGTAGTGGCGGGAAATTCCGGAAAGGGTCAAAAAGCTCATTGCATCTCCCTCTCGGCCCAATCTCCCCCTGAATGACAGGGAGCAGAAACGCCGTGATATTGTCTCACGTCGCCTCTTCATCGGGGCTGGCTGGCGGGAGCGGCTTGATCGCGCATTTTCTGCGCTGACCGGACCTTGGGTCTTTTGAACGCGTGATTATCCAGCCGCTAACGCAGCCGCAGCGTTCCCCATTGCGTCAAGTTAAAACCGCCGACCCGCTTACAGCATTGGTTGCAATACCTTGCCGGACCTTCCCATTGGCGACGGTTCCAGTTGGCGGAAAATCCCGCAGGAATGCAAATTATAATTTCCATATCCGGAAGAAATTATATATTTCTTTCAAAATACAGAATTTGGAAGCAATCTTATGGATGATATATCTGAGAATCCGAAATCCGGCGCCGCACTTAACTCAAGTTTGGTGAAGGCAATCCATATTTTGAAAGGTCTGGCATCCAGCACCGAGGATGGCGTGCGGCTGATCGATCTGGCGCGGGACCTCGAACTCAGCCAGCCATCGACCCATCGCCTGCTGAAGACGCTGATTGCGGAAAATCTTGTCGAACAGCTTCCCGACAAGAAGGCCTATCGCCTGTCGCTGGAGTTTTTCGCGATGGCAGCGCAGGCGCGCCAGCGCGACGGCATATTGAGCATTGCGCGCCCGTCACTGCTGCGGCTTTCGACCACGTTCAACGATACGGTCTTCCTGCTGGTGCGCAGCAACTTCGATGCGGTCTGCCTCGACCGCGTGGAAGGCCCGTTTCCGATCCGCTCCTTTACCGGCGACATTGGCGGCAAAGTGCCGCTCGGCATCGGTCAGGGCAGCCTCGCCATCCTCTCCTTCCTGCCTGAAGAAGAGCGAGAGGCGATCATACGCTTCAACATGCCCCGCATTCTGGACAAATCGTCAGTGGACGAGGTCGACCTGCGCATCATGATCGAGGAAGTGCGCAAGAGCGGTGCGGCAACCTTCAACTTCAACATGATCGACGGTATGGCGGGTCTCGGCGTACCAATTTTGAACGGCGACGGTGAAGCCGTGGCAGCGCTCAGCATCGGCACGCTTGCCGCGCGCCTCACCGAAAAGCGCCAGCAGACGGTGACGGAACTGCTGCGCAAGGAAGCGGCAATCATCTCGCAAAAGCTCAATCCATTCGACCCGACACTGCGGCATCCAAATCAGGCTTTATTGAAATAATCGAAAGCTTTAGCCCCGTTGCGCGCAACAGACTTGCTTTGTCCACAGCGGGCAAAAAGTTTGGCGATTGACTCACACACGCCGTCAGCGTTTGATCGCTGTCAGGTGTGGGGGTTCTGTGGGCGGAGGCAAATTATCCAAAGCAGAAAATCCATCTCTATAACGCTACAGTATTGGAGTTCTGTTGTGATCAAATCCACCAGACGGGGAATAATCCACCTTGCCTTTGCTCTCGCCGCATCGACGGCGATGGGCACGTTTGCCACCACGGCAGCACAGGCTCAGGACAAGATCCTGCTCATCATCAATGGCGCGCTCGGCGACAAGTCGTTCTTCGACAGCGCTGCCAAGGGCATGAAGATGATCAAGGACAAGTATGGCGACGACGTCGAGACCAAGATTCTCGAAATCGGCGACGATCCGACCAAATGGGAGCCGGTGTTCCTCGATGCGTCCGAGCAGGACTGGGACCTGATCATCGGCGGCACCTACCAGATGTCGGAAACCGTCGGTTCCGTTGCCCAGCAATATCCCGACAAGAAATACATCCTCTATGATGCGAGCGTGCCTTATGAAGAAGGCGGCTACGACAATGTCTATTCCATCCAGTACAAGCAGAACGAAGGTTCTTATCTCGGCGGCATGCTGGCAGCTTCGCTCCTGAAGGAAGGCAAGCTCGGCGATACCGGCAAGAATCTCGGCTTCCTCGGCGGCATGGACATTCCGGTCATCAACGATTTCCTCGTCGGCTACATTGCCGGTGCGCAGTCCGTGATGCCTGATGCCAAGATCGCGATTTCCTATGCCGGTTCCTTCATGGATGCCGCAAAGGGCAAGGAGCTTGGCCTCGCGCAGTATCGTTCCGACGTGTCGCTCGGCTTCGTCGTCGCCTCGCAGACCGGCCTCGGCCAGCTTTCCGCTGCCAAGGAAACCGGCAAATATGTTCTGGGCGTCGATTCCGATCAGGAAGCGATCTTCAAGGACAGCGATCCGGCCATTGCCAAGCAGGTCGTCAGCTCCGTTCTGAAGAATGTCGATGTCAGCCTTCTGCAAGCTTATGAACGTTTCAAGGCAGGCGACCTGCCGTTCGGCAAGGCGGAAGCGCTTGGCCTCAAGGAAGGCGCTGTCGGCATCGTGCAGGACGGCAACATGGCTTCCATGGCCACGCAGGAAATGAAGGATGCCATCAAGAAGGCTTCCGACGAGATTTCCGAAGGCAAGATCACGGTTCCGACCGCATTCGGCATGAGCACCGAGGATCTTAACGCGATCCGCAACAAGGTTCGTCCCTGATCGTGGAAAATCCAGCTGAAAATATTGAAGGCGGCGATGCTATCGTCGCCTTCCGCCCAATCGTCGCCTTCCGCGATGTGAGCAAGGTCTATCCGAACGGCACGCAAGCGCTTCGCGACGTGTCTTTTTCGATCCGCGCAGGCTCCATCCACGCCATTTGCGGCGAGAACGGTGCGGGCAAATCCACGCTCATGAAAATCCTGTTCGGCATCGAAAATGCCACGGCAGGCGAAATCATCGTCGATGGACAGCACATTGCGTCCTGGTCGCCGGAAGATGCTGCGGCACAAGGCATTGGCATGGTGCACCAGCATTTCTCGCTCGTGCCGACCCTGACGGTTACCGAAAACATCATTCTCGGCCATGAGCCGGTGAAGGCCGGGCTGATCGACCGTGTGAGCGCGCGCAAAATGGTCGAAGCGCTGATGCAGCAATATGATCTGCACGCTGACCCCGAAGCGATCACGGGCGTGCTTTCCGTCGCCGCCCAGCAGAAGGTTGAAATCCTGAAAGCGCTGGCGCGCCGCACGAGGCTCCTGATCCTCGACGAGCCGACCGCTGTTCTCTCTCCGCCGGAGATCGAGGAGCTGATGCGCAAGCTGAAGGCGCTGCGCGACGAAGGCATTACCATCCTCTTCATTTCCCACAAGCTGAACGAAGTGCGCGAGCTGGCTGAAAGCGTGACCGTATTGCGTGCAGGCGCGGTTGCGGGCACGGAAAAGCTTGCCGACGTGCCGGACGATGCCATCATGCAGATGGTGATGGGCCATGCGGTCGACATTCCGCAACGCGCCCACAAGCACGGCACAATGAAAACCGTTCTCGACATGAGGAATGTCACGACAAAAGCAGCCGACCCGGCAGACCGCATCAAGGATGTGAACCTGACCGTCGGTGCAGGCGAGATCGTCGGCGTCGCCGGTGTCGATGGCAGCGGCCAACGCGGCCTCGTATCGGTGCTTTCCGGCCTTGCCGAAGCGGCCAGCGGCACGATCAGCCTCAACGGTGAGGATATGCTGCGCGCCGACACGGCAAGCTGGCGCAGACAAGGTCTCGCTCATCTGCCAGCCGACCGCTTTTCGCAAGGTGGCGCACCCGGCCTGTCTCTCGCCGAAAACGCGATCGCCGGAACTGGATCGATTACCGCCGACAAGCAGATCTTCTGGGGGCCGTTCCTGCGCTGGAATGCGATCAAGGCCCGTGTCAGCGGAATGATAAAGCAATATTCGGTGCGCGCAGGCGCAATCACCGAACGGCTCGATTCCCTTTCCGGCGGCAATGCGCAAAAGCTCATCGCCGCGCGCGAACTTGCCACCAATCCGAAATTCCTGATCGCCGACCAGCCAACACGCGGCATCGACGTTTCGGCGGCAGCCTTCCTGCACCGCCGCATCGACGAAGTGGCGCAAGGCGGCTGCGCCGTGCTGCTGGTCAGCGCCGATCTCGATGAATTGCTGCGCCTGAGCGACCGAATCGTCGTTCTCTTCAACGGACGTATCGTTGCCGTTCTGGAAAACGGACCAGACATCACACCGGCTGTCCTTGGACCTTATATGCTGGGGACACGAGCATGATCCCAAAAAGTGTAACGCGGTTTTTGGATGAGATCATGCTCAAGCAGAGAGTTGCAGCGTAATGCGCAGACTGATTTCCTATCTCATTCCATTCTTCCTGACCGTGCTTGTCATCGCCGTCATCATGGCGGTGCTTCTGGTGCCGCTGGCGCTGATGCAGGACAATCCCACCGGGGTTCTCAAGACGTTTTTCCTCGGACCATTCGGCAGCATTCGCCATATGGGCAATGTGGTGGAAGCGGCAACGCCGATCATGCTGACCGGCCTTGCGATCACCATCATGTTCCGCTCCGGCCTGTTCAATCTCGGCGCGGAAAGCGGCTTCTTCCTCGGCGCGCTCGGCGCTGTGGCGGGCGCTGTTCTGCTCCCTTCGCTCGGCTGGTTCTCGCTGCCGGTCGCCATTTTGTGCGGTGCGGTTGCGGGCAGTTTCGCCTGCACCATCCCGGCAGCGCTGCGGCTGCGTTTCGGCGCATCGGAAATGGTGACGTCGCTCGTCCTGAACTACGCCTTCCTGTTTCTCGGCCTGTTCGTCCTCAACTATGTCATCCGCGACCCGGCTGCGGGCGGGATGATGTCGCTCAGGATTCCGCCGGATGCCAAGCTTGACCGCCTGCTCGCCGGTACGCGTCTCAACAGCGGTTCGATCATTGCCATTCTGGCCTGTATCGCTGGCGGCATCTGGCTTTACTGGACGCGCTCGGGCCTCAATATCCGTATCGCAGGCTCCAGTCCTGGCTTTGCCAATCATCTTGGCCTGCCGCTCAAGGGCATCATCATGCGTGCCCAGATTGTCGGCGGACTGGTGGCGGGCATGGCCGGTGCGCTGGAAGTGCTCGGCCTTCATGCCCGCTTTGCCTGGCTCGATCTGCCCGGCTATGGCTGGACCGGCCTCGTCGTCGCCATTCTGGCGCGCGAAAATCCGTTCCTGCTTATTCCGTCCGCACTTTTCCTTGGCTTCGTGCAGATTGGCGGCGATCTTCTGGCCCGCAACATGAACATCCCGACCGAAGTGGTGGGGCTTGTGACCGCCGCCATCATGGTGGGCGCGACGGCAAGCGTCATTCACAATCATCCGACCGTATTGCGGCTCATCCGCAACCTTCGCAATCGCGAAGGAGAACAAGCGGTAGTGCAGGCCGGAGTACAACCATGAGCATGGTTCTCGCACAAATTCTCGATCCATCCTTCATCGGCACCATCCTGCGCGTGGCAACACCATTGTTGCTGGCGGCACTTGGCGTGATGATTTCCGATCGCGCAGGCGTTCTCAATATCGGCATGGAAGGCATGATGCTGTCGGCGGCGCTCATTGCCGTTCTGGCCAGTGCGGCTACCGGAAGCCCGGCTATTGGCCTGCTGGCAGCGCTCATCACAGGTGCAGCTCTTGGCTGGCTGATGTCGCTTTCGGTCAACCGGCTGGGCACTGACCTTATCATGACCGGCATTGCACTCAACATCGCGGCTGCAGCGGCAACGACGCTCGGGCTTTTTCTTGCTACGGGCGACAAGGGCATGTCGGGCGCGTTGAAAAGCGGTGCTCTGCCAAGCCTTCCCGTGCCTTTCATCGGCAATATCCACATATTGACCTTCGCCGCCCTTCTCGCCGTCCCGGCGGTCAGCCTCCTGATGATGCGCACGCGCTTCGGCCTGCATCTGCGCGCCACCGGCGTTGATCCGAAATCGGCACGCGCCGCCGGTATCCATACGGGCCGGGTACAGATGATGGCGCTTGTCCTGTCCGGTCTCTTCGGCGGTGCAGCCGGTGCCTATCTGTCGCTCGGCTATGTCACCTGGTTCGCCCAGAACATGACTGCGGGTCGCGGTTTCATCGCCATTGCGGCGGAAGTCATGGGACAGGGAACCGCATGGGGCACGCTTGTGGCAAGCCTGGTTCTTGCGGCGGCTGAATCTTTCGCCATCACGCTTCAGAGCCTCGGACTGCCGTTCGAACTGATGCAGATGATCCCTTATCTCGTCCCGGTCGTCGTGCTGACGATCCACGCGGCGCGCCGTCAGCGGCGCGCAAAGCAACTGAAAAACTCCTGAAATGCATAAAAATGAGAATGAAATGAAAGCTTGGGAATTGACCCGCGATCTGCTGCGCGACACCAAACCGGTGGTGCGCACAGCGGAAGAACAGACCTGGGATGCAAGCGCCGTCATGAAGGCGCAGGACGATCTCATGGCCATGTTCTGGAAAAGCAATGTGCCGGGATCGGCAGCACCTGAATGCCTGATGGCCGGTGCGCTGCAATCGCTGGAAAACAAGGGCTTCGTTCTTGCTCCCTATGAGGAGCTTCTTCGCGACGGGCTGACCGCACTTGAACGCGGCGATTTTGAAACGCTGTATCGCATCGACATGCGCCTGCGTGTCCTCATGCGCGCTGCACGGCCCGATCCGGACCATCCGTCGCAAAAGACGGTGCGCTATGGGTCGTGGGACGAATTCGACGCTGCCGTTCAATGGCCTGACGATGTGCTCTATGCCGTCCAGTCCGATGATTTCCGCGACCGCACCGCTGCCGCCTGGATGGCGCAGCTCGTGGGCGCTGCGGCTGGCACGGCGCTCGAAGGCTACACGGCGGAAAACATCGCCGAGGTCTTCGGACCGATCCGCGATTATGTGCGCGAGCCAAACACCTATAATGACGACATCACTTTCGAGATCGCATTTCTCGAAGCCTTCGGCGACAAGGGGTCTGCTGTGACCAGCGCCGACATTGCCGAGCGCTGGACGTCGCTGATCCCGCTTGGCTGGTCGGCGGAGGCAATCGCGCTTTCCAATATGCGGCGCGGCCTCACCGCGCCTGAAACCGGCACGTCCGACAATCCGTTCGACGAATGGATCGGTGCACAAATGCGCGGCACTATCTGCGGCATGGTTGTACCGGGTCGCGCCCGCGAAGCCGCCCGCCTCGCATGGATGGACGCGGAAATCTCCCATGCCGGAAACGGTATTTTGGGCGAAGTCTTCAATGCTGTCATGGCGGCGCGCGCCTTTGCGGTCAGCGACACGCGCGAATTGCTGGTCTCGACAGCGGCGCTTTTCTCAACCGACACCGAATATGGCGCGGTTCTGGCCTTCGCGCTCGACGCCTGCCGTTCTGCCGGCAACTGGCAGGACGCATGGGCGAAATGCGATGTGGAATATGCCGAATATAACTGGATTCACGTCTATCCGAATGCAGCCGCACAGGTAATTGCGCTCTGGTTCGGCGAAGGCGATTTCGACCGCACGCTCGAAATCGTCTGCGGCATTGGCCACGACGTCGACTGCAATGCCGCGCAGATTCTGAGCATGATCGCCATCCAGCGCGGGTCCGCCATCATCGCCGAACGATGGTCGAAGCCGCTGCTGGCCGACGACATCGTCACCTATATGCGCCGCCCGGCGAAAATCTCCTTTGACGCGCTTGTCGACCAGACGGTCAGTGCCGCGCGCAACGCTCTCTAAATCCCCTCATCAGGAAACCATCATGGCCCGTAAAATCATTATCGATACCGATCCCGGTCAGGACGATGCAGTCGCCATTCTTCTGGCCTTGGCAAGCCCGGAACTCGACATTCTCGGCATCACCGCAGTGGCAGGCAACGGCCCACTGGCGCGCACCGAAATCAACGCCCGCACAATCTGTGAAGTGGCCAAAAAGCCGGAAACCAAGGTTTTTGCAGGCTCCATCCGTCCTCTGGTACGCCCGCTTGTGACGGCTGAAAACGTCCACGGCAAGACCGGTCTCGACGGTTACGACCTGCCCAAGCCGACCATGCCGCTGCAGGCGCAGCACGGCGTCGATTTCATCATCGAAACGCTGATGAAAGAGGAGCCGGGCACCGTCACGCTTTGCCCGCTCGGACCGCTGACCAACATCGCATCCGCACTGATCCGCGAGCCGAAGATTGCTGAGCGCGTCAAGGAAATCGTGCTGATGGGCGGCGGCTATTTCGAGGGCGGCAACATCACACCGTCGGCGGAATTCAACATCTATGTTGATCCGCACGCCGCTGCGGTCGTGTTCAAATCCGGCATCAAGATCACCATGATGCCGCTCGATGTGACACACAAGGTTCTGACCACCGAAAAGCGCATCGCCGCCATTCGCGGCATCGGCACCCATGTTGGCGAAGTAGTCGCCGCATGGCTCGAATTCTTCGAGCGCTATGACGAAGCCAAGTACGGCACCGACGGCGGCCCGCTGCATGACCCGAACGTCATCGCCTATCTCATCAAGCCGGAACTCTATTCCGGACGCGAGTGCAATGTGGAAATCGAAATCAATTCGGAACTGACGATCGGCGAAACGGTCGTCGACTGGTGGGAAGTGACCGACCGTCCGAAGAACGCGCTCTTCATCAAGGATGTGGATGCAGACGGCTTCTTCAGCCTGCTGACCGAACGTCTCGCAACGCTCTGATTTTTTCTGAGCATGATCCCGAAAACCGGAAGTTCACTTTTCGGGATCATGCCATAAACCACATTTTTGCCACAAAAAAGCCGCGAGCACCTTATTCTCGCGGCTTCTTCGCCATGTTTGACAAGAGGTTTTTGCGCAGTTTTCTGCTCAAAATGAGCGAAACTGGCGCAAAATGCCCCGAGTTTTCATTCGGCCTTAATTTGCAGAAGTGCCGCCACTTCCCCGGCGGTCGGTGCAGCCGCTCCCGCGCCCGCTCTTGTGACTGCAATCGCACCCGCTGCCGAGCCATACCGCACGCAATCATGCAAGGGTTGGCCCTGCGAGAAAGCGACCGCAAAACCGCCGTTGAAACTGTCACCGGCGGCAACCGTATCCACCACCTTGACCTTGAACGGCGCGAAGTGTTTCACCTCGTCTGCCGTCACCAGCAATGCGCCACGGCTTCCAAGCTTGACGATGACCGTCTTCGGCCCGCGCTCCAGAAGATTGCGCGCGGCAGCTTCCGCCGAAGCAAGATCGGTCGGCTCGATACCGGTAATTTCAGCAGCTTCTGTTTCGTTGGGAGAGATGATGTCGCTCAATGAAATCAGGTCCGCCATGCGGCTTGCATCGCCGACCGGTGCCGGGTCAAGCAAAACACTGCCGCCAGCCGCACGCGCGGCTTTTGCCACGGCAAGATTGGCTTCATGCGGAACTTCGCGTTGCAACAGCGTAATCTTCGCCCTGGCAATATCGGCAGTATAGGCATTGACGTCGGCAGCCGACCAGTGCGCATTGGCTCCGGCACAAACAGCAATCGTGTTCTGTCCGGCTTCCTCAACCTGAATGATCGCCATGCCCGTATCGACACCGTCAATCACGCGCACGCTTCCGGTGTTGAGGCCAAATTCCTGCATCTGCTTCAAGGCCAGCTCGCCGAAGGCATCGTTGCCGACAGCACCGACGAAGCGGACATCACCGCCCATCTTGGCGACCGCAACCGCCTGATTGGCACCCTTGCCACCGAGGCCGATACCATAGCCCGATGCATTCACGGTCTGCCCCGGACGCGGCAGCGCGGCCATCCGGGCGCTGACATCCACATTCACACTGCCGAAAATAAAAATCTTCAACGGTTTTCTCCATCGCTTTGCTGCCGCACCATAGCTGCGCCGAAACAAAACTTCCACGCCGGGCTTGCCACCATGCACAGAGAGAAAAAAGCCGCGGATTTCTCCGCGGCTTCATCATAGGACCTGTTCAGAGGCTTATTCGGCCTTCAGGAACTCACCCACTTCCAGCAGCACGAATTCATTGTCATCCACCTTGTCGAGGAAACGACCAGCTGAGAACGGCAGATTGTTGTCGTTGCCGACCACAATATGCGTGTCGTCCACACGATCCACATTCTCGATGGTCAGGAACGGCATATCGTAAATGCCTTCACGTCCACCTTGACGGCGCTTGTTTTCCGGGTCGGCGATGGCGAGCAGATCGATATAGCCGATCTTGCGCACTTCCTTGCCGACATTGCTGTCGTCGAAAGCGATCTTGTAGATGCGCTTGACCTTCGACGGCACATCGAAGCAATCGGCCTGCGGCTTCTTCGGATCGGCGCAAGCCTTGTCCGCCGTGCCGACGCCGTTGTCACGCTCGATGACCAGCGCCGTGGTTTCATCCAGCATGTTGAAATCGCCGATGGCTTCGCCACCCTCGGCCAGAGGATAGAGCCAGGAGCGGCCTGTCCACTTCTTGTCGGCAACGTTGAATTCGATGACCCGCAGGCCCGTCTTGCCGCTTTCAGTCTTTTCCGGCGCGCCATCGACGAAAAGCGGGCCTTCCAGAAGACCATAAAGCTTCGAGCCGTCCTTCGACATCGCCAGCCCCTCGAAGCCCCCCGAGCGCTTCAGATTGTAAGACGGCAGTTTGAGGCTCGGATTGGCGGGCAAAGCGAGCTTCGGATTGTCCGGTGACACGACTTGTGTCTCACCGACAACCGTCGGAATAACGTCGGTCAGCTTGCCGTCCATATCGAATTTCAACAGGAAAGGACCGAATTCCTCGCCGACCCAGAAGCCATCCGCAACGGGCTGGATAGATTCCACATCGAAATCGGCGCCGGTCAGATAGCGCTTTTCAGCGCCTTCCATGACGATGGGAAACGGAGCCTTCTTGTCCGGATCGCTGAGGAACACGGTCTTCACGCGCTCCACCGTACCCTTGTCCCAGTCGAACTTGACATTGTGCAGCATCAGCATGGCATCCGGCGAGTTAAGCTTGGAGCCGAAGCCATTGTCGGACAGTGACCAGAAGCTGCCGTCTTCCATGGTCTTGATGCCGGAAAAGCCCTGCACCGGCTGGCCGTCGAACGGCAAAGACAGGCCGGTCTTGCGCACGCCGTCCTTGCCTTCAACAGTGCCGATGCCCTCAGCACGCTTGCGGTCGGCGGTGGTGAACTTGCCCGACGTCTTCAGGTGATCCGCCGCGTCTTCCGGTGCAGCGATGATCGTGTTCGCGGGCAGGATGGCATGGGCCTTGAGCGTTGCAGGAAAAGCCTTTTCTTCAGCGGAGGCCGGAAAAGCCAATGCGACGGCACCGGCAAGCATGGTCGAAGCGACGAGACGCGATATCATGATAAGTCCCCGTTGGAATTCAAATACAGGGACGCAATTAGGCTGGCTTTGTATCGCTGGCTTGACGCTTCCATGAAGCTTTGACGAAGGCCCCCAACTTTCACCGGGGGCCAACTGTCTCATCAAGTCATTACACCAGGTCGCTGAGATGCTAACGCATCACGCCCTGAAAATGCTCAGTCGCCGCACGGGCTTAACCAAAACTCGATGAGTTAAACTCATCGAGTTTTGGTATTACACCGCGATCTTGCCGCCGCCCTGCTTGGTGATTGCCACCACGGCAGGCCGAACCGGCATATCGTCCTTGAAATCCGGCCAGCGGGTGGACAGGTCCTCGTAATAGGACGGACGGCCATGACCGTCCCAATCCTCGCCGCCGTCGCCCGGATGCTGCACGGCGACGAAAGCCGTCTCATCGTCGGGTGCGAACAGCGGACCGCACATTTCTGCACCCACCGGCACGCGGTAGAACAGTTTCGAGGTCGCGCGCGCATCGCCTTCCGTATCGACCGCCCAAAGTCCGTCCGTGCGACCGGTACCCTTGTTGCTGTTGCCATCGGTTGCGACCCAAAGCCGACCGGCACTGTCGACGGCGGCGTTGTCCGGCATACCGAACCAGCCATTGCGCGTCGTATCGGTGGAAAAGCTGGCACCGACTTCTGCCACAGAAGGATCGCCGCATTTCAACAGCACCTCCCACTTGCCCGTCGTGGCGGCAAAATCCTGACCATCTTCCTCGATCTCGATGATATGGCCGAAGGCGTTCTTGGCGCGCGGATTGGCGGCATCCACCTGATCGTCCTTGCGCTTGGTATTGTTGGTGAGCATGACATAAACACGGCCATTGACCGGGTTCGGCTGCACGTCCTCGGGGCGATCCATCTTGGTCGCGCCGAGAAGATCACCGGCACGCCGGGTTTCGATCAGCACATCGGCCTGACTTTTGAAGCCGTTCTGCTCGGTCAGCGGACCCTGACCGAATACCAGCGGCATCCACTCAACCTTGCCATCTTCATGGAATTTGGCCACGTGAAGCGTGCCTTCATCCAGCAGATCCATATTGGCAGCGCGATCATCCGGGTTGAACTTGCCCGCCGTCACGAACTTGTAGACATAGTCGAAGCGTTCGTCGTCGCCCAGATAGAAGACCACGCGCCCGTCCTTGTTGACGATGGATTCGGCGCCCTCATGCTTGAAACGGCCAAGCGCGGTCCGCTTCTTCGGCACGGAGTTCGGATCGGACACATCGACCTCGACGATCCAGCCGAAACGGTTCGGTTCGTTCGGTTCCTTGGAAACATCGAAACGGTCGTAGAAACGTCCCCATTCGTATGAACCTTCGGGAATGCCCATGCGCTTGTAATTGGCCGTCTCCGCGTGACCTTCCGGCAGTTCGCCGATGAAATAGCCATGGATGTTTTCCTCGGCCATGATGTAGGTGCCCCAGGGTGTGACGCCGCCTGCACAATTGTTGACCGTGCCGAAAACCTTGGTGCCGGAAGGATCGGCATTGGTCTTGACGCGATCATGACCGGCGGCGGGACCGCTCAGCGCCATCTCGGTATTGGAGGTGATGCGGCGATTGTTTGCACCGTCGAGCACCGGTTGCCACTTGCCGTCCTGCTTGCGGATTTCGACAATCGTGCCGCCATGGGCGGCCATTTCGATATCCACCTGTTCCTTCGAAAGCGGAGCCTGCTCTACCTTGCCGTCGACGATCTTGACGAGACCGGGGAACATCAGGTGCGGATTGGTATATTCGTGATTGACCACGAGGAAGCCATGTTCCGGCGATCCCTCGATGGCGATATAGCCGACATAATCATTGTTGTAGCCGAACTGGCGCGCCTGCGCTTCGGCTGACTGTTTGGTCGGATCGAATTCCGGCGCATCGGCGAAAAGCTTGTCACCCCAGCGCAAAAGCACATCGGCATCATAGCCTTCCGCGACATGGTGATGGGCATCCACACCGGCCTCGACCTCCTTGAAGGAAAAGGCCGAACCGGATGCAGCGCGCGCATCACCGGCGCTCATCAGGGCGAGCGGGCTGACCGTTGCCGCAATGGCCGAGACAGCGAGCGATCCACGCAGAAAGCCACGGCGGGAAAAGCGCCGGCTGATGATTTCGCCCATGGTTGGATTATCGGACGGATTGCGCGGATCGGCATCTGCTTCTTCCAACTGGCTGGTCTTGAACAGACTTTGCTGGGAAAGATTCTCTGACATTGCTGGCTCCCTATCGAATTGTGGAGTTGCAAATTAGAAGCACTAGATGACAGCCGGACGACATCGGGCTGTCCAAATTGGATTCCCACATGCATCGCGGGCCTGCATGGTTGCGTCTCTGTTGTCCGCTCAGGTTTTGTATGAGTGAAGACGCGCTCGCTGATGCGATAATTATTCAAACTGATAGACCAGCAGCCCAACTCTGCCTACTCTGTCAGTATAATTTCATTCCAGATTTGAGATATATTCGCTCTTCAATAAGTATATAGGTGAAGAATGGCTATCGAAATCTCGTTGAAACCCGGATTCTTGGTCATGAATGGCGATGATCACGAGTATGTTTTGGTGACACTAACCAATAACGGACAAGGTTTTTCCGGAGAGGTAAATATATATTCCGATAATTCGACAGAGCTTTTAACTGCGCAGTTCGGTATTGACGAAAGCACTATAGTTACAAAGCCGGATGGCACATATGAAGCTGGCTTCTCATCAGATTATGATGGGCGATCAAAACCGCCACATAGCGGCCCTCTGCCCACGATGAATGGTACAATTTACTTTCAATACGCTGACGATCATGGCGTCAATACCGCCTGCAATGTCTCTATCGGAGCACTGGACGAATAATATTATGGGCTAATTGCCAAATATCCTCTTAAACCCGGATGCGTCGTCACATCCATCTCATCGTTTGAAACGGAATAGCTGACCCAGTCAAAAAATGTTCTAACCAGCTGTAGAATAATTTTGCCGGTAAATGCGCTTTCCGATAAAACCATCCCGGTTTATCGATTGAGGGGTTGGTTATGACCGACGCGACGGCTGCACGACGCAATATTGTTATCCTGACGATTGCACAGGCACTGGGCGCTTCCAGCCCGCCTATCGTGATTTCGCTTGGCGGTCTGGTAGGCCAGAAACTGTCTTCCGATCCGGCACTCGTCACGCTGCCCGTCAGTCTGTTCAATCTCGGCCTTGCGCTTGGCACACTGCCTGCCGCTTTCTTCATGCGCCAGTTCGGACGCCGCAATGCCTATATGCTGGGCGCGCTTGTCGGCGCCTCGGCAGGTGTGATCGCAGCCGCAGGTATTTTTGCCGCCTCCTTCCTCATCTTCTGTCTCGGAACGTTGACTGCCGGTTTCTACGCCTCTTATGTCCAGAGCTATCGCTTTGCCGCGACCGATGCGGCAACGGACGACATGAAGGCGCGCGCCATATCATGGGTCATGGTGGGTGGGCTCGTTGCGGCAATCGTTGGGCCACAGCTCGTCATCTGGACACGCGATACCATTCCGGATGCGATGTTTGCTGGCAGTTTCCTCAGCCAGGCTGTTCTTGGGCTTCTCGCCCTCCCCGTCCTTTTCATGCTGCGCGCACCGAAGGTCCGGAAAGATCCGAACGCTATCCATGATACAGGCCGCCCGCTGGGCGAAATTCTCCGTTCACCGCGCTTCATCCTTTCCGTGGCTGCTGGCGTCTGTTCCTATGCGCTGATGACTTTCGTGATGACGGCAGCGCCCATCGCCATGGTCGGCCATGGCCATTCCGTCGATCATGCGGCCCTTGGCATCCAGTGGCATGTGCTTGCCATGTTCGCGCCAAGCTTCTTCACCGGAAAGCTCATCACCCGTTTCGGCAAGGAAAAGATCACCGCGCTCGGTCTGGTTTTGATCGCGTTCTCCGCCATTATTGCATTGGGCGGCTTTGATGTCGGTCATTTCTGGGGTGCGCTGATCTTCCTTGGTATCGGCTGGAATTTCGGCTTTATTGGCGCGACTGCCATGGTGACCGACTGCCACACGCCAGCTGAACGCGGCAAGGCGCAGGGCGCCAATGATTTCATCATGTTTGGTACAGTGGCCTGCGCTTCGTTCTTTGCAGGGTCGCTGCTGCATTCGTCAGGCTGGGAAACCATCAACTGGCTCGTCTTCCCGATCGTCGCCCTTGTTCTGGTTCCGCTTATCCTGCGCCTGAAGCCGAAAGGCGCAGCAGCCGAAGCCTGACCGATTAAAAACCCTGCTCTCTCATCCAGAGCCTGCCGCCTTCGGACACCGCGTCATAAACCGTACCACCGAGAGCGGCGCCGATATCCGTATGCAAACCCGCATATGATGCTGCCTCTCCCGCCTGCCCGTGTGGAGCGGAAACGGCGATGCAATCCGTTCCAGTCCCTGTTGCGGTTCTACCGCCGACAATTAGGCCAAGTTCGATAATGGCAGTGGTGCGGGCCTCGGCAGCAATCGACATTGCCTCTATATGGGCTGCGACCGACAATGGTTTGTCGATGTGGACCAGAAGATTGATCGTTCCAACGGGCATCTTCATCTGTGTGAGTTCCCCCACCCTTCCCGCATTCGACAGGCCGACAGTGGCAAGACAGGCGGCATGCGTTTCGCCGGAGCGTCGCGTCGCAACATGGTGCTTCTGTACGCTGCGCGATGTCATCATCTGCACCGCTCCGCCGTAACCGGCTTCGGCCAGTTTCTCCTGCAGCATAAGCACCGGGTCCACTTCCAACGTCAGATCGTCATTGCGTACTTCCAGCCAGGCGACGGAGCACGCCGAAACGAACCCCGGACGTGTCAGAGACCAGCTCAGGATGTTTTGCCTGTCTGGGAATTCAGCCGCGAGGATCGGGCCGGAACAATGGATTGAAAAAGGCAGCATGACCAACCTATCGCAGATCGGTGCGAAGTTCGCGACCAGCGCCTGCCAGCCATCCACAGGAGCGCAATGTCGCGATACCAACGGCGCGGCGATAAAGCACGCCTTCGTGACTTGGCCCTGGTTTCGCCAGACGGTATTGATCTCGGGATATTGTTTCGCGCGTCACGGAAACGGACAAGCGGTTTGCTTTGGATTGCGTCATGATCAACGATCTCACCGATGAGATATTCTGGATATTCACCATCGGGTGCTGCATCCTCTTCATCATGCGCCTTCTTTCGCCTCCCCCGCGTCATAAGGTTGATCAAAAACAAGACCTAAACACTTTGCGCCCTCGCCGCCGTTCACGCCGTCGCCGCTTTCAGGCACTGGACTAAGACCAGACCTAGCAGCCACATAAAGTTTCAAAGCGCGAACCCTTCGCGAGCTGTATAGTCTTAACCGCAATTGCCGTGTCTGTTTTCCGGCCTACACTGGATAGCTTGATCTCCTTGAACTTCATGAACGATACGAAACCTAAATAGCCGTTTGGTTTTGTCACGCTGACTGGGCTTTATGGTTAACGACTTTGTCCATTCAGGGCAGCCATAAGCATTGGTCTGATCGAGAACGAACCGTTGGCAGCCTTTTCCGTCAGAATTCGCAAATAGCCGCCAGCGGACTGGATTTGCTCATAGCGCTGCAGGATATAAGCGATCACGATCGATGCATTGTGAGTTCCCAGCGTTTTCTTTGCGAGATCGTAGAGCTTTCCATCGATCCCGAGGAAAGAGCGTACTTTCTCTGCTGTATTGGCCAAATCCTGCCAATGTCGGATGGATGAAATCGCATAGGCCGTGATCTCGGGACAGGAACGGAGCACCATGTCGAGCGAAACCGTGGGTTCAAACGGAGCGCTGGTGATTTCATTGATGCGCTGATCGATAAATTCAGGCGTTGCCTTTTCAAAATGGGAATCTGGATTCGATTCAATTTGCTGCCGCTCATTTTGAGATTCATTGGCGCGCAAATTTTGAACATTTTCATGAATTTTCAACGCGTTATCGATTTCTGTACGAATGTACTGCATGGATTCGACCAGAGCCGCCAGTTCTTCATAGTCTGCACGACGAGGAATGCTGTCGACGATCAGGCGGAAACGATGATGGATGTCTTCCCAGTCTCCGGCCAGTTCTTCCAGTGCGGCGAATTCGATAAGCTTGGTAATGTCACGGCGCAGCAATGTCAGGCGTTCGCGCATTTCACGCAACGCCGTCTTTTCTGCCCTCACCTGCTCTGCAGCCGCTTCCAGTTCACAAGCACGTGCCAGCAGCGGTGTCAGTGAAAAGCCGAATGCAATTTGCACGTCTCCACTTTTGGCACGGCGTGCATAGCGCTTACCATTCGGGCTGTCCTGACGATGGATGAAACCGCTATCGACCAGCGCTGCCAGATGACGGCGCAAGGTTGCATCGGCCATGCCATGGGCTCGCAATGCCAGTTGCTTGTTGGACGGGAACACGATCAGGCTGTTCTGCGCATTCAGTTCCGTTTCCGGATAGAATGACAACAGGGCTGAAAGAACCGCCAGAGAACGATCATTCAGGCCGAACTGCGTCTTTGCTTCGCACAGCCAGCGATGTAGTTGCCACTTATCGGCAACCGTTCCCGGTGCGATTTGCTGTGTGTTCTGTTGACTTGCCAACAAGGCAAACGTCATCCTTCGACTGCCAAACGGCGTCGAGGCCAATTGAATCTCCATTTTCTTTCACCTTCCACAAGGCAAAAGAAATCCACCCGCCGAAATGACGCTAATTACACTTGACAGTGATTCGTGGATTTGCGATTCTCTAGCTGCTAAACCAATGAGAAGGGCTTCCACACGGCGACGTTTGGGGGCCTTTTTCTTTTGCTGTCTCGTTCCTCTTCCTGAACAGTTTCAACGCAAACACACTTACTATTGAACGCTAGCGCATTTCCTGTTTGTTTGAACGCATTGGAAATGCTCCATTTCTTTGTTTTACGCATGTCTTTACCCCGAAACCGGTTCCCACTTTCGGGAGACATGCTCTACACAGTCGAACCGTGGCAACCGCCGCCGTTCGTTACGCTTACTTACTTCTCCTCGCTCTGGAACGACGCATAAAGTTCATCCAGATTACGAGAAAGCCAATCGGCAAAACGAGGCCCGTTGGCTGCACTGAGCGCCAATGTAGCCGATTTGCCATTCTGTTTGATAACTGCGCTGACCGTCTTGTCAGAAGCTGTCCAGCTGGTGCCAGGACGCAGAGCCGCCTTGGTAACAGGCTTCTTCTGCTTGCCGCCTTTCAGATAGCCGTAAAGCTGCTCAAAACGATCAACGGACGTCGCGTTTGAAAATGCTGATGTCACCAGAAGCTCTTCTGCAGCATCTTTTCTGCCCGGGATCTCGATCAGTTTCCGCAGTTCCAACCAGCGGTCACGACCAATGCCCTTGGCCGGACCGATAGCCAGAAGAATATGTTCCGGAATAGCCTTCGGAATGGTCAGCATCTTCGACAAGGTCTGGTAATCGACTGTCAATGCTGCCTGTATGGCTTCACGCTCAAAACCAAGCGCTTCCAGACGCGCTGCAAAGAAAACACGCTCAATGAAGCTCAAATTGGCGCGCGCCGAGTTTTCCTGGCCCTGGCTCAGAATATGTTCCAGATCGGCGAGGGGCTTGATGACGGCTTTGACCTTGATGCCAAGCTCTCTGGCAACCCGCGCGCGCCGATGGCCGAAAACGATCATATAGCGATCGCTGGTCTTGGGATGCGGACGAACGAGAATAGGACTGTCCTGACCACGTTCGCGAATGGCTTCCAGAAGTTCCCGATATTCTTCGTCATCCGTTTCAGGCAGACGGTCCGCCACGAAGGAGACATCAAGATTGGCGGGATCAAGCTCGATAATGGCTTCGCCATCAAGCTTCTGGGCTGCCTGCTTTGCCAGCTCGTCAATCGAAGCGGACAGAGACTTGGCGGCACCGAACCGGCGCGATACGTTTTCGACCGACTGTGAGGCTTGTTCGGCCGCCGGTTCGTCCCGCATAACGCTTTCGAAGATGTTCTTTCTTGCCATTCTCATGTCCTCAAACCGGTCAGAGACCTGATTTTATTCAATATTCGCCGCTTTAGACGGCAGTCTAACGCCCCCATGCCTCGTGAATGAGGCCGCGAATTTCAGCGTTAACCGCTTCCATGGCTTCCATGGCGCGATCATAGGTGCCGCGATTCATCGATGAACGCTCGACCTCGTAAAGCGTCTGCTTGGTCAGACCAGCATCCGAAATCGCGGTTGATTTCAACATCTGGTGCTTCAGCATGTGCGAGGCGAGCATGCTCTGCATAAAACCGACCATCTGCGCCTGCGGAACGTCGGTCGGCTCGTAACGGGTAATCAGATAGCGGAACCAGTCGAGTTGCACCGCACCACCTGCCTGACGAACGGTCTTCAGAATGTCGCCGAGCATCAGGAGGAATTGCGACATGGACATCAGGTCGAGCATCTGCGGGTGAACGGTAATCAGGACGGATGTTGCGGCAGATAGCGCCGTCAGCGTCAGATAGCCGAGCTGGGGAGGGCAGTCGATGACGACCACATCATAGTCACCATCCACATCGGCGAGAGCCTGCGCGATGCGGTTCCAGAAAGTCTTGCCCTCGCCGCCATTCTGCATGGCAAGCGGGGTATCATACTCATATTCCTGCAGCTCCAGCATGGCTGGAATAATATCGAGGCCGGGGAAATTCGTCCGGCGAATGACCTCACGGATAGACTTCCTTTCGGAATCGTAACGAATGGCTTCATAGAGCGACGGAAACTCATCGAGCTCCGGCTGAATGCCATGCAGAGCCGATAGCGAAGCCTGCGGGTCGAGATCGATTGCAAGTACGCGATGACCGGTCAGGGCCATGTGTTGCGCCAGATGTGCAGCCGTTGTCGTCTTGCCCGAGCCGCCCTTGAAATTGACGACGCCGATGACCTGAAGCTTCTCATTGCCGCGACGATGCGGAACGTAGCGCTTCACCTCAGCGCGACCATTCTGGTCAAGCCACTGGCGCAGCTCCTGAATCTGTTCGACACTATAGGCGCGACGGCCACCTGTCAGAATGGTCGGCTCGACACCTTTACCTTCCAGATGTAGTTTCTTGAGATTGCTGGGGGAGACACCAAGGAAGTACGCAGCCTCGGCCATCGAAAACTGGCGCAGCATATTCTTGCGCGCATCTGGCGGAAAGTTTTCGTGACGCAGCAGATTGAGCTTGCGAGAAATCTCGCGCCCTTGCGATAGTATCATGTCGTCAAACGACAAAGCTGCTGCTGGATTTGCGATATTCATTTACTTGGGATCCCTAGTGACGGCACTGGAACTAATACCGCCTAAATATCGTCATTATGTCCGATTCTTATTCTATCGCAAGAGGCGACCGAATTAACAAAGAGTTAGCGCCGAGAGTAAAACTAAACAAAATTTTATCGATTCGGCTGAAGTTGGTCTATCTATTTGTTTTTGTATGATAATATTGATTTTAGACGGCAGTCTATGATTCAGAGGCCTCCTTCATCTGAAGATTTCAATTGAGAAGAGTCTGTTTCCACATGGGAATGAGGCAGCTTTCCCGTTGTTGGAGGCACCGGGCTGATTCTCTGACGGTATAGTTTATCAAGCATCATTCCGACGCCGAAATGATAAATTGGCATTGCTTGAACCCGTCGGACGGAGTGGTTCTGCTCGGATCCTAGCTCGAGAAGAGACAGGTTATACAGAACGGAAATTTGGGGCGTTACCAACGCGTATGTTGTTCGCAGCGAAGCATGCCTTCTGCGCTTTTCCCCATGCTGAGGTTTGTCCTGAATGGTTTTTGACCAGGTCGATAACCGCCGTTGGAAAGTACAAGGAAGGCGACATACTCATTTTATGACGGGATGATTTCGCTAACGGCTTTATTTCGGCCCGCTTCACATGACTTCCTGCAGATGCGACGGAGCGAATACGAAACGCGCAATTGCGGAACGATAGAAGGTGCGCCGGTGGCTCCGGCGATCTAACGACGAAAGCTCGAAGAGGGGAGGGGCGGTGAATTTTTTTTGAAAGTTAGAGGCCGGATTCGTTGCGGCTCGGTTCCAATTTTGATGTCGAGCTCGTTTTTTGGCTTCCGATCACTGGTTTCAATGACCATGGCCTTTCTCCCACGATGGTGCAAACCAGCGCCTCCCATCTTTCAGTCTGTGGGGCTTTTCATCTCTGGGGGATAGATTTCTTAACCAAATCGGGTTAGCATCGGAATCGTCAAGGAGATTGCTCCTGCGCTGTCAGATCAACGCATCGCGACGCGCCACATACCCTTCCCAGAACAGCGAAAACCATTGTCAGCCAGACGAAATCTAAGGCGGATTTAGCTTTAGTAGTGTCCATAATCGCTAAGTTTTTCAGTATATTACCTATGCGACTCGACATCATAGAAAGTGGCCGACAGGATTGATTGGTTATGCGTGTTCGGTAAGACGATGCTCGCAGGAGTGCTATGCAAGAGAAGAAGCTGGCGACGGCTTCATTGCATATGGCCATTGCTATCTCTGGCTGCGAAGAGATGCGTTATGCCAAGCTCATGCTTTCAAGCTGCATAGGCTGTCCGTTCGTCAGCCCTGCCCTCTTTGCCTGGGCCGACAAGTGTTGAGCGTAGGAAAAATTGTAGGGAGCGCTTGTCAGCAATGGCGCCCCGAACTTCGCCACGTCCTTCGGTACCAATCCAAATCGTGCCTTGAATGCCTTCGTAAATTGTGTGCCGTCATTAAAACCGCATTGATAGGCTATTCTTTTCAGTGAGGCCGACGGTCCTGTCTGCCTCACCAGCGTTTGGTATGCACTGTCGAGCCGTTTATCGCGAATGACCTTGGCTACGCCTCCATCAGGTTCAAAGGCGCGATAGAGGTGTGAGCGAGAGACGCGAAAGTTTCGCATGATGGATTGGGGGCTGAGCGAGGGGTTGTTCAGGTTTTCATTGATGTGAGCGAGGATGCATTTACGCATCGTGAGGTTCACGGCTGCATTTTCGATGGCGTCGCCTTTGATGCTGGCATTCAGCAGAGAAAGCATCGCTTCTTGCGCTGAATAGACCTCTGACGCACTCAATTTGCTGGCTACGTCGTGCAGTCCTCGTAAATAAGCAAACAGGAGACGCGTCATTGGTTCATGGGCACGCAGAACGACGCCATGCAGATTTCGCCACCCAACCACCTTCTCCAGCTCGTCGCGCGCAAGCATCACGGTGATGCGGCTTCCTTCATATGCCGTGCTTTGAACTGTTTGTGTGAAATCTATGATGACGATATCGCCAGGCTTGGCCCAGACGTCGACGCCGTTGAAATCGCCGCGTAAATCCCCAGCGGTTATGAGCTGGAGAATATATTGGTCGAGGCCTCCATGTGCGATGATCTTAGGCGTGCGTAGATAGTTTTGGGTGTTGAAACGGGTCGAGCCAATTTGAAGGGAAGAGCTGATCGCACTGCCCCTTGCGAAGCCAAAAAGCTGATAATTTCGTATTTCTCCATCCAATGTGATTTCATACATTGGCTTCAGAACTTCACGCCAAAAATCGTTACGTAATTGATCTTCGATCATATCTGTCGAAAAAGAGATCTGATTCATTATGGCTTGCCGACATGCCCAATCCGAGAAACAGTGGCTATCATAGCCCTGTTTATAGGGAGTTTGGAAGATCGATTATTGGTTCAGCTGCAAACGGATTGCTCGGGATCGCGTCGTCGTCATTTTGGCGTTTCAGGAGCTGCAGTTTTTGATGTTCTGAGGTTGCCAATTTGATCAGTTCTTCGTTCTTTCCTGAAGACATAGCCAGCACCGGAGCGGACATGCCGGTGTCGAATGCGTTCTTAGGCAGGTGGTCAGCTGTTTTCGCATAAGCCATGACACGTTATCTGAAACAGAAAAATCAAGGTTTCTGAGGTTCAGGCTAATATAGATAGAACTCAGTTTAAATATATAATAATTTAGAAATTTATTGCTCTATTCAATACCGGTGTATTCATTCAATATATTATACGGAAAGGGAGGGATGATTATATTATGAACAAGTGATCGAAAATTATTTCGATATTTTATATTATATTGCATAGCATATTAGCTAGTATTGATATTTTATTTCATCGATTAAGAAATTTTCTAAAAGGATATTGCAATGAAGAAATATGCATTGATGCCACTGGTTATTGCTTCCATTCTTTGGGGTGTTGGCGGCGCTTTTGCGGTAGAAATGAGTAATCAAAGCGTTCAAGCGATGAGCATGTCGACCCGTAATCATTCGCTTACGCAGATTGCCGACGGCGGCAGTCAGGAAGAATGCAAGAAAAAGGCGCAGACCATTTGCAACCCCATAAAAGACCAGCCTTACGAGTATAATAACTGCATCAAGCGTGAAGTGGCAAAATGCATGGGCACGCCCTTCAAGTTCTGATCGGATACTTGCTTTAGGATGAATGAATGCCTGACACCGGAACTCCGGTGTCAGGTTTTGCCGAGTCGTACCCAATTTATGAGGCGGCCGATGACGCAGCTGAGCTCCCACCGCCTCGATTGCTTCTATGATGCCTGCAATCCTGTGAGCAGGCAGAGTATCCAAACAAGCAGAAATCTTTTCGACCCGCGTTTCGCATCGGTCGGATCATGCTTTAATTCTTCGAAGCGGTGGTTAGCGGAACGACGATCTCTTTCCAGAATTTGTCTTCATCGATGTAGTTCTGAATGGCGGCTTTCTGAGTGCCGACCGGTCCCGGTTTTGCCTCCGCATTGCCTCCTATATCATTGTTGGTGAAAGCAAGGCTTCGGCCATAGTCGAGACCCATCTCGGTGTTCACGTCGACATAGACACCGGTGGCAGGTACAGCTGCGCCATCCTTGGGGCGAGGGGCATTGTTCCAGGCAAGGACAATCGACGGGTCGATGACATAGGCGGCCGCAAACAGGTCCCAGACGTTATCGGGTCCGAATGTGGTTCCGCCTTGCGCCTTGATCTGTTCTTCCCGTGCAAGCCAGAGTTTCTGAATGCCGGGAGGGCTATTGTCGACCATTTTCCGATAGAGGTCCTCCGGCATTCCTCCCGTATGTTCATTGGCTTCCAGACCGGAGATCACCTGATTGCCATATGCCTTGAAGGATTCGGAATTCGGATCGCCCCATTTCGACCTGACACTGATCTTGGCGGCTTCAGGGTCTGCCCACCAGTTGAACTCTGCCGATGCCGACGAATTCCCCGGAACGTAGAAGGCGCCGCCCATATAGACGATTTCAGCGACCTTCGATGGAAAGCTCGGATCCTTCAGGATGGCGCGTGCAATATTGGTGAGTGGACCAATTGCCACCAGCTTGACCTGGCCGGGATACTTGTTGACGGTGTCGACGAGAAAATCCACAGCGTCTCTGTTGCCATCCGGGTCCGGATTATCCAGGCCATACACCCGTTTATAGGATGGGGCCTCGCCATATTTATGCTTGTAGACGTCGGACCATTTTGCCGTCGGATCGGCATCAATCTCATTGCCCGCATCCGGCCGCAGATAACCGCCCCAACCGGTGATCGGGCTGATTTGCAGTTCGGCTGCCAGCACCTCCGGGGTGGCTTTGTTTCCTCGCCAGTTGCGAATGCCGTAACGGCTGCCTTCGTAGATTGGCACCTCAGAGCCGAGCGCCTCCAGTTGTCGCGCGCCCGCGGCGACACCAGCTGGCATGGGTGTGTTTCCTGAAACGACGGTTACGCCCAGCAGGTCGATGTTGGGAGCGCGCTCCAGCAGAAGCATGGCGGTGCCATCATCGAATAGCTCGACCATATCCGCGTCTAAAATGACTTTCGTGCGCGTTTCTTGAGAAAATGCAACGCCAGATACTGCCAGCGAACAAGTCAAAGTCCAGGCAAAGATAGACGGCCTGATATCCATTCTGTCCTCCCTTTGTGTTGATCGGTTCTCACAGATCGAAACAGGATGAATAAAATATTACACAGTTTTTTTGTCAACATGAGGCGGTGATGTATAGCGAAACATTATAGAACAAATCAGCAGTCTAAATTATGGAGTTACAGTTAGAGTTTGGTCTGTGTCTATTAGAGTGCCGACGCGCCTACATATTCTGTAGCAATTATTTTTTCAGTGAAGGTTGTTACGGAGTTTCGGTTTTTTTGAAGTCGAGCGTCCCGGGCGTTTGTTGCATACTGGCGTCAGTTCCGGCGAGGCGAAAAACACTCTAACGGAATAGTCCAATGATTTCCGTCGTTTATGAAGTGGTTGGATATTGATGGATGCTATCCCGAGAGAACAAGAGACTGTTTGGGATAATTTCCGCGCCAGCAAATTCAATGACTTACGTTTAGAAAATGCGAGCGGATCAAGAACCGTTAGCCTTAGCCCTGCCCAGCCTGGTCAACGCAAAGAGATACTCGGCTTTGCCCCACGTTGGCCAGATATATCTTTTCATCATACGACACACTACCGCAGACTTGGGTGTGTGTTCGCAAGACAGCGGGCGCATAATATGAGAACGGGAGGCTCTTCAGAAACAGTAAGGTGACCATCATGAAACCGTACTCACTATTCGTTGTTGCTGGATTGGCGTTAATGAATGCCACAATTGCTTATGCGGGTTCAAACACAGCATTACAAAGCACGTCCACATTACCATCGACTGATCCAGCAGAGACAATCGTCCATGGGGCAACGTCAGCGCAGCTGAAAGCCGCTAAGCCACGAGTCTGTCAATATAAGACTTGGCAAGATTGCATAGCAGCCTGCGGAACCTCGCTGTGCATATATTGCTCAGGCAATGGAAAATATGCCTGCGAAAAGGAGAAATGAGACGTGGTGCATGGATGCGGACGGAATTCAGGTGTGTACACAGTTCAACATATGATCGAGTGCTCAGCAGCCAAGGACGACTTCCGTTCGCTAATTGGGGTCGGTTCCAGCAGAGGGCGAAATGGTACGTTTAACTGTCTCAATTTAACCCGTTCGCATTTTCTAAACGTAAGTCATTGAATTTGCTGGCGCGGAAATTATCCCAAACAGTCTCTTGTTCTCTCGGGATAGCATCCATCAATATCCAATCATTCATAAATATCGAAAATCATTGGACTATTCCGTTAAAGTTTTTTCCGCCCCAGCCGAAACCGACCCAATAATCCGATCTGCTTCAATCAAATTGAATCGCACCCCGATTGTTTGACGGGCACAAGACATTCTCCGACATAAAAACGTTTTTATTTTTCTTGAAAACGTTTTTATATGTTGTTACCGTTTTGGTATGACGATTGTGGGAGCTTGAAATGTCGAGGTCGATTGACCGAATAAAAACGCGTGTGCGACCGACGATCAAAACGCTCGCGGAACACACGGGCTATTCGATTGCGACGATTTCGAAGGCATTGCACGGTTCGCCGGTCGTGACGGAAGAGACACGCAAGATTATTCTCTCCGCTGCAGACGAGCTTGGCTATCAGGCCAATGCCCGTGGCATGGCGTTGCGTACCGGCAAGACCTATCAAGCCGCCGTATTGATGCCGATGAATTCGGTGGCGGGTTATGAATGGGACGGTGTCGAATATACGCAGATTCTCAGCGGTCTCAGCCAGATTCTCGATGATAGCGATTATCAGCTTTCCGTTTATGGCTATCGCAGTTTTGACGATGCCTGTGCCATCACGCGCCGCATCGTCGATCAAAGCCTCGCCGATGGTCTGATCTTTTCAGGCGTTCTGGCCGACGATGCGCGCATCGACATGCTGGTCGAGGCTGACTTTCCTTTCGTGTCCCTGGGGAGATGCCGCAAATCGCTCGTTTATGCCCATGTCGACGTGGACAATGAATGGGCCGCACATGCCGCAACTGCACGACTGATCGCTGGCGGGCACCGGCGCATCGGTCTGGTGAATGCGGATGCGCGTTTTTCCTATGCTCTCGACAGGATCGATGGTTTTACGCGTGCCTTCACAGAGGCAGGTGCTGCGCCATGTACCGATCTGGTTATCGGCGGCGACTTGTCCACACGCTTCGGACGCGATTCTGCGCTGGCTCTCCGGGAAGAGCGTGATCCACCGACGGCGCTGGTCTGTGTCAATGAAGCGACAACGCTCGGTGTGTTGTCCGCATTGCGGTCGCTGGGGCTGGAAGTCGGGCAGGACATCGACGTCATCGCCTATGACGACATCAATGTCAGCGCCTATTTCACTCCGCCGGTCACGACCCTCTATCAGCCGATCGAAGTGTTGGGGCAACGGCTGGGGGAATTTCTGTTGCGGCGTATGGGAGGGGAAGACCCTGCGCAATTGAGGGAGGTTTTTCGTCCGGAGCTCGTCGCGCGTCAGCCCGACGATCTGGGCGGGAAGCTTAATTCCTAGAGCGGTTTGGCCTTCTCACGGGGTGGCGGGAACCGCTCCGGCGAACAGCTTTCAATGCTGTTTCAGAGGCGCAACCGCTTCGTGCATTCGTCGAAAGTGTTCTAATGGGAGGAGTACACATGAAAAAGACAATTCTGACTTTGGCGCTCGCGCTGATGTCCTCTGTCGCTGCACATGCGGCCGATCTTGAGGGAAAAATGCTCAAGGTCGGTTCCGACACGACCTCGCCGCCGATGGAAAGCGTCGATCCGGCTACGGGGCAGATCGTCGGCTTCGATGTCGACGTGGTGAATGCAATCTGCGCCAAGATCAATTGCAAGGCGGAATTCGTGACCACGGGCTGGGATGGCATTTTCGCGGCTCTGGAGCAGGGCAATTTCGATCTCGTTGCATCGGGAGTCTCGATTACCGATGAACGCAAGAAGGCGATGGATTTCTCCGAGCCTTACATCGTCAACAGCCAGGCCGTTTTGATGCGTGCCGAAGATGATGGCCTGACACTTGATGACTTCAAGTCGAAAGGCAAAAAGCTGTCGGCGCAGGCGAATACGACCGACGCTCAGGTAGCCGAAGGTATTGTCGGCAAGGATAATGTTGTTGCCTATGACAGTTTCAGCGCCTCCGTCATCGCGCTCAAGAACAAGGACGTCGACGGCGTGGTGATCAACGGGGCCAATGCACCCGCCTATGAAAAGGAATTCGCAGGCGAGCTCGTCGTTCCAATTCGCGACCTGCAATCCGATCCGCTGGGGCTGGTCTTCCGCAAGGGCGATGAAACCGCTGCCGCCTTCAACGAAGGGATCAAGGCCATCAAGGAAGACGGCACGCTCGATGCACTCATCAGCAAATATTGGGGCGCAAAATAGTCCGGAACATTTCTGGCGGTGAACCTGCGAAAGTAAAGCACGTGCTGCCGAGATGATGCGCAAAACCAAGAAGGTGAGCCTATCCCGAAGAACGCATGGCGGTTTTCGGGATAGCCAAAACAGATAGAGCAGTTCCAACGACTCCAACTCCGTTGGCCTTGGCCCACACGCAACGCCTCTGGAACATCGCATCCAGAGGGTCGGGAGACGGTTCAAATGTATTTTTTGATGCGCTTGCGTCCGAGCAACATGATCGTGCTCGCCGCACTGCCATTTGTCGTCTATCTCTTCGCCAGTTCAAACGACTACCAGCGTTCGCTTCTGGCTATCCTGGGCGTCGAGCCGGGATCATCAGCTTTCGTGCCGGGTTTTGTGCTGCTTTGCGCAGCCTTTGCCTCCGGTCTTGCCACGATGTTGTTCATGCGCAGGAACAATACGCGCTGGGGGATTCCTTGCGCGGCGCTCAATCTCCTGTCGGCTGCCGCGCTCGTGGCAACACCTGTTGTGTATCCCTATCTGCACTCGGTTGTGGCCAATGGGGTCGATCCGTTCACGTCCGATCTCGTGGTGAAAGGCGTCACACCGCGGCGCCTTACCGAGGCCGCGGCACTAGCGACGGATCGGTACGGGTTCATCATCCTGTTGAGCTATCTCGGTGCGACCGTTCTGGGTCTGCTCCTGAGCCTGACGGGGCGATCCGGGAACGGATTGTCGGGATCGCGCAAGGCGGGTTTCATCCTGCTGGCAACGATCAACGGGCTTGGATTATTTCTTGTCCTCTTTGCAGCGCATGTGGCATTTGCCGCCGGGGTTGCAACGACCATTCGGGCGGCCATTTCGGCCTATATCATTGCGGCGCTTCTGGCCCTGCTTTGGGTTGGCCTGCAAAAGCTTCAATATAGCAGCCGGGGAGACTTTATCTTCATCGGCCTGACGTTGCTGATGGCCTGCATGGCTGCCTGGTTTCTGTTTCAGCCGCGCCAGGCCTATACGCTCGCCGGCACCCTCGACGGCAAGATCGGCGTGGTAACCGGCACGCCATCGAGCATGATCGGTACGGTGCGATACGGCCAGTTTCCCGATGGTCCCGAAAACGAAGTGCCATTGCGCACATTTCGCGGTCCGCCTGAAGCGCTCGCCGCCCTTGGCAAGAAGGCCGATGTCAGCGCGGTACTGCTTCCGGCGGCTTCAGTCCCGGCGAACGTGCCTGTCCTGTGGCAGACGGAAGCGTTGAACGACCGCGACAAGTCGGCGGGCATTGCCTTCGTCGTTCTGGCCATTGCGCTCGGATTGCTGACGGCTTGCGGTCATATCCATCGCCGTCATCCTCTCTCCATCGGCTCAGAATTCATCGTGGATACGATCCGGGGCATTCCCATGCTCGTCATCGTACTCTATGTCGGCCTGCCCTTGAGTGGCGCATTGAAGGACGCCACGCAGGGCGTGATCGATCCGCCGAATATGGCTCGCGGTGTGGCGGCGATGGCGTTGGCCTACTCGGCCTATCTGGCGGAAATTTTCCGCTCCGGCATCAACGCAATTCCGCGGGGACAAATCGAGGCGGCGCGCAGCCTTGGTCTCAACGGCTGGCAGACCGCCCGTCTGGTGATCCTGCCACAGGCTTTCCGTATCATCATCCCGCCGCTCGGCAACGAACTGATCGCTATTCTCAAGGACACGTCGCTTCTGTCGATCCTGTCCATTCGGGATATCACGCAGCGCATGCGCGAGTTCCAGTCAGCAAGCTTCCTGCCGTTCGCGCCGTATAATTCGGCTGCGATCTTCTACATCCTCCTCACGCTGGCTGCGGCCAGTCTCGTCAGCACAATCGAGAGAAAATATGATGCCAACAAACATCGTTAAAGCCCGCCAAGACCTGCAGCAGCGCGCCTCCGGACTGGTCTTTCCGAATAATTTTGCCTTTGGTGCCGCGACCTCGGCCTATCAGATCGAAGGCGCCCCTTGTGAAGACGGCAAGAGCGAGAGCATCTGGGACCGGTTCTGCAAAAAGCCGGGCGCCATCATCGACCAGTCCAGCGGTGACGTTGCTTGCGATCACTACCATCGCTGGCGCGAGGACATTGCGGTGCTGAAAGCGATGGACCTCAAAGCCTATCGCTTCTCCCTCGCCTGGACCCGGATTCTGCCGGGGGGGTACGGTGCGGTCAATTCCAAGGGAATAGGCTTTTACGACCGCCTCATAGACGATCTACTGGAGGCGGGCATCGAACCCTATGCGACGCTCTATCATTGGGATCTGCCGCAGGTCTTGCAGGACAAGGGCGGCTGGTATGTTCGGGAGACTGCGGATGCGCTGGCCGAATATGCCTCGGTTGCCGTTCGCAGTTTCGGTGATCGCGTCAAGAAGTGGACGACGCTCAATGAACCATGGACCTTCTGCTGGTCAGGCCATGCCAGCGCCGAAGATGCGCCGGGCTTGGCTGATGGCGTAAAAGGCGGGGTCACGTCAAGCCATCATGCACTGCTTGGCCACGGCAAGGCTGTTCAGGCCATTCGTGCAGAACGCGCTGATGTCTCCGTGGGCATTGTGTTCGATCTCAACGTGGCGGAACCGGCCAGCGACGATCCGCGTGACGTTGCGGCAGCGAAACGTTTCGATGGTGCACAGAACCGCTGGTTCCTAGATGCCGTTTTCAAGGGCGCCTATCCGCAGGACATGTTGGAGCTTTACGGCGATCTCCTGCCGCCCATCCATCCGGAAGACAACAAGACGATTGCGGAGCCGCTCGATTATCTGGGCGTTAACATCTATCGCCGGTCTGTGATCGCGGCAGGTGACGAACTGCCACCGCTCAACTATCGTCGCGTACAGCCGGAAGGCACCTATTCCGCAGTTGGTTATGAAGTCTGGCCGCGCTGCATCTATGACATTCTTCATTATGTTAATGACGGCTATGCGCCAAAGGAAATCTATATTTCCGAAAGCGGCGTGGCAACGCGGCCGGAAGATGTGGGGCCGGATGGGCATGTCTGGGACGATCTGCGAGCGAAATATTATGTCGATCATCTGGAGCAGGTGGCCAAAGCCATTGATGAGGGCGTGCCGGTGAGGGGTTACTTCGCCTGGACGCTGACAGACAATTTTGAGTGGGCCTTTGGTTACACGACACCGTTCGGCATTACCCATATCGATTTCAAAACCCAGGAGCGTCGCGTCAAATATTCTGGCGAGGTTTATGCCCTCATTGCAAGGCAGGACGGAAATATTGAAACGAGGAGCGCGGCGATTGGCTGACAACGGGCACAGGACCGTCCTCATTACCGGAGCCACACGCGGCCTTGGCCGCGAACTGGCATGGCAATATGCCAAGGATGGCTGGCGTGTGATCGCCTGCGGTCGCCGGCCGCCTGAAACGCCATGCGCCCCCGGTATCGAGTTTCAGATGCTCGATACGGCTGACCCGGTTTCGGTGGCAGCGCTTGGTGATCGTCTGGCCATGCGTTCTCTGGACCTTGTCATCAACAATGCGGCTGTTCGCAGTCGCATTGCTGGCCTTGCGCCGCTCGATCCGGATGATTTCATGGCAGTCGTCAGGACAAATATGCTCGGCCCTGTTCTGGTAGCGCGCGCATTGCGGAACTGCCTGGCGCGTGGCACGGAGCCGATGATTGCCAATATCAGCAGCCGGGCCGGCTCGATCTCAGAGGGTCTGCTGGACGATGACGATGACGATTATGCCTATCGGTGCTCCAAAGCCGGATTGAACATGGCGACCGCCCAACTGGCCTTGGATCTTCGGGCTGAAGGCATAAAGGTGATTGCACTTCACCCCGGCTGGGTAAAGACGGATATGGGCGGTGAAGGAGCAGTCGTGAATGCGGAGAACAGCGCGTGTGGATTGAGAACGGTAATCGCCGGTGCTCCCAAAACCGGGGCCTTCCTGTCCTATAATGGCGACGAAATCAGTTGGTAAGCTGAAAGATCAGGACACTACGCCCGGCCATCATCTTCGACAAGAAGTGGGCGACGGCCACTACAATTCTCCGAGTTTGGTTTTCAGTTGCTCCTTAAAAGGAGTTTGAGCCGGGCATTTTCGGCTGCCAACGCTTTCGGTTCTTCAATTTTGTAACGAGACGTTTGCCGGTAGTCGCATCGTCGGGCGACCTTCCTGCTCGCGCTGGAATGGATTGAATAGATGCTGTTTGTCTAAGACAGGCGGCACGACGGCCTCAGCGACGATAACCGATCACAGCTGCTTGAGCGGAACGCAAGGAACGTGTTGGTAGAACTTGCCTCCAGTGAGACGATACGGATTCAATCACAATATTCATAATTATATCAATTTCATTGCAACATATTTATTCAATATAATAAATATAATTATTAGTAACTTGAGTTATATAATAGAATTATTTTTTATTGGATTGGTGGATTTAATTCATATACATTGATAAAAATTCAATTATTTTCTCCGGAAATATTATGATCAAATTATATACTTTCTTCTTAAATGGTGCATCATATTTGGCTCTGACCATTTCCGTTGTGTCTCCACTAACGGTTGCGCCTCTCATTGGCGGCGTCACTATCGCTCGCGCCGATGATCTGCCAGGGAATGCCGGAGGGGTGGGAACGACAAATGACGATACAGACTTGCCAAATGATATAACTGCCACAGGCGGTCGAGGTAATGGCTATGGAGGTGGGGGAGCCGGTGGTAGTCTAGGTGCCAGTCATACTCTAGGTGGGAATCCATCAATAGATGGGGCCGGTGGAGATGGTGCCTTCGCGATCGTTAACGGAAAAACGTATCTGGGTGGTGCGGGAGGGAGTGTTGGCCAGACGGCTCTTGGAACGGATACTGTACATATAAATGGCGGGGCCGGCAGTCAGGGCATTAATGAAATAGGTTCAGGCGGCGGCGGTGGTGGCGCAGGTTTGTTTCTTTCGGGTGGCGGCTCTTTCTCGCTTGCAACCGGCTCGACGATTACGGGAGGAGCAGGAGGCTTTGGCGGTGCCGGTATTTATTCAGGCGCTAACGGAGCCGGCGGCGGCGGCGGCGCTGGCGTATTATTGCGTGGGACGACCCTGATTACATCAACTGCGACAACAGTTACCGGAGGCAATGGCGGTAATGGAGGAACCCGTCCCGGCACATTGAAGTCCGGCGGTGGTGCGGGGGGCGACGGCGTTGTCGTTCAGGGCGGGGTACTCGTCAATCAGGGCACTGTAACGGGAGGTACTGGTGGTAGTGCTTCAGATAGCTACGCCGATACTCAACTCGGCTCGTCTGGAGGAGACGGGGGTAGTGGCGTCTACGTCAGTCAAGGTACGCTTGTAAACCGCGGGCAGATCAATGGCGGTGTGGTTGGCCGCATTCCTCAAAGGAGCACAGTTGGAGCATCGGGTTCCGGTGTCCGGGTCGGATCGAACTCACATGTCGTCAATGAAGGCACAATTTCTGCAGGCGGGGCCGACGCCAATGCAGTCGATATTCTCGGCAGCAATAACACATTTGAGATTCATGATGGCTCGTCCATCACAGGAAACGTTGTGGTGGCAGGTGGCACACAGGGAAATACCTTTGTGCTTGGCGGTTCAGATGACGGCAGTTTCGACGTATCTTTGATTGGTACACAGTATCAAGGATTTCAATCCAATCGCAAAGACGGTTCCGGTACCTGGACACTGACCGGAACAGGCAATTTTACTCAAGGTTTTACCATTGCCGATGGTGTGCTTTCCGTTTCTTCGGATGCGAGCCTTGGTGCGGCTGCTGCCGGTCTGACGCTTGACGGCGGCACGCTGCAGGTGACGGGTACGAGCTTCACCTCCACCGCTCGGTCACTGACCTTGGGTGAGCATGGTGGCGGGCTTGATATCGCGGATGCCGGTAACACATTCACTGTTTCACAGGCATTGTCGGGCAATGGGTATCTTCGCAAGCAAGGCGATGGCACTTTGGTGTTGTCCGGCAATAACAATTTTACCGGTGGCCTGATCATTGAGAAAGGGACAGTTCAAGCTGGAACTGCCGATCATGCTTTCGGTTCAGGTCTGTTGACCGTCAATGAAGGTGCGAAGGTCGATCTCGCGAATTTCAATACGACGACAGGTGGTCTTGCCGGTGCGGGCGATGTCGCTATGGGCGGCGGCAATCTCAACCTTGACCAGAGTTTCGATACGCTGTTCTCCGGTGTGGTCGATGGCTCCGGCGCTTTGACCAAGACTGGTTCCGGCACACTTACATTGGCTGGCGTCAATAGTTACACAGGCCAGACGGTGGTTTCCGGCGGCACTTTGAAACAGGGCGCACAAGGCGCTTTCAACGCATCATCTTCGGGCTATGAAGTTGCCAGCAACGGCACACTTGATCTTGGTGGCTACTCCACTTCGCTTGCCAGCCTTGGCAACACCGGGAACGTCAATTTCGGCGGAACAGGCGGAACCGTGCTCAACATTGCAGGCAATTACACCGGCAATGGCGGCATGATGACCGTCAATACGGTTCTGGGTGGCGATGATTCCAAAACCGACATGCTGAAGGTCGATGGTGATACATCGGGGTCGACAAAGCTATATGTGAACAATGCAGGTGGTTCCGGCGCACAGACCGTCAACGGCATCAAGGTCGTCGATGTGTCAGGCTCATCGAATGGCTCGTTCTCGCTGGCAAACAGCTACAAGACCAAGGATGGCCAGCAGGCAGTTGTCGGCGGAGCCTATGCCTATACCTTGCAGCAGGGCAGCAAGAGGACGCCGGCTGACGGTGACTGGTATCTCGTCAGTCATGTCGATGGACCCAATTCCGGCTCCAACCCGAGACCCCGTTACAGCGCCGGTGTTCCTGTTTACGAGGGCTATGTTCAAAACATGCTGGCTCTCAACAAATTGCCCACCCTCCAGCAGCGTGTCGGCAGTCGTTACTGGACTGGCGAGAACGGCAGTGGTTCAGACAACGGCGCAACGGTGAATGAGTATGGTGTCTGGGCACGCGTCGAAGGCGGGCATAATCGTCTTGAGCCAGACACGTCAACGTCGCAGATGAAGCAGGACATCAATACTGTCATCATGCAGGCCGGTGTCGATGGCCAGTTCTATGAGGGCGAGAATGGCAAGCTGATTGGCGGCATCACCGGACAATACGGCCATGCCCGCGGCGATGTCTCTTCCTTCCATGGCGATGGTGATATCAGCACGGATGCATGGAGCCTTGGAGCGACCGCGACCTGGTACGGCAATAACGGCTTCTATGTTGACGGTCAGGGTCAGGTGACGTGGTTCGACAACGACCTCAACTCCTGGACCGCCAATACCGGCCTTGCCGATGGACGCAAGGCGACAGGCTATGCACTGAGCATCGAAGCCGGGCAGCGTATCCCGATACGGGGCAGCTGGGCACTCACGCCACAAGCACAGCTGATGTGGTCATCCATTGATGCAGATGAATTCAGCGATACATGGGGCAGTCGCGTCAGTTTGCATGATGGTGACAGTCTTTTGGGACGCCTGGGCCTCGCAGCGGATTATCGCTCGGACTGGAAAGGCAATGACGGACTGATGGTCAATACCAGCGTCTATGGCATTGCCAATGTCTATCAGGCATTCCTTGGCGGGACGACGGTCAACGTGTCCGGCATCGACTTCGAAACCGACAATGACCGGACCTGGGCTGGGATCGGCGCTGGCGGCACCTATGCCTGGGCAGACAACAAATATGCTGTCTACGGCGAAGGCTCTATCAACACTTCCCTCAATCACTTCGCCAACAGCTATGCCGTCAAGGGGAGTGTTGGCTTCAAGGTGAAGTGGTAGGTGCTGGCTTCGACGATAACCTTCGCAGCATGAGACTCCCTATCTCCATCAATGATATGGGAGTCTCATTCTCGCACTCTGGAAAGATTAAAAGAAAAATGCACCGCCATCAACGCGATGGGGAGTATCATCTCGATATTGAAAGAGTTTGAGCGGGAGCAGCAAATACCTCATTCTATTCAGCCTATCGAGACAAGCTCTTGTGAAAGAACGTTCATGGTTTCAGCGCCATCGGCGGTGATGAGGAACTGTTCTTCGATCATGAGGGCTCCTAGTCCGTTTGCGTAAAACGGCGCCTCCACGGCCAGCACCATGTTCGGTTCGATGGCCATGTCGTTGCCATGCGAGATGAAAGGCCATTCCTCGATCCCGAGCGCCGAGCCGACCGAGTGCCCGAAATGCCCACGATAATATTCGCTAAAGCCATGACGACGCATGGTGGAGAGCATCGCTTCGTGAACCTGACCGAATGTGTTGCCGGGTTTCAGCAGAGCTGTTCCGGCTTGAAAGGTCTCCTGGAGCGCTTTGTAAATCTGCTCTGCAAGAGGAGCAGGCTTGCCATAGACGAAGGTGCGCGCGCCATCCGAAGAATAACCATTCACAAGCGTGCCGACATCGGCCTTGATGAGGTCGCCTTGCGCCAGTTGTGCGGCAGGGTTTTGAAGGTTCGGCCCGACCGAAATATACGCCCAATGGCCGGACAGGCTCTGGCCGTTTGCTTTGGCAGCATTGGTCGCTCCGGTCAGCCAGGCATCGGAAAGCTCGGCGGCTGTGGAGCCCGACCGCGCTGCAGTCGCCATATTCTGCAACCCGCTTTCCGCATAACGGGCGGCATTGCGTAGATATCCAATCTCGCGGGGGCTCTTTATCAGGCGCAACCGCCTTACGATGCTGGAAGCATCGCGCCATTGGGCAAAAGGCAGAATTTCTTTCAACAACACAAAATCAGCCACAGGCATGAATTCAAGGTCGACGCCGAGGCTGGCTTGAGCGAGACCACGTTCGGCAATCATATCTGCAAGCAGTTGAAAGGCTGCTTTCTGGTCGAAGGTTTCCGGGCGGGGACCGATATTACCACTGTTGCGATAGGCAGCGTTGAGGTCTTCTATCGAGTGGGCGTCTCGAACCGTGACGGCGTCAATCCAGATTCGATGCGAGCGGAAGTCGATCTCATCAGCCGTTGCGCGTGCTGCTGTCAGCGCCTGATCGCTGACAATAGCGCCAGGACGTGCCGAGGCATCCGCTGGAACCAGCGCTATGGCCGAACCGGCGCGCCCCCACATTGTCGCCACGCCCGCAGCAATTCCGGTGGCATAACGAAAGTTTTCCGGCTGAAAAAGCACCAGTGCATCCAGTCCTTCTGCAGTGAGCAGATCCTGTACGCGGTTCCGATCCATATAAGTCATGGCTGATCTCTTGAGGTTATGCTTTGTCAGTGCGCCTTATATCGGACGGCTTGTGCTGCAGTCCGGATGGTTTGTCCAATAGATTGACTCTTTATGGAATAAATTTCTAATAATTCTCGCTATCTCACGGTGCCACCGCTTACCGATGCTCTCGCGGTCGCGGTATAAGCGTTGCTAACGGAGAGCCTGATAGGGCGCTTTCCACGCAGGAGAATAATATGGGCGGCTTCAACATTCGTGATCGCAAATCTGGATTGGCTTACTGGAGCTTGAGCGCGGCATTGGCCGTGACGCTCGGTATCGGATCGTTCAGCCAGGCGTTGGCGCAGGAAAGCGACCCGGACGCGACAATCAATATCGGCTCGCTCTACGAGCCGCAAAACCTCGACAATACCGCCGGTGCAGGGCAGGGCATCAACGAAGCCTTCAACGGCAATGTCTATGAGGCCCTGTTCCGGCTTGCCGACGACGGCAAAGTCGAGCCGGTCCTGTCGAAGGATTACAGCGTCAGCGACGACGGGCTGACCTATACGTTCAAGCTGCAGCCGGGCGTGACTTTTCACTCTGGAGCGCCGTTGACTTCCAAGGACGTCAAATTCTCCATCGAGCGCGTTGCCGCGCCGGAATCGAAGAGCTCACGCAAAAGCAGCCTCAAGACTATTTCGGCCGTTGAGACTCCGGATGATGAAACCGTTATCGTCAAGCTGTCTTCGCGCTCAATCTCGCTGCCGTACAATCTAAGCTATGTATGGGTGGTGAACGACGAAGCGAAGGATCTGCAGTCGAAGGAAGACGGAACCGGACCTTACGAGCTGGAAGACTGGCGTCGCGGGTCGTCCCTGTCGATGAAGCGCTTCGATAAATATTGGGGCGCCAAGCCGAAAAACGGCGAGGTGGTGTTCCAGTATTTCACCGATGCAAGCGCGCTGAACAATGCTTTGCTGACCGGTTCGGTTGATATCATCACGTCGGTTCAAAGCCCGGACTCGCTAGCCCAGTTCAAGGACAATCCCGATTTCACCGTCAGCGAAGGGCAGTCGACCACCAAGCTGCTGCTGGCCTATAACGACCGTATTGCGCCATTCGACAATGTCAAAGTGCGCAAGGCGCTCGCCCGTGCAATCGACGACCAGAAGCTTTTGAAGGCTGTGTGGGGCGATTATGGCACGCTGATCGGCTCATTCGTACCGCCGACCGATCCGTGGTATGTCGATCTCACCAAGGTCGACGCCTATGATCCTGAAAGTGCCAAGGAACTTCTCAAGGAAGCTGGTTACCCGGATGGCTTCACCTTCACTATCGATACGCCGAATTACGATCCACACCCGATTGCCGCGCAGTTCATCCAGAGCGAGCTGGCCAAGGTCGGCGTAACCGTCAAGATCAACGTCATCACTGCCAATGAGTGGTACACGAAGGTCTATAAGGCACACGATTTCCAGGCCACCTTGCAGGAGCATGTGAACCATCGCGATATCGTGTTCTATGGCAATCCCGATTTCTATTGGGGTTATAACAATCCGAAGGTTGTCGAGCTCATCAAGGAAGCGGAAGCAAGTGCTACGACGGATGAACAGACGGCCAAGCTGACCGAGGCGAACAAGATCATTGCCGAAGATGCGGCCAGCAACTGGTTCTACCTCTATCCGCAGATCGTTGTTTCGAAAAAATCAGTGAGCGGCTACCCGATCAACGGCCTGAACTCCCAGTTTTCTGCCTATGACATTGTGAAAGCGGAATAATAACCGCCAGTCGATATCGAGAACATCAACTCGACAGATCGCGCCGCCTGAATTAATTTCCGGCGGCGTTGTCGCATTTGCATGAGGGTCCGAGCGCTGCCCTGACATCGGAGAGGTAAACGCTATTTTCGCCTATATCATACGCCGTTCAGCCATATTGGTTCTGTCGGTTTTCATCGCATCGATCGTGTTGTTTCTGCTGTTGCGCCTTCTGCCGGGCGATCCCGCAAATGCGCTTGTTTCTGTCGGCGCGGATGCGGCGCAGATCGAGGCAGCGCGCAAGCAGGTCGGTTCGGACCTGCCTCTCTACGAGCAGTTTCTGCGTTTTATCGGTAGCCTCCTGCGCTTTGATCTTGGTAATTCCTTTGTGAGTGGAGCACCGGTTCTTGCCGAAATCGGCAAGCGGCTGATTGTGACCGTGCCTTTGACGCTGATGGCATTCGTCGTTGCGATCATGATCGCGGTGCCACTCGGCATTCTGTCGGTTGTGCGCCAGAACCGCTGGTATGGAACGGTGATATCCGTCATCTCCCAGCTCGGCATCGCCGTGCCTGTGTTCTGGATAGGCATTCTGCTGGTCTGGTTTTTTGCAGTTAAGCTGCGGTTGTTCCCTTCGGGTGGTTTCCCATCACGAGGATGGCAGTCGGCGCCGGCTGCTTTTCAATCGCTGGTGTTGCCGGTCACAACCATTGCCATCGTCATGTCGGCATCGTTGATCCGTTATGTCCGTTCGGCCACGCAGGACGTGCTTGGCAGCGACTATCTTCGTACCGCACGGGCGCTTGGCGCGACATTCTCGCAGGCTCTTGTCCGTCACGGTATCCGCAACGGCGCGGTGCCGGTGATCTCGATCCTCGGTATCGAGCTTGCCTCGACTTTGCTTGGTGCTGTGGTGGTCGAACGTGTCTTCTCGTTGCCGGGTCTCGGTTCGATGCTTCTGCTCGGCATAGAGCAGCGCGACTATCCCAATGTTCAGGGTGTTCTGTTTGTATCGACGCTTCTGGTGCTGCTGGTCGGCTTTGCCGCAGATCTCCTGCAACGACTGATCGACCCGCGCTTGCGCCAGCGGTCTGCGGGAGGTCGTGCATGACGGAGCCTGCTGATATGACGCCTGCCGTCGGGGATGAAAAGCCGGCTTACCGACTGCCATGGCCCCTTATTGTGGGTGGATTGCTGCTGGGGTTGCATCTGGCCGTCGCTCTTCTCTCGCTGGTCTGGACACCTTACGGTGCTGGCGAAATGGTCGGTGGACGACTGGAGGCTCCGTCCTGGCTGCATTGGGCCGGTACGGATCGTCTGGGACGCGATTTGATGACACAAATCATGATCGGTTCGCGCATTGCGCTTATCGTCGGCTGTGGAGCCATCGCACTCAGCGCAGTGATTGGCGTCACGCTGGGTGTGCTTGCGGCGTTTGCAACGCAGACGCTTGATGACGTGCTGGCGGCAACGCTCGATATTCTCATCGCCTTCCCAACCCTGTTGCTGGCCATGTTGATCGTGGCTTCCAGCGACGGTGCAAGCCTGACGACCGCCATCATGGCCATCGGTATCGCCGGATCGGCCATCGTGGCACGTCTGACCCGCATCCTCGCAAAGCGGGTTCTGGCGATGGATTACATTACGGCATCGCGCATTTCCGGCACATCACGGCTCGGGTTGGTCCGCATCCATGTGCTGCCGAACATCTGGCCGACACTGATCGTCAATTTTGCGCTTCAGTTCGGTCTGGCGGTGATCGCGGAAGCATCGCTTTCCTATCTTGGTCTTGGCGCTCCACCGCCCAATTCATCCTGGGGACGGCTTCTGCAGGAGGCACAGGCGTCGGTTTATACGGCGCCGTTCGGTGCCATAGCACCCGGTCTGGCGCTTGTCTCATTGGTGATCGGGCTCAATCTGTTTGCCGACGGGCTGCGTGACGTGGCCGACCCAACACGGAGGAGACAACGTTGAGCATTTTGCTGAATGTGGAGAACCTCCAGATAGAAACGGCAGGCAGGTCTCTGGTTTCCGGCGTCTCGCTGTCGGTTGGGCAGGGGGAACGGGTCGGTCTGATCGGTGAATCCGGTTCGGGCAAGTCGTTGACGGCTCTTGCCATCATGGGACTGTTGCCGGACGGCATGCGGGCAAGCGGATCGATCACGCTCGACGGCCACCAAGTGATAGGGGCGCGAGACCGTGAGCTGGTGCCATTGCGCGGGCAGAGCATTGCAACGGTTTTTCAGGAACCGATGACGGCGCTCGACCCGCTGATGCGGATTGGCAAACAAGTCGGTTTGGTCGTCCGTCGCCGCGCGCTTCGGGATGGTCGCAGAATTGGGCAAGCTGACGTGAATGCCGAGGTTCACTCGCTTCTGGAGCGTGTATCCCTGCCGGACCCGGAACGCATTGCCCGTTCCTGGCCACACGAAATATCGGGCGGTCAACGCCAGCGTGCGGCTATCGCTATGGCTCTTGCCTGTCGCCCCAAGCTTTTGATCGCGGATGAGCCGACGACGGCGCTCGATGTCACCACGCAGGCCGAGATTTTGAAACTACTGGAGCAATTGGTGCGGGACGAGGGAATGGGGCTTCTCTTCATAAGTCACGATTTGCCAGTGGTTGCGACCGTTACCGAACGCGCGCTGGTCCTGCGGAACGGAAAACTTATAGAAGAAGGGCCGGTTGCGGCACTCTTCACCGATCCGCAGCAGCCATATACGCAGGGGCTCGTGGCCGCTGCACGGGCGTTTGATGCTGCTCTGGAGGTTGCGCGATGACATTGATGGACCTTTCGGGCGTTTCCTTTGCCTATGCCGGTGGTAAGACGGTTTTGCATGATGTCGATCTGAAACTTGAGACCGGAAGCAATCTGGGCATTGTCGGTGAGTCCGGTTCCGGCAAAACAACCATGTTGAAACTGCTGCTTGGACTGCAGCGCCCGTCTTCGGGGAACGTTTCGTTTCGCGGCAAGCCTCTGGATATTGGCAATCGCGGTTTCATGCGCGATTTTCGCCGTTCGGTGCAGGCGGTGTTTCAAGATCCCTATTCATCGCTCGATCCGCGCCAGCGTGTCTTCGACATCATTGCCGAGCCGCTGCGATCTTTGAAAATCGAGACCGATATTGCGCAGGCTGTTGCGCAGGCGCTCGATTCCGTCGATTTGCCAGCGGATGCCGCCCGCCGCTATCCGCACGAGTTTTCAGGTGGCCAGCGCCAGCGTATAGCCATCGCTCGGGCGATTGTCTCTAAACCTGAGCTCGTCATCGCCGACGAAGTGGTCAGCGCGCTCGATCTGACAACACGGGCCCGTATCATCGATCTCATGCGCTCTCTTTCAGAACGCACGACTTTTGTGGTGGTGTCACACGACATCGCACTGGTTGCGCTCTTGTGCGAACGGCTGATCGTTCTGGAAAGTGGCCGGATCGTGGAGCAGGGCAATACGCGGGACATTCTGGCCGATCCGCAGCATGCCTATACGAGGAAACTGCTGACCAGTTTGCCGAGAATGCCTCAACCCGCTTGAGGATCGAAGCATCATTATATCATCGCGATGCCGGCTCATTGATCTGCAAATGATGTGATATTTTAGGTACATCCGGGCAACAAAGTTTCCGCCGCCGCCCTCTTGTTTCCAATGAAAGCGGGCGCGAGTTCCCCGCCGAAGCCAATGTTTTAAAACGATAAAAGATGAGTATTTGACGCATGTTTGTTTTCTCTGCCTGGAACTCTTCTAAATCATTGTGATTGCGCGATATTTTCCGGGCCTTTATCGCGTGAATGAGTGTCTGTTCGTCCGCAGATGCTGGAGCATATGTTTAGTTCGGAGCACGCGAACAAATGACTTCCCGGTTGTGGGATCTGGCAGAACTCTATGAAAGCGAGCAGATCAGTCTGCGGGCTTTTGTGCGTCGTATTGTCGGAAATACCGCCACGGCTGAAGATGTCGTTCAGCAAGCCTTCCTGAACCTGCTTTCCCGCTATGAAGATACGGCACAGGCGCCAGGTCCTGCTTATGTAAAGCGCACAGCGCGCAATCTTGCGCTCAATCACTTACGCGATGCCCGCCGCAGGGCGGATGTCGAAATCGAGGTCGATGAGCCCGAGCGCTTTGCCGATGCGCGACCATCGCCGGAAATGACGGTGCTTTATCGCAGCGAGCTTCATCGTCTTTTACATTCCGTCGCGCAGCTTCCGCCGCGTCGGCGCGAAGCCTTTGTTCTCAACCGGATCGAGGGGTTGAGTTATGACGAAGTTGCCGAGCGTATGGGAATTTCCCGAAATACGGTTATAACGCAGATCGTGTCAGCGCTGGCTGAACTCGACTGGCGGCTTTCAGAGTAATTATAAGCGGGAACATCAAGACGCCCATGAAGGAGTTTGAAACCGATCCGGTTTACATGAAGGCGCTGGAATGGTTTGTGCTGTTACAGGACAAAACCGTCAGCGCCGATGACCGGCGTGCGTTTTCAGCTTGGATTGCATCTGACCCTGCGCATCGAGTGGCCTATGAGCGTGCGCAGACGCTGTGGCAACGCTTCGATGCCGTGAAGCCTGAATATGACCGCATCCGCCAATCGGGCCATAAATCGGACGGTCGTGTGGGCCGGCGCGGCGTTGTTCTGGGTGGCCTTGCCGCTCTCGTTCTTCTGCCTGGCGCTTATCTCTTGTCGCGTCCCGGTCTGTTTGCGACTTATCAAACGGGTGTCGGTGAACGTCGCAGCTTTACGCTTGCCGATGGAAGCACTGTCGAGCTTGGCAGCTATTCGGCGCTTTCCCTCGATTTTTCGGGCAACGGGCGCAACCTTGTGCTCCATGAAGGGCAGGGGTTCTTTCAGGTCGCCTCCGATCCGTCGCGCCCCTTTGTGGTTAGCGCCAATGGCGGCACGATCACTGCGCTCGGGACTGCTTTTGACGTGAAACTGATCGATCGGGCGGTCACTGTTTCAGTGGTTGAGCATGCAGTTTCAGTGGCTTTTGGTCAAAGCGATCCGGTGCGCCTTGATGAGGGCTGGCAGATAACTTATGGCCGTGATGAAGCGGCTTTGCCGCAACGGGCCGACCCGCAGACGGTTGAAGCCTGGCGCAATGACAGGATTATCTTTGAGGACGTTCCGCTCAGCCGCGTACTGAGCGAGCTGGAACGCTATCGTCGTGGCAGGATTTTCCTCACCGACACAGAAATCGGCAATATGCCGGTTACGGCAATTTTTGATACGCGTGATGCCGAAGCGGCTCTTGCAACCATTGCCGAAACCTTGCCGGTCAGAGTCCTGAACGGTTCCGGCTGGGTGACCGTCGTTACACGGCGATAATAACTGGATTAAAAAAATCAAATTTTTTTAATCTACCGATCATTAGATCGCGTTTCCGAGGTGTCTATTCCACTGAGGGGCTGCGAGGCAGCCATGAAGTAACAGGAAAATCCTGCCCAAAGCAGGGGTGTCAGACATCGGGGATTAAACTATGCGCGTCGATATGAAGAGCCGAATTAAGACCGGTCGTGGCCAAGGTTCGCGGGCTTTTCTTAAAAGCGGGCTGTCAGCGCATTTGCTCGCGGCGAGTGCGCTGGTTGCGGTTGCCGCATTTGCGCCGAGTGCTGTCTGGGCGCAAGCCGCAGCAAACAGCCAGGTGCAGCGCACGTCGTTTGATATTGCAGCACAGCCATTATCCAAAGCGCTGGTGCAATACTCGAACAAAACCGGCGTTCAGCTGTTCTTTGATGCAAATATTGTGCGCGGCAAGAACTCCGGCGGTGCACAAGGTTCGCTGACACGTTCGGAAGCACTGGGCCGAATTCTCTCCGGTTCTGGCCTCACATATAGTTTGCGCGGCAATACCGTCGCGATATCGGCGCAGCAATCAGTCGATGCTGGCGCGGTTGCTCCTGATGGGTCTTTGCTCCTCGATACGATTACCGTTGAAGGCAATAGTGGCAGCGACACGTCGAGGAGCGTTGTCGTTGAAAGCTCTGGCGGAGCCACCAAGACCAATACGCCGCTTATCGAGGTGCCGCAGTCAGTATCTGTTGTCAGCCGCAAGCAGATCGAGATGCAGAATGCGCAAAGCGTCACGGAAATGCTGCGTTATGTCCCCGGCGTAAGCATTGAAACCTATGGTCCGGATCCAAAAGGCTATGACTGGATTTTCATGCGCGGTTTCAACGCGCAGTCGACCAGTTCCTATCAGAACGGCCTGCGTCAGCTCTCCAATTCCTACACCTTCTTCCGTACCGATCCATACGAGCTGGATTCCATCGAAGTGCTGCGTGGTCCTGTTTCGTCGCTTTACGGACAGAGTGATGCTGGCGGTCTGGTCAATCGCGTTACCAAGAAGCCGCAGGCTGAAGCTTCGCATGAAGCATCGGTCGAATATGGCAGTTTCAATCGCAAGCAGGTTGGCGTCGACCTGACCGGGCCGGTCAATGAAGACAAGACGCTGCTCTATCGTTTGGTCGGCGTGGTTCGCAAGGGCAACACGCAGTTCGAATATTCCAATGGCGACGAGGTCAAGGACGATCGCTACATGATCGCGCCTTCGCTCACCTGGGCACCCGATGCGGATACGTCGCTGACGGTTTCGGGCCAGTTGCTGCGCGACGATAGTGGCGGCAGCGTGCTGCCTGCGACGATTAGCAGCCTTTATCCGAATTACCCAAACATTCTGGTTGGTGATCCTGATTTCAACCGCAGCGTCCAGAAACAGGGCAGCATCGGCTATGAGTTTGAACATCATATCAACGACACCTGGACGGTGAAGCAGAACCTTCGTTACGGACAGGTCAGCTTCCTGCTCGACAATGTGCTGGCGCTTGGGCTCGGACCGACCGGCATCACCCGTCAGGCGCGTCGCTTCGATGAGAATATGAGCGGGCTGGTGGTCGACAATCAGGCCATCGCAGAATTTGAAACCGGCAATATTTCGCATCAGGCTCTGTTCGGCCTTGATTACTCCTATTCGGATTCCGATGTGACGCAGTATCGTGATCCGGCCCCGACGCTGAACCCGTTCAATCCGTCTTATGGTATTCCGATTTCTGTTCCGACCACGGTAACGCAGAGCTATCGCCAGAAATACAACCAGACCGGGCTTTATGCGCAGGATCAGATCAAGTTCAATGACAACTGGATTGTCACTTTGGGCGGGCGCTATGACTGGCTGGACCTCAACAGCCATAATCGTCTCGATTCCAGTGATACAGATCAGAATATCGGGAAATTCAGCGGTCGCGCAGGTGTCACCTATGTGACGCCATGGGGCATCGCGCCCTATGTCAGCTATTCGGAATCCTTCGTGCCCAATCTCGGCGCGGATAACAGCGGCAACACTTTCGATCCGTCGGAAGGCCGTCAGTGGGAAGTCGGCGTAAAATATCAGCCAAAGGAAATCGACGCGCTGTTCACGCTGGCGTGGTTCGACATCGTGAAATCGAATGTCGTTTCCTACAGCTATATCGATGGGCCACAGGCAACGGGCGAGGTGCATTCGCGCGGGCTGGAACTCGAAGGCAAGGTCGATCTGAGCTATGGCTGGGATTTCGTCGGTTCCTACACCTATACCAAGGCGGAAATCACCGAAGATGCTGCGGCGTTCATCGGCAAGCAGGTGACGATGGTGCCGGAACACCAGGCTTCGGCTTGGCTCAATTACACGTTCAACAGCGGCATGCTTGAAGGCCTCAGCCTTGGTAGCGGCGTGCGTTATGTGGGTGCGAGCTATGGCGACAAAGCCAATACGATCAAGGTCGATGGCCGAACACTCGTCGATGCCGGTGTGAGCTACAAGTACAAGGACATGACCTTCCAGGTGAATGCCACAAACCTGTTTGACAAGAAGTATTTCACCACCTGCGAGGATGCGTTCAGCTGCTACGAAGGCGATCGCCGCTCGGTCATAGGCCGTGTGAAGGTCAGTTTCTGAGGCGAGCGTTTTGCTGACACGTCGCCAGATAATGTTCGGTTCGGGCCTCGCGCTTTGCGCGGGGCTTTCTGGCTTTGGTTTCAGAGCCGCCGCTGCATCTCCTCCACGTGTGGTGGCGATCGACTGGGCAGCGGCAGAAGCCATGCTTTCATTCGGGATTGTGCCCGTAGGGCTTTCCGATACAGCATTCTATCGTCAGCGCATGGCAGCACCGGTTTTGCCGGAAACGGTTGTTGATGTCGGGCCGTTCTGGGAGATCAATCTTGAAGCCCTTGCAGCGCTGAAGCCCGATTTTGTGATAGCAACGGATTATAATCTCGTGATGACGCCGCGCATCGCGGATGTTGCGCGTGTCGAGCTGGTGCCGAGCATCACAACGCCGAATGTCGAACGATACCAGCTGGCGATCGAGATACTGAACCGCGTCGCGGACTTGTGCGGTGTTTCGCCTTCCGTGCCGTCTTCTGTGGTTGAGGACGCGGAAAGCCGCTTTGAAAAGGCACGCGAGACTGTCTCGAAGCATAAGTATGCGGTGGGTATCATGCTGCCTGATATCGGCGGGCGTGAAATGACCATGTACGGCGAAGGCACGCTGCCCGATGCCGTGTTGCAGAAACTTAGACTTTCCAATGTCTGGAAAGGCCCGGTGAATGGAACCGGCATGGCGCGTGTCGGACTTGATCGGCTGATGGAAAGCGCTGATGCGGCGTTTCTCGTCGTGGATATTCCCTCGCAGCGGGTTCAGACCGAACGCTCCTTACAACAGAACACGATGTGGAAATTGCTGAGACCAGTGCGTGACGGGCGCGTGGCATGGTTGAACCAGTTCCACCCTTTTGGCGGTGTACCTTCTGCGGCCCATCTGGCCGATCTCATCGCCTCGGCATTGGAGAACATGGCGTGAGCAGCGTTGAAGTAACCCACGGTCGCACGCGAGCTTCCCCGCTGCGCTGGGCAATGCTGGGTTTGTCGGTCGCATTTGTATTGTCGCTCATTGTTCAGGGCTTTCTCAGCATTGCTGCGCCTTCGGAATGGCTGCGCATCGTGACAGCTACCAATCTGGACGATCCACGCCATGTGATCGGTTATTACAGCTTTCTGCCGCGTCTTGCGGTTGGCCTGCTTGTGGGTGGTGCGCTCGGGCTTGGCGGCGCAGTGTTTCAAACCGTTCTGCGCAATCCGCTGGCTGAACCCGGACTTCTGGGCGTTGCCTCCGGCGCGCAGATCGCACTGGCTTTCACGCTGGTTTTCGCACCCGGCCTATGGATTGCGGGCAACGAAGTCATCGCGCTCATCGGTGCTGGACTGGCACTCAGCCTTTCGCTGTTTATCGCCTCTCGCGGACGGTTTTCATCGACAACTGTGGTGCTGGCCGGCTTGATGGTCGGGCTTTATTGCAATGCAATCTTCAGCCTGCTCGTACTTTTCAATCATGATTACCTCATTAACCTGCTGACGTGGCAGGCCGGTTCTTTGCAGCAGGGGGGCTGGGAAGTCTGTCTTTATCTTCTCCCGCGTCTCCTGCCGCTTGCTGCACTCATCTTCATCCTGCAACGACCGCTCAGCCTTCTTTCGCTTGGCGATAATCAGGCGAAGGGGCTTGGCATTTCACCAGCAATGATGCGGCTGGTTCTGCTTGCTGCTGCGGCGGCCATTGCTGCGGTTGTTACCAGCAGTCTTGGGCTGATTGGTATGATCGGACTTGCCGCCCCCAATCTGGCGCGTGCCTTCGCGCCCGGCCAGGATGGCCGCAGGCTCTTGTGGTCGACCTTGCTTGGCGCGTTGCTGCTGGTGGGTATCGATCAGCTGCTGCGGGCCATAGCACCTTTCGTCGGCAATATTCCCGCGGGTGCCGCTGCAGGTCTTTTCACAGGCCCAATTCTTGTCATTCTGGCAAGCCGCGTTCGTCTGCCTGCTGTGCCTTCAACGCAGGAAATCACCCCGGCGAGAGAGCAGATCAAGAAACCGCTTCGCCTGCTTTTAGCGCTTTCATGCACTCTTGCCCTTTGCATGATCATATCGGCGCTGGTGTCGAGAACACCTGAAGGCTGGAGCTTGGGCGCACCAGAGGTCGTAACATGGTGGCGTGTGCCACGTATTTTTACGGCGGCCGGCGCAGGCATATGTCTTGCGGTTGCGGGCCTTGTTCTACAGGGTACGCTCCGAAACCCGATGGCCAGTCCCGACTTGCTTGGCATTGGTTATGGCGCGGGCTTCGGGCTTGCAATCGCAGTGCTCTTCATTGGCGATGCAAGCGGCCTTTCCAAGCTTGTGGTTGCCACCATCGGCGCTTTGGTGGTGCTCAGCGCCATTGCCGGGATCGGCTGGCGTATGGCGTTCCAGCCAGAGCGTGTTCTTCTTGTCGGCGTCGGCTTGGGAAGCATGTTCCATGCTCTGATGATCCTGCTTCTTGCCAGCGGCAATCCACGTGTAGCTGGCCTCCTGAACTGGTTTTCCGGTTCCATGGGCAATATCGGCTGGAATGATGCGGCCTTGGTTTGCATCTGCGCGATTATCGTTCTGCTTGCGGCTCTTCTTTTCAGGCGCCCACTCGACATCTTTCCGTTGGGCGATGTGACAGCGCGCGCTGTTGGCCTCAAAGTCTCGTCAAGCCGTGCGATCCTTCTTGCTCTTGCAGGTGTTGGAACAACAGCGGCAACGATCACTATCGGGCCTGTCAGTTTCATCGGTCTTATGGTGCCGCATTTTGCTGCCCTGCTCGGGTTCAAAAGCGTGACGACGCGCCTGCTGGCCAGCGCTCTGCTCGGCGCATTGCTGCTCGTTTTTGCGGATTGGCTTGGGCGCAATCTCGCTTATCCGTGGCCCATGTCTGCAGGGTTGCTCGCATCCCTCATCGGGGGCGGCTTTTTTCTCAGGTTACTTTCCAAACCAAATTAGCCAAATCAAACTAGCCAAGTAAAACTAGCCAAGTAAAATTGGATTGACCTTTAGTCTGAAAACCATTCCGGCTTTCAATCATTCCAGGCAGATTGAAGAAGCGAGTGACACTATTCGCTTTTCGCGTAAGGTCGACTGACTTCTATTGGATTTCTGGAACTCGCATTCATCGGCAAAAAATCCGTGACGAGATAATCCATCGGAGGGGCTTGACTGACAAGGACCCGATACAGAAAACCTAAACCATAAAAAGATACATGCCTTCTGAGAAACGGGAGAAATAAACTTTGGCAGTCGGTCGTCAATCCATGCCGCCGCTCAACGCGCTGGTAGTTTTCGACAGTGCGGCTCGGCTCGGGAGTTTCTCTCGCGCAGGTTTGGAGCTCGGCCTCACCCAAAGCGCCGTCAGTCGGCAGATTGGCAAGCTGGAAGCCTTCATAGGCTCGAAACTGTTCAACCGTCTGCCTGTCGGCGTGCAGTTGACTGCTATCGGAGAGAGCTATGCTTCGGAGGTAAGCCGACTTCTGGGCGATCTGAGCGCTGTCACAGACGGCTTGCGGGCATGGATTGGGCCGCGACAAATCACGATCGCCTGTTCACGCGGGATTGCCGATCAGTGGTTCCTATCACGAATAGGCAGGCTGAAGGCGGAAATTCCCGGAATCGAAATCCGGTTGCGTGTAACTGATGATGTGGCACATCTGCGCCTGGACGAGTTTGATCTCGCGCTATTCTATCGCAAGGAGCGGCCCATCGGGGTCAATCTGACCGTGCTGGGCCGGGAGGAAGTCGTACCCGTCTCAGCGCCAGGCGTGCCCGGTATCATGGAGCAGGAGGCACCGGTTCTGCTCGCCATCGAAGACACAATGCGCGAGTGGCAGGGTTGGCCGGAATGGTGGCATGATGCCAGACTTTCTCGTCCTGCCGGTGCACTGGAATGGCGGCTCGGTGACTATGGTCTTTGCGTTGCTGCCGCAACGCAGGGCATCGGTATCACGCTAGGCTGGACTTGGCTTATCAAGGAGCAGCTTGCGAGCGGAACATTGGTCCCGGCGCATAGCCACATGATGCGGTCGGACGCCTATTTCTATCTCATGCGACCAGCTGATCGTCACCAGCGCAAAATCGTGCGGGAAGTATCCGACTGGCTGATAGCAAGCAATGGAACCGATCCAATCACATAAAGATGATCGGATCTGTTAAACATATCATTCCTGCGGAAGAGCGACGCGGCGACGCGCAACCATGCGGAAACGGATGTATCCGATAACGGTGATGATCAGCCAGGCAACCTGTGAGATGAAGGAGCCGAGGTTGAAATTCCAGGCAAGCGAATAGATCAGCGCGACCCCGCCCAAAACATTCAGCAACGGAATGACCGGATCATCGACGGTAAAAATACGCAATTGAATCAGCGCATAGCCCAGAAGGTAAAAGAACGCGCCCACCAAGCCGACCACATCCGGCAAACCCATTTTCGATCTCCAGGATCATCAAAATCTGAAAAAGCAGGGATTGCTTTCCTGAACGAAAAGCACCCCTGCCATCACTGTTGAACGCTCCTTTATTCCTGTTCGTGCAAATGCCAAGACACACATTTCGCATGGGGGTATGCACAAAAGTCATACCCAGAAATTCGACATCAACCCTTGAAAATAAGGGGTCCAGTGAGCTACCCCACCCGCAAAAGCCAATAAGCTATGACTTAAACACAGGGGTACAGAATGCCTGAGCAAAAAAGCCAGTTTCAATTGACACGCCGCTCTTTCATGTCGGGCGCAGCCGGCTTTGGCCTTGTTGCGGCAAGTGGCATGAGTGGCCTTATCAATTCTGCAATGGCGGCAGAAGGTGATGGCACACCAAAGAAAGGCGGAGTGCTCAAGCTCGGCATTGGAGGCGGCTCTACCACAGACAATTTCGATCCGCGCCTGCTGAAGGATTGGGTTCCGGTCAATCAGGCTTACATGCTGATGAACGGCCTTGTCGAAATCGACGCCAACAACAAGGCTGTGCCTGAGCTGTTTGAAAGCTGGGAACCGTCTGCCGACGCCAAGGAATGGACCTTCAAGGTTCGTCAGGGCGTGACCTTCCACAATGGCAAGACGCTCGACGCTGACGACATCATCTATTCGATCAACCTGCATCGCGGCGAAACCACATCCGGTGCTCGTTCGCTCGCTTCGGAATTTACCGATGTCGTCAAGGTTGATGCCGCTACAGTCAAGATTACGCTGACGAGCGGCAACGCCGATCTGCCTTACATCCTGTCCGATTATCACTTCCTCGTGGTTCCCAAGGACTGGACCGATTTCAACAAGCCGGTCGGCACCGGTCCTTTTGTCTTCGAGCGTTTCCAGCCGGGCGTGCGTTCGCGTTTCACGCGTAATGAAAGCTACTGGAAGCCCAATACGGCCTGGGTCGATGCAGTTGAAGTCATCGTCATCAATGATGTGTCGGCCCGTACCAACGCCATGATGTCCGGTCAGGTGCACGCCATCAATCAGCTTGATTTCAAAACCGTCGATCTGCTCAAGCGCAATCCGAACCTCAACATTGTCCAGTCGTCCGGCGGCCAGCATTTCTCCTTCCTGATGGACTGCACGCAGGTGCCGTTCACCGACAACAACGTCCGCCTTGCCGTCAAGCACGCCATCGACCGGGAGCAACTGCTCAAGACAGCCTTGCGCGGCTACGGACGCTTGGGTAACGACAATCCGATCCCGAGCACCGACCCGTTCTTCGACGCTGCACTGCCGCAGCGTGCCTATGATCCGGAAAAGGCAAAGTTCTATCTGAAGCAGGCTGGCATGGATTCACTGAAAATCCAGCTTTCGGCTTCTGACGCAGCCTTCACCGGCGCCGTCGATGCAGCCGCGATCTTCCGCACTGCTGCAGCCAAGTCAGGGATCGAGATCGATATCAAGCGTGAGCCAGCCGACGGATATTGGGACAATGTCTGGATGAAGGCACCGTTCTGCATGTCTTATCGTGGTGGTCGCCCGACTGCTGATCAGGCCCTGTCGGTCGCTTATGCATCCAACGCATCGCAAAACGATACGCATTGGAAGAGCGCTGATTTCGACGCCAAATTGCTCGAAGCCCGTGCAATGCTCGATCAGGCCAAGCGCAAGGAAATCTATGCCGAGCTGCAGGCCATGATCAGCAATGATGGCGGCGCGCTAATCCCAATGTTCGGCGACTATCTCGACGCCACCTCCAAGAAGCTCAAGGGCGTCACCACGCATCCGATGTTCAATCTGATGGGCGCTCGCCTTGCCGAAAAAGTCTGGCTGGAAGCATAATGTTCGTTCTAATTCTCAAGCGTGTGGGGCTCGGGCTCCTCACGCTGTTCCTCGTGTCGGCGTTGATTTTCGCCGGCACGCAGATTCTGCCGGGTGATGTGGCGTCCGCCATTCTCGGTCAGAATGCCACGCCGGAAGCGCTTGCCACTTTGCGCGAAAGCCTCGGTCTCAATCAACCGGTCCTCGCACGCTATTTCGCGTGGCTTGCAGGTTTCGTGACCGGTGATCTTGGCACCTCACTTGCCAACCAGCAGCCAGTTGCCGATCTTTTGTGGCCACGCTTCTGGAATACGATGGCACTGGCAGCCTTTGCCGCGGTCGTCAGCGTTCCAATCGCCATCCTTCTCGGCCTTGTCACCGCGGTCAAACGCGGCGGTATTTTCGACCGTGTTATCAACATTGTGGCGCTGGCCTTCGTTTCACTGCCTGAATATTTCCTCGGCCTGTTGCTGATCCTGTTCCTGTCGATCCGCTTCAACCTGCTGCCAAGCCTTGCCGACACCTATGAAGGCATGACCTTCCTCGAATGGATTCAGGCCACGGCCCTGCCCGCATTGACGCTGGTTCTCGTGACCGTCGCGCAGATGATGCGCATGACCCGCACGGCCGTTTTGTCGGTGATGGATCAGGCCTATGTCGAAACGGCATATCTCAAAGGACTTCGCACCAAGCGCGTTGTGACCAAGCACGCCTTGCCCAATGCGGCGGCGCCTATCGTCAATGTGGTGGCGTTCAACATCGCCTACCTCATCACCGGTGTGGTGCTTGTCGAAGCTGTTTTCAACTATAACGGCCTTGGCCGCTTCATGGTTGATGCCGTTTCAAAGCGTGACCTTCCGCTCGTGCAGGCTGCGGCCCTCGTCTTTGGCGCGGCCTATGTCATTCTCAATATCATCGCCGATGTCGCTGCCATCGCGCTCAATCCGCGTCTGAGGCACCCCCGATGAAAAAGTCTATTCCCCTGACGGCGTGGGTCGGTCTTGCGATCGTCACGCTCTGCCTCCTGATGTTTCTGTTCGGCCCGCTAATCGCGCCTTATGGTCAGGAAGAAATCGTTGGTGCACCGTTTGATCCGCCATCGGCACAGTTCTGGTTCGGTCTCGATCAGAATGGTCGCGACATGCTCTCGCGCTTGCTCTTCGGTGCGCAGATGTCGATTGGCGTGTCGCTCGCAGCGTCGCTCCTGTCATTCAGCGTTGGGGTGCCGCTCGGCTTCCTTGCAGCCATCTTCGGCGGCTGGGTCGATACGATCCTTTCGCGCATCGTCGATACCGTCATGTGCATTCCGGTGCTCATTTCGGCGCTTGTCATCCTGCAGGCGCTCGGCTCGTCACTGCCGGTTCTGATCATCACCATCGCATTGCTTGATTCCACCCGCGTGTTTCGTTTGGCGCGTATCGTGGCGCAGGGCGTCAATGTGCTGGAATATGCTGAAACCGCCCGTCTTCGTGGCGAAGGTCTTGGCTGGTTGATCTGGCGTGAAATCCTGCCGAATACGCTGCCGCCGCTGATTGCGGAATTCGGCCTGCGTTTTTGCTTCACCTTCCTTTTCGTGGCCGGTCTGTCGTTCCTTGGCCTTGGCATTCAGCCGCCATTCGCGGACTGGGGCGGCATGGTGAAGGACAACCAGCAGGCTATTCTCTACGGCCTCTACGCACCGCTTTTCCCGGCGGCTGCAATCGCCATCCTCACTGTTGGCGTCAATCTCGTCGTTGACTGGCTTCTCGCCGGACGCACGACCACGCAGGGAGCTGATCGATGAGCAAGGATATCGTTCTTTCAATCTCCGACCTCGTCGTCAAAGCACCCAATGGCGCAACGCTTGTTGATCATGTCGATGTGACGCTGAAGCGCGGTGAAGTGCTCGGTCTCATTGGCGAGTCCGGTGCAGGTAAATCCACCATCGGCCTTGCCGCGATGGGCTATGGCCGTGGTGGCTGCAGGATCGCTGAAGGCACAGTTGTCGTTGACGATATTTCGCTGATGGATGGCACCCGCGAGACCCGTGAAAAGGCGCGCGGCGCACGCATCGCCTATGTGGCACAAAGTGCGGCGGCGTCGTTTAATCCGGCGCACCGCATCGGTGATCAGATCATGGAAGGACCGCTTTATCACGGCCTCATGACCAAAGCCGAAGCAAAGAGCTGGATGCTGGAGCTGCTGCATACATTGCAGCTTCCAGATGCCGACACTTTTGGCGATCGCTATCCGCATCAGGTTTCCGGCGGACAGTTGCAGCGCGCGATGGTTGCCATGGCCATGTCATGCCGCCCGGATATTCTGGTGCTGGACGAGCCGACAACCGCGCTTGACGTGACAACGCAGATCGAAGTGCTGGCACTGCTGCGCAGCCTGATCCAGCGTTACAACACTGCCGCTCTTTACATCACGCATGACCTTGCAGTCGTGGCCCAAATTGCCGACCGCATCATGGTTCTGCGTCACGGCAAAATGGTCGAGCTTGGTTCTGCAGAAGAAATTCTCGAAGCGCCAAAGCAGGACTATACCCAGCGTCTGGTGTCTGAGCGTGAATCGAGCATTTCGGGCGAGCAGGCCGAACACAAGACCGGCGAAATCCTGCTCGAAGTGAAAAACGCAACCGCCTATTACGGCAAGAAGCTCGTCCTGACCGATGTGGGTTGCTACATCCGTCGCGGCGAAACGCTTGCGGTCGTGGGTGAATCCGGTTCCGGAAAATCAACGCTTGCGCGCATTATTGCAGGCCTGCCGCCGCACTCAAGCGGTATCATCACGCTTGCCGGACAACGGCTGGAAGCGAACTACAAAAAGCGCTCGCGCGAAGAACTGCGCCGCATTCAACTGGTTTACCAGCTGCCCGATGTGGCATTGAACCCACGCCAGACCGTTGGTGAGATCATCGGTCGTCCGATGAAGTTCTATTTCGGCATGAATGAGGACCAGCGCGAGATCGAGGTCAAACGTCTGCTTGAACTGATCGGACTGCCTGCCGATTTCGCAAGCCGCCTGCCGGGTGCGCTTTCGGGCGGACAGAAGCAGCGTGTGTGTATCGCACGTGCGCTGGCAGCAAAGCCTGATCTCATCATCTGCGATGAAGTCACCTCGGCGCTCGACCCGCTCGTGGCTGAGGAAATTCTCAGACTTCTGCGCAAGTTGCAGGACGAATTGCACGTGTCTTATCTCTTCATCACCCACGACCTTGGCGTCGTCCGTCGGCTCGCCGACCGCACCATGGTGATGCAGAAGGGCAAGGTGGTTGAAACCGGCACCACGAAGGCAATCTTCGAACCGCCTTACGAGCCCTATACGGAGCAGCTCATCACATCCGTTCCGGAGCTGCGCCGCGACTGGCTGGACGACATACTCAAGGTTCGCGCCGCCAGCTAAACTACCGATGCGGCGCTAATGCCGCACCGGCTCCTCTTTATTGAAATTGGAACCGATCATGACCGTCAATATCACCGAGCACCTGTGGATCACCCTGAAAGATGGCACCCGTCTTGGCGCGCGCCTGTGGCTGCCTGAAGGCGCCGAGGCAAATCCCGTTCCTGCCGTGCTCGAATATATTCCATACCGCAAGCGCGACGGCACGCGCGGCCGCGATGAGCCAATGCATGGCTATTTCGCACAGAACGGCTATGCCGCGATCCGTGTCGACATGCGTGGTACGGGCGAATCCGATGGACATATGGCTGACGAATACATCCAGCAGGAACAGGATGACGCGCTGGAAGTCATCGCCTGGATCGCTGAGCAACCATGGTGCAGCGGCAATGTCGGCATGATGGGCAAGAGCTGGGGTGGCTTCAACGGCCTTCAGGTCGCAGCCTGCCGTCCACCAGCATTGAAGGCGATCATCACCGCCTATTCGACCGACGACCGTTTCCGCGACGACATCCACTACATGGGCGGCCTGCTGCTCAATGATAATCTCTGGTGGGGCACCATCATGCTCGCCTATCAGTCGCGTCCGCTCGATCCGGCGATTGTGGGTGCCAGTTGGCGTGATGCATGGATTGAACGTCTGGAACGCCTGCCATTCTTCCCGGCGCTCTGGCTCGAACACCAGCATTACGATGAATACTGGAAGCATGGCTCGGTCTGCGAAGACTGGTCGGCAATCCAGTGCCCGGTTCTCGCCATTGGCGCATGGGCCGACAGTTACACCAATGCTGTTCCGCGCCTGCTCGAAAACCTGCAAGTTCCTGCGCGCGGCATTATCGGCCCTTGGGGCCATGTCTATCCGCAGGACGGCCTGCCGGGTCCGGCAATCGGCTTCCTGCAGGAAGCAGTGCGCTGGTGGGACCAGTGGCTCAAGGGCAAAGACACCGGCATCATGGACGAGCCGAAGCTGCGCGCCTATGTCTGCGATACCATCGAGCCGACTGGCTCACGCGACTTCACCAATGGACGCTGGGTTGGCGAACAGAACTGGCCGTCGACGGAAATCACGCCTAAGTCCTTCGCGCTTGGTGCAGATTTCACGCTGGGCAAGGCCGATGCCGCCAAGGCTGTGCTTTCGATTTCCTCGCCAAACAGCCACGGTAAGGCTGGCGGCGAATGGATGGCAACGGGTTGCCCCGGCGAACACCCGACCGATCAGCGTCTTGACGATGGCGGCTCGCTCAACTTCGACACACCCGTCCTGACCGAAGATCTTGAAATTCTGGGTGCGCCGGTTGCTCGCCTGACATTTACCGTTGATCAACCGGTTGCACAGGTTTCGCTGCGCCTGAGCGACGTTCTGCCGGATGGCCGCATCACCCGCGTCAGCTATCAGGTCTTCAACCTCAACCACATCAACGGCCACGACAAGCCGGAAATGCTGGTGCCGGGCAAGACCTATGAAATCGCGATCAAGCTCAACGATAGCGGCTACAGCTTCAAGAAGGGTCATCGCATCCGTCTTTCGGTTGCAACCGGCTACTGGCCGATGGTCTGGCCATCGCCAAAGCGTGTAACACTGACGCTCGATACCGCTTCGTCGGTTCTCGATCTGCCAGTGCGCCCGGCATCTGTCGATGACGCGAAGGTTGTCTTCCAGAAGCCAGCGCATGGCCCCGCAACGCCGATGACCCAGCTTGATCCGGGCAGCGTCCGCCGCTGGACCGAACAGGATCACGTCACCGGCGAAACGCTCTATGTGACGGAAGGCATCGGCGGTCTGTTCGGCGAAGGCATCTTGCGCTTTGACGATCTCGGCACGCAGTTGAGCCACAGCCTCAAGCGCGAGCTGCGCGTCAATGACAATGATCCGCTATCGGCATCCTATGTGCTGACACAGGCCTATCAGATGGGGCGTGAAGGCTGGATGATCGACATCGAAAGCACCACGAAGATGCATTCAGATGCTGAGAGTTTCTACATTTCCGGCGTACTGACGGCGAAGGAAAATGGCGAGACGGTCAAAATCCGCGAATGGAACCAGACTATTCCGCGCGACCATCTTTAAATGGTCACCACCAGCGTCAGTCCACTTTATTGGATTGACGCTGGTGATGAAACGTATGCCGGACAGCACAATGCCAGTTCAATTCAGCTGAACAAAACGTCGTCGGACGTCAACTCGCTCAGCAAGACACCTTCAATTACAATCCCATTCGTTGCGCCATCGATGCTGACGAAAACACCGTCTGGTGTATCAACTGACGCGGCGACGAAGCTGGCGAAATCAGTTATGACCTCAGTATCCCGGAACAAAAGCACATCGCCACCTTGGACATCAAAGTCGGTGACGTGATCAATATCGTTGGATTGCAGTGATGCATTGTCCCAAATGAATGTATCGGCTTCAGTTCCACCGCTGAGAGTGTCTGCACCGGTTCCGCCCAATAACCGGTCAGAGCTTGCGCCACCATACAGTTTATCATCGCCCTCGCCACCGAGAAGGCTGTCCAGCCCAAACGCTCCATGGATCACGTCGTTGCCCCCGCGACCATTATAGGTATCGTTCCCACTCAAACCTTCACGATAACTCTCGATGCTGACGATGCGGTCGTCGCCGTTTCCGCCGAATATCTGAGCACCCTGATAGGCGGAGATGACGCTGATGTTGAACACCTCGGTCGAGTTATAGTCGGCGGCGTCGAATTTGAAACCGGCTGCCACATCGTCGAAAGTGACGGCCAATGTATCAATACCGTCGCCTCCATCAATGGTGCCAAGTCCTCCATCCGAATAGATCGAAAACGTGTCGTTTCCGGCACCGCCGTGCATTTCAAACCAATAGCCACTATAGCCGCTGTCTATTGATCCTGCGGTGAAGTAGTCGTTTCCGTCGCCTCCAAACAAGGTATCGCCGTCCGTGCCCGTGTTTTGTAAATAGTCGTCGCCTGCTCCACCCAATAATATGTCGGTTCCAGCTCCGCCGTAGAGACGGTCATTGCCATCTCCTCCATTCAGCGTGTCGTTACCTTCGTCGCCCATCAGGGTATCGTTTCCCCTGCCGCCGCTGAGCTTATCGTTGCCATCATTACCGGACAGCGTGTCATTGCCATTACCGCCGTCGATCACATCATCACCGCTGCCGCCCTTGATCTGGTCGTCACCATCCCCGCCCAGTAGATTGTCGTGGCCCGCTCCACCGGTTATCTGGTCGTTGCCAGTGCCGCCTCGCACATAATCATTGCCCGCGCCTGCATGTATGTTGGCAAACTGGAAGCCCATAGCATCTATAGTATCATTGCCAGCGCCGGTCTTGAGGTTGAGGCGTTCCAGATCGGTGAAGTAGAGGTGATCAAAGCTTGAGCTGCCATCTCCCCAATAGGCATGCCCCTGGATTGCGTTAAACGCAACTGAGTCTGAACGATTGGATAAATCGGTAACGAGCGTATCAACCCCTTCACCACCTCTTGCCGCACCGCCCGAAAAATTGAATATGAGGCGGTCGTTGCCGCTGGCGCCGTTTAATTCATCGAACTCCGGCACATTGCGCCATGTTGTTGTCAGGACGTCATCGCCCGCACCGCCGTCGATGATATCGCTACCAAGACCTCCGTCAACGATGTCATTTCCCGCAAAGGCCCAGATGCGGTCATTCTCTTCCGTGCCAACTATAGTATCGGCATCATTGGTTCCAACGATCTTCGGCATCGCATGTCCTCCTACTGAAGATAGCAGAAGTATGGGCGAATATTTCATCATAGTTAAATAAGATAATATTACATTCAAAACTATTTTGATTATCAAAGTAATTTAATGATAGATATTATGGTATATGGAAGGTAATTGTAAATTATAAGTCGACTTGGTTGTTAGCCGATATTCTCATCGAAGCGAAGTGCGATTTGGAACGGAAGCTTCGATTACTTTCATCCAGATGGATGCTTCATCGACCGCAACTGACCGGTGTATGGACGGTACGATTAGGCTTCGTACTCAGTCCCTATTGCAATAGCAGTGCGCGCTTGCTTAATTGAAAAAATGGCGTTTACCCTGCGGCAGTTACAATATTTCATCGCTGTGGCCGAACAGGGGTCTGTGACCCGTGCGGCGCAGAAACTATCCATTTCCCAATCGTCTGTCACGGAAGCCGTCAAAGAACTTGAGACGGACCTGAATGTAGAGCTTTTCGAACGGCACCCTCGCGGCCTTACCGTTACACATAACGGTCATCAGTTTTTGCGCCACGCAACGAAAATTCTGGCAGACGTATCGGATGCCCGTCGCTCCTTCACGGACAATCGCATTCAGGAAAAAGGTAAACTCAATCTCGGCGTCACCTCGCTCGTCGCGGGTTATGTGCTGTCGGACCTGCTTGCCCGCTATCGCCGGGCTTTTCCCGGCGTTGAAATCAGCGCCATCGAGGATAACGGTTCCTATCTTGAACATCTCCTGGTCGGTGGTGAACTGGACGTGGCAGTGATGGTTATCTCCAATCTCCGGGACCGTATGGCACTTCACGCGGAAATTCTCGAAACCTCGCCCTATCGGCTGTGGCTGCCTCTTGGCCATGAGCTGGTCTCCATTGACAGCATTTCTGTTAGCGATATCGCGAAGGAACCTCTGATCATGCTGACAGTGGATGAAATCGAGGAAAATACCGGCAAGCTTCTGGCCGCCCTCGGCGCCCGTCCGCATGTGGCTTTCCGCACGCGTTCGGTGGAAGCCGTGCGCAGTTTGGTAGCCACCGGTGCAGGCATCGCGCTCCTTCCCGATCTCGTCTATCGCCCTTGGTCGCTGGAAGGCGATCGCATCGAAAGCCGCGATGTTTCGGGGTCGCTGCCCGTCGTGCAGATCGGCATGGCCTGGCGCAAGGGATCGAGCCTGCCCCAATCCGCGCGTGACTTTATTGGCATTGCCGAAGCTGCCCGTTCCGGCAGGCTGCGTTAGTCTTCGATATCGGAAAAACCGATATCAGCTTTTCGATAAATGAATTTGCGAAAGGCAAGGTTTCAGCACACGATCCGTTCCGGGAACAAAATCACTGAATGTGAAAAAACGGGAGTGGTCGATGAAAAAGATTCTGCAATCCTGTACCGCTTTGATGGCTGTCGCAAGCTTTGCGACGCAGGCCATCGCCGCCGAACCGCTGAAAGCGATCGGCGAAGGTGAAGGCGCGCTGAGCATCGTGGCCTGGGCGGGCTATATTGAACGCGGCGAGACCGACAAGAATTACGACTGGGTTACGGATTTCGAGAAGGAAACCGGCTGCAAGGTCAGCGTGAAGACCGCCGCCACTTCCGATGAAATGGTCGCGCTGATGAATGAAGGTGGCTTCGATCTGGTCACCGCTTCCGGTGATGCCTCACTTCGCCTTGTGGCTGGCAAGCGTGTTCAGCCGATCAATACCGACCTTATCCCAAGCTGGAAGACCGTAGACGAACGGCTGCAAAATGCGCCGTGGTTCACCGTCAAGGACGTGCATTACGGTGTGCCCTATCTCTGGGGGCCGAATGTGCTGATGTACAACACTGATGTTTTCAAGGACGAAGCGCCGAAGAGCTGGAACGTGGTGTTCGAAGAACAGAACCTGCCGGATGGCAAGTCCAACAAGGGCCGCGTGCAGGCCTATGACGGGCCGATCTATATTGCGGACGCTGCCCTTTATCTCATGAAGCACAAGCCGGAACTCGGTATCAAGAATCCATACGAACTCAATGAAGATCAGTACAAGGCTGCGCTTGACCTCTTGCGTGGACAGCGCAAGCTCGTCAGCCGTTATTGGCATGATGCCATGATCCAGATTGACGATTTCAAGAATGAAGGTGTCGTAGCTTCCGGCTCATGGCCGTTCCAGGTCAATCTTCTGAAATCGGAAAACGCAAAGATTGGCTCGACTTTCCCGGAGGAAGGTGCGACCGGCTGGGCCGACACCACCATGCTGCATGTGGATAGCGAGCACCCCAATTGTGCCTATAAGTGGTTCGAACATTCGCTAAAACCGAAAGTTCAGGGCGATGCCGCAGCCTGGTTCGGTGCTGTACCGTCCGTTCCGGCAGCCTGCAAGGGTAATGCGCTCCTGACCGATGAAGGTTGCGCGACCAATGGCTTCGATAATTTCGCCAAGATCAGCTTCTGGCGCACGCCGACAGCCAAATGCGAAAGCCAGGGCGAATGCGTGCCCTATCATCGCTGGGTATCGGATTATATCGGCGTCATTGGCGGTCGCTGACATCGACTATCATAAGCTCGAAGATCGCCCTTCCTTCTGTTGAAGGAAGGGAACGGAAAGACGTGCCCGCCCGCCAACAGAGGCTGGCGCTCCATGATGGATAGAACCATGACAGCAGCAGTTCGTTTCGAAAATGTGAGCCGTTACTTCGGCGAAGTCCGTGCCGTCGATCATGTCAATTTGACCATCGCGTCCGGTGAATTCTTTGCCATGCTCGGCCCTTCCGGTTCTGGCAAGACAACCTGTCTGCGGCTGATTGCAGGCTTCGAGCAGCCGACTGACGGCAAGATTGAGATCTTTGGCGAAAGTGCTGGCGGCGTGCCGCCCTACCGGCGCAACGTCAACACGGTCTTTCAGGATTATGCGCTGTTTCCGCATCTCAGCATTCTGGACAATGTGGCCTATGGGTTGATGGTGCGGGGCGCCGGAAAGGCCGAACGACACCGTGCCGCCGAGGACATGCTGGAACTGGTCAAGCTGCCCGGTTATGGCGCACGCAAGCCGAGCCAGCTTTCCGGCGGACAGCGACAGCGCGTCGCGCTGGCTCGCGCCCTCGTCAATAAGCCCAAAGTGCTGCTTCTCGATGAACCGCTTGGTGCCCTCGACCTCAAACTGCGCGAGCAGATGCAGGAAGAGCTGAAGAGCCTGCAAAAGGCGCTTGGTATCACCTTTGTTTTCGTGACCCACGATCAGGGCGAGGCGCTGTCCATGGCGGACCGTATCGCTGTCTTCAACAATGGTCGTATCGTTCAGGCCGGAACGCCGCAGGAAATATATAACCGCCCGCAAACCCGGTTTGTTGCCGATTTTGTCGGCTCCTCCAATGTGGTCGCGCCGGAGGTTATGGCTGCATTCGGCGGCGAACGACGTTGGGCAAGCCTCCGACCGGAATCCATTCGCCTTGCAGACAAGAGTGATACGGTTGGGGTCGCGGCGCGGATCGAAACCGCCAGCTTCCTTGGGTCCGCTACACGTCTCGGTGTTGAAGCTGAAGGCGCCAGACTGCATGTCATGCTGCCGGCTGGTGCAACCGTTCCCGAGACCGGGTCGGAGATCCGTATTGTCTGGAATCCGGGTGACGTTCATTACATGGATCAGGCAGCATGAGCGGCGCGCAGGCTTCCACACTCGGAAACTCCGGAGCAAATCCGACCTCCATCATGCCGCAGCGCGGCGGAATGCTCGGTCGTCTTTCGGACCTGTTCTGGCGTCGTCCGGGGTTGCTCCTGTTTCTCATGCTCACGCCGCCGCTTTTGTGGCTGGGCATTATCTATATCGGCTCGCTGATAGCGCTTCTCTTGCAGAGCTTCTTTTCGGTCGATGATTTCTCCGGTCTGATCGACTATAATTTCACGCTCGCCACCTATGCTCAGCTGCTGAATTCCGCCAATCTCGACATCATCATACGCACCGTCCTCATGGCTACGCTGGTCACGGTCGCTTCGGCTTTCGTCGCCTTTCCCATCGCCTATTATGCCGCCCGTTACGCACGCGGACGCTGGAAGGCGCTGTTCTATCTCGGCATCATGCTACCACTCTGGTCGAGCTATCTGGTCAAGGTCTATGCGTGGAAACTGATCCTTGCCAAGGAAGGCATCCTGACCTGGATATTTGCGAAGCTGCATTTGTCCTGGCTGCTTGACGGCATCCTGTCCTTACCCGTCATCGGCGGCAATTCGCTGTCGGTCAGCTATCTCGGCACGTTCATCGTCTTTGTCTATATCTGGCTGCCCTATATGATCCTGCCGACGCAGGCAGCACTTGAGCGTGTGCCCGGCAATCTGGTCGAGGCGTCGTCCGATCTCGGGGCAACGCCGGCGCAGACTTTCCGAACCGTGCTTATGCCGCTTGCCATGCCCGGCATCATCGCCGGCTCGATCTTCACCTTTTCGCTGACACTTGGCGATTACATCATTCCGCAGATCATCGGTTCGTCGCGCCTGTTCATCGGACAGGCCGTCTATACCCAGCAGGGAACGGCAGGCAATGTGCCGCTGGCGGCTGCCTTCTCCGTCGTGCCGATCGTCATCATGGCCGTCTATCTCTGGATCGCCAAGAAACAGGGGGCTTTTGATGCGCTCTGATCGCAACAACCGCGCTTCCTTCGGATTGAAGCTTGCTGCCGGACTGGGCCTCGCCTTCCTGCATCTGCCGATCCTGCTGATCTTCGTCTATGCCTTCACGACGGAAGAAAAAAGTTATCAATGGCCGCCGCCGGGCTTCACGCTGCAATGGTTCGCAGTGACATGGAACCGTGCCGATGTGTGGTCATCGCTTGCGCTCTCCGTGCAGGTGGCCACGATTGCCACCGTGATCGCGCTCGTACTCGGAACGTTGTGTGCTGCCGCCGTCAGCCGAACGCATTTCTTCGGACGCGAAAGCATTTCGCTGCTGGTCATCCTGCCCATAGCTTTGCCCGGCGTTGTAACCGGCATCGCCTTGCGCTCGGCCTTCTCGCTGTTCGACATTCCGTTTTCGATGTGGACCATCGTGCTCGGTCACGCGACCTTCTGCGTGGTGGTCGTCTACAACAACGCGGTTGCACGTTTCCGGCGCACCTCCGGTTCGCTGATTGAAGCCTCGATGGATCTTGGCGCCAACGGGTTCCAGACATTCCGCTATGTGATCCTGCCGAATATCGGAACGGCCCTGCTCGCAGGCGGCATGCTCGCCTTTGCACTGTCCTTCGATGAGGTGATCGTCACCACATTTACTGGCGGCCAGCAGATGACCCTGCCGATCTGGATGCTTCAGGAACTGATCCGTCCACGCCAGCGCCCCGTCACCAATGTGGTGGCCATGGTGGTGGTTCTGGTGACCTTCCTGCCCATCCTCGCAGCCTACTATCTCACTCGTGATGGCGATCAGGTCGCCGGTCATGGGAAATGACACAAGGGAGAACGACATGAACACCGAAATGTTGATTGGCTCGCGCTTTGAAGCGGGTACGGAGACGGAAGAAAACGTCCTCAATCCCAAGACCGGAGAGACCGTTCTCAAGCTGCCCGAGGCATCGCTAGGACAGGTCGACGCTGCAGTCGCCGCCGCCGACAAGGCATTCAAGACCTGGTCACGCACCACACCCGCCGAACGTTCCAATTATCTCCTCAAAATCGCCGATGCGATTGAGCGGGACGCTGAAGGGTTCGCCACGCTGGAAGCGCTCAATTGCGGCAAGCCGATCAATGCTGTCATCAATGACGAGATTCCGGCCATCGTGGATTGTTATCGCTTCTTTGCGGGTGCAGTGCGTAATCTTCATGGACCGCTTGCCGCCGAATATATCCCGAACCACACATCGATGATCCGTCGTGATCCGGTTGGCATTGTCGGCTCCATCGCTCCTTGGAATTATCCTTTGATGATGATGGCATGGAAACTGGCGCCAGCCATTGCGGGCGGCAATACGGTGGTTTTCAAACCGTCCGAACAGACCCCGCTGACCGCGCTGAAAATGGCCAGGCTGCTGGCGGATATTCTGCCCGAGGGCGTCGTCAATGTCGTTCTGGGGCGCGGTGAAACCGTGGGCAATGCGCTGATCAATCATCCGCGCATCGACATGGTGTCGATTACTGGCGATGTCGCGACCGGCAAGAAGGTCTTGCAGGCCGCGGCCAAGACCGTGAAGCGCACTCATCTGGAGCTTGGCGGCAAAGCGCCGGTCATTGTTTTCGACGATGCGGACATCGAAGCCGTCGTCAACGGTATCCGCACCTTCGGCTATTACAATGCCGGACAGGACTGCACCGCTGCCTGCCGCATCTATGCAGATGCACGCATTTACGACCGTTTCGTCGCTGACCTGTCGTCGGCCGTTTCCAGCATTCGCTACAATCTGGACGACGACAGCCAGAACGAGATCGGACCGCTCATCTCCCGCCGGCAGCGCGACCGCGTCGAAAGTTTTGTGGCTCGCGCTCGCGAGCACAAGCATATCGAAGTGACGACCGGCGGCAAGACATCGGGTGCCAATGGCTTCTACTTCGAGCCGACCGTCATTGCAGGTGCATTGCAGGAAGACGAGATCGTGCGACGCGAAGTATTCGGACCAGTCGTATCGGTGACGCGCTTCAGCGATGTCGATGAAGCCGTGCGATGGGCCAACGACAGTGATTACGGCCTTGCCTCGTCGGTCTGGACCAAGGATGTCAGCAAGGGAATGCAGGCCGCAGCCCGCCTGCAATATGGCTGCACATGGATTAACACCCACTTCATGCTGACAAACGAGATGCCGCATGGCGGCCTGAAACAGTCGGGCTACGGCAAGGACATGTCGATTTACGCGCTGGAAGATTACACCGCCGTGCGCCATGTCATGATAGCTCACTAGGGGAAATGCCGAGAAGTGAGAGGCATTGTTCGGAACGAGATGCGCGCCCAAAACCATAATAGTTAGAGCGTTGATCCGATTGTAACAGATCGACACTCTAACGCTCGCGACGGATGTGTTGATCGGTGTGGATAGCAGCGGGTTCCGCTGCTATCCACAAGTCGTTAAGCGCGCATATCTGGTTTTGTTATGATTTCATCAGGCCAGAAGTAAAATATCTCCGTGTGCAATTTTGCTGCGAGCCCCGCAAGAACATGAAACGGCGAACAATGGTCTTTTGCGAACTGGTTGCAATTCTGGAAGGTAGTCGCAATCGGACGCCCTTTGGTTCCGCGGCGAACCAGAGGAAGATGCTTCAATCTCATAGATCTGGTCAAATAGCCCGAAGACACGGCTAGCAATACTCCTAATGGGATCTTGCTCGTTCATATTTTGCGTTGGCAACGATGCATCTCTGCATCCAAGAAAGCGCTTTCGCTCAAAATAAAAGAATAGTTCTATTTTTAGAATAGACGTACTCTATATATAAATAATCCTCTATTTTTTATCTCACAACTTATACTATAAATATCTCTTCGTAATCCCGTAATCCGATTTTGTAAATTACGAAGATGCTCATGAAATGAATCCCTGAGAGCAGTATTATCCGGGGATCCATCAAGGCCGATATTTATATTTCTACGCTCGCCAATCAGGTCCGATTTCTCTCTTGTTAGGCTTGTATGCTCATTCCTTAACTCTCTCACGCTATGATTTTCATAAGGCTGTGCATTTGGATTTTTCTCTGGTCCAAATTCTGGTCTGTTTAGCTCCTGATTTTCCCCATCGCCTCGTGGGTTTCCACTGCCACCGGGAGCATCACCGCCGCCACTGCCACCCGAGGCATCGCCACCGCCACTGCCGCTTGGAGCGTCACCGCTGCCACTGCCACCCGGGGCATCACCGCCGCCACTGCCACCGGGAGCATCACTGCCGCCACTTGGCTCGTTGGGTCGGGATTTTTTAGCAGGCGGTTCATCGCTGTCGACGTCTTTTGCTGCGTCTTCAGCGCCGTCCTTCAGAGCCCTGTCACCGGCTTTCTCGGCATCTTTTACCAGCGGTTCTTCATCGCCATCTGCCACCTCAGCTGCCTGAACGCCAACCCTAACTGCGTCATTCAATACCGGCGCCACGGGCCCTAATACTTTATCCTCGACATCCACTACATCTCTTTCAACTCTTCTTACATCTTTCCTTATCGCCTTAAATACATGAATATGTCCGGTTGGATCGGTATTGTTGATGGGATCGCCCGCACAATAGGCATAGGGATTGATGCCGCCTTGACCGAAAGGACTGAGACTGTCGGGTGCCGTGAATCGACGCAAAACGGGACTGTAGAGCCGATATCCATTGCCCAGATGATAGCCGTCGAGGAGCGCAGATTTGCGTTCGCCATTGTAACCAAGCAGACTGGTATCGTCGGCGTCAGTCGATTGTTCCCCATGCGGACCATAGGCCAGGGGGTGGGACGTATTGCTGCTGTCAACGCTGAGGATGGATCCGCTGGCATCAGCACCTGAAAGCCAAACACCTGCATTGCTGCCCGTGTGCACCTGAGCGAGATTGCCGCCCGGCCCGGCAACGAAACGCACGTTGTTGGCATCCTGGATTTGATTGACGAGCGTGGAGCCCCGATAGAACAGTTTGGTTCCATCTTCATCGATGAGGCGGCCCAGGGGGTCATAGGCCAGGTTCGATGTCTGGCCTGCTTTCGTGACAGACAGGAGCGCGCCGCAATTGATGCCGATATCGTAAGTAAATATACGCCCCTCGCCATCGTTCACAAGACACCCGGCTTCATCATAGATGAGCGTGGTGACAACGGGCATTGTGGTCACGCCGAAAGAACTCGTCTGTATATGGGTGACGGTTTTCAGTTGACACGGATCGGTAGCGTCGTAGGCGCAAAGCATTTGATCGTACGACTTGTCCTGATAGGTCGTGGAAAGTTGCGTGATGTTGTCGTATGGATCATAAGTGAACGTCTGTTTTTGTATGGCCAGTCCCTTGGAATCCTGGGCAGGCTCTGTGCCGCTGCAGTCATACTCAGTGAGACGATTGCGCGCGTCGTAAGTGTAGGTTTCAACGCGAACTGAGTTGCCATTGCGCTTCAATGTTTTGCCGGCAAGCTGATGGTTGACATTATAGGTGGACGTAAGGGACCAGCTATTTCCAGATGAGCTGCTGGTGACCGTCCAGGTGTCTTCACGATCAAGCTTGTCCCAAGCGAGCGTTGTGGTCAGGGTTGGTTTATTGCCGGCGGAAAGATCGGTCGCTTTCCAGCTATTGAGGCGGCCCAGCACATCATAAGACAGGTCAAGCTGGACATCCGTGTCAGCCACTTGTGTCGGGCGGCCATAGTGGTCACGATTCTTGATACTCCATGTAACGCCGGTCACATCGGTATAGCTTTTTGTCTTTCCTGCTGTGGTGTAGGCGTATGCGGTAGCAGCAGAACCACCCTGAGAGAAAGTTTCACTTTGAAGGCGGCCCGTTGCCTCAAATGTGTTGGAAATGCTGGAGCTGCCTTGCGCGTTCGTACTCGTGGCGGTTTCCAGTGCTCCGGTCCATTTTTGGTAGGTCAGGGTTTTGCTGTCTGCGCCCGGACCGGTGTTACCTGTTACTGAACTGGACGCGATCTTTTTGCTGGCAAGCTTGCCACCCAATTCCGCTTGGTAGATATAGTCTACGGTTACGCCATAAGGCGAGGTGACAGAGGCTGGCGCAGTCAGGCTGCCGCAATCACTATCGTAGGCTGCTGTAAAGCTGCGGCCGCCTGAGGTCTGGCTGGTACAACGCCCTAACCCGTCCACAACACGCTTGCCCATCGAAACGCCATTCACACAGATATCAATCAGAATTTGCGATGGAGAGTCCGGACTGTATGCGCGCGTCACCACAGTCGCGCTCGTCTCTCCATCCGCCTGCGGTAATGTCGTTTTGATGACCCGATCAAAAGCGTCGTAATCGTAGGTGGTTGTCCGACCGAGCTCGTCCGTGCTTGAGCGCAACCGGTTCCATCCGTCATATTTCTGGGTCACGGTGCTATAGGCTGATGCACCACTTGCAGCATCGGATGGATAAAGTGCGGTGTGGGTAGCGTATAGGGAGACATCCTGCGTCGAAACTGTTTTGCTGGTTTTCTTGTCGTCGTTCGTAGTATCTTCATACACACTATCTTCACACAAACTATCTTCACACAAACTATCTTCATACACACTATACTTGGCTTTTGTCAGTGCAATGGGATCCATTGAGGCAAAATGCTGGATATTCAACGCAGTCGTGCAATCGGAATTGCCCCAGTCATCATAATTCGTGCTTGTTGTAATCTGGCCATAGAAGGTGGTGCTGGTCAGCAGATCAAAATCCTGGCTGGTTGTGCTCGTCAGGCGACCGGCATCATCATAGCTGCGCGTTTGCATGACTTGCCAGTCCGAACCACCCTTCAGCATTACCTGTCCGGTAAGGAAGCCACCCAGCCCATCCATTACGGTCTGGCCTTTATTGCCGAATGCATCGGTCGCCGTGATTGTATACGGGGCAGTACTATTGCCGATCACATAGTCGAACGAACGGGTATTTTCGTAATCCGTTCCAACGGCTGTTGTAGCAGCTACAACGCGGCCAAGCTTGTCATAACTTGCCTGCGAGACAACGCCGAGGGCGTTGACGGTTTCCGTAACACGACCTGTAAACCGTGAAGCCGTTTGCTTCTGACTGGTGCCGATGCTGTCGTGTGTCGTGACGGTTGTGGTGCGCGTGATTGTAGGGTCAGAGGGCGTCGTTTTCATAACCGCAGTGGTCACATAACTATCGGAAGCCTCTCCTTGCGGATAATGGGTCTCAACTGTCTGCAAAAGCCGTCCGAATTCACTGCTGGTGCTGTCATACGTATATTCTATTTTTGCCAGAAGCTGATTGCCGCTGAAATGCCGTTCTTCAGCCTTGAGGACGGCATAGCTGTCGAGGCCGGCTGTTGTCGCCTGGGTGGGAAAATTATACTTCTCATAACGATATTGCACCACGTGGTTCTGAACATCGCTGTAAGATGTGGTCGCCGGCGTGGTGGTTTGTGTTTTGATGAAACGGGGAATGTTGCTTGTGATATTGAAGGGATTGGGATCGGCCGGGCAGCCGAGGCCATTTTTGTCATCTTGATCTTCGCCAGACGGCTCGTAATAAGCGTAAGTGATCTGTCCCAACGAAACAGAGTTTTGGGCCGCATCCTGCTTGGTGGAACTTTGTGTCACCATGTTGCCGAAATCGTCATAGGTGAAACTGGCCGTTTCCTGGCGCGACTGGGTTACAATTTTGCCGTTTTCTGTTGTGGTGCGGCTCCAGGTCGTCGTGCTTGCCGTAGGGAACTGGTAATTGGCGGGCTGGCCAGTCACTGGAGTATTCGCGGTTGTGTTATACGTCGTGGATTTGGTGACCGAGCAGTCTTTTTTCTTCGTCACCTGTGAAATCATTTGGTGAAAGCGGTTATAGGTTCGCGTAATAGTCGCGTTCACCTGATCGGCATCAGTGAATGTTTCTGCTGATTGATACGTGTACTCGTTCGCACAGTTTAAAAGTGTGTCCTGTGATGCGTCCCAGGAAAAGACATTCGGCGCACCAAAACCAAGGAAATTGTTGCCGGTGTTATCGGGATTATAATCATAGGTCAGCGTCAAATCGGGCTGTTGAGCGCCCCCACCTGGCTGGCGCGTGAACCGAGTGACATAAGGCAATCTCAGATTCTGCATTGAAGTTGCGTTCAAGGGAAAGCGGTGACCGGTGCCATAAGTGGCTGTTTCAACCAGACCGCCGGGGCTTGTCAGCTTGTATGCCCATTGCCCAGGCCACTTGGAGCCGAAGCTGGTATAATCTATTGCCCACTCCAGGGTCTTGTCTGACGCACCCAGCGCATCGCAATTCGCCTTGAGCAAATAGCCATTATTGAATGACAGAGTGACATTGTATCCTTCTGTTCTTTCCGGCAGTACGGAAAGGACCGTCTGGAGACTGCTGGCATCAGGATACTTGATCGAAAGCAGGGATGTTCCTGCTTCATCCTGAATAGATTGCAAGCGCGGCGGGTTCTGGCTGTAATCCCAGCTCAGGGAGACATAACGACCTTCAGGGGAGAATATCTTTCGCGTCACCTTGACGGCATTGGCAGTGCCCGGCCCGTCAAGAAGCTCAACCGTGCCGTTCTTGTAAAGGACTTTGTAGTTTTTGCCGTCATTCTGAAGCGAAACTGCCTGAAGCCTGTTTTGTTTCAGAATAAGTTTCGTATCCGTATAATATTGTTCTCCACTCGATAACGACAACAGTGTCTGCTGCGTGTCATAACTGGACAGGCCAATCGAAAATCCAATGCCGAAACCCATATTGCCCGTATTCTGAGGCGAGTAACTCAGCCCTAGGGGAATACTGGGACCTAGCAAGTCATTGGCGTTCAATGTGCCGATCGCCAGGTTGATCGTATACTGCCCCATGCGCGGGTCGACGTTACCCGAAAGCGCCGAAGCAAAATTCGTCGCCCTCGTGTAAAACTGAGAAGATATACTGGTCATAGAATACTACTTTCAATATTGATATAAATATAGATTCCATATAAATAAATTTATTGGGTATAATGTATTTGAATATTGTTATAAAGAAGATCATCTGTCAATTGTAAGAGGTGGCTTGAAACCAAGCGAAAAGGCCGAATCTCCGATATCAATTCCGCTGACCGACTTCCGCTCAGCTATTAATCGCCTCGGGGCCTCAGCGTCCATGATCGATGTTGATGACGCCAGTCTGAAGGGCAGGCTGGCGTCATCACGTGCATAAAACTCGAGCGATGACTGCTTTACAGATCGTCCCTATCTACTTACAGGTATCAAACGATACGATTCGGGCTCTCTGTTTGACAGCCAGTTTGCTCTTAATGGCTTTTTCGAAATAACCATTCGACCATTATCGCACCTTCATCATGTATCAGAGATGAACCAGACCGCGGTTCCCTTCTGGGGGTCCATCCCGCTGCTGGAATAAGCTCCCAAATAAACATTATAATAACCGCTATTTTCATCCGAAATGGCTTGTGACATATCCACGGTCAGGTAAAGAGCTTCTTCCTGGTTGTATATTGCAAATGCTTGTGACGACCATATTGGTAGGAAACTATATAATATACTTTGTTGCCAATTATACTGAATATCGACAGAATAAAAAGTCAATGTTAAGCTAGGGACTATAGGGCTGCTTTTCCCGTATGGAGTGTATTGGCTTTCTGTTTCAGACATGTACTGGTCTGTTTGTACGTTATTGACATAAAATGAAAGGGAATTATATGTATAAAAATACCAGCTGGAAGTATTAGGATTTCCAATTATATTGTCTTTGACAATAATATTTTTTGTAGGCTGATTTCCACTCAATTGTAAGCATGCGTATAACCCCGCTGGGGTTTTCATGGACATGGAGCCTTTTCGGTAGTGAGTATTAATCGCACCAGGGGTGCTGGATGGAGAGGCGATGGCCGTCCATGTGGGAGTGTTTGGAGGTGGGGCCGCCAGATCCGTATAGCTCGGAAGAGCGACTGAAGGGGAAAAAGCCCCAGAATTTCCGGACAGATCATAAGCTGTAATGATATAATCATAGGTATAATCAGTGAAGTTTCTAGAGTCGTCACGTACAAGACTTGGGCTGAATATCAGGGTACCCCTTATGGTGTTGGGGTTTTTCACAGTAATATCAATATAAAGGTAGTCTGTGTAGCCGGGAATTGTTATTCCTTGCTGAGCATCGGCATTATCAGGCCAAATATATGCTGTAGTATTGTATCCATTTTTGGATTTACTGGCGTATGGTACAAAACCGCTGGGGTAGTTTAAAGCAATGGTTTGCGTTGGTACATTGGGAGATATTCGATAGATAACAGATGTCCCAGTATTCAAAGTAATTCCAAAATTATATTGACGCCATATTTGGGGAGCGAAATCTGGATAGTTCGTCGGTGGGGTCGTTGAGAAGCTGTCGGTCTCACCATCGTGATATTTATGTTCCAGAGTGCAAGAAAAATCACCTGCTCCATACACTCGGGGAGGCTGTGCCATAATCTCTTTTGGGCCATTGCTGCCTAAATTAGACAATCCGTTCCTATAGTACTTGAGAAGATCACCATCAGTGGGCTGTATTTGAACGCCGAGCGTAAGAGGATTTCGATTGGGATTTGCCATGTTGCATAGAATATAGAACGTTACGCAACTTTGGGAGCTGTCATCAATTTGCCTCGACGAAGCCCCTGTACCTAGGGTTATAAAATCGTTGGCCGTTTGGGTTTGGGCCCAACTCTTGAAGTTCTGAAATTCAGGGGACGAAACAGGGTGATCAGGTGTTGGCGGCGTCGTTAGAAATGGTATTTCCGCACCTGTGTCATAGTCGATCAACCGGGTAGCTGAATTTAGGATGTCTTGAGGAGCGGAAGCTGGTATTGGTGCATTTCCCGGCCCATTTGAATAAGTAGGTGTGAACCAGACATCGACACGCACCATATTATAACCATTGGAATAGAGAGTTTGACTGTAATCTGGATCTATTTCAAGGTTAGTGACAGAATCCCATAACATGGCGTCGTCATTCAATTCGCGATAATTTTTAGGCATTTCTTTCCAATCTGCTTTAATGAATACTATTAATATTATACTCATTAAGTATATTTTTTTATATAATTATCTCAATATAATATCTTGATAGGCAATATTATTAAATTATAGTTATTCTTTACTCTTAACATGATTTAATATTAGATATAACTGTTATTAATTCGGGTTTCGATATAGTGAATACGCACTGTAACTCTACTCGCGTAAAGCCGACCTTGGTATCGCGGTGCTTCGGATCAGAGCTTCAACCGCAACAGCATTTGAAATGAAATGCGGCTTTACGATCAGGCGCTGACATAAAGTATGGCAGTGCCTATGATCATTCATCAATATTGTTGAACGATATCTTCCATGTTAGAACTTGTCCGTCATGGAATGCGCGGTGGCGTATCGTGGCGATCCAAACCCAAGAGAACCACAGAGCGCTTCATGAAGATAAATTCGATCACGCCGCGGCCTGCCGATGCCGCTGCTCGCATGGCCGTCAAACCAGTGATCTGTTATCCGGTCGATACGCTGCCACGACCTGATCTCGATGCCTATCGCGCCCTTCGCGACAAACTTGTTCTTGTCGAGCGCATCACCGTGCAGCCGAGGGATGCAGAGTGCTGGTCCGTTCCGGCCGGGCATTTCTGCCGTATCGTATGCAGCGAGGGACCGCAGGTCGGTGATCTCAACCTGTTCAATGCGGACGACCTCAACGAGAAATTCTATAGCGGCAAGACGCGCGCGCTCAACGGAACCCATGTGGGGCTGGGAGACCAGCTGTTCTCCAGTTTTCCTTACTTGCGTCCGATGGCCACCATCACTCACGACAGTCTGGACTGGTATGGTTTCGACGAATTTGGCGGTGCGGTGCATGACGTGATCGGCACGCGCTGCGATCCTTATACCAATAATCTTCTGAGTCATGGCGGGCAGTACCATCACTGCTGCCATTCCAACCTTACGCGCGCTTTTGCGAAGCAGACGGGCAAGCCGCTGCACGAGGCCGAAACCTATATTCACGACGTGCTCAATGTGTTCATGTGCACGGGCTTCACCCGGGATACTGGGCAATATTTCATGAAGGCAAGCCCTGTTCGACCGGGCGACTATCTGGAATTCTTTGCCGAGATCAATCTTCTTGGCTGTCTGTCGGCCTGTCCCGGGGGTGACTGTTCGGCAGAACATTCTTCCGATACTGCCGCCTGCCATCCGATGGTGGTAGAGATTTACAAGCCAGAACGTCTGCCGGAAGGCTGGGCGCCGCCTGCTCTCAACGGATATGATCGCACACACGGTTTCTGAACCAACAGCAGATCAACAAAAACGCCGCGATCAATCGCGGCGTTTTCTTTCAATTGCCGAAAACTCTATACTTCAGTCGGCGGGAGCGTAGCTGCCATCTTCGCGGTGCACCTCATTGCCAGCCAGCGGTGGCGTGAAAACGCAGACCAGTACAAGGTCGCCCTTGGTCGCGCGCAGGATATGCGGGTCGTTTTCGTTCAGCGCATAGATGGTGCCGGGGCGGATCGGAAACACTTCGCCGCTCAACTTGTGTTCGACTTCGCCTTCACCGGAAAAGCAATAATTGGTTTCGAAGTGATTCTTGTAGTGCAGGTGCAGTTCAGCGCCTTCCTTGACGCGGGTTTCGTGGACTGAATGGCCCATGCCGTCGTCACGCACGATCATGCGGCGGCTTTCCCAACCGGGTCCGGAAGCATCGCGTGCGGTGCCTGCGATTTCATCGGATGTCACGACAATCATAGTATTCTCCTCATTTCAGTGTCAAAAAAGGCTGTTAAAACTTGGCGGCCAGCGGATCGAGTACTTCTGCGATGGCCAGTAGCGTCTCGTCCTCGCCGCGCAGTCCGGTCAGCATGAGACCGGCAGGGTGCTTCCCGATTGGCAGCGATATGCTGGGCAGATCAAGACGATTGGCGAATTCTGTCAGCGAGAATGCACGCCGGTTGAGCGCCAGATAGGTTTCCTCGTCAGCAAGCGTGGCCAAGGCGGGCGGCAGCATAGGAACGGTCGGCAGAATGAAACCGTCAAAACCCTCGATTTCCGCGTCGAACTGCTCACGGCAGGCAGCAAGGGCGTTCAATGCATTCACATAGAGATAGGCGGGATTTTCCCGACCTTTTTGAATGCGTGTTCCGACCAAGGGATCGTAACTATCGAAATCGACGGCGAGCCGCTCGCGGTGAAGCGCGTAAGCCTCGGCACCGATCATCCCGCCATCGACGGCAATCCTGGCACTCTCGATCAAGCTTGGAAGTTCGATATCCTGGACGACAATTCCTGCTGCTTCCAGAGCGGACCGGCAAGCCCCGTAAAGATCTTCAACGGTATCGTCGAGAGCGGTTTCCGAAAGCAGGCGGGGAACTGCCAGTCTTATCTGCTTTGAGTGTCGCGGTTTCCTTGCCAGAATGCCGGTGGCAACATCATCGATCAGGCGACAATGGGCGACGGAAGTGCCGATGATCCCCGGCACGTCAAAGCTGGTCGACAACCAGTGCATTCCATCGGTTTCGTAGCGTCCGCGGCTTGGTTTGAAGCCCACGACGCCACAGAAAGCCGCTGGAATGCGTGCTGAACCGCTGGTATCGGAGCAGATGGCGAAATCGCTATATCCGCGCGCGACGGCCACCGCTGCACCGGAACTAGAGCCGCCAGCGATTGCCTCTCCGGCAGGGTCGAGCGGCGTGCGTGGCGTGCCGAAATGTGTGTTGACCCCCAGCGCGCCATAAGCGAATTCGGTCATGTTTGTCTGCGCGAGCAGTGTTGCGCCACCCATGCGAAGTCTGCGCACCAGAGCAGCGCTTGCACTTGCAGGAGCTGCCTCTTGTAATGCTTTCGAACCACAGCTTGTCACCCAGCCTTCAGTGTCGAAGCAGGCCTTGACCGTCATTGTCAGTCCTGCAAGCGGCGGGAGTTCACGATTGGTTTCACTGAGTGCTTGCCAATGGCCGAGCTCGGTGCGGGCCGCCTCGAACCGCCGGTTGAGAAAAATCTCTCGCGCATTCCAGTCACGCGCCACATAGTCGGCCAGCGCCAGGTCGAGCTTTTCAACCCGGTTGCAAGCCATGGCAGATCCCAATCCGGATTTGTCTTGCGGATCGTGTTTCATAAAGCATGTCCCGTTAGAGCATTATCCGACCGAAGTGAAACGAGGATCGATAAGATTATGCTTGAAATATAAGAGGTTAGAGCGCCGATCTGCTTCAATCGAAGCGAAACGCGCTCTATCGCAATCGGCTGCGATCAGTTCCGGACCAATGCCGTCAGCATTTTCTCTGAATCCGCCAGATAGTTCTCAAGCTGATCGGCGGCGGCTTCGCAGTCACCCGCTGCGATGAGGCGGCAGATTTCGGCTTCTCTTTTCAACCAAGGCTCATGGAAAGCCTGTTCGTTGCCGGTGACGAAAACCAGACGCAGCTGGGTCACGAGCAGGGAGAACATCTGATCGAAGATAGGACTACCATGCAGCGATACGATTTCCTGGTGAAAGAGAAGGCTCTGGCGGGCCACCGCCGTCCAGTCCGCGCGTGCGGTCGCTTCACTTTCATTGCGGATCACCTCGTTGAGCCTTTCCAGCCAGTCGGCGGGAACCGAGTTTCGCCCACGGAGGGCGCCGAGCTCGACGACCCGGCGCACCACGAAGATGTCGCGAATGTCCGTTTCCGTTAGCCTTTTCACGCGGACGCTCTTGTTCGGCTCCTGCGAGACCAGTCCCTGCTGGCGCAGAAGCTGCATGGCTTCGCGCAGGGTGTTGCGCGATACATCGTAGACATTGATCAGTTCGGCCTCGATCAGGCTCGTGCCGCTCAACAGGCGGCCTTTGAGAATGTCGTCGCGTATGGCATTGGCGACGCGAATGAATGCGGGATCACGAAGGGTGGCAGGCTGGTTCATGTGTCAGACCGTCATATTCTTCAGGAAAGGTTTCAGCTGCGGATAGATACCGGATTTGAGTTTATCCGGCGTATCGTCGCAGACGACCTTGCCCGCGTCCATAAAGAGAATTCTGTCGGAGACTTCGAAAGCGAAGTTCATTTCGTGGGTTACGATGACCATCGTCACGCCTTCGCTTGCGAGCGAGCGGATAGCGCCCAGCACTTCCTCGACGGTTTCCGGGTCGAGTGCCGAAGTGGGTTCATCGAACAGAATGATGCTTGGCGACATCATCAGGGCGCGAGCGATTGCAACGCGCTGCTGCTGACCGCCCGAAAGCTGGTGCGGATATTTTTCCGCATGGGCGGCCATGCCCACCTTGTTCAGATAATGAAAGGCTTGCCGCTCAAGGTCGGCTCGCGCACCGATCTTGTGGTACAGAGGCGCGAGGAGCATGTTTTCAAGCACAGTCTTGTGATTGAAAAGATTGAAGCTCTGGAACACCATGCCGACATCGCGGATCAGGGAAACGTCTTCCCGGAAGACATGCTTGCCCGATTGCGTCAATTCGGCCGAGATGAACGGCGAGCCGTGCAGTTTTACTTCACCGGCATCGAGACGTTCCAGTCCGTTGAGCAGGCGAATGAAGGTCGTCTTGCCCGAGCCCGAACGACCGATGATGGAGATGACCTCACCGGATTTCACCGTCAGGCTGACGCCCTTCAACACTTCATGCGAACCATAGGCCTTGCGAAGTTCAGTTGCTTCCAGGGCAATGGTGTCGGCTTGCTGGGATTTGCCTTGCGCGCGATCGACGGGAGCTTCAGTGCCGGACAGTTTTGCCGCAACCTCCTGTGGCGACAAGGTGCGTGCCTTCTGACCGCGCCGTATCACATCCGAGCGGCGTTCCAGCATTGAAAGACCGCGATCAAACAGCGTGACGATGAGGACGTAGAAGAAGGCGACGACGGTGAGCGTCTCGAGCACCAGAAAATTCTGCGTATAGAGCCGCTGGCCGACAAGCAGGATTTCGGCAAGCGAAATGACGGAAACCAAAGAGGTAAGCTTGACGATGGTGACGAGTTCATTCGACATTGCGGGTAATGAAACCCGGATTGCCTGTGGAACGACGATCAGGCGCTGGATACCGAGGAAGCTCAGACCCAGCGCACGCCCCGCCTCGATCTGGCCTTTATGAATGGCGAGCAAACCACCCCGATGGATTTCTGCCATATAAGCGGTTTCACTGATGACAAGCGCGATCAGGCCAGCCGCGAAAGCATTCGACAGGAGGGTGCGAAGGACCGGAAAGACCTGCGGCAGGCTGTAGATGAAAATCAGCAGTACCAGAAGCGGAAGGCTTCGGAAGAACCAGATATAGGCCCGCGCGGGACCGTTGATCACCGACCATGATGATTGCTTTGCCAGTGCCAGACCGAAGCCCGCAATCGCCGCCAGAAGCCAACTCAGCAGGCTGAGCTTGATCACAACCCAGCTCGCCTCCCAGAAATCCCGGTCTGCAAGCAGACCGAGCGCGTAATGCCAATCGTAGTTCAAGCGAAGCCTCCCGTTTCGGCCATGCAGAGGGAAATGGGGCCAGTCCGCCCCGCTTCCGGTTTATTGAGCCGTGGAAACGACCGCTTTGATTTCATCGTCGGTGACAGGCTCCATGCCATAGGTTTTGACGAGCGCGTCATAGGAACCATCCTTTCGCATCTGGGCGAAAGCATCGTTCATGGCATTGAAAAGCTCTTTGTTCTGCGGGGTGGTGGCTACACCCACCATGATCGGATAGATGAGCGCACTGGATGTAACGGCATAATCGTCGGGGAACTTCTTCAGCAGTTCGGCAGCAACGACATTATCCATGAATTCCACGTCGACCGAGCCGCTGCGCAATGCCTGCGTGACCTGCGCATCTGTATCGAATTCGCGTGTCTCGATGGCGCCGAGATTGTTCTTGGCGCAATAATCTTCCGAGAGTGCCTTCAGCTTCGGGAGCCAGGACGCTCCTTGCATCGACCCGATGATCTTGCCGCACAGCTCCTTTTCGTTCGCCGGGCGGAACTTGGCGTCCTTCAGCACGAGCAGGGACGAGCCAGCCTTGATGTACGGGATGAAATTGAGAATCTTCTGCCGCTCAGGCGTGACGTAAAGCGCCGATGCAATGACATCGAAATGGTTGGCGCGTGCACCAGTGATGAGGCTGGTGAAGCGCGTGTCCTTGAACTCTGCAGCAAGCCCAAGCTGCTTTGCCACCCCTTCCATCAGCTCGACATCGAAACCTGCCGGCTTGCCGTCCTTCATGTAGACGAAGGGAGGATAGGTCAGGTCAGATCCGACCGACAGTGTGTTTTCCTTGACGGTCTGAGGCGCGGCTGCGGCCTCATGCGGCGCCAACGCGACGACGGCAAATGTGGCGGCGAGCAGGGCTGATTTCAGTTCAGTCACGCGTTTTGAGATTGTCGGAGCAGGCATATCGTTCCCTTTTTTGTTCAATAATATTGTTGAACAATTAAGAGATGGGCTGTGCGATGTCAATATGTCTTCACGCGGGAGCGATGAAGACACGTATGCTCGTCTCTTCCGATGCGATTAGGCGGTATCGGAGCTTCATTTTCGGAACTGGTTTCCAAAACTGGTCTTGGCAAGTTTAGCAGACTTTTGAAGGGTAGCTTTTCGCCAGAGCGCTCCCAGTTAAAACGGAGTCGCTGAAACCGCCCTAAGTATTTGGTTCATTGCATTTGCCTCACGTAAAACCGCTCCGCACTTTTGCTGGAAATGCTTTAACTCTCGAAATCGCCAAAAATATCCTGGAGACGGGTCAGGCTCTGCACTCTTTCATCCACCTGACTACCGAGCTGTATGATGATATGCGAAAGCATGAGATCCATGATGGCAGTCATCGTTGCGGCGCCGTCCCAAAGTGGACCGTGAGAACCGGGTACGATCAGCGCAATATCGGCGACCTCGCTTGCCCACGGGCAAAATTCATCGGTAAAAAGTATCACTTTTACGCCCATTCGGCGCGCTTCAATGGCTAGAGGGCGGGCTTTTGACGCGAAACGGCGGACATCGTGCAGAAACAGAACGCGGTTTTCCCTGGAACCATCCAGGACTTCTGCATAGGTGCCGTTCAACCCGTCCATGAAGGACACTCCCGGACGCGAATAGGATAGCTGTGACGCAAAATATTGCGCTATGCCGCGCACATTCTGATAGGCTGCAACATAGACCTCGCTTGCCCCGATCAGTGCGTCGATGGTCTCCTGCCATTCAGAACGGGTAGTCAGCTCGTAGACGGTGCCGAGATTCTCGATCTGCTGTTGCACCAGGCCGGCAAGCAGTTTGCCTTCGCGAAAATCCTGCTGGAGCCGGGCAACCGGCCCCTTGACCTGCCATGCAGGATTGGAACGACCGCGCCTTAATGCTGTTTTTAACTCCTCCAGCCCGTCGAAACCGAGCCGTCGCAAATAGCGACCGACCGTCATCTGAGAAATGCCAAGACGCTCGGCGATGGACTTTGCCGTTTCGAATGGCAGTTCTGCCAGATTACGCTCGATATAGCTTGCGATCAGCTTGTCGGCCTTGGATTTGCGTAATTCCGCACTTTGGAGACGTATGAGAATTTCTTTAGACAAACTTACCCCTCCCGCTTTGGCTCCGACCCTGATGATGAAGACCGGAGCCAGCACAACAGCTTATTGCGCTGTTTTTACCTTTGTCCATGCCCGGTCGAGCTGGCGCACGCCGGAACCCAGATCCTCGAAGATCTGGAGCCGTTTCATCGTTTCGTCTGTCGGATTGATTTCCGTGCTGTTCTTGATGTTGTCAGGTGTCAGCTGACGTGCCGGCACATTGGGCGTCCCGTTGGTCTGTTGGGCTACGTTGAGCGCGGCGATTTCCGGGCGCGTGTAAAACTGCATGAACTTGATGGCATTGTCCTTGTTAGGAGCTGTTTTGAGAACGCACATATCTTCCTGGTACATGGTCGCACCTTCTTCCGGAATGACGTAACCCAAATCTTTCGGATTGCCTAAGACATCCACCATGCTGCCGATAAAATAATGCGCGGCGGCAACGTCGCCCGCGCCGACCATGGGACGGGAATCATAGGTGAAAGCAGCCACATACGGCTTCATTTCGATGACGGTGTCTGCGGCCTGCTGAAGTTGCTTCGGGTCGGTGGAGTTTACGGAGTTTCCGTTGAGAAGAAGCCCAACACCAAGCACCTCACGCATGTCATCGAGAAGCGTGATCTTGAGACCCTTTTCCTTGACCGTCGCAAGCAGATCCTTCCAGCCGGTCACGTCCTTGCCGAGCACGCGACGGTTATAGAGAATGCCCACCGTGCCGAAGGCGTAAGGCAGGCAATATTCTCCGTTGGGGTCGCTTTTGGCGCGCAGAAAGCGCGGGTCGATGTTCTTGAAGCCCTCATATGTATTGATATCGGTTTTCGCAAGCAGATCGAGCTTGGCCATGATGTCCTGCATATGCACGGACGGAAACACGATATCGTAACCGCTGGCGCCACCCTGAATCTTGGCCAGCATTTCCTCATTGGAGGAGTAGGTCGATAGATTGACCTTGACCTTGGTCTCTTCTTCGAATTTCTGAAGCACCGCAGGATTGATGTATTCGCCCCAGTTATAGATGTTCAATTCATCTGCAAAGCTATTGCCTGCAGACATGCCCAGAACGGTGAGCGCAATCAATCCAAGGCGCGGAACGGCACCATTGAAGATCGTCATTGTAGTTCCCCTTGTCATATTTTTCCCCGCAGCCCGCTTTCATTTCTCTGCCTTGGCAGGGATGCAAAGTACGGTCTTCGAGGCGTTGACTTGTACTGGAAAATGATATCAACATAACCAAATCACGCAAGAGTTAATTAAATAACATTTCGGGGAACGAAAATGCGGGATGCGATTGTACGGCTGGTTTCCGCGGCCAAGACCTTTGCGAGTCCAGAAGGCGGCGAGGTCAAGGCACTGGACGGTATCGATCTGGATATCGGCCGTAATGAATTCATCACTTTGCTGGGCCCGTCGGGCTGCGGCAAGACGACTTTGCTACAGGCGATCAGCGGGTTCGCTGCGTTGGATGCCGGACGGATCGAGATCGACGGCGTCGACATGACGGATCGTCCACCTTATCGCCGCCCGGTCAATACGGTCTTTCAGAACTATGCGTTGTTTCCGCATATGAGTGTGGGGCAGAACGCCGGATATGCTCTGGAAGTCGCCGGTATCGGCAAGGCGGAGCGCACGGAGCGTGTCAGGGCTGTTTTGCAGATGGTGGGGCTGGCTGGTTTGGAGGCCCGCCTGCCGCGACAGCTCTCGGGTGGCCAGCAGCAACGTGTGGCTCTGGCCCGGGCCATCGTGGCCCGCCCTAAGGTGCTGTTGCTCGATGAGCCGCTATCTGCACTTGATAAGAACCTGCGCGAGGCGATGCAGTTCGAACTGAAGACCTTGCAGCACGAGCTGGGCATTACCTTCATCTTTGTCACGCACGACCAGCAGGAAGCGCTGACAATGTCGGATCGGGTGGCGGTGCTCTCGAATGGGCGCATCCAGCAACTGGACGCGCCGCGGGTTGTGTATGATCGCCCGGTCAATGCCTTCGTCGCCAATTTCGTCGGTGCGAGCAATCTTCTGGAAGGACAAGTCGACGCCAACGGCTTTGTGCTGACGGATGGAACGGTTCTGCAGCACGATGGTGAAGGCAAAGCCAAAGGCAGGGGCACCGCACTTCTGCGTCCAGAAAATTTCTCGCTTATCGCGCGCAATGAAAGACAGGGGGCGCTTGATGTCACGCTCGACCAGATTGCCTTTATCGGTTCGTCTTTCGAATTGCTCGGACACCTCGCTTCCGGGCGCAAGCTGACGGCGCAGATTCCGGCGGTGGACCGAAACTCGGTCAATGATCTGCAGCCGGGGCAGGCCGCGCGCTGGTATTATGATCCGGCTACAGTCCATCTTCTTTGCGAAGGGGAGGCTGCATGATGAACCTCGCGAGCTTGCGGCGTCTTCAGCTGGCAGTTCTTCTCGGACCGGCGACGCTGTTCCTGATCGTTTTCTTCGCCATTCCGCTCGCGATCATGGTGGTAACGAGCTTTCTCGCACCTGGCCTTTATGGTGGTGTCGAATGGGAGTTCTATCCTCATAATTTCGGGCGTATCCTCGGTTTTGCGGATCCGGCATTTGAGGAATTCGACCCGATCTATCTGGCGATTTTCTTCCGATCGGTGAGGATCGCCATCGTGACGGTCATTGCCGCATTGCTGGTCGCTTATCCGGCCGCCTTTTATATCAGCAGGCTTCCCGACAGGTGGAAGAACTTCTGCATCTTCCTCATTACCTTGCCATTCTTCGCCAGCCTGATTGTGCGGCTGTTCGTATGGGTGATGATCCTGCGCCCGACAGGGTTGCTCAACGAGACCTTGATGTCGCTCGGCATTATCTCGCGTCCCCTCGACATGATCTATACCGACGGCGCTATCGTGCTGGGCATGGTCTATGTGTTCCTGCCGTTCATGTTCATGCCTGTCTATGCAAGCATTGAAAAGCTGGACTGGCGTCTGGTGCAGGCGTCGCTTGATCTGGGGGCCGGCCCGGTGCGGACATTCTTCCGGATTGTCCTGCCGCTGACCACGCCCGGCATTGCTGCCGGTTCGGTAATTGTCTTCATTCCTGCGCTCGGAAACTTTGTCGTGCCTGCAGTGCTGGGCGGAGCCAAGGTGATGATGCTCGGCAATCTGATCGAAGGACAGTTCCTGTCGGCGCGCAATTGGCCGTTCGGGTCGGCGCTCGCGATGATGGTGATGGCCGTCATGTTGCTGCTGCTGTTTGGCTATGTGCTCTTTACGAACCGGCGCAATGCCGCCGAAGCGTTGTCGCGGTAAGGGAGACGCAACCATGAAAATCGCCCGTTCCCTCTTCAATGGCGGATTGCTGCTCTACGTCGCGCTGTTCTTCGCCTTCATCTATATCCCGCTGGCACTTATCATCGTCTATTCGTTCAACGCCAATCCGGTGAACATGATGGTGTGGAGCGGCTTTACGACCGACTGGTATGCGCAGGTTCTGGGCTTCAAGACAGTGGTTTCGGAAAGCGCACTCTATATTGAATCGACGGATCAGCTTGTGGCAGCCGTGTTCAACAGCCTGAAGATTGCGACTTCAACGACACTGATATCGACTGTTCTCGGAACTGCGCTGGCGCTGGCCATGCATCGCTACAATTTTCTGGGAAAGCGGTTCTATCAGGTGACGCTTTTCATGCCCATGCTGATGCCGGATATCGTGCTGGGCATTGCGCTCCTGATCTTCTTCGTCAACGCGGGTATTCATCTGGGGCTGACCACGATCATCATCGGCCAATGCACTTTTCTGATCTCTTATGTCTTCATTGTCGTTTCGGCCCGGCTGGCCGGCATGGACCGCACGCTGGAACATGCATCGGCCGATCTTGGCGCTAATGAATGGACCACGTTCCGCAAGGTCGTCATGCCCCAGCTCATGCCCGGCATTCTCGGTGGCGCGTTACTTGCCTTCATCATTTCCATGGATGACCTCGTCATCACCTATTTTATCGCAGGCGTTGATGTTACGACCCTGCCGATGTTCATCTTCGCCATGCTGCGTCGCGGCATCAAACCGGAAATCAATGCGATTGCCGTGATGATGCTGACCTTCTCATTCGTTGTGGCTTCGCTCGGTCTCTATCTTCGTTCTCGGCAGAAATAATATGACTTCACAAACACCTACACGTAAACTGCGCGCTCGCGATCTGGGGCTTCCTTTCACTGGTGTGACCGGTCCGTACAACGCGATCACCGATGTCGATGGCGTTGGCGTCGGCTTTCAGACCATTATCGAGAACGAGCCGCGCCCCGGCCGCAAGCGTCCGGCGCGTAGCGGCGTGACCGCCATTCTGCCGCATATGCAGTCTGAAACCCCGGTTCCGGTTTATGCAGGCGTCCATCGCTTCAACGGCAATGGTGAGATGACCGGAACGCACTGGATCGAAGATGGCGGCTACTTCCTCGGCCCTGTCGTTATCACCAACACGCACGGTATCGGCATGGCACATCATGCGACAGTGCGCTGGATGGTCGACCGCTATGCCTCGACCTACCAGACCGACGATTTCCTCTGGATCATGCCGGTTATCGCAGAAACTTATGACGGTGCACTCAACGACATCAACGGCTTTCCTGTGACGGAAGCGGATGTGCGCAAGGCGCTCGACAATGTTGCATCCGGCCCGGTGCAGGAAGGCAATTGCGGCGGCGGCACCGGTATGATCACCTATGGCTTCAAGGGCGGTACAGGCACGGCATCGCGCGTCGTGGAGTTCGGCGGTCGCAGTTTCACCATCGGTGCGCTGGTGCAGGCCAATCACGGGCAGCGCGATTGGCTGACCATTGCCGGTGTGCCGGTGGGGCAGCATATGCGGGATGGCACGCCGCAGAGCCAGTTGCAGGAGCGCGGCTCGATCATCGTCGTGCTGGCGACCGATCTGCCGCTGATGCCGCACCAGCTGAAGCGCCTTGCGCGTCGTGCAAGCATCGGCATCGGCCGTAACGGAACGCCGGGCGGCAATAATTCCGGCGATATTTTTATCGCTTTTTCCACCGCCAACCAGCGACCTATGCAGCATCGTTCCACGCCCTTTCTGGACGTCGAGATGGTGAATGACGAGCCGCTTGATCCCGTCTATCTGGCGGCGGTCGATAGTGTGGAAGAGGCAGTGGTCAATGCGATGATTGCGGCTGAGGATATGGGTGGAACACCCTATGATCGGCTGCTTGTTCAGGCCATAGATCACGAACGTCTTCGTGCTGTGCTGCGCCAGTATGGGCGTCTTGCCTGACTCTTCGTAGGATAAGGATTGGAACTCCAGTTCCATCTGATAGCGATCTGGTTCGTGTCACGCGGTTTCCGTCATGCAGGACGGAAATCGCGAATGTCTCCCTTTATCTTGCCGTCTTGACAGTATTCTATCGACGGCACTACGCTACAGTAACACGGCAGATTTTACTGAAGTGAGGGGAGGAATTCATGACTAAAAGTTCAATTATTACAGGGCTGGGTCGGGTTTCAATTTCACGACGCCAGTTTATAACATCGAGCGCACTGAGCGCCGGTGCTCTGCTTCTACCGTCCCTGCCATCTTTTGCAGCTGACAAGCCCAAAGTCGGTCTGGTCATGAAGTCGCTCGCCAACGAGTTCTTCAAGCAGATGCAGGCAGGTGCGGAGGACTACGCCGCCAAGAAAACCGACAAGTTCTCCTTTGCCGCTGTTGGCATGAAGGACGAACGTGATTTTGCCGCACAGGTCGATGCTGTGGAAAATTTCATCACGCAGCAGTTCAATGTGATCGTGCTGGCTCCGGCGGATTCCAAGGCCATGGTGACGCCGGTTAAAAAGGCTCTGGAGGCCGGCATCAAAGTCATCAATATTGACGTGGCGCTCGATGAAGAGGCGAAAAAGCAGGCGGGTGTTGACCTTGCCTTTTTCGGTCCGGACAATCGCGAGGGCGCAAAGCTTGCCGGCATGGCGCTTGCCAAGGAGCTCGGCAAGGGCGGCAAGGTGGTTATCCTTGAAGGCAATCCTGAGGCAGACAATGCCAAGGAACGCAAGAAGGGCTTTGACGATGCCGTGGCCGAAGGCGGTTTGACACTGCTCGATTCCAAGACTGCCCATTGGGAAACGGAAGAAGCCAACACGCTGATGACCAATTTCCTGACCCAGTATCAGGACATTCAAGGTGTTATGGCGGCCAACGATTCTATGGCGCTCGGCGTCGTGAAGGCGCTGGATGCCGCCGGAAAATCGGGCCAGATCAAGGTCGTGGGCTTCGACAACATTCCTGCTGTCCAGCCTTTGATCAAGGACGGCAAGATGCTCGCAACCGTCGATCAGTTCGGCGCACAGATGGCGGCCGTGGGCATTGATTACGGCCTCAAGGAACTGGCAGGCGAAAAGTTCTCCGGTTGGGTCAAGACGGACATCAAGCTCATCACGGCCCAGGATCTCTGAAAACCGGGATCTTCCAAACATTGCCAATTGTGGGCGGCGCTCCAAGTGCCGCTCCTCTTCACCCGGCAGGCAGGAACAGATATGCAGTCAGCCGACGCCATTTTGAGATTGGAAAATGTCGGCAAGACCTTTCCGGGGGTGGTTGCGCTAAACGGTATCACGCTGGAGCTGCAGCGTGGCGAGACGCATATCATTCTGGGTGAAAACGGTGCGGGTAAATCGACTCTCATCAAGCTTCTTGCTGGCATATATCAGCCCGACACAGGCGAGATTTTTCTGAACGGCCGGCCCTACAAGCCAAAGACCCCGCATGACGCGCAGGTTCAGGGAATCCGCATCGTTCATCAGGAACTCAACCTGCTGTCGCATCTTTCCATTGCCGAAAACCTGATGCTGGAAAGCCTGCCGAGACGTTTCGGCATCATGTACCGAGCGACATTGAACCGGCGCGCCGAAGAGCTTTTGGCCGAGGTCGGTCTGGCGGTCGATCCGCGTATGCCGGTTTCGGAGCTGGGCGTTGCGCAAATGCAGTTGGTCGAGATTGCCAAGGCGCTCGGTTATGACAGCAAACTACTTGTTCTGGATGAGCCGACGGCGACATTGACACCGCCGGAAATCGAACGGTTGTTTGCGATCATCAAGCGGCTGAAGGCAAAGGGTGTCACGATCATCTACATCTCCCACCGTCTGCACGAGGTCTTCGAGATTGGCGACCGCGTGACGGTGCTGCGCAATGGCCGTCTGGTCGAGACGCGCGACCTGCAGGGGCTGAGCGTGCCGGATCTGGTACGCATGATGATCGGTCGCGACATTGCGGATGAGTATGGCTTTAATGCCGATATCAAGCTTGGTTCCGTCGCTCTGGAAGTGAGGAACGTGAAGCGCAACAGCGGCGCTCCGCCGGTTTCGTTTTCGGTGCGTCATGGAGAAATTCTGGGTGTCGCCGGTCTGGTCGGGTCGGGCCGCACCGAGGTGATGCGTGCAATCTTCGGCGCCGATCCAAGATCGGCAGGGGAAATCGATATAGATGGAAGGCCGGTGACTATCCGTGACCCGCGCGATGCCGTGCGTAATGGTCTGGGTTTTCTGACAGAAGACCGCAAGAGCCAGGGGCTGCTGCTTGATATGCCCGTGTCCGTCAACACCACGATCACCGACCTGAAGAAAATCTCGCACGGTGGCCTGCTGGATAGCCGGGTGGAGAAAGGTGCGGTAACGGAGCTGGTCGAGCGGCTGCGCGTCAAGACTGCGTCTATCGATACGCCGGTGCGTAACCTCTCCGGAGGCAATCAGCAAAAGGTGGTTCTGGCAAAATGGCTGTTTCGCGGGTCATCCACATTGATACTGGATGAACCGACGCGTGGGGTCGATGTCGGCGCCAGACGCGAGATTTATCAACTTCTGTGGATGCTGGCTGCGAACCAGAAGGCCATTATCATGATTTCGTCGGATCTGCCCGAGCTGATCGGCATGTGTCACCGCATCATTGTTTTCTCGAACGGCAAACTGGTTGGGGAACTGGACCGGTCGCAATTTGATCAGGAGCGTATTCTTTCGCTCGCCTATCAGGAGCATGTTCACGCATGACGGAACCCATTTCTCCATCTGCCCAACACCCCGGTGCTGCCGACCGTCAGAAGCTGAAGCGCTTCCTGTTGCGTGATGCCGGCGTATTCTTGGCGTTGATCCTGATAACGCTGGTATTTTCCGTCACTGCGCCCTATTTCGCAACATCGGGCAACGCGCTGAAGATCTTCGTTCAGATTGCGATCAACACAGTCCTTGCGGCAGGTATGACTTTTGTCATTCTGACTGGTGGCATTGACCTCTCAGTCGGCTCGGTTCTCGCCTTATGCACGGTCGTCGGTGCGCTTATCATGACGTCCGGTCTGGAGCCTGCCTTGTCAATTCCGCTGGCTGTTCTGGCATGTATCGCCGTTGGCGGGCTTTGCGGCTTCATCAACGGCAAGGTGTCAACCTACTGGAAAATCCCGTCGTTTATCGTCACGCTGGGCATGCTGAACATCGCCGCCGGTGCGGCACGGGTGGTTTCCAACAACTCCACCATTACCGGTCTTCCGCAGGGTTTTGTCGATTTCGGTAATCTGATTGTCGGCGGCTTTCTGCCGTCAATTTTCCTGATCGCAGTGGCCGTGATCGCTGTCGGCTGGTTCGTTTTGCGCTTTACCGTCTTCGGTCGCATGATCTATGCGGTTGGCGCCAATGATGAGGCTGTGCGCCTGTCGGGACACAATCCCGACACATACAAAATCGCTGCGTTTGTCATTTCCGGCGTCACCGCTGGTATTGCCGCGATTGTCTATCTCCTGCGCCTGAACATCGGCAGCCCGATTGCAGGGGTTGGCTATGAACTGAACGCGATTGCAGCCGTCATCATCGGCGGGACGAGCCTTTTCGGTGGTAAGGGCTCAATCGTCGGCACATTGGCCGGGGCCTGTATTTTGCAGGTGCTCGCGACCGGGCTGCAATTGCTTGGTATCGGCGATAATTACAAGCCGATCATAATTGGCACCGTGATCATCCTCGCCGTGATTGTCGATACCTATCGTGAGAGGCTGTTACGGCGTATTCGCTGACACCGATACTCGAGATGCAGCCACGACCGAACTCAAAAGAAGGCTTCTTGTCCCGCTAACGCATCACGTAATCGGGACGAAGCCATCTTATGCTGGAGTTCAACTGCAGTTAGATATTGATGTTGCCGCGATCTCCGGTCGGAGCCTCCATTTTATTTATAGATGTTCGGCAGGATCGGAGGGAGATTTCGCTGTAGTGGCAAGAGACGGCAAAGTTGTGAGTTTCTCAGAATATTCTTTGCTCCGAATCCTAAGGAAATAACACCATATTTCTCATGAGGCGTAATTTATATATTATAAATTACTGATACTTAAAGTAAATTACAGGAATTGATTTTAACATAAATCAGGTTATACGTTTCAAATAAGCCATTATGAGATTCTCATGGATGAGAATTATTCAATGAATTTCCAAGCAGGCGTCAAATGTTTGGAAATTATAAACAAAATTATTAATCGTCAAGAATTATATTAATACAGAAATTATTAATATAATTATTTTCGGAGAAATTAATATGCATTCCCGTCTGAATTCATCCATTGCGAGTAATATTATAAGTCGGGATGTATTGAGATTAACTTCTGGAATCAGCGCAATAAGTATTCCATTGCTTTTTGGTGTTTTGTTTTCTACCCATGTTAACGCCACGGACTATACAGCACCTGTAACCACCAGCCTTCAAAACGGTGATACTGTCACGATTGTCGGTAATGGCAATGAGGTGAGGGCGCTGTCGAGTGCAAATGGAACAACGCTGACGCTGCCGGGAAATAACACCATAACTGCAACTGGCCCCGCAGCCGCCGGGCTTTATGCCACCGGAAGCGGTTCGGTAATCAATGCTACGGGGGTTGTTGTAATCACCACTGGTTCCAGCAATTCATTCGGCGTTGGTGCCGTCAGTGGTGGGGTCATCAATCTTTATGGCGCGCGAATTTCGACCTCGGGGACGGGAAGCCATGCACTGAAGATCGGTAGTGCTGGAAGTAATGTTACGACCGACAAGAATACGAAAATTTCAGCTTCCGGTGCCAGCGCCTACGCGATTCAGGTCTATTCCGGTGCAGTGAAACAATACGATAAGACATTACCTGCCAATGCTCTGGCAGGAGAGATCAGCGCAACCGGGACCGACGGCGCGGCATTTCAGGTAACTGGGACCGGCTCAAGGCTTATTTTTAAAGATATTGATTTCGCCAACGACACGAAAATCACGCTTGGCAACTCGTCATGGACAGGAATTGTCGCATCAAACGGGTTCATGCAGTTTCAAGGTAATAGCAGCGCCTCCAATTCAAGGTTCCTTGTCGGCACGGGAACACTAGGTTTCGCTGGGAATTCCACTGCACAAGGCAGCCAGTTCACGTTGAACGGTTCGAGCTCTATTCTGGATCTGCGGAGTTATACGGGGACGTCGGATTTTAATGTTGCCAGCATTGACGGGGCTACTGGCGCACGCATTCTGATAGGCAGCAACACATTTGTGGTTGACGGAAGTACGTCAACCACTTTCTCCGGTACCATCGATGGCACCGGGCGCCTGGTGCGCGGTGGAAGCGGCACTCTTACACTTTCCGGCACCAACACATATTCCGGCGGAACTTTTTTCAACTCCGGAGCCATTGCGGTCAGCAAGGATGCCAGCCTCGGCGCATCAACTGGAGGGCTCAACTTCAATGGCGGTACGCTTCAACTGACCGACAGTTTCGTATCGGCGCGTTCTGTCACACTGGGTGCTCAGGGAGGTACGGTTCAAACGGCGGCAAACGAGATTAACGAGCTCTCGGGCGGTATTGTCGGATCAGGCAAGCTCATAAAGACGGGTGCCGGTACGCTGGTTTTGTCGGGTTCCAATACCTATAGCGGCGGCACCGTGATCAATGGCGGCACTGTATCGATCAGTGCCGATAAAAACCTAGGCGATGCCACCGGCACGTTGGCCATGAATAATAACGCCACGCTTCTGCTGGTTGATAGTTTCGACAATAGCCGGGCGGTTACGCTGGGCAGCGGTGGAGGCACGATTCAGACCGTCATGGGCAAAAGCAACGCTTTTGCTGGCGCAATCGACGGCTCAGGTCCGCTGACAAAATCGGGCGATGGCACGCTGACGCTTTCGGGCGCCAATACTTATAGCGGCGGGACGGTCATCAATGATGGTGTTGTCTCGGTGGGCGCGGATAGCAATCTTGGGGCTGCGACCGGTGCGCTTTCGTTTGACGGCGGCACGCTGCACCTGACGGGCAGTTTCAACAACAGCCGTGCGGTGACGCTTGGCGCCGGAGGCGGTACGATCCAGACAAGCCTGCTTCACAGCAATGAGTTTTCGGGGACGATCGGCGGTACAGGCAAGCTGACGAAGAACGGCGCGGGTACGCTGACGCTTGCAGGCGACAACAGCTATACGGGCGGCACGGTTGTCAATGCCGGTGTTTTGTCGGTCAGCGCCGATAAAAACCTTGGTGATTTGTCGGGCGGAGTGCAGCTCAATAGCGGCACGCTGCGGCTGACGGGCGATGTTACGAGCGATCGGGTGGTTGCGTTTGATGCGGCGGGTGGAACTATTGATGCGGCGGCTGGTACCAACAGCACATTCTCCGGGCTGATTGATGGACTTGGCTCATTGACCAAGACTGGCGCAGGCATACTGGTACTGTCTGGGAGTAATGATTATCTGGGCGGGACCGTTGTTGAAGCCGGCACACTGTCAATCAGTTCGAATGACAATCTCGGCGATGCAGCAAGTAACTTGACCTTCAATGGCGGTACGCTTCGAGTTGCAGATTCTATCACGACTGACCGCAATGTTGTTCTCAACGCAAATGGCGGTACGATCGAAACCACTGCAGGTACAAGCACCTCTTTCACGCAAGGCATTACCGGCACAGGCAAACTGAACAAGGATGGTGACGGCACCCTGATCCTTACAGGCAACAATGTCTATGCCGGTGGAACCCACGTCTCGAAAGGTGTTCTTCAGATAGGGGCAGGCAGTACGGTTGGACAGATCGGCGGCAATGCCCAGGTTGATGCGGACGCTGCTCTCGCTTTCGATCGATCCGATGATATTATATTTGCCGACGTTATCAGTGGGGAGGGCGCCCTCCGTCATGATGGCTCAGGAAAACTGACGCTTACCGGCGAAAACAGCTTTACTGGCGGGACCACGATTTCGACAGGCGTGCTGGAAATCGGCAATGGCGGTACAACCGGCAGTATTGCAGGCGATGTGGCCAATAACGGCACGTTAGCCTTCAATCGCAGCAACCCGCTCGACTTCTCCGGCGCCATCAGCGGCACGGGACTTGTTCAGCAGAATGGTGCGGGCAGCCTGACACTGAGTGGCGACAGCAGCGCTTTCGGCGGTAGCACCTCCGTTGCAGCGGGCACGCTTCTTGTTGACGGTTCGCTTGGCGGAACTGTGAGTGTTGCCAGCGGTGCCAGCCTCGGCGGCGGCGGAACCATCGGCGGCAATACGACGGTTGCTGACGGCGCAACATTGGCGGGCAGTGGGGCGCAGACGCTGACATTTGATAAGAACCTCAGCCTTGGTGCTGCTTCAGTGGTTTCTGTCAGCTATGGCACTAGCGCCGGTTCATCGCCTTTCCTTGTGAAAGGCGATCTCGCCCTTGGAGGCGTGATCAATGTCACTGACTTCGGTCACAATGGCCCCGGCATCTATCGCGTGTTCAGCTATGCGAATAATCTGACTGGCACGATTGGATTAGGCAGCCTGCCAACCAGTATAACCGATCCGTCTACTGTTACTCTCCAGACCACGGATGATGCAGTCAATCTGATCAACACCGTTGGTCTGGTTCTCAATTTCTGGGATGGACAGGCTGCAGGCCATTCTTTGAATGGTCAAGCCAACGGCGGTAGCGGCACCTGGAACAAACAGAACAACAACTGGACGGGCCTGCCGGATTTCCAGTTGAATGGTCCATGGTCGACAGGCGAGTTCGCCATCTTCCAGGGCGCGAGCGGCATCGTTACAATCGACAACAGCGCCGGAACCATTTCAGCAGCGGGTATGCAGTTTACAACCGGTGGCTATGAAATCACAGGCGACGACCTCACATTGGCATCGACTGCGGCCAATGCCGGCGATACGCCGATAATCCATGTTGGCGATGGCTCCATTAATGACGACACCGAAGTGGTGACGATTTCGACGCGAATTCTTAGTACAGAAGGTATTGATAAAACGGGCTTGGGTACGTTGGTGCTCACCGCAGACAATAACTATACGGGCGGTACATTTGTCACGGGTGGCATCTTGCAGCTTGGCGACGGAACATCTGGCGGTAAGGGCGGGGTTGAAGGTGAGATCAATCTTGGCTCTACAGCTGCTTCCGCAGGTACGCTTGCAATCAACCGTGCTGGCTCTGTTACAATTGACAATACCATTACCGGCTCTGGTCATGTTGTCATCGACAGTCCTGGCGAGATCGAGTTCAATCAGACGAATTCTTATCTGGCTGGTACTTTCATCAAGAATGGCGTTTTGATTGTCTCCAGTGACGACAATCTCGGGGACACCAACAGTGATGTGCAGATTGAAGGCGGATCGACACTGCGTTTCAAGTCTGCTTTCAGCAGCAGCCATAACTATGTGTTGGGAACAGGTGGCGGTTCGATTGAAACAACGGGCACCAACATCAACAAGATCCTGACTGCCGTTACGGGCGTAGGCTCTCTGACCAAGACCGGCACCGGCACGTTGGTTTTTTCGGGTGATAATGATTATGTTGGTGTCACGACGATTTCGGATGGCACTTTGCAGATTGGAGATGGCGGCGGCACGGGCAGTGTTGTCGGCGACAACACCAACAATGCGCGTCTGGCCTTCAACCGCAACAATGCTTACGCTTATAACGGTTTGATTTCCGGTACGGGCTCTGTTGTGCAGGCGGGGACCGGTACTACGACGCTGACAGGCCAGAACACCTATGCGGGCGGCACGGTTGTGTCTGCGGGCGTCCTTCAAGTGTCCAGTGACAAAAATCTTGGTGCAAGCTCAGGCAATCTGACCATTGACGGCGGTACTTTTGCCAACACGTCTGCTTTGACCAGTGCACGCGCTGTCAATGTCACTGCAAATGGCGGGTCGATCCGCACGGATGCCACTTTGACCCTGACCGGAGCCTTTGATGGTTCGCCGGCTTCAGACTGGCACAAGACCGGTACCGGCCTTCTGGTGTTTGACAGCAGTGCGACCGGTGACGTTGGCGCTGGAGCCAATGTCGACGCTGGCAAGATCGTTGTTGAGGGCAGCCTCGATGGAAGCTTCGCTGTAAACAGCGGTGCGACGCTTGAGATCAGTGGCACGCAAGGGGGCGATGTCAATGTGAACGCCGGTGGCACATTGATGGGGTCCGGTCAGGTCGGCCAGAATGTCGTGGTCGCGGACAATGGCAATTTGCAAGGCAAATATGGCCAGACGCTTCAGATTGGCGGCAATCTTGCTCTTGATGCCAACAGCCAGGTCAATGTCACACTCGGCATGCCGAGCCAGACCGCCCTTTACGATGTGCAGGGCAATGTCACTCTGGCCGGGTCGCTGAACATCACGGACGGCGGCGGCTTCGGTCCGGGCCTTTATCGTCTCATCGACTATCAGGGCAACCTGACGGACAATGGGATGACCATTGGCACGGCTCCGGGAGGTGATCCCACACGGATGTGGATCGATACGGATGAGGCGAACAAGCAGGTCAATCTGATGAGCAGCTACGGGGTCAGGCTGAACGTCTGGGATGGCGGCAATGGTGCCTGGAACCTTGTGTCCGATCATTCCAATGATGTCTGGACGGATAATGCAGACAATATCAAGGGTCCTTATGATCAGGGGTCGTTCGCCGTGTTTCGGGGTACGCCGGGTACGGTGACGATCAGCAATGCCGCAGGCAATGTGACGGCATCCGGTCTTAATTTTGCAACCGATGGCTATGTTTTGGCGGGCGATGCGCTCGATCTCGACAATACCGACCAGCCGATTATCAACGTCGGTGACGCCACCGATGCAAGCAAGTCGATGACGGCAACTATCGCAGCGACGCTGACGGGCAACAAGGGCATCAGCAAGACCAACTACGGCACCTTGGTTCTGACGGGTGCGAACAGTTATAGCGGCGGGACGACGGTGACAGGCGGTGTCCTGCAGATCGGTGACGGTGGCAATACGGGCAGCATCAAGGGTGACGTTGCGGTTTCGAGCAGCGCCTATGGTGACGGCACGCTGGCCTTCAACCGGAGCGATGATACGGAGTTTGACGGCAACATCACCGGTGATGGCAAGGGTGGTGTGGTCCAGAAAGGCGCAGGCACAACGACGTTTACCGGCGACAACACCTTCTCGGGCGGTCTGACGGTTGAGAATGGCGGGGTCAAGGCAGGTGTCGCTGGCCATGCCTTCGGCACGGGCACCTTGAAGGTCAAGGCGGGTGCAACGGCCGATCTCGACGGCTTCGACACGACGGTTGGCGGTCTTGCGGCCTTCGACGCGAGCGGCACGACGGGCGATGGCGATATTGCACTTGGATCGGGCAAGCTGACGGTCGAACAAAGCTTCGACAGCAAGTTCTCCGGTGTAATCTCTGGTGCTGGCGATTTGACCAAAAGTGGCACTGGTACCCTGACCCTCAATACGGCCGGCACCTATACCGGTGCGACCAATGTCGATGGCGGCACGCTGAAGCAGGGCGCAGCCGGTGTCTTCAACAATGCATCGTCGGGCTACACTGTCGGTACAGACGGGACGCTCGATCTTGGCGGTTTCGATACCACGCTGGCCGCGCTGTCGAATGGCGGTCTCATCACGATGGGAACACAGCAGACGGCAGGTACGACACTGAGCGTGACCGGCAACTATACCGGCACCGGTGGCACGGTCGTCATCAATACGGTGCTCGGCGACGACAGTTCCAAAACCGATCGCCTGAAGGTGGGTGGTGACACATCCGGCACGACTAATCTGAAGGTCAACAATCGCGGCGGACTGGGGGCACAGACTGTCAACGGCATCGAAGTGGTCGAGGTTGCCGGTCAGTCGAACGGAACCTTCTCGCTTGTCAGCGACTACACCACCAAGGACGGTCAGAAGGCGGTTGTCGGTGGGGCCTATGCCTATACGCTGCAACAGGGGGCGGGCAGCGGCAACAAGGACGGCAACTGGTATCTGACCAGCCAGACGACACAGGAACCGCCGGCCCCCGATTGCCAGCAGACCAATACCTGCCCGGTCGATCCGGACAACCCGCGCTATAGTGCCGGTGTTCCGGTCTATCAGGGCTATGCGCAGAACATGCAGGTGCTCAACAAACTGCCCACGCTGCAGGAACGTGTCGGCAATCGCTATCTGACGAGCGGGAACGACAACGACGCGAGCAATACAGGCAGCAGCACTGTCGACAGCCGCGGGATCTGGGCGCGCATCGAGGGCGCGCATAACCGGCTTGAGCCGCACAGCGCGACCGGCATGAAGCAGGATATCAACAGCTTCATCATGCAGACCGGTGTCGACGGGCAGTTCTATGAGGATGCCAACGGGAAGCTGATTGCCGGGATCACCGGGCAATATGGTACGGCACATGGCAATTCCAGCTCGTTCTTCGGTGACGGTTATACCGACACCAGCGCCTGGAGCCTTGGCGCGACCGCAACCTGGTATGGCAATGACGGCTTCTATGTCGATACGCAGGGCCAGCTGACATGGTTCGACAATGATCTCAACTCCGATACGGCCAATAGCGGGCTGGCCGATGGCGCAAAGGCATTCGGCTATGCGCTGAGTGCCGAGGTGGGGCAGCGGATTGCGCTCGACGAACATTGGTCGCTGACGCCACAGGCGCAGCTGATGTGGTCATCACTCGATGCGGATGCGTTCCACGACATCTGGGGCAATCGTGTGCACATGCAGGATGGCGACAGCCTGACGGCGCGTTTCGGCCTTGCCGCCAACTATCAGGACAGCTGGCAGGGGGATGACGGCCGCATGGTCAACACATCGGTCTATGGCATCGCCAATGTCTATCAGGAGTTCCTCGGCGGCACCCGCATCAATGTGGCTGGTGTCAACGTTGATACCGACAATGACAAAACCTGGGCCGGCATCGGCGCCGGCGGCACCTATGCATGGGCCGACAGCAAATATGCAATCTACGGCCAGGGCTCCATCAACACCTCCCTCAACCACTCAACCGACAGCTATGCCGTCAAGGGGAATATAGGGTTCATCGTCAGGTGGTAACCAGCAAGCCACAACCAAAAATCGCCGCAATACAAGGCTCGCGCCTCCAAAGGACCTGCGCGAGCCTGCTTTCCTAACGCTAAAAGAAGGGCGGATGTGCGCATACATTCTTGTCAGCCATGTATTACAGCGACCGCCGTCCGCTAGCTTTGATTTAACCAGTACTAAGTCTAGTTATCCTGTCCCGTCATCGCGCTGATAAATCGTGAGAACAGCTCTCCCTGCGAATTGATGTGAAGTTTACCGTATATATTGCGTCGATGGATGCGCACGGTTCCACATGATATTCCTAAAGCATGTGCGGTCGCTTCGGCTGAATAGCCTTTCAGAATATACTCTGTTACCTCCACCTCACGGGTGGTTAAAATCTGACGTTCCAGATTGCGAAAAGCATGCTGGATAATTTTTGAAAGATTGTCTGTTTCCGGTTGCTGAGAGGTTTGGGTGAATTGCTTCGACAAGTCCGCCCAATTGTGCCGTCCTACTGCACCAATGAATGGCACCAGTTCCCCCAGCTTGCGAAATTCATGCGCAGAAAACGGCTTTGAAGTTCGCATGGCAGAAATTACAATGCAGATATTTGGTTCAACATTGAACATGAACCCGATTTCTTCGGCCAGTTCCGTTTGGACATAGTAGTTACGGAAATACTCTCCCTGATAAAAACGGTCGGGTGCCATATCCCGCAATCGTACGAGGCGGGGATCACCGGGCCGGGATGATTGCAGGTAAAATGGATCGAGGAGATAAGGTCCTTCCTGATAGTCCTCGACCATAACCTTGTGTTTCCATACGGGGAATTCTGAATGCAGAGCGATGGGGCGCCGGTTGCCACAATAGGCGAAGGTCACCGTATGCTCGAAAGGCACCACGCTGCGGATCGCTTCGATCAGCGTTGCTGGAAAATGTGGCTGGTGTAACGCATCAATGACCCGTGCAGACGTCTGCGCCCAGTTCATTCGGAATCTCCGTCTCTATGCCTTTTGTGATATATACACATATCGACTAGTTTTATATGTTTTTCTCAAAATAAGGGATATGCCGCTTTAGGCAAAGCTCTCTAGGGGAATATATTTTGATGGTATACGCTACCGAGGCTTCTGTTGGTCGAAGCAGCGACACTGTTGCGGAATTTGTCGGCACCACGAAACGCTATGGTGCCGTACTTGCAGCCAGTCAGCTGAACCTGCGAATCCGGCGAGGGGAGTTTCTTTCCTTTCTCGGACCATCGGGCTGCGGCAAGACAACGGCACTGAGGATGTTAGCCGGATTCGAGCAGCCAAGCGAAGGCGAAATATTGATCGACGGGTCAGAGGTGGGGACGACACCGGCCTACAAGCGCCCCGTCAATATGGTATTTCAAAGCTACGCTCTCTTCCCGCACATGACCGTAGCCCAGAATGTGGCTTATGGATTGAGGCAGCGTCGACCGCGATTGGCAAAGTCCGACATCGAGCTTCGGGTCGCAAAAGCGTTGGAAACCGTTCGCCTTGCCGATTTCGGCGGGCGGCGGATCTGGGAGATCTCGGGTGGCCAGCAACAGCGCGTGGCACTTGCCCGTGCGATCGTGAACGAGCCAAAGATATTGCTGCTCGATGAACCCATGGCCGCACTCGACGCCAAGCTTCGGACCGAGATGCAGCTTGAACTTTTGTCGCTACAACGCGAGCTGGGCATCACTTTCGTTCTCGTCACTCATGATCAGCAGGAAGCATTGTCGATGTCCGACCGCATCTGCATCATGGGGCATGGCCGTATCGCTCAGATAGGGACGCCGCGCGAACTCTATGACCGTCCTGCCAATCGCTATGTTGCCAACTTTGTTGGGCGCGCCAACATTCTCGCCGGGAAGGTCGAACATACCGACGGTGACGATGTGGCGGTCAGCCTGGCTTCGGGCCACAAGGTGGTAGTTGAGACAGCTTTTGCTGTGGCGCCCGGCGATGTTGTCGACGTCATGATCCGACCTGAAGCGCTGCGCCTGACTATCTCCCCAACGGAGGGGGAGCAGACGATTGAAGTACAGGTTGCCAACAAGATTTTCCTCGGCGAGCACATCGAATTCCTGCTGACGCACCCGGTTCTGGGCCAGTTGCAGGTTCTGGTTCCGAGGCAGGCGGAAAGAGCATTGCCGGGCGTCGAAGTGGGCTCGAGCGCGCATCTTGTCTGGGATCGTGGAGCAGGACTGATCCTTGAGCGTGGCGAATGAGTTTTGCGAGTTTGGCGTCTGGCTGGCATCCGTGAGGACAAACCTCAAGCGCCAAATTCGATCTGCTGACAATAAACGGGAGGGATGAAATGACGAAGAACGACAAGCCGGTTTCCCGGCAGACTTTCATGGAAGAACTGCGCCGTTACCAGAAAGGTTCGGTTACACGCCGCCATTTTTTGGGCGTGACCGGATTGGGTGCCGCAACGGCGGTCCTGGCGGGCGCAATACCGGGATTTTTGCCAACACGCTCCTGGGCAGGCGACATTGGTGACCGGGTTTCGATCGCAACATGGCCAAATTATCAGGACCCCGACAATTTGGCGGCCTTCCAGAAAGCGACTGGCGCAGCGGTGCAAGTGAATGTTTTCGGTTCAAACGAGGAAATGTTCGCCAAGCTGCAGGCCGGTGGAGCAGGCTGGGATATTGTGGTCGCTACGAACTACGCTATCAGCACCTATGCCGACAGCAAGATGATAGAGCCACTCGATCTGACAAAAATACCCAACTACAACGCCGAGTCCTTCGAGGCGCGTTTCGCAACGCCCGGCACTGTCGACGGCAAGCTCTACGGTATCCCAAAACTATGGGGCACAACGGGTATGGCCTGGGACAGCAACAAGGCGAAGACACCTTTCACCAGCTGGAAGGATTTTTTCGACCGGACCAAAACCGACTTTTCAGGTCGCACAATTATCCACGACTATCAGCTGACCGCTATCGGAAATGCCCTGAAATATTACGGCTATTCGTTCAATTCCGTCGATCCGAAGGAATTGGCCGATGCAGAGAAACTGCTGATCGAGGTGAAGCCGCATCTCTTTGCCATCACCTCCGACTATCAGCCCTCCATGCGTAACGGCGATGCCTGGCTGACGATGTGCTGGACCGGAGATGCGAAACAGATGAATCGCGATCTGCCGGAAATCCAATACACGCTCGGAAAGGAAGGCGGCGAAATCTGGTCCGATTTCTATACCATTCCCACAAGCGCGCCCAATCGTGAAGGCGCTTACGCATTGCTGAACTTCCTGCTCGATCCTTCGGTCAATGCGCGCGAGGAACTCTTCCATGGTTATCCGGTGCCCGACGCACGCGTCGAAGCTCTGGTGCCGGAGGAAATGCGCAATGATCCTATCCTTCATCCGGCGGCGGAACTTCTGTCGACACTGGAGTTCGGGGCGGCGGTCACGTTGACCGATCCAAACCGGGCAGAACTTATTGCCCGCTTCAAATCGGCATAACGGACGGACACAATGGCACTGTCTCAGCGAAAAATGCGCTGGCTCCTGCTGGGGCCGGCGGGCCTGTGGTACGCTGCGCTCCTTGTACTGCCGCTGGCGGTCGTCCTCGTCTATTCCTTCGGGGAGCGCGGGGCAGCTGGTGGTTACGAGCCGGCTTTCACCCTTGCGCAATACGCCAATCTGGGAAGTCGCTGGGCCGCATTCCGCAACACATTGACGCTGGCGCCCATCGGCACCATCGCGGCGCTGCTGATCGCTTATCCGCTGGCCTATTATCTTGCATTGCGGGTCGGCAAGCAGTGGCGAACATTGCTGCTTGTGTTGGTGATTGTGCCATTCTGGACTTCGATCCTGATCCGCTCCTATGCGTGGATATTTCTTCTTGGCGGGCGGGGAATTCCCCAATTGCTGTCGGCGTTCGGGCTCGGTGAGTTCCGCCTGATCAATACGCCTTTCGCCGTTCTGGTGGGCATCGTCTACGGTTATCTGCCGCTGATGTTCTTCCCGATCTATGTGAGTCTCGAAAAACTCGACCGACGGCTGTTGGAAGCGGCAGACGATCTTGGGACGCCACCCTGGCGGCGTTTCCTGCAGATTACCCTGCCCCTGTCGCTCCCCGGCGTGGCAACCGGCTCGATGCTCGTCTTCATTCTGCTCATGGGTGAATATCTCATCCCGCAGATGCTGGGTGGAGGCAACGTTTTCTTCGTCGGAAATGCGCTGGTCGACCTTTTCCTGCAATCGCGTAACTGGGCGTTCGGCTCCGCCGTGTCGATAACGCTGGTGGCGATCATGTTGCTTGTCGTCTCCCTTTACATGCGTTTCCTGCGCTTGATGGGGACAGCGCGCGACGATGTCAGTTTGATGTGAGGAAACCATGCGCATTTATGCTTTTGCAGTTTATCTGTTCCTCTATCTTCCTATCGGGATTATCGCGCTGTTCAGCTTTTCTGCGGGCCGATCGGCGAGCCAGCTTCAGGGTTTCTCGACGCAATGGTATTCCAAGGCACTCGACAACCCATTCGTTATCGATGCTCTCAAGACTTCGGCATCAGTCGCGTTGACATCGGCGTTCCTGTCTTGCCTGCTTGGCACGATGGCTGCGATTGCATTGACGGGCCTGAAAGGAAAATTGCGCGTTCTCTTTGATGCCCTCATCTATATTGCAGTGATGATCCCAGGCATTGTCATCGGCATTGCAACGCTGATCGCGTTGGTGACCGTATTCAACACCGTTAATCCCTGGCTTCAGGCGGTGACGGGTTTGAAGCTCTCTTTGGGGTATGGCTCGCTCATAGCGGCGCATGTGCTGTTCACCATGTCTCTCGTTATCATTCTGGTGCGTGCCCGTATCGACGGCATGGATCGTTCTTTGCTGGAAGCTTCCTTCGATCTCGGTGCAGGGCCAATCGGCACCTTCCGGCAAGTAACACTGCCAATGCTGATGCCTGCGATAATGGCCGGATTCCTGCTCAGTTTCACCTTCAGTTTCGATGATTTCATCATCGCTTTCTTTGTTGCCGGGCCAGAAACGACCCTTCCGATCTACATCTTTTCGTCAATCCGTCGCGGAGTGACGCCGGAGATCAATGCCATCGGCACGATGGTAATGGTGTTCTCTCTGCTGCTGCTTGTCTTCGCACAAATCATTCTCCGGCGCGGGAAACCGGCAGGTCATTAGATGCCAAAAGCATTTCAAGCGCCTGCCTTCCTCCTGTTCTCCGCGATCATTCTAGGGAAAAAATCATGAAATCTTGTCTTGAGGGCCGGGTTGCCCTTGTCACTGGCGCCGGATCAGGTATCGGCCGCGCAGGCGCGATTGCCATGGCGGCAGAAGGCGCGACCGTTGTAGTTACGGATCTTCGCGCGGAACTTGCTGAAGCGACTGCGCAGGCGATCAGAGATGCCGGAGGGCAGGCGGAGAGCGCAGTGCTCGATGCCCGTGATGACGCCGCCATCACAGAAACAGTTTCCGGCGTTGCCGCTCGTTACGGACGACTTGATGTTGTGCATTCGCATGTCGGCATCCAGATTGCAGGCAAACTGGAGGATGTGACGCCTGCCCAGATGGATCTGGCATGGGCGTTGAATGTGCGGTCGCATTTTGTTGTGGCGCAGGCCGCGCTTGCGCCAATGCGGGCGCAGGGCGGGGGATCGGTGATTATTACTGCCTCCAATTCCGGATGCCAGTATGATCGCGGCATGATTTCATATGCCACTACCAAGCATGCAGCCGTGGCGATGGTACGGCAGATGGCGGCTGACTATGCGCGGGAGAACATCCGGTTCAATGCGCTTTGTCCGGGATTTGTCGATACGCCTTTCAATGCTGGCTTTGAACAGCAGATGGGTGGTCGAGAGGCCCTCGAAAACTACGTCGCCGAAACGATACCGATGGGGCGCTGGGCATCGCCAGAGGAAATTGCAGCCGGTATAGTATACCTCGCCTCGCCGCAGTCGGCTTTCGTGACTGGTCTCGCGCTGGTCATCGACGGAGGCGAAGTTCTTTAGAACGATGGGGTGGATCCTGCTTGGCGTGCTATGTGACATACCCACAAAAGAGTATGTGATTTGACGGATCTCGAATGGTCAATGCTTGAACCGCTTCTTCCGACCGAAGTGCGCGATAAGGAGCGTATTGATGATCAGCTCCTCATCGATCCGCGTTCATCAACATGGGACCAAAGATCCGAAAAAGCGAAAGATCAAGTTGCATGGGTCGCTCGCGCGGCGGGATGACCACAAAATTTATGTTCTTGTCGATGCCAATAATGGAAGTGGCTGCCCGGCAATTACTAACGGCTGAATTCGGCTCGATGTTGGTCGCTCGCTGATTTCATAAGAGACAGATTGCAGTGCTTGACAAGAGCTTTCATTGCGGGGGTATCTTTGGGCGAAGCAAGATTGCCGTTGATCGATTTGGAAGGCGGCGCCACATTAAGTTGCGCGCAACGCTTGGGTGGTATGCCAGGAGAGATGAAGCAACAGGTACGGCGATAAGGGTGAAACAGACTGCAAAGCGAAAGATGAAGCCGAAACTGGCAAAGCAGCGGGCGTCAGTGTCCCGATCTCATGTCAATCCAGCAACGCGGCATCAAGATTCGGTTATGCGGATTATCGCGCTCAATTCAACGGACAGGCAGAACCGCTCGCTTACCGGCATCCCTGATATCACGGCAACGCGATGGATGTGTTTTGGCATTGCCATGCTCTTGTCGTGTGTTGCGTTGGCGCTTCCTGCACTCACGTTTCTCATCCGACCCAGCCTTGACCATGATCCGATAGCCCTCATTGTATCGACACTCGTGGCGGCAATGCTTCTTGTTCCGGCCTTCATGTTTGCACGCGCTGGTCTTTTGGCTGGTGCCTGGATCACCATTACACCGGAGAATGTCCAATATGGATCAGGTGATGGGCTTGCGGATCAGCAAGGCACCAAGATCGAATGGGCGCGCATAGCGTTCGATCAGATGGCACGTTATGACGTGCGTCTCATTTTGAAAGGGCCCGTGCGGGAGCCCCGGATAGCGTTCGGTTATAAAATGCCCGACGGAACGCAGAGCGAGTATTCGCTTCCAATGTCATTGCGGGAACGTGGCATGCAATGTCTGTGGTTCGTCAATGCTGACGCCCTGCGTATTGCTCTGCTACAGAACATGGCAGCTCGCTCGAATTTGCGTTTCGACCCGGATATTTTCGTTGAAGCCGGTATTGATCCGGAGACGTGGCATCTGATGCCAAAGCCCCGCAAGGTTGAGTGGGCGATAGCCATAGCTTCGATGGCAGCGGTGTTGATATTCGGCAGTTTTATATCGGCGACGACATCTGTCGTGTTGGTCGTTGGGGGTGTTTTCGCAATTCTGGGATTGGGCCTTCTTGCAACATTCAGTTTCAGGAAGAGAGCTTATCCGGGCTTCGATCACGTCATCTGTTTTCGTGAAAACCGATAGTTCGTGCTGGGTTACTGTGGTTCTTCCATATCCGCATAAACCAGATAGCGAAGCGGTCCAGGCGTGATAGCATCGAATGGATAACAGGTTGCCAGCACAACATGGCGGCCTTCGCTATTCACGGCGATCTTCGCTTCATCCCAACGCGCGACGGCCATATGACTGACACGATAGGAAATCGTCTTACCGTCGCTGCGGGTGACGAGTATCTGATCGTTCTTCTCGATATTCTTCAGAAAAGCGAAATGTGTGTCGCGATGCGCAGCATAGACGGCTGTTCCCCGTTCCCCAGCCATCGGCGTATTGTCCAGATGACCGGGGCCGAAAGCCAATGCCTGACCGCTGGCGCCTTTCAGCGCGATGGCGGATTCATTAAGTCGTGGAGCTTCGATGCGGGCAACCGGCCATGTATCGACCCAGCTCCAGGGTTTGACTGGTGCGCCAGTTTCAATGCTTTCCGCAAAAGCTCGTTCGAGGAGGATCTGTGCCACAAATGCCTTCGCATGGATCCAGATTCCCTGACTGGCAATTATCATCCCGAGCGCAATCAGCACCATGCCCACCGTGGGAAGTAGGGAGCGCCACAGTGCGCTCCCCGTCATAATCGGATTGATAGACATCACACGTTCTCCTTGCGGCGGAAGAACCAGAAGACGAACAGGCCAATCAGCATCAAACCCAAGCCTTGCATGAGCAGCAGTGTCGCTAGCGTTGCCGTCTGCGGCAACGGGATCGACTGCGATGGCGATGATGGTGATGCAGGGCTTTCGTGGCTGCGGACAGCGTCATTTACACCATTCATGTCCATGCTTGCGTGATCCCCGACGGTGCGATCCGCACGGATGTCGAACAGCTTGTCATAATCCCAGCCCGCGGGCAGTTGCAGAGGAATATCGGCACGGGTCAGCGGAGAATTTGCCGGTCGCGACGGTGTCTTGTCGACAGCCACAAGGCTCGTCAGCCGGCTGACCAGATGATGCTCCAGTGCAAGGTGGAGAATGCGCGCATCAGCAGCGTCCTGGGAAATTTTCCCAAGGGTTAGTTCCACTTCCGCATCATCGATTTTGCGACGTGCCCACAGTTTTGAAATGCCTTCAGCATTCATTGCCTGATCGAGTGGCAGATTGACTGTCCACGGACGGCCATCAATCTGGCCTTCAATAGCAAGGTTTCTGATCGCCTTGCCCATTCGCGCTGCGATGACAAGTGGTTCACCACGATAAAGATCGGGCAAAAGGGAAGGTGTCATGCTCACATTCTTTTCCGAGAAATTGGCCTTCAGATCGGTAACAGCCGGGTTTTCAAGCTTGTCGAACAGAGCCCGCATGCGTTCGTCCACTTCAGCCGCCGACCCGATATGGGTGAAGGTTCCACGTCCAAGTTCTGCCGCACGGTTCATCAGATAGGAGTTCGGGGCAGAGCCGATGCCGACCATGAAAATACGCGAGCGCCCCCGACGTGCTGCAACGGCATCCAGCAATTGCTGCTCATTGCTGATCTCGCCGTCGGTCAGAAACACGATCTGGCGCAATCCATTACCCTGATTACTGTCATCAAGCGCGGCATGAAGGGCAGGCAACATTTCCGTGCCGCCTTGCGCTTCAAGGCTCGTCACGAAACGGCGGGCGGACGCGATATTCTCCTGATTGGCATCGACTGAATCTTCGAAGAATTTGGTCAATGTGTCGTCGAAGCGGATCACGTTGAAACGATCTCCGGGCTGAAGTTGCGACAGTGCATAATCCAGGCTGGCCTTCGCCTGTTCAATGGAAGTACCACCCATTGATCCGGAATTATCGATCACGAAGATGACCTCACGCTGGACCTTTTTTGGGCTGGCAAGCGCCGGTGGCGTAACATAGGCAAGCACATAATCGTCCTTGCCGATATGTTCGCGGAACAGCCCGACCTGCGGTGCATCGCTTGCGACGGCGCTCCACTCCAGAACGAAATCGCGATCTGCAGCCGCCATTCCGTCCAGCGTGATTTCCCGTGTCGCGTCGTTCGTCGTATCGATCTTGACCTTGTGGAAAAGGCTCTCAACCTTTCCAAGCGGGAAGCCTGCCTTCAGTTTGACTGAGATGCTCACAGGATTTGTTCGCAGGGCAGCCGGTGGGGCCAAAGGCGTTACGAGTGGCGCATTGTAAGTATCAGGCTCGCCCGTATCGCTCGACTTGCCCCAGCCGTTCTTCATTTCGACTTCCTGGACAACCGGGGAGGCATTGTCCGGATTGTAACGGGGTGCGACGACCAAAGGCACACGCAGCGAGAAACGCTCATCGGAAAGTCGCACCGCCTGCTGATACTCGATCTGGATGACGACTTTCTCGTGCGGACCGATATTGGCGACCGCATTGGTAAACACGTTGGGTCGCTGCTGCTCGATCAGCGTTGCTTTTTTGCCTTCGCTTTTCGCCTGTTCATATATTTCGCGGGCTGTCTGCTTCTCCTTGATGTCAGCGACAATCACGCGATCACCGATGACCATCTTCAGCGAATAGACCGCACTTTCTTCTGGCAATGGGAAAACATACAAGGCTTCAACGAAACCATTGGTCGGGTTCTCGAATGCCTGCGTCAGCCGGGCTCGGGCCGTCGGTCCACTCACATCGAGATTGACGTCCGTTGCGAGCCGAGGCGCTTCGACGTAACGTCCGGCTTGGTTTGTCTCAAGCAGAAGGCTGCCGGATTGAACCTCGTTCGGCGTGACCAGAGCGGGCGTTTCAGCGCGGGCCTGCACGATCTGCAACAGACAGAAAAAGACAGCCAATGCGGGCAACAACGCCATGTTGCAGAACCAGACGAGTGAGCAGAAGCAAGAGAGTACCCGACCTCTATTGCTATGATTTGGAAGATTTATCGCGGGTGACATGACGTGCTCCTTGTTCACCTCGAAGAACTGGAGCCATTGTCGCTGGAGCCACTGTTTCCACTCCAGCGTAAGCTTTGCCAAGTTTCAGCCGTCACTTTCCGCAAACCGCCTTGCCGGTTACGCATATGTGTGGAATTGTGCAGAAAAGTACGCAGTTCAGGATAAGCCATGTCCGATCAGGACCCTCATCTACCCGACCAGATCAATGCCCGTGTTGCAGTCCGGGTTCGTGAGGAAATCGCCCGACGGCGTATTTCGCGCCAGCTTCTGGCCGATGAAGCGCGGATCAGCCTCTCGACTTTGGAAAAGGCGCTGTCGGGTCACAGGCCCTTCACGCTCGCAACCATCATCCGGCTCGAACAGGCAATGGGTGTCGCCCTGCGCGAACAGGCAGGTGAAGCGCCCGCCCAGCTGGCCAGAAATGGCAACAGTCACGCAGCGGAAGAGCTGGGCGCCTATTCGCGCGCCTCGGTTTCATGGCTCGAAGGTGATTACCTGACCTTGCGTCCGTCCTTTGGGGAGGACAAGGCCATCTTCGCTTACATCACGGAAATCGGTTGGGATTTCGATGCCGGGCATCTCAATTTTCGTGAGCGTGAACGTTCTGACGTCTCGTTCTCACAACAGGGGGCTGTCTCCGTTCCACATCTTTCGGGACACATCTATCTCGTCACGAATACATCCGGCCAGTACCGTATGGCCGTGCTCTCCCGCCCAAGCATCACAGGCGAAATGTTCGGCATCCTGACGACATTGCGCGCCGGGCAGGGTGCACATCTGACACCAGTTTCGACACCACTTGCACTTGTTCCCATGAAGCAGTTCGCTGATCCGTCATTTGGGCGGGTGCGACCTGGCGACATATCCTTTGCAGCTTATTCGGCAATTCTGCACAAGACATTGGACGACGGCTATGCGGGTTTTATTTCAGGGTAATTTTACAGCGAAATCCAATTCGTTTTGGCCTTACTCCGTTCAATCCCTCTGTCCGTGAACGGTGTCGTTATGATGATTAAGTGTACTTCCGTAGCCATGAAATCTCGTATACTTTCCGCTGGCTAACTCCTAACCCGGAGGATTGTCGCGTTGAAAAATTTATTGAGCGCAGCATTTTGTGTCCTGCTACTTGGGGCTTTCAGCCAGTCCGCGTCCGGTGCGTCAATCGGTGCTGGCAATCCCTATCCTGTTAGCCACTACAAGTGCGAGGATGGCACTCAGTTGGCGGTACGCCTCTTCGGCGACCGTGCTTCCGTCTCTGTTAACGGCAATGCGGCGATTGATTTACCTTCTATCGGCAAAGAAGGTACGACCTATTCGAACGGCCGACAAACGCTGACCATCATACAGGGACGTCTCTCATGGGGCGTGGGCCGCGCTGTTCCTTCAGCATGCAAGGGCGGTTGAAGGGCAGGTCTTGCCACGTGGGAATTGGCAGGCATAGGAAATCAGTCCATTGAACTGATTTCCTTCGTTAGGTGCTTTGCGTGTTTACTGGAAATGGCCTAACTCGGACTGTGAATAATCCAAAACTTCTCCAGATCACTCGGATTGTCCCATGCTGCTACAGCGCCGGGACGAACGAGGAAGATATCGCCCGCCACGAATGTCACGCTTCCCTCATCAGGGTTTGACAATGTCACCTCGCCCCTGCGCAGCATCATCAATTCCGAGAATGAATAGGTGATCGGATGACGAGCATAAGGCGTCGTGGCCCAGATGCCCCAGGCGATTGGATCGTCACTTTGGAACTCGTGACGGGAAGTTGTTGGTGCAGGGGTGGTCAGAAGTGCCGGATTGGGCGCTCCGCCGGGTGACATGGGATGGTCAAGATCAAGTTTACCGAAGGATACGCTTAGGCTCTCTTGATGTATCGTGAGGATGACACAATCTGCCGCGCGCGCCTCCCATGAAAATATGCCTGCAGGCAGACTTGCTACCTCACCTTGGGTCAGTGTGATTTCGAGACCATTATTGTCCCGGATATTCAAAGCACCATCACGCAGCATTATGATGGAGGAAAACAGGCTTTCCACCCCTGTTCCTTGGCCAGAAAGGATTGCGCGTCCGAAGCCGAAAGGTTCCGTCGACTGACCGTCCAGGCTGACGGCTCGGAAAGCTGTTTCCAGATCGGAGCCGCAAGAAGGTGCAACGCCCAGATTGATTACGTTTCTCAGCACGTTAGGTTCTCTCTGCATGGGATTTATTTCGATGCGAAACCAAGGCTGTCCTTGATCCAGTACCAGCGGATGCCGAGGTCCATGACAGGCTTGCGGATCGCATGCCAGGCAAGGCGCGGTATATTTGTGGTTGGATAAACCATGGGGCGGCCTTCGGCGATATATTCGGCATACATCTTGCCAAAAGCGGTGGCCATGGCAACGCCCCGGCCATTATAGCCAAGCATGGCATGCAAGCCCGCAGTAGGATTGTGAAGATGTGGCAGGCCATCCATGGTCAGCGCCACGTGCCCGGACCAGTGATAATCGATGCCGATACCTTCGAGCTGTGGAAACAGCCGCACCATTCCGGCTTTCAACGCTTCCATCAGCGCGTTCTTTTCGTTCATTCCGACGGCGCCGCGTCCGCCAATAAGAAAACGCCCGTCTTCAGATTGGCGCATATAAAAAGCGATCTTGCGTGTTTCGGATAGAACCACTCCGCCTGGTATGATCTCCCGCCGCTGCTTTTCTGAAAGCGGCTCTGTCGCGATCAGCATGCTTTGCACCGGAAGAATGCTTTGAGCAAGACCCGGTACGAGGTTGTCAGTGTAAGCGTTGGTGGCGACAAGTGCTTCGCGCGCGCGAACCGACCCATTTGCGGTCTTTGCAATCCAGTCGCCTTTCTCCGGCATCAGAGAAGTAACGGAGGAATCTTCAAAAATCTGAACGCCGCGTGCCGTGGCGGCGCGGGCAAGCCCACGGGCATAATCCAGCGGCTGCAGAGCACCTGCGCGAGGATCGCGCCATCCGCCGAAATAGCGCTCAGTGCCGGAAAGTTCAGTAATCTGCGCGCGATCCAAAATCTCGACTTCGACGCCTTGTGCCTGCCATTGCCGCGCACGCTTATGGACGGCAGCGGTTGCAAGCTGGGAATGGGCGGCCTGTATCCACCCGGCTCGAACAGGAGAGCATTGGATATCATGTTCGCGTACAAGGTCGAAAACAAGATCGCCTACACCACCCACGAGGTCGATCATGCGCTTGCCGTGTTCTGGACCATAGGCAGCCAGAAGATCTTCTGGGTCATGCTTCAAACCGGGGATCACCTGTCCGCCGTTGCGTCCCGATGCGCCGAAGCCGACATGGCGCGCCTCAAGGATCACCACCGTTTTCCCGCGTTCGGCAAGGAACAACGCGCTGGAAAGGCCTGTAAAGCCACCTCCAACAATAACGACGTCCGCCTCATGCACACCGTTCAGTTTGGGATGATTCGGTTTTGCCTCGCCAGCTGCGTTCCACCATAATGAGCGTGAGAAGCTCTCAGGGCTGCTTGCCATTTTCATCTTTCTCCAGCGTTTTTTCGGCCTGTCGAGCGACTTCACTCGGGTTTGTTCACCCAGAGCACGAAGGCTTCGGCTTCACCATTATTGAAGAATCTGTGGCGGGTCGTTGAAGGCAGTGCAAATCCGTCACCTGCTGAAAGCAGGTACTGTGCGTCTTCAATCTGCAGCGTGAAACTGCCCGAAATGACGTAACCCAGCTCCTCGCCGGAATGCGTGTAGCATTCCTCACCGGAACTCCCGCCCGGAATGATCCGCACCGCGAAGGATTTCATGGTCTCAATGAGTTCAGGCGAAGCACGGTGCTTGATGACACCACCAGCGTTCAGCACTTCTGGCTGTTCTCCGGCACGCAATACATAGGGATTAGCTCGGGCAGCTGCGGCAAAGCCTTGCGGGTCGATGAGCTGGGCCGGGCTCATGGAGAGCACCTCGGCAATCGTATAGAGGGTGCGCACAGTCGGCGATACGAGGCCCCGCTCGATCTGTGACAAGGCACCCGTCGACAGACCAGAGACTTCCGACAGATAACCGAGAGTGAGACCCAGCGTCTGCCGTCGCAAGCGAATGCGCGCTCCGATATCCCCTGCGTCGTTGGGAGCAGGCTCGCTGGTCGGGGCGGTCGGGGATATTTCTGCCTTGTTCACTTTTGGCATCCTTTGATGGCTCTCGCTACAAACAGGATTGAATCGGGGTTGATTAGTTTTCACTATTCTGCTTCATATTTGATCTACGTTCAATAAACTAAAAACAAAATCCATCCAAAACATGGAGGGGGACATATCGGACATGGCTCACAAGGATACACCTTATTGGTGGGAAGCCGCTCCGCCGCGTAGCATCGAGAACCACGAGATCGAGCGGGATTGCGACGTTGCCATTGTTGGCGCGGGTTATGCGGGGCTTTGCGCTGCTCTTCATCTGGCGCGCGCAGGGCGAAAAGTTCAGGTTTTCGAGCGGGAACAACTGGGGTTTGGCGCTTCCAGCCGCAACGGCGGCTTTACCAGTGGCAATATTCGTCCCGACGACAAGACACTGGTGCGCAAGTTCGGCTTGGAGCGTGCGGTCAAGATTGCTGCTGAAGGCCATGAAGCGCGTCGCTTCATGATCGATTTTCTGGCTAATGAAGGCATCGACGCGGATTTCCAGCTTGTGGGACGGTTCAGCGGTGCGATGACGCGCGCCGAATATGACGATATGGCGCGAAGTGCTGAAGGTATCCAGCGCGCGACCGGCATTGAATCCTATGCGGTTCCCTTGAACGAGGTTCGCCGCCATATCGCCACGGACCTCTATGCTGGCGGCAGCGTGCGTATGGATATAGGCGGTCTGCATCCGGCAAAATTTCATGCGGAACTGGTGCGGCTTGCACTCGCTGAAGGGGTGCTGATTCACGCCGAATGCCGCGTAGAAGGTATCGACCAAGGCGCTGATAAAAAGACAGTAATTACCGCGCGTGGCCGCGCTCAGGCACGCGAAGTCCTTGTTTGCACGAACGGTTATACCGACCATTCGGACCGTTGGTTGCGTCAGCGGCTGGTGCCTTTGCGTTCACGAATCATCGCAACCGAGGATCTGGGTGAGGAACGTGTGCGCGACTTGGTGCCGGGGTTGAAAATGCTCACCGACACCCGTGCTATGACTTACTATTTCCGCCCATCGCCGGATGGACGGCGCATTTTGTTCGGTGGGCGTGACGTAACAAGCCGAGGCGACCCGGATAGTGCCACGCAGCGCAATTATGCAGAAATGTGCAGGGTTTTCCCTCAACTTGAAGGCGTTGGTATCTCGCATAGCTGGTTTGGCTATGTGGCGATGAATCGGGACATGGTGCCTCGAATTTTTCAACGTGGAGCGGTTCATTATGCAACCGGTTTCTGTGGCTCGGGTGTTGTCTGGGCTCCCTGGCTCGGCCTCAAAGCAGCGCAGAAAATACTGGGTGTACCGAACAGCGAGAGCAGTTTCGATTTTCGTCCCCCACGTCTTGTTCCTACGTGGCGCGGAAAAGCCTGGTTCATGCCGCTGGTTTTCGCCGACCTTGAACGGAAGGATCGCAAGTTGGAGGCAACCGCATCCAGTGAACGAGCATTGAGAAACAGCACGGGTTCTCAGGGTGGCCACAAGTGAGAAGCCGCAACGCGGACGCTGGTCACAACGAATTTCACTTTATCAAACGCGGTTTCACAACCGGCGTTACGAATAACAGGCTTATCGCTGCATTTAGGAAGGAGAATGTCATGCGTCTCAAGAAAATTTTCGGTCTGGCGGCTATGGCGGTCATCATGGGGGGCGCGATGCCTGCCTTGGCCCAGGAGGTCGTCAAAGTAGGCTCTTCGCCCACCGGTTTGCCGTTTACTTTTGTGAACACGGAAACCAAGGCGATGGATGGCGTATTGGTCGATGTAGTCAAGGCCATTGAATCGGATATCGGCATCAAGCCGGAATTCGAAGCCGTGCAGTTTTCGGCGCTCGTGCCATCGCTAACCTCGAACAAGATCGACATGATTGCTTCGGCAATGTTCATCACGGAAGAACGTGCAAAGGTCGTGGACTTCTCTGATCCTGTCTATGGTTATGGCGAAGGTGTCTTCGTACCGGTTTCGGATGATACTGCCTACAAGACCTATGCGGATCTCAAGGGCAAGACCATCGGCGTGCAGGTGGGGACCACTTTCGTCGATCTCTTCAAGAAGAGCGGGCTGTTCAGCGATGTTAAGGTCTACAAGGGCATTCCCGATATCATTGCTGACGTGAACGCCGGGCGTATCGATGCCGGTTTCGGGGATGGTCCGATGGCTGCGTATTATCTTTCGCAGGGCCGGTTCCCCAAGGTGAAGATGGTAGAGAGTTATGAAGCTTCGGCTGGCGGCGAGTTTGGCCTGGCCCTGCGCAAAGGCGATGAACGTATGCCCAAGATCAACGCGGCCATTGCCCGCATCAAGTCGGACGGTACGCTTCAGAAAATTCTTGCGAAATACGGACTGAAATAATTCCAGTGCGAGCATGGGGATCAATCCCCATGCTCGAAATTTCAGGTGTGCTCCACGCGCGCGTCCAAGCTGAAGCTCTTCATGCTTTTCGGTCTGCGCACGAGACGGGGCCTACCGGCCGCAAGGCCTAATCCCCGTTTGATCGCGCCAAATAAATAGAGTTAAAGCCAATGCAAAATTTTCTCATGGACATCCGCGAGTTCTTCCCGATCTTGCTGGAAGGCGTAAAATACACGCTTCTCGTGACCCTGGGTTCCCTTGTCCTTTCGACGCTTCTGGGGCTCGTTTGGGCGCTGATGCGGGTATCGGGGATCCGTTGGGTGTCGGCCATTGCCGCAGCTATCGTTAATGTGATCCGCGGTATCCCCATTCTGGTGCAGCTGTTCTATATCTACTTCGTTCTACCGGAATTCGGCATTGCGCTTTCCGCTCTTCAGGCTGGTATCATCGGTCTCGGCATTGCCTATTCGGCCTATCAGGCAGAAAATTTCCGCGCCGGTATCGAAGCCATCGACCATGGGCAGACGGAAGCCGCGCAGTCCATCGGTATGGGCTGGTTCATGACGATGCGCCGCGTGATCCTGCCGCAGGCTGTTCGTGTGATTCTGCCGCCTTACGGCAACATCATGGTCATGCTGTTGAAGGACAGCTCGCAGGCATCGGCCATCACCGTTGCTGAACTAACTCTACAAGGTCAGCTGCTTGCCTCTTCGACCTTCAAAAACATGAGCGTCTATACGCTGGTTGCCATGTTCTACCTCTGCCTGAGCTTGCCGTTGATGATGGCTGTCGGGCGTCTCGAAAAGCTCTTTGGTAAAAGAAACGGACACTGATCATGGCGATGATTGAAATAAAGAACGTCACCAAATCCTATGGTCCGCTTCAGGTTCTCAAGGGCATCAGTGCTGATGTGCAGAAGGGTGAAGTGGTCTGCCTCATAGGTCCCTCCGGTTCGGGAAAATCCACGATGCTGCGCTGCCTGAACGGGCTGGAAACCTATCAGGGCGGCGATATTCTGATCGAAGGCCAGCGGGTCAACGCGAAGGATCGTTCGATCCACGATATTCGCACGCGAATGGCGATGGTCTTCCAGCGGTTCAACCTGTTTCCCCATCGAACCGCACTTGAGAATGTCATTGAGGGGCCGGTCTACGTCAAAGGTGAAAAGCCGGCCGAAGCTCGCAAATATGGCGAGCATCTGCTTCAGCGTGTGGGTCTCGGAGACCGGGCCAACCATTATCCGGGCCAGCTTTCCGGAGGTCAGATGCAGCGTGTTGCGATTGCTCGCGCCTTGGCGATGCGGCCGCAGGCAATCCTTTTCGATGAGCCCACGTCTGCGCTCGATCCTGAACTGGTGGGCGATGTGCTCGATGTCATGCGTAGTCTTGCCGATGAGGGGCTCACCATGCTGGTGGTGACGCACGAGATGGGTTTTGCCCGCGACGTAGCTGACCGTGTACTTTTTCTCGACGGCGGCGTCATCGTTGAACAGGGTAAGGCCAAGGACGTGCTCGGCGCACCCCAGCATCCGCGTACACAGGACTTCCTGCGCCGCGTTCTCAATCATTGATCCAAATTTACGCGTGACACATGCCTTGTGTCGCGCTGGAGGCGTCATGGCTTTCTATTGTTATCTGGATGCAGCGCGGACCGAGCAGATTCGCGACGTGTTTGCCCACGAACTGCCGGAGATGGAGTTCCTCTCCGGCGCGTTGGATGCAGACACTGCGGCAAGGGTTCGTCATTTATTATGCTGGCAGGTTCCTGAAGGGCTGGCGGAGCGCTTCCCTGCATTGGAAATCATTTTCTCAAGTGGGGCGGGCGTAGAGCAATTTCTTGAAGCAGATATTCCTTCTCACGTTCGCATTGTCCGCATGACCGAGCCAGGTCTTGCACGGATGATGCAGGAATATGTGACGCTCGCCGTGCTGTCCGTATTCCGGCAATTGCCCGCTTATCTGAAACAAAGCCGTGACGAGATTTGGCAGACGCTTCCTCAGCCAAGTGCGCATCGCCGCCGGGTGGGTGTAATGGGGCTTGGATATCTTGGACAGGCCGCGTTGACGGCGCTCAAGCCTTTCGGTTTCCCACTGTCCGGCTGGAGCCGCAGCGAGAAGAATATTGAGGGTGTGCAGTGTTTTTCCGGTGAGGATGGGCTTCACGAATTCGTTGCGCAAACAGACATACTGGTTTGCCTTCTGCCGCTCACAACGGAGACGGAGGGCTTGATCAATGCCGGGTTTATTGCGCGCCTGCCGAGGGGGGCAAGTGTGGTTCTGGTCGGTCGCGGGCCGCATACGGATTATGATGCGCTTCTTACAGCTCTCGATAGCGGACATCTTTCGTCGGCTTTCATTGACGTGACTGCACCTGAACCACTTCCATCGGCGCATCCCCTCTGGTCGCATCCAAAAGTAATCCTTACCCCCCATATTGCTTGCGTGACTGACAGCCATGGAGCGGCTGACATACTCGTTGAAAACCTGCAGCGGCTGCAGACGGGCGAAGCGCTTATGGGGGAGATTGACCGCAAGCGAGGCTACTGAAGCAGAGGGGGGAGCCATAACGTTGGCGATCGATCAACGAACCTCCATCGTGGCGGGGTGCAGTTTGATATTGTTCACTCCGTTGCGGCAACAAGGCGTTTGCATGCGCTGACCAGATCAGGTTCCGACAGCAGTGCACCGCCGACGAGGTACATGATGTCATTGCCGTAAGCTTCGCGCATTTCCGGGATGCGGGCGAAGGTCATGCCGCCGCCGGGAGCGGCGACGATGGCCTTGGGACCACCCATATCCACGGAGCAGGTCTTTGCGATCGATTGACATTCCTCGCGAGTAAAGCCGAAACGGCCACCGAAATTTGGATAGACCACGGCGTCAGCGCCCATCAGGCGGTGCAGCGTGCCAAAAAAGGCACGGTGCGAGAAGCCACAATCGGGTGAGACGACGTTGGCGCCGGAAAAGGCCGGGTGCGAGACGATAGGCAGGGAAAAATCCGAATCTGCAGCAAGTGTACGCACGATATCATAGCCTGCAAGCGCTGGAGCGATCATCACACCGCCTGCGCCGTATTCCTGCGCCTGCTTTGCCCGCTCGATGATCGCGGTTGCAGGGCCTGTGATGTTAGGAACGAAACTCGTGCGACCGCCGCTCTTCGCATTAGCCTCGCCGACCGCCTCAATACAGGCCTTCAGCCGCTCCTCGAAGGGAGCGGTCTTCTGGTCGACGAGACCGTGGTCGTCCTTCACAAAATGCATACCGCCCAGCGTGAAATCATAGGCGAGGCGGGCAAGCTCCGTAGTCGACAGGCCGGCCGGCTTGATGGCGGACATCAAGAGCGGCTTTTCGCCGATGCCAGCGCGGGCACGCAGGCCTACTATGCCGTGGCGTGGTCCCTTGCACAGATCAAGCAGGCCCGGCGACAGGCCAATATCCTCGACCTTGATGCCGGGCTTGATGGAGCTGTTACCGAAGACGATGTTGAGAAACTGCAGGAAATCCCCGCCGATATCGTCCTCCGAATAGGAGATTGCGGCGAGAAATCCCGGTCTGCCTTCGGGATCCTGGAGCAGGCTTTCCAACCGACCGAGTATCTCGTCCTCGACATAGCCTTTCGGCACGACGTTGCGCGGGATTTCCACGGTCTGTTCCAGCGCGATGTCGAGCGCACGCGCTTTGGCCTCCGCCTCGTCGGCGGCGCGCACGAAATAGGTAACCGTAAAGCGCGGTGCCATCAAAGCGCCTCGGCCTTCTGTGCGGAATGCACATGATCGAGGCGCACTTCCACCAGCTCCTCTTCGCCGATGGCGAGATTCTTGCCGACAAGTTCTTCAATTGCCGAAACCAGAGCGCCAGCATCAAGCCCATATTTCTTCATGAGATATGGCTTCGAGGCGCCGTGCGCAAAAGTGTCGTTGAGACCAAGGCGCTTGAGGCGGATACCAAGCCCTTCTTCCGCAAGGATTTCCGAGACAAGCGAGCCGAGGCCGCCGATGATGGTGTGGTTTTCCAGCGTGACGATACCCTTCTTGCCGCGCGCGGCTCTCAGGAGACCGTCCTTATCGAATGGTTTCAGCGTGGAGGCGTGAAGATGATGGATGCCGACACCACGCGCGGCAAGTGGGCCGGTGGCGCGCAGCGCTTCCTCGGTACATACGCCGGAAGAGACGACGAGGATATCGTCGCCTTCCGAGAGCGTGCGCAGCTTATTGAATTCAAAGGGCGTTGAAAACAGACGAGGTACTTCGCCGCGCAGGATGCGCACATAGACCGGGCCGTCGATGCTGTCGGCGACTTCCAACACAGTCTCGACTTCCGTCGCATCACCCGTTTCGAGGATCGTCATGTTCGGTACCGCGCGCAACACGGCAATATCCTCAATCGCCTGATGCGTAATGCCGCCCGGTGTGGTGATGCCGGGAAGGAACCCCATCAATCGCACCTTGCGATTGGAATAGGCAATCGAGTTGATCAGCTGGTCATAGGGCCGTCGATAGAGGAAAACTGAAAAGGTATGGATGAACGGCCGGAACCCCTGCATGGCGAGACCGCCAGCAAAGGACAACATGTTCTGTTCGGCCATGCCGAGAGTGAGAAACTGCTCCGGATGCCGATCGCGAAAACCGTCGACTTCGCAAGACGAGGTGAGATCAGCCGAAAGGCACAGAACTTCCGGACGCGCGGTGGCGAAGGCTTCGAAAGCCTTGGCGTAAGGGCGGTTGACGATTTCGACCATTGTCAGGCCCTTTCCATCGCAGTGAGTTCGATACCGAGTTCGATGGCAAGTGCCGTCTGCATTTCCTGCCTCTCTTCCGCGCTCTTGAATCGGACATAGTGCAGGCGCGGGAAACGCTTTTTCAGAAAATCCATGCCCTGGTAAGGCGAGGTGTTGGCGAGGATGACAAGTGGTTTGCCAGCTTCCGCGCTCTCGGCAGCTGCACGTAGTGCGCCCAGATCGTGGCCATCCACCGAACGGCAGGTGACCCCAAAGGACGCCACACGGGACGCAAGGTCGCCAAGGTCGAGCACGGAAGACATGGCGCCGTCGCATTGCTGGCGGTTTACATCGACGATCACGCGGATGTTGTCGATCTTGTGGTAGCTCATCGCCGCAAGACATTCCCAGGTCTGGCCTTCCTGGAATTCGCCGTCGGACATATAGACCCAGACTTTGCCGGGCTCCTTTTTACGCAGCCGCGCCCAGGCAACGCCTGACGCCATGGAAAGCCCCTGGGCCAGCGATCCTGTGGTCACTTCCATGCCGGGGCTATGTTCGGCGCCGATCATTTCGACGGAACCGCCATCCTTGTTGAAATGATCAAGCGCGTGTTCGTCCATCCGTCCCATTTCGATCAGCACGGAATAGATGACGAGCGCATAATGGGCAGGCGAGATGAAGAAGCGGTCGAAGTTCGGACCGACGGGACCATGATATCCGGCGCCGGTGAAGGCATCCGGATTATGCGCCGAAGGCACGCCACGGAAAGGCAACGGCACTTTCGGCAGGGTTGGCTCGCCGAGCGTCAGCAACTCATTGTAGAGCAGCGCAAGGCTCTCGGCGGCGGAGCAGGCCTGGCTCAGATAGCCGCCATTGTTCTTCATCGTATGGAAGAAGACCCGTCGACGGATGCCGAGTGCGATTTCCTCGGTGGATTTTTCGTTGGTCAGAATCATCGTCTCAGCTCCTTTCCGGGAAGAGCGCCTTCAGGCCTTCAGGCGACGGCGTTGCGATGCCGCGCTCCGTGATGAGGCCGGTGATGAGGCGGGCTGGCGTGACATCAAAGGCGGGATTGGCGGCAGGGCTGCCTTCGGGCGAGATGCGGACGCTCGCAATGGACCCATCGGCGGCGCGGCCCTGGACGAAGCTCACTTCGTCGGCGGTGCGTTCTTCGATCGGGATTTCCTTGACGCCGTCCTGCACCGTCCAGTCGATGGTTGGCGAGGGGAGTGCAACATAGAACGGCACGTCGTTGTCACGCGCCGCGAGCGCCTTGAGGTAGGTGCCGATCTTGTTGCAGACATCGCCGTTTGCAGTGGTGCGATCTGTGCCGACGATCACCATATCGATATCGCCGTGCTGCATCAGATGTCCACCGGCATTGTCGACGATCAGCGTGTGCGGCACACCATGGCCGTTCATTTCCCAAGCCGTCAGATAGGCACCCTGATTGCGCGGACGCGTCTCATCGACATAGACATGGACCGGGATTCCTTCTTCAACGGCCATATAGATCGGCGCGGTCGCGGTGCCATAATCGACGGTAGCAAGCCAGCCGGCGTTGCAATGGGTAAGGATGCGCACGGGCTCGCCCGGCTTCTTTTTCGAAGCGATCTCGCGAATGACATCGAGGCCGTTCGCGCCGATTGCGCGGTTGAGCTCAACATCTTCTTCGGCGATCTCGGCGGCACGCTTATAGGCAGCATCCGCACGTTCTGCCTCAGGCAATGGACGCAGATATTCGCGCATCGCATTCAGCGCCCAGCGCAGGTTGATGGCGGTGGGGCGGGTCTCGTTGAGTTCTTCCCATACGGCATCGAGGTGAGCATCCGAGGGGTCTTTCGCCATCGCGATGGCAACGCCGTAGGCGGCGGTGACGCCGATCAGCGGCGCGCCGCGTACCCACATGTCGCGGATTGCATCGGCGACATCGGCGACGGTTTTCAGTGTTACGACACGGAATTCATGCGGCAGCCAGCGCTGGTCGATGATGTCAACGGAGCGACCGTCTTCGTTCAGCCAGATCGTATGGTAGTGGCGTTCTCCGACTTTCACGCGAGAATCTCCTTTTCAAGCCGTTCCACGGTCTCTCGGATATCCCGAAGACTATGGATGCGCTGCCGGTTGACGGCGAGGTGACGCCCGAACTTCAGCGCCTTGCTCTCGCAAGAAGCGCGGCGGTCGGGGTCGGTGATGGTTTCAAAATCGGCATTGTGGGCAAGACCCAGGATGCGGCGATGGGTTTCGATGCCGGCAAAGCCCAGCATTTCGTGCCAGATCTCGTCGATGACGATGTTGAGTGCCTGTTCGGCGGCAAGCGGGTCCTGGCGATCTTCGAAGAGGCTTGCCTGATAGAGGATACCCTTACGCTCCGTACGCCACAGGGCAGCGAATTCGGCGCGGAACGTTTCCCAAAGTGTGTCGATCGTATCCAGAAGATAGGCACGCATGCTGTCGCGAGCGCCGGGTGCAGTCTCATGACCAGCCTGTGAAAAATAGCTCATCCAGAAATTGGCGATCAGCATACCGACGTCGAAGCTGATCGGACCGTAAAAGGCAAATTCCGGATCGATGACACGGGTCTCATCGTCGGTCACCATGACCGAACCGGTGTGCAGGTCGCCATGGCATAGTGTTTCAGCCTTGGCAGAGAAGAGGTGTTTCAGCCGCTGCGCTTCCACCTTGAGCTCGCGGTCGGCGCGCAATTCCGCCACGATTGGATCGAGCTGCGGTGTGGTGTGGTGATTGAGCTTTGCCTCGAAATAGGGATCGGAAAAGACGAGATTTTCCGTGATGTCACAGAGCTCGACATTGTCAGAGAACAAGGCGACGTCCGCTTTCTTCTCGCGGGTCACCATGGAAAGGTCGGACCCCCGGAAAAGAGTACGAGCAACGAAGAGGCCGAGGTCACGACCGATCTTCGGAAGTTCGCGACCGTCAATCAAAGCGCGGCGCAGAATGATGTGCGGGGTCAGGAATTCCATGACGATGATTGCCTGGGCTTCGTCAAAGAACAGGATTTCCGGCACCATACCCGGGTCACGCGCACCCTGGCGCTTGAGAGCGTGATATTCGAAAAACGAGCGTTTGAGCGGAAGCGGCCAGCTTTCGCCGACGAGGCGCACGTAAGGCAGTGCCTGCTTGACGATCACAGCGCCCGCTTCGCCTGTGACGATGAAGACCAGATTGAGATTACCGTCACCAACTTCCCTGATGGCCCAGCGTGACGAATCGCTCCCGACCTTCTCTTTCATGGCGGCATTGCCACCAAGCCGAACTGGCAATGTCTCTGTACTCAGCGCCTCGAAGACGTGGCTGTCCATAATGCTCTCCTCCTGCGCATGGGCCGCCTCCACCATGCGCCGCCATGCCGTCTTTCCCACAGCTAAGGCATCATTCTGTCAAATGTCAATGGCCTTGACATTTGATGGCAGCCTATCTTAACGTGGCGTCAGTGGGAGGAATTTATGAGCGAACAGCCAGTGTTTCGCATTGAGGGCGTGCGCAAATCCTTTGGACCGGTGACGGTCTTGCAAGGTGTTGACCTCGACCTCAAAGCAGGCGCAGTGACGGTTTTGATGGGGGCCAACGGCGCCGGAAAATCGACGCTCGTGCGCATCCTCTCGGGCGTCTATACACGCGGTGCCGGCACTATCACGCTGGCAGATGCTGCCTTTGATCCAGCGACGCCCGCCGAGGCAATCCGTGCTGGCGTTGTCACAGTGCATCAGAACATCAATGACGGCGTCATCGCCGATCTCGATGTGGCGACCAATCTCACGCTCGATCGGTTGAACGGGCGTGGTGCGCGGCTTTTTTTCAATCCGCGCCGGGTGCGTCGCGAAGCGGCGGCGGTCGCCTCGCGCATGGGCCTTGCCATCGACCTTTCGGCCAAAATCACTGACCTGACACTTGCGGATCGCCAGATGGTGGCGATTGCGCGTGCCATGGCGCATGAACCGAAGGTACTGATCCTCGACGAACCAACATCGTCGCTTTCCAGTGCCGAGGCGGATCGTCTGTTCGACCTCGTTGATCGGTTGAAGGCGCGGGGTGTCGCCATTCTCTATATCTCGCACCGCATGTCGGATATTCGTCGCCTTGCCGACAGCATCGTGTCGCTGCGCGACGGTCGCATCACTGGCCGTTTCGAGGGGCCGGAACTCGATTACGAGGGCGCGGTCAATGCCATGCTGGGGCGCAAGGTGTCGGCTGGTGCCGTTGCCGTGCGTGACGCAAGTCGTCCGGTCTTTAGCGTGCGGGGCCTTAAGCTTTCCGAACAGGCGCGACCCTTCGATTTCGATCTCGGGGATGGTGAGATCGTCGCGGTCACGGGTCTTGTTGGTGTCGGCAAGACGGCACTTGCTGAAACGCTGTTTGGTGCGCGGACCCCGGAAGCAGGCGAAATGACGTTGGATGGTGTGAACTACGCACCGAAGACGACTGGTCAAGCGATAGCCAGAGGCGTTTTCCTTGTCGCCAAGGACCGTGCGATCAGCGGCATCGTGCCGGACTTCAATATCTACGAAAATATCAGCTTGCCATTCTTACGCCGGCTTTCGACTTTCGGCATTTCAAGCCGACGGGCAGAGAAGGCAACGGCGCGCCAGCAGATTTCGTCGCTCGGTGTCGTCTGCCGCAATGAGCGTGACGAGATGCAGACGCTGTCGGGCGGCAACCAGCAGAAGGTTATGGTCGGTCGCTGGCTTTCCGAGCCATCGCGACTGCTCATCCTCGATGAGCCCTTCCAGGGAGTTGATATCGCCGCTCGTCGCGACATAGGTGAGAAGCTGCGCGCTTCTGCGGCAGGGCGCACCACAATTCTTTTCCTGACGGAGCTCGACGAAGCCTTCGAAGTCGCCGACCGCATTCTCGTGATGTCGGAACACACTATCGTGGGCGAGCACCGCAATGTCGACATCGATGTCGAGCGGCTGCTCTCCGAGATTGCCGGACAATCCCATCAACAGGTCAGTGCATGATGATAAGTGAACAGAGCAAATCCACCGCCACCGGCGCAATTCCGCCTGCGGGCCTGAATATCCGGGAAACCGCGATCAAATATGGCTTCCTCGTGCTGCTTGCTGGCATGGTGCTCTATTTCTCGGCTGTGACCGGTGGTTTCGCTTCGCCCCAGAGCGCGGTCTTTATCCTGCAATCCGTGTCTATCACCGGTATTCTTGCACTTGGTGTCACCGCGACGCTCGTTGTTGGCGGTTTTGATCTTTCCATCGGTTCCGTCGCAACGACTGCCATGATGGCTTCGTCTTATGTGATGGTGGTCATGGGTGGGGACGCCCTGACGGCGACACTTGTTTGCCTTGCCGTCGGTGTGCTCGTCGGTTTGGTCAATGGGATCATCATCGTCTATATGCGCGTTCCCGATCTTCTGGCGACGCTCGGAATGATGTTCCTGCTGCTCGGCCTGCAACGCATCCCGACTGAAGGACGCTCGATTGCAACGGGCATGACGTTGCCGGATGGCTCGACGGCAGCCGGTGCTTTCAGTCCGGCCTTTCTGGCGCTTGGCCGTCATCGTTTCGATTTCATCCTGCCCAATCTGGTGCCAGTTTCGGTAGTGGTGCTGATCGTGCTGGCCATCGTCATCTGGTTCTTCCTTGAATATACCCGCTTCGGCCGGATGATGTACGCTGTCGGCTCCAACGAGCGCGCGGCAAGCCTCGCTGGCGCGCCGGTCAATGCCTACAAGATCTCGGCCTATATCATCTCCGGCGTCTTCGCCTCGATCGGCGGCATTCTGCTTGCCGCCCGCCTCGGGCGCGGGGATATCGCCTCGGGCAATAATCTGCTTCTCGATGCCGTTGCCGCGGCCCTCATTGGTTTCGCAGTGCTTGGCGCTGCCAAGCCGAATGCGTTCGGCACTGCCGTTGGCGCTCTCTTCGTCGGCATTCTTTTGCAGGGCCTGACGATGATGAACGCGCCTTACTACACACAGGATTTCGTCAAGGGCGCCGTGCTCGTCATGGCCCTGATTTTCACCTTTGCGCTCTCGAAAAGAGGCAAACGCTGAGGCGGGAACCTTCAGCGGGCTAACAATATTGATCAGTGGAGGAGACTGACATGAATTTCACGCGTAGAACCCTGGGCAAGCTGACGCTCGGGCTGATGGCTGCAGCAACATTTGGTACGCCATCCTTTGCGGCCGATATGCCGAAACCCTTTGACAAGCCGGGAGAGGTGAAGATCGCACTCGTGCGCTATCTGTCGACCGGCGACTTCTTCCAGTCCTACCTCGCGGGCGTTGAAGCACAAGCCAAGGCGTTGGGTGTTCAGCTGCAGGTGTTCGACAGCCGTCAGGATGCAGCTCTGCAGGCCGATATGGTCGATCAGGCCATTGCGCTTGGTGTGCAGGGCATCATCATCCAGCACGGCCTGACGGAATCCATGAAGGAGGCCGCCAAGCGTGCGGTCGACGCGGGCATCAAGGTGGTCGCTTTCGATGTGAACGTCGAGAACGAGAATATCCCGCAAGTCGAGCAGTCCGATCATGATCTCGCTCGTTTGGCACTTGAGCAGGCGATCAAGGACAATGGCGAGAGCTTCAAGGCTGGCTATGTCTATGTCGCAGGCATCGCACCGCTCGACCGTCGTGACGAGAAATGGAAAGAGTTCAAGGCGAAATATTCCGGCATCAAGGAAGCCGCCCAGTTCGGCACGATGGACAATCCCATTGCAAATTCGGTCGCCAATCAGGCACGCTCGGTGATCTCCGCCAACCCTGACATCACGGTGATGTTTGCACCCTATGACGAATTCGCCAAGGGCGTGAAGATTGCGGTCGACGAAGCTGGTATGTCTTCCGACGTGAAAATTTACTCGGCGGATATCTCGACCTCCGACATCGCCGCCATGCGTGAATCCGGTTCTGCATGGGTTGCGACGGCAGCGACCAACCCGGCTGTAGTTGGTCAGGTGTCTGTACGCTCGCTCGCCATGCTGCTGGCCGGTGAAAATCCTGGCAAGCAGGTCATCGTGCCGCCGACCCTGATTACGCAGAAAGATCTCAACGATCAGGACATCAAGAATATGGAAGAGCTCGGCACGAAACTGCCGCAGTTCGCTCATGCCGATGTTGCCATGCCTGCATGGATGCCGAAGCCCTGATTTAGAGCATTTCCAGCAAAGGTGCGAAGCGGCTCTGTGTAGGATAATGCGCCGAAACAACTGCTCTAGGCATGACGGAATGAAGAAGGGGCGGTCCATCGGACCGCCCCTTTCTGTATGTCTGGAAGGCTGAAGCAGTTGTCTGCACCAGCCCAAAAGATCAACGCATGGCTGCTGCGATATTGCCGCCATCGACTGTAGTCACGTCGGCAGTCGTGCGTTCGGCTAGTGCGTGATGGACAAAGGCACGGGCAACGTCTTCAGCCGTCACTTCAAGGCCAAGCAGATTGCCGCCCATATAGTCCTTGACGGAGAGGCCGCGAGCCGCAGCCCGATTGGCAATCATCTCATCGTTCAGCAGGCCGGAACGGATACGATCGGCATTGACCGCATTGACGCGGATGTTGTCGGCACCGTGTTCCAGCGCGTATTGGCGCGACAGGAAGAGCGTTGCCGCTTTCGGCAGGCCGTAGGCACCGAATTTCGCGCCGGGATTGACGGCCTGCTTGGAGGCATTGAACAGCAGAACGCCGCCGGTTTTCTGTGCCTTCATGATGCGCACGGCATTTTGTGCGACGGTCTGATGAGCGAAGAAATTGAGCTCGAAACTCTTGCGCAGCAGCGTGTCGTCCATCGTGGCGATAGGGCTTTCCCAGGCCGCGCCGGCATTTGACACCGCAATATCGACGCCGCCAAATGTTGCGACTGCCTTGTCAAAGGCGGCTCGCACAGATGCGGGATCGGTGATGTCGCAGGCAATGCCGATGGAACTGTTTCCGGCAGCCTTCGCAACCGCCGAAGCCTTCTCGCCATCGAGATCGAGCGCAACGACATGAGCGCCCTCGGCTGCAAAGGCCTTGACGACGGCAGCACCGATGGCCCCCGCACCGCCAGTGACGACAGCGACCTGCCCAGTGAACGGTTTCGGCTTGGCGCCCGCGAGCTTTGCCTGTTCGAGCGACCAATATTCGAGATCGAAGAGATCGGGACGACTGACCGGCTCAAAGCGACCAACGGATTCGGCATCGCGCGCTGCTTCGATCCACATCTCGCCGACATCGACGGCGATGGTCGCATCCTTGAAGGTTCGACCATGGCCAAACATGCCAAGGCCGGGCACCAGCGTCAGGCGCGGCATGGGGTCGAGCATGGTGCGCTTGACGTCGTCGCGCGCATCGTTGCTACGGAAATATTCGGTGTAATTGGCGACGAAGGTTGCGACGTGCTCGTCGATGACGGCACGGTAGCCGGCGAGATCATCCGTGGCCGGTGCGGGCAACACCATAGGGCCGGTCTTGATGCGGATTGAAAGATCGGGTGTGGAGACACCGCGCGCCGCCATGTCCGCGACCTCGCGGGCATTGACGAAATCGAGAATAGCCGGAGTTGTGCGGAAAACGCTGACCATCCGGTCATAGCGGCCTTCTCCCTTGTCGACGGCAACTGCGCCGCGCAGCATGGAGACGATATCGCCGGGCCTTGCCAGCGAAGCAGGCAGGGTAGCGGGCGTGAACGGATTGCGACCGTGGTTCTTGACGTGATCCTCCGCGACCGTGACATAGTGAATCATCCGGTCATAGGCTTCCTTCGCAGTGTCGCCAAAGGTGAAGATGCCGTGCTTGTCGAGGATCAGGCCCTCAACCGTCGAGTCCTGTTCGAACACTTCGGCGGCCGCTTTGGCGAGCGCGAAGCCGGGCATGATATAGGGCACAAAGCCCATTTTCTTGCCGAAGAGTTCTGTGCTCATTTTCTGGCTCTCGGCCTGATCCGCAATGGCGAGAATAGCCGTCGAATGTGTGTGGTCGATGAACTTGTGCGGGAGGAAGGCATGCAGTAGCGCTTCTACCGAAGGGTTCGGAGCGGCGGGTTCGATGAGATTGGCGCGCAGCAGCGTCACCATATCCTCGTCCGAAAGCCTGTCGAGTTTGCGGCTCTTGAGAAGGGCGTCGATTTTCACAGCGGGCAGGCCTGCCGGTTCGATAGTTCCCATGTCCCAGCCGCTGCCTTTGACGCAGAGCACCGCATGCGTGTCGCCGACGAGGTCTGTCACCTCGGTTTTTACCGACGTGTTGCCGCCGCCATGTAACACCAGTCGTGGCTCGCCGCCCAGAAGCCGCGTCGTATAGGTACGCAGCGCCAAATCGCGGTTGACGCCTTTCGCGGCGTATTCGGCGATGACCTTTTCCGCTTCGTCATCGCGCCAGAGATTTTCCATGGTAGTCAGCCTCCCGATAAACCGGCCCGGCCGGCATCGGCGGACCCAAACTTTTCTGGCTCAAGCCTTGCTTGAACCGCCTTTGCCGAGCCCATCCTTGCTCCAGCGATCCAGAATCCGACGCGCCATCGAGGTGGTAATGACGAGATGGGAAGCAAAGCCGCCCTTCAATGCCGCCACCAGCGGCTCGAACTTGTTGTCTTCCTGCACGACAAGCATGCGTTTCTTGATGGCGCGAATGGAAGCGAGGTCGGCGGAAATGCAGCGCCTGTTGTGATTGCAATCCAGCCATTGGCCATCGCGGTCTATGAGCTGACCGGCAATGACCCCGGCAGCGCCCTTTTCGCCCATGGCATGCATGTCGGCGGCCGAAAGCGCGCCGCATTTAACGAGATGGCTGTCATCCTCAATACCGCCGACGGAATAAAGCGCCAGATTGCAGTCCGGGATTGTAGCGAGCTGTTCTTTGATGACAGGTTCACCGCGCAATTCATCAGCGAGGCGCTCGGAAGAGAGAACGAGCGGCGCATAGAAGTTGATGCCTTCCGCATTGAGACGGCGGGCGATTTCCGTAGTGCACTGGTCCGGCCTATAGGAATAGGGCGCACCGAGATTGCCGCAGAGCTGGACAACGGTAACGCCGCTCAGATCCGCGAAAGGCATTACGTCGGCAATGTGATAGACGGTGCGGCCCCAGGCAACGCCGACGCGGTCGCCCTTGTTGAGGAGTTCAAGGAAAACAGAAGCTGCGACGACAGGCATTTCAGCTGCGGGATCCATCGCTTGACGGTCTTCCGGCACCAGCCAGACAGTGTTTAGGCCCGTCGCGTCTTCCAGTTCGCGCGCCAGCACATCGTCTGAAAACAGTTCCGAGGAGGTCGAGATGGTAACAATCCCCATCTCGCGGGCCTTGCGCAGATACATTGCAATCGAGGCGCGGGAGATTTCGAGACGTTGGGCCACTTCGTCCTGGCGCAGGCCGTGCGTATAATAAAGCCAGGCGGCCTTGTGGATGATCTGGTCATTCGGTCGGACAGGCATTGAGGTTCTTTCGTTGGATATTCTGACATTAGTCACTGATGCTGACAAAAGTCAATGCTCCAACATGGTGCGGCAGCGTGATGGTTGACGAGAAACGACGACCTGCCGTCGCGGTCGCAATATTTTGCAACGCGACGATGGAAGAAGGTAGTTCCATTGCTACCGGTATTCCTTGGTTTGCATCTTCCCCGACGAACACATTAGGCACCCTTGCGCGTACACCATTTGTCGACTTTGATGCCAGAACTTGAAGCGAGATGGTGTTACACAATCTCATTGAGTTTGAAACCCGGCTGAATAGATTGAGGAAGTGCGCGAAAAAGCCCTTGAACGATCAGCTGACCGTAATACGCTATGGTCGATGATGGCTTTCGATCTTTCCAAACAATTTTGAAAAACGGGGTGGGACCACGCGCCGATGACCAAAGACTATCCATGGCGTAGTGTTCTTAACGACGAACTGCATTCGCGTCCGTCGATTTATTTTGATGCTCCGGCAGTGGTTTGGCATGAAGCTTTTTTTGTCGGAAACGAGACCACGCGTGTTCCCGACACTCTTCTAAAGCTGGGATTGAAGAATACCAGTGACGGCAAAAGCGGTATTGCACAAACGACAAGCGGTCGCATCAAGTGGGAAATCCACGCTGAATTTGTATCGCTGACCTATGTCATTCAATGGAGCGGCGACTACAATGCCATCCCGCTCAGAGAAGAAATCTGGATCAAACTCGTCAATGAAATGCCGGGACAGCGCATCAATTCCATTGAAATTGTCGTTGGTCTTGCGGGTACGCATGATGCGAAGCTTATGCTCGGTGCAGAAACGGATACAGATGTTGCCGTTTCTGCAATAGGCAATTGCGACGCTGAAATCTGGTCGACGTTTCGGTTCAACGAAGCCAACGCGACGCGCTTTGTCCTGCTCAATCACAATCTCAATGCGTTTCGGACCGGACGTATGGTTCGGCGATTACTCGAAATCGAAGATTACCGTCTCATGGCGTTGATCAGCCTGCCGCTGGCGCAGGACACTTTTGCACGTTGTTCCGAGTTCGAGACCCGGTTGCAGACAATCGTTGATGCACTTGGCAAAGAAGCCCACCAGCAGGAACGTCTTCTCAAGGATTTGGCACAGCTTGCCAGCGAAATTCTCGACGTATCGGTCAATACGGGGGAGCGCTTCAGCGCCACTGCTGCCTATGCGGAACTGGTGTTTGCGCGGCTTGCTGAATTGCGCGAACAACATGTCGATGGTTATCAAAGGCTCGGCGTATTCATCGAGCGTCGTTTCCGCCCCGCTATCAGGTTTTGCGCGCAAGCCAGCAGACGCGTCGAGAATTCAGCCACCCGCGTTGCCCGCGCCAGCGATTTGTTGCGAACGTCGGTTCAGGTTGAGTTGGAGCAGCAAAACCTGCAACTGCTGGAATCGATGGAAAAACGGGTGCAGGTGCAGACCAAGCTTCAGGAAGCCGTTGAAGGGTTCTCTATCGTCGCCATCAGCTATTACGCCATCGGTCTCTACAAGACGCTACTGGAAAGCCTGAGCCATGTTGAAGTTATCTCCGGTCTGAAAACGCTTCTGACGCTTGCGGGCTTCCCGGTAATCATTGTTGCCGTGTGGTATCTTGTGCGCCGGGCGAAAAAACTTACCCATCTCTGACCGGTGAACTGTTTTCGTTACAGGTTGGATATCGCTTGGCGGGAAGTTTGACTTCGGAGTAAGCATAGATGAGCGGTTGCTAAAGCCTGAAATTTTCATTTGTCTAGATGGATTGAACATGGCCACAGATGGTATTTCTTCGCTCCCAGTTTCCCAGTCAGTTGTCGGAAAGCTGACGAGAGCCGCTATCTTTCTTGTCGTAACCATCAACGAGGGCGTTGATGCAGAGCGGACGGTTCGGGGGTTGTGCGCGGACCTTTCAAGCCTTGTACGAGGCGTTGGATTTCGGCGGTTGAATGGACAGCTCTCCTGCATAACCGGTTTTGGTTCGGAGGCTTGGGACCGGCTCTTCGGCTCACCAAAGCCGAAAGAACTGCATGCGTTCCGGGAGATTCGCGGTGTTCACACGGCTGTATCGACACCCGGCGATATTCTTTTTCACATACGCGCAGACAGCATGGATCAGTGCTTCGAGCTGGCCAGCCACATTATGTCCAGGCTTTCAGGTAACGTTGCAGTTGTTGATGAGGTGCACGGTTTCAAGTTTTTTGATGACCGCGACCTGTTGGGTTTTGTTGATGGCACGGAAAACCCGGTTGATCAGGCAGCCTTGTCGGCAACTCTCATCGGCAATGAAGACCCGGAATTTTCCGGCTGTAGCTACGTAATCGTCCAGAAGTATCTTCATGACCTCGATAGCTGGAACAAAGTCCCCGTTGAGGAACAGGAGAATATAATAGGTCGGCACAAGCTTTCCGATATTGAGCAACGCGATGAGCAAAAGAAACCCTACGCACACAATGTACTGACAAACATTGAAGAGAATGGAGAGCAGTTGCAGATCGTGCGTGACAACATGCCCTTTGGCGAGATTGGAAAAGGCGAGTTCGGAACTTATTTTATCGGCTTTGCCCGTTCGCCGTCACGTATTGAAAAAATGTTGGAGAATATGTTCATCGGCAACCCGCCGGGAACCTATGACCATGTTCTCGATTTTAGTCGTGCGGTAACGGGCTCTCTGTTCTTCGTTCCCACGGTGAACTTTCTTGATGACGTCACCCCGGACACAAAAAACAACAGGAAGCTTTGATGCTTGAAACGCACGTCGGATGTCTGTGTCGTTAAGGACCTGGCGTCATCTGACAATCGGCCAACTGCGAACCAGCAAACGTCGCGGTCGGTTACCGTCTTCAAATGCTCGATACGGCTTCCTCTAATCGCCCTTGGAAAAGTGGTAAATTATACATTCTTAAATTATTATATAATTAACACAAAGAGTTACTTATATATTGGCGTTGAAAGGTTTTCGTATTTGATGTCAAATAACAATGCAAAGATAATTAGCTTTGCTTAGTAAATATGGAGAAATATTATTATGATTAAGAAAACTTTTATTACGCTTTTTATTGCTCTTGCTCCTTTTGCAGCCCATGCCGGGACCATGAAGTCGCCAGTAGAATCGGGCGTTGCTCAAAAGTCCCCGGCAGCGACGACCCTGTTCCAGGGCAATGGTGGCAACAATACTGGTAATGGCAACAGCGGCTCCGGTAACTCCGGTGACAATAGCGGCAACGGCAACACCAACAACGGCGGCCGTTGGTAAAATAAATGAAGCGCCTACCTGAGATATGGTAGGCGCTTATAATAGGTATTATGGGGGCTCTGGGGCGAAAGTTGTTCAGCGCTTTGTCTTTCGACATACTTGTGCCGCAGGGTCTTCATCGGCATACTCGCTGTCACCGACGACTTTACGATAATACTCCACCAGAGCCTTGTTTACACCTCCAGCGCGATAGCGCTCGATTGACCAGCCGATGGCACTCCAGTTCTGGAGCCGCGTATTCCTGTTAAGAGATTTCTCGTAGTGGCACTTGGTGAACATCAAGCACGTTCTGCACTTTGAAAGGCCAAGGCCTTGGTCGGCATCGTCGCCGAGATGTTCAAAATAGAGACCTTCTATATCGCTCAAATTATCGCGAGCCAGGGCAGTCTTCTGGAAGGCCGCCTGGCTCGCGCTGGTCTGGGAAATAATATTATAGACCTAGTCTAAGCGATCAATACAACCTCCAAATTTTGGTCAACTTTAGTTGTTATTGCCATTTCCGCTATAGTCTCCGCTATTTCCACTGCCAGAATTGTAGCTATTTACGATATTGTTATAATCTTTTTTGGATCTATTTCTGTTATTCAACAGCAATATTGGCAGAGTGCTGGATAGCGTGCTGCTGGATGAACTAATCAAAGCATTGGCGATGCTACTTTCGGATCCAACCGCGTGGGATACCAATTCGCTCTTCTTGTTTGGGCGAATATGAAAAGTTTTAACGCCGGTTACAGTAGGGGAGAGCCCTTTTCCGTCAGACCCAACGGTAACGACATCTTGATATGTGTCACCATTACTTAATTTATATGGGGGAAGCACTTTTGAACTCGGCGTCGAGCAGCCAAATAAAAAGAAAGGGATGCAATAAATAAATAAATTGTTCTTCATTTTATAGTCCTCATTTTTAAATATATAAATAGTATAATTATGTATTTATAATAAATGTTATAGTATAGAATTAGTCATAATAATATGACTATCGTATCTTATTTTATTAGATTTATATATCGCTATTGATTGCTATCTCAAAAAATTAACTATTCCATGGCGGTATTCTTTTTTTGTATATAATTTCCTTATTTTCTGAGATCAGATTGCTGGCAAAATTGGATGCTTATTCGAGCGTCTATTTGAATTCTAGAAAGCATGAGTTTGCATGAGCGTGTATTCATGATCGCGGTTTGTCTTTCGAGGAATTACTGGGCTCCGTGGGCTTACCGGACGTGTTTCGTTCCCGGAGAAGATCTCTTTTCGTTTCTCGCTAGAGGTGGTCACCGTCCTGCCAGGCTGATCATTCAGTTCCGAGGAAACATCGTCAGTTGGCTCGCTTAGCTCACAGATGCTGGGCCGATGTATCAGAGATATCTTCTCGGCATGGCTTTTCCAGGATGTCTTGAATTTTCAATCCGGCCCGACGAGTGCGCGGTTCCGTTGTCGAGTCAATGGGACGAAAGCTCGTAAAGGCTCGTCGATGCCCAATCCAATAGGAATGATGTGGTCAGATCATCTTGAAGCTCCCCAGGGTGCGGCAGCTCAGCGCTTCATGTGGAATTTTTGTCGATTATAGAGTATATTTTCAGCAAAATAAGTATATATAATTATTATATATTAGTAATGTATGATAAATAATCAAGCGAAATGCACCATAATTTCTATACTATTGAGGTATTTGGGAAATCAGTTTACACCGTTCATTAATAACGCATGTGATTATTTTTTATGTCATACTTCGTGGAGAAATCCTTTGGCGGGTTTTTATTGCTCAGTTTCAGCAGTCGTGCCGTTCACACGGCGTGAAACCAGATATAAAAAATCTGGCGGTGGCGTCCTGGCTTCCGCAGCGCTTGTGCTGGCCATTTCCGTCTCCACGCTGGCGCTTTCCGTCGGCTCCGGAAGGGCGATGGATTATTTGACCACGGTGACCAATCAGAATTTGCAAGTCGGCGACACTATTACGACGACAGCAGACAATACACCGGGATTCCATGCCTCCAGCGGCACGTTTAGTTTTGGCGGCAGCAACCAGATCACCACGTCGGGCGCTGGTTCAGCCGGAATTTTGGTTGAGAGTGGCAATAGAGTTGTCACGAATGGTGCGACAATCAAAACCACTGGCGATGGCAGCCATGGGGTGGTGGTGCATGGGACTGGCTCTGCTGATCTGAGCGGCGCGACGATTTCGGTTTCCGGCAAGCAAAGCGCTGGTGTCTATTTTGACAATCAAGGTGGAGGGTCGTGGGGGCCTTGGAATGCCAATGCGACATTCGATAACAATACGAATATTACGGTAAATGATGACGGCGGGTACGGTATCGAAGCTCGACTCGCGACGACCGTGACATTTGATTCAACGCATCAGCTTCCGGGAAAAATAACCGTATCTGGTAGTAACTCCGCTGCTTTTTATGTCGCTGATAGGGTTCAAGCTGGAGGTGCTCTCGGCACTTCATTTATTTTTAACAACGTTGATCTTGTTTCTGGAAATAATATAGTATTGCAGAATGGTGCATGGACTGCAAAGACAGGTAACTACGGGATCATAACATTTCAGGGGACTGCTCGAGCAGAGAATGGACGTTTTTCCATTGCTTCCTCCAGCAACATAGAATTTGACAACCAATCCAGTGCTCCCGACTCTTTTATTTATCTTGACGGGCGGATGATTGTTAATGCCACACAAGATGTCACGATTGGGTCTCTGTCAGGGAGAGGGGGCGCTGAATTAACGTCGGCAGGTCTCATTTTTTCTGGTTCTGAAACCGCAAATTTCAGTGGCGTCATTAGTGGCGGATACGGCTTACATTATAACGCAACTGGTTCCGGCACGCAGACACTGAGCGGAAACAATACTTATACGGGCGGAACTTTCCTCAATTCAGGTACCCTGATCGTTAGCAGCGACACTAATCTCGGCGATCCGACTGGTGGTGTGACATTTGACGGCGGTACGCTCGGACTGGCCGGAGACTTGACGCGTGCTGCGACGCTGAACGCGGGCGGCGGCGGGCTTGATGTGGCCACCGGTGCAAGCCACACCTATTCCGGTGTTTTGTCTGGTACGGGCGGATTGAACAAGACCGGCGCTGGCACGCTGACGCTTTCGGGCACCAACACCTATTCCGGCGGCACGTCACTTAACGCGGGCACATTGATTGTCAGCAGCGACAGCAATCTTGGTACAGGCGCTTTGACATTTAACGGCGGCACACTCGGGCTGGCAGGGGACCTGACACGCGCGGCAACCTTGAATGCAGGCGGTGGCACCATTGATGTGGCTACGGGTGCAAGCCACACCTATTCCGGTGTCATGTCCGGCACTGGCGGGTTGACCAAGACCGGTGATGGCACGCTGACGCTTTCGGGCACCAACACTTATTCCGGCGGCACGTCGCTCAATGCGGGTACTTTGATCGTCAGCAGTGACAGCAATCTTGGTACGGGTGCTTTGACATTTGATGGCGGCGCGCTTGGTCTGGGCGGCGACTTGACCCTGGCTGCGACGCTGAATGCTGGCGGCGGCACGATTGATGTGGCCACGGGTGCAAGCCATAGTTTCAGCGGCAAGCTGAGCGGCACCGGCAAGCTGACCAAGACGGGCGCTGGCACGCTGACGCTTTCAGGTGCCAACACTTATTCCGGCGGCACGGATATCAATGCGGGCACGCTTGCCGTTGGCGGCATGAGCGCACTCGGCACGGGTCCGCTTGGCTTCAACGGTGGTGCCTTGCAGCTGACCGCCGATGTCAGTTTCGGCGGTACGGTTGCGTTGGGCGCGGGTGGCGGCTCCATCGAGACGAATACCAGCACGAACAGCACGTTTTCAGGGGTGATGAGCGGCGCGGGCAGCCTGACCAAGACCGGTGCGGGATCGCTGAAGCTTTCGGGCACCAACAGCTATACGGGCGGGACCTTTATCAATGACGGTGTTCTGAAGGTCACAAGCGATGCCAATCTGGGTGCTGCAACTGGCGCGGTGACGCTCAATGGCGGCACGCTGGAAACCGACGGAACTTTCTCCTCCGCACGCAAGATGCATCTCACTGCAGATGCTACAATCCATAACACTGGCGGAGCCGCATCATTCTCCGGCGTAGTTGATGGGAATGGTGCGTTGACAATTGAAACGTTGAATTACTACACGGCAGTAACCCTTACAGGTCAGAATACATATAAAGGGGGTACTGTTGTAGCGGATAGTTCATTGCTGGTGATCAGCAGCGATGAGAATCTGGGTGATGCCAGTGGGGACCTGACATTATATTCATATTCTACGTTGCGATTGGCCGACCAGTTTTCCACAAATCGCAAAATTCATCTGGCCAGTGATAGCGGCTGGGTCGACACCAACGGCCATGATGTGATCTTCAAGGGCGCGATTGATGGTACGGGTATGTTGGCCAAGGACGGGGAAGGTACGCTGACACTTTCAGGCAACAACACCTTTTCGGGTGGCGTCGGCCTTGTAAAGGGCACGCTGATTGTCAGCAAGGATGAGAATCTTGGCGACAAGGCAGGTGTTATCGAGTTTGACGGCGGCGGTCTGCAGCTTAGCGGTTCCGGCTTTTCGTCCGCGCGGGAATTGCGTCTTAACGCAGCCGCAATGATCGATACCAATGGGTTCAATGGCACTTTGAGCGGTGTTATTCATAATGGCGATGACCCCGACTACAAGGGCCAGCTGACGAAGTCTGGCGCGGGCACGCTGACGCTTTCGGGTGTCAATACGTATACGGGCGGGACGGTCATCAACGGTGGTGTTGTCTCGGTGGGCGCGGATGAGAATCTTGGGGCTGCGACCGGCGCGCTTTCGTTTAACGGCGGATTGCTGCAGCTGACGGGCAGCTTCGACAACAGTCGCGTGGTGACGCTCGATGCCGGTGGCGGCACGATCCAGACCAGTCTGCTTCACAGCAACGGTTTTTCCGGTGTGATCGGCGGTGCGGGCCAGCTGACCAAGACGGGCGCGGGCACGCTGACGCTTTCGGGCGTCAATAGTTATACAGGCGGGACGGCGGTCAATGGCGGTGTCCTGTCTGTCGGTGCGGATGCCAATCTCGGGGCTGCGACCGGCGCGCTTTCGTTTGGTGGCGGCACGCTGCACCTGACCGACAGTTTCGACAACAGCCGCGCGGTGACGCTCGGCGGGAGTGGCGGTACGATCGAGACAACGGCGGCCAAGAGCAACGGTTTTTCCGGTGTGATCAGCGGTGCGGGCAAGCTGACCAAGACCGGCGCCGGCACGCTGGCACTTTCAGGCGTCAACAGCTATACGGGCGGGACGGCGGTCAATGGCGGTGTCCTGTCTGTCGGTGCGGATGAGAATCTTGGCGCGACGGCTGGTGCGCTTTCGTTTAACGGCGGCACGCTTCTGCTGACCGACAGTTTCGACAGCGCGCGCGCGGTAACGCTCGGCGTGGGTGGCGGCACGATCGAGACAACGGCGGCCAAGAGCAACGATTTTTCCGGTGTCATCAGCGGTGCTGGCAAGCTGACCAAGGACGGCGACGGCATACTGGTCCTGTCAGGCGCGAATAGCTACAGCGGCACGACGACGGTCTCGAAAGGCACGTTGCAGATCGGCAATGGCAGCACGACGGGCAGTATCACAGGCACAGTCGATATCGCCTCGGGGGCCACGCTCACCTTCAAGCGCAGCGATGCATATACATATAGTGACGTGATCAAGGGCGCCGGGGCACTGCATCAGGATGGCAGCGGCACGCTGACGCTGACAGGGACAAACACCTATACGGGCGGCACCACGATTTCGGCGGGCACGCTGCAGATCGGCAATGGCAGCACCACCGGCAGCATTGCCGGCAATGTGGACAATAACGGCACGCTGGCGTTCAATCGCAGCAACACGCTCGACTTCTCCGGTGTCATCAGCGGCACGGGCATTGTTCAGCAGAATGGTGCAGGCAGCGTGACATTGAGTGGTGACAGCAGCGCTTTCGGTGGTAGTACCTCCGTTGCGGCGGGCACGCTTCTTGTTGACGGTTCGCTCGGCGGAACCGTGAGTGTCGCCAGCGGCGCCAGCTTTGGCGGAGCCGGAACCATTGGTGGCAATGTGACGGTTGCCGACGGTGCTTCACTGGTCGGTCAGGCCGGTCAGGTCCTGACTTTCGACAAGAACCTCAGCCTCGCCAATAACAGCACCATCGAGGCCTCATTCGGCGGCGCCAGCCAGACGGGGCTGTTCAATGTCAAGGGCGACCTGACGCTGGGCGGCACAATCAATGTCGGCACTTTCGGCGACGATGGGCCGGGTATCTACACGGTCTTCGACTATTCCGGAAACCTGACAGACAATACGCTTTCTGTAGGAACCCTGCCGTCCGGTCAGGATGCTGCCAAGGTGAGCGTGCAGACAAACCAGCCGGGCAAGATCAATATCGTCAATACCAACGGGGGTGAACTGACGTTCTGGGATGGCGACGATGCTGCCAACCAGGGCGACGGTGTGCCAAACGGCGGTGACGGCACCTGGACGAACGAGGCCAGCAACAAAAGCTGGACCGATCATAACTATCTTCTCAACGGTCCATGGGACGATTCCGGCTTTGCGATCTTCACAGGGGCCAAAGGTACGGTAACGATCGACAATAGCGCCGGTGCAGTCAAAGCTTCGGGCATGCAGTTCCAGACCGACGGCTATGAGGTGACCGGCGGTGATCTCACCCTGGTGTCGCCTGCCTCCAATCTGTCGGGAGCACCGATCATTCGCGTTGGCGGCGGCACGAATGACGGCGATATGAAAGCCACGATCTCGGCCAAGCTGGTTGGCACTGATGGAATGCGCAAGACTTATGCGGGGCGGTTGGTCCTGACGGCTGATAATCAATATACCGGCGGCACTGACATTCTGGGCGGTACTCTGCAGCTTGGAGATGGCGGCACGAGCGGAAGCGTTCTGGGCGATATCGACACGGGCATAGACGGCATCAACAGAGGGCTTCTTGCTGTCGACCGTTCCGGTACTGTGACGGTTGACAATACGATCACCGGCACGGGAGTCGTCAGTATTACAGGCAGTGGTGAAATCACACTCTCGGGTAACAACAGCTATAGCGGCGGAACGTATGTCAGGTCTGGAACTCTTGTCGTCGCGCAAGATGACAATCTGGGGCTTGCCGAAAGCGTCGTAGCGGTCGGAGCGGACCCCGAGGATGTCGCCGGAGGCGCTACCGGGAACGCGGTCTTGAAGTTCGGCGCGGACTTTACGGGCGCAAACACTTTCACACACACAATCGAGCTGAATACAGCGCAAAGCCAGCTCGACACGAACGGCCATACAGTCATTGCCAGCGGCGTCATCCTGGGTAGCGATGGTCTCACCAAGACGGGCGACGGTACGCTGATCCTGACCTATAACAATGACTATGACGGCGGCACCACGATTTCGAAGGGAACTTTGCAGATCGGTAATGGCGGAACGTCCGGCACGATCGAAGGCGATGTGACCAATAACGGCATTCTGGCTTTCAACCGTTCCGATGCCTATGCGTTCGATGATAAAATCTCCGGTACCGGCAGTGTCGAACAAATCGGCACCGATACGCTGACGCTTACAGGCGCGAATGATTATACGGGTGGAACCTCTGTCAAGAGCGGCACGCTGGCCGTGGCATCGAATGGTGTACTCGGGGACCAGTCTGGCAAGCTGACGCTGGATGGCGGCATATTCGAGAACACGGCAGCCTTCTCGACGCAATCACGGGCCATCGAGATCGGCAATGGCGGCGGCACGTTCCAGACGGATGCCGATCTGACACTTGAAGGTGCACTCACGGGAACCGGAACCTGGACCAAGACCGGGACCGGCGACCTGATTTTTGGCGGTGACGAAAGCGCCTTTGCGGGCACAGGCACAGTTCAGACCGGCACGGTGCGCGTGGATGGCACGCTCGGGGGCGATCTGGCGGTTCAGACCGGGGCAACGCTCAGGGGAACCGGTACTATCGATGGAAATACGACAATCGATAGTGGTGCAACACTTGTCGGGCTGGATAATAATACGCTGACAATGAACGGTAATCTGACGCTTGCGAACGGTAGCATGACGAATATCGCGCTCGGCACGCCAACCGGAAGCGCGCTGTTCGACGTCAAGGGAGATCTGACGCTTGGTGGTACACTGAATGTGACCGAGGATGTTGGCGGCTTTGGCGCCGGGGTGTACCGCATCTTTGATTATGGCGGCACCCTGACGGACAACGGGATGACCATCGGCACTGTCCCCCAGAACTCTGACGCATCTGGAATGTGGATTCAGACGGATTACGAACATCAGGTCAATCTGGTCAATCAGAACGGTGTCGAGGTGACGTTCTGGAATGCGGAAGGTGACCGCAGCCAGAACAACCAGAACAGCAAGATCGTCGGCGGCAGCGGTACCTGGGATGTCAGCAATGACAACTGGACCGAGGACGACAAGGGCTCCCAACAGGGGCAGCTCTTTAACGGTCGCTGGGATAATGGTTCATTTGCCGTGTTCGGCGGTAATGCCGGTACGGTCACAATCAATAATCAGAACGGAACGGTGACGGCATCCGGTCTTAATTTTGCAACCGATGGCTATGTGCTGACGGGCGATGCGCTGATGCTCGATAACGGTGCGCCGGGCACTGCGCCAATCATTCGCGTCGGCGACGGCAAGGCGGATTCGAATATCACGGCAACGATCAGTGCCGAACTGCAGGGAACGGGCGGTTTGCGCAAAACCGACTACGGCACCTTGGTTCTGACGGGTGCGAACAGTTATAGCGGCGGGACGACGGTGACAGGCGGTGTCCTGCAGATCGGTGACGGTGGCAATACGGGCAGCATCAAGGGTGACGTTGCGGTTTCGAGCAGCGCCTATGGTGACGGCACGCTGGCCTTCAACCGGAGCGATGATACGGAGTTTGACGGCAACATCACCGGTGATGGCAAGGGTGGTGTGGTCCAGAAAGGCACAGGCACAACGACGTTTACCGGCGACAACACCTTCTCGGGCGGTCTGACGGTTGAGAATGGCGGGGTCAAGGCAGGTGTCGCTGGCCATGCCTTCGGTACAGGCACCTTGAAGGTCAAGGCGGGTGCAACGGCCGATCTCGACGGCTTCGACACGACGGTCGGCGGTCTTGCGGCCTTCGACGCGAGCGGCACGACGGGCGATGGCGATATTGCACTTGGATCGGGCAAGCTGACGGTCGAACAAAGCTTCGACAGCAAGTTCTCCGGTGTAATCTCTGGTGCTGGCGATTTGACCAAAAGTGGCACTGGTACCCTGACCCTCAATACGGCCGGCACCTATACCGGTGCGACCAATGTCGATGGCGGCACGCTGAAGCAGGGCGCAGCCGGTGTCTTCAACAATGCATCGTCGGGCTACACTGTCGGTACAGACGGGACGCTCGATCTTGGCGGTTTCGATACCACGCTGGCCGCGCTGTCGAATGGCGGTCTCATCACGATGGGAACACAGCAGACGGCAGGTACGACACTGAGCGTGACCGGCAACTATACCGGCACCGGTGGCACGGTCGTCATCAATACGGTGCTCGGCGACGACAGTTCCAAAACCGATCGCCTGAAGGTGGGTGGTGACACATCCGGCACGACTAATCTGAAGGTCAACAATCGCGGCGGACTGGGGGCACAGACTGTCAACGGCATCGAAGTGGTCGAGGTTGCCGGTCAGTCGAACGGAACCTTCTCGCTTGTCAGCGACTACACCACCAAGGACGGTCAGAAGGCGGTTGTCGGTGGGGCCTATGCCTATACGCTGCAACAGGGGGCGGGCAGCGGCAACAAGGACGGCAACTGGTATCTGACCAGCCAGACGACACAGGAACCGCCGGCCCCCGATTGCCAGCAGACCAATACCTGCCCGGTCGATCCGGACAACCCGCGCTATAGTGCCGGTGTTCCGGTCTATCAGGGCTATGCGCAGAACATGCAGGTGCTCAACAAACTGCCCACGCTGCAGGAACGTGTCGGCAATCGCTATCTGACGAGCGGGAACGACAACGACGCGAGCAATACAGGCAGCAGCACTGTCGACAGCCGCGGGATCTGGGCGCGCATCGAGGGCGCGCATAACCGGCTTGAGCCGCACAGCGCGACCGGCATGAAGCAGGATATCAACAGCTTCATCATGCAGACCGGTGTCGACGGGCAGTTCTATGAGGATGCCAACGGGAAGCTGATTGCCGGGATCACCGGGCAATATGGTACGGCACATGGCAATTCCAGCTCGTTCTTCGGTGACGGTTATACCGACACCAGCGCCTGGAGCCTTGGCGCGACCGCAACCTGGTATGGCAATGACGGCTTCTATGTCGATACGCAGGGCCAGCTGACATGGTTCGACAATGATCTCAACTCCGATACGGCCAATAGCGGGCTGGCCGATGGCGCAAAGGCATTCGGCTATGCGCTGAGTGCCGAGGTGGGGCAGCGGATTGCGCTCGACGAACATTGGTCGCTGACGCCACAGGCGCAGCTGATGTGGTCATCACTCGATGCGGATGCGTTCCACGACATCTGGGGCAATCGTGTGCACATGCAGGATGGCGACAGCCTGACGGCGCGTTTCGGCCTTGCCGCCAACTATCAGGACAGCTGGCAGGGGGATGACGGCCGCATGGTCAACACATCGGTCTATGGCATCGCCAATGTCTATCAGGAGTTCCTCGGCGGCACCCGCATCAATGTGGCTGGTGTCAACGTCGATACCGACAATGACAAAACCTGGGCCGGCATCGGCGCCGGCGGCACCTATGCATGGGCCGACAGCAAATATGCAATCTACGGCCAGGGCTCCATCAACACGTCCCTCAACCACTCAACCGACAGCTATGCCGTCAAGGGGAATATAGGGTTCACAATACGATGGTAGCCGTTGTGAAAAGATAGCCAATGAAGAAGCCCTTCGGGGCTTCTTTCATTTTCTGGTGCGTGTGGGACGTTGTGACAGTCAACTGTTGCTACTGTGGCTCGAGCCAAGGCCAAGGCTTTGCAGGTGAATTCAAATGATCTTAGGTTTCGAACGTCTGTCCGAGTTGTTGGCGTCAATAAAACCCATAATCCGTTGGGCCGGAACCGTCTGATTCTGGCAAGCGATGTTTGATGCTATTTCATGTACGATCTAATCGGTGCCTGTTGTAGAGTGATTTCTCTCGATGACGGTTCCGCTGCCGGATATATGGGAAAAAGCTTTCTACTCTTTCCGCTCGACGAAAATCAGATATCACGTGGGATGATCAGTTCCGTCGGTATCATTTCCGGTAGGTCGGTTGTTTGAACTGGTTCGTCCAGAAGCTTAAAGGCGCGTTCGATCATTGCTTGAACATTTTGCCGGACCATCACAACCGGGAAGTGGAGAACTTCGATGAAGGGATCCCAGTCGAAACATCCGATGGAGCACTCCCGAACCTCGTCAACCGGCAGTGTCTTGAGAAAACTGACGACGCCCTCAAAGGGACTCGTCGAATTAACGAACAATGCCTCTGGCAATCCATTCAACTTGCCATAAATGTCCCGGATCGTCACTGCGGCGGTATCGGGACCATATCCATTCGTGACGATGGTGTCGGCATGAATGGCGATGTTCAGTGCAGCTAGCTCATCTTGATAGCCGAGCACGCGTGCACGCGTGTTGTGGTCACTATCCACGCCACCGATGAAGTAGAAGCTGTTTTCCTTTCGATGTGACCTGCGACTGGCAATCTGTTGCGTCAGCACGCGGGCGCCTTCATAATTGTCACTGATTACGGATGCACCGTGCTTCCCGGGAAGGTCCACATTTATATGTTTCAGATGAGCCTTTTCGCAGAGTTCGGCGACACTGTCCGGATCGGTTGCGCCCGCGATCAGCAAAGCGTCGACATTGTGGGCAATCAATGTTTCCACAGTGCTGCGTTCCTGTTGTGGATCGCGCAATGTGCTGGCTACGACGGGAATAAGATTCCGTGAGCGTGCTACCGTCTCAAACGACGCGGCCATGGAGCTGAAGTAACGGTTGTCCAGCATCGGCAAGATCATGCCGATCAAACCCGAATTGGATATGCGTAACCCGCGTGCTTGAAGGTTGGTGGTATAGCCAAGTTCACTCGCTATTACTCGTACTCTGTCAGCTGTTGCTTTTGTAATTCTCCGATTTTCCCATGAGCCATTCATAACGGAAGCAACCGTAGATGCGGATACACCGGCTCGCTCCGATATATCATATATGGTTACTTTGCGGGGAATGTTCATTAGGACTGCTTTTCGTCTGGATTGGCCCTCGATCTTAGCGGTCCGATAGCATTCGCTGCAAGTAGGGGAAGACGTAATCCAATCCATTCCTCTGTCATTTTTCCCCTTGACCAGATGCCAGATGTTGAGCGATGGTTATGCTGCACTATCGATGGTGCAACTTGATTATATGCCGAGAGGAGCGGTGCACACATGCCGAGGCCGGGAAAAAGGCTTCCCTTCATGCGTGACAAGCCCTGTGAGTATTGTTCGATTTGATTGTCGTGCCGCAAAGCAAGACGGCGCCGGAATACAGGAGTCTCAGGGAGCCGGAGGTCGCTATAGGGAGAACATATGGGGTGGAATAGCGAGATAAAATTTGTCTGCAAGTTTACGTAAAATACAAAATTAAAACCCAATGGGAGTGAGACATGAAGAATATACTTGGTAAAGCAGCTTTTGCTGCAGTGGTGCTGTCGTCGTTCGCGGGCAATGCGCAGGCAGAAGTGAAGGATGCAGTGGTCGGCTTTTTGATGCCAGACCAGGCATCGACACGCTATGAGGAGCGCGACTATCCGGGCTTCGCCGCAGAGATGAAGAAAATCTGTGAAAGCTGTAAGGTGCTTTATCTCAATGCCGATGGCGATGCGAGCAAGCAGCAGCAGCAGTTCAACTCGGTCATTTCACAGGGTGCGAAGGTGATCGTGCTCGACGCGGTCGATACGGCGGCGGCAGCTTCGCTGGTCAAACTCGCCCAGTCGCAGGATATCAAGGTCATCGCCTATGACCGTCCGATCCCGGATGCGACCTCCGATTTCTATGTGTCGTTCGACAATGAAGCTATCGGCAAGTCGATTGCGGAATCACTGGTCAAGCATCTGAAGGACAAAGGCGTTGCGGGTGATAAGGGCGGCGTTCTGCAGATCAACGGTTCGCCGACCGATGCTGCAGCCGGTCTCATCAAGAACGGTATTCATGCCGGCCTGAAGGATAGCGGTTACAAGACGCTTGCCGAATATGACACGCCGGAATGGGCGCCGAGCAAGGCTCAGCAGTGGGCGAGCGGCCAGATCACCCGCTTCAACGACCAGATCGTCGGTGTGGTCGCTGCCAATGATGGCACTGCAGGCGGTGCGATTGCAGCTATGAAAGCGGCTGGCATTGATCCGCTTCCACCTGTTACCGGCAACGATGCGACGATTGCCGCACTTCAGCTCATCATTTCGGGCGATCAGTACAACACGATCAACAAGCCGTCTGAAATCGTTGCAGCAGAAGCCGCCCGCGTCGCAGGTCAGCTTCTGAACGGTGAGACCCCGAAGGCTGAAGCTACGCTCTACAATACGCCGTCGAAGCTTTTCGTTCCGGTGGTTGTAACGGCTGAAAACCTCAAGGCGGAGATCATCGACAAGAACATCGTTTCAGCTGAAACGCTGTGCGTCGACCGTTACGCCGAAGGCTGCAAGAAGCTCGGTATCACGAAGTAACCCAACCATGGCGTCCGGCTTGGGCCGGACGCTTTCTTTCCCCGCGCGTGTTAATATGCGCGGTGGATGTTGGGGAAAACTGCGACACCCAGGGAAAAGCGAACATGTCCCAAGATCACAATGCCGCTATATCGTCGCGGCAGCCAGTGCTGCGTCTAAGCGGAATATCCAAGAATTTCGGCGCCGTTTCAGCGCTGACAGATATCGATCTGGAAGTCTTTCCGGGCGAAGTTGTCGCTCTTGTCGGCGATAACGGCGCGGGAAAGTCTACCCTTATCAAGACGCTGGCAGGCGTCCATCAGCCGACATCCGGCACCATCGAATTCAATGGCGAGAAGGTTGTGCTTTCGTCGCCGGGCATTGCGCTCGATCTCGGCATTGCGACGGTCTTTCAGGATCTGGCGCTTTGCGAGAATCTCGACGTTGTTGCCAATATTTTCCTTGGCCGCGAAATGAGCCCCTATCGCCTTGATGAAGTGTCCATGGAGATCAAGGCGTGGAAGCTTCTGAACGAGCTTTCCGCCCGTATCCCGAGCGTACGCGAGCCGGTCGCGTCCCTGTCGGGTGGTCAGCGCCAGACGGTTGCGATCTCGCGCTCGCTGCTGCTCGATCCGAAGCTCATCATGCTTGACGAACCAACGGCGGCACTGGGCGTAGCACAGACGGCCGAGGTTCTCGATCTTATCGAGCGTGTTCGCGACCGTGGGCTCGGTGTCTTGATGATCAGCCACAATATGGAAGATGTGCGCGCAGTTGCTGATCGCATCGTGGTGTTGCGCCTTGGCCGCAACAACGGCGTTTTCTACCCGGATTCCTCGAATGAGGAACTGGTCGCGGCCATCACCGGCGCGAGCAGCAATTCCGTTTCCCGTCGTGCCGAACGGCGTCAGGCGCAGCATGAAGCCGATCAGACCCATGATCGGGGAGAAGCATAATGAATCAGGCAAGCGGAAATACCCCTCTCGACCGTCAGGATACACGCGTGCGCCATGATGAAGGCGTTTCAGGCGCGCTGCGCAGTTTCTTTGATCGTGTGCGTTCAGGCGACCTCGGATCACTGCCGGTTATCATCGGACTCGTCATCATCTGGACTGTTTTCCAGACGTTGAACCCGGTCTTCCTGTCGAGCAACAACCTTGTCAATCTGCTGTTTGATTGCTCGACCATCGGCGTGATTTCGCTCGGTATCGTCTGCATCCTGATGCTGGGCGAGATCGATCTTTCGGTCGGTTCGGTTAGCGGTCTGGCATCGGCCATCGTCGGTGTGCTCTGGGTCAATCATGGCTGGCCCGTCGGCTTTGCAATGCTGGCGGCACTGTGCACTGGCGCGCTGATCGGCCTGCTTTACGCATTCCTCTATAACCGCTTCAGCATGCCGAGCTTCGTTTCCACGCTGGCCGGTCTGCTGGCCGCGCTCGGTCTCCAGCTTTATCTGCTCGGTAATACCGGCTCAATCAATCTGCCTTACGGCTCCTGGCTCGTGAGCTTCGGCCAGCTTCTGGTTATGCCGCGCCCTGTGTCCTACGCATTGGTGCTGATTGCCGGACTTGCCATCTTCTTCACCGGGTTCCGTTCTGCACAGCGTCGCCGCGAAGCCGGTCTGTCGGCGCCTTCGTCGGTTGGAATTGCGTTCAAGGCTATCGTCATCACGGTCATTGTCGGTGGCGCGGTATTTTATCTCAACCAGTCGCGCGGTGTGCCGTGGATGTTCGGCCTGTTCGTGGCGCTAGTCATTGCGATGAATTATGCACTTACCCGCACCCAGTGGGGGCGTGCCATGCAGGCGGTTGGCGGCAATCGTGAAGCAGCGCGCCGTGCCGGTATCAATGTGAACTTCATCTACATATCGGCCTTCGTAACTTGTTCGGTCTTGGCCGCAGCAGGTGGCATCTTGGCCGCTTCGCGTCTTGCCTCATCCAGCCAGCAGGCCGGCACCGGTGACGTTAACCTCAACGCCATTGCGGCGGCTGTCATTGGTGGTACCAGCCTCTTCGGCGGACGTGGCAGCGCCTGGTCGGCTCTGCTGGGTATCATTGTCATCCAGTCGATTGCCAGCGGTCTGACGCTGCTCGATCTGTCATCTTCGCTTCGTTACATGATCACAGGTGCAGTGCTTGCAATTGCGGTGATCGTCGATTCTCTCGCCCGCCGCTCGCGCCAGTCGCACGGCCGCGCCTAAACCTTCAAGGACTGAAAAATGGCTCAGGATCTCAACGGAAAAGTTGGCGCCGTTACTGGTGCTGCCTCTGGCATCGGCTTCGAATGTGCAAAGCACATGATCGAAGCGGGCATGACGGTGTTTCTTGTCGACCGTGATGACAAGGCGCTTAAGGAAAAATGCGCCGAGCTTGGCGACAAGGCCAAACCGTTGGTCATCGATCTGCTCAATCCGGCGTCTGTCGCCACGATGATGCCGCAGATACTCGAACAGGCGGGCCAGCTCGACGTGTTCCATGCCAATGCGGGCGCTTATATTGGCGGACCTCTTTGGGAAGGCGACCCGGATGCATGGGACCGCATGCTGAACCTCAACATTAACGCGGCCTTCCGCACCATTCATGCCGTGCTGCCGCATATGATGGAACGAAAGACCGGCGATATCATCATGACAAGTTCCGTTGCGGGTGTTGTGCCGGTGATCTGGGAGCCGATCTATACGGCATCCAAACACGCCGTTCAGGCCTTCGTGCATACGGTTCGCCGTCAGGTCGCCCCGCATGGTATCCGCGTTGGCGGCGTTCTGCCGGGACCGGTTGTGACCGCACTCATCAGCGACTGGCCGAAGGCCAAGCTTGATGAAGCACTGGCCGCAGGCAGCCTGATGGAGCCAAAGGAAGTTGCGGAATCGGTGATGTTCATGCTGACCCGCCCGCGCAATATCACCATTCGCGATCTGGTCATTCTTCCGCAGAGCCTCGATCTGTAAATGGGAGCGACCATGACCAGCTACTATCTGGGCGTCGATGTCGGCACCGGTAGCGCCCGCGCCGGTCTGTTCGACGCGAGCGGCACCATGCTTGCTTCGGCCAAGCGCGATATCACCATCTGGCGTGAGGCGGGCAGCATTGTCGAGCAGTCGAGTGCCAATATCTGGCAGGCTGTTTGCGAAAGCGTGCGTGAGGCGGTCGCGATCGCTGGCGTCGACCCGACGGATATCGCCGGTATCGGCTATGACGCGACCTGTTCGCTGGTTGTGCTGGGCGAGGGCGGCAAGCCGCTTGCCGTAGGTCCATCCAACGATCCTGCGCGGGACATCATCGTGTGGATGGATCACCGTGCTGTCGGACAGGCCGAGCGCATCAATGCGACCGAGGCTAAGGTCCTCGACTATGTTGGCGGTACCATTTCCCCTGAGATGGAGACGCCGAAGCTGTTGTGGCTCAAGGAAAACAAGCCCGAAACCTTCGCTGCTGCCTGGCAGTTTTTCGATCTTACCGATTTTCTCACATGGAAATCCTGCGGCAGTCTTGCTCGTTCAGCCTGCACGGTCACTTGCAAATGGACTTATCTCAGCCATGAAAAGCGCTGGGACGAGGCTTATTTCCGTGAAGTCGGCCTTGGCGAACTGGCGGATGAAAATTTCGTCCGTATCGGTACCGACGTTCGCGCTGGTGGCGAAAACCTCGGTGGTTTGAGCGAACAGGCTGCGGCAGAACTTGGCCTCAAGCCGGGTACTGCAATTGCCGCCGGTCTGATCGACGCTCATGCGGGCGGCATCGGCACAGTTGGAGCGCGTGGTTCGGAAGGCCAGATATTGTCACGCATGGCCTATGTGTTCGGCACTTCGGCCTGCACCATGACCACGACCGAACAGCCTGTTTTCGTGGACGGTGTGTGGGGCCCGTATTATTCGGCAATGGTGCCGGGTCTCTGGCTCAATGAAGGTGGCCAGTCAGCAGCAGGTGCTGCTATTGATCACCTGATCCATATGCATCCCTTCGCGGCAGAAGCTGAAAAGCTGGCAGCAGCTCAGGGCAACGGTTTAGCCGACAGTCTTGCTGCTGAAGTTGAGGCAAGGGGCGGCGTTGAAAAGACGGCCATGATCGTTGGTGACATTCATGTCGTGCCCGAATTCCTCGGTAATCGTGCACCGTTCGCTGATCCCGATGCGCGTGCGATCATTGTCGGGCTCGATCTCGACGCCGGGATCGATAGTCTGACGGCGCTTTATCTCGCCGGTCTGTGCGGTCTCGGCTATGGTGCGCGGCAGATCGTCGAGGCACAAAAGGCAAAAGGTATCGTGACCGATACCATCGTCGTCTCAGGTGGGGCTGCGCGTTCGCATCTGGTGCGACAAGTGCTTGCCGACACAACCGGCCTTGTCATCGTCGCCTCCACCTCGCCAGAGCCGGTTCTGCTCGGCTCTGCCATGCTGGGCGCTGTGGCGTCAGGGGCATATCCTGACCTTGCCTCTGCGATGCATGCCATGTCGGAACTTGGTGAGGTGAACAGACCGGATGCCGGGCGCGCCAGATGGCATGACAGGCGTTTCGAGGCTTTTACACTGTTGCAGGCAACTGCGCGGAAAATCCGCTCTATGGATGGCTCGAACTAACTTGAAAATAAACAGGCGGCGACAGGAAGTTTCCTGTCGCCGCCTGTTTATGCATTAATCTCACGCGACCTGTTGTCGCCTTGTCAGAATGAGACCTTGAGACCGACGGTGCCATTTACGCCGAAGCTATCGCTTGGATGCGCAAGGCTGGTCTTCAACATGCCTTCTCCGTAAAGCGAATATTTCCCGCCAGACCAGCTGTAAGTGCCGCCAAGGCCGACGCCGCCCCAGAATCTGTCGTTCTCGGTGCTGAGGGCTGTTCCTGCAAGATTGACACGAGCGCCATCTAGAAACTCATAGTAGAGATTGGCGATGCCATATACGTTGGTGCTGGAAATCAACCCGTTCGCAGCCTGCCAGCTTTTGCGATAGTCAGCTGATAGGCCAAGGCGACCATTGAGGCTGTCGCCGTCTTTCAGCGATACGCGTGCACCAAACCCATCGTTAAAGCTGTCAAAATCAATCGACGAATAGATCAGTTGCGCTTGTGGCGTCAGCGTCCAGCCAGGGGCAACGGCAAACCGTTTTCCGGTTTCCATGCCCAGCGCATAGCCAAAGCCCTTGTTGCCATCGGTCATGCCTCTTTCTGCTGTCACAGAAGAAAGATCGCTGTCGAACCAGTTGGCCTGAACCTGACCGTCGACATAAATGCCATTGTCGCCATACCATGTCAGTGTCGCGCCAAGCCCGTAGCCATCGGTATCGATGGTACCGTCACCGAATACTGACCAGACGTCTGCGGATGCCTTGCCATATTGCGCCGTCAATCCGCCGATCAGTCTACCGCTATCGCCGTCGAAGAACTGGCCATCGAGGCCAGCCTGCATTTTGTAGGTATCGACGTCGTACGATGTCAATGTCGTCGTCGAGTTGGGCGTGAGGCGGTTATGTGCGCCTTCAATTCGACCCCATACCGACGATCGGGTCGTGTTGCTCGTGCCCCCATTCTCGTCCGTAGCCCAATAGCGATCACCAACTCGCTGTTGCAGCGTAGACAGGCCGTTCAATGCCTGAAGCACCTGCGGATAAGCTTCATAGAGCGGAGCACCCGCCTGATAGAGCGGCTTTGAAGGGCTTGTCGGTGTTACCGGATCGACCGTTTTGGGCTTTAATGCCGAACGCAGGTACCAGTCGCCGTCGGTCGGATTGGTTTTACCGTTCTTGTAGAGCTGATAAGCGTATGCTCCAGCTACAACAGCCTGCTCGCCCTGGATTTCATAATCGCCCTTGAGTGAAAATTCGCCGTCGGACACTCCGCCGATCTCAATAATTTTAATCCCCTCGACGGTCGGCGCACCTTCGCCTTTGAGATTGTTAACGTTGACTGTGGAATTGCCTGAAGTGTCGCCGGTGACCACGAGCCTATCCGTAGCAGAATCATCGCCTCCAAGATCGGTGTTCAGGATAAGCAGACCATCGTTGCCAGTATAGTTTCCGGCAATCGTCAATGTTGTTCCGGGCTTCGTGCCAAATTTCAACGTGCCTGCATTTGAAAAACTGGCGATGGATTGATTATAACCACCGAGATCGAGTGTGGCTCCTGCGGCCAGATCAACGGCGCTGGCTGCACTGAAAGTGTTTGCAGCGCCAGCCCGCAGCGTGCCAGCCAGCACATTCGTGGAGCCGGTATAAGTGTTGGCGCCCGCAACGATCAGGGTGCCGTCTCCTTGCTTGGTGAGGGAACCGTCGCCGCTGATATTACCGCCGAGCGTTTCATTGAAAGTGCCGGTATCGATTGCCGATGTGTTGCCGCTTGCAAGAATGATGTCATTCTTAATCACCAAGTCATCGACGAGGAAGCCGAGTGCAGCAGTGCCTTGCATGTTTACCGCACCGCTGCCCAATGCCTTGGCATTGCCAACGTACAGATGGGCGCTGTTGATATCTGTGCCACCACTATAAGTGCTTTCTCCGGAAAGAACGGTAGTGCCTTGCTGCAAGATGAGCTTTCCGGTTCCCGAAATCTGTCCGGCAAAGTCGTTCCCGCCTTCGTTCAAGGTCAGATTGCGTGCGCCGAGCACGATGCTGCCATTGCCGGTCAGGACGGCCACGCTGGTGCCTCCCGGAATTCCCGAAGGGTCATACTGACCGTCGGCGGTCGCAGAAATATCGAAAACACCGTCGACACGAACAACGCTGGAACGTCGCAAGCTGGCAGTGCCTATCAGAGCCAGTGTTCCCTGTTGGATCCAGGTGCTTCCGGAATACTGCGCGGGCGAGTCAGTGAATGCCGAATTATTGGTGTATCCTTCGATAGTCAGAAGCCCTGCGCCAGTCTTGACCAGATTTCCCGAACCAATAATTTCATAACCTCCGGTTACATTCATTAGGTTGGCTGTGTTGACTGGATCAAAAGTCACGGTATAGCCGTTTGTCTCAAGAAAGCCCCTGGCACCTGACCCGACAGGAGGAGCATAAAAACTAAATCCGCCCCCGACTTCGTTGGTCGCCCGGATGGATATATTGCCCCCGACATTTGTTCCGCGGAAGAAATTTATCATCTGGTCGGCATCTGATTGGACGCCCAAACCGTCGATCCCATTGATGGTAATGGTAGCAGCATTTGAAGACTGATTGAACGTGTTCAGGGCGCTGGTTTGGGTTATCCATATTGAACCAATAGCGCTTGCAGCGGGGATGATTCCAGTTGCAGATCCCGCAATAATGGCCCGGTCGCTGCCGCCGGGAATCTTGCCTTCTGCCCAGGACGCAGGCCTACCCCATCTGTCTATAAGAGAGTGTGTGCCGATATAATGATAATCATCGGCCCAAACGGGATTGGCAATGGCTATTGTCGCCGCTCCAGCCAACGCAATTGCAGAATAGGAGACGGTCGAGCACAAGTACTGCGAAAGACCGTGAGCCAATGCCTTTATGCGCCTTTGCGTAAGCTTGGCGGATGAGGTGGTGCAATCTGTTCCGGTTGAATGTTTCATACTGCTCCTGCCGCTCAACGAATTTGCAAGACAAGCAGTTTCGTCGAAAATATTGCAATCAATTCATAAGTCACTAATTGAGTATAGATTATGGATTGGCAACAGCCCTGAAGTTGTAATGAGCGCCGAGTTTTCTATATCTATATTTTTAGTTGATTTAGAGACTTCTTAAATAATAATAAATAAGAATGTGCTAGATATATATATTTGGTTATCATTAATAATGAGCGAGCGAGAGTTGTCTTGGAAAGCAAGCTTGCCGGAGTTCGAGCGTCTGGACTGCCGAAGCCTGCCGCTTGAATATGACGAGCTGATCCTTGTGCTCGAAGGCAGGCTATCGATTGAAACTGTATGAAACGCTGGAGGCGGGCATGTTCGATACGATCTGGTTGCCTGCCGGAACAGAACTCACCTATTTAGCCGAGAACGCGCTGGTATTTTACAGCCTTTATCCGTCCGACTGGGCGCAGCAGTTTGAAAGCAGACCATGAAGAAGATCGGATTACTTCCCCAAGATGACAAGACCAACGGCTGGAGCGCACTTCTGCCAGCACGGCAACCGAAGCCGTCATTGCGCGGTGATATTGTCGCCGATTTTGTTGTCATCGGTGCCGGATTTGCCGGACTTGGTGCTGCGCGTCGTCTTGCGGAGCTACGGCCAGATGCAAAGATTGTGATATTGGATGGCCAGCAACTTGGCGAAGGATCATCCGGGCGTAATTCCGGTTTTGCCATAGATCTCCCGCACAATGTCGGGTCATCTCTGGAGGAACTGGCGAAGGGGCATGCTTATCTGCGGTTGGCACGGGCAGGCATCGCTTCATTACGCGATAGCGTTACAACATATGGTATTGACTGCGACTGGAGTGAGGACGGCAAATATCATACGGCTTCGTCGGAGCGTGGCGCGAAAGAGATTCTGCAGCCGACGCTCGAGATGTTGAAGACGCTGAATGAGCCCTATGAATGGCTGGATGGCAAAGAAACGACGAAACGTCTGGGCACGTCGCATTTCGCGGCCTCGATCTATACGCCCGGTACGGTTCTGATCAATCCGGCTGCGCTCAATCGTGGGTTGGGCGACGCATTGCCAGAGAATGTGACACTCTTTGAACAGTCTCCGGTTCTGGAGGCGGATTTCGGTTCGAAAGTGCTTCTGCGGACTGCGGAAGGAACTGTTGCCGCTCCGAAAGCGATTGTGGCGGTTAACGGCTTTGCGATGCGCTTCGGTTTCTGGAAGGGACGACTTCTGAATTTTGCAGCCCATGCCAGTTTCACGAGACCTCTGACCGAAAAGGAACAAGGTATTTTCGGTAATATCGGGTCATGGGGCTCAACACCTGCCAACGCCTTTGCAGGCATTACGATGCGCTATACCAATGATCGCCGTATTCTCATCCGGCAGAACATTGAGTTCAGCCCCGGAATGCGCCAGTCGGATGCGCGCCGGGCTTCGGTTCGGCAGGATCACCAGCGTCTTTTTGACGAACGGTTTCCGATGCTTCGTGGCGTCGATGTCGAGCACACATGGACCGGCTATATCTGCCTTTCGCGCAATGGCGCGCCGGGTTTCGGCAAGGTCGCTCCAAATGTCTGGAGTGCCGTCTGTCAGAATGCAGTCGGTGTCGCCAAGGGCACGATCAGCGGAAGGCTGGCTGCCGAAATGGCATTGGGTGAGGATAATGGGCTGATCTCTGATATATTGAGCCTCGGCACGCCATCGGCTGTTCCGCCAAGACCGTTTCTCGATATCGGTGTTCGTGCAAGATTTGCCTATGAGCTCTATCGCAATCAGCACGAGGCATGATCGGGTTTCAACCGGCGCCAATTTTCCAGACTGCCGCGCCTGCAAGCATTCCGGCACCGGCTGCCGATAAGAGCAGCCGCTCGCCTGACTGAAAAGGCCGCGATTTTGATGCGAGCGATAGCGAAAGCGGGATCGTCGCCGCCGACGAGTTGCCGAACACGTCAATCGTTCTGGCGGCGATGGAAGCGGGCAGATGCAATTGATCGCACACCGTATCGATGATCCGTCCATTCGCCTGATGGGGAAAGAACCGGTTCACATCGGCGGCGGTAAGTTTTGCCTGTTCAAGCGCATCCATTGCGCAGTTTGTCATCATGCGAACGGCCTGCGTAAAGACGGCTTTTCCGTCCTGCATGGCTATACTCTTTTCACCGGCGGGAATGGAGATCAGGCCATAATTTCCGCCATCGGATATGAGCGCCGATCCACCAAGTCCTTCATGCGGATTGCTTGACGGTGCGAGCAGAACGGCTCCGGCAGCGTCCGCGAAGAGAATTGCCGTGTTGCGTTCCTCCATGCTGATGCGACGGCTCAATATATTGGCGGCGACGACCAGAACCGGCTTTCGGAAGTTTTTGACGAAGCCGTCGGCCAGCACAAGTGCATAGAGAAAACCTGAGCAAGCGCCCGCCAGATCGATCCCGCCGCAGTTTTCCAGCCCCAGCTTGTGCGCGAGAAGGGGCGCGGAAGGCGGCAGAAGATGATCGGGCGTCGATGTGGCGAGAATGACGAGCGCTACCGAATTATGCGGAAGACCGGCATCGTCGAGCGCCATTGTTCCAGCCTTCATTGCCATATCCGTCAGCGTTTCATCCGGCGCCGCCCAGCGTCGTTCGCGGATGCCGGTGCGTCTCTCGATCCAGCCAGCTTCAAGCCCAAAACGCTGCTCCAGTTCGGCATTTGCAACACGGCGGTCTGGCACATAATGACCGAAGCCCGCCATACGGCTCGAAATGCTCATCGCGCCCCGCCCCTTATCGTGTCCGCTGCCGCGTCGATCGCGTCATAGGCGAGGTCCAGATCAGCTGGCGTCACGCAATAGGGCGGCATTAGATAGATCACATTTCCGAGCGGGCGCAGAAGCACACCCCGTTCGCGGAAGAAGGCTTTCAGTTTCGGCCCCGCATCGGAGAGATAGCCGGTTTGTTCGACCGCGAGATCGAGGGCAGCAATGGTCCCTTGCTGGCGCAGATTGGTAAAACGAGGATCACCCTGAAAGCGTGAAAGTCGTTCGGAATGCCATTGACCGAGCGTCTTGATACGATCCGCAACGGGTTCTGTTTGCCAGACTTCGATATTGGCACATGCTGCCGCGCAGGCTATCGGATTGGCCGTATAGGAACTGGAATGAAAGAACGTGCGGCTGCGGTCTTTCGAAAAATGCGCATCGAAGATTTCAGCAGTACTGAGCGTCGCAGCCAACGGAAGAGCGCCGCCAGTAATACCTTTGGAAAGGCACAAAATATCTGGCGAGATGAATGCGTGTTCGCAGGCGAACATGGTGCCCGTGCGTCCCCATCCGGTCATCACTTCATCGGCGATGAGAAGTGTTCCGTGGAGCTGCGTAATCCGCCGGAATTCAGCCAGCAAATGCGCGGAATAGATTTTCATGCCGCCTGCACCCAGAACCAGCGGTTCAATCAGCAGGGCTGCAACCTCGCCATTGCGGCAGAAATGTTCCAGCGCATCAAGCGTTTCCTGCTCTCGCCCCGCCGACGGAAACGGAATGGTGTCGACCTGAAACAGCAAGGGTTCATAAGCGGCGTTGAACACGCCGCGCGCGCCGGTGGACATGGTGCCGATCGTATCGCCGTGATAACTATGCTCCATCACCACGATGCGTGAACGCGGTTCGTTTCTGTTGTGATAGAAGCCGAGCGCCATCTTGATCGCGACTTCGACCGCTGTGGAACCGCTGTCGGAATAGAACACATGGGCGAGGCCCTGCGGGGCGAGTTTGACCAGTTCTTGCGCCAGCCTTTCTGCCGGTTCGTGAGTGAACTCGGCAAAGATGATCTGATCAAACTGTTCCAATGCGTCCCGGATTGCCGCCATGATCTTTGGGTGGCGGTGCCCATGGGTAATCACCCACCATGACGATATGGCATCCAGCACGGAACAGCCGGTTTCATCCTGCAGATAGGCACCGTCAGTTTTGACGATCCTGCGGAAAGCCGGTTCGGTGGCGTGTTGGGTGAAAGGATGCCAGACGGGAGACGAATGCGCGGTCATTCGGAAGCTCCGCCAAAAATGTTTATGTCGAAATGCTCGCGAAAGGCTTGGCGGAGTGCGTCCGGATCAAGTTTCGCAAGGCGGGGCAGCCGCCCCAGTCTGCGCACGCCGCTCAGTTCCGGGATGATCTTCTCTGTATCCGGTTGATGATCGCCGACGAAGGCAATGCCGAGCACGGGAATATTGCGCCGGTTCAATGCCTCAAGCGAAAGCAATGTGTGATTGATGGTGCCGAGGCCGGTTCTTGCACAGAGGATGACTGGCTTCTGCCAGCGCGCAAAGACATCGATGAAAGTCGTGCGCCGCGTCAGCGGCACATGCAATCCGCCTGCGCCTTCAATCACCAGAGGCGCGTCGACCGATGGCACTTCGAGTGCATCCGCATCAATTTCCACTCCATCGATCTGTGCTGCAAGATGCGGCGAAGCAGGCGTGTTCAGGCGCCAGCTTTCCGGGATGATGTTCTGGTGTGAAAGCCCGGCAAGCTGGATAACCGTTTCGCTGTCGGTTGCTTCTTCCAGTCCCGACTGAACTGGCTTCCAGTAATAGGCACTGAGCGCACCCGCGAGAGCTGCAGAAAACACAGTCTTGCCGATACCCGTATCGGTGCCGGTGATGATGAAGGTGCGGTTCATATCATTTCCTCTACCATGATCGCGGCAAGGTGCTCGAACATGCGCGCTATCGTCGGTTCATCGACATTGAGCGTGATGGTGATGCGCAGTCGCGCCGTGCCGGCAGGCACTGTTGGCGGGCGGATGGCGCGTATGTCGAAGCCTTCTGCCTGCATGCGATGTGCAATGCGCAAGGTGCGGTCGGCATCGCCGATGATGAGCGGCAATATCTGTGTCCCGCTGCCGGGTCTGCCGAAGAGATTGGCGAATTGTGCATTGGCGACGTCGATAAGCCGGTGCAATTCGTGCCGACGGTGTTGTTCGGCGATCATGGTTTTCAGCGCAAGCCGCGTTGCGGACACTTGCAAGGGTGAGGGCGCGGTCGAATAGATGAATGGCCGTGCGCGATTGACGAGAAAATCGCGAAGGATTGGATTTGCCCCAACCAGCCCGCCGGCGCTGCCCATTGCTTTGCCGCAGGTATGTAGCGTGATGACGTTCTGCCGGCCTTCCAGTCTCGCAGAAAAGCCGCGTCCGTCCGGCCCGTGCACGCCCGTTGCATGGGCTTCGTCAATAAAAAGAAAAGCGTCGTGGCGGTCTGCTATCTCAATGAGGTCGGAAAGCGATGCGCAGTCGCCATCCATCGAATAGAGGCTTTCTACCACAATCCAGGGGGTGCCAATTCCTCCCTTCTCGCGCCATATGCGGATGGCTCTCTCGAATGCATCCGCATCGTTATGCGGAACGGAGACGATGTCGGCCTTTCCGGCCCGCATGCCTTCATGTGCGCTGGCATGGATCAGTTCGTCATAGACAATCAGATCGCGGCGTTGCGGCAAAGTCGAGAGAACTGCGAGGTTTGCCGCATAACCATTGCTGAAATAAAGCATCGACGGCGCGCGAAAACAGGAAGCAGCTTCAGCCTCCAGAAGCTCGTGTTCCGGGTGATTGCCGCGCAACAGCCGGGAGCCGCCAGACCCGGCGGCAAGGCCGTTTTCCAGCTCGGCAATCAAAGCATTGCGGATCGACGGTGATGCGGCAAGGCCCAGATAGTCGTTCGAACTGAAGTCTGCGCCCTTATTGCCCGAAAGCGTGCGCAGATGCCGCCGCCGCTCAAGGTTTTTCAGCTTGGCGGCGTAACGGGCCAATGGATTCGTTTTATGCATGGTTGTCCAGCGTATCGGCGGTCAGGCCAAGCCGCCTCATAAGGCTTGTGTCGCGGTCTTCGCCCGGATTGGCGGCGGTCAGCAGCGTGTCGCCGATAAAGATCGAATTGGCGCCTGCGAAAAAGCACAGAGCCTGCATTTCATCGCTCATCGAATTGCGCCCGGCTGTCAGCCGCACATGCGATTGCGGCATCATCAGGCGGGCAAGCGCGATAATGCGGACAAAGGCGATAGGATCGACGGGCGATGCGTTCTCCAGCCGCGATCCGGGCATCGGGATCAGCATATTGATTGGCACGCTTTCCGGTGGTGTCGGCAGATTTGCCAGCGTCACCAGCATATCGATGCGATCATCTTCGGTTTCTCCAAGGCCGAGAATGCCGCCGCTGCAAACCTTGATTCCGGCTTCACGAACATGGGCGAGTGTTTCCAGCCGATCATCGAAACTGCGCGTCGTGATGACCTGCGGATAAAACCGCTCCGACGTATCGATATTGTGGTTGTAATAATCAAGGCCCGCTTCCGCAAAGGTCTGCGCCTGATCCGGGCTCAACATGCCAAGCGTCATGCAGGTTTCCAGGCCGAGCGCCTTCACCTGTTTGACCATTTCCACGATTGCCGGTTCGTCGCGCGGCTTCGGGCTGCGCCAGGCGGCACCCATGCAATAGCGGGTTGCGCCGCTATCCTTCGCCCTCTGCGCTTCTTCCAGAACCGTATCCAGGCTCATCAGTTTCGAGGCTTTCAGACCCGAGGCATGATGTGCCGACTGGCTGCAATAACCACAATCTTCGGGGCAGCCGCCCGTCTTGATGTTGAGTAGTTTGCTGAGTTGAACGCGGTTCGGGTCGAAATTGGCGCGATGAACGCTCTGTGCCTCGAAAAGCAGATCGTTGAATGGAAGATCGTAGAGCAGGCGCGCGCTTGCGAGCGTCCATGCGCCTTCATTCGATTTGGGCGCTGTTTTCTCAACGCCTCCGGGGATCGATTGCACCGTGTCGAGCATGCTTTCTCCATTTTATCTATAAAAACAGAAAGAATCTATGAAATATAGATTATTCGCATGTATGCTGGCGACTCAAGTGAAATTATTATAGATAAAAAAGGCGTGTTAAATGACGCACTGCATTGTGACTGCGCCAGAACGAAAAACGCCGCGATCAACGGATCACGGCGCTATAAAATCAGTGGGGCAGAGAAGTCAGCAAAAGCCTGTTGCAGCGCAGGCGGCTATCCGTCTGAGGGTTCGAGCTGCGTTTCAAGACGTTCTTGACGGAGGCGATGACGTCCCAAAGGCAGCATGATGGGGCGACCGGAGGTCGGGTCGGTCATGATGCGGCTTTCCAAATGAAAGACATCGCGGACATTTTGTTCCGTCAGCACTTCGTCAGGCGTCCCGGTTACGTGTAGCTGTCCGTTAGCCATTGCGACCAGAAAATCTGCATAGCGGGCAGCAAGATTGAGATCGTGCAGAACCATGACGATTGTGGTTCCGCGCTCCCGGTTGAGGTCGGTGAGGAGGTCCAGAACCTCAACCTGGTGACTGATGTCGAGAAAGGTCGTCGGCTCGTCCAACAGGAGGATGTCGGTCTGCTGCGCCAGTGCCATCGCAATCCACACGCGCTGGCGCTGGCCGCCGGAAAGTTCGTCTACCGGTCTGTCAGCCAGTTCGGTTGTCCTAGTTGCTTCAAGTGCCGCTGCGATTGCTTCGTCATCGGCCCGCGTCCATTGCGAGAAAACGCCGTGATAGGGGTTTCGACCTCGGCTGACGAGATCGGCGACCAATATGCCTTCTGGCGCCACCGGCGATTGCGGCAGCAGACCGAGCGTCTGCGCCAGTTGCCGGGAGGGGAGGGTGTGGATCGACTTGCCGTCAAGCAGCACCTGCCCGTGGCGCGGGACCAGAAGCCGTGACATGGTGCGCAGCAAGGTAGACTTCCCACAGGCATTCGCTCCGACTATCGCGGTCACCTTGCCGGAGGGGATTTCAAGATCGAGACCGTCCAGCACAAGCCTGTCACCATAGCCGGTGGTCAGCTCACGCACGATGAGAGTGTGATCGGTCATAGGGATGCCCCGCTGCGATTGGCACGTATGATAAGGTAGATGAGATAGGGAGCGCCCAGAGCTCCGGTGACGACGCCAACCGGATAGCGGCCCGGCAGCAGGAATTGTCCGCAATAGTCGCCAGCGAGAACAAGTATGGCTCCGATCAGCGCAGACGGGACGAGCAGGGAACCGTTACTGCCGATGATGCGTGCTGCAATGGGGCCGGACAGAAAGGCGACGAAGGCGATGGGGCCTGAGACGGCTGTGGCGAAGGCTATCATACCGACGGCGGCAATGATGATGACGATCCGGGTTCGCCCGACATTGGTTCCCAATGCTGCAGCGCTGTCGTCGCCCAGCCGCAATGCTTCGAGATCGCGAGACCGGCTCAAAAGCAAACCGCCTAAAACGATCAGGGCGATCAGAAGCGGAAGCATCTGGTCCAGCCTTGCGCCGTTGACGCTGCCGGTGAGCCAACGCATGGCTTCCTGCAAGCTCCATGCCGGCGCGCTCGACAGAATATAGGCGATGAAGCTTTCGAGCATCGCCGAAACGCCAATGCCGACAAGGATAAGACGGGTTCCGGCAATCCCGTTCCTGAAGGAAAGTCCATAGACGGCAAGCGCTACGGCAAGCCCAGCCACAACGGCAAAGATCGAAACAATGGGGCCGCTCAGCGAGAGCACAACGATTGCAAAAACAGCTGCAGCACTTGCACCGGAACTGATGCCGATAATGTCGGGGCTTGCGAGCGAATTGCGCAGCATAAGCTGGAATGCGACGCCGCCGAGGCCGAAGCTCAGCCCTGCCAATACGGACAGGACGGCGCGCGGCAGGCGCAACTTCCCGACCGTGAAGCTTGCGCCTTGAACATCTTCGCCCAGAAGCACCCGCACAACATCTTTCGGCGGGGTGAAAGATTGGCCCAGCATCAAAGTGAGGAGGAAGAGGGCGACGAGAATGACCAGAAGAAGGCCGATCACAAGATTGCGCTTGCGGGTGCGGCTGCGACGGTTTCGGGCGATGAGATCAGCGGTGGCATGCAGCATGGTTACAACTCGCGAACCCGTTGGCGTCTGACGATCCAGATGAAGAACGGCGCACCGATCAGGGCGGTGACGATCCCGACATCGAGTTCGGCAGGACGGGCAATGAGGCGTCCGACAATATCGGCAACAAGCAGGAGACAGGCTCCGCTGAGGGCCGAGAACGGTAACAGCCAGCGGTGATCCACGCCTACCAGCAGGCGGCAGAGATGCGGCACAACCAGACCCACAAAGCCGATGGGACCGCAGATGGCGGTGGTTGCGCCACACAGCAGAATTGCACCGAACGCCGCAACAGCGCGTGCGACGGCAACCTTTTCTCCCAACCCGGCGGCAAGTTCGTCGCCGAGTGCGAGCGAGTTCAGTTTGCGCGCCGATAGAAGGCTGACAATGAAACCGGCGGCGAGAAACGGCAGCACATAAGAGAGCCGGTCGAAAGTTGCACCGCCAACGCCGCCGATCTGCCAGGCGCGAATGCCACCGGCAATGTCGTTGCGAGGCAGCACGACGGCGATAACCAACGAGGAAAATGCCACCGACGTGGCTGCACCGGCCAGCGCGAGCTTGAGCGGTGTCGCGCCGCCACGGTCAAGCGATCCGACCATATAGACGAAGACGGCGGCACAACCGGCACCGAATATGGCTGCCCAGATATAAGCCGATGCGGAAACGATGTTGAACCATGCAACACCGATGACGACAGCAAGCGATGCGCCCATATTGATGCCCAGAATGCCGGGGTCCGCCAGCGGATTGCGGGTGATGCCTTGCATGATCGCGCCCGCCAGTCCGAGTGCCGCACCGGCGAGAACCGCCAGCAAGGTGCGCGGAATGCGCATGGCGACAGCGGCCTGTCCGACGGTGTCCATATGGCCGCGCAGGGCCGCGACAATGTCAGACCACGGCACTTCACGCGTGCCGAGCGACACGGATAGAACGCAGAGGATCACGAGAAGAAGGACGACGGCGCCGAGCCAGCCGGTCCTTGCTTTGTTGGACCGATATATAGTGATCGGCTGGCTTGAGCGCCGGACGCGGGCGAAAGTCATTTTGCTTTATCGTCCGCGCCGGCGAGAAGGGCGACATAGTCCTTCAGTACCCAGGAAATGGAAAGCGGCGTGGGATTGGCAGCGGTCCCGAGCGGATTTCTGCCCAGCATGACCACTGCATTGTTTTCGACCACTGGCATTCTGGCGAGAAGCGGATTGTGTTTCATGGCATCCAGCAATTCCTGACTGCCATAGGTCACGACGATGTCCACGTCATCGAACATGTCGACGCGCTCGGCACTGATGGAGCCAGAGAACTGGCCCGGCTTGGAGGCGTCGACCACGCTTTTGGGGGAGTTCAGGCCAAGGTCCTTGAAAAATCTCACCCGCGTATCGTTGGTGGTGTAGAAATTGACCGTGCTCAGGTCTGTCGTGTCGAGATGCGTGACGAACATGGCCGACTTGTCCTTCAGGTGCGGATACTGGCTGACCGTCTCGGCAATCTCGCCTTCGATCTTTGTGATCAGCGCTTCACCTTCTTCCGCCATGCCCATGCCGGCGCTGTTGAGGCGGATCATGTCGCGCCAGTCGGTTGACCAGGGCGCTTCGGGATAGGCAACGACGGGGGCGATCTGGCTGAGTGTCTCGTAGTCGGACCGGCTCAGGCCGGAATAGGATGCGAGGATGACGTCGGGCTGCGTTTCGGCCACGGCCTCGAAATCGATCCCGTCGCCCTCATCGAAGAGCACGGGCGTATCAGCGTCGAGTTCCCTCAACTTTGCGGCCACCCAAGGCAAGAGACCATCATTGTCCTCATCACCGAAATTGGCTCGCGCAAACCCAACGGGAACCACGCCGAGTGCAAGGGGAACCTCATGGTTCGCCCAGGCAACGGTGACAATCCGCGTCGGCTTTTTCTCTATCGTGGTTGTTCCGAAAGCATGTTTTATAACAATCGGGTAGGCTGTTTTCTCATCAGCTTGAACCCCTTGCGGCGCGATGATCGCCAAGCAGGACAGGGCAACGAAAACGAGAGAGCGAATGGACCACGTCATCCGGCGCATTCTCCTTGTGTATAAAGTGGCCTTTCAGTCTCAAGTTAAGCTCATCGCGTCAAGGCCGAAGCTCGCACCTTGATAAAGCTGTTGCGAATTAACCGTGATTTCCTACAAAAAAGCAGTTTTCTACAATACTGGACAAAGCTTCTCAAGTTAGTGGCGATCCGGGGACAATTTCAGTTTCTTGATTGCTTCGACGATCGGGCTCATCCGGTCGTTGATCGCAACGCTGGTCGATGTCTCCACACTTTGAAAACCGTCGCCGAAAGCGATCGCCGCAAACTGCATATCGGACCTGACCATGGACATTGAAAAGACCGCTGAGATGAAGAAAACCACCCAGGTTCGCTACCGCAGGGCAATTCTTCTGGGGTGCACGGCGCTTGTCGTTTCCATGCCGGGTCTGGCTTTGGCGCAGCAGGCGACGACAACGGAAGCGCCGACGGTGCTCAAGACCATTACTGTTGATGGGACTGGCGGGCGCGACGACGATTCCAAGTCGATTGTCGCGACGAGAACCACCGGCGGCGGCAAGATGGCGACGGATATCATGGATACGGCAGCGTCCGTATCGGTGATCACCGCCAAGGAAATACAGGAGCGCAACGCCCAGACCGTCGAACAGGTGCTGCAATATACGGCAGGCGTTTCCACCAATTTTTACGGGTCGGATGACCGGTTCGACTTTTTCCAGATCCGCGGCTTCGATGCTAACACCTATCGCGATGGGCTGTCCCTCGGCCGTCCTTTTGGCGGCATACGCGAAGAACCCTATGCGTTTGAACGGATTGAAGTTCTGAAAGGCGCGAGTTCCACGGCTTTCGGTGTTTCCGATCCGGGTGGCATGGTCAATTATGTGACCAAGCGCCCGAAGCGTGAGCGCTTCGGCGAAGCCTATGTCACGGGCGGCTCGTTCAATCACAAGGAAGTCGGCTTCGATTTCGGTGATAATCTGACCGGCGACGAAACGCTGTCCTATCGCCTAACCGGCAAATTCAAGGATTCCGACGCCGAATATGATTATTCGCGCGATGATGAAAAGTTCATCATGGGCGGGCTGACGTGGCGTCCGAGCGATGCGACCAATCTGACGGTGATCTTCGATCATCTTCACCGCAATGGCGTGCCCGGAAGCGGTGGTCATCCGGTCGGCACTAATTTCAACAGAAGCCGCTTTTTCGGCGAGCCGGATTTCAACTATCGCGGCACCGACAGAAATACTGTCAGCGCCATGTTCGATCATGATTTCGGCAATGGTTTGAGCATGAGCGCCAACGGGCGTTACAGCAAGCAGGACACCGATTTCGGCTATGCCTATATTGCGTCCACACCGACCGATGGTTCCACGATTGCCAAGCGCGACTTCTTCGGCAATGAAGCTTCAGCCGAGAACTTCGTGGGCGATGCGAACCTGAAATATGAGACAAGCTTTGACCGGTTCGAAAGCCGGACGATGGCGGGCGTCGAATACAATAATTATTCGGCCACCAACAAGACGCTCTGGGGCCCGGCACCGAGCATCGACTGGACCAATCCTGTCTTTACCGGTGCTCCGGTCAATCTGCCTCTTATCGGCAGCACGTCAACCAAGCAGAAAACCAAGGCGATCTACTTTCAGCAGGATCTGACATTCGCGGAAAAGCTGATCGCCAGTGTGGGTCTGCGCAATGACTGGCTCGACCTGTCTCAGACGAACAATCTCAGCAACAGGACGACAGATGGCGATCTGAGCGAATTCACCAGCCGCTTCGGCCTCACCTATCGGGTGACGGATGAATGGGCGGTCTATACGAGCTATGCTGAATCGGTCGCTCCTCCGGCCATCGGCGTCGATCCCGAGCGCGGCGAACAGATCGAAGTCGGCGTGAAATACCAGCCAACTGCATTTCCGGCCCTGTTCACCGCGTCCGTTTATGATCTGACCAAGAACAATATCTCGGTCAACAATCCTATCACGCTTCAGCCATCCACGATTGGCGAGGTTCGCGTTCGCGGCATCGATCTGGAAGCCAAGGCCGAGCTGACGAACAATCTCAACCTGATCGCGGCCTATTCCTATATGGACCCGGAGATCGTAGAGAACGGTACCGGTGGCAATGAGGGCAACCGCCCGCAATTTGTTTCTAAGCACCTCGCTTCGCTTTGGGCGAACTACAAGATCGAGGGCAGTGGTCGTCGCGGCGACATGACAATCGGTGTCGGCGGTCGTTATATTGGTGCGTATTACTTCACGCCAGCCAATACGTCGGGCACCAGCGGCAATGTCGTGTTCGATGCCGCATTCACCTACGAGTTCCTCGATAATTCAGCGCTGCAGGTCAATGTCAGCAATCTGTTCGACAAGAAATACGTCGCCTATGGCGGTTTCGGAGCGGATTTCTACAATCCCGGTCGCGAGATCACGGCAACGCTTCGCCGCACCTGGTAGGATGAGCAGCTCCGCCGGAAACAGGCGGCGGAGCTTACAATCCGAAATTGGTCAGCGGTTCGACTGGAAGCGCCGCCATGCGGCTGGCGTTTCTCCCACCACCTGACGGAAAGCCTTGGTCAGATGAGCCTGATCGGTGAACCCGAGCTGTGCTGCGATGCCAGCGACGGTCAGGTTGCTATCTGCCAGCAATTGTTGCGCCAGATCGATGCGCTTCGCCATTTGCCATTGCAGCGGAGTTTTCCCGGTTGTCTGCTTGAAGACATTGGCAAACCAGCTTTCCGACAGACCCACCGCTGCCGCCATTTCGGCGACGCTTAACCGGCGATCACCGCAACTGTCGAACCGTGCGTTCAGCTTGTTCATCTGCGCCATGGTGAGGCGGCCGTAGCCCTGCTTGTTATCCTCGTTCGGTATATCGAGAAGCCCGGTCAGAATGCTGCCGATGAGGTTTTCCGCAAAAAGCCCGTGTTTTACCGGATTGGCTGTTTCATCGACGAGCAGGCGGGCAAGCATTTCTATGGCGCCAAGGTCCTGAATTTCCACCGGACTGCGCATGGCGGCCATGGCCATAGAGGTGCCGAGTGTCGGACTTAGATATTTGAGCAGCCGATCCTTGTGAAAATGCAGGTTCAGGTGCGAAAACCGGTGAAGCGAAACCGTATTCGTCCACATCGGTACGCCAGCGGGTATGTAGATCGCACGCGTCATCGGGCGGTGATGCTGGGTAAGGACGCTGCTGTCGTTCGATATGCGAATGTTTGACGAAACATCCTGAAAAAAGATCATGATGCGGGGATCGTGCGACAGGAAATAGCCATTGGCTCCCGTCTGGCTTTCAGCCTCCCAATAGACACTGACCAGCCCGTCCAGTACGCGCCATTGAACCGGCGCAACCACCCGGATGCCTTCGGCTTGCCAGATCATCGAATGCCAGAAGCCCAAAACGTTCCGATCCGTATGCGACAGCGTTTCATTGGAATTCCGGCTTCATGGCCGGACATGTTTCGTAAGAAATGCGTCGGGATATCGTCGCATTAACATGACTAAAATTATCATCTTTGAAGACGAAGACAAGATAATTCTACCAAAATGCGGGGGAGACGTTGCCCCTATTTCACTCGAGGTCCTCCTGCTCGAAATGTTGGGTAACGTGAATATCGGTTGTTTCCAGACGCCCGGGCCCGAGATTGATGAACTTGTGCGGTATGTTTGCCGGACCGAAGACAACCTGTCCCTCCGTCGCCTCGATCTGTTCATCGCCAACAATGAACAGGGCATTTCCCTGACGGACGATGAAAATCTCGTCATAGGGTGCCGGTGCAGTTTGGGACCATGCCCTACAACATCGGTCGAGAAGAATATGATCGACGCATCGGTGCCAAATCTCTTGCCTTCGACGCGCCCAGACCAGGCATCATCACGCCTCGCCCATTCTTCTCTTTTCAAGACAACGGCTTGTTTCGTCAAAACGGTTCTCCCGGCTTTTCAAGGCACTGGAATTTCGACCCTGCTGTTGGCATTTCCCGATTGGGAACGGAAGGTCAAATTCTAACGAGACCGGAGCGCTTCAACAACCCCATCAGAACCAAGGGCAAAAGCGTGGTGATGAGAATGGCGATGAATGCCATGGCCATGCCGAGGCCGACTGAGCCTTGCTCGAACTGACGCCAGATGAAGATCGAGATGGTCTGCATTCCAACCGGAGCCACCAGTATTGATGCGACGAGCTCACGCGTGGCGACGGCAAAGACGAGCAACATCGCCGTTATCAGGCTGGGGGCGATCAGAGGCAGCATGATGCGCCGGAAAGCGGTAAAGCTGTTTGCGCCGCACACTCGTGCCGCAGCTTCCAGATTGTCGCCGATCTGGTGGAAGGCAGCCGATGCATAGCGGATCGGCTGCGGCAGAAGAATGCAACAATAGGCAAGCAGCAGGATCAGCGGCGTATTGTAGGGCGAGACAGGCAGCATCGGCTGGTTCCATGCCAGAATGAGACCGACTGCGACGACGACACCGGGCAAAGCATTTGGCAGGACGGTCAGTATGTCGAGCCAGAAACGCCCGCGAAAGCGCATCTTCACGACGGCATAGGCGGCAACCGCGCCGAGCAACCCTGTCAGCAGGGCACTCGCAACACCGAGTGACAGGCTGTTGACCAGTGCACGCATGCCACCTGCGCTGTCTTTGGCAATGGCTGCAAAATTGTCGAAGCCGAGGTTCGATGGGGTCAACCCGCCAGATACGGTTTTGGAAAGAGCGGTCGCCAGAATGGCCAGCAGAGGAATGCCGGTTGCAGCAAAGGCGATGATGGCGAACAGAACCACCACCGGAATTGTAAGGGCTCCAAGCGGACGCTTGTCCTTTGCCTGCGGCTTGCCGCCCGTCGTCACATAGGAGCGGCGCGTCAGTATCCAGCGCTGGACGAGAAAGGCGGCCAGCGACAGGCATACAAGCGCCAGCGAAAAGACGGCAGCTCCAGCAAGGTCGATGGGCCAGTCGGAAATGCGCAGATCAATTTCCGTCACCAGAACGTCAAAGCCGGAACGGCGTCCAAGGGCTGCTGGCGTACCGTATTCCTCGATAGCTGCCGCGAAAACCAGAAGAAGACTTGCCGCGAGGCCCGGCGTCGCCAGGGGCAGGGTAATGCGGAAGAAGGAGCGCCACGGCGAAGCCCCGAACACCCGTCCGACATCGGAATAGCGAGCACCAACTGCTTCAATCGTACGCGACACCGCAAAATAGACGAGCGGAAATGTGTTCAGCGCCATGACGAAGCTCATGCCTGCGACCGAGAACAGGAAGGGAGCCAGATTGAACCCGGCGAGCTGCTCAAGATAGCCGCGCGGCTGCAGGGTCATTATCCAGCCAAGCGTGGCGATATAGGGCGGGATCATGAAGGGCACGAGCATCAGCACGTCCCACAGCACGGCGAACGGCACCTTGTAGAGTGCCCGGAACACTGCAAGCGGTACGGCGATAAGGGCGGAAAGCACAACCACCGAAAGCCCGAGCAGAACGGTATTGCCGCTCATGCGCAAAAGCTTCGGGTCTTCAAACAGGGCCGAGAGATGCAGGAAAGGCTCGGCCAGCGAGCCTCTCCCCAGTTGCGGAAAGATCGCCTGAAGGACGATGAAGACGAACGGCACCGCGACGATGAATGCGAGCCCGGCGACCGCAACGAATCCGAGCGGATTGCCAGCCGCCGCACTGCCTGTCTTCATGTCTGCTGATCCTTCAAGAGTTAGTTGCTGGCGGCGAAAGCGGCACCGAATTCCTTCAGCGTATCGTTGCGCTTGCCATAGACGTCCTTGGCGTCAATCGGCAGGATTTTCAGGTCGCCGATCAGCGGGCGATTGGCCGGAATGTCGGTGCGCGACGGCATCAGATAGGTGTCGGCAACCATTTTCTGGCCTTCGTCGGACAGCATATAATCGATGAACTGCTTGGCTTCGTCCTGGTTCTTCGACCATTTGAGGATCATGGCCGGGCGTGGCGCGATCACGGTGCCGGATACCGGGAAAATGACGTCGATGGATTCACCCTTGGCCTTGCCCGCGAGCGAGATGTAGTCGACGGCACCGAACACGGCGGCCTTGGCGCCCTGAAGGACGGGGTTCAAAGCTTCTGCATTGGCACCGGCGACAGTTGCACCATTCTCGTGCAGGTTCCGGAACAGGTCCCAACCCTGTTGCGCCTGAAGGGCGGCAACGAGCTCGAAGGTCGCTCCCGACTGTGCCGGGTCCGGCAGATTGACGAGATCCTTGTATTCAGGCTTGGCGAGATCCGCCCATTCGGCGGGCTTCGGCGTCTTGCTGGCTGGGTTCCACGCGATACCGAGGGCAGAGACGCCCTGCGCGACCGCTGTTTCATTCTTGAGGAAATCCGGCACTTTTTCGGCGTTCGGGCTGGTATAGGCGACCAACCAGTCACGCTTGGCAAAATCGGTTGCCGTATCCCACGAGGCCGAGATCAGAACGTCGACAACCGGATTGGCGGCTTCCGCTTCGATGCGCGCCATGACTTTGCCGGTCGTCGCCTGAAAGACATTGACCTTCGCACCGGTCTTGGCGGTGAAGCCTGCGGCAAGCTTTTCGATCAGGCTGCCCGGACCAGCCGAGTAAACCGTGATATCTGCATAGGCCGCAGTGCTGGCCAGCAAAGCGGTGACAAGCGCAAGCCCCGCGCCGAGAATGGATTTTTTCATGTTTGCCTCCTGAGATATTCCTGATGGAAAGGTCTATTTTGAGAACCAGCGCAGCTGGCTGGCATCGATTGAGATGCCGACAGGAACGCCGGGTGAAAGACGGATGCTGTCGAGATAGGTCAGTTCGTGGCCGTCCTGCTGCGAGCCGATGCGCACTGTGGTCAGATGACCGTCGCCGCGAAACTGCGAGCGCAGGACCGTTGCCGGGATTGCAGCTTCATGGACGGGCACGCTGCGAACCGAGCGCGACGGCAACAAGACATGCGTTGCCTGTCCCGCATGAGAGCCATGGGCGATGTGGATCTCGGTGCGCGCAATCCTGTAGGCGTTTTCACACCGCTCCACCGGGACGACACAGCCGAGCCGCAGAAAATCTGCAACTTCCGGTGTCGTCGGTTCTGCGACAAGCGCCTCGGGGGCGGCGAGCTGTTCGATCACACCGGCGCGCATGACAGCTACCTGATCGGCAAGCGAGAAAGCTTCGCTCTGGTCGTGGGTGACATAGATCGCGGTCAGGCCGAGATTGGCGACAAGCTGTCCGATCTCGGTGACCATGTTTTCGCGTAGTTCGCGGTCGAGATTGGAAAGCGGCTCGTCGAACAATACCAGTCCCGGCTCGGCGACGATGGCGCGGGCAATGGCGACGCGTTGCTGCTGGCCGCCCGACATATCGCTGATGGCACGCTCGCCGAAGCCCGAAAGACCGACGCGGTCGAGTGCCGAGGCAACGCGCTTTTCGCGCTCCGCACGACTGAGGCCGCGCATTTCGAGCGGAAAGGACACATTGCCGAAAACAGTCATATGCGGCCAGAGCGCATAATCCTGAAACACCATGCCGAGATGGCGCTTCTCAGGCGGAATGAACGATCCTGTCTTGGCATCGGCGACGGTGACGCCGTTGATTGTGATCGAGCCCTTGGTCGGGGCGAGAAGGCCAGCCACGAGACGGAGCAGCGTTGTCTTGCCGCAACCGGATGGCCCGAGCAAAGCGAGCGTCTGTCCCTTCGGCAGTGAAAGATCGATATTTTTCAAGATGGTGGCCGTGCCGTAGGCCAGATTCAGCCCTTCGGCCCGAACGGCGACATCCGCTTTAATATTCGAGGAATGCAACATTTTCCCACAATCCAAATAGATTGGGAGCTTCTATTCCGATTGCATGACAGTGGCATGACGCTGCGGAAGCCCATCTTGTTTACCGTTGGGAACCAATCGCCATCGCATCGGTTTGTCCCTTCATGCGACAAAGGAAGGGAAGACGATGAGATTTGGAAAACTTGCTCTTGGTCTGACAGGATTGGCGGTAGGATATGCGCTGACACGGGCAAGTTCGCCGCAAATCCCGCAGGGTATCGTGCCGGTAAAACCCTTCGATCTCACGCGCTATCTCGGCAAGTGGTACGAGATCGGGCGGATTGAAAACCGCTTCGAGCGCGGTTTAACCCGGACGACGGCGGAATATTCATTGAATCCCGATCAAACCGTAAAAGTGGTCAATCGCGGCTTCGATCCATGGAAAGCGCGTTGGACGCAAGCCACAGGAACCGCCCGTTTTGTGCGATCCGCCGACGAAGGCGCGTTGAAAGTTTCATTCTTCGGACCCTTCTACGGGGGCTATAATATCGTGGATATCGATGAAGACGATTATCAGTGGTCGATCATTGTCGGTTCGACGCGGAGCTATTTCTGGGTACTTTCGCGCGAGCCCGAGGCAAGCGGAGAACTGAAGGCGCGAGCGGTCGCACAGGCCCTCCTGTTGGGGATCAATCCAGACACTATTTTGTGGGTGCCGCAATAAGCGCGAAAACCCTGCATGAAAAGGCCCGCCGAAGCGGGCCTTTTGGTTCTGATCTATGCTCCGTATGGCACCCAGATATTCTTCACCTGAATGGCCCGGCGCAGATAATCCCGGCCCTGTCCTTCGGTCTTGTTGAGCCAGTTCGGCAAGCGGCCATTGCTGACCCACGTGGCCTTGAGATTGCCTGCTGACGCCTTTTCGACCATGGCGCTGCCTTCGCGTGAACCGAAATACCAGAGCGCTGCAACGTCATCATGTTCGGCAAGTGTCTTCGTCAGAAGATCGCGTTCGCCGGTGACGATGTTGACCACGCCGCCCGGTACATCGGATGTGTCGAGCACCTGATAGAAATCACCTGCGATCAGCGGATGACGGCTCGAAGGTACGACCACCGTGCGGTTGCCCATGGCAATGGCGGGAAGTATCAGCGAAACGAGCGATAGAAGCGGCGCTTCGTCGGGGCAGACGATGCCCATCACGCCCCACGGCTCGTTCATCGCCAGTGTCACATGACGCGACTTGGTGGAATGAACCGCTCCGTCGAACTTGTCGGCCTGTGCGGCATAATAGAAAATCCGGCGCAGCGCGGTTTCAAATTCCTCTTCCGCTTTTTTCTCGCTGATGCCGGTGTTTTCGATCAGCCGTGCCACGAAATCCGTGCGGCGTGCATCGAGGTTTTCACCAAGATAATAGAGTACCTGCGCTCGGTTGTGCGCCGTCGCCGCGCCCCAGCTTCCGGCCTTGCTTGCAGCTTCTACGGCGTTGCGGATGTCTTTGCGGTTGCCGATGCCAGCCTGACCGATGACCACACCGCCCTTGCCGGTGACCGAATAGCTGTAGCCGCCATCCGGACGTGCCTGCTTGCCGCCAATATAGTTTTTCATCGTGCGGTCGATACCGTCGATGGTGATCTTGTCATCGCCGGAGGGTGAAGCTGATGGCACGAAGGCGTCCGTAACCTTGGCCGAGGGGAGCGCTTTCTCCCAATCGGAAACAAGATATTCGTACATGCCTTCGCGTGCGCCCTCGCGACCGAATCCGCTTTCGCGGTAGCCGCCGAAGCCTGCGCCCGCATCCAGCATGTTGGTGCAGTTGATCCAGACGACACCGGCTTTGACGCGGGCTGCAAGATCAAGCGCGACATTGATGTTTTCAGACCAGATCGACGCGGCAAGCCCGTAGCGCGTATTGTTGGCAAGCGAGACGGCTTCGTCCGGCGTGCGGAAGGTTGTTGCTGCCGCAATCGGCCCAAAAATTTCCACCTGACAAACGGTTGATGCCTGATCCACATCGGTGAAGAAGCCGGGAGCGATATAATTGCCTTTGGCCGGAAGCGGATTCGGCGTCTGCCAGAGCTCGCCGCCTTCGTCGATACCCTTTTGGATAAGATCGGAAATGCGCTTCACTTGACCGGGTGAAACGATGGCGCCGACATCGGTGGATTTGTCCAGCGGATCGCCGACGCGTAAACTTTCGAGACGCTTTCTGAGCTTGGCATAGAAGCGGTCGGCAATGCCTTCCTGCACGAGCAAGCGCGAACCCGCACAGCACACTTCGCCCTGATTGAACCAGATGGCATCGACCACGCCTTCAACGGCGGCATCCAGATCGGCATCTTCAAAGACGATGAAGGGCGATTTTCCGCCCAGTTCCAGCGACAGCTTCTTGCCCGATCCGGCAATCTGCTCGCGAATGACACGACCGACCTGTGTTGAACCGGTGAAGGCCACCTTGTCCACACCATTATGACCGCAGATTTCCGCGCCGGTCGTGCCATCGCCCTGCACGATGTTGACGACACCGGCGGGCAGGCCGACTTCATGGCAGATCTCGGCAAAGGCAATGGCCGAGAGCGGCGTCAGATCGGCGGGTTTCAGCACGACCGTGTTACCGGCGGCCAAAGCTGGTGCGATCTTCCAGGCAAGCATGAGAAGCGGGAAATTCCACGGAATGACCTGACCGCAGACGCCAACCGGCGAAAAGCCCTTGAATTCGTCTTCAACCATCTCGGCCCAGCCTGCATGGTGATAGAAGTGACGGGCGGCGAGCGGAATGTCGATGTCGCGGGTTTCGCGGATCGGCTTGCCGTTATCCATGGTTTCCAGCACGGCCAGAAAACGCTCGCGCTTCTGAATATGGCGCGCGATGGCATAGAGATACTTGGCCCGCTCATAGCCCGAAAGTTTGGACCATTTGCCGAAAGCGGTGCGGGCAGCTTTCACCGCCTGATCGACATCATCCGCATTGCCGCAGATGATGTCGGCGAGCTTGTCACCATTGGCCGGATTGGCAACCGAAATTGCCTTGCGGCCTTCCGGTTTGACGAAGGCCTCGTTGATATAGTGGCCGAAAGAACGGCCATGCTGTTCCAGCCACAGGTTCACATCGCCGTTTGCTTCGGGGGAAGGTCCATATTCCATGGTCTTCAGGATGTCCTTGATGGGTCGCATTGAATTCATTCCTTACGAGCATTTCCAGCAAAAGTGCGAAGCGGTTTTGCGTAGGAGAATGCGAAATTCCAAGTTTAAGCAGCGGCGTGACGGTTGGCGGCGGAGTAGCGCCCGGTCACGAAGTGCTCCAATTGCCGTTCGATATCGCCAAGCATCGACGATGCGCCGATGCGGAACAGATCGGGCTCCAGCCAGCGAATGCCGAGTTCTTCCTTCATCAGCGTGAGCCAGGCCAGCGCGTCCTTCGCGGTCTTGAGGCCGCCCGCGGGTTTGAAGCCGACACTCTGACCGGAAAGCTCGCCATAATCGCGCAGCGCCCGCACCATGGTCAGGCTCACTGGCAAGGTGGCGTTGACGTCCTCCTTGCCCGTCGAGGTCTTGATGAAATCGGAGCCTGCCTGCATCGCCACCATCGAGGCGCGATAAACATTGGTCAGCGTATTGAGATCGCCGGTGGCGAGGATCGCCTTCATATGCGCATCCCCGCAGACTTCGCGCATGGCGGCAATTTCATCGTAAAGAGCCGACCAATTCTGTGTCAGCACATGCTCGCGCGTAATCACGATGTCGATTTCATGTGCGCCTTGCTCGACGGCATAGGTGATCTCCGCAAGGCGGAGCGGCAGCGGCGTCAGTCCGGCGGGAAAGCCTGTCGCCACCGAGGCAACCGGAATGCCGGAACCTTCGAGCGCCTTAACGGCATGGGACACCATGGTCGGGTAGACGCAGACCGCGCCGGTGGTGATGCCTGCATCTGCAAGGCCGAGTGCTTCCAGAATATCCTCGCGCACCGGACGGCGCGCCTTGGCGCAGAGCCTGCGCACGCGGCCCGCCGTGTCGTCGCCTGCAAGCGTCGTCAGGTCTATGCACTGGATGGCGCGGATGAGCCACGCCGCCTGATATTCCTTTTTCACCGAACGGCGGGCGCTAATCGTGGCGGCACGGCGCTCGGAAGCGCTGCGATTGACGGATACATCCTCAAACCATTCCGGCTTGAGCGGTGTCCCGTTATTGCGGGGGAGGGCTTCGGTCATTTCATTGTCCGTTCGTGGGTTCAATTACGTTCAAGTGCGATCAGGCACGTTCGGTCGAAGGGGCGTGATCGCGGCAGAACGTTTCGAATTCTTCCTGGCTGGCATAGGCTTTCTGCGTGCCCGGCCGGGTGATGGAATGGGCCGCATAAAGAGCGGCCTTGCGAAGCGAGGCTTCCACATCGCCGGTCCCGGCGTAGAAGCGGGCAAAGGAGCCGATAAAGGCATCACCCGCGCCTGTCGTGTCTTTCGGTGTGACCTTGACTGGTGGAATATTGACGATTTCGCTTGCCGTAATCATGCGCGCACCGCGTCCGCCGAGCGTGACGATGACGGTGCGGATGCCGCGCGCGATGAGCGAACGCGCAGCGGTAATGATTTCATCGTCCGTGCCGGTCGGCAGGCCGGAGAGGATCGCAAGCTCGCTCTCGTTCGGCACGAGAAAGGTCACCTGCCGGATAAGTTCGGGGTCAAGATCGGCGGCAGCAGGCGCAGGATTCAAAATGGTTTCGATGCCGTTTTCAGCGGCGAAAGCGATGGTGTGATAGACGGTCTCGACCGGAACTTCCATCTGCATCAGGATGAGGCCGCACGCTTTCAGATCGTCCGCAGCCTTGTCGACTTCGGCAGGCAGAAGATCGGCATTGGCGCCCTTGACGATCAGGATCGAGTTTTCACCCGATGGTTCCACGAAGATGGGTGCTACACCGCTCGACTTGCCGGAAACCTTGCGCACATGGCGCGTATCGACGCCGAACTCGTTCAGGTTGCGGATGGTATTGTCGGCAAAAATATCGTCGCCCACACGCGTGACCATCATCACATCTGCGCCAAGGCGCGCGGCAGCCACGGCCTGATTGGCGCCTTTTCCACCACAGCCGATTTCAAATGTCGGGGCTTCCAGCGTTTCGCCGGGGCCGGGCATACGGTTCACATAGGTGATGAGGTCCACCATGTTGGAGCCGACCACTCCGATCTTTCTGGTCATGAGACGTTCCTTTGAAATTTCAGAGTGCCTTGATCGAGGCTTCAAACTGCTCGGCGGCGGTTGTATCGAGATAACCGACGCGCACGGGGAAAACGGCGCGCTCACCCGATGCCAGCACCTGCACATTGTTCTTGGCCTTTTCCGCCAGATAGCCTTCCGGCTCGCAGGTCGAGGGCAGGGCAAAGGCTGCAACCTGGGCATCGCCGTTCACGAGAATCCAGCGCACGGTTTTTGGGAAGATTTCGGTCGGGTAGGAAATGCCAAATCCGTCGCCCTCGGGAAGCTGCATCATCAGATGGGTGTTGCCTTCGGCATCTTTCGGCAATCCGCGAATATAGAAGACCTGCTCGGGATCGTAGCGCTCCGGTTCGTCCAGCACTTCCATCGCGGCTGGATCGGTGGCCAATTCGTCGATCAGCGACAGGTAATCATCATTGGGCGTAACGTGGCCGGGAACGGCTGTGCGAACCTGCACGTGATCCGGCGTATAGGGCACTGGCTGGACGATCCGCGCGCCTTCCGCATAGGCAAAATTGACGTGGCACATATACATCAGCTCCATCGGAGCGGATGAGAGGTTTTCGACATCCATGGTAATGTCGAACAGCGTTGCATCGGCGTAAAGGCGGACACTTGGCCGTGCCAGATAATGCGCGCCAAAGCCCATCACATATTCATATTCGCTGGTGATTTCGACGAAGGCGCCGCGCTCGTCATGGCCAAAGAGAAGGCCGGCCTTGTCCATTTTCGCGCAAGCCATTTCGCCATGCAGAAGATGATTGTCCTGAGGCGAAGGACAGCCATTGCGCAGGATGCCGCTATGGAACGCAAAGCAGCCGTAGGTCTCGACGATGGTCGTTGCCGGGCGCGGCATGGAGAAGCTGTTGCCCATGGTCAGATCGACGCCGTCGAACTCCGCGCCCCAGATCATCTGCCCCATGAAAGGCAGCACGATGAGATTGCCGCGTTCGTTCTCGACCAGCAGCGCCTCGATGCCGCTTGGATAGCGAAAGGCGGTGACGCTGAGGCCATAGGTATTGGCGACGACATGCGGCTGTTGGACAAAATCCTGACGGCGAAGATGAAATTCGATGTCCTGCATAAGGGATCACCTGCCCTGATTGCGCGATGCGTTGATCGCAATGACGAGAATGAGGAAAGCGCCCCAGATGAAATCGATGAGGTGGTTGGAGAACCGCATCATCTGGAAGCCGGAGGAAAGCAGCATCAGTGCAATCAGTGCGATGGCAATGCCCAACACACGCCCCTTTCCACCCGCCGGATTGGTGCCGCCGAGAACGGCGATCAACACGGCTTGCAGCAGATAGGATGCGCCATAGTCCGACTTGGCGGCATTGGTGCGGCCCGAAAGGATGATCCCGGCTATGGAGGCGAGCACGCCGGTGAGCATGTAGGAATAGAGGATCATGCGATCCTTGCGGATACCGGCAAAGGCGGCTGCACGCGGATTGGTGCCGATCAGCATGAGATTGATGCCGAGCGTCGTGCGTGTCAGGAGAATTGCCACGACGATGCACACGGCGATGAACAGCAGGAATGGCGTGGCGATGCCGAACAGCTTGCCATTGCCGACCCAGTTCCACGCATCAGGGAAGCCGACGATGGCCGGGCCGCCTGTCAGAACCAGTGCCAGCCCCATCAAAACCTGTCCGGTGCCGAGTGTGGCAAGGATTGGCGTGATGCGGAGTTTGGCTATGAGCAGGCCGTTGATCAGTCCCGATAGCAGGCCGATCAACACGGCAAGTAATATGCCGATGATGGTGTAGAACAGCATGCCGGAGCCCGACGTCTGCGCTGCCTGCACCATGGACGAATGGAAATAAACCCCGGCCATGATACCCGCCAGATTGGCGATGCCCACCACCGAAAGATCGATGCCGCCTGTCAGCATGGCAATCATCATGGCGACGGAGAGGATGCCCAGCTCCGGCATGATGTAGCTGATGGATTCGAAGTTGTAATAGCGCAGGAACTTGTCCGGGTTCATCCAGGTCATCAGCGCAAAGACCAGTACGGTGATGACGATGAGCTGGATGATATTATTGTCTCCGCCAAGGATGCGGCGCATGTCGAAAGACTGTTTCATGTCGCGTTCTCCCCTCAGGCGATACTTTTGCGGTCACGCCATGCGGTGATGGCTGTGGCGACGATGATGATGAGGCCGACAACGACGCGCTGCCATGTGGTGTCCACCTTCATGATGATGAGCGAGTTCTTGACCATGACGAGCATGAAGACGCCCATCAGCGTGCCGAGAACCGTGCCCCGTCCGCCGAAGATCGATGCGCCGCCCAGAACCACGGCTGCGATCACGTCCAGTTCAAGCCCGACGAAATCGCGCGGATTGGCAAGCCAGATCATCGAGGAATGCAGAAGCCCTGCGAAACCTGCCAGTGCACCGGCCACGCAATAGACGAAGAAGATCGTGCGGCGGGTATTGAAGCCGACACGCTTTGCCGCTTCCGGTGAGCCGCCATAGGCATAAACGCTGCGCCCGATCATCGTATAATTGAGGATCAGGTGGATCAGCAGCGCTAGCGCCAGATAGACGAGGAACATTGCGGTCAGGCTAAAGGCTGTTCCGGCGGCATTGGTCAGCGAAACAACATCCGTCTTGCCAAACTCGATCAGCTCCTTCGGCATCTTGTTGATGTTAACGGTGCTTGTACCCACCAGACCAAGCACCAGCCCGCGCACGATGGAGCCAGTACCGAGCGTCACGATCAGCGGGATCATCTTGAAACGATGGATGATGAAGCCGTTGAATGCGCCAAGCAGCAGGCCGATCAGCGTTGCTGCCACAAACGGAATGAGCACGCCGTCATAGCCGAGATAAACCATGGCGCGGACGGTCAGATACATGGCCGCGATGGCAAAGGCGGTGAAGGAGACGTCGATGCCGCCGGAAATCATCACAAGCAACACACCGAGCGCCATGATGCCGATCACGACATTGGAACGCAGAAGGCCGAAGATATTGTCCAGCGACCAGAATGCCGGATTGATGAGGCCGATAATAACCATGGCCGCGAACAGCACGCAGGCAATGATGAATTCGGTACTGCGAAAAAACTTCATGTGCCGGTTCCTCAATTCAGCGTCTTGAGCCGGTCATTGACGGCATCTTCGGTCATGGTTTCACCGGAAAGTTCGTCGACGAAACGTCCGCGATGCATCACCAGCACACGATTGCAGTTCTGCACCAGCTCGGGCACATCGTCGGAAATCATCAGGACGGCGAGCCCTTCATCACTGGCGAGCTTGCGGATGATATTGTGGATCTGTGCCTTGGAGCCGACATCGACACCGACGGTTGGTCCATTGAGGATCAGGATTTTGGCACCTGTCAAAAGCCAGCGTGCCAGCACCACACGCTGCGCATTGCCGCCCGACAGGTGATTGACCGGCGTATGCGGACCGGGGGCAACGATGTGCATCGCCGAAAACATGTCGCGGGTTGTGGTGTCAGCTTGTCTGCGGTCGATGAAGAGGCCGCGCACGAATTTTTCGATGGAAGTGACGATGATGTTGCGCTCGATCGATTGCGTCAGGAACAGGCCTTCCGTCAGGCGGTCTTCCGGCACATAGGCGACGCCGCAGGCGATCCCTTCCTGAACTGTCTTTGGATGAACTTGCCTGCCGTCGATACGAACAGTGCCGGTGAAATCCGGCTTCATGCCGAAGAGCGCGAGTGCGAGTTCCGTGCGACCGGAGCCAATCAACCCGGATATGCCGACGATCTCGCCCGCATTGAGAGTGAGGCTGGCATTTTCCACCGACCCCGGAACAGAAAGGTTCGTGATTTCAAGGGTCGGATTGGCTGGAGCGCCTTCACGCGGGGTCCAGTGATAATGGTCCGATGTGAGTTCCTGACCGGTCATCGCGCGGGTGATCGACGGTTCGTCGAAATCGGAAATCGGGCCTTCGGCAACCTTCTTGCCATTGCGGAAGACGGTCAGCCTTTCGCTGATTTCCAGCATCTCGCGCATCTTGTGGCTGACGAAAAGCACCGCGATGCCTTGTGCCTGAATATCGCGCACGATCTTGAACAGTGCATCGACTTCATGCCGCGTCAGCGCGGTGGTCGGCTCGTCCATGATAATGAGGCGGGCGTCAGCCATGACGGCGCGCGCAATCGCCACGATCTGCTTGCCTGATGTCGGCAGGCTGTCCACATCCGCATCGAGGTCGATGCTGACATCGAGCCGCGCCAGCGCCTTCTGTGCTAGGTCACGCACGCGCTTCCAGTCGACGCCCTTGCGGCCTTCGATAAGAAAAGTATTGATTGCCAGATTTTCAGCAACCGTCAGGTTCCCGAACAGCGAGAAATCCTGATAGATCACCTGAATGCCGTGGTGAACCGACTTGACGGGGTCAAGTTTGCCGACTGATTTGCCGTCGATCAGTATCTCGCCGTCTTCCGGCGTGTAGACGCCCGACATGACCTTGATGATGGTGGACTTGCCGGAACCGTTCTCGCCCGCGAGACAGTGGATTTCGCCGGGCTTGATGGCAAAGGAAACATCGTCCAGCGCCCTGACGCCACCGAAACGTTTTCCGATATGGCGCAGTTCGATCAGGTTTTCATTCATATGGGGGCCTCGTGCAAGGCTGGAATGCGATTTGTCCGATAGGAGGGGCAGGAAGCCCCTCCCGTCAGGCAGCCATGGATATCAGAAGTCGTACTTATCCATGTTTTCCTTGGTCACACCGACCCAGCCTGCACCATAGAGCAGGTTCGGCTTGGCAGCGTCAGGCGCCAGCAGGCTTTCATAGCCCGGCAGACCCAGATTGAGACCGGCCTTGATCTGGTCGTTCTTCTTTTCAAGCGCTGCGACGGCCAGCATGTTCATGGCATAGCCCGCAACTGCCGGGTCCCAGAACTGAATATATTGAACGTCGTCATTCTTGATATATTCGCCTGCGACCGAAACGAGACCGGTGCCCGCGAAGAAGACCTTGCCCTTGAGGCCGCCTTCGGCGATCAGGCGTCCGGCACCGGCAGAGGTCGGCATCGGCGCACCGAGGATGCCCGTGATGTCCGGATAGGCGGTCATCGCTTCCTTGAGCTTGTTATAGTCGGTGTTGGCATCGTCATAGGTTTCGAGACGGCCAGTTGCTTCCGACATTTCCGGGAAATTGGCCTTCTGGTATTCGACGGCACCGTCGATCCATTCCATCTGCGACTTGGAGGTCAGGCTGCCGACGGTCGTGACATACTTGCCCTTGCCACCCATCGACTTGCCGAGTTCCTTCATGAGATTGGCGCCATAGGCCTTGTTGTCGAAGGCTTCGATGTCGTAATCGACGTTCTGGATGTTGGAGGCTTCATGGCTGATGACCACGATGCCACGCTCACGCGCCTTCTTCAGAACCGGCTCGACGGCTTCAACGGAGAACGGCACGATGGCGATGGCGTCAACGCCCTGCGCGATCAGGTTTTCGACAATCTGCACCTGTGCCGCGGCATCCGCCTGGCTCGGACCGACCATCCAGACATCGTTGCCGGTGTCTGCCTTGAACTGGTCGACGCCGTCGCGCATACGGTCGAACCATGCAATGCCATCAACCTTCACGACGGTTGCGATGGTGTATTTCTTGTCATTGGCAGTGGTAATCAGTTCCTTGTTGATCTTCGACGTATCAACGACGCCTTCCGCGAAAGCGTGCGGAACGGCTACGGACATGGCAATCGCCACGGATGCTAGAAATTTTTTCACCGGTGTTTCCTCCCAAGACGCATCTCCAAAGCGCTGACCGGTTCGGATAGATGCGCATTACTCCAAAATTTCGGAGCTCCTTCAGCGTATTCGACCAGAAGAAACTCCGAACTCCCTGTCCCGCCGCGCCATTGGCTGCAGTAGGACGATGCTGACGCTGACGCACCCTGGAACGGTAGGGCGCGTCAGCGTTCTCCTCCATGCCCGGCTTCCCGGCCGGGCGAAAATTCGATCTGTTTTCCCGCCTGTCTGACGTCCTCGAAGAACGGAATTCTGTTCGAGGCGTGCAAAACCCTGTTGTTTTATCCTCCCAACAATGCGAATTATAATGTTACAATCCGATCATTATGTTTGGATCGTTTCACATTTATGTTCGGCCTGTCAAGATCGGATGATCGCATTGCGTGAAATGTGACGGACGTATAAACGGGTGAGCGGATCGCAAGGATTGGGGACAGCGTGAGCAGAATCAGCCGGAAGGAAGAGCGGATTGCCGAACTGGCGGCGCTGGTCGATGACGTTGGCGTGCTTCGCCTGCGGGATGCGGCAGCGCGTCTTGGCGTGTCGGAAATGACGATTCGCCGCGATATCGGCAGCGATGGCGGGATGCTGAATTGTTTGGGTGGTTACATTATTCCCACGCAGGACGGTGTGAATGGCGATTATGTCTTTGATTTTGAAAAAGACAGCCATGCCAATGCCAAAGCGCAGGCTTGTGCCGCAGCGGCAGCGTTGATCGAACCCTATGATACTGTTTTCATAGATTGCGGCACGACAATGCCGCACCTTGCTCACCGCATACCGCAGAACCAGCATATTACGGTTGTCTGCTACGCTCTCAACATTGCGGAAATCCTGTCGCAGCGCCGTGATGTGCGGCTTATTGTTTTGGGCGGACTTTATCACCCGGAAGCGGCGTCGTTTTCAGGGGATGAGGGGATCGACGTCCTGAAGCGCGTCAACATCAACAAAGCTTTCCTGTCGGCTGGCGGCGTCGACGAGCAGCACGGGGTTACGTGTTCACACTTCCATGAAGTACCGATCAAGCAGATGGCGATGCTGCGCGCTGTCGAAAAACATCTCGTCGTCGACAAGAGCAAATATAGCAAGGTTCGCGCGGCGCGCTTCGCGGGCATAACCGACTTCACGTCGATTGTGTCGGGCTAGTTCATTTTTTTCGGATCAGCAGGCCTTCCAGAAGCTTCCGGAATGCCTTGACGGCCCGCTTCGATGTGGCCTCGGGATCGTCTGAATTGGCAATCCATTGCGCCGCAGCACTGCTCGCCGCATTGATCAGCCGCGCGGCGGCTTCCGAGTCGATATCGACGATGACACCTTCTTCATGCAATGCGACGAGGCTGGTCGTTATCGTGCGGATACAGCCATTGGCGCTCGGCCAGCTGGAGGGATCGCCGAACACCGCCGGTCCGTCGCGAAACATGATGCGCTGGATTTCCGGTTCCAGTGCCATTTCGATATAGGCCGTATTCTCGTCGACAAAGCCCTGCCAGCGGTCGGGTGCCTTGGCGGAAATCGTGCACAGCCTTGCGGCCATCTCGCAATCGATTTCGTTGATTACGGCCTGCAGAAGGCCTTTCTTGTCGCCGAAATGATGATAGAGCGCGCCGCGTGTCAGCCCGGCAGAGGCTGTAAAATCATCCATCGAAGCCTCAGTGTAACCAACGGTCCCGAAAGCCTTGCGGCCCGCAGCCATCAGCTTCGTCCTCGTTTCAGCAATCATTTCGCTTCGCGGTTTACGCATCATGATTCCTTTTATTTGCATACGCTGCGTATATTAGTTGACATACGCCGCGTATCAATTATTTAATTAACATACGGACCGTATGCAAGTGTTGTAATTTCCCCTTTCAAGGACCCACTCCGATGTCCAATCCATATAGAGAAATTTTCAGCGCCCCAGGCGCTATCGGCTTTTCGGCGGCGGCCTTTTTCGCCCGTCTTCCCATCGCGATGGCCCCTGTCGGCATCGTGGCCATGCTTGCGCAGACGCACGGCGAATATTGGCTGGCGGGCGCGGTGTCTGCCACTTTCGCGCTCACGAATGCATTCATAGCGCCGCAGATTTCACGCCTTGTCGACCGTTACGGACAAAGCCACATCGTCATGCCTGCCACGGTCGTTTCGGTGATAGCCTTCGCCTTTCTGCTCGTAGCGACAAATCAGGGCTGGGCAAACTGGACATTGTTCGTCTCGGCATTTTTTGCCGGTGCCATGCCCAGCATCCCGGCCATGGTAAGGGCAAGATGGACGGAAATTTTCCGCAATCGCCCCGAACTGAACACCGCTTTCGCATTCGAGTCGGCGGCGGATGAACTGGTCTATATTTCAGGCGCTTCCCTTTCCGTGGCGCTGGCGGTGTCCCTTTTCCCCGAAGCGGGGATGCTTATCAGCACGGCTTTTCTGGCCGTGGGCACGATCGCCTTCCTCCTGCAGCGCTCCAGTGAACCGCCAGTTCGTGCGCTCGATCAGGACAGCCCGCAACGTTCCGCTATCTGGTCGCGTCCCGTTCAGATCATCACGCTGGCACTTATCTTCGTCGGCTCCACCTTTGCGACAGCCGAAGTCAGTGCTGTGGCGATCACAAGCGAGCTTGGTCAGCCCGGTGCGGCCAGCCTTGTGATCGGTGTCTATGCCATCGGTTCGTTTCTTGTGGGGATAACGCTCGGTGCATTGTCGCTTCGGATGCCTCTGCAGCGCCAGTTGATGATTGCCGTCAGCGTGCTGGCACTGACTGCCTTGCCATTACCCTTCGCTGGCACATCGACCACGCTTCTTGCCGTGGCGGTGTTCGTCAGCGGTGTTGCGATTTCTCCGACATTCATCACGGCCTTCGGCCTTATCGAACGCCGCGTGCCTGAGACTATGCTGACCGAAGGCATTACCTGGGTCATGACGGGCATCGGCATCGGAATGGCGTTTGGTGCGTTCGTTTCCGGTTGGGTGGTCGACAATTTCGGTGCAGCAAACGGCTTCTGGGTTTCTGTTGTCGCCAGCCTCAGCGCGGTCGCAACCGTCGCGCTTGGTCAGGCCAGCCTGTCCGGCACGCGGGAAGCAGTCGAATGCGACGCGCTGTGCGCAGCAGAAGCGGCAGAGTAGCTAAATAAGGACGAGCGGGTAGGGCCCGCTCGTCAATCTCCGTAAATACGGTCTTCAAGCGGTGTGGAAACGATCAATCCCTTCAATCCGGCCAGCATGGCTTTCTCGGCCTTGTTGAGATTGGTTTCCGGATTGTGGATCAGGAAAACATCGATAGCGGGCGGGTTATCGTAAGGCGGCAAACGCCAGAGAAGGCCGTCATCGATCTCGCGTCGCGCCACATGCAGCGGAAGCGGGCCGATACCAAGGCCGGTAATGATCATCCGGCGCACTTCTTCAAGGCTCGACGAGGTGCCGACGACATCCGGTGAAAGCCGCGCCTCACTGCGCAGCAGAGCTACCGGGCGCAGCGCGTCAGCAATGTGGTCGGTCTGGAATGAAACCGACGGTTCTCCCTTCAGATCGGCAAGCGTCAACCCGGACTGGCCGAACATCCGGTGTCGGGGGCCGCAGAAAAACCCGAAGAACTCACGATAGACCATGATGTAGTCGAGCGCGGGATCACGATTGCTCACCAGCCCAAGACCGAAAGAAGCGCGCTTCTCCCGAACCAGTCGCGCGACTTCGGTGCTGGCGGATACATTGATCGTCAGCGTCGCTCGCGGGTGCTGTTCGTGAAAAAGTTCAAGCGCCCGGTCGAAGATCGGCGAAACAATGTGACTGGCCACCGATATGGTGACATGGCCGGTTACATCGTCACCGACCCCACGCACAAGCTGCGGCAGTTGCGAAATAGCGCCGAAGACTTCGATGCTCTGTTCATAGAGCAGTTTGCCGACTTCGGTCAGCTCAAAATGGGTGGCGTCACGCTCCACCAGTCGCTGGCCGATGCGGTCTTCCAGCCGGCGCAGCGCATTGCTCACACTTGGTTGCTTGAGATTGAGCCGTTCCGCAGCGCGGGTGATGCTTTTCACTTCAGCAATCACCACGAAACTGCGCAGAAGGTTCCAGTCCAGATCCCAGACAAGGCGCTCGGGGCGGTGCAGCGACATGGCTTTATCCATTCATGAAATCTATGCAATCCATTCCCATTATCTATTTGCGAAATGAATCCATAAAAGCAATCATGAAAATTGGGAGGCATCAAATAGCCTCAAGAAAAACAAACAAGAGGAAGTCGGGAACAGCATGTTTAACAAATTCACGGGTTTCATTGCCGCTGCTGCGATTGCCGCTACCGCAGTTTTTGCGGTTGCGTCCGCACAGGCGGATGATCTTGAAAAGATCAAGGCATCGGGCGAACTGAAGATCGCCATGAGCGGCCAGTACCCGCCGTTCAATTTCGTCAATGAGAAGAACGAGGTCGTGGGTTTCGATGCTTCCATCGGTTCGGCGATTGCCGAGCGCATGCAGTTGAAGCCACAGCTCATCACCACCGCATGGGACGGTATCGTTGCCGGTCTTCGGGCGGGGAAGTTCGACACGGTGGTCGGCTCCATGACGATCACGCCGGAACGCGAGAAGGCAGTGGACTTTGTGGGACCATATTATCACGCGGGCCGCGCGGTTTTCGTGAAGGAAGATTCCGCCGTTCAGAAGCTCGACGATCTCAAGGGCAAGACACTGGGCGTAACGCTTGGTGAAACCCATGAGAAGTGGGCGCGAGAACAGGGTGGCTGGACCATTCGCACCTATAAGGGTCTGCCGGAACTGATGCTTGAACTGAATTCGGGTCGTGTCGACGCCATTGTCGTCGACAACATCCCGGTCATGGTGGCGATCAAGGAAACCGGACAGAAAGTCCGCAAGCTCGATACGCCGGACATTGAAGGCGGCAGCGTTGCAATCGGTATCGCCATTCGCAAGAACAATCCCGAGCTGAAGGCAGCGATGCAGAAAGCTCTCGACGAGATCATGGCCGATGGCACCTATGAAAAGATCTCGATGGAATGGGTCGGCAGCGACATTCGCTGATACGTCGTCATTCCGGCCCGGCATATGTCCGGGCCGGTTGAGAACCGATTGACCGGAGTTTTCCGATGGATTTTGCGTTGATGCAGCGCGTCCTCCCGTTCTTTCTGGAGGCGGCATGGGTAACTGTGCAAATTTCCGCGCTGGCCCTGATCCTGGGCTTTGCGGTGGCCGCAATACTCGTGGCGGGCCGCTTGTCTCGTTCCCCCATTCTGCGCGGACTTGCAACTGCCTATGTCAGTGTCTTTCGCGGCACGCCTTGCCTTGTGCAGCTCTTCATTCTCTATTTCGGCGGTCCGCAGATCGGCATCAATCTGGAACCGTTTGCCGCTGGCGTCATCGGGTTGGGTTTAAACATCGGCGCCTATATGTCGGAATCGATCCGTGGCGCGATCCAGAGCGTTGATCGCGGCCAGAGCGAAGCCGCGCGCTCCATCGGCTTCGGGCGTGGCCAGACCATGCGGTTCGTCGTGCTGCCGCAGGCCGCTCGCCTCATGATCCGTCCGCTGGGCGTCAACGCTATTGCCCTTTTGAAGGGTTCGGCGCTGGTCTCGACCATTTCGGTGGTTGAGCTGACCTATACGGCGCAGCGTTTCATCGGTTCGACCTACAAACCGTTCGAGATTTTCGGCGTTGCAGCCGTTCTCTACATGATCATCATCTATATCGTGGCGCGCGGGGTCGATCTCCTCGACAAGCGCTTCGCGGCGCAGTGAGGGAGGACTGGATGCAAGCCCTCGATTTCAGCATCGTCACTCCCTATACGGATCTGCTTCTGATCGGCCTTTGGTGGACGCTGGTTCTGACCGTTTCGTCGGCATTCTTGAGCTTCGTGCTGGGGATCGCATTTGCGCTGGTTGTGCTTTATGCGCCTGCCATTCTGGCCTATCCGGTGCGCTTCTTCATGTGGCTGTTCATGGGAACGCCGCTTCTGCTGCAACTGTTCCTGATCTATTTCGGGCTGGTACAGATCGGCATCAATATTCCCGCCCTCGGCGCTGGCATTATCGGCCTTAGCCTGCACTTCGCGGTCTATAATGCCGACATCATCCGGGCAGGCATTGTGGCTGTCGATCCCGGCCAGATGGAAGGCGCCCGTTCCATCGGTTTCAGCCACGGTCAGGCTTTGCGTTATGTTGTCATTCCGCAGGCGATCCGCAACACGATCCCGCCCATTGGCAACAACATGATCGTTCTTCTGAAGGACACGTCGCTGGTTTCGATCATCGGCATTGCGGAACTGGTGCACAGCGCCCAGCTTGCCATCAGCGAAACCTTCAGCCCGTTTGAATTCTATATCACCGTCGCGGCCATCTATTACGTGGTCAATCTCGTCCTTGAGGCAGGCCTGCGGCGCATTGAAAGAAAAGTGGAGGTCACGCGATGAGCAGCTCCAAATCGGCAAAACCGATGGTCGAAGTGAAGGATGCCCGGAAGGCTTACGGCGCGCTGGAAGTGCTGAAAGGCATCGACCTTTCAGTGGCGCGCGGCCAGATCGTGGCGATCATCGGTCCCAGCGGTTCCGGCAAAAGCACGCTTCTGCGTTCGATCAATCATCTGGAAACGCTGAATGGTGGCGAAGTCTGGCTCGATGGCGTGCAGGTCAACCAGCCGCTGGCAGGACAGGCCTTCGAAAAGCACATCAATGCGGTGCGCCAGCAGATGGGCATGGTGTTCCAGCACTTCAACCTGTTTCCGCATCTGACGGTGCTGGAAAACATTACGCTCGGTCCGATCAAGCTCAAGGGCATGGGCAAGGATGCGGCCCGCACACTGGCGCTGGAGCTTTTGTCGAAGGTGGGGCTTGCCGACAAGATCGACGTTTACCCTTCGCGCCTGTCGGGCGGTCAGAAGCAGCGCGTGGCCATTGCACGTGCGCTCGCCATGCAGCCGAAGGTGATGCTGTTCGACGAGGCTACTTCGGCGCTCGATCCCGAGCTGGTGGACGAAGTCAATGCCGTCATGAAGCAGCTTGCCGCCGAACATATGACGATGCTGATCGTCACGCACGAGATGCGTTTTGCGGGCGAGGTGGCTGACCGCATCCTGTTCATGGATGGCGGCGTGGTGGTGGAAGAGGGATCGCCGGATCAGATTTTGAGCAATCCGGTGCAGGAGCGTACCCGCTCCTTCCTCAAGAAATATCTGGCTGCGTGAGGTATCAGAATGAGCGAGAGACACCTCAACGACTTTCCTGATTTCGGGCTGACCCCGGCGCAGCGGCGTGAAGCCGTGCTTGGCCATTATTACGAATATCCTGGCATGGACGGGCCTCGCGGCGAAATCTGGTGCTATACCGACGCCTATTCCTATCTTCCGGGTGCGACGGTTCATCTACAGGTGAGCGCAACGGCCTCGCGTTTCGATATCGAGATTGTGCGGGATGGGGCGGTCGAAACGCCGGTCTTCTCCAAACGCGGGATTGACTGCAAATGGCAGGAAACACCGGCGCAATGTTCGGTTGTCGGTTGCGGCTGGGAAACGACTTTCGATTTCAAGACGGATGAGAACTGGCCTTCCGGTGCTTATCGCATCACGTTGAAGGCGCATGGCAATGACGGTCAGCCGATCCATTGCCATCACCTTTTCATCCTGCGCCCAGCAGCGGGCCGTAAGCCGGGTCGTATCCTGCAGGTGGCTGCAACCGGCACATGGACGGCCTATAATACCTGGGGCGGCTCCAACCATTATCAGGGCATCACAGGGCCGAATGGCGATCAATATGCAACGACGGTGAGCATCGAGCGCCCGTTCTGCCGTGGCTTTGTTGTCCTGCCGTCCGATGCGCCTCGTGTTCCGCTGGAAATTGTGACGCCGCCTGCCGCGCCGCCGCGCTATCCGCATATGGAATGGGCCTACGCCAACGGCTATTCCAAGAAATATACCTCTTCCGGCTGGGCAAGTTATGACAGCCTGTTCTTCCGCTGGGCGGAGCGGGAAGGCTATGCGGTCGATCTTGCCAGCCAGCATGAGCTGCATTTCTCGCCGGAAATCCTCGAGGGTTATGACTGCGTTGCCTTTGTCGGCCACGACGAGTACTGGACGTGGGAAATGCGTGATGCCGTCGATAATTATGTCGATGGCGGCGGTCGTGCGGCCCGTTTTGCGGGCAATTTCATGTGGCAGACACGGCTTGAGGACAATGGCAAGCGCCAGACCTGCTACAAGTATCGCGCCCGCGCCGAAGACCCGGTCTATCGCTCCGCTGATCCGCGTCGCACCAGCGGGTGCTGGGAAGCGACTGAAACCGGACGGCCTGCTGCCGAAACTTTCGGCCTCAATGCGTTGCGCGGGCTTTACGTCGGCTGGGGCGGTTGTGCCCCGCGCGGCGTACGCGGCTTCCCGGTCTATCGCCCAGAGCATTGGGCCTTTGCGGGAACCGGCATCTATTACGGCGATCTCCTGGGCTCGGAAGGCCATGCCTTCGGCTATGAGGTTGACGGGCTCGACTATGTGATCCGGGGAGGATTGCCGGAGCCGGAGGAGGGCAGTGGCGCTCCCGATGGACTGCAGATTCTGGCGCTCGGCATGTCGTCTCTCAAGGAGGAGAGTGCGGATATTCCAGCCGACGACCAGTTCCTCTCCGATGCCGATGCCAAATTCGTGGCCGATACGCTGATCGGCGACAATGGTGATGCAGCCGTCGAACGCATCAAGCGCGGCTGCGGCATGATCGTCAATTTCCCACGCGGCAAGGGCGAGGTCTTCCACGCCGGAAGCTGCGAGTGGGTAGCGGCTCTCAAACGCGGCGACCGCATGGTCGAGCGTGTGACCGCCAATGTTCTCAACCAATATCTCAAGCGCTGACAGAGTAACGCCATGCTCAACACAAAAGCACAGAACGAACGCCCGGCATCGCATCTTTTCTACCAGTCACGCCTGCGCAGGCCGCTGGTGGATCGTGCCGAAGGCATCTATATCTGGGATCAGGACGGACGCCGCGTCATCGACGGGTCGAGCGGCGCGATGGTGGTCAATATCGGCCATGGCAATCGCAACGTGCTCGATGCCATGAAAGAGCAGATGGACCGCGTGACCTTCGCCTATCGCCTGCACTTTGAAAACGAACCGGCGGAAGATCTGGCACGCATGGCCGCCGAGCGTATGCCGGAAGGGCTGGACAAGATATTCTTCGTTTCCGGCGGTTCGGAAGCGGTCGAATCCTGCATCAAGCTCGCCCGTCAATGGGCAGTCGCGACCGGGCAGGGCAAGCGCTGGAAAGTGATTTCGCGCTTTCCGTCCTATCACGGCGGCACGCTTGGCGCGTTGGCTGTCACCGGCTACGCGGCCCTGAGCGAGCCCTTCGCGCCCATCATGCGCGAAATGCCGAAAGTCCCGGCTCCGACCGCCTATCTCGACCGCGATAATCTCACGATGGAGCAACGCGGGCAGAAATATGCCGACATGCTGGAGGAGAAGATTCAGGAAGAAGGTCCTGAAAGCGTGCTTGCCTTCATCATGGAGCCGATCGGCGGAGCGTCCACCGGCGCGCTGGTTGCGCCCGACAGCTATTATCCGCGCATCCGCGAAATCTGCGACCGTTATGGCATCCTGTTGATTCATGACGAGGTGATGAGCGGTGCCGGGCGCACCGGCAAGTTTTTGGGCGGTGATCACTGGAACTGCAAGCCTGATCTGATCGCGCTTTCCAAGGGCTTTGCCTCCGGTTATTGCCCGCTTGGCGCGATGGCGGCACCGGCCCGCATCGTCCAGCCGGTTTTGGATGCCGGGGGCTTTCTGCATGGCTTCACTTATGCCGGCAATCCGCTGGCCTGTGCCGCGGGCAAGGCCGTGCTGCAGGAGATCGATCGTCTCGATCTGGTCGGCAATGCCGATCGCATGGGCGATGCATTGAAGGGTGAGCTGGAAGGGCTTGCGAAACGCTTCCCCTTCATCGGCGACGTGCGCGGCAAAGGCCTGCTGCTGGCTGCCGAGTTTGTTTCTGACCCCGAAACCATGAAGCCGCTGCCGAAGGAACTGAACGCCCATCAGCGCATGGTCGATCTCGCCTATGAACGCGGGCTCATCATCTATTCGCGCCGCACGCGCGGCGGCGTCGAGGGCGATCATTTCCTCGTCTGCCCGCCAATGATCGTGAGCCGCGAACAGGTCGGCGAGATCACCGCCATTCTCGGTGATACGCTGGAGGTTCTGGCGCGTGAACTCAAACTGCCTGTGAACGCCTAAGGAAACCGGATCATGACCGACAAGAAGAAGACGCGTCGCAAGGTGATCATCACCTGCGCGGTGACAGGCTCCGTCCATACGCCCTCCATGTCGCCGCATCTGCCGGTGACGCCCGACGAGATTGCGAGCGAAGCCATTGCGGCGGCGGAAGCGGGCGCATCCATCCTGCATCTTCACGCCCGCGATCCACGCGACGGCAGGCCGTCCGCCAATCCGGACCTGTTCATGCAGTTTCTTCCGCGCATCAAGCAATCGACGGCGGCGGTGGTGAATATCTCCACTGGCGGCTCGTCGCTGATGACACTGGAAGACCGGTTGGCCGCGCCGCTTAAGGCGCAACCGGAAATGTGTTCGCTCAATATGGGCTCGATGAATTTCGCGCTGTTTCCGGCACTCGACAAGCCGCGTGAATGGAAACACGCGTGGGAGCCGGAACTGCTGGAGGCCACCCGCCATTCGATCTTCAAGAACACTTTCGCGGATATGGAAGGCATTCTGACCAGTCTCGGCCAAGGCTGTGGCACCCGTTTCGAATTCGAATGCTACGATGTCGGCCATCTCTATTCGCTGGCGCATTTCCGCGACCGGGGGCTGGTGTCCGGCCATCTGTTTATCCAGTTCGTCTTCGGGGTTCTGGGTGGTATCGGGGCCGATCCGGATAATCTCATGCATATGAAGCGGATCGCCGACAAGCTGTTCGGAGACGACTATTCCTTCTCCGTGCTGGCGGCGGGACGGCACCAGATTCCGATGATTACCATGGCAGCGGCGATGGGCGGCAATGTTCGCGTCGGGCTGGAAGACAGCCTTTATGACGGGCGTGGCCAGCTTGCCAAAAGCAATGCCGATCAGGTGCGGCGCATCCGCAGCATTCTTGACGGCCTGTCGCTGGACGTTGCAACGCCTGACGAGGCGCGTGAATATCTGGGTCTCAAAGGTGGAGACAGGGTGGCGTTCTAGAGCATGTCTCCCGAAAGTGGGAACCGGTTTCGGGATAAAGACATGCGTAAAAACAAAAGGATCGAGAGTTTCCAATGATTCAATCAAAACAGGAAATGCTCTGATGCCGAAGATCGTGTTGGACAGTAAAACCGGCGTCGTGGTTCGGCTTGGCGAACTTGCCGATGCCGAACAGATTCACGCAGCAATCTGCACGATGGGCGCAGGACTTGGCGCTACAGACAAAATCTCCAGCACGGTTGAGGATTTCCGCTGTTATGGTTTTGGTCCCTATGCGGCTTTCACCAGTCTGATCGCCGAGGTGGACGATAGGTTTGCCGGTCTTGCCCTGTTCTTCCCGATCTTCTCGACATGGTTGGGCAAACCGGGCGTCTACGTGCAGGACCTCTATGTCGACGAAACCTTTCGCGGCAAGGGGATCGGCGAGGTGCTTTTGCGTCATGTCGCCTCCTGGTCGATGGCGCGTGGCGGCGTCTATCTGCGGCTGGCCGTGGACCGGGACAATGTCGCAGCGCAAAGATTTTATGACCGGCTGGGTATCGGCTGGATTGAAGCCGACCGCGATCACGGTGCCTATGGCGATGATTTCGCCCGCTTGGCGCGTATCAATCAAATCAGGGAGTAATCATGAAAGCCTTTTACGCTGTCGAGCAGAAGCGTCACGACCCGAAAGCCTTTCTTTCCAGCGGTGCGCCGCAGCCTAACCCCGAACAGCCGGAACGTGTCGAGCGCCTGCTCGCCGGCGCGAAGGCCGCAGGCTACGAAATCATCCGTCCGCAAAATCATGGTCTGGGCCCGATTGCAGCCGTGCATACGCCGGAATATCTTGAATTCCTCCAGCACATCTATGCCCGTTGGCGGCGTATTGATGAGGCTTCGGAAGAGGTGATCCCGAATATCCACCCGCTGGCGCGTGATGGCCGCTATCCGGCGTCTGCCGTGGGGCAGGTTGGCTATCACATGGCTGATACGGCGTGCCCGATTGCTGAACATACTTGGGAAAGCGTGTGCTGGAGCGCATGGAGCGCGGTCGATGCCGCCGATGCGGTGCTTGCAGGCGAGGTCGCGGCCTATGCGCTCTGCCGTCCCCCGGGGCATCATGCCTTTGCCGATGTGGCTGGCGGTTTCTGCTTCGTCAATAATTCGGCGGTCGCAGCCCAGCGCCTGCGCTCGAAAGCCGAGCGCGTGGCGATTCTAGACGTTGATCTGCATCACGGTAACGGGACGCAAGGCATATTCTATGCCCGTCCCGACGTGCTGACCGTCTCGATCCATGCCGATCCGGTGCGCTTCTATCCATTTTTCTGGGGCCATGCCGATGAGCGCGGCGAGGGTGCGGGGCTTGGTTACAATCTCAACCTGCCGCTGCCGCGCAAATCCGGCGATGCCGAATTCCTTGCGTCACTCGACACGGCCTTCCGCCGTATCGAAGCCTTTGCGCCGGATGTGCTGGTGGTGGCGCTTGGCCTTGATCCATTTGAAGGCGACCCGTTCGGCGGATTGTCGGTCACCACTGGCGGTTTTGGCCGGATTGCCGAAGCAATCGCGATGCTTCGGCTGCCAACCGTTATCGTGCAGGAAGGTGGCTACCTTTGCGATGCGCTGGGCGATAACCTCACGGCTTTCCTCGGTGGCTATCAATCGGTGGCGCGATGAGTGGTCTTGTTACCTTTGTTGGCGTCGCGCATCCGTGGGTGTGCGATGTCATGGGGCACATGAATGTCCGGCATTATGCCGGGATGTTCGATGATGCGAGCTTTCAGCTTTTGGGCCATATCGCTGGGAAAATTCCCGATGACAGCTTTGGCTGGGCAGATGTGCGCGCGACAACCGAATACAAGCAGGAAGTGCCAGCCGGAGACCTGCTGACGATCCGTTCGCATGTGCTGAAAGTCGGGCGCTCGTCGATCACCTTTCGCCAGATCATGGTGGGTTCGCTGGACGGCGAACTGCGCGCGGTCAATGAGACGACTACGGTTTGTTTCGACAAGATTGCGCGACGTTCGACCGAGCTCGGATCGGACATGCGTGTCAGGGCCGAAAAGCTGCTTGCGGATTATCCCGCTGGCTGACACGAAAAACGCAGCACGCTTTTCGTGCAATCGCATTCGAGGTCGCGCAACAGGCCATCTTTGAGGCCGTAAATCCAGCCATGCACGACGATATCCTTGTTCTGTTTCCAGGCCGATTGCAGAACCGGCGTGCGCGACAGGCTTTCCACCTGCGAGGCCACGGTCAGCTCGCAAAGCCGGTTCAGACGTTCTTCGGGATCAGCAAAACCGTCCAGCTCCTGTTCATTTGCCTGCGCAATATCGCGAACCGGCTGGAGCCAGTTGTCGATGATGCCGTGGCCATATCCGGCCATGGCAGCACGCACGCCACCGCATCCGTAATGGCCGCAGACGATGATGTGCTTGATCTCCAACACCTCGACGGCAAACTCAAGCACCGACAGAAGGTTCAGATCGGCGCGATGGACGAGATTGGCGACATTGCGGTGTACGAAGACTTCGCCCGGCTGCAATCCGGTGACGACATTGGCCGGAACGCGACTGTCCGAACATCCGATCCAGAGATATTCCGGACGCTGCATCGATGACAGCCGGCTGAAATATTCAGGGTCTTCCTGGCGCTTTTCCGCTGCCCATTGCCGGTTGTGTTCGAAAAGGTCTGATAACATGAGCCCGTCTCATCCGGATGATCTTCGTTCACAGACATAGACGAATACAAAAATACAGTAATTGATGTCGATCAAGTATGAGCTGCTTCAGCATGGAAGGAGCGGGACAAGTGCCCGCTCCCCTTTGTCTTATGCCGCAGGTTTCTCGCTGCGACCAATGCCGAGCAACTGATAGAAGACGAGAGCGGCAAGCGTCGATGTTGCAATACCGCCAAGAGCGAAATCGCCGATCTTCAGCGTGAAGTCGCCGGCGCCGAAAATCAGCGCCACGCCAGCGGTGAAGAGATTGCGGGAATCCGCGAAGTCCACCTTATTGACGATCCAGATGCGGGCCATTGCCGAGGCGATCAGGCCGAACACTGAAACGGCAAGACCCGCCAGAACCGGGGCAGGGATGGTCTGCAGGATCGCGCCGAATTTCGGCGACATGCCGAGGATCAGTGCCATGACGGCCGCAATGACAAAGATCAGTGTCGAATAAACTTTGGTCATCGCCATGACGCCGATATTTTCGGCATAGGTGGTGACGCCGGTGCCGCCGCCCGAGCCGGAAATCATGGTGGCGATGCCATCGCCGAGGAAGCCGCGGCCGATGTAGCGATCCATGTTCTGGCCGGTGATGGAGCCGAGCGCTTTGATATGACCGAGATTTTCAGCCACCAGAACGACGGCGACCGGCGCGATGAGGGTGATCGCCTGCCAGTTAAATTCCGGCGCGGTGAAATGCGGCAGGCCGAACCAGGCCGCGTTGCTGACGGCGGTGAAATCGATGCCGGGCACGATGCCGAGGCCGTTGCCGAGGATCAGGACGAGAAGATAGCCGAACAGCAGTGCGAAGAGCACCGACAGGCGCTTGGTTCCACGGGGTCCATAGGCTGCGATCATCGCCATGCAGAGAACGGTGAGCAGCGCGATGGTGATGTGCGTGCCGCTTCCCTTCAACTGGCCGACGGCGACCGGCGCAAGGTTGAGGCCGATGGAAACGCCGATGGCGCCGGTGACGACTGGAGGCATCAGTCGTTCGACCCAGCCTGTGCCGATGGCCATGACCACAAGGCCGATAAGGGCATAGAGCGCGCCGCAGGCAATGATGCCGCCGAGCGCGATGGCGATATTGGGATTGGGGCCGGAACCGCTATAACCGGTTGCGGCGATCACGACCGCGATAAACGCGAAGGACGAGCCGAGATAGCTTGGCACACGACCTGCCGTCAGCACGAAGAACAGAAGCGTGCCGATACCGGAGAAGAAGACGGCCACATTGGGATCGAAACCCATCAGCAGTGGGGCGACGATGGTCGAGCCCGACATTGCGAGAAGATGCTGCACGCCCATCGGTATGGCGGCGGCGGCTGGCAGGCGCTCGTCAGGAAGCACGACGGCGTTTGATGTCAAACGCCAACTTGGAAAATAGCCCATGATGTCCCTCTGGAAAATATTATCCTGTTGCCTTTATCGCCTCATGGCGGCGATTTCCAGAGAAGAAAGGCCCAAACGGCAAGCGAGCTGTTGATGAGCCGACTCAACAATTCCTATCCTGTTACCGTCACGCGGCCTGCATCGTCTGTCACCTTTCCGACGATGCAGGCAGATGGATAACCCGCGCCGCGGATGCTGTTCAAAAGCCTTTCGGCTTCCTCCGATGCGCAGGATATCAGAAGCCCGCCGGAGGTCTGCGGGTCGGTCAGCAATTGCTGTTTCCAGAGCGGATAATCGTCCGGCAGCTGCACATCATGTCCATAGCTTGCCCAGTTGCGGGTGGAGGCTCCGGTCACGAAACCGCCTTGCGTCAACTTTTCGGCCTGCTTGAGAAACGGCAGCGCAGCATAGTCGAGGCTGATACCTGCATTCGAACCGCGCGCCATTTCGAGTGCATGTCCGAGAATGCCAAAGCCGGTGACGTCGGTGACAGCGTGGACGGCACTATCCTTGCCTAGCTCGACGCCAACCCGGTTCAGCAAGGTGACGGACGCCATCATTTCATCGTAACCGGCGCTGTCGAGTTCCTGCTTCTTGAAGGCAGCGGAATAAATACCGACACCGATTGCCTTGGTCAGGATCAGTGTGTCTCCCGGACGCGCGCCGCTGTTCTTGCGCAGGCTGGAAAGCTTGCAAGTGCCGATAACGGCCAATCCGTAGATCGGCTCCGGCGCGTCGATGGAATGTCCGCCCGCGACCGGAATGCCAGCTTCAGCACAGATGCTGGAACCGCCTTTCAGGATTTCGCGGATCATTTCGGTGGGCATCTTGTTCACCGGCATGCCGAGGATCGCCAGCGCCATGATCGGTGTTCCGCCCATGGCATAAACGTCGGATATTGCATTGGTGGCTGCGATACGTCCGAAATCGAACGGATCGTCCACCATCGGCATGAAGAAATCCGTGGTGGCGATCACGCAATTTTCGTCATCCAGTTGCCAGACAGCGGCATCGTCGCCGGTTTCCGTTCCGACAAGAAGCTGGCTGAAAGGCTGCATGGCGGGTTGGCCCGACAGTAGATCCTGCAGGACGGCGGGAGCCAGCTTGCAGCCGCAACCGCCACCATGGGCAAGTGTGCTGAGACGAATGGGCGACGCGATATCCATGCTATTTCCTCAAGCTAAATTGTTATTTCGCGTGCGGTCATCGCGTAACGGAATGCATCCGCGTCGAGGCAATCCAGACGGGCGCTGGCAACTTCGGCCTGCGGATACATCAGGAAGCCGAGTTCCGGTCCTTGAGCAGAAGGCAGGGCGATATCGCTGCCATCATTGAAGGCGATCCAGTTGCCCTCCCACGACCCGAAAAGCTTTTGCCGCACGGCAGCGACACGCGGATCGTCGGCGGTCAGCCCGTCCTTTTCCTCTTCCAGCATCACCTTGCGCACATCTGCCGGATCAGTTGCGACCCAGCCAATACCGTCGAGATAGATTTCGGCGCGGCAATGCTGGGCCTTGGTGATAACCTCGTTCTTTGCGCCGAGGCTTTTGTAGCCGAAGGCGGAAGGCGCAACGCGCACGCCATAGAGGTCGCGGGCCGGAATTCCCGCTGCCCTGACCAGCGCCACGAACAGCGGATTGAGGTCGGCGCATTTGCCGCCGAGATCGCCGCTGTCGAGTATGGCGACGATATTGCCGTCGCCACAGCCTCGTGTCGAGGCGCGCCGGTAGGTGTTGGCGACGACCCAATCGTAGATGAGGCGGGCCTTCTCCTGATCGGTGTCTGCACCTGCAACGATCTTGTCCGAGGTCTGTTTGACGATGCCATCAACGGGTGCAAGGCGCGTCCCGGCCAGATAGCGTTCGCGTTCTGCGTGGGTCAGCGGCACGACCTTTGCCGATGTATCGAGATTGCTTGCACGGTCGCGGGTGGAGATGAGGCTGATGACTTCGGCTTGCGGTTTCGCTTCGTTTGCGTCCCATTCGAGGTAAAGCAAGCCGGTGCCGCTGGCCGGATCGCGATCGAGCCGCGCGACCTTGGCGTTTGTCGTCCAGCGATTGCCTTCCGGACGATTCCAGTCATTGCCATTGAACCCGGCCATCGGAACCCAGACACGAATGACTTCCCCCGAAGTGGCAGGCGTGATGCTGGTGGTGACCTCGAAGCTGCGCCAGCCCGACGGTTGCGGTGCGAATGTATTTCCGGCCGCAGATGCAAAATTCGGCAGCATGCTGAAAGCAGCGCAAGCCGCACCGGATTTAAGAACTTCCCGACGGTTCATGACGATCCCCTTTTTGCTTTGAATTGTTGTTGTTGCGATTACGCGAGAAAAATCGTTCCGCCGCCTTCAGTTCGGAAAGCGGCAGGTATGCAGCGATTGCAGGAAATCTGGATGCAGCTTTGCTCGATTGAAGAGAGCCTGAGCTGAGGGCCGCACAACACCGTCGCACCGGGTCAAAGAAGCCGACGCGAGGCAAGAGCCACACAAAATTCATGCCCCGAAACTCGGGAGCAACAAAAGAAGCCACGACATCAGTCTGGCGTTTTTACACAGGAACGTCAATCAGCCAGCGCGTTTTCAAGTCATTCTCGTGATGAAGTCCATGTATTAATACATGACAATTAAAGTCATGTTATTGATAAATGCACCTTATTGTTAATTTTTTTAGCCTGCTGTTCGGTTGACAACTTGGTTTTATTGCGGTGAACTGATGTCAGGCAAGTCCAATTTAAAGAAGAATATGCTTCGGCGTTTTTCTTCTGACGATCAGGGAGGTGCAGCGCAATGAATGTGGAGCTCTCACGCCGCCAGTTTCTGGGCGGAACGGGGGCGGTAGTGGCGGCTTCGGCGCTTGGGTCCTTCGGTTTCGGTGCAGTGGAAAGCGCCTATGCCGAATCCATTCGCCCATTCAAGTTGACCAACACGGCCGAAACCCGAAATACCTGCCCTTACTGCTCGGTCGCCTGCGGTATTATTCTTTATTCCAAGGGTGATGTCAGGAAAGGCGAAAAGGCCGAGCTGATCCACGTTGAAGGCGACACGGATCATCCGACCAATCGCGGCACGCTTTGCCCCAAGGGCGCGGCACTGAAGGATTTCGTCAAGGCGAAGACCCGCCTGCAATATCCGCAGGTACGCGAACCGGGTTCGTCCGAGTTCAAACAGATTGCCTGGGAAGATGCGCTTGACCGTATCGCGCGGCATCTGAAAGACGACCGCGACGCCAACTTCATCGCGAAGAACGCGGCGGGCACCACGGTCAATCGCTGGACCTCGACAGGCTTCCTTGCGGCTTCGGCAACCACCAATGAAACGGCGTTTCTCACCTACAAGGTGGTGCGCAGCACAGGCATAGTTGCATTCGATAACCAGGCACGCGTCTGACACGGCCCGACGGTGGCGAGTCTCGCCCCAACATTTGGCCGCGGAGCAATGACCAACTCCTGGACCGATATCAAGAACACCGATCTCGTCGTCGTCATGGGCGGCAATGCGGCGGAAGCGCATCCTTGCGGCTTCAAATGGGTGACGGAGGCCAAGGCCAACCGCGGTGCCCGGCTGATCGTCGTCGATCCGCGGTTCACGCGCACGGCTTCCGTGGCGGATTTCTATGCGCCTATCCGGCAGGGTTCGGATATCGCCTTCCTGCTTGGCGTCATCAATTACTGCATCCAGAATGACAAGGTGCAGTGGGATTATGTGAAGCATTTCACCAATGCCAGCTACATCATCAAGGATGGCTTCGAATACAAGGACGGGCTGTTTACCGGCTATGATGAGGAAAAGCGGGATTATGACCGCTCGAGCTGGGACTATGTGATCGGCGATGACGGCTATGCGGTTGTCGATGACACGTTGCAGAACCCGCGCTGCGTCTGGAACCTGCTGAAGCAGCATGTTTCGATCTTCACGCCGGAAATGGTGGAACGCATCTGTGGCACGCCGAAGGAGAAATTCCTGAAAGTGGCCGAGATGATGTCCGAATGCTCGGCGCCCGACAAGACGATGACGTCGATGTATGCGCTCGGCTGGACGCAGCATTCCAAGGGGTCGCAGAATATTCGCTGCATGGCGATGCTGCAGCTGATCCTCGGCAATATCGGCGTGCGTGGCGGCGGCATGAATGCGCTGCGCGGTCACTCCAACATTCAGGGGCTGACCGATATCGGTCTGATGTCCAATCTTCTGCCGGGCTATATGAATATCCCGGTTGAAAAGGAAACCGATCTCGAAATCTATATGTCGACACGCGGTTTCAAGCCGCTGCGCCCGAACCAGACGAGCTACTGGCAGAACTATCGCAAGTTCTTCGTCAGTTTCCAGAAGGCGATGTGGGGCAGTGCCGCAACTGTCGAAAACGACTTCGTCTATGACTGGCTGCCGAAGCTGGACGTGCCGAATTACGACATGCTTCGTATCTTCGACATGATGTATGAAGGCAAGGTCAACGGCTATGTCTGTCAGGGCTTCAATCCGCTGATGGCGGTGCCGAACCGCAAGAAGCTGACCGATGCTTTGTCGAAGCTGAAATTCCTCGTGACGATGGACCCGCTGGAAACGGAAACCTCCCGTTTCTGGGAAAACCACGGTGAATTCAACGATGTGGATTCGGCTTCCATCCAGACGGAAGTGTTCCAGCTGCCCTCCACCTGCTTTGCAGAGGATGAGGGTTCGCTCACCAATTCCGGACGCTGGCTGCAATGGCACTGGCCTGGTGCTACACCGCCCGGCGACGCGAAGACCGATAACTGGATCATGGCGCAGATATATCTGCGGCTGAAGGAGCTTTATCGTAAGGAAGGCGGTGCTTTCCCCGATCCGATCCTCAATCTCGTGTGGGATTACAAGGATGAGGGCGAACCGACGGCTGAAGAACTGGCCAAGGAACTGAACGGTCGTGCGATTGGCACGGTGACCGATCCAACCGATCCGACCAAGGTGGTTGCGGAGGCTGGCAAACTTCTGTCCGGCTTTGCGGCATTGCGCGACGACGGTTCGACGGCATCAGGCTGCTGGATTTATTCCGGCTGCTTCACCGAAGCTGGCAACAATATGGCTCGCCGCGACAACCATGATCCGGACGAGACAGGCGCCTATCTCAACTGGTCTTGGTCGTGGCCTGCAAACCGTCGCATTCTCTATAACCGCGCCTCCGCCGACCTCAACGGCAAGCCGTGGGACCCGAGCCGCAAGCTCATCGAATGGGACGGTTCGAAATGGACGGGCTATGACGTGCCGGACATCGCGCCGACCGCCAAGCCGAACGAGGTCGGTCCGTTCATCATGAATGCGGAAGGCTCGTCGCGCCTGTTCAGCCGCGGCATGATGCGTGACGGTCCGTTCCCGGCCCATTACGAGCCGTTTGAATCGCCTGTCGCCAATGTGATCGCGCCGAAGGTTCGGGGCAATCCGGTGGCACGCGTCTTCAACGACGACTTCAAGCAGTTCGCGGAAACGGCCTCGGAGGAATTCCCCTATGCGGCGACTTCCTACCGCCTGACCGAGCATTTCCACTACTGGACGAAGCACGTCACAGTGAATGCCGTTCTGCAGCCGGAATTCTTCGTGGAAATCTCGGAAGAGCTGGCGAAGGAAAAGGGCATTGCCAAGGGCGACTGGGTGCGGGTGTGGTCGAAGCGCGGCTCGGTCAAGGCCAAGGCCGTGGTGACCAAGCGCATCAAGCCGCTCATCTGCGACGGCAAGACGGTGCATGTGGTCGGCATCCCGCTCCATTGGGGCTTCATGGGGGCTGCCCGTAAGGGCTTCGGTCCGAACTCGCTGACACCTTTCGTCGGCGACGCGAACATCGAAACGCCGGAGTTCAAGGCGTTTCTGGTCAATATCGAGCGCTCAAGCGCGCCTGTAGCTTAGGAGGGACTAGAGATGTTTCCACCCGTTCCCAATCCTAGCGTCCAGCCGCAACAGCCGCGTTTCGGTGACAAGGACCTGATCAGGCGGTCGGCGTCGAATGTGACGCCGCCTGCCGAGCGCCAGACCGAGGTGGCGAAGCTCATCGACGTGTCGAAATGCATCGGCTGCAAGGCCTGCCAGTCGGCCTGCGCGGAATGGAACGACACGCATGAGGAGGTTGGCATCAATGTGGGTGTCTATGACAATCCGCACGATCTGACGCCGAACACCTTCACCTTGATGCGCTTTACCGAGTGGGACAATCCCGACACCGGCAATCTGGAGTGGCTGATCCGCAAGGACGGCTGTATGCATTGCGAAGACCCCGGCTGCCTCAAGGCATGTCCCGCGCCAGGCGCAATCGTGCAATATTCCAACGGTATCGTCGATTTTATCCACGATAACTGCATCGGCTGCGGCTATTGCATCAAGGGGTGCCCGTTCAACATTCCGCGTGTTTCGGAAGTAACCCACAAGGCCTATAAGTGCACGCTCTGCTCCGACCGCATCGCGGTGGGACAGGGACCGGCCTGTGCCAAGGCCTGCCCGACACAGGCCATCGTCTATGGTACCAAGGACGAGATGAAGGAATGGGCCGATGGCCGCATCAAGGATCTGAAATCGCGCGGCTTCGAAAATGCCGGGCTCTACGATCCGCCGGGCGTTGGCGGCACGCATGTCATGTATGTGCTGCAACACGCCGACAAGCCGGAAATCTACGCCAACCTGCCGAACAATCCACGCATCAGCCCGGTTGTCGAAGCGTGGAAGGGTGTGTCCAAATATGCAGGCATGGCCGCAATGGGGCTGGCTGCGGCAGCAGGTCTGCTGCATTATATCTTCAAGGGTCCGAACGTCGTGACAGAGCATGACGAGGAACAGGCCGAAAAGCTCACGGGAGAGAAAAGCTCATGAGCAAGACCGACTTTGACGATGTTGAACGCGGTGACGGGATAGAACTCGGTAAGCCGGTCAAGGTGCATCGCTATTCCGGTGGCGCACGCATCAATCACTGGATCACCGCCATCAGCCTCGTGCTGCTGGCCCTGTCCGGCCTTGCGATGTTCCACCCATCGCTGTTTTTCCTGTCGGGCCTGTTCGGCGGCGGACAATGGACACGCGCCGTCCATCCATGGATTGGCGTAGTGCTGTTCTTCAGCTTTCTGGGGCTTTTCGTGCGTTTCTGGAGCGCCAATCTGTGGAAGCGCGAAGACAGCCAATGGCTCGCACATGCTAATGATGTGATTTCCGGCAATGAGGAAAAGCTGCCTGAAGTCGGCAAATATAATGCCGGTCAGAAGCTTGTCTTCTGGTCCATGTCTTTGCTGATCATCATCCTGATTGTTTCCGGCGTGATGATCTGGAACGAATATTTTGGTTCCTTCACCAGCATCAACCAGCAGCGCTGGGCCCTGCTTGTCCATTCCATGGCGGCGGTGGCGGCGATCTGTGTCTGGATCGTGCACGTTTATGCCGCGATCTGGGTCAAGGGCACGATCAATGCGATGACACGCGGCACAGTTACCGGCGGCTGGGCATGGCGACATCACCGCAAGTGGTTGCGCGAACTGACATCGAAGCAGAAAGTGAAGCAGGGCGGCAGCAAGCCTGCCGCCTGAACTTACTCGGCGTCCTAGAGGGTAATAATATTCCGTGGTTTACGTGACCCGTTGGGTTCGTGAGGAGTGACATGGCAGGCAAGAAAGATCTGGTGCCGGACCCGACGGTCATCGGCGAAATATCGGCCCCACCCTTCGTGCAATTGCCGGACCCCGGCGCGCTTTTTGCCAGAAGAGCAGAGCGTCTGCGTTTTCTGGGTTCGGTCAGCCCGCTGAAACCTTATCTGGAGTTCATTGCCGACCTGAGCGAGGCACAGTCTGAAATAGCGGCTGGTCTCGGTCCTGTCGCCGCGCGACACGGCGACGACCGGGGACGGGAATTCGGCATGCCGACGATCGATCGTGCGGATGCCATATCGGAACCAGCACTCGGGACTGTCTTCGACCGGCTGTTCGAGCACGCCCGCACGATCGCCAAACCGCAAGATGCCGCCGATGCGCTGGAACGTGTGGCGAACAGCGATGCGGGTGCGCGTCGCCGAATGATCGAGGCAATTTTTGCCGGTATTCTGCCGCCGGAAGCAATTGCTGAACATATCTATGTCTGGGCAGGCTTGCAGCTCCATTTCACGCGGCTTGCAGCGGCGCTTGACCCGAAGTCGCTGAAACCCGTTGCCGATGGCGTCTGCCCGACTTGCGGCAGCATTCCGTCAAGCTCGATGGTCGTGGGCTGGCACGGTGCGCATGGCGCGCGTTTCTGCTCCTGTTCCGTCTGCAACACGCTCTGGCACTATGTCCGGGTCAAATGTGTGTGCTGCGGCTCGACAAAGGGTATCGGCTACAAGGAAGTCGAGGAAGGTGGCGGCATTATCAAGGCTGAAACCTGCGACGAATGCCAGCGCTGGGTCAAGATCATCTATCAGCAGCTATCGGCGGATGCCGATCCTATGACCGACGATATTGCGAGCCTCGGCCTTGATATATTAATGCGCGAGACGCCTTACAGGCGAGGCGGCTTCTCGCCGCTTCTTGCCGGACTGTGAGGCAGCATGGACCAGATCAAGTCTTCGCTGCGTCACCTGCCGTCCGTGGATACCATCCTGCAAATGCCGGAGCTTTCCGGGGCATTGGAGAGTTTTGGCCGCGCGTCGGTGACTGAGGCTATTCGCAAGGTGCTGGGCGATGAGCGCGAGGCGGTGAAATCCGGCGCCTCGCTCTCCAGCAACATGCATTTGGCTGAACGGGTTCTCCACTTGCTTAAAGCGTCAGGGCAATCGAGCCTGCGCCCGCTGTTCAATCTGACCGGAACTGTCCTGCACACCAATCTGGGGCGAGCCATTCTTGCCGAAGCCGCCGTCGAGGCTGCCACACAAGCCATGCGGCAGGCGGTTTCGCTTGAATTTGACCTGTCATCGGGCGGGCGTGGCGAGCGCGATGATCATCTGCGGGCGCTTGTCTGTGAACTGACGGGGGCGGAAGATGCCACCGTCGTCAACAACAATGCCGCTGCTGTACTTCTGGTGCTGAACAGCCTTGCTGCAGGCAGGGAGGCCATTGTGTCACGCGGCGAACTGATCGAGATCGGTGGCGCGTTTCGCATGCCGGACATCATGACCCGCGCCGGGACACGGCTTGTCGAAGTCGGCACCACGAACCGCACCCATCCGCGTGACTACGAGAATGCAATCAACCCCGATACAGGGCTGGTACTGAAGGTCCATACGTCCAATTATCGGATCGAAGGATTTACGCGGGAGGTCACAGCGTCGGAACTGGCCGCTATTGCGCAGGCCAAAGGCGTGCCGCTGGTCAATGACCTTGGCTCCGGCACACTTGCCGATCTGACTTCCTTCGGTCTCACACACGAGCCGACAGTGCGCGAAGCGGTCGCTGAAGGTGCAGATATCGTCACCTTTTCCGGCGATAAGCTTCTCGGTGGACCACAGGCGGGCTTCATTGTCGGGCGACGCGATCTGATTGCCCGTATTAACAAGAACCCGATGAAGCGTGCTTTGCGGGTGGACAAAATCAGGCTCGCAGCACTTGAAGCGACGTTGAAACTTTATCGCAACCCCGAACGACTTTCTGAAAAGCTGCCGACTATTCGCTATCTGGCGCGTCCGCAGACCGAAATTGCCGCGCAGGCGGCACGGCTCAAGCCGGAGCTGGAGAGAATACTCGGCCCGGCTTTCATTGTGGCGGTGACAGATTGCGCCAGCCAGATCGGCTCCGGCGCATTGCCGCTCTCGACCGTTCCAAGCGCCGGATTGTCGATTGTGCCGAAAAACGGTAGCGGCTCCGCGCTGACAGCGCTCGGCGGTTCATTGCGTGCACTGCCTCTGCCGGTCATCGGGCGGATCGAAAAGGGCGCACTCGTGCTCGATCTGCGCTGCCTTGATGACGAGACCAGTTTCGTTCGGAACCTGTCATCCTATGCGGCTCGCTGATCTTTTCACCCGCAAGCCCAAGCCGGATACGACAGCTCAAGCGCTGGAAAAGGCGCTTGTCGTTGCAAAGGCGGGTGATTACGCAGCGGCGCTTTCCATCTGGGAGCCGCTGGCGCGTGCAGGCAATGCGCGCGCGCAGAACAATATCGGTGCCTGCTTTGCGGGCGGCATGGGCGTTGAGAAAAATGTCGTCCTTGCGCAGCGATGGCTGACCCTGTCGGCCGTGGCTGGCGATGCTTCCGGCCAACGCAATCTCGCTTCGCTTTTGTTCAAGGGAGAAGACATTGAAGCCGACTATCCGGAAGCCGCAAGGCTTTACCGGCTGGCAGCAGAACAGGGCGACCCGCAGGCGCAGGACATGCTGAGCTGGATGCTCATGGAAGGTGAGGTGATAGCCGCCGACCCGGTTGAGGCGCGCGAATGGGCGTTGAAGGCGGCGGAAGGCGGCATAGCTGCAGCCATGACGCGGCTTGGCATGATCTATCATAATGCTCTCGGCGTGCCCCGCGATCCCTCTCAGGCCGTACACTGGTGGCGGAAGGCGTCCGCCGCAGGTGACCCGGATGGCGAAGCCATGCTTGGCGCGGCACTCCATCTTGGCATGGGTGTAGAACGTGATCCTTCGTCGGCTTACGAACATCTGCTGCGCGCTGAGGAGGCCGGCAGCGCCCTTGCCTCCCCTTTCATCGAGGCAGCGCGCAATGCGCTGAACGAAAAGCCATGATCGTCGGAACGGCGGGGCATATCGATCATGGAAAGACCTCGCTGGTGCGCGCCCTTACACAGGTCGACACAGACCGGCTGAAGGAGGAAAAAGCGCGGGGCATTTCCATCGATCTCGGCTTTGCCTATCTGCCCTTGTCCGGCGACGAAAAGGGCATACTCGGCTTTGTTGACGTGCCGGGGCATGAAAAATTCGTGCATACGATGCTTGCCGGTGCGGCGAGCATCGATTTTGTCATGCTGGTTGTCGCTGCCGATGACGGGATCATGCCGCAAACGCGCGAACATCTGGCAATCGTCAACCTGCTCGGTATCCGGCGTGGCATCGCCGTCATCACCAAATCCGATCTTGTCGAACCTGACCGTCTTGCCGAAGTTGAAACCGCTATCAGCAATGAACTGGCGCTGACGGGACTTGCCGACATTCCCGTGCTGGCGGTTTCCACCGTGTCCGGTGCTGGGATCGACGATCTGAAGGCGCTGCTGGAAGTGCAAGCGCATGCATTCGGTGAGCGGCGGACAAACGGACGCTTTCGTCTTGCGGTGGACCGCTCCTTCACGCTCAAGGGCGCTGGCACAGTGGTCACGGGCACGGTGCTGTCCGGCAAGGCCGCCATTGGCGATCATCTGGTCATCAGCCCGTCTGGCAAGGAGGCGCGTATCCGCACCATTCATGCGCAGAACCAGCCAGCCGAAATAGCGCATGCGGGTGATCGCTGCGCGCTCAATCTGGCAGGTGACGGCATAACGAAAGAGGCGGTACATCGCGGCGACACGCTGGTTTTGCCCGGCCTTCATCGCCCGACGGATCGCATCGACGCATCGTTGCAAATCCTGTCCTCGGAGAAAAAGCCGCTTGGTCAGTGGTTCCCGGTTCGCTTGCATCATGCCTCGACGGAAGTCGGTGCCCGCATCGTGCTTTTGCGGGATGAAGAGCTCCAGCCGGGCACCGAAGATCGGGTGCAACTGGTGCTGGATCGTCCTGTCTCGGCTGCAGCCGGAGACCGCTTCGTCATCCGTGATGTGTCCGCACAACGCACCATTGGTGGCGGACGTTTTCTCGATCTGCGCCCGCCGCAACGCAAGCGCCGCAGTCCGGAGCGCATGGCACAGCTTGACGCCCATTCCATTGACGACCCGGTAGAATCGGCACGCGCACTGCTGGCTGCTGAACCTTACTATCTTGATGCGACGGCATTCCTGCGCGACCGCGCGCTGGCGGACGACCCGCAAGGTTTGGCGCACGCGCTCGATGCCGTAATGCTCCCGCAGGCAAATTCCGTGCTGTTGTTATTGCCGCAACGATGGGACGCTCTGCGTGACGATATTCTGGCGCTACTGGCCACCTTCCATGACGAAAATCCAGACCTGATCGGCATGGGTGTCGAACGGCTGCGGTTGTTGTTGAAACCGCGCCTGCCAGCGCCCGCCTTTCGCGCTGCCATCGCTGCGCTGGTCGAGGCGGACCTGCTGAGACTGGACGGTGCCTGGCTTCGCCTGCGTGATCATGAAGTGACGATGAGCGATTCCGACGAGGCGCTCTGGCAGCGTATCGCACCTCTGCTTGGCGGTGAGGCTCGTTTTCGTCCGCCGCGCGTGCGCGATATTGCGGGTCTGCTTGATGAGCGGGAGGAAGATATTCGCCGCCTGCTCAAGCTTTCCGGGCGTATGGGCCGGGTGCATGAAGTGGCGCACGACCATTTTTTCCTGCGGGGAACGATTGCTGAAATGATCGGCATCCTGTCGGATATGGATGCGGCATTTGATAGTGGCTGGTTCATTGCGGCGCGGTTTCGCGACCGGGTGGATAGCGGTCGCAAGGTGGCGATCCAGATACTGGAATTCTTCGATCGCAACAGCGTCACGATAAGGCGCGGAGACATGCGCCGCCTGAACCGCCGCAAGCTGGACTTGTTTGGCGATTTCACGCAAGGGGAAGCAGGGACAACCGGAGGAACAAAGTGAAATCTCTGTCGACGACTATCTGCCTGTTACTCGTTCTGGCCGCCATTGGCGGCTGCGCCAACCGACCGTGCAATGAATGGCCGGGAACCTGCATCATTCAGTGACCGGCGACTGGAATCCAGCCGTCCAGATTGACGCTTTGATTGCTCGTGCTGTAGGAATGAGGAGCGAATGAAAGAGTAGCAACAGGTTGGAAATCTGCCCTTTGCTACAGCGTGCCGATACGAATTTATGCAATGAATTCAATATATGGAAGGGATACATGCCCGGTGGCATGTCCGGACTTCAAATCCGGGAGGGGCCGATAGACGGTCTTTGGTGGGTTCGACTCCCATTCTCTTCCGCCAATCGGCTTTTCAGGTCATCTTGAGCGTACGATGCTCAGCACATTGCGAACCACTTCGTCCTGAAGCGGGCGCTGCTTCTCGATGTTGAAATGGCCGATATCCTTCATGCCTGAGAAGTCGCGATTGTCGAGGTTGCCCTTGAAACGCGGACCGGCAGCCAGCGGCATGCCCCAGCCGTGCTGCTTGAAATAGAAGTTCACGACACGCCTTATATTGCCAGGCAAAGGGGCTGGCGCGGTGGCGGCAAAGGTGGCCATATAAGTGACCTGAATGCCCTTCTTTTCGAGCGCGGTTGCAATATCGATGACGGCATTGGCGCCGAGTGAATGGCCGATCAGCACCACGGGTGCGCGTGGGTTCATTCGCTGGTCGGCGAGGATCTGGTTCAGCACGAAACGCCAGGCCTGATGCCCCTCGACATGCGCATCCACTCCGTTGGCCTGCAACTGCTTGCCGATCTCGTCGATGCCGGTGGAGAAGACGTCCCCGAAACCGCGCAGAAGATAGACATCGGCTTGCGGCGAGCTTCTGGAAGGCGTTTTGGGTGCCGCCTGTGCCGCGCTACTATAGAACGCAAGTGCAGCCCCGGCAAACAGGAGGCCGCGACGGGTCAGGGATTTCGGACGCAAACTGTTCGTCTTTGAAGTCATCTTCGATTACTCGTTGGAGCACGTTCGAGAACGATGAAACGACTTTGAACGCGATATACTGGAACAGGTATCTAGAGCGCCGATCCGTTTCAGCCAAATCACTAGAACTTGATTTTTGGAATGACACGGCCTGTCCGGCTTGCATATTCGTCATAGGATGTGCCGAATGCCGCGCGCATCATCGCCTCCTCGTGATCGACTCGATAGAAATAGAGGATAGCGACGCCGACAAGGCCAGCCAGACCGGCAAACCAGTTCGGCAGCAGGCAGAATTGGGCAATCGCCCACAGCCAGAATGACAGATACATAGGATGACGGACATATTTGTAAAGCCCGTCCGTCACGAGCTTGTGCTCGCGGCGGATTTCAAGCGAAACAGACCAGTTTTTGCCCAACTGGCGATGGCTTGCATAGAAAAGCCAGAGGAACGCGATCTCGACAATCAGACCGATCCAGGCCAGCCATGGCTGGAAAGCATAGTCAGCAAAGGCGGGAAAGCCGGTTGCGACATAGGCAATCGGGATCAGCGACAGGCCGACGCTCGCCGCACCCAGCGCCAGCCGATCAGCCAGCGTTTTTGCATTGTTCGCAACCTTGATCTTGCGCGCGCGCCGCTGATGCGGAATGCGGATAACGACCCAGGCAACAAGCCCTATAGCCCAGACGATTGCGGCCAGTGTCGGTGTCATTCTGCAATAGCTTCCTTCTTTGGCAGGGCACCGATTATTCGGTCATCCGTCCGGTCTCTAAGCGAGATCGGACCACAACAAATCTGAAAGAAATCATACCAATAGGGTTTCGTATTTCCGAATACATATTGATAGTGCACGCGAAAAAGATTCCGCTTCACACGTTTGTAGATTTCCGGCTGCAGCATTTCCTTCATCCGCACGGTCTTTGTGACAGGGAAGGGCCGTTGCGGCTCCCGCTTCAGGCCCATCTCGGCCACAGGATCGGTCTTGTAGAAGTTGATCGCGTCGGTCAGGCACTGGATTTCCACCCAGTCGATCTTGCTGTCGTCCACGAGCCGTTGCACGCCTTCGCGAAAATGTCCGCCTGCAGGGTGATAGCCTGCCTTGAGCGCGGTTGAACCAAGCGTGAGGACCGTCACTTTGGGCGCGCGGCTGCTGAACTCCGGATCGATGGCAAGGCAGCGCGCGGCAACGTCCAGCATCAGCATGCCGCCGGTGCTGTGGCCGATCAGAATGACTTCGTCGTAATGTTTTGCGGTGATGCGCTCCACGATACCGGCTGCAAAGCGCTGCATCAGAGATTCAGCGTCCTGCCGCCGCCCCCGAATGAAATTGAGCGAAAACGACCATAGGTCCATCAGATGGTTGGTTGACCACCGCTTGCCGAGAACGGCGAGCGCTGCGGAAAAAACCATCAGACCGAGGAGCCAGCTGACGGCGCCCAGCCATTGCACAGTCCATCGCGCCACGGCATAGCCTGCTGCTGCAAACAAAGCGAGCACAAGAAACGGGTAGAGGAAATAGAGCCCGAAGCGCCAGGCTTTCGCAAAGAAACGAAAGGCTGTGCCGGTTACGACGAAATCGCCGAAAGCGACAAGATATTTGGCCAGCCTGACAGGCAGGGGGCGGTCGAAATCCGCCAGCACTATTCTGTCCAGAACGAGAAAATTAAAGTCGGTTTCGGTATCCCAATCGTCGTCGGCAGGAACCGTTTTGATCAACACGGAGCCGATTTCGCAATCAGGCGAGATGCTGACATCCGAAACATCGGAACGAACGCCCCAGAGTGTCTCGAACCTTTTGATTTCTCTATTCAATCGACCAAAAAACGCCTTGGGCGTTTTAGGGTCATAGCCGCCAATGAAGAAGACAGCGCGTCGTCGAACCGGTTGCTTCATGCGCAAACCGTAGTTTGGGGGTTTCTGATTGTCGAGATCATTGCCGGTCATCCCCAAACAAATATGTTTGAACTTGCTCGCTTATCTCATGTCAACGAGACCGCGCCTTATTGCTTCACGGGTTGCCTCGGCGCGAGAAGAGACGCTCAGCTTTTGATAGATGGCCTTCACATAGTCGCTGACTGTATGTTCCGATAGTCCAAGTTTGCGGGCGATTTCACCATTTTTGTGCCCGTCCCCGATCTCCTTCAGCACTTCGGTTTCCCGGCGCGAAAGATGGATGAACTCGCCTTCCAGTTCCATTGCCGCCGGATGGGCGGATATGGCTTTCACCCGAGCGACCAGATTGAGCCTCGCGCGGATTGTGAGGATGAGAACGTCGAAATCGATTGGCTTGGTCAGATAATCGTCAGCGCCGGCCTCCCTGCCGGTCAGCTCGTGGCTGCGGTCAGCGAGCGCAGTCAGAAACAGGAATGGCGTTCCCGCAAGGTCAGAACGGGCGCCGCGAATCTGTTCCAGAAACTGCAGGCCATTGGTGCCGGGCATCAATATATCGCAGATGATGATGTCGGGCGTCGTCGTGTCCAGCATGCGCAGCGCTTCGCCTGCATTGGCCGCGCCGATAGCGTTGAAACCCGAAGTGCTCAGTTCATCGATCAGTTCTTCCAGAATATGGGTTTCGTCCTCGATGCAGAGGACGGTCGGCATGGAGAGGGTTTCAGGTAGTCGCATGCGGGGCCACCTTTGGTAGGGTCAGAATGAACACCGTACCTTGTCCTTCAACCGAAGTGAAGACAAGCGTTCCGCCGTGTAATTCGGCCAAAGCGCGCGACAGGCTGAGACCAAGGCCGGTGCCTGCCATGTGCGATGCGTTGCTGGCGCGGAAAAAGCGCGTGAATATGCGGTCGGTATCCTCTGCCGGTATGCCGATACCGTAATCGCGAACGATGCATCTGAACCCGTTTTCGTCTTCTTCGGTGGTCACCTCGATGGGCTTGTCGGCAGGGGAATATTTGGTGGCATTGCCAAGCAGGTTGACCAGAATCTGCTCGACCAGAATGCCGTCGCAATAACAGAAGGTCTCGCTGTCCTGAATGTTTGTGACCAGCTCCAGCTCCGGATGCAATTCCTGATGATAGGTGCAGGTATTGCGGACCAGTTCCGAGAAATCGACTGGTTGCCGGTTGATCTGAAATCCGTTCTCATCAAGACGTTCCGCATTGGCGGTACTCTCCAGAAGCAGGATCAGGCGGCGGCTGGCGTTCCGCATCCGCTTTGCCTTGTCGACGATGATTTCGGGCGTGAATTCGTCGGCGCGACGGATGAAACGCTGGGCGATGATGTCGATGATCGATACGGGTGTGCGGAACTGGTGAGACACCGTGGTGATGAAACTCTTGTAGAGTTCTTTGGCCTTGCGCTCACTCTCCAGTGCCTCGCGCAGGGCGGCTGTGCGATCAGCGACGGTGTGTTCCAGTTGCTGCTTGTATTCCTGCAACGCCTTGTGGGCGCGCTCGGCCTTGCGCATGTTGGAAAATACCTGCCATGACAGAATGGCGCCGGTGGCCATGATGCCCAATACCGCGAACATGATCAGATAGATCGACTGCAATTGCTGGTCGCGCTGTGCGCCGCCGCGGTCACGCTCCAGTATCATCGCATCATTGGCAACTTTGGTCAGTTCCTCGCGCATGGGAACCAGCGCTTCATAGATGGCAATCGGATCGAATTTGTCAGGCTTCGCATCGATCATCGCCTCGATCTCGGGAAGCCGGTCGGCATTGCGCTGGATGGTTTGGGCGCCGCCCGGAATGCGGGCGAAATATTTCTTCTGCGGGGCATCGGCCAGCAGCGCAAAACGGCTGTAGAGAACGTCGAGACGGAGTGAGAGATCGGCGGTGTTTGTGTTGCCGCTTGGTAGGGTCAGCGCGGTTTCGCCGAGACGCCCGGCGTCACGTTCGGTCTGGGTGATGGCCCAGACCATGTTTTCGCCGACATAGGTAGCGAGCGATTTCTGGATGACGAGAAGCTGAATGAAAGCATAGGCGAGCAGGGCCGCAAACCCCACCATGACAAGGCCGGAAAGAATGTAGCCCCGCTTTAATCTCATTTCACCTCGATCTGCTTCAGCTGCCATGCCCAGCGGTGATCATAGCGCGAATCGTTCAGTTCCTCATGCTGGTCGCGCGGGTAGACGATCCAGTATGGCCCCTTGTCTCGCCGGTTCAACTCCTTGCCGTTCATCTTGTGCGCGACAAGGACGTCGTATTTATAGGCGTCTTCCAGCGGAATGCTGATGCTGTAATCGTTGAGCGCAAGCACCGTAATCGAGTGGCTGCCTGCTTCTGTTCCGTCGACACCCACCGTCGCCAGCACATCGCGCAGCAATACGCCGTCGAAATTCTGCGGCCCTTCGGTCCATGCGGTGTTGGTTTGCAAGCTGTTCTGCGGCAGTTTCGTGAAATCATCGCTGCTCAGCACGCGCGTCGTTCCATTCGGAGCGACAATAGTCAGTGTGATGGTTGCCGCAGCGGGTGGTGCGGCATCAGCCGGGCCAGTGAAATGGATGACTTGGCAGATGGCGAAAAGCGCGATCAGTGCCCTGAACGCCAGAAGACGCTGGAAAGCGAACATCCAGTTTGCACATGACACGTGAGGCATCTCCAGAAGCGAAAAATTGCGAATGTATCCAAGCTTAAACGGGAGGACGCGCGCAATTTCAAGATTCTCTTGAGCTTGCCGAGCGAAATTCTCCTTCAAAAGCGATAATTCACACATAACACTAAAAAATTTTGGTCCAATTCCAAATAAATATCAAACTGATTCACGAAATTTTTTAATCTCTACCGGCGGTTACACGTCAGTTTTGGATAAAATGGTTGGTTTTTCTTTGTGAACTATCCCCCTGAATAGGGGAATTGTTTTTCGCTACTAGAGCGTTCACTAAATGATCGCCGGCCTGTTGGGGCTTAGGAGGCTGGCGCAAAAATTGGGCGGGGGCTGCTTATCGACCGCGGGGAGTCGGGGTCGATAGGCAGCCAACCAGTCCGGATAGCGCGGAAGCGGCGATAACGGTTACTCTCGGAGCGATGCGTTTCGAGCTACGAATAAAAACCGATCCTGCAATCATTGTTGCTTTCCGGGAAGAATGGCCGACTGGCATCTGGTCGAGCCTTGTGAACCTGCCGTTCGGGTTCCTCGATCAGAGCGAGCTTGCACCTCTTTCGCGTCCTTCATCTGGAGGGCGCGCTTTTTTTTGGCGTTTCGCTGAAGCGCATAATGTTTTTTTGGTCATGCTTCGCGAATTCTCGGTTGTGCGCTGCTGCATCTATTGGTTGCAAGTACATCGAGGAAAGCTTCGAATAAATCCAATATTACTACCAAAAAATTGCGGTTTCTTCTTTTGTTTCAGCAATTCGCAATGTAAAAGCGATAAAGCGCGTTCGCGCTGTTCAATAAAATCTATGCATCGCAGGCGGGTTTCCGGGGGGATTCACATGACAGGCGTGTTGCGTCACAAATCCATGCTGTTGATGACGACGGCGGCGCTGGGTTTTTACGTAACGACCGCACGGGGGGCAGGCGTCGATCTCGACACCGCAGGGGGTTCCTATGACATTAGTGCGGCAGGCGGAAACCAGACCATTGAATCCTTAAGCGGCGTTTCCGGTACGTCTGTTTTGCTCGGTCCCAACACACTGACATTCGGCAATGCGACCAGTCAGACCTTTGCCGGGACGATCAACGGTACGGGTGGTATTGTCAAACAGGGTAGTGGCACACAGATACTCACTGGCACAAACATCTATACCGGCGGCACGACAATCAACGCAGGCAAGCTGGCACTGGGTGCCGGCGGGGCGCTTGCGGCTGCAGGTTCTGTAAATCTCGGTGCGTCAGGTGCTGGTTTCGATATCAGCGGGGCAGGCAGCAACCAGACTATCGGCGCATTGAGCGGTGTTGCTGGAACAAGCGTAACACTTGGTCCCAACACACTGAGCTTCGGCGATGCCACCAATCAAATCTTTGCCGGGACGATCAGCGGTACGGGTGGAATTGTCAAACAGGGTATTGGCACACAAATCCTCACCGGCGCCAATGATTTCAGCGGGGGCACAAACTTTGCCGCTGGTGGTATCGTCGTCGGCAATAATAGTGCATTGGGAAGCGGCGGCATTACGGTCAATGGGAATGCCCAGCTCGACAACAGCGCCTCTGTCAGTCTTGCAAACCGTATAGATGTGGCTGGTGGGGCGACGCTTTCGGTGAACGGCTCCAATGGATTGACCCTGGGCGGGGTCATTTCAGGGGGCGGCGGATTGACCAAGAACGGCGCCGCCACACTAACGTTGAGCGGCTCCAACACCTATACCGGCGGCACAACGATCAATTCAGGCACGCTGATGATCACTAGCGGTGGGGCACTTGCAAGCACCGGCGCTATGAACCTCGCAGGTGCAGGTGCGGCTCTGGATATCAGCGCGGCTGTCTCGTCACAATCTATTGGTGAACTGACCGGAGCGGCCGGAACCAGTATTGCTATGGGAGCGAACTCCCTGACATTAGGTGGTGCCGCAAACGCCACATTCGGCGGAACGATCGGCGGCATGGGCGGAATCACGAAAACGGGGTGGGGCAGGCAGACACTCACCGGCACAAACACTTATACCGGCGGCACGACAATCAATGCAGGCACGCTGGCGCTCGGTGCCGGTGGGGCGCTCGCGACTGGTGGCTTTGTAAATCTCGGCGCGGCAGGCGCTGATTTCGACATCAGTGCAGCAGGCAGCCAAACCATCGGCGCATTGAGCGGTGTTGCTGGAACGCGCGTAACACTTGGTCCCGGCACGCTGAGCTTCGGCGATGCGACCAGCCGGACCTTCGCCGGGGCGATCAGCGGTGCGGGCAGCATTGTCAAACAAGGCAGCGGACGGCAGGTTTTCAACGGTATCAGCATCCATGCCGGACTTACCAGTGTCATGGCTGGCAGTCTCATTATCGGAGATACAAGAGGCACGAGCGCATCGATTGCGGGCAATGTTACGGTTGGTGCAGGCGCAACAATTGGCGGGCATGGTCGCATTGGTGGTGATTTGACCCTCGCCTCGGGCAGTCATTTAAGCCCTGGCGCCAGCATCGGAACACTGACGGTCGACGGCAATCTTACGGTTGGGCAGGGGAGCCAGCTTGATTTCGAGTTTGGCGCGCCGGGTATAAATTTCGCGACTTTCGGTCAGAGTGACAGTGTCAGTGTCCGAGGCGATCTGACCGTAAACGCTTCTGTCCTCAATGTCATCAACGGCGGTGGCATGGGGCCGGGTCTATACAATCTGTTCAGCTATGGTGGGGCTCTCAGTTTCAATGGCGGGGGGTTCTTTCCGCCTGCGGGAAGTGCTATCCAAATTCTCACCGGTACCAAGCAGATCAATCTGGTCAACATGACTCCCGGGGTCGAACTCAATTTCTGGAATGCAAACGGCCTGGCAGGTCCCTCCCAGATGGGCGGCGGCTCTGGTACGTGGTCCGTTGCCAACGCGAACTGGACGGATAGTCAGGGCAGTTTTACGGGGCCTATGACTCCGCAACCGGGTTTTGCAATATTCGGTGGAGCGTCGGGCACCGTCACGGTTGATGACAACGCCGGGACGGTTGGCGCGCTTGGAATGCAGTTTGCCAGCGACGGCTATCGGCTAGACGGCGATATTCTGATCCTTCAGAGCCAGAACGCGACAATGCCTGAAATTCGCGTGGGTGACGGTTCGGCCGCAAGCGCAAACTGGACTGCAACCATCGACACCGTTATCGCTGGTATAGACGGTATCACCAAGACCGGCGCGGGGACGCTCGTTCTCAATGCCAGCAATCTCTATAGCGGCGGTACACGGATCAGCGCCGGCACACTTTCTGTATCGAACGACAGCAATATGAGCTTTGTCAGCGATGGCCTCATCCTTGATGGCGGAACGCTGCGGATTACGGGAACAGGGTTCTCGCAAACAGCCCGCAGCGTGACCATGACTGGCAATGGCGGTGGCTTTGACATTGCCGACGCTGCGGCACGCTTTACGGTGTCGCAGGCTCTCTCGGGCAGCGGCGCTCTGGTCAAATCCGGTGACGGCACCTTGGTGCTGTCAGGCGCAAACAGCTATAGCGGTGGCACGCTTGTCAGCGGCGGCACCTTGCAGGGTGATGCGGCAAGCCTGCAGGGCAATATCACCAACAATGCACGGCTCGTCTTCGACCAGCAGAGCGACGGCACATTTGCAGGGGACCTTTCCGGCACTGGCGCATTTGTCAAATCGGGCAGCGGCACATTGGTCCTGTCGGGCGCCAGCAGTTATAGCGGCGGCACGCTTGTCAGCGGCGGCACCTTGCTGGGCGATACGGCAAGCCTGCAGGGCAATATCACCAACAATGCGCAGCTTGTCTTCGATCAGCAGAGCGATGGCATTTTCACAGGTAGCCTTTCCGGTAGCGGAAGCCTTGTGAAACAGGGTTCGGGCATGCTGGTTTTCAACGGCAACGGTGCGGGTTTTGCCGGTTCCACAGTCGTCGAAAACGGTATGCTCAAGGTCGGCGATGCCGACCCTTCCGCTGCGGTTCTGGGTGGCGATGTCACCATCGGGACAGGCGGCACCTTGCGAGGTCACGGCGTCATTCTCGGGTCGGTGACCAATCAGGGCATCTTGCGTCCGGGCGGTTCCGTCGGAACGCTGACCATCAATGGCAATCTGGTGCAGACGGCAAACAGCGTCCTGCAGATCGACACCACGCCTGCGGGAGAGGCCGGCAAGCTCGTGGTCGGCGGTTCTGCGCAGCTTGCGGGTGGTCTTTCGATCATTGGCGAAAATGGCAGTTGGTCACCGCAGACCAACTATACGATCCTGACTTCGGCGGGTGGCATCAGCGGGACCTTTGCGAACATCGACAGCAATCTGGCATTCCTGACGCCAAGCCTGACTTATGGCGCGACGACACTCGATCTCCGTCTTGACCGCAACGACACCAGCTTTGCCAGCGTCGGCGAGACGCGCAACCAGAAAGCGGTGGCGGGCGCTGCCGACAGGCTGGGCCGTGGCGAGGTTTACAATGCGCTCGTCAGCTTGAGTGCTGCCGAAGCGCGAGCAGGTTTCGACGCCTTGTCGGGCGAAATCCATGCCAGCGTCAAAGGCGCTCTGATTGATGAAAGCCGGTTTGCACGTGACGCCATCGGCGACCGTTTGCGCGCTGCGTTCGATGCAAATTGCAAGGCGGGCAATCCGGTGTGGACCGGCAAAGGCAGCGCCGGAGCCTACGGTCAAGCTTGTGCCAATACCGCCGAAACGGCCTTCTGGCTGCAAGGTTATGGCGCTTGGGGCTCCAATGATGGCGACGGCAATGCTGCCAAGCTTTCCGGTTCTACAGGCGGTGTTTTCATCGGTACCGACATTCCGGTCGGCAGCTGGCGTACCGGTCTGATGGCAGGCTATGGCAATTCTTCCTTTGATGCGGATGACCGCTTTTCAAGCGCCGATGTAGACTCCTATACGCTGGGTGCCTACGCCGGAACTGTGATCGAAAAGGTTGGCGCAGGCGATATAGGGCTTCGTTTCGGCGCGACCCATAGCTGGTACAATATCGACACCGGGCGCTCGATTTCCTTTGCCGGCTTCAAAGCGGTGGAAGAAACTTCGTATGATGCACAGGCGCTGCAATTGTTCGGCGAGGCCGGATACAAGATGCAGGCCGGTCGCGCGAGCTTCGAGCCTTTTGCCAATCTGGCCTATGTGCGGCTTCATACTGACGGTTATGATGGGGATGGCGTCGCTGGCCTTCACAGCGACAGCGACAATAGCGACGTCACCTATACGACGCTGGGGCTCAGAGCCGCGACCGATCTGACGCTTGGCGGTTTAGCCTCGACATTGCACGCAACGCTTGGCTGGCAACATGCGGCGGGTGACATCACACCCGTTGCCCGTCATGCCTTCGCCGGTTCGGAACCCTTCAGCGTGGCAGGCGTGCCGATTGCCGAAGACGCAGCCCTGATCGAGGCTGGTCTGAACTTCCAGTTCAGTGAAAATGCTTCACTTGCTGCCGGTTACAAGGGGCAATTCGGTGATGGAGCGGTGCGGAATGGCTTCAACGCTTCGTTCAACGTGAAGTTCTAAAGCGGTTCCAATTAAACTGAATCATGGAACCGCTCTATTTATTTATTTTTACGCATTATCCTGCGCAAAAGTGCGAAGCGGTTTTGCTGGAAATGCTCCTATAAAAATTTGTGACGATGGTTGCTTATGGCAACGATCGTCACAAATGAAGATATGGCAGTTCAGCTTCAAACATTCCGGCAGCTATTTCTGTTCCGGTGCCGTTGTCTGAATGCTTGCAGTTGTCTGAGGCTTCTCCATCTTCGTGGAGGATTGAGCATTATGATAAGTGCAGTCTGCCATCGCAGCTGTAACCGACAGAGCGAGGACAGCTGTAGTCACGAATACGACTTTCATGTCTGTCTCCCTTCAGTTTGGGTGTGGCATTGCAACGGCAAGTTTAGCAGAGCGGGATCGCCCTGTCGCATCACATTGTCCCGGAATATCATCTGCCATATTTTGGTCATGATTTAGTCGGGCGTTCGCCGTAATTTCCGTCGGGAAAACGCAATGCTTCTGCTCGTAAAAACGCATCTGGCGCGAAAATCGCGCCAGATCATGGTTATGCCTTAATGTGATTTAGGGGCGGTCAGGAGGCGCAGCGGCTCACCACTGCCCGCTTGCCACCCATGGACAGGAACGAGATATGCAGCGACTGGCCGACAGGTGAAATAGTGATGTTTTCGTTCGACTGTTGACCGTTGGCAGTGCAGGACATGGCGACGGTAAACGTGCCTTCGTAATTGTTGATCCGTGTTACAGAGCACTGGCTGTTGCGGCTGTCAAAACGCTCGCCGGAAATGGAGAACCGCTGGCCATCGGAGCTGCACCAGTTGCCGGTGATGGGTGTCGGATCGACAGGCGGTTTTGCAGGAGCGGCACTTGCCGACGGGCCGGGCGTTGTTTCGGAACACGCTGTTAGCGCAGTGACAACAAGGGCGAGGGCAAGCAAACCGGACTTTTGCAACAATCTTCTCCTTCATGCATCGAACAAGCTCCCTCTTAAGAAACAGATTCGGGCGATATCGCGACGCGAAGAAAATAAATCCGCTGACTACATGAAAAGGGCCGGATTGCTCCGGCCCTTCTGATCAGGTCTTGAGGTGACGCCGGGGTTATTCCCCCGGCGCCAGATGCGGGGCTTCGATCTTGGCGCCTGCATGTTTCAACGGGCGTTCGCCGGAGAGCTTGCGGATCAGCACATAGAACACCGGCGTCATGAAGATGCCGAAGGCTGTCACGCCGATCATGCCTGCAAAGACCGCCACACCCATCGCTGAGCGCATTTCCGCGCCGGCACCTGTCGACATCACCAGAGGCACCACGCCCATGATGAAGGCCATCGAGGTCATCAGGATCGGGCGCAGACGCAACCGGCTTGCCTCGACCGCCGCCTGCACGACGCTTCGTCCGGACAGCTCCAGCTCGCGGGCGAATTCCACGATCAGGATTGCGTTCTTCGCCGATAGCCCCACAAGGACTATCAAGCCGATCTGGGTGAAGACGTTGTTGTCACCTCCTGTCAGCCAGACACCGGTGAGTGCGGCCATGATCCCCATCGGCACGATCATGATGATCGACAGCGGCAGGGCAAGGCTTTCATATTGCGCAGCCAGAACCAGATAGACGAGCAGCAGCGCCAGCGGGAAGACGAGGAAGCCTGAGTTACCGGCGAGAATTTGCTGGTAGGTCAGATCGGTCCACTCGTAAGCGATGCCCGGAGGCAGGGTTTCTTCCGCGATCCGTTCGATGGCAGCCTGTGCCTGACCGGACGAGAATCCGGGAGCCGGGTTACCGTTGATATCGGCAGAAAGGAAGCCGTTATAACGGATGGCGCGTTCCGCACCCACGGTCTGCTCGACTTTCAGAAGAGCCGACAGCGGGATCATCTCGCCCGACTGCGAACGCACTTTCAGCTTGCCGATATCTTCGGCATGGCTGCGATAATTCGCGTCGGCCTGAATGCGCACGCTGTAGGTGCGTCCAAAGGCATTGAAGTCGTTGACATAGAGCGAACCCAGATAAATCTGCAGGGTTTCGAACACATCGGTCACAGCCACGCCCAGCTGCCGTGCCTTCGTGCGGTCAAGATCGGCATAGAGCTGTGGCACATTGATCTGGTAGCTCGAATAGAGACCGGCCAGCTCGGGTGTCTGATAGGCCTTGGCGAGAAACGCTTTGGTCGCATCGTCCAGCGCCTTGAAGCCAAGCCCGTTGCGATCCTCAAGCTGGAGCTTGAAGCCGCCTGTCGTGCCGAGACCCTGAACGGGCGGTGGCGGGAACATGGCGATGAAAGCATCCTGAATGGCGCCGAACTGCTGGTTCAGTTCTCCCGTGATTGCATTGGCCGAAAGTTCCGGCGATTTACGCTCCTCGAACGGCTTCAGCGTCACGAAAACGATGCCGGAGTTCGATGAGTTGGTGAAACCATTGATCGACAGGCCGGGGAAGGCGATGGCATTGGCCACACCCGGATGCTTGAGGGCAATGTCGCTCATGCGGCGGATCACGTCTTCCGAGCGGTCGAGCGTTGCCGCATCCGGCAATTGCGCGAAGCCGATCAGATATTGCTTGTCCTGCGCCGGAACGAAGCCGCCGGGCACTGCACGGAACAGCACGAAGGTGACGCCGAGCAGCACGACATAGAGGCCCATCACCAGCGACTTGCGCGAGAGAATGCTGCCAACGCCGCGTCCATAGGCGTTTGAACTTGCACCAAAGAAACGGTTGAAGCCACGGAAGAACCAGCCGAACAGCTTGTCCATGATCCGCGTCAGACGATCCTTCGGCGCATCGTGGCCGCGCAGCAGCAGAGCTGCCAGAGCAGGCGAAAGCGTCAGCGAGTTGAAGGCGGAGATCACCGTCGAGATCGCGATGGTGAGAGCGAACTGGCGGTAGAACTGACCGGTCAGACCGGTGATGAAGGCAAGCGGCACGAAGACCGCAACCAGCACCAGCGCGATGGCGATGATCGGCCCGGACACTTCCTGCATGGCGCGATAGGTTGCCTCGACCGGCGACAGTCCTTGTTCGATGTTACGCTCGACATTTTCCACCACCACAATGGCGTCATCGACCACGATGCCGATGGCAAGCACGAGGCCGAAGAGGCTGAGCGCATTGATGGAGAAGCCGAACACATACATCACCGCAAACGTGCCGACGATGGAGACGGGAACGGCAACCAGTGGGATGATGGAGGCGCGCCATGTCTGCAGGAACATGATAACGACGATCACCACCAGCACGATGGCTTCAAGCAGGGTATGAATGACCGATTCAATCGAGGCTTTCACAAACGCCGTCGTGTCATAGACGATGTCGAAATCCACGCCTTCCGGCATAGTTTTCTTCAGGTCGGCCATGGCGGCATGGACGTTTTCGGAAATTTCAAGCGCATTGGAGCCGGGTGCCTGAAACACACCCATGCCAACCGCTGACTTGTTGTCGAGGAGCGAGCGCAGGGAATAATCAGCGGCGCCCATTTCGACACGCGCAACATCGCCCAGCCGGGTGATTTCACCTTCGCTGCCTGATTTCACGACGATGTTGGCAAATTCTTCCGGTGACTGGAGACGGCCTTGCGCATTGACGGATAGCTGAAGGTCGAGGCCCGAAACGGACGGCGATGCGCCGATGACACCGGCAGCAGCCTGAACGTTCTGCTGGCGGATGGCAGTGGCGATATCGCTTGCAGAAAGTCCGCGTTCGGCTGCCTTCTGCGGGTCAATCCAGACGCGCATCGAATAATCACCGCCGCCGAATATCTGCACCTGACCGACGCCCGGAATACGGGCTATACGGTCCTTGACGTTCAGAACGGCATAATTGCGCAGATAGTTCACGTCATATCGCCCATCGGGCGAGATAAGGTGAACGACCAGCGTCAGGTCGGGCGAGCTTTTGGCGGTTGTGACGCCAAGGGTACGCACTTCTTCCGGCAGGCGCGGTTCGGCCTGCGAAATACGGTTCTGCACCAGCTGCTGGGCCTGATCGGGATCGGTGCCGAGCGCAAATGTGACGGTCAGCGTCATGACGCCGTCGGCGGTCGCCTGGCTCTGCATATAAAGCATGCCTTCGACGCCGTTGATCTGTTCTTCAAGCGGCGTGGCGACGGTTTCGGAAATAACGGCTGGGTTGGCGCCCGGATATTGCGCGCGGACCACGATCTGTGGCGGCACGACTTCCGGATATTCAGAGATCGGCAGACCTGTCATGCCGATCAGACCGGCAACGAAGATCAGGACCGACAGAACGCCAGCGAAGACCGGGCGGTCGACGAAAAAGCGAGAAAAGTTCATGTCAGTATCCCCCTTTAGGCGGATGGGCAAAGACTCTCCCGGCCCGCGAAATCGGCAGATTCCGCGGGTTAATGAGGCCGAGCATTTGCGTTTATGCGCGTTTCAGGCGCGCACTGCTGCGATCAATTTTTTGCAAGCGTTTCGGTTACAGGCTGCGGTACGACGACCACGCCCGGACGAATGCGTTGCAGGCCGTTCACGACGATATTCTCGCCGGGCTTCAGCCCGCTTTCGACAATGCGCAAGCCGTCATAGTTGCGGCCGAGAACCACCTGCCGGTATTCAACCTTGTTATCCGTGCCGACTACGAAAACGAACTTCTTGTCCTGATCGGAAGAAATCGCCCGGTCGCTCACCACCAGTTTTTCATCCGGTTCCGGCTCACCGAAACGAATGCGGACAAACTGGCCCGGAATGAGCCTTCCGTCCGGATTGTCGATTGCCGCACGAACCCGAATTGTGCCGGTTGTGGCATCGACTTCATTGTTGATGAGCTGGATATGGCCGGAAATCGGGGTGCCTTCATCGGAAGCGGTGCCGATCTGGACAGGAATGCGCTCGATGGCGTTTCCGCCAGGCGAGGCTGCAAGCTTGGCCAGTGCCTTGGTGACGACTTCCTCATTGGCGCTGAAGCTTGCATAGATCGGATCGACCGAAACAAGCGTGGTCAGAACCGGCGAGGCGGAACTTGCCGCAACGAGATTGCCTGCCGTGACTTCCAGCCGCCCGACGCGACCGGAAATCGGTGCGCGCACTTCGGTATATTGAAGATCGAGCTCGGCGGAACGCAGGGCTGCCTTGGCGGAACGTAAGGTCGCCTGCGTCTCGTCATAGGCGCTGGAGCGCTGGTCGAGGCCGCTTTGGGCGATCGTACGGGTGGTCACGAGCTGGCGCCCGCGTTCCAGTTCGGTCTTGGCCAGTGCGACGCGGGCTTCTTCAGCGGAAACCTGCGCTTTTGCCTTTTCGACGGCTGCCGCATAGGGCTCGGGATCGATGGTGACGAGCAGGTCACCCTGTTTCACCAGAGCGCCTTCGCGGAAATGGGCTTTCAGGATGGCGCCGCCGACACGCGGCCGAATTTCTACCCGGTCAATCGCTTCCAGACGGCCGGAAAACTCTTCCCAGCTTACGATGCGTCGCGATTCTGCCTTGGCGACCGATACCGGCACGGCAGGCGGTGGAGCGGAAATATCGGTTGCAGCATCGGCCTTGAGGTGAGGCGCGCCAAAGAGAATGGCGCCGCCGCCGGCTGCAGACAATAGGATACTCAGGCCGGCGCCCCATAGGGCCCGGCGGGCTGTGATCGATGTCATTGTTGTATCTCCTGGAGCATAATCCGACCGGAGTGGAACGAGGATCGGTCAGATTATGCTTTCAATAAAGGAGGTTAGAGCTTCGCTCTAACCGGTGGGGGCCGGCTTCAATGTGAGCACCAGATCAAAGCTTGGGAGGACTTTAAAACTGGTTATTTCAAGCATGTCTTTGTCCCATCGTAGCGGGATCAGAAATCAATCCAGTGGATTGATTTCCCCGCGAAGGCGGTTCCCACTTTTGGGAGACATGCTTTATGCTGCGATTGGCTTTGCTCCTGCCTGCCGGAAGAAATCGGAAAACAGGTCGATAAGTTTATGTTCCTGTGGCGACCAGTCGGTGCTCGCCACCTTGTTTTCGGGTATCCAGCCAGCTTTTCCGGGCAGGACATGAGACTGAACCTTCACGCCCGCCTGACGGAGACGCTCGGCATAGGCCTGCGTTTCATCTCGCATCGGGCACTGGGCGCTGGTGACAAGCAAGGTGGGTGCCAGACCAGCAAGACGCGTACACAGGGCAGGCGCGGCGTAGGGGTGGGTGAAACCCGCACACTCGCCCAGATAATGCTGCCAGCCATCCGACATCGTCTGGACGGCGCTTTCCGGGCAATACTTGCGGAAAGACGCCGTGGCGAGGCAGGGGTCGAGCATGGGCGAAAGCAGTATCTGACCCTTGAGCTCGGTCAGATATTGATCGCGCGCCATGAGGGCTACGCCGGCAGCAATATTACCGCCCGCCTCTTCACCGGCGACGAACAGCATCGACTTCTTGTGCGCTAATTCAGGGCAACGCGCGCGCATCGAAGACAAAATGGAGTAAGCTATCTCAAGCGCCGCCGGGAACGGGTTGAGACAGGCCGACGAATATTCTGGCGACACGACCACCGCACCTGCCTCGGCAAGTGTTTCGGCAACGCGCTCGCAGTCACCAAGGCAGTTGACCGAGAAAGCACCGCCGTGAAGGTGCAACACCACCGGCGGAGGAGAGAGCAACTTGGCGCCCTTATAAATGCGCGCCGTGCAGTTGGTGGTACCCGCCTGCCCATGGGCTTGCCCGTGAAGCTGCAATGTCTCTACACTAAACTTCTCGCACATCTTTCTTGGCCTTCATGTATAGCGGCAAACCGCCATAATTAGATATTAGCATTGTCTATAGGCTGGAATAGTCCCCTATAATTGGTTACACTGTCCAGAATTTCGAACAATGACGGCTTTTTGATAATGGACCAGCTCTCGGCCATGCGCGCTTTTCTCCGGGTTGTTGAAACCGGGAACTTCACGCGCGCCTCCGCCTCCCTCAATATGCCCAAGGCAACGATCAGCAATCTTATCCAGGGATTGGAAGCCCATCTTCGTACAAAACTCCTCAATCGTACGACCCGCCGTGTTCTCGTAACACCGGACGGCGCACTTTACTATGAGCGCGCTGCACGATTGCTGGCCGATCTTGCGGAACTTGACGGCAGCTTGTCGAGCGCCCAGACCTTGCCCAAAGGTCGCCTGCGCGTCGAAATGGCAAGCGCGGTCGCCAATCTCATCATCATTCCGGCGCTGATCGAGTTTCATCAGCGTTATCCCGATATCCAGATCGATCTTGGCGTATCGGACCGGCCTGTCGATTATGTGGCGGAGAACGTCGATTGCGCCATCCGCATTGGCGAGCTGGCCGACCAGTCGCTGATTGCGCGACGCATCGGCGACATGCATTTCATCGCCTGTGCTTCCGCCGAATATCTCGACCGTTGTTCCACGCCGCTGCATCCGTCCGATCTCGGCAGGAACTGCACGGTGGTCGGTTATTTCCGGCCATCGACCGGCCAGCAGATGCCGTTCCGTTTCAAAAAAGGGACGGAGGAAATCGAGGTCAACGGACGCTATGTGGTGGCAGCGAACGAATCGACCACCTATCTCGCTGCCGCTCGCGCAGGTCTCGGCGTGGTGCAGGCGCCTTTGTTCATGGTGAAGGACGACATCGAAAACGGCACGTTGCGCCCTGTCCTGCAGGAGTGGGAAATCGAGCCGATGCCGATTTATCTGGTTTATCCACCCAACCGGCATCTCAGCAACCGCCTTCGTGTCTTTGCCGACTGGGTGGTCAAGACCGTTGCAAAGTCACAGCTCAACGGGAATTAGCGCGCACAGCGTCGCTTGTTGAGCCGGACCTTGATCTTGTCGGGAGAGCTGCTTTTTGCCTTGTGACCCGACGAGACGATATGCGCGCGCACGGTGCAGTCGCCTGCGAGAACCTCGAAATTATTGGAGCGGATATACATCACCGTATTGATCGGCTGGTCGGGCATTTTCTGCGCGACGGCGTTGACGACAGCGGTGACTTCCTTCGCCCTTTGTTTCGAACTGCCATTACTGGCAGCCAGCGCCGGGCTGAGCGCGGATGAAAATGCGAATATGCCCGCAAACAGAAAAGCAGTCTTAGCTTTCTTCATTGGCATGGCCTCCGATTGAGCTGGAATTGAATGGACCAACATAGGCCCCAATTGCGTCAATACCAGTACCGGAAAGCCGTTTTACCCGCTCTTTGTCTCGCTTATGCCGTTTGCGATGCGCTTGACCGTAGTCGCGACCAGAAGCAGGCATAGGAGCGGCTGCAGCCAGAAAATCCATTGTGGCAGAATGCCATCAATGGCAATCCACGCACCGAGCACGCCAAAGACCACAGCGCGGTCGCTTTTGCCCATCGGGCCGTCATAGCGGCGGTTCGCACCCACGGACGCACCGGCAACGCCTGCAAATTCCGTAAGGGTGGCCAGAAAGATAATCGCGAATATCCATGGGCCGGTGAACGGCGCGATGATCGCGAAGGGCGCATAAAGGGCAGCATCGGAAACAACGTCTCCAATCTCGTTGAGATAGGCACCCAGCGTCGATTTCTGCCCATGTTCGCGCGCCAGCATTCCGTCGACGGCGTTCAGCGCCATCCGCAGGAAAAGCCAGATCGGGACGAGTGCAAACCATGCCGCGTTACCGCTCCACGCCAGAAAAGCGCCAAGTATGATCGAGACGAGCGCGGCAGCGACTGTAACCTGATTGGCCGTTACACCGCCTGCAGCAAGTCGCACGACAAGAGGTCTCAGTAAATTCTGGAAACGCGACTTGAGTTGATAAACCGACATCAAGAATCTCTTGGGAAACGAAGAATAAGTATTGAACAGCTATTTGCGGTTCGCTCCAGCTCGTTTATTCAAACATTTTGTTTCACTCAATAGAAATTGCGGGCAATTGTCCCATGAGGAAACAGGTGGAGAGGGGATGGCATGAACGAGCACGCTACAAATCGGCATCGCGCGGCGCAGGAAAGCCAGTTCGTCACCCATGACGGCACGTCGCTGTTCTACCGTTTCTGGCCGGCAATTTCCGGCAAGCCGAAAGGCGTGATTGTTCTCCTGCATCGTGGCCATGAGCACAGCGGACGCGTCGCGCACCTCGTTGATGAGCTGGGGCTGGATGACTACGCCTTCTACGCCTGGGATGCACGCGGCCACGGCCAGTCGCCGGGCGTGCGCGGCTTCTCGCCGTCCTTCGGCGCGTCGATCCGTGACCTCGACAGTTTTGTCGCCCATATCCGTCAGGAAACTGGCACCGCCATCGAGGATGTGGCAATCATCGCGCAGAGTGTCGGCGCGGTTCTGGCTGCGGCCTGGGTGCATGACTATGCGCCGAATATTCGGGCGCTGGTGCTGGCTTCGCCCGCTTTCGACATCAATCTCTATGTGCCATTCGCCAAGGAAGGCATCGGCCTGTGGCAGAAGCTGAAAGGCACTTTCTACGTCAATTCATACGTCAAGCCGCAATTCCTGACCCACGATCCGGAGCGCATCGAATCCTATCGTACCGATCCGCTGATCACGCGCCCCATCGCCTCGCACATCCTGCTGCAACTCTATGAGACGGCGAAGCGCGTGGTGGACGATGCGCGGGCGATCACCGTTCCGACACAACTGCTCATTTCCGGCAGTGATTTTGTCGTGCGTCCTGCGCCGCAACATCGCTTCTTTGAAAATCTCGGCAGCCGCATCAAGGAGCGGCATGTTCTGAAAGGGTTCTATCACGACACGCTCGGCGAACGGGATCGCAAACCCGCAATCGAACTCATCCACGATTTCATCGAGGTCCGTTTTGCCGAAAAGCCGCAGCGCGCCGATCTGACGGATGCGCATATTGCAGGCCACACGCGCGACGAGGCAGACCGGTTGTCGAGCCCGCTGCCGCTTCTGACTGCGCAGGGGCTTTACTGGGCGTCGACACGCGCTTCGATAGCCTTCGGTGCGTTGTTTTCGGAAGGGTTGAAAGTCGGCAAGCGCACGGGATTCGATTCCGGTTCCACGCTCGATTATGTCTATGAGAATGAAGCGCGGGGCCTCGGGCCGGGTGGCAAGCTCATCGACAAGCAGTTTCTGGAAGCGATCGGCTGGCGGGGTATCCGCCAGCGCAAGGTGCATCTGGAAGAACTGATCGGTGCGGCGATAAAGCGGCTTAAGAGCGAAGGTCGCTCGACCAATATTCTCGACATTGCCTGCGGCCATGGCCGCTATGTCATCGATGCGGTGGTGCGTGCCGACGCCATGCCGGACAGTATTCACCTGCGCGATTATTCGCCGATCAATGTGCTGGCGGGTAACAAGCTCATCCGGGATCGCGGGCTTGAAGCAATCGCTCATATGGAAGAGGGTGACGCTTTCAACGAGGAAAGCCTTGCAGCGGTCACGCCGCAGCCGGACCTCGCCATCGTGTCCGGTCTTTACGAACTTTTCCCCGATAATGCGCTGATCAACCGGTCACTTTCGGGCCTCGCCCGCGTGCAGAAACCCGGCTCATTGCTGATCTACACCAACCAGCCATGGCATCCGCAGCTTGAAATGATTGCGCGTGCGCTCACGTCACATCGCGGCGGCGAGGCATGGGTGATGCGCCGCCGCACGCAGGGCGAAATGGACCAGCTTGTCGAGAAGGCCGGTTATCGCAAGATCGAACAGCGCGTCGATCAGTGGGGCATTTTCACCGTCTCGATTGCGGAGCGCGTGGGAGACGGCGAAGCGTGACAGTGCATTTGACGGAACTTGACGGATCTTCGCGGCGGCCTGTGATCCGTCGCGCGATCCTTTGGCTTCTGTTTCTCGCGCCCTTTTTCTACCTGACCTACGGTACGGCCAACTGGCTCGCATCGCAGCAAGGTCATGTGCCGAACCTTGCTTTCGGATGGGAAAGCCAAGTTCCGTTTATCGCGTGGAGCATCGTTCCCTATTGGTCGGTCAATCTGTTTTATGCGATTGCGCTGTTCGTCAATGACAGCCCCGAACAGGTCGACCGGCTGGCAAAACGCTATCTGACGGCACAGATCATCGCTGTTCTCTGCTTCGTCGCTTTTCCGTTGACCGCAACTTTCGTAAAACCGGCAACGGCTGGTCTTCCGGGTTTTATGTTCGATGTACTTGGCGGCTTCGACAAACCCTTTAATCAAGCGCCCTCGCTGCATATCGCGCTCTTGATCATCATCTGGGATCAGATGCGCCGCGTGATGGGTGATACCATGCGCGTGATCTGGCATGTCTGGTGTCTGCTGATCGGTCTGTCGGTGCTGACCACCTATCAGCACCACGCGGTCGATATTCCGGCAGGCGCTTTGCTCGGGCTGTTTGCCTTGTGGCTTTTTCCCCGCAGCGGTCCTCCCCCGCTGGCAGAGTTTCGGTTCACATCAGACCCCAAAGCCAGAAGGATCGGGTTTTACTATCTGGCAGGCGCAATCCTGTTTCTGGTGCTCGCCATCCATGGCCTGACCGTCACCGGCTATGCAGTTTTCTGGCTCTGGCCTGCAACCGCACTGGCCATCGTGGCACTTGGCTATTTCGGTGCAGGTGCTGGCATTTTCCAGAAGCTGACAGACGGTTCGGTCAGTCTCGCAAGCCGCTGGCTGCTTTGGCCCTACCGGTTTTTTGCCCGGCTGAATGTGCGGTTCTGGACACGCAAGCTGCCGCCGCATGTCGAGCTTGCCGACGGGGTGTTTCTCGGGCGTTTTCCAAGAGCCGCAGAACTCTCATCCGTTGCTGCCGTCATTGATCTTGCCGCTGAAATGGTGCCACCGCTGCATGTCACGGAATGGAAAAATTTTGGCACGCTCGATCTGGTCGCGCCGTCATCGGAAAAGATGCAACTGGCCTCCGATGCCGTTGAAGCCGCACGCCATCACGGCCCGGTTCTTGTCTGTTGCGCGCTTGGTTTTCAGCGCAGCGCAACAGTTGCGGTCGCATGGCTCATCTCTACTGGCCGTGTCGCCAATGCGCGGGAAGCCGAAGCGCTGATCCGCGCAAAAGGCTGGCCGGTGCATCTGCATTTGGCGGAGGAGCTGACATGAATTCTCCGGCAGCGTCCACAGCAATTGTTCTGCGCCGCAATGCCTTTCTCGGCATCGTTGTCGCCATGGCTTTGCTTGCGGTCGCGCCCTTCATGCGCCCGGTGCATGATCTGGCCTTCTGGCTGATCTGGCCGCTTTTGTTGGTAAGCGCATTGATCGTGCTGGGTATCGCTGCGCACCTCCTGTTCGATGCCGCGCTTTTCAAGCTGATCGCCGGTTCCGGTGAAACGGGATTGGGTGAGGTAGACAGCATTCTTGAGCGCATGGGTTTGCGCTCCAATGACGGCACGGTCCGTCCACTTGCGAAAAGGATAGAAGGCTCGCGACGCATCATGGGGCGTCTGCGGTTCTTCATGGGGCTGGGTATCGTACTTTTCATTCTGCTGGCCACGGTGCCATTGGGTCAGGGGCTGTGACATGCGGGAACTGATCCGCCATCAGGTGCAATCCACGTTCGGTTCGTTTCTGGCAATCCTGTCGCGCGGGATTACCGGCGTGCGGCCAATCTGGAGCGGCACTGGTCCGTCGCGCAATCAGCGTATCTATTTTGCCAACCATACAAGCCACGGCGATTTCATCCTGCTTTCCTCCTGTCTCGATCAGGAAGAACGCGCGCGTACCCGCGCTGTCGCTGGTGCCGATTACTGGCGGGGCAACCGCGTGCGCCAGTTCATGGCCGAAGTTCTGTTGCGCACTGTGCTTGTTGAGCGCAACTGGGTTGAGCGTACACAGGATCCGATGGAAGTGATGCTGAAAGCGCTGGCCGATGGCCATTCGCTCATCATCTTTCCCGAAGGCACACGCAACATGACCGACGAGGCGCTGCTGCGCTTTCGTTCCGGCATCTACAATCTGGCGCTGGCACGCCCCGATGTCGAGCTGGTGCCGTGCTGGATCGAAAACATGTCGCGCGTGCTACCCAAGGGCGCCATGCTGCCGGTGCCGCTTCTTTGCCGTGTCATTTTCGGTGCGCCGGTGCAGCTTGGTGAGGGTGAGGACCGCAAGGAATTTCTCGCCCGCGCCCGTCAGAGCCTTCTCGATATTCAGCCTCAGAATGGTAATCACTCATGAGTGAAACGACCCGATTATTCCTTGGCCTCATGGGCGTTCTGATAACGGCAAGCGCCGTTGCCGGTGTTCTTTCATGGCGCGCGCCGAAGCCGCTTTCATCCACGCTGGTCAATCTCAATGCCCGCATCAAGGCGTGGTGGATCATGGTCGGGGCCATGTGCATCGCCTTCCTGTTCGGCAAGGGCGGCGTGATCGTGCTGTTCGCGCTGATATCATTCGCGGCCTTGCGCGAATATGCGACGCTGACGCAGACACGACGCGCCGACCATCGCGTGCTGCTCGGCATGTTCCTGCTGGTCATTCCGGTGCAATATTATCTGATCTGGATCGACTGGTACGGGCTCTATTCCATCTTCATCCCGGTCTATTGCTTCCTCGCCATGCCGGTTCTGACTGCACTTTCCGGGGACACGTCGCGCTTTCTGGAGCGTATCAGCGAGCAGCAATGGGGCATCATGCTGTCGGTCTATTGCATAAGCCATGTGCCCGCGCTGATGACACTGGATATTCCCGGTTTTGACGGCAAGAAACTGCTTCTGATCGCGTTTCTGGTGGCCACCGTGCAGGGCAGCGATGTGCTGCAGTATATTTTCGGAAAGCTGTTTGGAAAACATCGCATCGCGCCCAGCATATCGCCGTCCAAAACCTGGGAAGGTTTTGTGGGCGGTGTCGCGAGCGCCTCTCTTCTGGGGGCCGGTCTTGCATGGCTGACGCCGTTTTCGCCTGTGCAGGCGGGTGCCCTTGCGGCCACATCATGCATCATGGGCTTCTTCGGCGGGCTTGTTGCTTCCGCTATCAAGCGCGATCGCGGCGTGAAGGACTGGGGCCACATGATCGAAGGACATGGCGGGATGCTCGACCGGGCCGACAGTCTCGTCTTTTCGGCTCCGGTCTTCTTCCATATCGTGCGCTATTTCTGGACCTGAGCTCTGAATATTTGTTTCGTCGCATTATGCTACGCAAAACCGCTTCGCACTTTTGCTGGAAATGCCCGGGTCGGTCAGGGCAGCTTCAAAGCAATGAACTGTGAAACCTGACCGTGGTTGAAATTGTTATCCGAGGCAAGGATCAGCGTTCTCTTGCCGTCAGTCACCGGCCCGAAGGTGATGGCCTCGATATTGTCGATGTCGAGGCCGAAATCACCTTCGTTCAGCTGGAGGAAAAGTTTCTTGCCGAGCGATGTCACAGGCTGACTGGCCAGTGAGGGCACATCCTTCACATTGCTGGCGCCATCGAAAGATGCGCGGTAGAGCGTAATGCGATTGCCCACACCCATGGCGAAGGAGCGTTCGACAGTGAGGAGATCGTTTCCATCAGAAACGAATTCCGACAGGCCATTATCGTTCCAGAAGGGCGGCAGCGTCGCCTTGGTGAAGATCGGGTCGGTGTCATAGGCATATTCTGCCGTCACATTGCCTGAGGCGAGGTCAAAGGCGATGATGCGTGAACGGCTGCCATGGTCGAGTGTCGCCTTGTCTCCATCCTGTGTCAGGGCGTTTTCCGTCCCCGCCAGAAGCGTCTTGCCGTCCGGTGTGATGGTCAGGCTTTCAAAAGACAGATTGTTGCGGACGCCGCGTGTCTTGCCTTCGTCGGGAATGTAGGCTTCCGGCAAAGCAAATTCGCGAATGAAACCGCCATCGGTCTTTGCTTCGCCGATAAAAGGCCTGCCGTTCTTATCGCCTTCGCTTGACCAGTAGATCGTGCCGGTCGCCACGTTGAAGCGGATGCTTTCAGGGTCCACATCCTTCAGCGCAAATGATTTGCCGGCCTTGTCCAGAAGCGTGACCGTTTCCAGAACATCAAGGCTTTGCACGCCGGAACCGTCGATGGCGAGCTTGAGCTTGTAAAAGCGCGCAGGTGCGTTTTCCGAACGATCGTCGGATATGGCGTAATAGATATCTTCACGTGGGTCGTAGTCGAGGCCGGAAATTCCGCCGAATTCAATGCCACCGATTTTCAGGCCGGTCGGTAGCGTGATAGCGCCGATAAGTTCCGGCTTCTGCATTTCCTGCGCCGCGGCGCTGGTGGCAAGGGCAAGAAACAGTGCAACAAAAGGTGCTTTCATGGCGGATATCCGTTCGATCAGGAAAGTCACCGGATAGTCGTTCTGTTTGACAGGAAGATGAAAGCCGGTCTCAAACCCTGTCGGCCGTGCGCGCCGGTTCTTCCCTGTCGATCAGATGGGAAGGTGCCGCAAACTGCAGCAGCTTGTTCTTGTTCGTGATCTTGATTGCAGAGGCCTGCACACTGACACCGTGGGACCCGAGCGTTGCAAAACTGCGCGACAGGTTCTCCGGCGTCATGCCGAGATAGGCGGCAAGTGTCCGTTTTTCATAAGGGATCATTACGACGTCGGCGCCGTTGTTAAAGAGCGATTCCTTGACGATCCAGTTGGCGAGGCGCTGCACACTGCTTCTAAGCTTCTGCGCCTTCAGCTCTTTGACCAGACGACGATAGGCGCGTGCCGTTTCAAAGACGACGGCGCGCATGAAACCGACGTCCTCGCTCATCAAGTCCCGAACCAGACTTGAAGGCACCATCAGCACACGGGTTGGCGTGAGAGTCTGTGCAGTTTGCAGGCACACATCGTCATTGAGCACGGCTGCGAGAATGAAAATATCGGCGGCGCGCAATATTTCCAGCGCGGTTTCGCCGTCGTCCGATTTCGCGGACATCAACACGAGGCCGTCCAGGATTGCGAACAGGAAGTCCGCAGGCTCGTCTTCCTTGATAAGGGTCGTGCGTGGCGGAAACGACTGCACGAAGCTCGGGCGCATGATCCGCTCGAAAGTGGCATCTGCCATATCCATGAAGAGCGGCAAATTCTTCAGCGCGTCGATGTCTTCTTTCCGCATTAAACCTCACTTTTGGGGTCAAGTTTTTATCAGTCTATTATGCTTGATAAATATCAATTGCGCAATGCGCATAAATCAATACTTTGAACTAACTAGGTCTATTTTGGTCGTTAAGCCACGAATATCTAAAATTCAACTTGAATAGTCTAAAGATATTGATCTTAATCAATGTATTCATCTGAAAGTCGACGCATAAGTGCATACGAAACCTCCAATGGTATTCAATTCGGAGTACGCCTATGCAACATGTCGCAGGGGAAAATCCCAGGGCGCAGACCACGGCGCTAGCGATGAGTACGACCGCTTTCACAGTGTGTTTTGCGGTCTGGACCATCTTTGCAATCATCGGCATTGAAATTCGATCCGAGCTGGGCTTAAGCGAAACCCAGTTCGGCTTGCTCGTCGGTACGCCGATCCTTACGGGATCGCTGATCCGCGTCATTCTGGGCATCTGGGCGGATCGCTATGGCGGTCGGGCCATCTTCACGCTCACAATGCTGGTCTCGGCGGTTGCCACCTATCTTCTGACCTACGCCACCACCTATCCGCAAATGCTGATTGCAGCGCTTGGCGTTGGCGTGGCGGGCGGGTCGTTCTCGGTTGGCGTTGCCTATGTCTCGCGCTGGTATCCGCCGGAAAAGCAGGGCGTTGCGCTTGGCATTTTCGGCGCGGGCAATGTTGGAGCGGCGGTGACGAAGTTCTTCGCGCCGATGGTCATGGTTGCATTCGGCTGGCATACGGTCGCCGAAGTCTGGGCGGCCGCGATGGTCGTCATGGCGTTGATTTTCTATTTCACCACGAGCGACGATCCGGTCCTGGTCGAGCGTCGGCGCAAGGGCGAAAAACCCGCCAGCACCCTGATGGAGCTGGAACCGCTGAAGAATATTCAGGTCTGGCGTTTCTCGCTTTACTATTTCTTCGTCTTCGGCGCCTTCGTGGCTCTCGCGCTGTGGCTGCCGCAATATCTGATCCATGTCTATGGCGTCGATATTCGCCTCGCAGGCATCATCGCGGCGTTCTTCTCTGTCCCGGCAAGTCTTTTCCGCGCCTATGGCGGACATCTTTCGGATGTCTATGGCGCGCGCCGGGTCATGTACTGGACCTTCGCCGTCTCGCTGGTCGCGACATTCATACTGTCCTATCCGCCGACGGATTATGTCATCCAGAGCGATAATGGCCCACTGGCCTTCCACGCGGAAATGGGCGTGATCGGCTTCACCATCACCGTCTTCATCCTCGGCTTCTTCATGGCGTTGGGCAAGGCGGCCGTCTTCAAGCACATTCCGGTCTATTATCCGGGCAATGTCGGCTCCGTCGGCGGTCTGGTGGGCATGATCGGCGGTCTTGGCGGCTTCATCCTGCCGATCCTGTTCGGTGTACTTCTGGACCAGACCGGCCTCTGGACGAGCTGCTTCATGCTGCTCTTTGTCATCGTCGCGGTTTCCTTTGCGTGGATGCATGTCTCGATCCGCCAGATGGAACGCGCAGCCGAGGGCAAGACGACGGAAGAGCTTCCGGCCTTTGCTGAATTGCAGGGCTTGAAGAAAGCCGATGTCAAGCCGGCAAAGGGCGATTCCGTCCTGACCGACTGGCGCCCGGACGACCCGACCTTCTGGGAAGAGAAGGGAAGGAGGATCGCCAAGCGCAACCTGTGGCTTTCGATCCCGGCACTGCTTCTGTCCTTCGCCATCTGGCAGGTCTGGTCCGTGGTGGTGGCAAAGCTGCCGCTGGTGGGTTACCAGTTCACGACCGATCAGCTGTTCTGGCTGGCGGCGCTCCCCGGCATTTCGGGCGCGACCTTCCGCATCTTCTATTCCTTCATGGTGCCGATCTTCGGCGGCCGCCTGTGGACCACACTGACCACCTGGTCGCTGGTCATTCCGGCCATCGGTATCGGCTATGCCGTGCAGAACCCGAATACGCCTTACTTCATCTTCCTGCTGCTGGCGCTCTGCTGTGGCTTCGGCGGCGGTAATTTCGCCTCCTCCATGTCCAACATCTCCTTCTTTTTCCCGAAGAAAGAGAAGGGCAATGCGGCAGCGCTCAATGCAGGCCTCGGCAATCTCGGCGTCAGCGTCGTGCAGTTCGTGGTTCCGCTGGTCATCACTGCCGGTATCTTCGGTAAGCTTGGCGGCGATCCGTCAATGGTTGCGACCGAAGCGGGCAGCACGCCGCTCTGGCTGCAGAATGCCGGCTTCTTCTTCGTGCCGTTCATCATCGTCACGGCTTTCGCCAACTGGTTCGGCATGAACGATATCGCGTCGGCCAAGGCTTCCTTTGCCGATCAGGCCGTCATTTTCCGCCGCAGGCACAATTGGATCATGTGCTGGCTCTATACCGGCACGTTCGGCTCGTTCATCGGTTATTCGGCTGGCTTCCCGCTTCTGACCAATATCCTGTTCCCTGAGGTTAATGCGCTTCAGTTCGCCTTCCTCGGGCCTCTCGTCGGCGCGCTGTCGCGGTCGGGTTCGGGCTGGCTTGCCGATAAATATGGCGGCGGACGCGTCACCATCTGGGCATTCGTCCTGATGATGATCGGCGTGGCGGGCGTGCTGTACTTCGTCGGCATCAAGGATCAGCCGAATGCGTTCTGGGGCTTCTTTGCTTCCTTCATCCTGCTGTTCTTCGCAACGGGCATCGGCAATGCCTCCACCTTCCAGATGATCCCGGCGATCATGTCGAAAGAGATGGACAGGCTTATGCCCAATGCCACCCCGGAAGAACGCCGTCACGAAGCAGACAAGGAATCTGCAGCCATCACCGGCTTCACCTCGGCCATTGCTGCCTTCGGCGCCTTCTTCATCCCGAAGGGTTACGGCACCTCGATCAGCATGACCGGCGGACCGGAAGCCGCACTCTGGGCCTTCCTGATCTTCTACGTGACCTGCCTCGTCATCACCTGGGGCGTCTACACCCGAAAAGGCGGTCTGCTCTACGACGTGGAGCACCGCAGCAAACCAGCCGCTGCTGCTGCCTGAAGAAATAAAGTGAGGATATAATCATGAGTCTACTCCTCGATCGCCTGAACTTTCTTGCGCGCAAGAATGTCGGCACCTTCTCGGAAGGCCATGGCGTCACGACCAATGAGAACCGTGACTGGGAAGACGCCTATCGCAAGCGCTGGCAGCACGACAAGATTGTCCGCTCCACCCATGGCGTGAACTGCACCGGCTCCTGCTCGTGGAAAGTCTACGTCAAGGGCGGCATCATCACCTGGGAAACCCAGCAGACGGATTATCCGCGCACCCGGGCCGACCTGCCGAACCATGAGCCGCGCGGCTGTTCGCGCGGGGCAAGCTATAGCTGGTATGTCTATTCTGCCAACCGGGTGAAATATCCGCTGATCCGCTCGCGTCTCCTGAAGCTGTGGCGCAAGGAACGCACGCTGAAAACGCCTGTCGCGGCCTGGGCCGCGATCCAGCAGGACCCCGCCAAGCGTGCCGACTATATGAAGGTGCGCGGTCTCGGCGGCTTCGTTCGCGCAACGTGGGAAGAAGTCAACGAGATCATCGCCGCGGCCAATGCCTATACGGCCAAGACCTATGGACCGGACCGCGTGATCGGCTTCTCGCCGATCCCGGCCATGTCGATGGTGTCCTATGCGGCGGGCTCGCGTTACCTGTCGCTGCTCGGCGGCGTCTGCATGTCGTTCTATGACTGGTATTGCGATCTGCCGCCCGCTTCGCCGATGACATGGGGCGAACAGACCGACGTGCCGGAATCGGCAGACTGGTACAATGCCGGTTTCCTGATGCTCTGGGGTTCCAACGTACCGCAGACCCGCACGCCGGATGCGCATTTCTATACGGAAGTGCGTTACAAGGGCACCAAGTCGGTCGTGGTCTCGCCCGACTATTCGGAAGCAGCGAAGTTTTCCGATCTGTGGCTGCATCCCAAGCAGGGCACCGATGCCGCGCTTGCCATGGCGCTTGGCCATGTGATTCTGCGCGAATATCACCTTGACCGGCAGGTTCCCTATTTCGAGAATTACTGCCGTAAATATTCCGACTTCCCGATGCTGGTCATGCTCTCGAAGAAGGGCGGACGTTATGTGCCGGACCGCTTCCTGCGCGCTTCCGACTTCAAGGGCGATCTCGGCGAAGGCAACAATCCAGACTGGAAGACGGTCGCCTTCGATACGAAGTCGGGCGCCTATGTTGCACCGCAGGGCTCCATCGGCTTCCGCTGGGGTGACGATGGCCAGTGGAACCTCGAAGAAAAGGACGGCAAGGGCAAGGATGTGGAACTTGCCAAGAGCTTCATCGACAAGGACAGCCATGATGCCGTCGCCGATGTGGCTTTCCCATATTTCGGCAACCGCGAGCACGATTATTTTGAAGGCACGGACCATGACAGCGTGCTGGTGCGCAAGGTTCCGGCCCGCAAGCTGAAGATCAAGGGTGGCGACGTCATGGTCGCGACGGTGTTCGACCTGTTTGCCGCCAATTACGGTCTTGATCGCGGGCTTGGCGACGCGAACTCTGCCAAGTCCTATGACGAGGGCCTGCCATATACCCCGGCCTGGGCTGAGAAGATCACGGGTGTCCCGCGCGACCAGATCATTGCTGTCGCCCGCGAATTCGCAACCAATGCCGAAAAGACCAATGGTCGTTCCATGGTCATCCTCGGTGCCGGTCTCAACCACTGGTACCACATGGACATGAACTATCGTGGCATCATCAACATGCTGGTGATGTGCGGCTGTATTGGTCAGTCCGGCGGCGGCTGGAGCCATTATGTGGGGCAGGAAAAGCTGCGCCCGCAGACCGGCTGGACGGCGCTTGCCTTCGCGCTCGACTGGAACCGTCCGCCGCGTCACATGAACTCCACCTCGTTCTTCTATGCGCATACCGATCAGTGGCGCTACGAGACCGTGAAAGTGCAGGACATTCTCTCGCCCACCGCGCCTGAGGGCGCGTGGGACGGTACGATGATCGACTACAACATCCGCGCCGAGCGCATGGGCTGGCTGCCTTCCGCGCCGCAGCTTCAGACCAATCCGCTGGAGCTTGCCAAGGAGGCAGCCGCATCAGGCAAGGAGCCGAAAGACTTCATCGCGAATGCTTTGAAGAACGGCACCGTCACCATGTCCTGCGAGGACCCCGACCACGAGGCCAACTGGCCGCGCAACATGTTCGTCTGGCGCTCGAACCTGCTCGGTTCGTCGGGCAAGGGGCATGAGTATTTCCTGAAGCACCTGCTCGGCACGTCGAACGGTCTGCTTGGCAAGGATCTGGGTCAGGAAGGCGCACAGGAAAGCCGCGAGGCGGTGTGGCATGAGAATGCTCCGGAAGGAAAGCTCGACCTTCTGGTCACGCTCGATTTCCGCATGTCCACAACTTGCGTCTATTCCGATATCGTTCTGCCGACTGCCACCTGGTACGAGAAGAACGACCTCAATACTTCCGACATGCACCCTTTCATCCATCCGCTGTCAAGCGCAGCCGACCCGGCATGGGAAGCACGCAGCGACTGGGACATCTTCAAGGGTATCGCGAAGAAGTTCTCGGAAGTGGCGCCGGAAGTGCTGGGTGTCGAGAAGGACATCGTTCTCGTGCCGACCCTGCATGACACGGCGGGCGAACTGGCCCAGCCGAAGGACGTTCTCGACTGGAAGAAGGGCGAAGTCGAGCCGATCCCCGGCAAGACCATGCCATCGGTTGTGGTTGTGGAGCGCGACTATCCGAACCTCTACAAGCGCTATACCTCCGTTGGACCGCTTCTCGACAAGCTGGGCAATGGCGGCAAGGGTATTTCGTGGAACACCGAACATGAGGTTGATCTGCTGGGCAAACTGAACGGCAAGGTTCATGAGCCGGGCGCAAGCGAGGGACGTCCGCGCATCTATACCGACGTCGACGCAACCGAGGTCATTCTGTCGCTCGCGCCGGAAACCAACGGTGAGGTGGCGGTCAAGGCATGGGAAGCGCTGTCGAAGTTCACAGGTCGCGACCATTCGCATCTGGCCATTCCCAAGGAAGACGAGAAGATCCGCTATCGCGATATTGTTGCGCAGCCGCGCAAGATCATCTCCTCGCCAACCTGGTCGGGCATTGAATCCGAAACCGTCTGCTACAATGCAGGCTATACCAACGTGCACGAGCTGATCCCGTGGCGCACGCTGACCGGCCGTCAGCAGCTCTATCAAGATCACCTGTGGATGCGCGCTTTCGGCGAAGGCTTCTGCGTCTATCGCCCGCCAATCGATACCAAGACGGTCAATCCGGCAATCCGTGAAAAGGCGGACGGCCAGCCGCATCTGGTGCTGAACTTCATCACGCCGCACCAGAAATGGGGCATCCACTCCACCTATACGGACAATCTCCTGATGCTGACGCTCAATCGCGGCGGGCCGGTTGTCTGGATTTCGGAGCCGGATGCCGCAAAGGCTGGCATCGTCGATAATGACTGGGTGGAAGTCTACAACGCCAACGGCGCCATTGTGGCCCGTGCGGTCGTCTCCCAGCGCATGAAGGACGGAACCGTCTTCATGTATCACGCACAGGAGAAGATCGTGAATACGCCCGGCTCGCCGCTCACCGGCCAGCGCGGCGGCATTCACAACTCCGTCACCCGCATCATCACCAAGCCGACGCATATGATCGGCGGCTACGCCCACCAGTCCTATGGGTTCAACTATTACGGAACCGTCGGCTCAAACCGTGACGAGTTCGTGGTCGTGCGCAAGCTTGAGAAAGTGGACTGGATGGAAGGTCCGCTTGAAGAAGGCAACCAGAGCTCCGCAGCGAAGGAGGCAGCAGAATGAAAATCCGTGCGCAAATTGGAATGGTGCTCAATCTCGACAAGTGCATCGGCTGCCACACCTGCTCCGTGACGTGCAAGAACGTCTGGACCAACCGTGAAGGCGTGGAATATGCCTGGTTCAACAATGTTGAAACCAAGCCCGGCATCGGCTTCCCGAAGGAATGGGAAAACCAGAAGAAGTGGAACGGCGGCTGGGTTCGCAAGAAGAACGGCAAGATCGAGCCGAAGATGGGCTCCAAGTGGCGCATCCTCGCCAAGATTTTCGCCAATCCGGACCTGCCGGAAATCGACGACTATTACGAGCCGTTCGACTTCGATTATGGCCATCTCCAGACGGCAGGCGAAAGCAAGACCATGCCGACCGCCCGTCCGCGCTCGCTGATTTCCGGCGAGCGGATGGAAAAGATCGAATGGGGTCCGAACTGGGAAGAAATTCTCGGTGGTGAATTTGCCAAGCGTTCGAAGGATTACAATTTCGAAGGCGTGGAGAAGGAAATCTACGGCCAGTTCGAAAACACCTTCATGATGTATCTGCCGCGCCTGTGCGAGCACTGCCTCAATCCAACCTGCGTTGCGGCCTGCCCGTCAGGGGCGATCTACAAGCGCGAGGATGACGGCATTGTCCTGATCGATCAGGAAAAGTGCCGCGGCTGGCGCATGTGCGTCTCCGGCTGCCCCTACAAGAAGATTTACTACAATTGGAGTTCGGGCAAGTCCGAAAAGTGCATCTTCTGCTATCCGCGCATTGAAGCCGGCCAGCCGACCGTATGTTCTGAAACCTGCGTTGGCCGCATTCGTTATCTGGGCGTGATGCTCTATGATGCCGACCGTATTTCGGAGGCCGCTTCCACGGCCAATGAACAGGATCTCTATCAGGAACAGCTCAACATCTTCCTCGATCCGAACGATCCTGCCGTGATCGAGCAGGCGCGCAAGGATGGTGTGCCGGAAGCCTGGCTGGAATCCGCCAAGCATTCGCCGGTCTACAAGATGGCGATGGACTGGAAGATTGCCTTCCCGCTTCATCCTGAATACCGCACCTTGCCTATGGTCTGGTATGTGCCGCCGCTCTCGCCGCTCCAGTCGGCTGCCGCTGCTGGCAAGCTTGGCATGGATGGCCCGCTGCCGGATGTCCGCTCCATGCGCATCCCGGTCCGCTACCTTGCCAATCTTCTGACAGCAGGCAAGGAAGAGCCGGTCATCTCGGCGCTGGAACGTATGCTCGCCATGCGTGCCTATATGCGCGCCAAGACCGTCGATGGTGTTATCGATGAGGCGATTGCCGACCGCGTCGGCATGAGCAGTGCGATGATCGAGGAAATGTACCACATCATGGCGATTGCCAATTACGAAGACCGCTTCGTCATCCCGACCACGCATCGTGAAATCACCGAGGATGCCTATGACGTGCGCGGCTCCTGCGGCTTCACCTTCGGCAATGGCTGTTCGGGTGGAACGTCGACCGAAGACCTGTTCGGCTCCAAGCGCCAGAAGGTTGTCCAGACACCAACGGATATTTTCCGGGAGCAGGTGTAATGAACAAGACCCTGAAAATCATTTCGCTGCTGCTTTCCTATCCGACCGCAGAGTTGCAACTCGGCGGCGAGGAACTGAAAAAAGCACTGGCCGGGGAAAAGCTTTCCCCCGGCATCCGCAGGCTGCTCGACAGCCTTGTCGATTATGTCTGCGACTGCGATCTCTACGAGGCGCAGGAACGTTACGTGCATCTTTTTGACCGCACGCGCTCGCTGTCGCTGCATCTTTTCGAGCATGTGCATGGTGAAAGCCGCGACCGCGGCCAGGCCATGGTCGATCTCATGAAGATGTATGACGACAACGGCTTTGTCGTAGATGCCAAGGAACTGCCGGACTATCTGCCGCTGTTCCTCGAATTCCTGTCGACACGCTCGCCAGAGGAAATCCACGATCTTCTCACCCAGACCGGCCATATCTCGGCCGCTATCGGTGAGCGTCTGCGCAAGCGCCAGTCGCCCTATGCCAACGCCTTTGCGGCGCTGCTGCATGTCGCCAATGCCAAGCCGGACAAGAACCTCGTCGGAGAATTACTTCGGCAAGAGGAAGACGACCCGAACGATCTCGCCGCGCTCGACCGCATCTGGGAAGAAGAAGCGGTAACGTTTGGCGGCAATGCGGGCGACAATTCCTGCGGCCCGGACCGGTTGCGCACGCAGATGCGTGCAGCACAGCGCAAGCCCGGCAACCCGTCCAACCCTTCACATATATAGGAGACGGAAAATGGCTTATCTCCATACGTTTCTTTTCGGCATCTATCCCTACATCGCACTGAGCGTGCTCGTGCTCGGTTCGATCTTCCGCTATGACCGCGAGCCCTATACGTGGCGTTCCGGCTCAAGCCAGCTCTTGCGGCGCAAGCAGCTCATGTGGGGCTCGGTTCTGTTCCATCTTGGCGTGCTGTTTATCTTCGCCGGTCATTTCGTCGGCCTGCTGACGCCGATCTGGGTCTTCGACATGCTTGGCGTCAGCCATGAAGCAAAGCAGATTCTTGCCGTCGTGGCGGGTGGCATCGCCGGTGTGATGGCAATCGTCGGCGCCAGCATGCTTGTGCATCGCCGTGTATTCGATCCGCGTGTTCGTGCGTCCTCGCGACCGACCGACACGCTGATTATCATTCTGTTGTGGTTGCAGCTTCTGCTCGGTCTCAGCACCATTCCGATCTCGCTGCAGCATCTGGACGGCGGCGAAATGGTGACATTCATGAACTGGGCGCAAGGCATCTTCACCTTCAATCCGGCTGCATCAAGCTACATCACCAATGCGTCGATCATCTTCAAGATGCATATCTTCCTGGGGCTCACCATATTCCTGCTGTTCCCGTTCACGCGTCTTGTGCATATGCTGAGCGCGCCAGTGCGCTACATCTGGCGTCCGGGCTATCAGGTCGTGCGTGAGCGCAACCATACGGCTCAGCCCTCGCATATGCGTATTCCTGCGGAGTAAGGCTCATGGTGACACTTTTTGACCGGAAACAGCCAACTGAACAGCCAGCTGAACATTCGCACGGAGCACATGCTCATAATGCGGGCTACACGACCTATCAGGAGCCGGATACGCGCGTGCCGCCGAAGCCGCGCCCGGTCTTTGATGCGGTGTCCGTCAATGGCGTGGCGATCAACGAAACCGACATTCTGACGGAGGCACAAAACCATCCGTCGGAAAACCCCGGCGCGGCACTGCTTGCCGCCGCGCGGGCGCTGGCGATCCGTGAGCTTCTTCTGCAGCGTGCGAGGGAAACCGGCATCGTGCCCGAGCACGAGAAGGATGCAGAAGGGCGCAGCGAGACCGACGAGGATGCGCTGGTGCGCATGGTAATCGAACGGGAGGTGGAAGTGCCTTCCGCCACACGCGAGGAAGCCTTGCGCTTTTACGAAAACAACCGCCACCGCTTCACCAGTGCGCCTATTCTGGAGGCGAGCCATATCCTGATCGCTGCCGATCCTGCCGACAGCCAAGCCCGCGAAAAGGCCCGCACGACCGCATCCCATCTGGCATCCTCGGTGATTGCCGCGCCTGCCACATTCGCCTCGGTTGCGCATGAATATTCGTCCTGCCCTTCGGGCGCGCAAGGCGGCAATCTGGGTCAGCTCACACGCGGCAGCACGGTGCCTGAATTCGAGCGGGCGCTGGAACGCCTGACACCTGGTGAAATAACGCCAGCCCCGATTGAAAGCCGTTTCGGCTTTCATATCGTACGGCTTGACCGCCGTATCGAGGGCGAGGAACTGCCGTTCGATTATGTTGCCGACAGGATTGCCGGCTGGCTTGAAGCCTCCACCTGGTCGAAGGCCGTGTCGCAATATATCGCGATCCTCGCAGCCGATGCCGACATTACCGGCATCGATCTGCTGTCGAACGAGGGAGCCGAGGCATGACCCGCGAACCGACACTTGCAGCCATCCTGGCCGCAAAGGATGTGCCGGTGGACCAGCTTCTGGCTGGCGTAGCGCATCGGGCGAGGCAGGCAGGGCTGCGCGTGGCGGGCTTTCTCCAGCACCGCGAGAGCAATACGGATGAATGCTGCCGCGATATCGAGATCGAGCATATTGGCACCGGCGTGACGCAGATTATCTCGCAGTCGCTCGGTTCGGGGTCGAAGGGGTGTCGTCTCGATCCAGCGGCGCTTGCCGATGTGGCAGGTTCGCTTCTGGCGGAACTCGATAGCGGCGCCGATATGCTGATCCTCAACCGTTTCGGCAAGGGCGAGACGGAAGGGCATGGTTTCCGCTCCATCATCGAAATCGCCTATGCGCGCCAGATTCCGGTGCTGACTGTGGTACGGGAAACCTATGTCGAAGGCTGGAACGACTTCGCCGGTGATTGCGGCGTTCTTCTGGCTCCTGATAGCCAGGCAACGCTTGGATGGTTCGACCGGGTAACAGAACCCCAGCAGCTGTCGGAAGCCGTTTGACGGCGGATATACTATTTTTTACGCATTATCCTGCGCAAAACCGCTTCGCACTTTTGCTGGAAATGCTCTACAGGTCCAGCTGGTCGCGACGGTCTTCCGCAATGAGCTTGCGGATCTGATAGACGATCTGGTCTCCATGCGCCTTGCCAAGCAGATCGGCTGTATCCACGTCCCGTTCTTCGATGGCGCGGATCATGTCTTCATGCTCGGTGACGTAGCGCTCGGGCAGGCGATCGGCGAAAGACTGGTAATAGAGGCGCAACAGCCTGCGCCCTTCATCGAGAAGCCTCGAAAAGAAGGTGGTGTAGAAGGGATTGCGACCCGCTTCAGCAATAGCGGCGTGAAAATCGCGGTTGGTCGCGATCATTTCCAGCGCATTTTGTGAACGGACTGCGCGGGCAAAAGCTTCCTGATGCGCACGGATGTTCTCAAGATCCTTGTCGGTCCGGTTGCGGGCGGCAAGCCGCGTGGTCACGCGGTACATCAGCGTTACTGCGTCGAAAAATGCGGGCAGGCTCAAAAAGTCGATATTGGACACAACGGTCGAGCGATTGGGAAGCGTGGTTACGAAACCGTCGCTTGCCAGCCGCACCAATGCTTCGCGTATAGGCGTGCGCGACATGGAAAAGCGTTCGGCCAGCTGGTTTTCATCAATGGGGCTACCCGGCGCGAGCGAAAGATCGATGATCTCGTCGCGCAGCACGTCGTAAACCAGCTTGACACCTGAACCCTTTTTCCGGTCGGCTGTCTGGTTTGCGTCGTCTTTGTCCATGATCTTGTCTGTCCTCTGTCGGTGTATTTGCCGCAGCACAACTGCATTCTAACACCAGTTTAAATCTCATCGGTCAAGCAATCCTATCCCGAAATAAAATTTTGGTCGACAAGAAAAATACAAAGTGTATATTTGACTTCAATACAAGGTTCGGCAGACCGATTGTAGATCCAGCCCGCGTGAAGAACGCTCAAGGAAAAACGTCCAAGGAACGACGCTATGACCTCTAATATTTTCTCCGGTTGCATTCCGGCCCTCATGACCCCCTGCAAGCCCGACCGCACGCCGGATTTCGATGCGCTGGTCCGCAAAGGCAAGGAACTGATCGCGAAGGGCATGTCTGCGGTTGTCTATTGCGGTTCCATGGGCGACTGGCCGCTGCTCTCGGATGAGGAACGCATGGCTGGCGTTGAAGCGCTTGCCAAGGCAGGCGTGCCCGTCGTCGTCGGCACCGGCGCTGTCAACACGAAGATCGCTGCTGCCCACGCAGCCCATGCGCAGAAAGTTGGCGCGAAGGGCCTGATGGTCATTCCGCGCGTTCTCTCGCGTGGTTCGTCGATCTCGGCGCAGAAGGCCCATTTCAAGGCGATCCTTGCGGCAGCTCCCGATCTGCCAGCCGTTATCTACAACAGCCCGTATTACGGCTTTGCGACCCGCGCCGACCTGTTCTTCGCACTGCGTGCGGAACATCCGAACCTCATCGGCTTCAAGGAGTTCGGCGGTGCGGAAGCCATGCGTTATGCAGCCGAAAACATCACGAGCGCCGATGACAATGTAACCCTGATGGTCGGCGTCGATACCGGCGTTTTCCACGGCTTCGTCAATTGCGGTGCAACTGGTGCGATCACCGGCATCGGCAATGTGCTGCCGAAGGAAGTCCAGCATCTGGTGGCACTGTCGAAGGCCGCTGCCAAAGGCGATGTCGAGGCACGCAAGCTGGCGCTGGAACTGGAAGCCGCACTGGATGTGCTGTCATCCTTCGATGAAGGCCCGGACCTCGTTCTCTTCTACAAGCATATGATGGTTCTGACCGGCAATCCGGAATATGAGCTGCATTTCAATGAGACGGACAAGCTGTCCGATAGCCAGCGCGGCTATTGCGAAACCCAGCTTAAGCTGTTCCAGACCTGGTATGCCGACTGGCTCAAGCAGGGCAGTGCGGCGGCGAAATACGCTGCCTGAAACGCATACAGATAAAAGAAAAAGGCGCCGAATTCCGGCGCCTTTTTTGTGTCTGGTCAGGATATGGCGTCCAGACCTTTATCTTTCAATTTTTCCAGAAGCGCCATTTCGGCAGCCGTAAGCGTGATGCCTTTGGCCAATGAATCGCGGCGGGCGGCAAAGCGGCGCTGCGACGGCAGGCGCGCGCCCTGTCCGGCTATCGCTTCGATCAGGATTTCGCCGCGCTCCTGCGGGTTGCCGCGACCACCTGCCATGCGGGCAGGGTCAAAGGCAATGATAAGTTCGCCATGGCGTGGCGCAAGCGTCGTCGTGCCAAGGAAGTCGAGCGCTTCGGGGCTGGTGAAATCACCGATCATCACACCGGCCAAAAGTTCGATCATCGTGGAAATGGCCGATCCCTTGTGCCCGCCAAATGGCAGCATCGCGCCTGCAAGGGCGGCTTCCGGATCGGTCGTCGGATTGCCGTCTGCATCGACGGCCCAGCCTTCCGGCAGCTGTTTCCCGGCGCGACGGTAGAGTTCCAGCTCGCCACGCGCGGCAACGCTGGTCGCAAAGTCGAACACATAAGGATAATCGCCGGAGCGAGGCCAGCCGAAGGCGAAGGGGTTGGTGCCGAGAAGCGGCTTCGTCCCGCCAGCGGGCGCCACGGTGGCATAGCTCGGGCACATGGCCATTGCCGCAAGTCCCTGTTCGGCGAGTGCTTCGACTTCCGGCCACAAGGCCGCGAAATGGGTGCAGTCGTTGATCGCCAGCGCCGCGACGCCGAGCTTGCGCGCCTTCTCGACGAGGGCAGGCGTACCGCGCTCGAACGCCAGATTGGCAAAGCCGCCCTTGGCATCGACGCGAACGACGGCGCTGTCATCAGTCGTGACGACCGGATCGGCATCGGCGACGACCTTGCCGCTCTTCAGCGTGCGCAGGCAGCCTTCGATACGGTAGACACCATGCGATTTGCAGCCGTCGCGCTCACCCGCCACAATCGTCTTGGCAATGGCTGTGGCATGATCGGCGCTGAAACCTGCCTTGTGCAGGATTTCTCGCACAAGCCTGGCGAGTTCTTCTGTCGAAATCGAAATAGTGTCGCTCATTCTGTCATTCCTTGCCAATTCTCGGGGGCCGTTCTTAAGGGGGCAGTGCTGGGCTGTAATAGGCGTGAAGGTGAGTATCGTTCGTTGAATGCATACAAGATGCATGCAGGCTTGTCATGTCGCGCAGGCCGGCCGGAGGCTGCGGCAAAAGGGCTGGCGGGCACATCGAATGGTGCGATGGTGGGATGCAGAAAATCAATTAGTTTTATTCTGAGCGTCATTATCATGAATAACTTCACCTGTTTGATCCAGATCAAAGAGGTTGGCAGGCGACAGGTCTAAACCCCGTTACGTGGCGTGTTGAGGCCGAGACGGCAGGTGCGCCAATCGTTGGAGATCAGGACAAAATGCGTAACATCGCGATCAAATTTGCTGCCGCAGGCATCCTCGCCATGCTGGCTGCCCCCGCTCTTGCCGAAAATATCGAAGTTCATATGCTCAACAAGGGCGCCGAGGGCGCCATGGTTTTCGAGCCTGCCTATATCAAGGCCAATCCCGGCGACACGGTCACCTTTATTCCGGTGGACAAAGGACATAATGTCGAATCCATCAAGGACATGATCCCTGAAGGCGCCGAAAAGTTCAAAAGCAAGATCAACGAGAACTATGTGCTGACGGTTACCCAGCCCGGCGCATATCTGGTAAAGTGCACACCGCATTATGCCATGGGTATGATCGCGCTCATCGCTGTCGGTGACAGCCCGGCCAATCTCGACCAGATCGTTTCGGCCAAGAAGCCGAAGATTGTTCAGGAGCGGCTGGAAAAGGTCATCGCCAGCGCCAAATAAGATTGACCGAAAACTCTCGATGAGCCGAACTTGAACCGGCTTCATGACGAGGACATCATGACCAGACAGCCAAGCCTGCAGGCAGTACCTGCTGCGATGCCATCCGATCAAAAAGGTATGCCGCGCGGACTGAAAATGACCGGTCCCGTCCTCCTCAGCTATGGCTTCCGCCCATTCTTTCTGGGCGGAGCCATATGGGCCGTTCTGGCCATGCTCTTCTGGATATTGTCACTGACACTCGGAATGCCGCTCGGCGGCTCCTATGGCGGGTTGAACTGGCACGCCCATGAAATGGTGTTCGGATTCTCCTCGGCCGTTCTGGCAGGCTTTCTGCTGACCGCCATTCCGAACTGGACGGGAGGCTTGCCGGTATCTGGCACACCGCTCGCCATTCTCTGCGGGGTATGGCTTGCCGGACGGCTGGTCTTTCTGGAGCCTGACCTGATCGATGTGCGCTTTGCAGTCGTTGTCGAAAGCCTGTTTCTGCCCTTGCTGCTTTTCATCTGTGCGCGGGAAATCATTGCCGGGCGCCAATGGAAAAACCTGAAGGTACTGGTTGGTGTGACGACGGTGATGGTTGCCAATCTTGTCTTCCATTATCTGATCCTGACCGACGGCGACGTGGCATTGGCCAACCGCATCGGGGTCAGCGCCTATGTCCTGCTGGTCATGGTGATTGGCGGGCGCATTGTGCCAAGCTTCACCCGCAACTGGCTCAACAAGGTGGGGAAGACACGCTTTCCGGTGCCTTTCAACCGCTATGACGGTTTCAGCATTCTTGTCGGGGTGGCTGCCTGCATCGGCTGGATCGCCGCTCCTGATCAGACGATAACGGCGGTGCTGGCGTGGATCGCAGCCCTGTTTCACATCGTCCGGCTTTACCGCTGGCGGGGATGGTCTGTGGCGCGGGAAAAGCTGCTGCTGGTTCTTCATGTCGCCTATGCGTTCATCCCGCTCGGTTTCATCGCCATCGGTCTTTCGGCCATTGATCGCCTCAACCCCTATTCTGCCTTGCATGTCGTGACTGTCGGCGCAATCGGCTGCATGATGCTGGCGGTCATGACGCGGGCCACCCGCGGCCATACCGGGCGCGAACTGACTGCCTCGCCCGTCACACAGGTCGCTTATCTTTGCCTTGTCGCGGCAGCGCTGATCCGACCGCTGGCGGAAGTCATGCCGAATTTCTTCCATACCATCCTCGCAGCATCGGCTTTGCTTTGGATGGGCGCTTTCGGGCTTTATGTCATGGAATACGGTCCGATGCTGTTGCGTGAGAGACGCCAGCGCATGGCCGGGGCGTAATCCGCCTCATCTCGATACCATTATAAAGCGCAGTCCGTGGTGATCTACGGGCTGCTTTTTTGTGTTTTGAGAGGTGAGTCGCGACGCCAGAGCTGCGATTCGGCCCGTCCGAAGGGCCTGAAACAGGGGTGTGGAAAGAAAAATCACACTCAAGATCACATTTAAATCGTTATAATGTTATGGCCGTATTGTTATGCTTTTGAAACGGTGTTACCGGAATTGGTGCCTGAGAGGCTGGCCTTAAAAGGACTGCGAAATCTCAGGCAGCACGAGCGCAATGCGCTCTGGCTTAGTTGTTTTACGCATATCGGCACCGAACCGGGTTTCGTTTGCCGGACATGCTCAAGGCTTTGCTTTTGGCAAGGAGGTTGCCGCCGATGAATTTCGCCCCGCCCGTATCAGATATGCTGCAACTCGCCAACTGCATTCGCGCCCTCTCGATCGATGCCGTCGATGCCGCCAATTCCGGCCATCCGGGAATGCCGCTCGGCATGGCTGACGCCGCAGCCGTTCTGTTCTCGAAGCATCTGAAATTCGACGCATCGGCTCCCAACTGGGCGGACCGCGACCGTTTCGTGCTCTCCAACGGTCACGGTTCGATGCTGCTTTACAGCGCGCTCTATCTGGCGGGCTACAAGGATGTGTCCATCGATGAGCTGAAGAACTTCCGCCAGTGGGGTTCGAAGACCGCCGGTCATCCGGAATATGGTCATACAGAAGGCGTTGAGCTGACCACCGGCCCGCTCGGTCAGGGTCTCGCCAGCTCTGTCGGCATGGCAATCGCCGAACGCGCGCTCGCCGACCAGTTCGGCAAGGATATTGTCGATCACCGCACTTATGTGTTCTGCGGCGACGGCTGCCTCATGGAAGGCGTGGGACAGGAAGCGATCTCGCTTGCCGGTCACCTTCGCCTCGGCAAGCTGATCCTGCTTTATGATGATAACGGTATCACCATCGATGGCAGCACGGAAATCGCCTTCACCGACGATATTCCTGCCAAGTTCAAGGCTTGCGGCTGGAATGTCGAAAAGGTCGACGGTCACGATCACGACGCCATCGATGCGGCGCTGACGCGCGCCAAGGCTCAAGCCGACCGCCCGACGCTGATCGCGCTCAAGACTGTCATCGGCTATGGTTCGCCAAATCGCGCCGGTACGAGTGGCGTGCATGGCGCGCCGCTGGGTGCCGCTGAAAACGCCGCCACTAAGGCAGCGCTCGGCTGGACGGCGGAAGCTTTCGAAATCCCTGCACCGTTGCTCAATGCCTGGCGTGAAGCCGGTGCGCGTGGCGTTTCGGAACGTGAAGCATGGCAGAAGCGCGTTGATACGCTGCCTGCAACCGAACGCGCCGAATTCGACCGTCGTATCGCTGGCGTTCTGCCGGAAGGCTTTGCGGCAGTTGTCCACGACGCCAAGCAGCGCCTCCTCGACAAGCCGCTGAATGTTGCGACCCGCAAGGCAAGCCAGATCGCGCTTGAAAGCCTGACGGCAGCCCTGCCGGAAATGATCGGCGGTTCGGCTGACCTTACCCATTCGAACCTCACCCGCGTTCCTGCCGTCGACAGCGATTTCACGCCGGAAAAGAGCGGTCGCTATGTCAGCTACGGTGTGCGTGAATTTGCAATGGGCGCGGCTATGAACGGTATAGCGGTCCATGGCGGTTTCATCCCTTACGGCGGCACCTTCATGGTGTTCTCCGATTACGCCCGTAACGCCATCCGCCTTTCGGCGCTGATGGGTGTGCGTGTCATTCATGTGCTGACACACGACTCCATCGGTCTCGGCGAAGACGGGCCGACCCACCAGCCGGTCGAACATCTGGCCAGCCTGCGCGCCATGCCGAACCTTCATGTCTTCCGTCCGGCAGACACGATTGAAACGCTGGAATGCTGGGCTGTGGCGGTTTCTGATCCGCATACGCCTTCGGTTCTGGCCCTGTCGCGCCAGAACGTGCCGCAGCTGCGCACCGATAATGGCGAGAACCTTTCCGCACGCGGCGCCTATGTGCTGCGTGAGGCGAAGGGCGAACGCCAGATCACGCTGCTTGCCACGGGCACGGAAGTTTCGCTCGCAGTGAAGGCCGCCGAAAAGCTTGCAGAAGAAGGCATCGCAACGGCGGTTGTCTCCATGCCGAGCTGGGATCTGTTTGAAAAGCAGGGCAAGGATTACCGCAAGGGTGTTCTGGGCGATGCGCCGCGCATCGCCGTCGAGGCCGCAGGCAAGTTCGGCTGGACACGGTATGTCGACAGCGAAGACGACGTGATCGGCATGGATGGCTTCGGCGCTTCGGCACCTGCTGAAGTGCTCTATGAAAAATTCGGCATTACGGCCGAGGCGATTATCGCCCGCGCCAAATTCTTGCTGGAGCAGGGCAAATGACGATGGCTGGCAATTTTTCTCCACTGGTTCTGGTGGGCGATAGCGATCGCGTGGAAGCCGAAGCGGTCGGCGCCTATCTCGACAACTGGGCTGGCAAGGACGGCTTGCGTCTTGCGACCGCCGACGCCATCAAGGCTATTCTTGCTGGCGCAACGCGGCTCGCCGGACGCATTGCACGCGGTTCGCTTCCCGGCGATCCGGGCAAGCTTGTCGGCGTCAACAGCGATCAGGACCAGCAGAAGTGCATCGATGTCGGTTCACACAATCTGTTCGTCGAACTGCTGATTGCGGCGGGTGCAGCCTCCGTTCTTTCGGAAGAAGCGGACCTCCCCGTCGCAGGCAAGGCGGATGGGCTGATTGCCGTTGCCATCGATCCGCTCGACGGTTCGGGCAATGTGGGTCTCGGCGCCCCGCTTGGCACGATTTTCTCGATTTTCCCGGCAGATACGGCGGAGCCGTTTTTGCAGCCCGGCAACCGCCAGATTGCTGCCGGTTATGTTTCCTACGGCAATTCGGTCGATCTCGGCTTTTCGGTCGGCGAGGGTGTGATCTTCGCGACCTTCGATCCGGCAAGCGGGGTTTTCCATATCACGCGCCGCAATGTGACGCTGCCGGAACGCACGTCCGATCTGGCGTTCAACGCATCCGTCCAGCGGCATTTGTCCGCTGGTATGCAGGCCTATGTCAACGACGCATTCCTTGGAAAGGATGGTCCGCGCGGGCGTAACTTCAACATGCGCTGGCTCGGTGCTGCGGTGGGCGACATGCACCGCATCATGCAGCGTGGCGGTTTGTTCTTCTATGTGAATGACAGCCGCCCCGGCTACGAAAAGGGTCGCTTGCGGCTCGTCTACGAAGCCAATCCAATTGCTTTCCTCGCCCGTGAGGCGGGTGGCAAGGCGACCGACGGTTCGAGATCCATTCTTGATATCGTCCCGCAAACCTATCACGAGCGCAGTGCGCTGGTGTTCGGCGTGGCCGAAGAGGTGGATATCCTCGGCGAATACTTCGCGAAATAACCTGATCTGACATCGTCTGGAGCATTGGAAATGCTCCATCCATTTGTTTTACGCGCATCTTGTTCCGAACACTGTTTCACACTTTTCGGGATGCGCTCTAGGAGGCTAGAAATGGCGCGCATTACGCTGCGGCAATTGCTCGATCACGCCGCTGAACAGGGTTACGGCGTCCCGGCATTCAACATCAACAACATGGAACAGGCGCTTGCCATCATGGAAGCGGCGGACGCCGCCGATGCGCCGGTGATCCTGCAGGCTTCGCGTGGCGCGCGTTCCTATGCAAACGACATCATGCTCCGTCATATGATGGATGCGGTGACGGAAATCTATCCGCATATCCCGGTTTGCGTGCATCTGGACCATGGCAACGAAGCTGCTACCTGCATGACCGCCATCCAGGCAGGCTTTACCTCCGTCATGATGGACGGTTCGCTCAAAGCTGACGGCAAGACGCCTGCCGACTGGGACTACAATGTTTCAGTCACGCGTCAGGTCAGCGAGATGTCGCATCTCGGCGGCATTTCGGTGGAGGGTGAACTCGGGGTTCTGGGTTCGCTCGAAACCGGCATGGGCGATGCAGAAGACGGCCACGGCGCGGAAGGCGTGCTGTCGCACGACCAGCTTCTGACCGATCCGGACGAAGCCGTGAAATTCGTGCGCGAAACCAAGGTCGATGCACTGGCGATCGCCATGGGCACGTCGCATGGTGCTTACAAGTTCAGCCGCAAGCCTGACGGTTCCGTCCTCGCCATGAACGTGATCGAGGAAATCCATCGCAAGCTGCCGAACACGCATCTTGTCATGCACGGTTCGTCTTCGGTGCCGGAAGAGCTGCAGGAAATCATCAACAAATACGGCGGCAAGATGAAGCCGACCTGGGGCGTTCCGGTTGAGGAAATCCAGCGCGGCATCAAGCATGGCGTGCGCAAGATCAACATCGACACGGACAACCGCATGGCGCTGACCGGCCAGATCCGCCGCGTCCTGCAGGAAGATCCAAGCGAATTCGATCCGCGCAAATACCTGAAGCCTGCAATGGCTGCTATGACCAAGCTCTGCAAGGAGCGTTTTGAGCAGTTCGGCACTGCCGGTCATGCTGCCTCGATCCGTCCGATCCCGCTTTCCGAAATGGCAAAGCGCTATCGCGATGGTTCGCTGGACCCGAAGTTCAGCTAAATTCTGCTGTTAAACCAAGTCTCGCTGAGACTTGGTTAAGCCCGTGCGGCGATTGAGCATCTTCAGGGCGTGATGCGTTAGCATCTTAGCGCCCTGCTATAAGCCAAAAGAAAAGCGGCCTGATGGCCGCTTTTTTTGTTTTCAAGAAACTGAATAATCAGCCCTTGTTGTACTTCGCGTCAACTTCGTTGATCGCGTTGACATTGCCAGCCGAACGGCCATTTTCGTCAAAGGTCTCAGCGAGGAAGGCGTCGGCAATGGTCTTGGCCACTTCCGAGCCGATGACGCGGGCGCCCATGGTGATGATCTGGGCATTGTTGGAAAGCGCTGCGCGCTCTGCCGAATAGGTGTCATGCGTCAGCGCGGCGCGGATGCCCGGAACCTTATTGGCTGCAATGCATACGCCGATGCCGGTGCCGCAAACGAGGATGGCGCGGTCATAGGTGCCGTCGAGAACGGCGGAAGCCACGCGGTCGGAGAGGTTGGCGTAGAATGTATCTGCGCCAGCGTCTGTACGCGAGATTTCCGAAACCTCGAAGCGATCCTTGAGGTGATCGGCGAGAACCTTGGCCAGACCTTCACCGGCGCTGTCGCCTGCTACTGCTACTTTCATCATATTGCTCCTTAATTAGCTCGAATCTTGGCGGCGCACTTGGCCAGAATGTCGAGATAACCTTCGACGTTCCATGCCGAGCGACCGATGAAAAGCCCGTCAATGTGCGGGCAGGCAATCAGCTCTTCGCAATTGCCCGGATTGACCGAGCCGCCATAGAGGCAAGGCACGCGACGACCGAGCATGCTTTCTGCAACCGCAATGATTTCCGCCTGGCGCGCATCGGCATAATCTGCTGATGCCGGGATACCATTTTCGCCGATGGCCCAGACCGGCTCATAGGCAAACAGGATTTCCGCCTGCTTCTGATCGTCGGAAAGCTTGGAAAGTGCTCCGCGCACTTCTTCCTCAAGCACTTCCGCGGCGCGTCCGCTTTCGCGGTCTTCCAGCGTCTCACCGATGCAGATGAGCGGGATCAGGCCGTGGCGCACCGCAGCTTCGACCTTGAGGCCGACCGTTTCGTTGGTTTCACCGAAATGTTCACGGCGCTCGGAATGGCCAAGCTCGACGATATCGAGATTGCAGTCCTTGAGCATCAGCGGCGAAATCTCGCCGGTCCATGCACCCTGATCGGCCCAATGCATGTTCTGCGCGCCGACCTTGACGGAAGTGCCGGACAGGATTTCCTTCACTTCGCGCACGGCGGTAAAGGGCGGGATGACGAAACGCTGAATGTCGGTCGAGCGGCTTGCATCGGCAGCTTTCAAGGCTTCGGCGAAAATGCGGGCCTCGGCCAGCGTCTTGTTCATCTTCCAGCTGGTGCCAATCCAGAATTTTGTCATGCTCAATTTTCGTCCTCTAGGTTTATGCGCAGTCGTCAGCGATGGTCAGTGCAATGCCAGCCTGTTCAAGATCGGCCAGTACAGTCGCGTCGGGGGAGGCATCGGTGATGATCGCGTCGAAATCGGAAAGATCAGCCATCACATGCAGGGCAGGGCGTCCGAACCGCTGGTGATTGACCAGAAGGCAGGTGCGGGCGGCGGATGCCGTCATGGCGCGCTTGGTGCGAACAACATTCTCATCCATGTGATAGACGAGCTTGCCATTGACTGCAGGCGAGGAAATGAAGGCGATGTCGGCGCTCAGATGCGACAGGGCTCCTTCCGTCAGGATACCGAAAAACGCATTGAACTTGGCTGAATAGGTTCCGCCGAGCGCAATCAGATTGATCCCGTTCTCGCCCTTCAGCTCATCGATGATGACGGCATTGTTGGTGATGACTGTCAGCGGACGCTTTTCCAGAAGCATGCCGCCAAGGACAGCCGCCATGGAGCCGTCATTAATCATCACCGTCATGCCGGGTTCAACAAGCTCAAGCGCGGCGCGGGCCATTTTCTGCTTCGCTTCGCCGTCCTGCCGTTCGCGGAAGCGGAAATCGCTTTCAAATTGCGTGCCGGTATCGATCGTCGCTCCGCCGCGTACCTTGCGCAGCACGCCGGTATGTTCCAGCGAATCCAGATCGCGATGGATCGTCATTTTGGAAACAGCAAACCGATCCGCCAGATCGTCGAGATCGACGGCCTGATTTTCGATCAGAAGGTTGATGATTGCCTGTCTTCTGTCGTCGCGCTTCACGCTCTCGTCCGATCTCATTGGCGGAACATTTATCGCATGAAGTTAGATCACAAAATCACAAAATAATCCATTGCAAAAATGTTATTATGTTATTTTCCGTTCGGCTGCTCAACGAGCGTCTTTGCCGTGCGTTCATCGGTGATGAGACCGTAAAGACGACCGCTTTTCAGCACGGCGCGGATGGCTTCCGCCTTGGAAATTCCACCGGCAAGGCCCACGATTCGGCTCATATCCGCGTTTTCGACCGATGCGGCGATGGTGCGGGCGGTCAATGCTGTTTCGAGGCGCTGGCCATTGGCGTCAAAGAAATGACCGAGCATTTCGCCAACACCGCCGAGGCTGGCGATCTCTTCCACTTCAGCCAGTTCTATCATGCCGGATGTGACAAGCTGCGCCTGTGCATCGACTGTGCCGATGCCGACGATCTTCAGTTCGGCCTGGCAACCCATGTCGAAAACGGTGGTGACGCCGCGCTGTGCGAGCAGCACTTCGCGGTCTTCCGCCGTGTTGGCGAAGAAGGGTACCGGCATCACATAAGCGGGCATGCCGGTCTTTTCGGCGATGCGGTGCATCACATCATGCGGGTTGGCGGCGAAATTGCGCGTCAGGCCGCCGAGCAGCGACACAAAGCGCAGATCATTGGCGACGACGCGCGGCATATAGTTGACTGCAGCCGAAAGCGTGCGGCCATGGCCGATGCCGATGACTTCATGGTCGCCATGCTCGATCTCGCGGCGCAGAAAATCCGCACCCGCATGGCCAAGCGCCATGAGCGGCAGACCTTCCTCGCCGATGTCGGGCACGACTTCGCAATAGTCGAGGCAGTACATATCGGCGAGACGATTTTCGAGGTCGATACATTCGGTAATGTCGCCGTCAATACTGACTTTCACCGCACCGTCGGCGACAGCTTTGGCAATAAGGCGATGCGCTTTCACGGAGGGCAGACCAAGGCGCTTCGCAACGGCTGACTGGGTCATGCCCGCCACGAAGTGAAGCCATGCGGCGCGCAGCGCCAGTGAATCGTCAGCATCTGCCATTGAAAGCGGTCCGGTTCCTGAAATCGTTTATATCTTCAAGTCCTTAGCGCCGGTGTCAATGTGCGGAGCCCAGAAAGCCACACTTTCCGCAATCTGCGGAATGACTTCACGGTCGTTCGGCTCGCGTTCCTTGAACGACAGTTCGAGGCAGATTTCATTGTCCACCGCGCCGCCTTCGGCAAAGGCTTTCAGAAGCGGTTCCGGCTGGATGCGCCCCTTGGCATTGAACGCGGCGGTGAAAGGACGATGCCCGCCCTTGTCCATAAGGCTCTGCTTGATGTGAATGATCGGCGAGACTTTCGGCACGGCGCGTGCCCAGGCGTATGGATCGAAATCGTCCGGATTGGCGGATGTCACATCGCCATGGTCGATATCGGCCATCATCCACATCGGAATAGCCATGTCGGCGGCGGTCAGGCGATCCTGAAGCTTCATGCATTCGGCAATCGTCTCGCCAAATTCACGCCCGATGCTCATCGGTTCCCAGAACACATAGTCGAGACCGGCACGGCTCGCATGTTCGGCGACTTCCGCCCAGCAATCGATGGCGATCTTGATCAGGTCTTCGCGGCGCGCAGCGTCATCGAAATCCTTATAGGGGAAGATCGCAAACTGCGTGCCGACCGACTTGCCGCCAAGATCGCCGATAATGTCGGCAAAGGTCTTGAACCAGTCGATATAATAACGACGTACTTCTGCATCCGGATGGCCGAAATGGTTGAGGCGGCCATAGGGGCCGGTCATACCCGAAGTGACGCGGACACCGGTGCGCTGCAAGGCCTTGTCCATATCGCGCGTCAGGCGGCGAATGGTTGAAGCCTGCCAGCTTGGATTGATGAATTCGTGGGTGAGCTGGAGGTCACGCAGGCGCAGATCGCGTGCAACTGTTTCGATCAGATCATCCGGCTCGGCAAAGCGGTTCACAAGTGGATTGGTGTTCAGAGAAAGCGTAAGGGCCATAGTGTCCTCAAGAGACCATTCTAGCGTTGTCGAACCATTCCACGAAAGCGGCACGTTCGGCTTCGGTCAGGTGCAGATAGTGCTTGGTGCGGCGATAGAGAATGTCTTCCGCCGTCTTCGCCCATTCCCTGGCCACCAGATAGCGCACTTCCGCCTCATGGAAATTGCCGCCGAAATGACGGCCAAGCCCTTCGAGGTTCTGTGCGCCTGCAACAACGTCTTTCGTGCGCGCTCCGTAGAGACGACCATAGTGCTGGACAAGCGTGCGCGGCATCCACGGATAGGTGTCGCGCAAGCTATTGGCGAAAGTTTCATAATCGGCATTGGCGATTTCGCCGCCCGGAAGCGGTGCGCCATGAGTCCAGTCGCCGCCCATCTTCGGGAAGATGTGCTTGAGGCGATGCATGCCGCGCTCCGCCAGCTCGCGGAAGGTGGTGATCTTGCCGCCAAAGACGTTGAGCAGCGGCGCATCATTGGTTTCATCGAGGTCGAAGACGTAATCGCGGGTGACGGCGGAAGGGTTGCCCTTGCCGTCGTCGAACAGCGGACGCACACCGGAGAAGGAATGCAGCACGTCTTCGCGCCTCAGCTTTTCCTTGAAATAGCGGTTCACTGCAGTCAGCAGATATTCGATTTCCTTCTCATCTGCTGCAACATCTTCGGCACGGCCTTCATAGGCGATGTCGGTGGTGCCGATCAGCGCCTTGTCGCCCTCGTAAGGATTGATAAAGATAACACGCTTGTCGTGGTTCTGGACGAGATAGGCATTTGCGCCCGACCAGAATTTCGGAACGATGATGTGGCTGCCCTTGACGAGACGCACATTGCGCGACGAGTTGGAGCCGGCAACATTGTGGATGACATCCGTGACCCATGGTCCGGCGCAGTTGATGATGCAGCGCGCGCGGAATGTGCGGGTTTCGCCCGTGTCTCGGTTCTTCGTTTCCACGATCCAGCCGCCTTTTTCGCGGCGTGCGGAGACGACAGGCGTGCGGGTCAGAATGGTCGCGCCTTTTTCAGCAGCGCCAACCGCATTCAATGCAACGAGACGGGCATCATCGACCCAGCAGTCGGAGTATTCGAAGCCCTTGGTATATTGGTCGAGGATCGGCGTGCCTTCCGGATCGCGCCGCAGGTCGAGCGTGCGTGTGCCGGGAAGCTTCTTGCGACCGCCGAGGTGGTCATAGAGAAACAAGCCAAGCCGCACCAGCCAGGCGGGGCGGTCCTGCGGGCTGTGCGGCAGAACGAAACGCATTGGCCAGATGATATGGGGAGCGGCGTTCAACAGCACTTCGCGCTCGATCAGCGCTTCGCGCACAAGGCGGAACTCATAATATTCGAGATAACGCAAACCACCATGTACCAGCTTGCCGGAGCGTGACGAAGTTCCTTGCGCCAGATCGTCTTTTTCCGCCAGCACCACCTTGAGGCCGCGCCCGGCGGCGTCACGGGCCACGCCCGCGCCGTTGATGCCACCACCGATTACAAAGAGATCGCAGGTTTCCGGTTCAGCCATTTCATGCTCCTTCGGATGCAATTGCATCCCATAGTCTATATGTGCCGGAAGGGAGGTCCGGCCTTATTCGTTTTGTTCACCGCATTTCCGAACGCAAAACCGCTTCACGCTTTTGCTGGAAATGCTCTATCGGAAGCCAACTTGTCCCAGACGGGCGTCAGTGCCAGCCGGGCTTCCTGATAGGCAACGAAGAGTTCTTCATAGTGCTTTGCGCGCGGACCATCCGGGGCCTCGCAAGGGCCAAGCAGCGGCTCGACCCATTCCGCAATACATGCATCCATGCTTGGATAAGCGCCAATGGCCACCGCGGCCATCATGGCAGCACCTGCGGCTCCCGCCTCTTCACGCGAGGAAACGCGCACGGGCGCATTTACCGCTGCGGCAAGGGTGCTGCGCAATGCTTTTGAACGCGCTGCACCGCCGGTGATACGCAATTCTGCGGGCATTTCACCCATGGCCGTGTAGCAATCGCGCGTCGCCATTCCGAGGCCCTCGACAACCGAGCGCACCATTTCCGGGAAACGGTCGCGGCTGGAAAGACCGACGAAACCGGCCCGGGCATAGGCATTGACGAAGGGACCGCGTTCGCCCGCTTCCGAAATATACGGATGATAGAGGATTGCACCCGGACGGCTGGCATTAAACCAGTCATCAAGGCGGGGAATGAGGTCACTGAGCGAAACAGGCTTGTCTGGCGTCGACATGAGGTCGGCAGCAACCTGCAATATCCAGTCGATGTTGATCGTCGCCCCCATATTGGTCTGCACCTGGGTGACGATGCCGGGAATGGGCAGCGCGATGACGTAACCGGTGCCTTCCTTGTTCAGGTGGATATCGGCAACCGGCTTGGCGCGCATATGGACGCCTGTCGAACCGATGGTCGAGCACCCGGCGCCTGCTGTACCGCCGCGCACGCCCGCACCAAGTGCTGTCATGGCCATATCGACATAGGCGAGACTCACCGGCGTCCCTGCCCGCAAACCCGTTGCAGCTGCCGCTTCGGGGGATAGCGGATGCTGCACTTCGGTGCCGTCGATGATTTCCGGCAGCAATCCACGCCGTTTCGTCAGTCCGAGTGCGTCGATGACGACATCGTCATACTGGCGATTGCGGAAATTGCCGAAGGTGAAGCTTGCTTCCGAAGGGTCGGTGGCGCGAACGCCGGTGAGATTGAGATAGAGCCAGTCCTTGCAGTGGAGCGCGACTTCGGCATTGTCCAGCAGCTCGGGCGCGATGCTGTCCATATGCGCCATCTGCGAGCCTTGCTGGCAGGTGTTCAGCCCGGTGCCGGTCGCTTCAAAGCGCGCACGGTTCATGGGGCCAGCGGCGAGGCGCGTCACCGTCGTTGCCGCGCGGGCATCGAGCCACAGCCAGGCATCGCCGACCGGCTGGTTGTCGCGGCCGACAAGCCAGGTTCCGTCACCCTGACCGGTAACGGCGATTGCCGCAGTGCGTTCGGCAAGGCCGGGCATCTTCGCGCCGAGGTCGCGCAATGCTCGCGCGCAGTCCTGCCACGTCTGGGAAAGCGATTGTGTGACAGCGCCATGTTCGCCGGTATCGTATTTGTTGCGAACGGCAGCAGATTCGATCTGGCGTCCGCTAAGGTCGAAAGCGACTGCCTTGAGCACAGACGTGCCTGCGTCGATCCCGATGATGATGTCACCTTTCTCACGCATGGCGGCTATGTGCTTTCATTGACATTTGGATTCCTCCCGCGACTGAAAATACGTCGCTCGCAGCCCTGTTTATAATGAAATCGGGCGATGGCGTATGCTGGAGATAACATAACGCTATCACGTTGTCTGTAAAATTTTCTAGAAGGAGCATTTTTTTTCACCAAAGAGTGAATGCAGGGGAAATCTCCGCGCCTTCGAGTGCGGTTTTCCCACTGTTTTCCATCGATGGCTTAATGTTTCTTTGGTTTTGAGTGTATTTAATTCATTGAAAATAAAAGAAAATATAGAAATTTGCGAGTATCTCTATGGCTGACTTTGCGAGAAAAGACGGCGCTGTGAATAGTGCGATTGATAACGAATTATGTAGTGGATTTCTCTAGATCGTGATCGAGATTCGGCGCGAAATTGTGCTATTTCACCGGTGTTTCGAAAACATCCGATTGACAGCTTTCGAGCTTTATAACATCATTATTGGAGTTAATAACACGCCGCTATCATAGGTTTTGATTGCGGCGCATCTGTTTCCAGGATGCACGGAGGAGCGGGGCCCTGGAATTCATGTGGAGGCTATCATGATCTCGTCTGTCGCGTCCTGCACCGCTTTGGCGGAGGCTTTTGCCTATCCGGTAAGCGTGATGACAATGGTCGAGGGTAATCTCCGGGCGGTCTAATTCAGCCGCATCATCCGTTTCCATAACGACAATACGGCAGAATTGCTGAAGGCGTTTGATAATGAGTGCACAAACCAGTCAAGTTTCACAAAAACCCGCCAAGCTGAGCCGCGCCGTCGTCTGGAGCGTGATCGCTGCGATCGTGGTTGTCGGTGCGATTGCCTTCGACACGAAGGTCGTGAAGATCGGGTCTGATTCCGATGTGCGCCAGCAGGCTTTCTCCCCCGATGCCTACGGTGCTTCCGAATTCCCCAAGGTGAAGGCGAGCGTTGAGCAGCGCGCCGTGGATGCAGTGGAAGTTGGAACGGCTCTCGCCGCCGACAAGGCCGCCGCCGGAAAGAAATATGGCGTCGGCGACGTCAATCCGGTTGTCCCGGTCAAGTTTACAGGCACCGTTGAGGAGCGCAAGTCCAACTACAATGTCGTGAAGGTCGACGGCCTGCCGGAAGGCGTTGCCATCCGCGTTCAGACCGGCCCTGCCGTCAACGGCACCGATCTGCGCGATGCAACCGGCGAAATCCAGTTCGGCCAGTTCAAGAACCAGATCGAATATCAAAATGCCGGTTCTGCGCTGAACAACGAGATGAAGAAGCAGGTGCTTTCCGGCGTCGATGTCGAGAATCTCGTCGGCAAAACCGTGACGGTTGTGGGCGTGTTCAAGGTCGTCAATCCGAAGAACTGGCTCGTCACGCCCGTGGGGCTCGAAGTGAAATGAGCACCGCTTCGAAAATCGAAGGCAAAAACGGTGATGTCGTTCTTGCCGCAAACAACGTTGCCAAATCCTATGGTCGCATTCATGCCCTGAAGGGCGTGAATTTCGAGATTCGCCGTGGTCAGGTCACGACGCTTTTCGGCGAAAACGGCGCTGGCAAATCGACGTTGATGAAAGTGCTTTCGGGCGTCATCCAGCCGACTTCGGGCACGATCATTCTCGATGGCGAACCTGTGACGTTCAATTCGTCCACCGAAGCGCGCGACCTCGGCATCTCGATCATCCATCAGGAATTGAGCCTCGCGCCCAACATGAACGTGCGCGACAACATCTTCATGGGGCGCGAAATCCGCACCGCCACCGGCGTTGATTTTGCCGAGGAAGAACGCCTGACGCGCGCGCTTCTGAAGGAACTGGAAGAAGATATCGACCCGCTGACGCCGGTCGAGGAACTTCGTCTCGGCCAGCAGCAGGTCGTTGAAATCGCCCGCGCCCTTTCGGTCAATTCGCGCATTCTCATCATGGATGAGCCGACTTCGGCGCTCAGCGCCTCGGAAGTGGAAGTCCTGTTCAAGGTCATTCGCGACCTGACGGCGCGCGGTGTCGCCATCGTCTACATTTCGCATCATCTGGAAGAAGCGTTGCAGATCACCAATCATGCGGTGGTGCTGCGCGACGGAACCATGACGGCCTATGCGCCGCGTGAGGAAATTGATCTGGAATGGATCGTGCGCAACATGGTCGGCGAGAACTTCGATCTCGGCTCGCCTCCAACCGGATATGACTGGGGCGATGTGGCGCTCTCTGTTGAGAACCTGACCGTTCCCGACCCGGGTGGCGCGGGCTTCTCGCTGGTCGACCGCATGTCGCTCAATGTGCGCGCAGGTGAAATCGTCTGCATTTATGGTCTTATGGGCGCCGGTCGCACGGAACTTCTGGAAACCGTTGCCGGTCGTCTCAAGGCAAGCGGCGGACGCGTTCTCCTCAAAGGGCAGGACGTTTCCGGCCTCACCATCGCACAACGTATCGAGAAGGGCCTTGTGCTGGTGCCGGAAGATCGCCAGCGCGACGGTCTCGTCCAGACGATGACGGTCGGCAAGAATCTGTCGCTCGCCAGCATCACCGAAATGACCAAGAGTCTGTTCACATCGCGCAAGCGCGAAAAGCAGATTGTCGATCAGTCGATCAAGAATGTGCATATCAAGACGGATGGCGGCGAAGCGGCAATCGGTTCGCTTTCCGGTGGCAACCAGCAGAAGGTCGTGATCGGCAAGATGCTGGCGACCGAACCGGAAGTCATCCTGCTCGATGAGCCGAGCCGCGGCATCGACATCGGGGCGAAGGCGGAAGTGTTCAAGCTTCTGGCTGAAAAGGCGAAGCAGGGTCTGGCCGTCGTCTACACGACGTCGGAAGTCGGCGAATGCCTCAGCATCGCTCATCGTATCATCGTCATGCACCGTGGACGCATCTCTGCCGAATTCGGATCGGACGTGTCCAAGGAGAAGATCATGGCCGCCTCGGGCGAAGCCATGGTCGGTCACTAAAGCATAATCCCGAAAAGTTGCAGACTTTTCGGACAAGATTATGCGTTAAAACAAAAGGATAGAGCATAAGACCCGACAAGGTCGGGTTGTTAAATGCTCTGGTTATGGAGCACTGATAGAATGTCAGTCACGAGCACCAACAAAGAAACAGCGGCTCCGAACGGCGCGAAGCGGAAACCCGGCATCGTGCATCTGCTGCTCGAAGGTCGTGCATTTTTTGCACTGATCGCGATCATCGCAGTATTCTCGTTCCTTTCGCCTTATTATTTCTCGGTCGATAACTTCCTCATCATGTCGTCGCACGTGGCCATTTTCGGCCTGCTTGCCATCGGCATGCTGCTCGTCATCCTCAATGGCGGTATCGATCTTTCCGTCGGTTCCACATTGGGGCTCGCCGGTGTGGTCGCCGGTTTCCTCATGCAGGGCGTGACGCTGCAGGAATTCGGCATCATTCTCTATTTCCCGGTTTGGGCCGTGGTTCTCATCACCTGTGCGCTCGGTGCGTTCGTCGGTGCGGTCAATGGCGTGCTCATCGCCTATCTGCGTGTTCCGGCGTTCGTTGCGACGCTCGGCGTTCTTTATTGCGCCCGCGGCGTGGCGCTTCTGATGACCAATGGCCTGACCTACAACAATCTCGGCGGACGTCCTGAGCTTGGTAATACAGGCTTTGACTGGCTCGGTTTCAACAAGCTATTCGGCGTGCCGATCGGCGTTCTGGTTCTGGCGGTTCTCGCCATCATCTGCGCCATCGTTCTCAACCGCACTGCATTTGGCCGCTGGCTCTATGCGTCGGGTGGCAACGAACGTGCGGCTGAACTGTCCGGCGTTCCGGTCAAGCGCGTCAAGGTGTCGGTCTATGTCATTTCCGGCATCTGCGCTGCCATTGCAGGTCTGGTTCTTTCTTCGCAGCTTACGTCGGCTGGTCCGACGGCAGGCACCACCTACGAACTGACGGCAATCGCTGCCGTGGTTATCGGTGGCGCTGCGCTCACTGGGGGGCGCGGTACTATCCAGGGCACACTTCTCGGCGCTTTCGTGATCGGTTTCCTTTCCGACGGCCTCGTGATTATCGGCGTGTCCTCCTACTGGCAGACCGTCTTTACCGGCGCGGTAATCGTGCTCGCGGTTCTGCTCAACAGCATTCAATACTCCCGGCGATGATCGATAGCGGCTCTGTCCACCGTTCCGGACGGAGCCGCGAAAATAACCGGGCGTATCGAAAGACTTCCAAAAGGGCACAGGAACTCGAAAACGGCCTGATGGAAATGAGTACCGCCGGGGAACCGGCATAACGCAAACGAAAAATGTTAAGGGAGTGAGACCATGTTCAAGAAGGGAATGCGCGTTCTGTTCGCCGCTGCGGCAGCGTTGCCTCTCATCGCCAGCACGGCCTGGGCGGAAGGACTGATGACGATCATCGTCAACGATCCATCCAACCCGTACTGGTACACCGAAGGTGAAATCGCCAAGAAGACCGCTGAAGGTCTCGGCTACAAGGCTGTTGTCGGCGGCCACAAGGGCGACACCAACACCGAAAGCAACCTGATCGACACGGCTATCACCAACAAGTCGGTTGCCATCATTCTCGATCCGGCCAATGCGGACGGTTCGGTCGGCGCGGTCAAGCGTGCAATCGCCGCCAACATCCCGGTTTTCCTCGTCAATGCGGAAATCAACCAGGAAGGTTTGGCCAAGGCACAGCTCGTTTCCAACAACGCACAGGGTGCCGCTCTCGGTGCGACCCAGTGGGTCGAAAGCGTTGGCGACAAGGGCAAGTATGTAGAGCTGTTCGGTTCGCCATCGGACAACAACGCCGCAACGCGCTCGAACGGCTATGAAACCGTTCTGTCGCAGTATCCGGATCTGGTGAAGGCCGGTCAGGACGTCGCCAACTGGGACCGTACCCAGGGTCACGACAAGATGCAGGCTCTGCTTCAGGCCAATCCGGACATCATCGGCGTTATCTCCGGTAATGACGAAATGGCTCTGGGCGCAATTGCTGCTCTGAAGAAGGCCGGCAAGCTGGATCAGGTGAAGGTTGGTGGTTTCGACGGTTCGCCGGATGCGGTTGCAGCCATCAAGGCGGGTGAACTGCAGTACACCGTTCTGCAGCCGGTTGCCGTGTTCTCGGAAGCTGCGGTCAAGCAGGCCGACAACTTCATCAAGACCGGCAAGACTGGTGTGGATCATGAAAAGCAGCTCTTCGACTGCATCCTGATCACCAAGGACAATGTCGACAAGTACACCTCGCCGTTCGTTCTCGAACAGTAAGGTTTGAAAAGACGCATCCCGACAGCAGAAAGCTTTCGGGATGCGCATTCTGGAAGTCCCTCTCCGCAAGAAAGTCCCATGCAACCACTCGCTGGATTTTGGGGCTGAAGACCGCGCAATATGAAGCCTATCAGGCGATTTCGAGGCTTTCGAAACGCGCAAGCAAGGGGACAAGTGACAGGCATGGCAGTGAGCAACAAAGCAAGCATTGACAAGCTGATGACGAATGGCCTCACAACGGGGCAAGTGCCGAACGACAGCCGGCATGCGCGTCAGCTCGTCCGGCGCCAGCAGATTGCGGAAACTGTAATGGCTGAAGGCTCGATGCGTATCGAGGACCTCACCGAACGGTTCGGCATCAGCCTGATGACAGCGCATCGCGACGTCGATGAACTGGTAAGCCGTGGCCTGTTTCGCAAGTCGCGCGGCATCGTGTCGGCTGCGCCCACAAGCCTGATCGAGGCAAGCGATCTTTATCGCGTTACCCGCCAGTCGGAAGAAAAGAAACTGATCGCCGAAGCTGCAATGCAGTTCGTTGAACCGGGACAGGCCATTTTCTTCGACGATTCCACCACTGTTCTGCAAATGGTGCCGCATCTTCCGGGCAAGGGACCGCTCACCGTCATCACCAATTCGCTGATCCTGATGAACGAGGTGCGTGACATCAAGGATGTGACGCTGCTTGGCCTTGGCGGTCAGCTCTATAACTGGTGCAACGCATTCGTCGGCGGCATGACGATCCACGAAATTCGTCGTCTTCGCGCCGATGTGGCTTTCATTTCGATTGCAGCGATCACCGACGACCTTCTGTTCCATCAGTCGCCGGAAATGGTGGAAACCAAGCGTGCCATGCTGGACTGCGCCGCCAAGCGCATTCTTCTGGCCGATCACACAAAATTCGAGCGCCGCGCTTTGCACAATTTCGGGGCACTCAGCGACTTCGATGTCGTCATCGTGGATGAAGATACGCCTTTCGCGCATATCGAGCGCATGGAGGCGCAAGGCATCAACGTGGTGGTTGCCCGCGCCGGAACAGGCGGCAAGCAAGAATAGCCCGCGCATATTTATCAGGAATACGATACATGCCTTCTCTGCTCGGAATCGACAGCGGACTGACCGTCACCAAAGCCGTATTGTTCGATATTGACGGAACCACCCTTGCCGTTGCGCGCCGTCGCGTGGCGCAATCCTTTCCGCGCGCCCGCCATGTCGAACGCGACATGGATGAATTCTGGAATGCAACAGCGGATGCGATTGCCGAAGCTATAGCCAAAAGCGGGCGGCCTGCTTCGGACATTCTGGCCATCGCCACCACAGCGCATGGTGATGGCATCTACATGCTCGACAAGGACCGCCGTCCGCTTGGCGCAGGCATATTGTCTCTCGACAGCCGCGCCGTCGATGTTGCGGAGTGTTGGGTCAATAGTCCCGTTGCAGAACAGGCCATAACCATCACCGGCCAGCTTCCCCATGCATCGGCACCATCGGCTATTCTGGCATGGGTGAAGGAAAATGAGCCGGAACGCTATCGCCGCATCGCGCATGTGATTGCCTGCAAGGACTGGCTGCGCTTTTGCCTGACCGGCGATGTGGGAACGGATCGCACTGAAGCCTCGACCTCCTTCACCGATGTCAACACGCAGGAATATTCGAAAGAAGCGCTTGCCCTTTTCGGGCTGGATGCGCTTTGGGATGCGCTGCCACCCATGTCGCGTTCCGATGAAATTGTGGGTAGCGTCTCGGGCGCATGCGCGGAACGCACCGGCCTCGTTGCCGGAACACCGGTTGTCGGTGGCTTGCACGATGTCACCGCTTCAGCGCTTGGCGTCGGCGGGCTTGGCATCGGGACCGTTGCCGTGGTTGCCGGAACCTATTCCATCAACGAAACGCTGTCTTCCGAACCGCGTGTCAATAAAAGCTGGTTCTGCCGCAATGGCATTGCGCCGGGCGAATGGAACAATATGTCGATCTCGCCCGCATCGACGGCCAATTACGACTGGTTCCTCGATAAGCTCTGCCCGGCAGAACGGCGCGAGGCAGAGGAAACAGGACGTTCCATCCACGACATGCTGCGCCCGGAAATCGATGCGGCATTGGCAAAGCCTTCGACGGCAATGTTCCATCCCTACCTCTTCGGTTCGCCCTATGGAGCGATGGCGAGCGGTGCGTTTTTCGGTCTGCGTGGCTGGCAGGATCGGGGCGACATGCTGCGCGCGATCTGGGAAGGCATTGCCTTCAATCATCGTATCCATGTCGATCACCTGAAAGACGGGTTTGCAATCTCCGCCGCGCGCCTCACTGGCGGCGTTTCGCGCAGCCCGGCTTTCGCGCATATGTTCGCCAATGTTCTCGGCATGCCCGTTACCGTCACGGATACGGACGAGGCCGCTGCCTGGGGTGCCGCCCTTTGCGCTGGCAAGGGCGCAGGTGTCTTTGCCAATGTCTACAGCGACCCGCGCGATCTCGACGCCATAGGCCGCACCTATGAGCCGGATGCAGCCCGAAGCGCGCTTTATGAAAAGCGCTATCAGCTTTTCAAGGAGATCGCATCGGCGCTTGGGCCGGTCTGGCCGAAGATCGAAGCGCTCACGGATTGAAATAAACGGCGTGTCCCGCGCCTCAGCGACGTAAAGACAGTAAGATGAATGACTTCGCAGGCAATGCCGAAATGAAAAGCCGCATCGGACAACTCGAGACCGAGGGCGTGGATGTGCTCATCCTTGGCGCGGGGGTTAACGGAGCAGGCCTTTATCGCGATCTTTGCGAGCAGGGCGTTAGCTGTCTCATTGTCGACAAGGCGGATTTTGGTTCAGGCACAAGTGCTGCGCCGTCGCGGCTTATCCATGGTGGTCTCAAATATCTGGAAACCGGCGAGTTCGGGCTTGTGGCCCAGTCCACGCTCGAGCGCAACCTGCTTCTGAAGAATGCGCCGCATAATGTCGAGCCGCTGCCGACTTTCATACCTGTCTTCTCATGGACAAAGGGTATTACGGCGGCGCTGCGCACCCTGTTCGGCTCGACGACCGCGCCGCGCAGCCGTGGCGCCGTGCTGATCAAGATCGGTCTGGCACTTTACGATTATTTTGGTGCGCGCGAGCGCGTCATGCCACGTCACCGTTTTCTGTTGAAGGAGACGGCGACGAAGGAAATGCCCTATATCACGCCCGCAATCGTGGCGGGCGGCATCTATCATGATGCGAAGGTCAGCCAGCCGGAACGTCTGGTCTATGAACTCGTCAGCGACGGGCTGCGCGCCAATCCGAAAAGCGCTGCCGCCAATTTCACGACGCTGGTTTCCGCCGAGAACGGCCTTATCGGCTTTGAAGGGCCGGATGGCGTAAAATTCGCGGTGAGGCCGAAGCTGGTCATCAACGCGGCTGGCCCGTGGATCGACCGGGTCAATGCTGCACTCGGCAAGCCGACCAAGATGATCGGTGGCACCAAGGGTTCGCATATTCTTGTCGATCACCCCGAACTGGTGAAGAGCCTCAACGGACGAATGATCTATTTCGAGGCGGATGACGGGCGCATCTGTCTCGTCTACGACTATCACGGTCTGGCGCTGGTAGGTTCCACCGATATTCCATCGGACGATCCGGACAATGTGCGTTGCGACGATCATGAAACCGACTATTTCATCGACAGCCTGCGTTCGCTGCTGCCGAAGCTCAAATTCGACCGCAGCCAGATTGTCTACACTTATAGCGGCATTCGTCCACTTCCGGCTTCCAATGCTTCCGAACCGGGTTTGATCAGTCGCGATCATTCGGCGCCCATCATCGAGCCGGATAACGAACGGCCATTCGCAGTCATTTCGCTGGTCGGCGGCAAGTGGACCACATTCCGCGGCTTTGCCGAGGAAGTGGCCGACAAGGTTCTGGGCCGGTTCGACAAGACGCGGCAGGTTTCAACGCGCAACCTCCCTATAGGCGGTGGCAGGGACTATCCGTCCGATGATCGCGCCCGCAAAGCTTGGGTGACGAAATATGCCACCGAAACAAAGTTGTCCGCCGCACGGGTTGAGACCCTGTTGAAGCGCTATGGCAGCACGGCCTTGCCGATCCTCCGCGAGGAGGCAGGGGCAACGGTTGCAATGCTGCCGGAAACCGACACGGTCAGCGCGACGGAAATCGCATGGATCGCACGCAACGAGCTTGTCGTGCATCTGGCGGACGTCGTTTTGCGGCGCACCACACTTGCAATCGACGGGGCGCTGACGACCGGCAATCTCGCTGCAATCGCCGATGTTCTGGCGCGGGAGCTTGGCTGGGACGATGCGCGCAAGGCGCAGGAAATCGAAGCGGTCAACACAGAACTTACGAAACGACATAACGTGATTTTGCAGCGGAACCCGGCCAAAAGGCGCTGAACAGTCCGTGAAGTTGATCTATGTTGCGTTGTGAACAGGAAAGGAAACGCCTCATGGATATCAAGCGAAACGGAACCGATCCTTCGGGAAAAGGTCCAGCCGACTGGTTTACGGGCAATGTCCGTATCGATCCGCTGTTTTCTCCCAATAATGCCCGGCGTGCTGCGGCTGCGACCGTAACCTTTGAGCCCGGCGCCCGCACTGCCTGGCACACGCATCCGCTTGGCCAGACCCTGATCGTGACCGCCGGGCTTGGCCTCGTGCAACGCGAAGGCGGACCGATTGAAGAAATCCGGCCCGGCGATGTGGTCTGGTTTGAGCCGGGCGAGAAACACTGGCACGGGGCATCCGCGAGCAATGCCATGACTCATATAGCCATTCAGGAACAGCTCGACGGCAAAGTCGTTGACTGGATGGAGCATGTCAGCGACGTGCAATATGGCGGTGGGAAATAAATTTCGCCCCGGTTTTGCGCAGCTTTCAGAAATCGGCCCGATCGATCAATGGTCAAAGGTTGCGCAAAACGCAAAGATGATTGCGCATATTGCGAACAGGCGTTTCCTGTTTCCCCTATCATGTTGTTCTCAATAAAAACAAAGGGGAGAAGATAATGAAACGCCTATTTCTTTTGCTTGCAGCAAGCGTCGCCAGCCTTGCCAGCGTGCAGGCGCATGCCGCTGAAGGCGCAAACTGCAAGGCACCCAAATTCTCCGATGTCGGCTGGACCGACATTACTGCAACGACGGCGCTCGCTTCTCTGCTGCTTGAAAAAGCCGGATACGAGCCGCAGACAACCATCCTTTCCGTGCCGGTCACCTTCCAGTCGCTGGAAAATGGACAGATCGATATTTTCCTCGGCAACTGGATGCCGCTTCAGGAAGAAGCGCGCAAACCCTATCTTGAAGGCAAGAAGATCGAGCAGGCTGGCGTCAATCTCGAAGGCGCAAAGATCGGTCTTGCTGCGACGGGCAAGGACCTTGGCATCAAGAATTATGCCGATATCGCAAAATTCAAGGACCAGCTTGGCGGCAAGATTTACGGCATCGAGGCTGGCAGCAGCGCAAACGCCACGATCCAATCGATGGTCGAGCAGGACAAATTCGGCCTGAAGGATTTCCAGCTCGCGGAATCGAGCGAGCAGGCCATGCTCTCGCAGGTTCAAAATGCGGTGCGCAAGGATGAGCCCGTTGTGTTCTTTGCCTGGACGCCGCATCCAATGAACATTCGCTACAAGCTCACCTATCTGGAAAATGGTGAAAACCTGTTCGGACCGGATGATGGCGCGGCAACCGTCGAAACACTGACCCGCAAGGGCTATGCAACCGACTGCCCCAACGTCTCGCGCTTTGTGTCGAACCTGAAGTTCAACACGGATATGGAAAGCACGATGATGAACATGATCCTGAACGATGGCATGGAAGCCAAGGATGCCGTCACGAAATGGATCAAGGAGAACCCGGCGCAGCTTGATGCGTGGCTTGACGGCGTGACCACTTTCGACGGCAAACCAGCACTTGCTGAGGTGAAGTCGGGGCTGGGCCTTTAAGTAAGGGTGCCTTTACTGCCGCAGCTTGCTCGGCGACTGACCGAAATGCCGTTTGAAGGCGCGTGACAGTGAACTGATCGACGAAAAGCCGGTCTGTTCCGCTGTGTCCGCCATGGAAAGATGCGTATCGAGGATCAGCCGCCGGGCTGCTTTCAGCCGAAGCGACAGGTAGTAATTGCCCGGTGACTGCCCGATTACATTGGCGAACAGCAATTCAAGGCTGCGTGTGGAAAGCCCAAGTCTTCGGGCGATGCTCGACACGGGGATCGGGCGGTCGATATGGGTTTCCATGATTTTTATGGCATCTGCCAAGCGTGGTTCGCGGTTGAGCAAACGGCCAAGAGAGACCAGCGGCTGTGCGTCGGAAGCCTGTTTCACCTCATCGTAAATATAGAGGCTCGCCACATCCAGCGCGATGGAATAGCCGTGGCGGGCGCGAATGAGCGCCAGCATCATGTCGAGCGCCGGTGCAGCGCCTCCGGTTGTCAGAAAAGCTCCATCCCGCACCCAACGATCCGATTGCATTTCGACTTCCGGGAAGCGCTGTGAGAATGCTTCCATGTCTTCCCAGTGCGTCGTTGCCTTGCGTCCATTGAGCAATCCCGCCTTTGCCAGCACCCATGATCCGGCTTCCACACCCACGACGAGTTTCGATTGCTTGGCCGCCTGGCGCAGCATGGCGAGAAGCTTCGGCGTCGCATGTTCCAGCGCATGAAAGGCGCTGACGATAATGAGAATGTCCTGCGCGCCGACCTCGAAACGGCCATTAGCCGCAACTTTGAGGCCACTGGATGTGACGGGATCGCTGCCATCCGGTGACACCACCCGCCAGCGATAAAGTGAGCGGCCCGTCACGCGGTTGGCGCCGCGCATTGGGTCCAGCGTTGCGGCCAGCGACATCAGCGAACAATCCGGCAGGACCAGCAGGGTAACGCTCAGTTCTTCGTCGGAGGGTTCAAAGATCATGCGTTTCGCTCTTCGCCAAATAGATTTCGTAAAATGATAATCCCGGCATTTCGCGACCTGTCAAGCTCGGCGAAAATTGAGGGAAACGATCATGCCTTTAAAGCCCGCCCGCGAAATATTCATCACTGCTGCCGTCACCGGTGCCGGAGCCACCACGCACCGCTCAAACAAGGTGCCGATCACGCCGCGCCAGATTGCGGATGCGGCCATTGAAAGTGCGGAAGCAGGTGCCGCCGTTGCGCATATTCATGTGCGCGATCCGGAAACGGGTGAACCATCGCGCAAGCTGGAGCTTTTCCGCGAGGTTGTGGACCACATCCGGGCGTCCGGTGTCGATATCGTGCTGAACCTGACTGCAGGCGTTGGCGGTGATCTGGTCTTTGGGTCGCCAGAAGCTCCACTGCCACCCGATGCCGCCAAGACCGATATGGCGGGCGCGACGGAACGGCTTGCTCATGTCGCTGAACTCTTGCCGGAAATCTGCACGCTGGATTGCGGCACGATGAATTTCGGCGAAGGCGATTACGTGATGACCAACACGCCTGCCATGCTCAGGGAAATGGCCGGACAGATACAACGGCTTGGCGTGCGTCCGGAGATCGAGATTTTCGACACCGGCCATCTGCCGCTCGCCCAATGGCTGCAACAGCAGGGCCTGCTTGATGACCCGGTTCTGGTGCAACTGTGCATGGGTATTCCTTGGGGCGCGCCGGACGATCTGGCGACGTTGGTTTCCATCGTCCACAACCTGCCGGACAACTGGATTTTCTCGGCGTTTTCCATTGGCCGCAATCAGTTGCCTTATGCGGCCCTTGCCGTGCTGGCGGGTGGCAATATCCGTGTGGGTCTCGAAGACAATATCTGGCTCGACAAGGGCGTTCTGGCGTCGAATGGCGATCTGGTCGAACGGGCCAAAGCCATCGCCGTTAATATGGGAACGAAAGTTCTGACGCCTGCTGAAGTCCGCGAAAAACTCAAGCTTACAAAGCGCTGGTGATATCCATGAACAGCCATCCTCCCAAGATTGCCTGCATCGGCAGCGGTGTCATCGGCAGCGGCTGGGCCGCACGCTTTCTGCTGAACGGTTTCGACGTTGCCGTTTACGATCCGTCGCCCGATGCAAAGGCGACGACCGAACACATTCTCGATAATGCACGCAAGGCGCTGGCGGCGTTGACTACCGTGCGCCTTCCGCAGGAGGGGCAACTGTCCTTTTCCGCTTCGCTGGCAGAGGCGGTTGCGGACGCGGCGCTTATACAGGAAAGCGTTCCCGAACGCCTTGACCTTAAACTTGCCGTGCTCGCGGAGATTGAAGCCGCTGGTGCAAACGATGCGCTGATCGCGTCGTCCACTTCCGGCTTTCTTCCAAGCAAGTTGCAGGCTGGGTTGCGGCATCCGGAGCGCCTCTTGATCGCGCATCCCTATAATCCCGTTTACCTGTTGCCGCTGGTGGAACTCGTGCCGGGAGGCAAGACTTCCGTATCGACAATTGAAAGTGCGTCCGCTCTCTACCGCCAGACCGGAATGGAGCCGGTCGTGCTCGAAAAAGAGATTGACGCTTTTGTTGGCGACAGGCTTCTGGAAGCGCTGTGGCGAGAGGCCTTGTGGCTCGTGCGCGACGGCATCGCCACGGTCGAGCAGATTGACGACATCATCCGCTATTCGTTCGGCCTTCGCTGGGCACAGATGGGGCTGTTCCAGACCTATCGCATTGCCGGCGGTCCGGCAGGTATGCGACACTTCCTCGCCCAGTTCGGGCCTGCGCTACAATGGCCATGGACGAAGCTGACAGATGTGCCCGATCTTGATGGCAGCCTGATCAGCCGCATCGCGGATCAGTCGGACGAGCAGAATGAAGGGCTTTCAATCCACGATCTGGAACGGATTCGTGACGAAAATCTGGTTGCGATCATTCGCGCTCTCGCGCATCAGCAAAACGGCAAGGGTTGGGGTGCGGGCGCGCTTCTCAATGCCTATACCGCACGGCTCGATGGGGCGGGCTCTTCCAAGGCAGGTTCCGGCCCGTTGCGTCTTCTGGATGCGCGCGTGATCCCGGAGTGGATCGACTATAACGGGCATATGACCGAGCATCGTTATCTCGATGTATTCGGCCAGACGACGGACAGGTTTCTGGCACATATCGGTGTGGACGAAGCCTATCTGAAATCCGGTCACAGCTACTACACGGTCGAAACCCATATCATGCATCGCGGCGAGGCCAAGATAGGCGATGCGCTACATGTGGAAACGCAGTTGCTCTCCTTTGACGAGAAGCGCGCGCATGTCTTTCACAGTCTGAGGCGGGGCGATACGGAAATCGCCAGCGCCGAGCAGATGCTGCTGCATGTCGATAGCACAGCGGGCAAGGCGGTCGCTGCGAAGGCCGGAATTCTGGCCGCATTGGAGGCGCTTTCTCATGCACACCGTGAGATGCCGACACCGATCGCCGTCGGGCGGCATGTTGGAAGACGGGGCTGAACGACGTCTATAATTTTCAGTGAAATCAAGGTGCTGATCCAAGATTGGCGCTTTGGCTTTTGTCGTGCTTGACATTTAATCAATCGATTGATTAAATCATGATATGAGCAAAGCGAAACATACAAGGCAAGAGCCTCCGTCACCTTCGGTCGATCAGACGCGAGCGGCGCTGATCCACGCGGCCTTGCAACTATTTGGCTCGAAGGGTTTCGATGCCACATCGACGCGTGAGATCGCCGGTCTGGCCAAGGCGAATATCGGTTCCATCGCGTATCATTTCGGCGGCAAGGAAGGGCTGCGACTGGCGGCGGCAGACTATATTGTCGAAACGATACAAGGCATAGCCGGGCAGGCGCTTGGACATCACGGTGTGATCAGTGCACCTGCCGAAACGAAGGAAACGGCCCGCCAGCAGCTCGGTCTGGCGCTGGAGCGGATGACGCATTTCATCGTCGCGCAACCACAGTCCGGCGAGATCGTTCAGTTTCTCTTGCGCGAACTGGCGCATCCGACCGCAGCACTCGATCGCATCTATTCCGGTGTTTTCGAGCCGACGCACAAAAGGCTTTGCGCCATCTGGGAAGTCGCGACGGGCGAACCTGCCGAGAGCGAGGCCACACGGCTTCTCATCTTCACCCTGCTTGGGCAGATCGTTTATTTCCGCATTGGCCGGGAAGCTGTGAAACGGCGCATGGGCTGGTCCACGATGGGCGCGGAAGAGGCGGCGGCTGTCGCGGCAATCGCACGCCAGAATTTGATGGCCATTCTCGCAGCGAAGGACGCCATCAAAGACGGCGAGGTGAAAGCATGAGTATTCTCTGTATTGTTCCTTTCGCCTCTTATCTTTTCGCCGCATGCAGCGCGCAGCCCCTTGCTGTTGGTTACGTTGAGGGGGAATTCGTGCAGCTTGCGCCGCTGGAAGTGGCGCAGGTTCAGTCCGTTGCCGTCAGGCGTGGGGATCATGTCGAGCCGGGCAAGCCCATAGCAATGACGGAGGACGCGGACGCAAAGATTGCCGTCGCGCAGGCCGAGGCAGCATTGGCGCAGGCACGCGCGCAACTGGCGGATTTGCAGGTTGGCAAGCGTCCCGATGAAATTGCAGTTCTGGAAGCGGCGGTCAGGACGGCCAAAGCACAGGCAGACGATGCCCAGCGAACGCTTTTGCGCACGCAAGACCTGACGAAACGCGGAGTGATGACACAGGCGCAGCTTGACGACGCGGCCACCAAGGTTGAAGTGGCTGAGGCCTCGATCAATCAGGCCACAGCCAATCTGGCGGTCGGTCGCTTGCCCGCGCGCTCGGAAGAGATCAAGGCGGCGGAAAATGCCGTCAAGAGTGCCGAAGCGCAGCTTGATTCCGCGCGCTGGCATCTGACAAAACGAACGATTGAAGCGCCCGCTCCGGGCCGGATCACCGATGTCATCCGCAATCCAGGCGATATTGCCGGTCCGTCTGCGCCGGTGCTGACCATGCTGCCCGATGGTGCGATCAAGCTGAAGGTCTACATACCGGAAGACAAGTTCTCGGCCGTGCGGGTGGGCGATACGTTGTCTGTGCGCTGCGATGGTTGCGCGCCCGGCCTGCAAGCCCGTGTGAGCTATGTTTCGCCCGATCCGGAATTCACGCCGCCCGTCATCTACTCGCTCGAAACGCGCCAGAAGCTTGTCTATCTTGTCGAGGCGCATCCTGTCGATCCCGCATCGCCTTTGCAGCCCGGCCAGATCGTGGATGTCGATCTGGCTGCCCGATAGGCGGAGGCGGCAATGGCGAACGCTATCGATGTCAAAGGTCTCGTCAAGCGGTTCGGTGACGCTACGGTCGTTGATCATGTGAGCATGTCGGTGGCCGAAGGTGAGATTGTCGGCTTTCTGGGGCCGAACGGTTCGGGCAAGACGACCACCATCCGCATAATGTGCGGGCTGCTGACGCCCGACGAGGGTGAAGGCAAGGTGCTTGGTTTCGATCTTCGTACCGAAGGGCTGAAGATCAAGCGTGAAGTCGGCTACATGACGCAGCGCTTTTCATTCTATGAAGACCTGACAATTGCCGAGAACCTTGAATTCGTTGCGCGTCTCTACCGGTTGAAGCCAGTGAAGGAGCATGTGGCACGGACACTTGAGGAACTGGGCCTGACATCACGTGGAGACCAGCTGGCGGGCACGCTTTCCGGCGGCTGGAAACAGCGGCTGGCACTGGCAGCCTGTATCATGCACAAGCCAAAGCTTCTGCTGCTGGATGAACCAACTGCCGGGGTTGATCCGAAGGCGCGGCGCGACTTCTGGGACGAGATACATCGTCTCGCCGATGGCGGGCTGACTGTGCTCGTTTCGACCCATTACATGGATGAAGCCGAACGCTGCCACCGCATCAGCTATATTTCCTACGGCAAGCTATTGGCGACGGGAACCGTCCGGGACGTTATCGATAAGGCAGGGCTGACAACCTTCATCGTCAACGGTCCGAGGCTCGGCGAAGTGGCGCGCGAACTGGAGGGCGAACCGGGTGTCGAGCAGGTTGCACCTTTTGGTGCGACGCTCCATGTCGTGGGGTCCGACAGGGTGAAGCTTGAGGCGGCTCTGGAAAAGATCAGGCATCGTGAAGGAATTACCGTCGAGGCTGGTGAAACCAGCCTAGAGGATGTGTTCATCCAGTTCATGGCCAATGCGCAGGACAATATGTCGAAGGGCAGAAATTCCGGGAGCAGCAAACAATGAATGGCTGGTTCTCGTTCGAGCGTCTTGGCGCAATGCTGGTGAAGGAATTCATCCAGATGCGGCGTGACCGCATTACCTTCGCCATGATGCTGGTCGTCCCGCTGATGCAGTTGCTGCTTTTCGGCTTTGCCATCAACAATGATCCGAAGAGCCTGCCGAGCGCATTGGTTGTGACCAGTCAGGATCATTATACACGCGCCATGATTTCCGCTCTGGAAACCACGGGCTATTACCGTTTCGACCATGTCGTGCAAAGTGCGGCAGAAGCCGAGGCGTTGATTGCCGATGGCACGGTTTCCTTCGTGGTGACAATCCCGTCGGATTTCGCAAGGCGTGTCGATGCCGGCGAACAGCCGCAAATTCTGATCGAGGCCGACGCGACCGATCCGTCAGTGGCAAGCGGTGCCATTTCCACGCTTGGAACCGTCGCAGGTCAGGCGCTCCTGCGTGAACAGGGCAAGCAGGCCGAAGCCGCAGAAGCCGCGCGAAGCCAGCTACAGGTCGTCGTGCATCGGCGTTACAACCCGGAAGGCGTGTCGCAATATAATATAGTTCCCGGTCTGCTGGGTGTCATTCTGCAAATGACGATGGTGATGATGACGGCCATGGCACTGACCCGTGAGACCGAACGCGGCACGATGGAAAACCTGCTTGCCATGCCCGCCACACCTGCCGAAATCATGCTGGGCAAGGTTCTGCCATTTCTGGTCGTCGGCGGCGTGCAGGTTGTGGTCGTGCTGGTCGCGGCAAAGCTTCTGTTCGGCGTACCCTTTGTGGGATCGCTGGCACTTCTCCTGACCTGCGTGCTGATCTTCGTCCTGTCGCTGGTCCTGCTCGGCTACACGATCTCGACGGCATCGCGCACACAGATGCAGGCCATGCAGCTTACCTTCTTTTTCTTTCTGCCATCGCTGATGCTGTCTGGCTTCATGTTCCCGTTTCGGGGTATGCCCGATTGGGCGCAGGCGTTGGGCGAAATTTTTCCGCTGACGCATTTTCTGCGGATCGTCCGCGCAGTCATGCTTAAGGGCGCCCACCTTTCCGACATTGCCGGAGAGGTGAACGCCCTCATATTTTTCGTGTTCCTGTTTGCGTCGCTGGCGCTTTTGCGCTTCAGGAGAACGTTGGATTAGCAGGCCGATGGCGCCAGCGCTGTTTTCGGGCGGCGGGACAGTGTGAACAACAGTCCTGCCGCTGCCAGAAGACCGCCTGCGACGGGAATGGCTGCATAGCCATAGCCTGCGCTGATGACGCCGCCGCCAAGGGCCGCGCCCACCGCATTGCCGAGGTTGAACGCACCGATATTGATCGACGATGCCAGCCCCGGTGCTTCCGATGCAGCCTGCATCACGCGGGTCTGAACTGGAGGAACGATTGCGAAGGCCGCCGCACCCCAGGCGAGCAGGCCGATTGCTGCGCCGATATGGCTTCCCAGCAGGAACGGCAGTGCCAGACTGATGATGGCAAGTGCTGCAAGAAATATCCGTGTCGCGCCATTGAGCGACCAGTCAGCGAGGCGTCCGCCGAGCGCGTTGCCGATAGTGAAGCCCACGCCGATAAGAATGAGCGCCAGCGTCACGAAGCCTTCCGAAGCGCCGGTAAGGTCGGTCAGTACAGGTGCTACATAGGTGTAGAGCGTGAACATGGCGCCAGCACCCATGACGGTTGTTGCGAGCGACATCAGCACGGTCGGGCGCATCAGGACGCCAAGCTCGCGCCGGATGTCGGGCATCTTGCCTGCCTCGCCGCGCGGCAGTGAAAGCCAGAGCGCCGAGATGGCGAGCAGACCCAGAACAGCAGTACCGGCAAATGACATGCGCCAGCCGATCTGCTGGCCGATCCAGGTCGCAGCCGGGACGCCGCCGATATTGGCAATTGTCAGACCCATGAACATGGTGGCAACCGCGCTTGCCCGCTTTTCAGGAGGCACGACGCTGGCTGCAACAATGGAACCGAGGCCGAAAAATGCACCGTGATTGAGGCTTGTTACCAAGCGTGCTGCAAGCAGCGTCCAGTAGTCCGGTGCGAGAGCCGACAGGATGTTGCCAAGCGTGAAAATACCCATCAGCAGCATCAGGGCCGTGCGTTTGCCGAACCGCCCGAAGGCAAGCGTCATGATCGGTGCGCCGACCATCACGCCGATGGCATAGGCGCTGACCAGAAGCCCGGCTGTCGGGATGGAAACGTCAACGCCGTCGGCAATGACCGGCAGCAGACCCATAGGTGCAAATTCAGTGGTGCCAATACCGAAGGCACCAATTGCAAGCGCCAGAAGCGGCCAGTTGAAACCGGCCGTCTTCGTCGCGCTGTCGTGAGACGTCATCGTGCTCATCATAGTCTCCGTTATTTGTCCCAGACTGGAGCCAGACCTTCGGGGTTGACCAGTCGTCCATCGGGGCGGGCGAGTTTGGAAATCGCCGTCATGTCTTCAGCACTGAGCTCAAAGTCGAATATGTCGAAATTTTCAGCGACACGCTCGGGCTTGGCCGTCTTGGAAAGGGCGATGAAGCCGTGTTCAATCAGCCAGCGCAGACCGACCTGAGCTGCAGTCTTGCCGTATCGGGAGCCAATGGCCTGCAAGATGGGGTCGCGCGGCACTGCGCCATCAGCCATACCGTAATAGGTGGTGATAGCGACGCCTGCTGCCTTTGCGGCCTCGGCTACGGCATTCTGGTCGAGATAGGGATGGACCTCGATCTGGTTGGTGACGATGGGCGCGGCACTGCGAAGGATAGACTCTTTCATTTGCGCGACATTCTGATTGCTCACGCCAATGAAGCGCGTCTTGCCTGCCGTTTGCACTGTGTTCAGCATGTCAATCTGGTCGGCAATAGCCACCTTGTCGGCAGGCCAGTGCAGAAGCAGAAGGTCGACCTGATCCACTTTCAGCTTGTCGAGGCTTTCGTCGACGGATGTACTGAATTTGTCAGGACTGTAATTATCGACCCAGACTTTCGTGGTGAGGAACAGGTCCTCGCGTCGTGCGCCGGCCTTTTCCAGTGCGCGCCCGAGAGCAGCCTCGTTCTGGTAGATCTGCGCCGTGTCGAAATGGCGGAAGCCAGCTTCCAGCGCTGCTGGAACAACGTTTTCCACTTCCGCATCCGTCATGCGGAAAACACCGAAGCCGAGCGCGGGTATGGCCGCGCCGTGTGCGTTCACGATTTTCATATTATCTCCTGTTGACTGGCCTTCGGCGTTTCGCGTGAAGAGCGCGAGCTTGGGAGGCTCATGCTTCGGGCCGTCATTTTGTTGATCCTGTACCAAGCAGCTTTCGGTCAGGTTTGATTTCGTGAAGCAGAAATAGGATAATCGCGCGGGCTTGAAAATCCGCTCGGAATCCACATTATCTGTGAAACGGTTTCATAGATGGAGCGGGCGATGGATAATCGCGTTGGTGAAATGCAGGTCTTTCTGCGGGTGGTGGAAACAGGCAGTTTCTCCGAAGCGGCCCGTCTTCTGCGCATGAACCCTTCGACCATCAGCAAGCTCATATCCCGTATCGAAGCAAGGCTCGGCGTGCGGCTTTTGGAACGCTCGTCCCGCCGCCTGTCGCTGACGACCGAGGGGCAGATTTATTATGAGCGTAGTCAGGGGCTGCTGCGCGATTTCGAGGAAGTCGAACGCGAACTTTCGCAAGGTTCTGCAAGCACGGGCGGTACGGTCCGCGTCAATGCATCGGTTGCATTGGGCACGCTGGCGCTGGAGCCTTTGTTGCCAGAATTTCTGTCAGCCTATCCGAATATCGTGATCGACCTGTCCCTGTCGGACGAGCTGGTTGATCTTTATCTTGATCGCACCGATGTGGCTTTCCGTATCGGCACCTTGCCCAATTCCAGCATGATGGCGCGCAAGCTTGGCACGGCTCGGCGCAAGATCGTGGCGGCTCCCGCCTATCTGGAACGCTGCGGGATGCCGTTGACCATAGATGATCTCATCGATCACAATTGCATCGGTTTCAATTTCCGCCGTGCGGCACCTGTATGGCCGCTGAAGGAAAGCGGTCGCATCGTGGATCGCGCGGTCTACGGTTCGCTGCTGGCCAATAATGGGGAGACGGTCCGGCGCATGGCGGTCGCAGGGCTGGGGCTCGCTCGTATCGGCGATTATCACGCGCGGAACGACCTCGCGTCTGGCGCATTGGTAGAGGTTCTGGCCGAGGCGGTCGAAAACGACATAGAGGAAGTACACGCCGTGTTTCTGGGCGGTGCGCGACTGCCGCAACGGGTCCGTGTCTTCCTCGATTTTGTAGTGCCGCGTCTGCAGGCTTATCTCGCGGCTCAGTAGGGTCTTTTTGCTCGAATCATTGGCAATGATCCCCGGAAACGTCGAATTTCCGGTGTAAAACGTGCGCTTCATCCAAAATAATTAGCTTTCCGATAGCCCAACGATTTCAGCTTGTTGCTGATGCGAACCCCTATGATCACGGGTTAGTGCTCCGCTTTTGTGTTGACTATTAACACTCCGTTAACCACAGTTTGTTGCAATATGTTACAAAGCGTTATCACTCAGTTGTCAAAACGAGGTGTGGATTGAGCAAAAACCGGCAGACCAGACAGCAATCCTTGCAGGCAAGGGAGAGGTCTGCCGTGGCTGACATGACGTCGTTCTGGGGGCTGATGCGGGCCTATTGGGTTTCCGACCGCTGGAAGGAGGCCTGGGTTCTCACCTTCGCAATCTTCCTGATGACGGCCTTTGTGAGCAAGACCACCGTATGGGTGGCCGAGGCCTCGGGCCTGCTCATGAATTCCATTGTTAACGTCAACACTGCGCCTGTTCAGCATCCTCTCATGACCATTGCCGCCAATGCGGGCATTCTTGTTCTGCTGATGCTGGCAAAGGATGTGATGCTGGTCGGTTCCCGCCATTTCCTGTCCACGACGCTGCACCGTAAATGGCGCAAATGGCTGAACGACCAGTTCTCCACTGCGCTTTTGAACGGCAAGCATACACATTTCCATCTGCAACAGGGCAGGGGCAAGGATCAGCCCGACAATATCGATCAGCGTCTGCAGGAATCGATCAAGGGCATGACCGGCGGGGCCATCGGCCTCGTCATGGGCATTGTCGGTGTGTTCCTGTCTGCTTTCTTCATCGGCCAGAAGCTGATCGAAATGTCCACCCACGTGGAGGGGCTGGATTTCCTCGGCAGTTATGGCAGCGCCGTTCTGGCCTTTGCTGCGATCGTGATCTACGTCCCGCTCGGAACGCTGGTCGCGATCAAGATCGGTAAGCGTCTGGAGCGCCTCAATCTCGGCATCCAGAAGGCCGAAGGTTCCTATCGTGGTGAGTGGACGACGCTGCTGCGTCGCAGTTTCCAGATTTCGGCATCCGGCGGCGAGGCCGTCCAACGGTCGGTCAATGACCGTCTCTACAAGGATGTCGATGGCACCTGGAACCGGCTCAATCGTTTCGATGCTGCCTATCTCGCCTTCTCGCAAGCCTATGGCTTTCTGTCGAACCGTATCGTTGCCTATATTCCGGGCCTTCTGCCCTATATGAGCGGTTCCGTCAGTTTTCGGAACTATGTAACGGGCGCGGAACTCGTCGCAGCAATGATCAACGATTGCTCGTGGTTCATTCAGGTGATGCCGGCGATTGCCAATCTGCGCGCCAATGCGGGCCGCGTGATCGGCCTCGCGCAGGCTATCGAGAATGTTCAGGACCCGACCGATTTCTACAGCCGCTCCGGTATCAATCGCTTCGCTTTTGCTGAACAGCATCCGCGTTTCGGCCTGTCGGTACGCAATCTCACCCTCATGCAGGGACCGGATAGCGAAGCACCGTTCCTGCGCTCTGGCGTGATCAATATTCGTTCAGGCGACTGGGTCTATATGCGCGGTGAATCCGGTTCGGGCAAAACTTCCTTCGTAAAGGCGCTGAACGGCCTGTGGCCATATGGTACCGGCGATATCATTTATCCGCAGAATGCCACCTCGTTTTATGCGACCCAGGAGGCCAAGTTCCCCTCCGTCTCCTTGAAGCAGCTTGTCAGCCTGCCCGCCGATGAGAGCCTGTTCAGCGATCTCGCTGTTGCTGCCGTCCTGCATGAGGCGGGGCTGGGTGAATTCATCGAGCGTATGAATGACGCCGATGCCGATGGCACGCCTTGGGATATGGTTCTTTCCGGCGGCCAGAAGCAGAAGATCGTGCTGGCGCGCATTCTCCTGCACAAGCCGTCGATTGTCTTCCTCGACGAGGCAACCGGTGCCCTCGATCCGGCTTCCAAGATGCGGTTCCATGAGGCGCTGAAGACGCGCTGCCCGCAAGCCATCGTCATCAGCATCATGCATGAGGACAAGCTGCCGCAGCTCGAAAACGGCCAGAACGTCTATTCGCATGTGCTGGACATCCGCAACGGCTATGTCTCGCTGCGTCCGGTCCATTTCGATACAATGCCGGATGTGGCTGCCGAAACGCCCCTTATCGCCGCCGAATAAAGCCTGTCTCATCGTTTGAAACACCGTAGAGTTGCAAAAGTCCAAATTTGGACTATATTCTGATCTGGACGATCGGAGGCAATTATGGCCAGAAGCAATACGGTGTTGAAGACAATGATAGGCAAGGGGCCTGATGTTCTCGACGCGGCTCGTTTTGCTCCTCATTCGCGCAAGCGATTGAGCGGGCCGGGCCTGCGTACATTTCTGACCATTGCCGATCTGTGGGGGCTGGACGAGCAGCAACGGCTGATGGTGCTGGGTCTGCCTTCCAGATCAACCTATTACAACTGGGTGAAGGCGGTGCGCGAGCATCGCGATATCACGCTGGATGTGGATGTGCTGATGCGCTTGTCCGCCGTGCTTGGCATTCATCAGGCGCTGGGCGTACTTTATCCAGATGGGAAAGCTGGTATCCGCTGGCTGCACACGCCCAATCAGTCCGGTGTCTTCGGCGGTCATCCGCCGTTGAGCCTGATAACAAGCGGTCTGCAGGATGGCTTGCTGACAGCTCGCCGGTTTCTGGATGCGGCGCGCGGCGGCCTTTATATGGAACCGAACGAACTGGATCGCGAGTTCCGACCTTATCGCGATGAAGACGTGGTGTTCTCGTGAAGCGCAATCCCGCGCCACAGCCAAGCTATCGCCTGATCCCGTCGCGTTTCCCGCCGATTGGTCTTTTTGACACGGTTGCCACTGCTGCCGATCTGGAAGCGGTGATGGAACTGGCTGGCTGGACGAATGACCGTCTTCTCAGTGAACGATTGCAGCGCCTTCCCCATGAGGAGTGGGTGTTCGGCAGACCCAATTCCAGCATCGTCATGGCGACGTTTCTGCATGTAGCGCCGGGCGGTATGCGCTTCAATGGTCCTGAGCTTGGCGCCTGGTATGCGGCGGCGCGCCTGACCACGTCCGTCGTCGAGGTTGCGCACCACATGCGTCGCGAAACCGTTGCGATACAGCAGGACAGTCTGGCTCGCACCTTTCGGGTCTATACGGCGAAGCTGGAAGAGGATTTCATCGATATATGCGGCGAACAGGCAGCATTGCCTGCCATCTACGATCCGACAGATTACGCCGCGTCACAGACGTTCGGCGAGGAGATGCGCGAGAGTGGCGAGTTCGGAATTCTGTTTAACAGTTTACGCCACGATGGCGGTATCAATGCCGTTGCGTTTCGTCCAAGCCGTATCGCTGAGGTAACGCAGGGCGGCCATTACGAAATCACGGTCGAAAGAGCGTCTTCGCGCATTCAGGCGAAGAAGCTCAGTGCCTGAAAAGGCAGGCGTCGCCGCCTGCCTCAGCTGACCCGATTATGACCACCCATATTCCTCATCGAGATCTTGAAATTTCTTCAGGTCAACGATGTCGCAATATTGCTGATAGGTGATCATATCGCCGGAGCGGGCCTTCGGCGTACCGTCGCGCTTGAGGACTGACAGCGTGTCGCTCATTGCCTTCACAGCCGAGAAAAGCGTTGAAAGTGCATAGAATATGACGTTGAAGCCCATCTGTTCGAGGTCGGCGGCCGTCAGAGCCACGGTTTCGTTGCCGTCGACAATGCTGACGACCTTCGGCCCTTCGACGTGTCGGGCGACAGCTTCGACTTCCGCGATGGTCTTGATGCCGTCGACGAAAACAAGATCGACACCCGTATCCTGATACATTTTCGCGCGGCGGATGGCTTCTTCCGCACCGGCCGCAGGCATGGCGTCGGTGCGGGCGATCAGGAGCAGGTCCTTGTCGGCGCGCGCCGCAATCGCGCATTTGAGGCGGCGCACATTTTCTTCTGCGGGGATCAGCCGGATACCGGCAAGCTGGCCACAGCGTTTCGGCGCCATCTGGTCTTCCAGATGAATGGCGGCGACACCGGACTGGATATATTCCTCCACTGTACGAACGATATTGGCCGGGCCGCCGTAGCCAGTATCGGCATCGGCGATGACCGGAATATCCACCACGCGGGTCATATCCCGCGCGTGGGTTGTCATTTCGGTCTGTGTGAGAAGACCAAGATCGGGCGTGCCGAGGCGGCTTGCCGTCGCGCCGAACCCGGTCATGTAAATGGCCGGAAACCCTGCCTGCTGCACGAGACGAGCGGTCAACGGATCGGGTGCGCCCGGCGCCTGAATGATGCGACCGGTTTCGATGAGGCTTTTCAGGGTCTTTGCCTGCGTCATCATTGTCTCCTTATCGCCCGCCCGAAACGTCAAGCACAACACCGGTAATATAGGCCGCTCCCGGCGACAGCAGCCAGATGGCTGCGTCTGCAACTTCGTCGGCAGTTCCAAGCCGCTTCAACGGAATGAGGTCGGCCATTTTCGCGATACTGGCGGGATCGGCAAAGACGTCCTTCTGGATTTCAGTGTCGATCACGCCGGGCGCCAGTGCATTGACGCGGATTTCCGGCGCAAGCTCCTTGGCGAGTGCGTAGGTGTAGGAAGCGATTGCTCCCTTAGTCGTCGCATAGGCGATATTGCCGACCATGCCGCCGGTACGGCCGGCGATGGAAGACAGGCCAACAATCGATTTACTCGGCTTGATGCCCGGATTGTTGAGGAAAGCACTGGAAACGTAGAATACACTTTTCAGATTGACGGCCAGCACCCGATCCAGTTCGTCCGCATCGAATTCCTTCACGGTCATGCGCTGACCGATGATGCCTGCGTTGTTGACGAGATGATCGATGCCACCCCATTTGGCGGCGATATCATGCGCTGCGCGATCAACTGCGGCCTTGTCAGAGACATCCACAATGGCCGTCAGAACCTGCTCGCCATGTTTGTCCGCCATTTCCTGCAGGCGCGCGCCGTTCACATCCCAAAGCACTACCTTGGCCTTGAGCGCGATGAGCTTTTCAGCAACGGCCTTGCCGATGCCCGATGCGCCGCCGGTGACAAGCACCACCCGGTCTGCAAAAAAATCGGCTAGAAACGCTGTTGAACTTGTCGTCATGAAATCTTCCTCCTCGAAGATGGACGCTATTGCGCGCCCATAGGTCACCGAAGAGAATCTGCAGACTCAACCATTCGGCGACAGTGGCTTTAAAAGCCACGTGCGGACACTTCTGTCAATCTAAGGTACAAGATTTTGTATGCTACTTGTAAAGTAGTTGTTTGCACGCTAATCATTGCAGTGGGAGTGAGACGATAACGGCCGGATCAGTGCTCGTGGCCTGTCCGTGATCGGGATTGCCTATCTGTTGGAAGTGAGCCGGATTGGCCTCGGTTCCATTTCCGCTGATGAAGCTCTGAACGGGAGCGCGCATTAACGTGTGACAGCTCCCGCAAAGATTATTGCATGCCGCTCATGCTGGAACGTGAGCGGAGACCTGGGAGGACATCGTGGTCAATTCCACTCTGAGTGCGGTCGGCGCAACGCCCGACCTGCGCGACAGCACCATTCGCAAGCTCAATCTGCGGATCGTTCTGTTCTGCTTTATCTGCTTTATCGTCAACTATCTCGACCGTGTGAATATCGGCTACGCCGCGCTTCACATGAACAATGATATCGGCCTGACACCCTATATGTTTGGCATCGGTGCGGGTATTTTCTTCATTGGCTATATGCTGTTCGAAGTGCCGAGCAACATGATGCTGCACAAGCTCGGCTCGCGCGTCTGGATTGCGCGCATCATGGTCACGTGGGGGATCGTGTCCTGCGCCATGGCTTTCGTGCAGGGCCCGGTTTCGTTCTATGTTCTGCGCTTCCTGCTTGGCGTGGCAGAAGCCGGTTTTGCGCCGGGCGTTCTGCTTTATCTGACCTACTGGTTCCCGGCCAAGGAACGTGGTCGCGCAACGGCCCTGTTCATGACTGCAACCGTGCTTTCCATCGTCGTGGGCGCACCGTTCTCCGGCTGGCTGATGGATGCGGGCGAGGGGCTTTTCGGTTTGCATGGCTGGCAGGCGATGTTCATTCTTGAAGGGCTTCCCGCCGTGATCCTCGGTGTCGTGACCTTCTTCTATCTGGTCGACAGTCCGGAAAAGGACAAGCGTTGGCTGACCGCCGACGAACGCGCATGGCTGATGGCCGAACTTGCCAAGGAAAATACAGGCAAGCAGGCCGATACCCGTCACTCGCTCAAAGAAGTGTTCAGCGATTACCGCGTCTGGCTTCTGACGCTGGTTTATATGTTCAACGGTATCGCTGTTTACGGCGTGATCATGTGGTTGCCGCAGATCGTAAAGAGCCTTGGCGATTATACCGCAGCGCAGACCGGGCTCATTTCGGCCATTCCGTTCGTGTTTGCCGCGATCGGACTTGTCGTGATTTCGCGCAGTTCGGATCGTACCGGCGAGCGCAAGATCCACACGGCAATTGCCGGCCTGTTCGGCGGTGTCTTTCTTGCCGCCAGCGCGCTGGCTCCGTCGCCGATCCTGAGCCTCGTGCTCCTGTCGGTCTGCGCGTTCTTCCTGTGGTCCTATCTCGGCGTGTTCTGGACGCTGCCGACGCAATTCCTGTCCGGCGCCGCTGCCGCTGGTGGACTTGCGGCCATCAATGGCTTTGCACAGCTTGGCGGGTTCACAGGGCCCTATCTGGTCGGCTGGGTCAAATCCACGACTGACAGCTTCTCGCTGTCGCTGCTGGCTTTGTCCATCTTCCCGATCCTTGGCTTCTTCCTCTGCATGAGCCTGAAAGCCAAACGGGACTAATCAGATTGACGGGTCCGGTTTTCGGTCGGGCCCGTCATCGTTGATGGGTGTAATTTGAATGCGGTTTCAACCGCTCTATACGTCGCAATAAGGCGTCTGTAAGATTCGGACATGAGAGAGATTCGAGGCAAGAGCAAGAAGTCGCTGGCAAGCAGCATCGCCGAACGTATTCGCGGTGCCATTGTCGATGCAGAGTTTCAATTCGGAGAGAACCTCTCCGAAGACATGCTCGCTGCGGCTTTCGATGTCAGTCGCACGCCGGTGCGCGAGGCACTCAACATTCTGCAGATGCAGGAACTGGTTCACATCGTTCCGAAGTCCGGCACCTATGTTTTCACGCCGACGCAGGAAGATATAGCCGAGCTTTGCGATTTCCGCGTCGGGCTGGAAGATCAGGCCATGCGGTTGGCGCTGATCGGCAATCGCAAGAAGCTCGTCTCTCAATTGAAAAAGCAGTACGATCTTATGCGTGCGGCAATAGATGAGGACGATCTGCGCGCTTACGGGCGTTGCGACACCGAATTCCATCTGGCCTTTTTCCGCGTCTGCGGTAATCGCTATCTCGCCCGTGCCTATGACAGCATTCTGGGGCGCGTCGCAGCCTTGCGGACACATCTTGCCATCGGTGCCGAAGGCGAGCCTGCGCGATCCTTCGCCGACCATGCCACCATCATCGAGCTGGCCGATGCCGACAAGCCCGAGGAATTGCGGGAAATACTGGAGGCGCACATCATGCGCACCAAGACCAATTATTTGAATGCTTTCAATCGGCTGCCTCGTCAGCCGGGGGACAGCCGCACGATGCGGCTGCGCCGACAGTTGTCGCTGACGAACGAGTAACAACCATTCAGGTCAGACGGCCCACTCCACATCCGTCGTAAACGCGATGGTCAACCACCGGTCCGGCCCCTCACCGCCGAGTGCATTACCGATTTCGTCGCGTAACGCATCCCACTCCTCGAGCTTTCGTGGCGGAAGATCGGGCGGAACGATGAAATAGAGTTCGATCTGCTTGCCGCGACCGACCTTGGCGACATAAGCGCGGTATGACAGAAAGCCGTTGCGTTTGACGAACTCTTCCGCAACCGCATCGACATGCTGCTTAAGGTCGATAGGCGTAACAAGAAATATGTCAGCCAATGCCTGTCTGATCGTGCCGACCGGCATGGGGATGATGACAAGACAAACAACCGCGAGAACTGCCGGATCGATATAGGGCGTCAGCCAGCCGAGTTCTGTTCCTTCAATGGCATAGCCGACCGAAAAAGCGATCAGAAGTGCCGCGGTTATGCCGCCGGACATGATCCAGGCTTTGGCATCAAGTGCGACGAAATCTGATTTTAGGGTTCGGTTTGCACGCATTTCCAGGAGTGCCATACCGAGGCAGGCAATCAGGGCAACGACGGCATAGAAAATCGCGTAGCTGAATTCGAGATCGCGTCCGCCATCCATCAGGCTGCCGACTGCGTTGATGAGCGCGTAGATCGCAACGCCGGTGAGCATCATACCGTTAAGGCCAAGCACCATCGGTTCGAGATGCCAGAAGCCCATTGTGAAGCGATCGCGCAATTTTCCGCGTGGCTGTTCCGGTAAGGCAGAAAGGGCGATGAGGCGTGAGACGAGGAGAGCTAAGCCGCTCATCGCAGCATCAGCCAGCATGTAAACACCATCGAATACGATAGAAAATGAGCCGGATAACAGGCCGAAAACGACACCGAAACCAGCAACCAGAAGAGTAACCGCTATTGAAATTTGAAGAATAGATTGTTCACTACGCAATTTTTACTCCGATATAAACCGCATGCAACGCGGCTTGGTTTCGGATGCGTATTTCTACGTGCTGAACCAATTCCGCGTTGCACGACAAATCTACACCAGCGGCCTGAATCTGACAAATCGCGTCAAATCTTGAATATTACTAGGCCCATTCCGGCACGCGGGTTGCTGATTCTCGCAGGATCAGTTCGACCGGCCATAATTCATGGATGTCAGTTGCCGCGCGTCCGTCGAGTATGTCCATCAGGAGATCGGCGCAACGTTTTCCCGCAGCGCGCATCGACGAGCGGGTTGCGGTCAGGGACGGCACCATATTGTCGGCGCTCAGGAACGAGATGACATCGTCATGGGCGATGACGGAAATATCCTTGCCGATAGTCAGGCCGAAAGAGCGCGCGGCCCGGTATATGCCAAGCGCAGTCATCATAGAGCCGGCAACAAACGCGGTCGGGCGCGGATCGCGCTCCAGAAGTTTGCGCGCGAGACGATAACCGATCTCGTCCGTGAAGTCGCCGTGCTCGACAAGTTCCGGATCGAAGGCGATGCCTCTGCTTTCGAGAGCGTTCCGGTAGCCTTCGTCGCGATGAAGCGAAAAGGTGAAGCCGTAGCGACCGTTTATCATTGCAATCCGACGGTGGCCGAGGTCGAGCAGATGGGCAGTCGAACGGTAAACTGCGCCTTCATTGTCGATGTCGAGCCATGCATGCGGAATATCGGTTTCAGACCGTCCGTGCACGAGGAATGGCATGCCCAGTTCGTGCAGCATGCGGATGCGCTCATCATTGGGCTTTGGAGATGTCACGATGATGGCATCGACGCGATGGCTGGTGGCCAGACGTCGGCAAAGCTGCACTTCGTCGTCGGTGCCGTTGTTTGCAATCGGGCTGACGAGAATATCGACTTCATCCTGACTGAGCCGTTCTGCCATGCCGCGCATGAACTCGGCGAAGTGAAACTCGCTGTTGCGGCCCATCACGACGCCGATTGCACCGGCACGCCCGGTAACCAGTCTGACCGCGTTGACGTTAGGCCGGTAACCGAGACGTACAGCCTCGTCCATGACCCGCTTGCGCGTGCTTTCCGCCACTTCGGGATAGCCGCTCAACGCCCGGCTGACGGTCGTGGCTGAGAGGCCGAGATGTTTGGCGAATTCACGGAGCTTCATTTGGCTTTCGAATTATTCAGGCAGGCAAGGCAGCGGATTATAGCCGCTTCCTTGCGATTAACAATTGGTCGGTTGAGTTCTTTGAACTGCTGCAACATATAGGGTGCACGAAAACCAAACCGATTTCAAGTTTGTTTCAGTTTTCGCTTTGTGATGTTTGGGAAGCTAAGGCTCCAGACCGACAATCAACAATGAAACGGAACGGTAAGATATTGAAATATCGCTGTTTCATGGTTGGTGTTGGATGAAGTGAAGCATGGTGCAGAATCTGCGGCTTGACAGAAATGCGGTCCTCTGCAACCTTTTCGCCATCCAAACCGTTTTCGATTTTATCAAACCGCTTACAGAATGGATGGGAGGAGGGAACAATGAAGGCTTTTCAGGGTGTGCTCGCGGCCTGCGTGGCATTTGGTATGGCGACAGTGAGCGCTCATGCGGTGGAGATTTCCATCGCAGCCAATTCAACGGGCAATAACATCAAGTTTCTGCAGGAGCAGATCGTCAAGTTCGAGAAGGATACCGGCAACAAGGTCAACATCGTCTCGATGCCATCGTCAAGCAGCGAGCAGTTCAGCCAGTATCGTCTGTGGCTTGCAGCCGGTAACGCCGATATCGACGTTTACCAGACGGATGTAGTCTGGGCGCCGCAGCTGTCCGAACAGTTTGTTGATCTGACGGAAGCCACCAAGGATGTCACGGGCGCGCATTTCCCGTCCATTATCGCGTCGCAGACCGTGAATGGAAAGCTGGTTGCGTTGCCATTCTATACTGACGCTCCGGCACTTTTCTATCGCAAGGATCTCCTCGAAAAATACAACAAGCAGGTTCCCAAGACCTGGGACGAGATGACGGCGACTGCCAAGGAAATCATGGACAAGGAACGGGCCGAGGGAAAGTCCGATCTCTGGGGTTTCGTGTTTCAGGGCAATGCCTATGAGGGCCTGACCTGTAATGCGCTCGAATGGGTAAAGTCGTCGGGTGGCGGCCAGATCGTCGAAGCCGACGGCACGATTTCCATCAACAATGAAAAGGCTGCGGCAGCGATCGATCGCGCCAAGGGCTGGATCGGTTCGATATCGCCGCAGGGCGCACTCGCCTATCAGGAAGAGGAATCGCGTGGCGTCTGGCAGACCGGCAATGCCGTCTTCATGCGCAACTGGCCTTACGCCTATGCGCTTGGCAACAGTGCCGATAGCGGCGTGAAAGGCAAGTTCGACGTTGCGCCATTGCCTGCCGGTGCTGAGGGCGACGCGCCATCCTCGACGCTTGGCGGCTGGAATCTCGCCGTTTCCAAATATTCCACCAAGCAGGATGCTGCCATCGCGCTGGTGAAATATCTGGCATCGCCGGAAGTGCAGAAGGTGCAGGCGGTCCAGATTTCGCGCCTGCCAACCATTGAAGTGCTTTACGACGACAAGGATATCATTGCAGCGCAGCCATTCATGGCCAACTGGAAGCCGATCTTCCAGAATGCAGTGCCGCGCCCGTCCGCTGCGACGAAGGTGAAATACAACGAAGTGTCGTCGAAATTCTGGACTGCCGTGCACAAGACGCTCTCGGGCAACGGTACGGCTGCGGAGAATCTCGAAATGCTTGAGGTCGAGCTGACTGAGCTGGAAGGCTCCGGCTGGTAGGGACCGATCAAGCCGCGTCCGGGTTGTCCTCCCAAGCCCCCGAAAAGGGCAGCCCGGACGCTCCAGTTTCTCTGAGCAGGACCAAGAGTGGGATCATGACGGAGACTTCTCTCGATATGTCGGGGAGCTCGGCCACAAAAAGCCGGGTTCACTCCGATCTGCGCGCGCAGCGTATCCGGTCGGCATGGGTGTTTCTCGCACCAACACTGATCGTGCTGGCGCTGGTGGCGGGCTGGCCGCTGCTGCGGACCATCTATTTCAGTTTCACCAATGCATCGCTGACGAGCCTCGGTACGGCGGAATTCGTTGGCTTTAACAATTATCTGTCCTGGGTGACGCTCAAGAGCGGGCGTACCGTCTATCGCGGTCTTCTGGCTGATCCCGCCTGGTGGGGTGCGGTCTGGAACACGATCCGGTTCACTATTCTGTCGGTCAGCCTTGAAACGATTTTTGGATTGATCGTCGCTCTGGTGCTGAACGCGAATTTCCGGGGGCGTGGGCTCGTGCGCGCCGCAATCCTGATCCCGTGGGCAATCCCGACGATTGTTTCAGCCAAGATGTGGGGCTGGATGCTCAACGACCAGTTCGGCATCCTCAATCATATCCTGCTCAATCTGGGCCTCATCAGCCAGAAGATCGCCTGGACGGCCAATCCCGACACCGCGATGATTGCGATCCTGATTGTCGACGTCTGGAAGACGACGCCCTTCATGGCGCTGCTTATTCTGGCCGGTCTGCAAATGGTGCCATCCGACATTTACGAAGCGGCCAAGATCGATGGCGTGCATCCGGTCAAGGTGTTCTGGCGGGTAACGCTGCCGTTGATCCGTCCAGCGCTGATGGTGGCGATCATCTTCCGTATGCTGGATGCCTTGCGCATCTTCGATCTGATCTATGTGCTGACGCCGAATAACGCGCAGACCAAGACCATGTCGGTTTTCGCCCGCGAAAATCTCTTCGATTTCGACAAATTCGCCTATGGTGCGGCGGCATCGACGATGCTGTTCCTCATCATTGCGGCGATCACCGTGCTCTACATGTTCTTCGGACGCGTCAATGTCGGCAGCAGGGGGGGAATAGCATGATGCACTATGTGAAAACCCTCAGCTTCTATCTGCTGGTGGCGCTCATCATTTTGATCGCGGTGTTCCCGTTCTATTATGCGATCATCACCAGTCTCAAATCCGGGACGGCGCTGTTTCAGGTCGATTACTGGCCAAGCAGTTTCTCGCTCGACAATTATGCCGGTGTTCTCACGCAGGGCAGCTTCCTACGCAGTCTTGGCAATTCACTGCTGGTGGCTACCGTTGTAGTGGCAATCTCGCTGTTGCTGGCCGTGACAGCTGCCTATGCGCTGGCGCGTGTGAGTTTTCGCGGACGGGGCTTGTTGCTTCTCACCATTCTTTCGGTGTCCATGTTTCCGCAGATCGCCGTTCTGGCGGGTCTGTTCGAGCTGATCCGCTTCCTCGGCATCTTCAATACGCCGCTGGCGCTGATCTTCTCCTATATGATCTTCACGCTGCCGTTTACGGTCTGGGTCCTCACCACCTTCATGCGTGACCTGCCGATCGAGATTGAGGAAGCGGCCATCGTGGATGGCGCATCGCCATGGGTGATTATCACGCGTGTTTTCATGCCACTGATGTGGCCGGCGCTGGTGACAACCGGATTGCTCGCTTTCATCTCGGCATGGAACGAGTTCCTGTTCGCGCTCACCTTCACCTCTTCGGGCAGCCAGCGCACCGTGCCTGTGGCTATCGCGCTTCTGTCCGGCAGCAGTCAGTTTGAAATCCCCTGGGGCAACATCATGGCGGCTTCCGTCATCGTGACGGTTCCCCTCGTCATCCTCGTGCTCATCTTCCAGCGGCGGATCGTGTCCGGTCTGACGGCAGGCGGCGTAAAGGGTTAGGTACAACCATGGCAGAACTTCAGTTGCGCGATGTGCGCAAGTCTTTCGGTAACTTCGAGGTCATCAAGGGCGTGGATATGGATATCCGGCCCGGCGAGTTCATGGTCTTCGTCGGTCCATCCGGTTGCGGAAAGTCCACGCTATTGCGCCTCATTGCAGGCTTGGAGGAAATCTCATCGGGTGATCTGTCCATCGACGGAACGGTGGTCAACAGCTTCGCACCTTCGAAGCGCGGCATCGCCATGGTGTTCCAGTCCTATGCGCTTTATCCGCATATGACAGTCTACGAGAACATGGCCTTCGGCATGCAACTCGCGGGCAAGAGCAAGGATGAATGCAAGAGCCGCATTCACAAGGCTGCGGAGATGCTGCAGCTGACGCCTTATCTCGAGCGCCTGCCACGCCAGCTTTCCGGTGGGCAGCGGCAGCGTGTCGCGATTGGTCGTGCCATCGTGCGCGATCCGAAAGTATTCCTCTTCGATGAACCCTTGTCCAACCTCGATGCGGCGCTACGTGTGGCTACAAGGCTTGAGATCGCCAAGCTCCACCAGAGCATGGAAGACACCACCATGATCTATGTGACGCACGATCAGGTGGAGGCGATGACGCTGGCCGACCGCATCTGTGTGCTGCGCGACGGACGCGTGGAGCAGATCGGAACGCCGCTCGAGCTTTACGAAAAGCCAAATTCGCTTTTCGTCGCCGGGTTCATCGGATCACCGAAGATGAATTTCCTGACCGGCAGATATAGTGAGCCTTTTGGCGCGCATACAGTGGGCTTGCGTCCCGAACATCTCGCTATCGTACACGAAAATGGTCACTGGACCGGTCAGGTAATCCATACCGAAATTCTCGGTTCCGATACCTATGTCTATATCGATCTCGGCCTGGAGGAACCGCTGGTGGTCCGCGAAAGCGGCGTGGCAGCGCGTAAATCAGGTGAGACGCTTTCGGTTTCCCCGATGGGTGAAAACATTCATCGTTTCGATGAAAAGGGCCGCGCCGTCTGACGCTGACCTCCCAAGCTTAATGACACATGAGACAAATGGGCTGTGATGCCCGCAGTAAGGAGAATACTCGTGCCTATTCTTACCATCGTCTGGGGTGAAAACATTCACGAGCAGATCAATGAAACAGTGCGTTCGGTTTATCCGGACGGCATGCACAACACTATCGCCAGGGCGCTGAGCGAGGATAGCGCCATCGAAGCGACGACTGCCACCCTGCAGGAACCAGAGCACGGCTTGACTGAAGAGCGTCTCGCCAAGACCGACGTGCTGGTCTGGTGGGGCCACAAGGATCATGGTGGCGTCAGTGACGAGGTTGTGGAACGCGTGGCCAAACGCGTCTTCGAAGGGATGGGGCTTATCGTACTCCATTCCGGACATTTCTCCAAAATCTTCAAGCGTCTGATGGGAACGCCCTGTGCGCTCAAATGGCGTGAAGCGGGCGAGCGCGAGCGGCTCTGGGTGGTCAATCGCGGCCATCCGATCACACAGGGACTGGACGAGAACTTTGTGCTTGAGAACGAGGAAATGTACGGTGAACAGTTTTCCGTGCCGGAACCGCTCGAAACCGTTTTCATCTCGTGGTTCGCGGGCGGTGAAGTCTTCCGCTCGGGCATGACATGGCGGCGCGGTGCGGGCAATGTGTTCTACTTCCGCCCCGGTCATGAAACCTACCCAACCTATCATGATGCGAATGTGCAGACGGTTCTGCGCAACTCGGTCAAATGGGCCTACAATCCGCAACCGGCATGGGCGGGCATTCACACCGCGCCGAATGTTCCGGTCGACAAGGCGCCGGAGCCTATTGTCGAGCGTGGGCCTAAACTGCACAAGCCGGGCGAAGCCGGTTATCGTTGAGGTGCATGATGCGTCTTCTTATTCTGGGAACAGGCGGCATGGCGAAAAACCATGCCGAAGCCTTCAAGGCCATCGAGGGCGTCGAGGTGGTTGCCGCATGTGACGTTTCGGCGGAGCGTGTCGATGGCTTCTCTGAAAATCACGACATCCACAACCGCTTCACGCGGCTTGAGGATGCGCTGGAGTGGGGCCGCTTCGATGCCGTTGCCAATGTCACGCCGGATGCCATTCATCATCCGACCACACTTGCGCTGGTGGGCGCGGGAAAGCATGTCTTCTGCGAAAAACCGCTTGCAGAAAGCTACGAAAAAGCCGCTGAAATGGCGGATGCTGCCGAGCAGGCCAATGTCATCAACATGGTCAACCTGACCTATCGCAATGTCGCGCCCCTGCAAAAGGCGCGCGAAATGGTGATGGCGGGTGAGATCGGCCAGGTGCGCCATTTCGAGGCGTCCTATCTGCAAAGCTGGCTGGTCTCGAAGACATGGGGCGACTGGAAAACTGAAAGCAAATGGCTCTGGCGCCTTTCGACCCGACACGGTTCGAACGGTGTTCTGGGCGATGTCGGCATCCATATTCTCGACTTTGCGAGCTATGCTATCGGCAGCGATGTGGAGCGGGCCTCGGCACGTCTCAAGACATTTGAAAAGGCGGATAATAACCATATCGGTGAGTATGTGCTCGATGCGAATGACAGCTTCGTCATGATGGCGGAATACGCCAATGGCGCGCTGGGTGTCATTCACGCCAGCCGTTGGGCAACGGGGCACCTGAACGAGCTGCGGCTGCGGATCCATGGCGACAAGGGTGCGCTGGAAATCCTCCACGCACCGACAGGCTCAAGCCTGCGTGGTTCCATCGGCGAGGACATTGAAACGCCAGTCTGGCGGGACATCGATGCGGGAACGGTAGAGACGAACTACCAGCGTTTTGCGCGTGCTGTGGCCGATGGTACGGAACTGGAACCGAGTTTCCGTCACGCCGCCAATCTGCAACGGGTTCTCGATCATGCGATGACAGTGGATCGACCGTTGCCTGAAGTCGTGAGTGGATAAAAACCAGAAGCCCTCCCGGTGGGACCGGGAGGGCTATCGGTCAGTTGTCTTTGGTAAAAGTGTTGTCTACTTCACCACGGAAGAAGTCACGGCCATATATCAAAAGGCAGAGGACGACACCGGTCGCAAAAGCCCAGGCTGCACCGCGAGTGGCAAGAACCGCACCGACCACACCGGCAATGCCAAGATCGCGTTGGGAACGTGCTTCGAGAATGCCGACGCGAACCGAAACATATCCCTGAATAAGCAAGGTGAGGGCGAGTGCGACGCCAAGGATCGGCTGCACCAGAGTGACGATCGGCATCAGAAACAAGCCGGTATTGGTGCCCCAGCGAAATGAGCCTGCGCCACCAAAGATCGAATGCATGGCCTTCTTTCCTTGCGAAAAACGCTCGGTGATGACGACGTGCATAGCCGACCAGAGCGGGCCGCACATGCATACATCCGGTCCAAGAACACTCATTGCAGCATTGCGTCCGCCAAAGATGAGATGGGCCCGGTCGGGGTTGTAGTCCACTTTTTCATCAGGACGCGCTTCATCGGCTTCCTTCAGAATGGCGCGGCTTTGCAGGACATCGCCGAACACGACGATATAGGCCGCAAGCATTGTCGGGATTGCGCTGAGGAACATCGAAAGCGGCGGCAAGCCGAGGCCGAAAACCGTATATTCGCGCCATAGCGTGGTGAAATCCGGACTTGTGATCGACCATTCAAGCTTTGGCCACTGTGCTTCACCGAAGAGGGGAGCGATAACGACAGCGAGCAGAATGATCGGGAACACACCAAGCTTTCCGACAATGGCAAGCACCGGATTACTGTTCTTGATACGCGCAAAATGGCGGGAGAAGATGACGTAGAAGCCGAGGCCAACAGCAATGGTGATCGTGAACGGGAACGTATCGAAACGTCCGCCCAGCTGGAAAACCGATATCACGGCGGCAAATCCGGCGCCGACAATGATACCCGCCTTGATGGCGGCGGGAATAAGCTGCACCACCCGATGCGCCATGCCCGTCGCACCGATAAAGATCGAGAATATGCCGAGCATCATTTGGAATGCGACCAGAGCGTGAACGCGTTCGGGACCTTCGGGGAATGTGGAGCAATAGGCCATCAGAAGCGGGATGGCAGGCGTGATCCAGCCCGGAACAACGGGATCGCCCAGAAGATGATGCGCAAGATAGAACAAGCCGTTCAGCACGACCACAGCAAGGGCGACCTCGAAAGGCATCCCAAGAAGTTCAGTCATGAGCGGGATGGCCGACAGATCCACTGCGCACATCAGCAGCCCTTGAAAATAATCGGGCCATTCGAATTTGTAGTGAACGAAAGGCAGACGAATTTTGAATGGTCCGGCAGGCCAATAGGGCTGCTCCTGACCGTCGATACGTTCAGTGCTCAATTTATTCTCCAAAGACACAGAGACAAGCTGCGGAGAAGCAGCTGTCAGCTCGCTTCTCCGGTGTCCGGTCCGTCAGGTCGTTATGTTTGATCAGAAAGCTTCGCGATAAAGCGCCAGAGCGTCGGCCTCGGTTACATCGACCGGGTTGTTACCCAGAAGCCGTGTTTGCAGCATTGCGTCGCGCGCGAGCATTTCGAGGCTTTCTTCCGTCACGCCGACATCACGCAGGCGGCGCGGTGCGCCGGACTTGTTCATCAGCCCTTCCATATAGGTGACGAATGCTGCAGAACGCTCTTCCGTCGTGCCTTCGGATTTCTCCAGCAGCAGATCGGCGAGTTCTGCGTAAAGCGTGGCAGCGCCCGCCATGTTGTAACGCAGCACAGGCCCCAGCATCAGCGCATTGGAAAGGCCATGCGGCACATGGTAGTGACCGCCGAGCGGATAAGCCAACGCGTGAACAGCGCCGACGGGCGAGTTGGAGAAAGCCTGACCGGCATAATTCGCGCCGAGTAGCATGGCCTCACGGGCATGACGATCATTGCCGTTTTCGCAAGCGGCGATCAGATTGGCCGAAAGAAGCTTCAGCGCTTCGCGTGCAAATGCGTCGGACAGCGGGTTCTTCTTGATCCGGCTTGTATAGGCCTCGATTGCGTGGACCATGGCGTCGATGCCGGTTGCGGCTGTATGTAGGGCAGGCAGGCCACAGGTCAGTTCTGCATCGAGAATAACGAAATCGGCGTAGAGCTGACGGGCAACGACGCCCATCTTCGTGGTTTCACCGGTCGTCAGAATGGTGATGTTCGTGACTTCAGATCCGGTTCCAGCTGTGGTCGGGATTTGGATCAGCGGAAGACGGCTGCCCTGCACCTTGCCGATACCATACAGTTCGGAAAGTTCCTGTTCGGAGACAAGCAGCACTGCTGCGAGCTTGGCGATATCCATGGACGAACCGCCACCCAAACCGAGCACGATGTCGCAACCAGCGGTCTTTGCTTGCTCGACGCAGGTAAACAGCACGGATTCCGGCGGATCGGCCACCACGTCATCGAAAACGCTGATACCGAAACCAGCTTTCTCCAAAGAAGCCAGTGCATGGTCGAGAACGCCTGCCTTGTGCAGGCCTTTGTCCGTCACGATCAGAATATTGCGTTCGGAAAACCGTTCGCCGAGGATTTCGCCGAGGCGCTTCGCAGCGCTCCATTCGACGAGCATCGAACCGACGGTGTCGAACGAAAATGGCTTGATCTCTGTTGTCATCATTCCACCCTTATCACATTCACCAGCGCCGAGGTCTCTCATTTCCTCACCGGCACACAACGCTGGGCTTATCCCGGACCTGCTTCTGTCTTGGGAAGGAAGCGTATCCGTAATTCTCCGATGCAGCCGATGCACCGGTGGCTTTGAAAGAAGGCCTTGGGAGAACCTTTCGATTGTTCAATATATTGAACGATGTTCAAAACCTAAAGATCGATACAGGATGGAAAGGCGGACTGTCAATTTCTCCCTTCGGCTAAGACGCTGAAACTAAGCCCTAAAAGCCGACAAGCGAAACATGCCCGAACATAAGTGGTTGAAAATGTTTACCAGTTCTTCGACGCCAGCCACACAACTTTGTGAATGTTTTATTTAATGCAGCTTGCCGGGCACTGCCTGACGCTACAGCGCGCCATGGAAAAGCACGTTCGCGTCTCCGCCGGATGCAGGATGGACGGAGAACCTCCTGCGCGGAGATCCATGACGATGCCGCAACCGCTTCGGTGGGGCCGTGCTGAACACTTCCGCACATTTTATCAAATGAGGATTCTAAAAAGTGACGAAACAAGCAGGATTTGCACTTGACCTCAACCAAGGTTGAGGAACTAGAGAAGCATGGCCGATCATCTGGAGTATCGCCCATGCGCTTGTCGCTTCTTCTTGTTCCCCTGGCATTTCCCGCTGCGCTCTTCGTCTCAACAGCTGCCTTTGGCGCGGAGGATGACGCTAGTGCGGGAGAAAAACTCTTCAAGCGGTGCTCCGTCTGCCACACAGCCGAGGCTGACAAGAGCAAGCGTGGGCCGTCATTGAACGGTGTCGTGGGCCGAACAGCCGCATCCTATCCCGGCTATCCCTATTCGGACGCGATGCGCAAGGCCGCCGCCGAGGGGCTTGTCTGGAATGAGGATGAACTGAAGAGCTTTCTCAGGAAACCGCAGGCCAGGGTCAAAGGCACCTGGATGGTTTTTGCCGGACTGACCAAGGAAAAAGACCTCGAAAACATGATTGCCTATCTGAAACAGCATTCCGAGTAGTGCTCGTTTCAGTTCGATGTGGCCGAGCGGGTATCCCGCCGCAAGGCCATAGCCGGTCGGAAACGCTGCGGGGTGTTTCCGACCGGCGCTACACAGGTATTCAATCCGAAGGGTTTGCAAGATGATGAACAGAAACGTGCTGCACTTAGATCGCGACGCAATAGGTGCTGTTTCGAAACGAGAGTTCGCGGATGCGATGTCGCGGATGGCATCCACCGTGTCCGTGGTGACAGCGTGCGATGCAGGAGAGGCCCATGGTCGCACGGTAACCGCAGTCTTATCACTTTCAGCAGAACCGCCGATGGTTCTGGTCTCGGTGAAAAGTGACAGTGCACTGGCTACAGCAATCATGGCGGATGGCGGTTTCTCGCTTGCCATGCTCGCGGAAGGGCAGGAAATGATCGGTGATGCCTTCGCAGGCAAGGTACAGCATGCGCAACGCTTCCTCATCGGCGTATGGGGGGAATGGCCGTCTGGCAGGCCGCATCTCTTTGGCGCTTCGGCTGCCATCGATTGCGAATTGGCGGGCAGCGTTCCAATGGCGGATCACACGCTTTTTGCCGGGCTGGTAACGGACACTGATTTGCCGTTGCATTCACGCCCATTGCTATGGGCGCGCCGCAATTATCGCGCACTGAGACATGACACGGATTTATGAGATATCTTGCATTGCCATGAGGCCGCAGCCTACACAGTTTGCATGATTGAGTTTGACGATATGGAACAGTCTGGTCTCAAGAAAAGCCTGGCGGTCGGTGATGTTTCCCGGCGCGCCGGTGTGGCGGTCTCCACGGTTCATTTCTATGAAACCAAGGGCCTGATCGAAGGCTGGCGTACGGAAGGAAACCAGCGTCGCTATCACCGCGCTGTGCTGCGCCGCATCGCCATTATCAAGATCGCGCAGCGCGCGGGCATCCCTCTGGTGATCATTCGTGAGGCCTTGGCGGATCTTCCGCACGATCACGTGCCAACGGTAGAAGACTGGCGGCGGTTTTCTGAAGCCTGGAAAGATATGCTTCAGGAACGTATTGACAGTCTGATGCAGCTTCGCGACCAGATAACGAGCTGCATCGGCTGCGGTTGTCTCTCGCTTTCCGAATGTCCGTTGCGAAATCCCGATGATGTCCTTGGACAACAGGGCGCTGGTCCCATAAGGTTGATGGTCAAGACCGGCAACCTCACCTAATCGCACAGCGCCTGCATTGAGCCTTCTTTGACCGCAAATAGAGCATGTGGCGTGCTGCATCAGGTCTTTTCGCTGCGCTTGCGGTGTTGGCGACGAGCCTGTTTCATGAGGCGCTACGGAAGATTGTCGGTCTCGGTGCCTCGAAATTCATAATCGTCGTTATAGCAGCCATTCCATCGCGCAAAGTCTAAAGTGCTAGACGCATGGATCGGCCTGCCTGTACCTTACCTGTCGTCTGATCGATAGGCAGGGAGGGCCTCGCATGGACGTGACGATCATAACGGGAGCATCGGATGGGATCGGTGCCGAAACTGCACGGCAGATTGCCCAGCGTGACCGTGCCAATGCTGCTCTGGTGCTTGCTGCGCGCAATGTTGAAAAGCTGGAAAATCTGGCCACAGAGTTGCGACAACTTGGCAGTTCGGTTCTCGTGGTACCAACCGATGTGAAAGATCGTACAGCCTGTATCGATCTTATCAATAAAACCGTTTCCGCTTTCGGTCGTATCGACACTTTGATTGTGAATGCAGGCATGTCGGCCCACGCCAATTTTGCTGAGATCAAACCAGATGATCTCAACTGGATGCATGATCTGATGGAGTTGAATTACTGGGGCAGCGTCTGGCCCATTCATGCAGCACTTCCGTATCTTGCCGCCAGCAAGGGACGGATCGTGGCTTTGTCTTCTGTTGCCGGATTGATCGGTGTGCCGGGGCGCACTGCCTATAGCGGAACGAAGTTCGCTCTTTCGGGTTTTTGCGAGGCGCTTCGCGCGGAACTGGAACCAAGCGGTATATCCATTACCATCGTCTATCCGGGCGTCGTCAAAACCGACATTCGCAAGGTGGGTTACAGCGCAAGCGGCGGTGCGCTGGGAACAAGTGGTGTGCGCGAAGATGACATGATGCCCGTCGAGGAAGCTGTGCGGCTGATGCTGGAAGGCGTGCAGGCTCGCAAGCGTGAAGTGTTGATGACACGCCAGATGCGATTCGGGCGCTGGTTGAAACTGATTGTCCCCTCAATGGTGGATCGCATGGCCCTCAAGGCCATCAAACCGGAGTTCAGACCGAAGCCGATTAAGCCAGTTGGGTAAAGAACGCTTCGTTCATTCTACGCTTTGCGGCCAACTATCTGTTGACGAGTTTTTAACTTAGACTACTATATATAGTGTTCTAGGTTCTTTCGATTCGTTGGGTCGAAAGCTAAGACGGGAATCCGGTGCGTTTCATCCATGATGGATGCGGCAATGCCGGAGCTGCCCCCGCAACTGTAAGCGGAGAGTTCTGTCCATCACGTCACTGGCTTTGGCTGGGAAGGCGGACAGAATGTTGATCCGTGAGCCAGGAGACCTGCCTTGAACGAGTACGTCCACGGGCGGGGTGTCCGGTTGGCGCGCAATCTTGTGTGGCAAATCGTTGCCTTACGGGTTGCTGCCCCGAACTTCCCGTTCATAGCTTCGGGGTGAAGTCCATGTCCAGTTTATTCAGTTTCGGTTCCGATCCTCCCTTCGAGGCATAGTTTGTGTGGTCAGGCTGCTTGTTCGTGCGGCTGGCCGATCCCGTATCTCATGTCTTTCGACGCGCATTTTGCGATGCGCGAACGGCTCTTTGCGTCTCCTATCGAGAGTATTCCAGTTTAAACCGGACCGTTGGAAATACTCTATCTCTTTGTTTTTATGCATGTCTTAACCCCAAAACCGGTTCCCACTTTTGGGAGACATGCTCCAGTGAGGAAAAAATGAACGTCACCGTTTACAGCAAACCCGCCTGCGTCCAGTGCACGGCCACCACGCGCGCCCTCGACCGCCAGGGTATCGAATATGAAGTCATCGATATCTCTGCCGATGCCGATGCTTTCCATCTCGTTCAAGACATGGGTTATCGCCAGGTGCCGGTGGTTGTGGCAGGTGAATCCCATTGGGCGGGCTTCCGGCCCGATATGATCAGCGCTCTCGCCTGAGGGCTATGGTCACATGAGCCTGATCGTCTATTTCTCCAGCCGGTCGGAAAATACACACCGGTTTGTCGAGCGGCTTGGAATGCGGTCGAACCGTATCCCGATGGGCGGTTCAGGCGGATTGCAGGTGCGCGAGCCATTCGTGCTTGTGACGCCCACATATGGCGGCGGCGGCTCCAAGGGCGCTGTCCCCAAGCCTGTGATCCGCTTTCTCAACGATGAGAGCAACCGCTCTTTCATCCGCGGCGTGATTGCCGCGGGAAACAGCAATTTCGGCGAGGCTTTCTGTATCGCCGGCAACATTATCTCCGCCAAATGTCAGGTTCCCTATCTCTACCGCTTCGAGCTTCTGGGAACCGATGAGGACATTGGCAATGTCAAGAACGGGATGGAACGATTTTGGACACGGCAGACACGACCTTGATCCGAGAGCGCGAGGCACAGCCAGTGGCGCAGGATGCGCCTCAAGCTGTAACTTCCAACAGCAGTAAACCGTCAAAATCCTTGGACGGGCTGGATTATCACGCACTCAACGCGATGCTGAACCTTTACGATGACGAGGGAAAAATCCAGCTTGACCGCGACCGGCAGGCTGCGCGCCAATATTTCCTCCAGCACGTGAACCAGAACACGGTCTTTTTCCATAACTTGCGGGAAAAGATCGATTATCTGGTGACCGAAGGCTATTACGAGCAAGAGGTACTGGATCAGTATTCCTTCAATTTCGTGCGCGATCTTTTCGACGAAGCCTATGCGAAGAAATTCCGGTTTCCGACCTTTCTCGGCGCGTTCAAATATTACACCAGCTATACGCTGAAAACCTTCGATGGAAAGCGCTATCTGGAGCGCTATGAAGACCGTGTCTGCATGGTAGCGCTGACGCTGGCGCGCGGCAATGAACAGCTGGCACGCAATCTGATGGAGGAGATCATTGCAGGCCGCTACCAACCTGCGACGCCGACTTTCCTCAATGCAGGCAAGAAGCAGCGCGGCGAGCTCGTTTCCTGTTTTCTGCTGCGGGTTGAAGACAATATGGAGTCCATCGGGCGCTCAATCAATTCGGCGTTGCAATTGTCGAAGCGGGGCGGCGGGGTGGCCTTGAGCCTTACCAATATTCGTGAGGCGGGCGCGCCTATCAAGCAGATTCAGAACCAGTCATCCGGCATCATTCCGGTGATGAAGCTTCTTGAGGATTCCTTTTCCTACGCCAATCAGCTTGGCGCGCGACAAGGTGCGGGCGCTGTCTATCTGCATGCGCATCACCCGGATATCATGCGCTTTCTGGATACGAAGCGCGAAAACGCCGACGAGAAAATCCGCATTAAAACCTTGTCGCTTGGTGTGGTCATTCCAGACATTACCTTCGAACTCGCAAAGAATAACGAGGATATGTACCTCTTCTCGCCCTATGATGTGGAGCGGGTTTACGGCGTGCCACTGACCGAAATTTCGGTCACTGAAAAATATCGGGAAATGGTCGATGATGCGCGTATTGCCAAGAAGAAGATCAATGCACGCGAGTTCTTTCAGGTGCTGGCGGAAATCCAGTTCGAGTCCGGTTATCCCTATATCATGTTCGAGGACACGGTGAACCGCGCCAATCCGATCGACGGGCGTATCACCATGAGCAATCTCTGTTCGGAAATCCTCCAGGTGAGTGAGGCGAGCATCTTTGGTGAAGACCTTTCCTATGATCATCTCGGCAAGGATATTTCGTGTAATCTGGGTTCGCTCAACATTGCATCGGCAATGGACTCGTCAGATTTCGGCAAGACCATCGAAACCTCCATCCGTGCTCTGACAGCAGTTTCCGATATGAGCCAAATCGGTTCCGTGCCGTCGGTCGCTCGAGGTAATGATGAAAGCCATGCCATCGGTCTCGGCCAGATGAATCTGCATGGTTATCTCGCCCGAGAGCGGATTTATTACGGTTCCGATGAAGGCGTCGATTTCACGAATATCTATTTTTATACGGTTACCTATCACGCGATCCGCGCATCGAACCTGATTGCGGTGGAAACGAACAAGTCCTTTAAAGGTTTCGAGAAATCCAAATATGCAACGGGTGAATACTTCGCCAAATATACCGAGCAGCTTTGGGAACCGGCGACGGAAACGGTTCGAGAAATTTTCGAAAAGGCTGGCATTGCGATTCCGACGCAGGATGACTGGCGCGATCTGAAAAATGCGGTGATGGAGGGCGGGCTTTATAACCAGAACCTTCAGGCCGTGCCGCCGACAGGCTCGATTTCCTACATCAATCATTCGACGTCATCGATTCATCCGATCGTGTCGAAGATTGAAATCCGCAAGGAGGGCAAGATCGGTCGCGTCTACTATCCGGCAGCGTTCATGACCAATGACAATCTCGATTACTATCAGGACGCCTATGAGATCGGGCCGGAGAAGATCATCGACACCTATGCGGCAGCAACACAGCACGTCGATCAGGGCCTGTCTCTGACATTGTTCTTCCGCGATACCGCAACGACACGCGATATCAACCGCGCACAGATCTACGCGTGGAAGAAGGGCATCAAGACCATCTACTACATTCGCCTGCGCCAGATGGCGCTCTCCGGCACGGAAGTGCAGGGTTGCGTTTCCTGCGCCCTCTGACCACTGGTGATGACCAATGAATATTCAAGTGAAAACCAAGAACCCGAAACCCGCCGCAGTGCGTGCGATCAACTGGAACCGGATCGAAGATGAGAAAGACCTTGAGGTCTGGAACCGTCTGACCGGTAATTTCTGGTTGCCGGAAAAGGTGCCGCTTTCGAACGATATTCAGTCGTGGGAAACGCTGAAACAGCAGGAAAAGCAACTGACGATCCGCGTTTTCACCGGGCTCACACTTCTCGATACGATCCAGAACGCAGTCGGTGCCGTGAAGCTGATGGATGATGCAGCGACGCCGCATGAAGAAGCGGTGCTGTCCAATATCTCCTTCATGGAAGCGGTTCATGCACGATCCTATTCGTCGATTTTCTCGACGCTGTGCCTGACGCCGGATGTTGACGATGCCTATCGCTGGTCCGAGGAAAACGAATTCCTGCAGCGCAAGTCCATACTGATCCTGGACCAGTATCGCGCGGATGATCCGCTGAAAAAGAAGATCGCCAGCGTTTTTCTGGAGAGCTTTTTGTTCTATTCTGGCTTCTATCTGCCGATGTACTGGTCGAGCCGGGCAAAGCTGACGAATACAGCCGATCTTATCCGGCTCATCATCCGTGATGAGGCTGTGCATGGCTATTACATCGGTTACAAATTCCAGCGCGGACTGGAACGCTTGAACGAAGAGCAGAAGCAGGCAATCAAGGATTTTGCCTTCGAGCTTCTTCTGGAACTTTACGACAATGAGGTTCGCTACACGGAAGCGCTATATGATGGCGTTGGCCTGACTGAAGACGTCAAGAAATTCCTGCATTACAACGCCAACAAGGCCCTCATGAACCTTGGTTATGAGGCACTCTTCCCGGCTGAAGCGTGCAAGGTCAATCCGGCGATCCTGTCTGCGCTTTCGCCAAATGCAGACGAAAACCACGACTTTTTCTCCGGTTCCGGCTCTTCTTACGTCATCGGCAAGGCGGTCGCGACTGAGGATGAAGACTGGAGTTTCTGATGGCATCTCGGCGCCGCGTAACACCGGTGCCGAAGTTTTCTGTTCTGGAGATGACGTTGACGTTGCGGTCTTGTTTTGCGACACATGAATGATGCAGACCGCCATCACAATCGATCAGGACTATCTCGTAACACGGCTCAAGGCGCTTCTCGCCATACCGAGCCCGACCGGGTTTACCGACGAAGCCGTGCGTTATGTTGCGCGCGAGCTGGAGCATCTGGGGCTTGAGGTTATGCTGACGCGCCGGGGGGCTATTCGCGCGCGCAGGGCAGGTGTTACGGAGAGGCCGGCACGCGGGATCGTATCGCATGTCGATACACTCGGCGCGCAGGTAAAATATCTTAAGGAAAACGGACGGCTGGAACTGGTTTCCATCGGTAACTGGTCAGCGCGTTTCGCTGAAGGTGCCCGCGTTTCCATCTTCTCGTTCAAAGGAATTTATCGCGGTTCGATCCTGCCGTTGAAAGCTTCCGGCCATACATTCAATGACGAAGTCGATACGCAGCCGGTCGGCTGGCCTTATGTCGAACTCCGCGTCGATGCGCTCGCCCGAAATCGTGATGATCTGCTGCAGCTCGGTATCGATGTCGGTGACATAGTTGCCGTCGATCCCGCGCCCGAATTCATCGATAATGGCTTTATCGTCTCGCGTCACCTTGATGACAAGGCAGGCGTTGCAATCATGCTTGCGGCCCTCGAAGCGATGCAGAGAGCCAATGTGGAAACGCCGGTCGACAGCTATTGGCTGTTCACCATCGGCGAGGAAGTTGGAGTGGGTGCCTCTGCGGTCGTTGTGCCGGATATTGCCTCGCTGGTCGCCATCGATAATGGCACGACTGCGCCGGGCCAGAATTCATCGGAGTTCGGTGTCACGCTTGCCATGGCGGACCAGACCGGACCGTTCGATTACCATCTGACGAAGAAACTTTACGAGCTTTGCGGAGAGCATGACATTCAGGTCCAGAAGGACGTGTTCCGTTATTACCGTTCCGATGCTGCGTCTGCGGTTGAGGCGGGGCATGATGTGCGCACGGCTTTGCTGACCTTCGGTGTTGATGCCTCGCATGGTTATGAGCGCATTCATCTAAGCGCTCTGACTTCCATTGCAAAACTTGCAGTTCATTATGCAATGAGCGAAGTCGAGATCAAACGCGATGCCGAGGAAACCGTCAAGGGCCTCAAGGGTTTCACGCATCAGAAATCGACCAAGGCGGAGCAGGATTTGAAACCCGAGGATACGCCTGCAGAATAGGCTCTGAACTTTCTGAAATCGCGAGCGGGCTCAGGCCCGTTTTTTTGTCTCGCAAAAATTAATTATGATAATTCATTGATGATCGTTGATTTATGCCTATAAATTAGAGTCTGACGGATTTGACAAATGAAGGGGAACCCCATGAGAAGGTTATTCCGTGCCGTCCTGACTGCTATGGCGCTTTCGGTCGCCGGGGCGGGCACAGTCGCGCTGGCCCAAACGCCGCCCAATGTGCTGATTGTCGGGCAGATTGCAGAGCCGCAATCGCTCGATCCGCATACAGTCACGGCTACCAATGATTTCCGCATCCTCGTCAATATTTATGACGGCCTTGTGCGCTACAAGGACGGAACGCTGGAAGTAGAACCGGCACTGGCGGAAAGCTGGACGATTTCGGACGACGGCAAGACCTATACGTTCAAGCTGCGTCAAGGCGTGAAGTTCCATGACGGTTCGGATTTCAATGCCGAAGCGGTCAAGTTCAACTTCGACAGAATGCTAAAGGAAGACCATCCGTTCTATAACACTGGCCCATTTCCGCTTTCGTTCAATTTCTCGTCCATCGATGCAGTCAATGTGCTCGATGAACACACTGTCGAGTTCAAGCTGAAGGAGACTTTCGCTCCATTTCTTTCCAATCTGGCCTATCCGACCGGCCTGATCGTGTCGCCGGAAGCGGTCAAGAAATACGGTAAGGAATTTGGCCGTCATCCATCAGGAACCGGTCCGTTCAAGTTCGCGGAATGGCAATCCGGCCAGCGTGTGGTGGTGGAGCGTAATCCCGACTATTGGGACACAGCGCCAGCATTGGAAGCGGTTGTGTTTCGCCCGATCACAGATGCCAATACCCGCGTCGCGGAGATGATGGCAGGCGGGCTGGATGTCATGGTGGAAGTGCCGCCAGATAATCTTGCCACCTTCAAACAGGACGCGAATTTTGCGGTTGCCGAACAGGCGGGCCCCCATGTCTGGTTTGCCATCCTGAACGCGAAGAGCGGTCCATTCGCGGATAAGAAAGTGCGTCAGGCGGCGAATTATGCGGTTAACAAGCAAGGCCTCGTAGATAATGTGTTGCAGGGTTCCGCAACTGTTGCTGCCGGGCCGATCCCACCCGCCTTCAACTGGGTCGAGAACAAAACCGAACCCTATCCTTATGATCCGGAAAAGGCCAAGGCGCTCCTTGCCGAAGCTGGTGCAAGCAATCCTGAAATCACGTTCTATGTGACCGAAGGCGGTTCGGGCATGCTTGATCCAATCACGATGGGCGCCGCAATCCAGGCCGATCTTCAGGCTGTGGGCTTCAAGGTCAAGATTGAAACCTATGAGTGGAACACGTTCCTTGGCCGGGTCAATCCGGGGCTGGAGGGCAAGGCCGATATGGCCGAGATGGCATGGATGACCAATGATCCGGACACGGTGCCTTATCTGACGCTTCGCAGCGACGCACTACCGGACAAGGGCGGCTTCAATTCCGGTTACTATTCCAACCCCAAAGTGGATGAGCTTCTGGAGAAGGCGCGGTCATCGACCGATCAAACCGAGCGCGGCAAGCTTTATGGCGAAGTGCAGAGCATTGTCCATGACGATGCACCATGGCTGTTCGTGGCGAACTGGAAGCAAAATGCAGTCACGACCGCTGCCGTCAAGGGGTTCAAGTTGCAGCCGTCCTTCCTGCTGCATTTGAAAGACGTAACCAAGCAATAAGCGGGGAGGGCATTCATGCCAGCCTATATCCTCAAGCGACTTGTCGCCGTTGTTCCTGTGTTGCTCGGGCTCTCGATCATCGTTTTTCTCGTCATGGCGATGATCCCCGGTGATACGGCGACTGCCTTGCTCGGATCATATGCGACGCCGGAAAATGTCGAGCGGATCAATCGCGATCTCGGTCTCGACAAGCCGTTGCTGCAACAATATTTCATCTGGATGGGCAATCTCCTGCATGGGGATTTCGGGCGTTCCTTCGTGCTCAATCGTCCGGTGCTGGATGAGGTTATGGAGCGCTTTCAGGCGACACTCGTGCTTGCAGGCGTAGCACTGGTACTGTGTTCAGTCTTCGGCCTGCTCGCGGGTATCGTTTCGGCAGTGCGCCAGTTCGGCTGGGCAGACAGGGCGATCACTTTCATCGTGCTTGCCGGAATTTCCATTCCCTCATTCTGGTTGGGGTTGCTTCTGATCTATCTCTTCGCGGTCCATTGGCGCATTCTGCCAGCGTCCGGCATGTATGCTGTTTATGGCGGCGGTGACCTGAAGGATCTGCTCTGGCATCTGATCCTGCCTGCCACGACGCTGGCCGTGGTGGCGGCAGGCGTGATCGCACGTCTGACCCGCGGCGCGATGCTGGAAGTGCTTCGTCAGGACTATATCCGAACAGCCCGGGCCAAAGGTCTCAACGAACGTCGTGTGATATACGGTCATGCGTTTCGCGCCGCACTTGTCAGCGTCATTCCTGTGATCGGTATTCAGGCGGGATTTGTGCTGGGCGGCGCCGTCTACATCGAAACCGTGTTCCAGTGGCCCGGTATTGGCGCCATGCTGGTGAAAGCCATTTCCACCCGCGATATCTTGCTGGTGCAGGGTGGCGTGCTTGTGGTTGCCGCGAGTTATGTCCTCTTCAATCTGCTCGCTGATGTCATCCAGACCATGCTCGATCCAAGGATACGCTCATGAGCGCGCTTCCAGAAATTTCTGCCGCGCCAACGGCGGTCCGCATGTCATCATGGCGGCTCCTGATGAGCAATCGACTGGCGGCTTTCGGCTTTTTTATGCTGGTCCTGATCTGCCTCGTCATTCTGCTGGCCCCGGTTCTCCCGCTTCCCAATCCTGACGCGACTTCTCCCGCAATGCGATTGAAACCCGTGTTCAGCGAAGGACATCTTCTTGGAACGGATCAACTCGGGCGCGATATATTGAGTCGTGTCATATGGGGCACGCGGGTGTCTGTCGCGGTAGGATTTGCAGCGACGCTGATCGCAGCGATTGTTGGCTCGGCGATCGGTCTCGTGGCCGGCTATGCGGGCGGACGAACCGACAATTTGATGATGCGCGGCATCGATATGCTGATGGCATTTCCTTATATCCTGCTGGCGCTGGCTATCGTGGCGGTACTCGGGCCGGGCCTGATGAATGCGCTTTACGCGATCGCCGTGGTCAATATTCCGTTCTTCGCGCGTAATGTTCGCGGGGTTACGCTTGGTCTCGCGCATCGTGAGTTTATTGATGCTGCCCGGCTCTCCGGGAAAAGTCCGGTTTCGATCCTGTTAAGCGAAGTGCTGCCCAATGTGCTGCCGGTTATCGTCATTACCATGTCGACCACGGCGGGCTGGATGATCCTTGAAACGGCTGGCTTGAGCTTCCTTGGTCTTGGCGCACAGCCGCCGCAGGCCGATCTCGGCTCCATGCTCGGCGAGGGCCGCGCGCAACTGTTCAATGCCCCGCATGTCTCCATCGTGCCGGGATTGATGATCTTCCTGCTGGTCATCAGTCTCAACGTATTGGGAGATGGGGTGCGCGATGTTCTCGATCCGCGATTGCGGTCAGGTGCGCTGGGGCGGCCAGGCGCGATAACCGATATTGCCAAGGACCGGTCATCGCCCGTGATCAAGGATAGCGAAAAAGCTCTTTCTATTGCCGGTCTCGAAACGGGCTTCGTCAATGGTGGGCATTTCACCCCCGCTGTCCGCAATGTTTCACTGGAACTTGAACGCGGCGAATGTCTCGGCCTGATCGGGGAGAGCGGATCGGGCAAAAGCGTGACCGCCCTGTCAGTAATGGGCCTCGTGGCGTCCCCGCCCGGACTTATCCGCAACGGCGCGATCTATCTGGGCGACCGGGACGTTCTTTCAATGTCTGAAACCGAGTTGACGGCGGCACGGGGCGCAAGAGTTGCTTATGTGTTTCAGGACCCACTAACAACGTTGCATCCTATGTATCCGGTCGGTCGGCAGGTCGAGGAAGCAATTGCAGCGCATCGGCGGATTGGAGCCAGTGAGCGGCGGGAACAGGCGATTGTGCTTCTTGACAAGGTTGGCATTCCAGATGCAGCAGAACGGGCCAATCACTATCCGCACCAGCTTTCAGGTGGCCAGCGTCAGCGTGTCGGCATTGCCATGGCTCTGGCCAATGATCCAGACATCATCATTGCGGACGAGCCGACCACGCCGCTCGATGTTACGGTGCAGGCGCACATTCTCGAGCTGCTACGCGATCTCCAGCGCGAGCGCGGCATGGCTCTCCTGTTTATCACCCATGATTTTGGAGTGGTTTCGGAGATATGCGACCGCGTGGCAGTGATGAAAGACGGCGAGATTGTCGAGACGGGCACGACATCGGAAGTTCTTTCCAATCCACAGCACAGCTATACGAAACGCTTGATAGCCTGCGTTCCCGAACTTGGGCAGGGCGCCGACTTTCTGGAACGTGTGGCTGGTCTCTTCAAGCGCGAAAACGGGAGGGTGGCAGGATGAGCGGAAATGCGATCAGCGTTCGCGATCTCACCAAAACCTTCGGTGGCGGACGAACACTTCTGGGTAAAGAGCGTCACAAGGTCGAGGCGGTTAAAAATGTTTCGTTCGATCTTAAAAGCGGTGAGACACTGGCGATTGTCGGTGAAAGCGGATCGGGCAAAAGCACGCTCGCCAGAATGCTCGTCGGGCTGACAGAGCCGACGGGCGGTACGATGACGATTGCTGGACGCGACGCGCATGAACTGCGAAATTCCGGTGCTCGGGCATTCGGCAAGGTCATACAATATGTGTTTCAGGACCCTGTCGCTTCACTCAACCCCAGAAAGACGATCCGGCAGATACTGGAAACACCACTGAAGCTTCTGGGCGGGCTGGATTCAGCTCAGTGCCAGCAACGCATGATCCAGTTGCTGGACGCCGTTCAGATGCCCAAGGATACGCTGGAACGCTATCCGCACGAATTCTCCGGCGGGCAGGCGCAACGTATCGCCATTGCGCGCACGCTGGCCGCTGAAGCGGAAATCGTCGTGCTCGATGAACCGGTTAGCGCGCTTGATGTCTCAGTTCAGGCACAGGTTCTTCTGCTTCTGGATCAACTGAAGAAAGAGTTTGGTCTCTCCTATCTCTTCATCAGTCATGATCTTGCCGTGGTGGAAGCCATCTCCGACAGGGTTGCGGTTATGTATTTCGGGGAAATCGTTGAGGAAGCAACCGCAAGCGCTCTTTTTGCCAGACCTGAACATGCCTATACACGACAACTCGTGGAAAGCGCGCCGCGCATAAGGAGAGAGTAGCAAGATATGGTCAGAATGGCCCGGAATTCCGATCACGAACCGCAATCGCGCGCGAGGGCGGCAAAGATCCGTCGGCGACCGGAAGAGATTGCTGACCGTATCAAGGATGTTATCCGTTCCGATGCATTGAGGCCGGGAGATCGACTGCCACAGGAAAAGGAACTGATTGACCAGTTCAAGGCCGCCAAGGGCACTGTGCGCGAAGCGATGAAGGCGCTGGAGACGCAGGGTCTGATTTTTACGCGCAGCGGTCCCGGCGGCGGGGCTTTTGTGGCCGAACCTTCCGCCCAGCACGCAATGGAAATGCTCGGAAGCTATTTCTTTTTCGATCAGCCGAGCCTTGCCGAAGTTTACGCTATCCGTAAGCTTCTCGAACCGGAGGTTGCCGCTCTCTTGTCCGGCAGATTGACTGGTGACGACATTGCTCGGCTGGAAAATGCGATGCGGGTCTACGATCGCCCGCCGGTCGATCTTGATGATCAATATCGCCAGCGCATTGCGGAACTGGATTTCCATTCCTTGCTGGCACAGCTTTGTCCGGACCGTCTGTTGGGCTTTATCTGCGGATTGACCCACAATCTGTTGCGAAGCCTGCCAATAGCGCGCGCGATCTATGCTGATCCGACACCGGCTTCGCGCGAAGAAGGACTTATCTTCCAGCACCGATTGCTTGCAGCGCTTGTCGAAAATCGCAGCGAGGATGCGCGCCGTATAACGTTTGAGCATATGGTTTCCGCTGAAAACTATATGCTTTCCAAGGCGAATTTAGTCGGGAAAGCCACATAGCGGAAACGAAAAGGTTGGGAACAATCCCGGCGCTCCCGCATTTGCAATTATGCAGGCCGCCGCCTTAACAGATGCGACGGCCTCATTTGTTTATGAATGACAATGGAGGCTTCGACCCTTTTTATGTGTGGTATTTGCGGAGAAGTCAGGTTTGACGGTGGTTCGCCGTCAGTTTCGGCAGTCTCGAAAATGGCGGATGTACTCAGTCCTCGCGGGCCCGATGCATCCGGGATTGTGATCCGGGGCAATATCGGCTTCGGGCATCGAAGATTGAGAATCCTTGATCTTTCCGAAAAATCGCAGCAACCGATGATCGACGCCGACCTCGGTTTGACGCTTGTGTTCAATGGCTGCATCTATAATTTCCGCGAATTGCGCACAGAGCTGGAACAGAAGGGCTACAAGTTCTTCTCCGACGGTGACACAGAAGTCATTCTCAAGGCATGGCATGCATGGGGCGAAAGCTGTGTAACGCGTTTTCTTGGCATGTTTGCTTTCGCCATTCACGAACGTGATACCGGCAGGGTTATCCTCGCGCGTGATCGGTTCGGCATCAAGCCGCTCTATATTGCTGAGGCGGAGGGTGCCTTGCGGTTCGCCTCTTCCTTGCCTGCTCTGGTTAAGGCAGGCGGCATCGACACCTCGATAGACCGCGCGGCCTTGCACAATTACATGAGTTTTCATGCCGTCGTGCCGCCACCGCGCACGATCTATAATGGTGTTCGAAAGCTCCCCCCGGCGACGATCCGTGTCTATGAACCGAATGGGCGTTTCGCTGACCGCATCTATTGGCAGGCGCCTTATCGCCGACTGCCCGGCGACGGCGCGTTGAGCCGCGAGGAATGGCAGGAGCAATTGCTCGCTATGCTGCGTGTCGCAGTCAAGCGCCGGATGATTTCCGACGTGCCGGTCGGCGTGCTTTTATCCGGCGGGGTGGATTCCAGCCTGATCGTCGGTCTGCTTGCTGAGGCCGGTCAATCGGGACTGATGAGTTTTTCAGTTGGCTTTGAGGAAGCAAACGGGGAAAAAGGCGACGAATTTGTCTATTCCGATCTGATTGCCGAGCATTTCGGCACCGAACATCATAAGATCTTTGTGCCCTCGGCAGACCTCATGGACGCCTTGCCGGGAACGATCGCGGCAATGTCCGAACCAATGGTGTCCTATGATAATGTCGGCTTCTACCTCCTTTCCAAGGAGGTTTCGAAGCATATCAAGGTTGTCCAGTCGGGACAGGGGGCAGATGAAGTTTTCGGCGGCTATCACTGGTATCCACCGCTAGTCGATTCCAACGATGTCGTCAGCGACTATGCCAAAGGGTTCCGTGACCGCTCGCATGACGTTCTCGCCACGCAGCTATCGCCGGAATGGATGCCGGAACGTGATTACAGTCAGGACCTTCTGGAAGAACATCTGCTGCAGGATGGAGCGGATACGCCTGTCGACCGTGCGCTGCGGCTCGATACGAATGTGATGCTCGTGGACGACCCGGTCAAGCGCGTGGACAACATGACGATGGCTTGGGGGCTTGAAGCGCGGGTGCCATTTCTGGATCATGAATTGGTCGAGCTTGCCGCCCGCATTCCGCCGGAGGAAAAACTGCGTGACGGCGGCAAGGGTATCCTAAAGGATGTGGCGAGAAAGGTCGTTCCAAGCGAAGTGATTGATCGCAAGAAGGGATATTTCCCGGTTCCGCAGCTCAAATATATCGATGGCCCTTATCTCGATATGTTGCGAGACGCCCTCTCTTCACAAAAGGCGAGGGAGCGCGGGCTTTTCCAGCGCGATTATCTTGAACGCCTGTTTGCAAAACCGTCCGAACACATAACGCCGTTGCGCGGTTCTGAGCTTTGGCAGGCCGGCCTCCTTGAAATGTGGCTGCAAACGCAGGAGGCATGAAATGCGGAAAACCGGTGAGGTGGATATGACCCGGCAGAAAGCGAAAGGTCGCAAAGCCTTTTCGCACCGTCTTACGCGCTTGCGTACACCTGAAAGCGCAGGCTTTTATCAGGAACATGCGCACGGCCATGACAAGGCGGGAAGCGAAGATCGCAAGCAGGATGTGGTTGTCGATTGCGGCTGGGGCCGACTACTCTTCGCGCAGACCTTCGAGACCAATGAAGCCATAGTGGAAGCATTGCGGGGGGAAGCGCCAGCGAGCCGCGATATCGTCTTTTACGTCAGCGATCCTCACGTACTGCTGTCACTCGCACCACATGAGATATTTCTCGATCCGTCGCATACATACCGGATTGAACTTGCGACCTATCGACCGGGCGGGCGACGGATACGTGGCATCACCATACGTCGCGCAGTCTCCGAAGTGGACGCGGAAGGCATCAACGCTGTTTACGCGGCCTGTGGCATGGTTCAGCTACGTCCCGACTTTTTTTCATCGGAGCGAGACAACCGTGCTGTTACCTATTTTGTGGCTCAGGACGATGCTACCGGCGAAATTGTTGGCACCGTAACTGGCATCGACCATCAGCGCCTTTTCGATGATCCTGATCGCAGTGCTTCGCTTTGGTGTCTTGCAGTTCATCCTCAAGCGCGGCAGCCGGGTATTGGTGAAAAACTGGTGCGAAAACTTGCCGAGCATTTTCAGGCTCGCGGCTTGAGCCATATCGATCTCTCGGTTCTGCACGATAATGAGAATGCCATAAGGCTCTATGAAAAGCTGAAGTTTCGTCGCGTTCCGCTCTTCGCGATAAAGCGTAAGAACGCAATCAACGAGAAATTTTTCGCCTCACATCTCGAAACCTTCGATGCGCTCAATCCCTATGCTCGCATAATCGTGGATGAAGCAGTGCGTCGTGGTATTCAGGTTGAAATAACCGATGCTGAAGGCGGCTTTTTCCGCCTCTCCTATGGCGGGCGTTCCGTCCATTGCCGTGAGAGCTTGTCTGAAATGACATCGGGTGTAGCGATGTCAATCTGCGACGACAAGGCTGTGACGCGGCGCGTCGTCGAGAAGGCTGGTCTGATAGTGCCGGAGCAGATTGCCGCCGAAGCGGACGATGATGCGCTGGAAGCTTTTCTAAAACGTCACAGCAAGCTGGTGGTGAAACCAGCCCGGGGCGAACAGGGAAGAGGAATTTCCGTCGGCATATCGACCATGAAAGACCTGCGAACGGCAATCAAACAGGCGCGAACCGTGTGCGACCGCGTGCTGCTGGAGGCGTGTTTTGAAGGTGAGGACCTTCGGCTGGTGGTTATCGACTACCAGCTCGTTGCCGCTGCGGTTCGTCGTCCGCCACGCATTGTCGGTGACGGCAAGGCAACCATCCGCAAGCTTATCGAGATACAATCGCGCAGACGCGCTGCGGCGACTGGCGGAGAAAGCCGCATACCGGTCGATACGGAAACGAAAAGGTGTCTTGAGGAACAAGGCCTGTCGCTCGATTCCGTTCTGGAAGATCATCGTGAAATCACAGTGCGCAAGGCGGCCAATCTACATACAGGCGGTACGATCCACGACGTGACAGCGACTGTTCATAGAAACCTTGTCGATGCTGCCTGTAAGGCTGCGCGTGCAATCGGCATTCCCGTTGTCGGGATCGATTTTATGGTCAAGCAGCCCGAAAAGCCGGACTATATTTTCATCGAAGCCAATGAGCGTCCCGGCCTTGCCAACCACGAACCGCAACCGACTGCAGGCAAGTTTGTCGATTTGCTTTTTCCGGGCTCAAGATAATGATAGTTTAGAGATGTCTAAACTATGGAATGTTCGCCGGAAAGTCTCTCCAGCGAACTTGAAACTATGCAACCCGCAAACAATATGCTGTATTTTAGCTATTGAGGAAATTTTAAGCAGAAACTGTACTCAGCAAATCAATTCTCGATTGTAATGGAAAAATTCATTTTTCATTTGGTTTCTGCCTCTATCCCTTTACGACAGGGGGCTCGGGCGGAAAAGGTTGATCGAACCGCATTCACGCCTGAGCGGAAAAGGGCTGAAAATGGATACGCGGGGGCAAAGCAGCAAGAATGTGCCGCTGGCAGTCGATCTGGACGGAACTCTGGTTTCGACCGATCTGCTGTGGGAGGGTATTTTTCTTCTTTTGAAGAGGAACATCCTGTTCGTCATCATGCTGCCGGTGTGGCTGTTCTCAGGCAAGGCATATCTCAAGCGACAGGTGGCTGAGCGCGTAACGCTCGATGCATCGCGACTTCCCTACCGAACCGAGTTTCTGGAATTTCTGCGTAGCGAACATGGGGCGGGGCGGACTTTGGTGCTGGCAACAGCTGCTGCTGAACCGATGGCCAAGGCTGTTGCGTCTGAGCTTGGGATTTTCAGCGCTGTCTATTCAACATCCGGTACGACCAATCTTTCGGCACAGCGCAAGGCTGATCTGCTTGTCGAGCACTATGGGCGACAGGGATTCGACTATGCCGGAAATGATCGTGATGACCTGCCTGTTTTCGACGCAGCCCGACAGGCGATCGTTGTCGCACCTGATCGTGCAGCGGCACATTTCCAGAAGCAAACTGGTTGTGAACTTTTCAGTGCCGAAAAACCAACTATTCGAACCTATGCTCGTATGCTCCGCGTTCATCAGTGGCTAAAGAATCTGCTCGTCTTTGTCCCGGCCATTCTGGCGCATGACATAATGAAGCCAGACGTGTTGATTGCGACTTGCCTGGCATTCGTGGCCTTTTCTGCGGCATCGTCTGCGATCTATATCGTCAATGATATTGTCGATCTTCCGGTGGATCGAAGACATGTGCGAAAAAATCAGCGACCTTTTGCACACGGAAAGATATCCATTCCCTTTGGCCTAAGCGTTGCGGCCCTGTTGTTGCTTCTGACGGCTTTTGTCTGCTTTTTCCTTCCGCCCGCCTTTACGCTTGCAATCGTCACCTATCTGTTTTTCACGACCGCCTATACCTTCGCCTTGAAACGCATGTTGTTGGGAGACGTGATTTGCCTCGCGGGACTTTACAGCCTGCGGCTATTGGGAGGGTCGGCGGCTTCCTATATCCCGCCATCGTTCTGGCTGATGGCCTTTGCCATGTTTTTCTTTCTGTCGCTGGCGCTGGTGAAGCGTTATGTCGAACTGCAGGGCGCTACCGTGACAGAAAAGGACCGGATTTTGGGGCGAGGCTACCGTCCGGAAGATCGCGATATTGTCGGACAGTGTGGGGTCGCAGCCGCGTTTACCGCAGCGCTGGTTTTGGCACTCTATATCAATAGCGATGCCGTCAAGACGCTCTACACCTATCCCTGGCTGATATGGCCGCTCGGTCCGATCGTGCTCTATATCAACGTGCGTGTGTGGATACTGGCGCATCGCGGCGACATGGATGACGACCCGGTTCTCTTCATTGCCAGGGATTGGCGCAGTCAGGTCGTCATCGCGCTTGGCGCGGTGCTGCTTCTTGTGGCTGGTATGCGCTGATGGAACAATCCTTCGACAGTTTCGGACGTATTAACCGGCGAAGGCGGCAATACCTTCCGCTGGAGAGACTGGAGACTGATTTCACGCGAGCCTTGCCCGGCGATGCGAGCCTTTTGCCATTCGGAAATGGTCGCTCCTACGGCGATAGCTGCCATAATGATATGGGCTTTCTCGTGCCCATGCAGGCGCGGAAAAAGATACTAAACTTCGATCCAGATACGGGATTGCTGACGGCTGAAAGCGGCGTGTTTTTGAGTGAAATCGTCGCCCATGTTGCTCCGCATGGCTATTTTCTGCCTGTCACGCCGGGCACGCAGTTTGTGACGCTCGGCGGCGCCATTGCCAATGACGTGCATGGTAAAAACCATCACCGGCAGGGTACTTTCGGGTGTCATGTTGAAAGGCTGGAACTGCTTCGCTCGGACGGCGTCTACTACAGATGTTCCGATACGGAGAACATCGATCTGTTTCGGGCAACCATCGGTGGAATGGGACTAACCGGATTAATTCTTCGCGCAACGATCCGGCTCAAGCGGGTCGGCGGTCTCGATGTCGAGGAAAAGGTTCTGCCCTTCGCCAACCTCGATGCTTATTTTGATATGGCCGAGGTGGCCGATCATGAAAATGAATATGCTGTTGCCTGGGTCAATCAACTCTCCGATGGCCGGGGCTTGCTGATGGTCGGTAATCATGTTGCCGCGCCGAATGGCTCTATTTCGATCGCTGGGCGGTTTGGCGTGCCGGTTGAATTGCCATTCTCGCTGTTGAACAAGATAAGCCTGTCGCTTTTCAATGCGGCCTATTTCCAGCACAAGAGGCGGCTGAAAACAGCGCGTAGAGTGCCGTATCAAAGCTTCTTTTATCCACTCGACGGAGTGAGAAACTGGAACAGGCTTTACGGCTCGGCAGGGCTCTACCAGCATCAAAGTGTAATTCCGTTCGAAGCAGCCCGAAAGATCGTTCCAGCGATGCTTGAGGCAAGTCGCAATGCAGGACAGGTCTCCTTTCTGACGGTACTCAAGCGTTTCGGTTCGATGAAGTCTCCCGGTCTCATGTCATTTCCGATGCCGGGATATACGCTGACGATGGATTTCCCCAATCGTGGCCACACAACGCTGGAATTGCTGAACCGTCTGGACCAGATGACTGTTGAGGCCGGTGGCCGGGTCAGTCCGTATAAGGACCAAAGGATGAGCGCAGAGGTTTTTGCTGCAAGCTATCCGCGCTGGCGCGATTTCGAGGCTTTTCGCGACAAGGCTTTCAATTCCAATTTCTGGCGCCGGACCGCATTGATGCTCGGCGCTGCAGGTTAGGAAACGTGATGAAATATATTCCCTTCATCCTGTTCACAGTCATGACCAATGCTGCCGCGCAGTTGATGTTGAAATATGGCATGCTGACGCTCGGGCCGATCAGCTTTTCAGCCGAAACATTGATCCAGCGCATATTCCAGATTGTCTTCAACCCCTGGATTTTTGCCGGTTTGCTCACCTTCGTGATCTCGATGGCGTCGCATCTTTACGTGCTGTCGAAAGTGGATCTTTCGTTTGCCTATCCGTTCCTCAGTCTTGCCTATGTCGCGGTCGCTCTGTTCGCCTGGCTTTTGTTCAAGGAGGAACTTGGCGCTTACAAGATTGCGGGAATTGCGTTCATCTGCATCGGGACAGTGCTGATCGCACAAAGCGGCAAGCCGTCCGAACCGCAGGCGGAGACGCATGTGAATCAGCAGACGCATAGTTGAATGGGGGCAGTACGATGAGACATGTAATCTTCGGTGGCGACGGTTTTGTCGGGCGCTATCTTGCTCCAAAGCTACTTGCCGATGGTCAGGAGGTCATTGTCGCGGATATCGTGAAAAGCGATCTGCCACACTATGCTGATACCGCTTTCGTCGCGACTGATGTGACCGATCCGGAAGCAATCCGCAGGCTTGGTATCCGCGCAGACGACATGGTCTACAATCTATCCGCCAAGATGCTTTCACCAATTCAGGTCCGGGCGAAGCGTCATGATTTTTTCTTTCCCGTCAACTATTACGGGACGGAAAACATCATCAAGGCAATGGATGCGGTTGGTGCGAACAAGCTCGTCCATTTCACCACCGATATGGTGTACGGGCACACCTATGTCTGGCCGCAGAAAGAAGATCATCCGTGCAAGCCGCTCGGTGAGTACGGCCTGTCAAAACTGAAAACCGAAGAACTCGCCATTGAATGGCGCGTGCGGGGCATGAATATCTCCCTTTTTCGTCCTCGTCTTATCATTGGACCGGGCCGTCTCGGCATTCTGGAAAAGCTGTTCAAGCTGATTGATTACAATTTGCCGGTGCCGATGATCGGCTCGGGCAGGAACCCTTACCAGTTCATTTCGGTGTTCGACTGTGCGGAGGTGGCACTTGCCGCTTTCAAGGCTGGTGTTCCAAACGAGGCCTATAATCTCGGCTCGCTCAATCCGCCTCCTGTCCGCAAACTGCTTGGTGATCTGATCAGCCATGCAGGTTCGAAATCTATTTTGTTGCCAACACCCGCCTGGGCGGTGAAACGCACGCTGGATCTGCTGGACTGGATGAACATGCCGATCATGGACCCGGAGCAATATCTGATTGCCGACGAAATGTGTGTTCTCGATGTCTCGAAGGGCGAGCGCGAACTTGGCTGGATACCGCAATATCGTGATGAGGATATGCTGATCGCGGCTTACAGCGAATATCGCAAGAAAATCGGCGCTGCATCGTCGGATGTGCGGGCTTCCGAAACGGCATAGGGGCAGAAATGAACAAGACGAACACAACGCCAAAGCCGAAGCTGTTAACGGTTGCCGAGGCGAAAGCGCTCGATCTGCCGAGGATGACGGAGCTGTTTACCGCTCATCTTAATCCCGGCCAGCTTCACTTCATGAAGCTGCTCGGCTTTCATAAGGTGAAGATCGAGCGTGCTGAAGGCATGTATTATTATGACCAGAATGGGCGCCCCATTCTCGATTTTTTCGGTGGTTTCGGATCGCTGGCTTTCGGCCATAATCATCTACGTATTCTCGAAGCACGGCGTCAGTTTCAGGAAGAAATGCGCCACGAGATTGCAATCGCCTTCATGTCGCAATATGCGGCCGCTCTTGCTTATGACATTGCGGCTTGCTCGCCGGGCGATCTCGACATGGTGTTTCTGGGGTCTTCCGGTTCTGAGGCGATGGAAGCCGCGATCAAGGTCGCAGAGCGCGCCGCGGGGCCGAAAAAGCCCAAGATCGTCTATGCGGAAAATTCGTTCCACGGCAAAACGAAGGGTGTTCTGTCCATCACTGATGGTGGGCTATATCGTGGCGAATTCAAGCTGGTCGATAACACCGTTCGGGTTCCCTTCGGTGACATTGCAGCCATTGAAAATGCGTTTCGCTCTGACCCCGAGATCGGGGTGATTGTGCTTGAAACGGTGCAAGGTGGCGGCGGTATCATTCAGGCTGATGCACAGTTCTGGCAGAAGCTGCGGAGCCTTTGCGACCAGTATGGTGTGATCTGGGTTGCCGATGAAGTGCAATGTGGACTGGGGCGAACCGGGAAATTCTATGCTTTCGAGCATTATGGCGTCATACCGGACGTCACCGCGCTGGCGAAGTCGCTTGGCGGTGGAAAGACCGCAATGGCCGCCATGATCGCGCGCCGCGACGTCTATATGAAGGCTTACGGCACGCCCAAGACGGCGATGATCCATGCGATGGCGACGTTTGGCGGGATTGGCGAAGCCTGCGTTACGTCGATTGAAGCTCTGAACGTGCTTTACGACGAGCATCTGATCGACAATGCAGCCGATGTCGGGGAATATCTTCTGGATCGTCTGCATGAGCTGCAGAGCCGCTATCCTGCGCTTTTGAAAGACGTGCGCGGGAAGGGGATGATGGTGGGGCTGGAGTTCCATGATTTTTCCCAGACGATGCCGGTCGTGTTGCGACCTGTCCTGGCGATGCTTGATGAGAAGCTGAAAGGTTCGCTTCCCGGCTTTATTGGCAGTCATCTGCTGCGCGATCATGGGGTGCTCGTCGCCTTTACCGAGTATAATCGAAACGTCATCCGTCTTGAGCCACCGCTGATCTGCGGGCGGGAGCATGTGGACGCATTCATCAAGGCGCTGGATGAGGTTCTTTCACGCGGCATCGTCCGGATTGTGCGGGATTTCGTCAAGGCTCAGATCAAATGAGCCATTTCTGATTACGGGATCAGACCGGGGCGAAGCAGCAAATCCCAACAGGGGTTCAAAGCGACGACATCACGATCCTGCAGTGCTTCGGCATATATTTTCTGCAAGGCAAGACGATTGGTCGTCGTCGGACATTTCGGGCGCAATATACCGTCTGTTGCTTCTACGGCAGCCTTCGTTTCCTTGGATAACGCCGGGACAGTGCGGAAGGGATCGGCGCCGATCTGGATATGCCGTGTCGCATCGCGATCCAATATCCATGCAAACGGATTGACGAAGTCGAGCGACATGACGCTTTGCAGGCGAACGTTGTTCCGGGTCTCGAAGGATTTCAGATCCTTCACCATCCGGTTTGCAGAAACGAGCCAATAGACCTGGAAATCGATTTCCGAATAAAGCTGCCAGCTAGGTAGTTGGCCTTGAGCTGCCAGCGCGTCATAGGCTGCATTGTTTTCCGGGTAGTGGGTTTCGAAAAGCTCTGCCCGTTGCAGGAAATCGGGCCGGGTCAACACCTGCCCGAGGTTCTTCAATTCCGGGAAGGACGGTTGCACATAAGTCGGGGCTACGGCAACGGCGCGCAGGGTACGGTGCGCAACCTTGGTGAATGTCGGGAGGACACAGAAGGCAGTGAGCACGACGAAGGCGATTTTGAGCTTCTCGGTGCCGGCTTTCATCCGTTGAAAAATCATAAGCAGGATGGGCCAAAGGAATATGAATTCCTGGCTTCCGGTGTTCTGTGTCTCAAGGATGATGCCACCCAGAAGCCCAACGGCGAGCCAGACTGAACTCCGGTCGAAAAAGCGATTGTGTTTGCCGGAATGGAACTGTTCATTCCAGAAAAGAATGAGAACAAGGATCGCCGCTGGCAGAATGACGTCCAGCTTCAACGATATGACGGTCAGGAAACGCGGGAGCAGGGCTTCTTCGTTCAGGGCGATCAATGAGGCGATATCGCGAACATATCCGCCGATAATCCCGTTGTGCAACTCAAGAACGAGCAGAAATGCAATGGTAACGGCGGCGGCCAGCAGAACGTTGCGTATAGAGATTCGTCCAGCGAGAAGTGCCGCAAGCCCGAACAGTCCACCTGCAAGAAAGCCCGTGACCTTCATCAAAAACAAGGCGAGCATCACTGCCGCACAAAACAGCACGAGCTTTGCGCCGTTTCGCATAAACAGTAATCCACACATCAGCACGTAGAGCAAAAGCGATGTATGGCGATTATAAATGCCAAACCCATCCAGTCCGGGATAGGGATAAAAGCTCTGTGTATTGGCCGGAAAGATTGCGAAAACCAGAAATGGAACAAGGATCAGAAATCCGGTTATTCGATTATGGGGGGGAAGCTCTGTCAGTACCCATGCCATCAGAGGGGCTGCAACGACCAATATTGACCATTGAACGAGCAAAAGCGGTTGTGCCTGTGGGAGCAGGGAGTGTCCCCATGCAAAAAGATAGTAGCCAAGCGGTCCGACAGGCGTGGAGAAGTCTACACCGGGAATCTGGTCCATTCTTATGCGCTGGGCTGCGTCGAAGTAGATGTAGCTGTCCCAGTACATTGGCCCAATGGGGGCATTGAGCCTGAATGACAGAAGCGCGATCAGCAGAACGAAAACAAAACCTAGCCAGAGCATAGGCGCGCATAGCAGCGACGGTCTGGCCGATTTGAAGGTCGTGCTGAAGAACATGGAACCCCGCTCCCTCGTGCATCACGCGCAGAAATTACCTGCAAACCCTTAAAACTACTGAAATAGCCACAGGGTCACCTGATTGGGCGCAAATTTCCGATATGTGTGAAGAGTTTTCCAGAAAAGAGAGCGCCCACTGCACTGGGAGGAGGAATGTGCAGTGGGCGGATCTATAAAGCGCGATTGGGAGGAGGAGTATCGCGCTTTGGGTTCGGTTTTTGGGAGGAGGAGTAAAACCGAACAAGCCCAAGATAGGAATAAGGGCCGCTGCTTACAAGGGGCAACGCTGCAATGCAGATATGCATTTTTGGGTAGCTAAAAAAGAAACCGCCCCGCAGCGGTCTAGCGCGCTGGGGCGGTACTCCCTCCTCCAAGTGAGAGGAACAATAACCGTGCTCATGGAGAAAGCAACCCCCTAATAGAACTCTATAATTTTCAGAAAATACTGAAATTTGTGTAGGATTATTGAGTGATACTCATTCAGGTTCCACCCGGTACAAGAGCATTTTAATTGCACTGCAGGACTGAACTATACCCGATCTTTAATAGTGTTTAGTCGAACGGTTGCAGACGCGGAAAAGTTCGTTGAGATAGGTTTCTCAACCATTGGCTGATATTGTTCACCAGATTTTCAAGTGTGCGTGCAGATTGTCTATTTATTTTCGTCAAAGCTGTGGGTAAGTTCCTCTATCTTCTTCGATTGGGGGCTTTCGGGGGAGATATGCCGCCTCAGCGCGTTCATTCGCTGCGAGGCGGTTTTCATTTGGATCTGTTGAAAGTGCATATCAGCAATGCAAGCTTGTTGATTGAGTAGGCCGGCCGGACGGGTTATTAAAAAAAACGTCCGGTTCACTCCTCCTCCCAAGAACCGGACCCAAAGCGCGATACTCCTCCTCCCAATCGCGCTTACAGATTAAGCCCACAACGTTCTCCTCCTCCCGAGCGTTGTGGGCTTTTCTATATTCTACTCACGTAATTTTTCAGGCTGGAACGTATTGTTAGTTCCAGAATCGGAGCTAACGTTCCATTTTCCCTGTGCGTGCACTCCTGAGAGCTCGCCCGCCTCGCGCCCCTAAGCCCCCCGCCCAAACGCGAGGCGGTTCCTTTGAGCGGAACCTTCCAGAAGATTTATATTTCAGTGTTTCCGTCAGGGATTATTCCCACTGAATAAAGCTGCGTTCGAAGAGGAATGAAAGCGATCAGAAAGATCGCTGTTGCTTCGTTGGGTTATACTCATTTGCTGCGTCGGCTAGATTGGCTGATAGGGTGTGTGAAGATTCTTCAGGGAATTCTTGACGCAGTGTCGACAATACCAGAAACTGATTTAGTTGATCTGCAATCTCGGAAAAATTAGAAGAAATATACCTTAAAAAGAATCGGATAAGGTTCGGCAGCTTTCCACTTGCTACAAGTTATTCTGATTTTTGGCCAAATAAAAATATATTATAAAATTATAATACATTACGTAGCGTCATATTTGATTGGAAATTAAGTTTATATTTTCTGCGCTGTCTTCTGTGGATGGGTGAAGAAACGATGATTATCGATCCTGATATCCGTTTACAATCAAGAATAGGCTGAGTCGTTTCCAGGCTGGAGGCGCTTTCGGCTGTTCAGGTGGGCACAATGTTGCGTTCTGTGTCTGGAGGCTAATGCCTCGTCGATAGTTATGCTTTGATCGTCAAAAGAGACCGGCCGCTCCAGCAATGGGGGCGTTCTGGCTTCAGAAATTAACCATCTGTTAACCATTGCGCATATAGACCGGATAAACCGTTTTTTAACCAAGATGAATCAAGTGCTAACACAGTCTCGTCCAATCCGTTTGAAAGGGAGATCCTTTCTTGCGCTGGTACTCTCGCCTGAACTGCCGCTCGATGGCTGGCTCGACAAGCTGGACGATCTTGCAGCCCGTTCCGTGGGTTTCTTTCTGAATCGCCCGATCGTTCTCGATCTGGAGAACGTTTCGATCGAGCGTCCGCAATTGGTTCAATTGCTTGAGGATTTGGTTAAACGTGGTGTCTGGATCACGGGCTTTGAAAATGCGCGGCCCTCTCTGCTGGGGCCAGGCATGCCGCCAGCGATGCGTGGCGGACAACCTGCCGCAGATTTCGACCCGGAGATCACAGAACCGAAGTCGCAGGAGCGCACTCCGGTGGCACCCGCATCGGTACAACTCGTCAAGGCCGTTCCGTCCATGGTGGTTACCGAGCCGGTACGGTCTGGTCAGTCGGTCTACTTTCCGGACGGCGATGTAACGATTGTTGGTTCTGTAGCGTCCGGTGCGGAAGTGGTGGCTGGTGGCTCGATCCACGTTTATGGCGCGCTGCGCGGTCGTGCGATGGCTGGGACAGCCGGAAATGCCGATGCGCGCATTTTCTGTCGCAAGATGGAGGCAGAACTCGTTGCCATCGACGGTCTTTACAAGACGGCCGAAGACATGGAGAGCCGATTGCGCGGACAGGCAGTCCAGCTCTGGCTCGACGGCGATTACATGATGGCCGAAACGCTAAACTAGCATTTTCCCAAAAGGCCAACAGCCTTGAGAAAATGCTGGTCCAGACAAATTGTCAGGGCACTTTTGAGTGCTGAAAAAGAAAAGCAGAGCATTTCATATCCCGGGTAACGAATGCTCTGGAGGCGCGCGGGAGATACAGGAGACAAATATGGCAAAAGTGATTGTTGTAACTTCCGGTAAGGGTGGCGTTGGCAAAACGACATCAACCGCTGCAATCGGCGCTGCGCTGGCGCAACGCGGCGAGAAGACAGTCGTTATCGACTTCGATGTTGGTCTGCGTAACCTTGACCTGGTCATGGGAGCAGAACGTCGCGTCGTATTCGATCTGGTCAATGTCATTCAGGGTGATGCAAAGCTTCCGCAGGCTTTGATCCGCGACAAGCGCCTTGAGACACTGTATCTGCTGCCTGCCTCCCAGACGCGCGATAAGGATAACCTGACCACTGATGGCGTCGACCGCGTCATGGAAGATCTCAAGAAAGAGTTCGACTGGATCATTTGCGATAGCCCCGCCGGGATCGAACGCGGTGCCACACTCGCCATGCGTCATGCGGATATGGCTGTGGTTGTCACGAATCCTGAAGTGTCGTCTGTGCGCGATTCCGACCGTATCATCGGTCTGCTGGATGCCAAGACACTCAAGGCCGAACGTGGCGAGCGTGTGGAAAAGCATCTCTTGCTGACCCGTTATGACCCGGTACGTGCCGAGCGCGGCGACATGCTGAAGGTTGATGACGTTCTCGAAATTCTGTCCATTCCGCTTCTGGGTATTATTCCGGAAAGCCAGGACGTTCTGCGGGCATCCAATATTGGTTCCCCCGTAACGCTCGCCGATCAGCGCAGTGCGCCTGCATTGGCTTATCTCGACGCAGCCCGCCGCCTCGCCGGCGAAGAAGTGCCGATGACTGTTCCATCCGAAAAGCGCGGCCTTCTGGGTAAACTTTTCGGAAGGAGAGCGGCATGAGCCTGTTTCGTTTCTTCAGCAAACCTGCTTCCGCGCCGCAAGCGCGAGAACGGTTGCAGGTTCTGCTCGCCCATGAAAGGGCGTCACACGAACATTCCGATCTTGTTGCGGTATTGCGGGAGGAAATTCTCGCCGTTATCGCCAAGCATATCCAGATTGATCGCGACAAGGTCAGCGTGAAAATGGATCGAGGTGACCAGATGTCGACGCTCGAAGTCGATATCGAGCTTCCGTTGAAAACAAAAGCGAAGGTGCGGGCAGCCTGATTAAAGCATAATCCGACCGGAGTGAAACGAAGGTCGATAAGATTATGCTTACAATAGAAAAGGTTAGAGCGCCGATCTGATTTAATCGGATCGAAATGCATTCTAACACCAGTCTTGCGGATAGCCAGAAAGATGGAGGGAAAACCATGAACCGCGGTGCACTTCTCACCAGATTGAAGGAGCTTCAGGAGCTTCCAAAGTTTCAGAAGCGGGATATCTGTACCATAAGCGCTTTCCTGCAGCTTGAGGCACTGGCTGAACATGTCAGAGTCTGCGAAGAGGCAGCGGGCGTTGCACAAACGGGGCAGGATCATTGATCCTGCCTTTTCCTTGTAGGATTGAGCTTTCCTGAACACTCATAGCGTGTGTTCTCGGCAGATCAAGATTGTTGCGTGTTTACGGCACGGCAAAAAACATCTGCAAATAGCAGCCGAGAAAGGCAAGGGCGATCAGCGCCACGATGAGGAACAGGAGCTTCATGCATCATGCATCGCTCAATCGCTGTTCACGTTCAAGAAAACAGATGGTGATTGACGGCAATGGTACAGAAAATATTGCTTCATCCCATTGTTTCCATGTGTTTTTCGAATTGGCGGCTTTCCTCATTTGTTTGAGATAGGCGCAAGCTCCTGTCGTGCCGTCGTCAAAACCGTCTGTGTGAGGCTTGCGAGCCTGTCGGCCGCAAGGCGGTTGACCTGCCAGAACAGGGGAATATCCAGCGGCGTATCCGGGATGAGTTCCACCAGTTTGCCCGACTGCAAATGGTCACCGACCAACTGCACCGGATTCATCCCCCATCCCATGCCTGACAGGCTTGCCTCGACAAAAGCCTGTGTCGAGGGAAGCCAATGTGTCGGGCATGCTATATCGGTTCGGAGGGCAGTGCGCACCCACTGATCCTGCAATCTGTCCTTTTGGTTGAACGTCAGTGCCGGCGCTTTGGCAATAGCATCGTGGGTTATTCCGTCTGGAAAGTGGCGAGCGATGAATTCCGGTGATGCCGTGGCGCGATATTGAAGGATACCAAGCGGGGTTAGACGACAGCCTTGAACTGGTTTTGATAAAGAAGTCACGGCGGCTACGACACGCCCGCGCTGCAGCCATTCGGCAGTGTGATCCTGATCGTCGACCGCAATGTTGAAAAGATATTCCGCTGTCGTGCTGAAATGCGAGATTGCTTTCAGAAACCACGTGCCCAGACTATCAGCGTTGGTCGCTATATGAAGCGTTACGCGCTGTGCAGTATTTTCGCTTCCGGACAGTCCAGGCAACTCTGCCAGAAGTTCGCGTTCGAGCATGCCTACCTGCTCGATATGCCGGCACAACCAGTCTCCTTTTTCGGTCGCCGTGCAAGGAGAGCCTCGCTCAATGAGTACTGCGCCAAGCCGCTCTTCGAGATGTTTGACACGTTGCGAGATTGCTGACGGAGTGACGTTCAACGCTCGTGCGGCTTTCTCAAAACTGCCCGTCTGAACCACCATCGCCACTGCTCTCAAGGCGGAATAGTCGATCATTAGAATTCCTAAACTGTAGTTATTAAGTTTAATTATTCTAATCCTTTAGCATTTGGTATCCAAGTGCCAACTTACTCCCAGATGGCGACCATTTATGAACACTTCAATCTACGTAACCGGCTTTACCATGGGCCTCACCCTCATTGTCGCGATTGGTGCACAAAACGCTTTCGTTCTGCGGCAGGGTTTACGCGATGAGCATGTGTTCGCCGTCAGCCTCGCTTGTGCCGTATCGGATGCCATCCTGATCCTGATAGGTGTGACAAGCTTCCAGAAGATCGCTGCCATCATGCCTGCGCTTGATCCCATCATGCGATATGGCGGTGCAGCTTTTCTGATCTGGTATGGTGCGCGAAGCCTTTATTCCGCTTTCACCTCGTCAGCGGTTCTGGCCACTGCGAACGGGGCGTCCGTGAGCCTTACCAAGACGCTTGCAACCTGTCTGGCACTGACATGGCTCAATCCGCATGTCTATCTGGATACTGTCGTGCTGCTCGGAACGATTTCTACGCAGTTTCCCGGTTTGGAAACGTCGTTCGCGGCGGGGGCTATCACGGCATCCTTCGTGTTTTTCTTTTCGCTTGGCTTCGGTGCCCGCTGGCTGCGCCCGATCTTTGCCCGCCCGTCGTCATGGCGCATTCTTGAAGGCGTCATTGCCGTTACGATGTGGTCTATCGCGCTGAAGCTCGTGACCGGCGTGTAACGATCTCAGGCTATCCAAACTAAAAAGCCGGATGCGTTTACTGCATCCGGCTTTTTAGTTTTTGGAAGAACACACCTAGAGGCCCATAGCCTTCAATTCCTGAAGCGGAGGGATCGTTTCGTACATAACAGGATCGAGGCGGTCCCATATGATTCCGCAGGTTGGCTTGTGCGGGTCCTTCACCTCTATTGTGCGGGTGGGTGTGAAAATCACGTCCGCGACGGTGTCATAGACATCCGGCGTGAGCTTTTCGCTCAGAACCTGACAGTCGTGTACGACAGCGGCAGCAGGCGTCGCTGCAGTGATGCGGCCCAGACGGTAAAGCATACCCCATTCGGCATCGAAGAAGCCATGCCCTTTGCCGAAGCGTACGCCCTCGAGATTGATCGCGCCGGTGCCGGTGACCATGTAATCGACGACTGGCATAGCCGAGATATCTTTCAGCGTGACCGGCTGTCCCACACGCTCCATGCCGTCGAGCGTCGAGGCGTAAAGATAATAATCCGGCGAAATCAGCTTCGGATCGAGAACCCAGAAGCCGCGCTTGATGGAATATGTGGTTATCAGAACGGTCTTGCCGTCTTTCAAAGCCTGAAGACGCAGGCGGTCGAGACAATTATCGGGCGTAATGAAGATGAAATCTGCATTCTGATAATAATGATGGCTTGTCAGCCGGGCTACCGCATCCTCTCCACCTTCAAAATCTGCGATGAACTCGCCGAAGTCGAAATGGAAACGGCTATCCGGGACAGCAACCTTGCGCAACTCGCTCCACACACGTTCGCGAACGGAAGCTTTGTGATCAGTGATTTCCATGGGGACTCCTTGCATTTTAGTCTGCCGGGCTCATGCCGCGGCGTGCGAGCACCTGGCGCTCGCAGAGGGCTACGATTTGATAGAAAATGACGGACAGCATCACGGACACCACGGCAACGGCCCAGATCATGCCGTAGTCGAGATAGCCGCGTGACTGGTTGAGAAGGTTTCCGAGCCCCGTACCCGTTGCCAGCCATTCTGCAATCATGACGCCGAGCAAAGCGCGCGGTACGGCAAGGCGGATGGCAGCGAAGAGATAGGGCAGGGAGGCGGGCACGGATACCAGACGGATTTGTGCCCAGATGCTGGCGCCATAGGCGCGGGGCACATCCAGTGCGGCACGAGGAACCAGTGCCATGCCCTGAGCCATAGTCACGAAGGCAGGGAAGAATGTGACTGAGACCGTAATCCAGAGGATGACGGACGGGCCGCGTCCCAATAACAAAACGAGCAGGGGTGTCAGGGCAACGAGTGGCATTGTCTGCGTGACAAGGGCGACAGGCATGAAGCCGCGCACGATGGCAGGCTTGGCGACTGAGGCGATGGCGAGGGTAAAGGCGAAAAGGATGCCTGCTGCCATGCCAAGAAAGGTAAGCGGTAAAGTCTGTGAAAGCGCTGTCAGCAATTTTGCCTGTGCGGGAGCTGCGGACGGAGCGAGGAAAAGATAGTCGAACAGTCCGGCTGGTGTCTTGGCGATCATGGCCGGTGTTCCCATGAAAACGAGCAGCAGCCACCACAAGACGAACGGAAGCGCGATCGAACAAATGACGAGAATAAAGTTTAGGTCGCGAGAGCCGCGCGGGGCAGTGTTTGGAGCGTTGGCTGGGACGGTGATGGCCTTGGTGCTGCCAGTCAGCATTTTTGCAAGAATGGAAAAGAGCGCATAGGCCAATCCTGCGAGCAAGGTAGCGCACAGACCGATACCCCAGAGCCGGGTCGGTTCTGCTCTCCCGAGAGAACCGATCAGATAGGCGCCGAGACCGAAACGCCCACCGCCACCAAACTCAGCCAGAATGGAGCCTAGAACCGCATTGGGAGCGGCAATACGCAGACCGGCAAGGATTGACGGCAGAGCGGATCGCAATTGGGCTAGACGCAGCACTTTCCATCGGCTGCCACCATAGGCACGAACAATATCCACCATACGGCGGTCCGTCTGGCTGATGCCAGTCATGGTGGCGGCCATGGTGATGAAATAACAACCAAGTGCCGCCAGCGTGATACGCGGTGTCATTCCTGAAAAAGTCAGAACCAGAATAGGCGAGATGGCAATTGGAGGCAGTGCAAAAATCGCGATGTTGACGCCCCGACCCAGTTTCGCGGCAGCTGGAAAGAGGGCGAACAGAATGCCTGCAGCTACGGCAACAAGGTTTCCGATGACAAAGCCAGCACCGGCGCCCTGAAGTGTCGCTAGTATATGAGCTGGATAATCGGCACGGTCGATCCACAGACGGGCCAGGACCGCCGAAGGTGCTGGCAAGGCGCCGCCTGCAATCAGGGAAAAGCGGCCACATATCTCCCAGGCTGCAATGAGGATGACCCAGTTGCGCAAGGTGGAGAGATGGGTTGATGGCTTCATGTCAGCCATGCAAAGCCTCCGCGACGGCGTCCTCCAGCGCATGGAATTGCGATGTGCTGAATATTTCGGGGCTGCGTGGGCGTTCCAGCGGAATATTGATGATCTTCGCGATGCGTCCGGGGCGACTGTGCATCACCACGATCCGGTCGGCGAGGAAAACTGCTTCGTCTATGCCATGGGTGACAAGCAGGGTGGTGGCCTTGCTTTCAAGCCATATGCGTTGAAGCTCAATGTTCATCTGGCGGCGCAATATCTGGTCGAGTGCGCCGAAAGGCTCGTCGAGAAACAGAACGCGCGGATCGGTGACCAGAGAGCGGGCAATTGCCACACGCTGGCGCATGCCGCCGGAAAGCTCACCCGGAAGTGCTTTTTCGAAGCCTTTGAGGCCAACAAGGGCGATCAATTCGGCAATCCGGTCGGCCTTTGCCGAACGAGACAGGCCAAGCACATCCAGTGGCAGAGCAATATTGTCTTCGACACTCCGCCATGGCATGAGCGCTGCATCCTGAAAAGCCACACCGGTCAGTCCGGCCGTTACGGCCTCTACAGGGCTTTTGCCCATGACTGAAATCGAGCCGTTATCAGGCTGATCGAGACCGAGTGCCAGCCGCAACATGGTCGACTTGCCACAACCGGACGGTCCGATGAGTGCAGTGAACGAGCCGGTGGGGCATTCGAGCGAGACATCGGATAGTGCAATTACATTCGTGCCGCGCCCCGAAAAGGAGCGCGTCACATTTTCAAGTTTGATCCCGGACATATCAGGCATCAAATCTCTTCAAGAAGCGTTGTGTCGAAATGATCGCGCTTGGCGGCGATGCCAATCGTACCGAGCGCCTTGATCGTGTTCTCGATGGCTTCTTCGCTCATGGAGAACACACCATTCGGCGTCTCGATCAGCGGCTTCTGCGCCGTGTTGAAATAGACTTCGTTTTCGATCGAGCGGCCGGTGCCCTTGAACCAGCTGTCGGCAAATTTTGGGGGGTAGGCTGCCGGGTCCTTGAGGTTTTCATCCCAGCCGTTGCGGCTTGCGCGAAGGAAAGCAACGAGATCCTTGCGCTTTGTCTTGAGTGTTTCTTCCGTAACGACAACCGTATCGTTGAAGATCGTAAAGCCAAAATCATAGAGCAGGAAGGAAACTGCTTCTTCGCCAGCCTGCTTGATGGTGAAAGGAACATTGGTCGTAAAATCGAGTGAAGCGTCGATTTCACCCTTGATGAGCGGCGTCGGATCATAAGCGTAAGGAACGATGTTGACTTGAGAAGGCTCTATGCCCGAAATCTTCAGCATGGCTTCAACCGAGATGACGTTGACCGGCGGCACAGCCAGCGTTTTGCCGATCAGGTCCTTTGGCTCCCTGATCGGGTTCTTGGCCAGCGAAATAATACCGATTGGGTTCTTCTGATACTGGGCGCCGATGATTTTGAAAGGCGCACCCTGTTCGACGATGGCCTTGATCGTCGTGTCGGGGGTGGTGAGGGTCAGATCGGCCTTGCCCGCAATGATCGTGCTTTCCGGAATGACGTCGGGGCCACCGGAGATATAGTTCAGGTCGAGGCCTTCTTCGCGATAGAAGCCCTTGTCGACTGCAATGAAATAGCCGCTGAATTCCGCGTCATTGATCCAGGAAGCCTGAAAGTTGAATGGTGTATCCGCAGAGGCAAAACGGCTCATGGCTGGCAGAGCGGCTGCGGCGCCCATCAGTCCGAGAAAACGACGGCGATCCAGAGCAATATTCATTGAATTTTCCTTTTGGTGCTGAACTGTCAGGCAATGCCGCGCATGCGCGCAAGCTCACGCAGCGGCGGGATGGACTGGATTTCTTCGGCTGAAACGTCGTTCCAGCGAATACCGCGCGGCCTGCGACGGTTGCGCGTTATCTCGATCAGGCGGCTGGGCGTGGCAATGAAGTCGAGAGCAATATCGTTCTCCGATACGTTGAGGCGCTCTTCCACGATCTGTACGTCATGCACGGCTGCCACAATCAGAGACTGCTCGTCGGCAAGTCCCAGATCGGTGAACATGCCCCATTCCAGATCGAAGAACGCATGGCCTTTGCCAAAACGGACTCCATCGATGGAAACAGCGGATGCGCCAGTCGCAATGACATCAAAACGACCGATATGGGTCAGGTCTTCTAGACTGACCGATCGACCGAAATGTTCCATTCCGTCAAGCCAGGCTGCGGCTTTCTCCAACCCCGGGGGAACGGATCCCGGTTCGAGCAGAAGAAAGCCGCGCTGCATGCCGTAGGTCGGCATGATGAATGGTGTACCCGACATGATCAGGCGACGGCGCAACTCGATCATGGAATTATCTGGCGTCACAAAAACCAATTTGGCTTTCGCAATCCCTTCAATCGCCAGCAAGCGATCCGTAGCTGCCTCTACTCCTTCAAAGTCCGGTATGAATTCCGAGAATTTGAAGTGGAAGCGTGCATCAGGACGCGCGACGTCTTTCAGTCGATCCCAGATGCGCTGCCGTGTATTGCGGGAATACGCCATGGAGAATCCATGAATTTCAATGTTTCACTATCAATGAAACAAATGTTTCAGTATTGCAAGAGGCGATGATAAGCTTTTTTAGTGCACAAAGAGATTCGGAATAAACGCACATGGCTTCACGTCTGGTACTGCGCATACAGGAGCGCTACGCAAAGCTCACGGCAGGCGAGCAGAAAATCGCGCAGCTCGTTCTCGAACGCGAGGACGACATTCTGATTCATTCCGCTACCGAAATCGCGGAGATGGCCGGCGTATCCAAGGCGACCACAGCTCGCTTCTTTCAGCATCTGGGCTATGCCGATTTCAATGAAGTGAAACTTCAGGCGCGTGAGGAGCGTAACCGTACCGAACCTTTTGAATATTCGAGTACGGTTGACGAAGAAGTGCCGCTGGTGCGTACCATCAGCGCACATCTCGATCTGGAGATCGCCAATATTACCCGGACGTTCGAGGCGCTTCGCTCCGACAAGATGCGCGAAGCTGCCGAACTTATTGCAGAAGCACCGCGTGTCTGGGTGATCGGGCTTGGTGACGAGGAAGGGTTTGCGCGCTACGCGCGGCTTCTGTTTTCAAGGCTGCGCCACAGCGTGATGCTCCTGGGCATCAACCAGGGGTCATGGGCTGAGGATCTGGCCATGACTGGTCCGAAGGATGTGTTGCTGCTGATCACATTGCCACCGCATCGGGCATTGCTGAAACAAATTCTGGGTTATGCCGTGACGAGCCGGTTGAATATCGTGACCATTACGGACCGAGGATCTGTTTTTGAGGCACAGCGTTACGCGCGTGTTGTTCTCCCATGTCATGTAGACAGTATCGCATTGGGCGCATCTTATACCGCCGTCAGCAGCGCCATCCGGCTTTTGGCGCTGACCTATGCTTCATATGCGGGGAAATCGGCGCAACAGCGGCTGGAAATCGTCGCCGGTATTCACGACGAACTTGACGATATGGACTGAAACTCAGCCGTTCAGTTGTTTCTGACATGTTCCGGGCGGAAGCCGACACCGATCAACCTGCCCGCAAGATGTGCAAGAATGGGCCAGCGTGCGAGGTGACGCATAAAGGTGGGTGGCTCATCGCGTCTGGTATTGTTTGTTTCACGCTTGCGACGATCACTGCGCATCATCAGTTGCAGTTTCTGCGTTGCCTTTGTGGGAAAGCGACGTCGGGCTTCGACTGCTTGGAGATACGGTTCCAAAGTTTGGTTATCCTTAAGCGGTGCGGCCAGAATATTGGCTGCTGCAACGGCATCCTGAATGGCGAGATTGACCCCAAAGCCACCAATTGGCGACATGGCATGGGCGGCATCGCCGATACACAGAAGCCCCGGTTTCCACCACGTTTTAAGTCGGTCGATGCGTACGCTCAAGAGATGAATGTCATCCCATGTGCCTATTTCGTTCATTCGGTCAGGAGGCAATGGAGAGACTTCTGCAACTGCCTTGCGGAATGCATCGAGTCCTCCCTGCCTGACTTCGGCAAAGGTCTGTTTGCGGAGTACATAACCGCATTGCCAGTAGTCACCGCGATCAATCATGACGAAACCTTGTCGAGGGCCGCCATGGCCCATCGTATAGGGTGGGTCATTGGGAGCGTGCGACAGCTTCATCCAGAGAATTTCGCTTGGCGAGCCAAAACTTTCGACCTCCAGACCGGCTTTTGCGCGCACCACGGAGTTTCTTCCGTCCGCACCCACAACAAGTTTGGCATTGATATTTATGGTTTCAACTGGTGTTGTCGCGACGAGGCCGGTAACACTTCCGTCCCTCTCGGTCAGATTGATCACACTTGCAGGCATAAGGAGCCTGAAGTTTGAATATTTCGCAGTTTCGCGTGCAATGTAATCCAGAAATTCCCATTGCGGCATGAAAGCGATGAAACGACACTGAGCGGGAATTCTCGAAAAATCGGCTATCGTGATGTCCTTGCCGCCGATTTCCGCATGTAGCCGATGCGCCTTGGTATGGGGCAAGTCAAGAAGACCGTCCAGCAAGCCGAGTTCATGCATGACTTGAAGCGTGGACGGGTGAATTGTGTCCCCGCGAAAATCACGCAGAAAATCTGGATGCTTTTCGAGAACGGTCACGTTCACACCAGCGCGCGCAAGCAAAAGTCCCAGCATCATTCCTGCTGGCCCGCCACCCGCTATCGCGCAATCGGTTTCGATATAGCTTATTGGCTGCGTCATGACTGTTCCACTCGACCGCGCTTGTTTTGCACAAGACATAAAAAGACCGGCGCTCTCAATAGGTCAAGCGCCGGCTGGAAGTCTACGCGACCAGTAGAGGTCAAAACATGAATTAAATTATCAAGTTTAATTTGTCAAGCCGGTGAGCCCTGTCGTTGGGTCAGTGATTGGAGCTGATTTGACGGAAAGTACTCGAAACCTCTGACTCGTCGGTATATCAGGCATTGAGAATTGAAACCTATCCAAGCGCGGGTGGATTTCTTTTGCCAAGCTGCCGCTCGCGGAAGACCGAGAACAATCCGGCGCTGACGACGATGACCGCACCGGCAATGATGTTCCATGTCAATTGCTCGTGGAACACTGTGACTGCGATACACGCGCCGATAACGAGCTGCAGATAGGTAAGCGGTTGTACTTCTCCTGCCTCCAGAATGTTGTAGGCACGGATGAGGAAATAATGGCTTGCTATACCGCAGGCACAAAGGGCTGCCATCCAAAACCAGTCGCTTCTGGCAATAGGCATGAGATAGAAACTGCCGACAAATGTGAGGGCAACAGCACCTGCTATGCCAGTGTAGAAGAAGCTGGTCATGGCATCGTCGCTCTTGCTGACGGCGCGTGTCGCAACCGCGTAAACGGCGAACATGACCATCGCCGCCACGGGTAGAAGCAGGCTTGCGTCGAATGTCGCGTTCACTGGATTGATAATCAGCAGAACACCGATCAACCCGACAATAATTGCAGTCCAACGTCTCCAGCCAACCTTTTCGCCAAGGAAGGGCACCGAGAGCATGGTCACCAATAGCGGCGCGCCCTGAAAAATCGATTGTGCCGTTGCCATGCCCGCGCGACTGAGGGCGAATATGAATGTAACGATTTCAGCAGCAAGCAGGATGCCGCGAAAAACCTGCAAAAAGGGACGTTTCGTTGCTGCGGCCTTGGCAATGCCTCCGGAGCGGATTGCAAGCAGGAGAACGAAGGCAGCAAAGACCCAATAGCGGATCATCGTTATGAGGATCGGCGAATAATGGGTGCCAAGATACTTCGAGATACCATCCTGCGTTGCAAAAATGGTAACCGCGAGAAGTGTGAAGAGATAGCCCTGGCCTTTGCGTGTCATGGCGCACTCTTATCGACACAGCATTGGTGCTGCCACCCATAAAATCTGAAATGCCCACATTGTATGAGCATTCCATCGTTATCGGCGGAAGATTTCCAGTCGATGTGCTTTGATGGATTGACACCTCCAAGTTCTCAGTTATTCTTTTATAAAAGCCTATATAACATAATTGTGGAACAAATCAAAAATGGGGGTTCTGCCTTGCGGATCAAATTAGCACTCCTTCTGGCTTCTGCCATGATCTTCAGTCCCGGCGTTTCGCTGGCTCAGGACAAGGGTGGTGTCATCAATGTCGCGACCATTGGCGAGCCGCCGACGCTCGACCCGATGGTATCCACTGCCGATCTTGTGGGTATCGTGACGCAGCATATCTTCGAAACACTCTATACGTTCGACAAGGAATGGAAACCGACACCGCTGCTGGCAGAAAGCCTGCCCGAAATCAGCGCGGACGGAAAAACCTATACGATCAAGCTGCGTTCGGGCATCAAGTTCCATGATGGCAGCGACATGACGTCGGAAGACGTGGTTGCGTCGCTGGAGCGCTGGACGAAGCTGGCTTCGCGCGGAAAGCAGGCGTCAGCCTTCATCGAAAACATTGTCGCTACCGATCCGGCTACGGTGACCATAACGCTCAAACAGCCTTATGCGCCATTGACCTCTTTGCTTGCCTTCAACAATTCTGCGGCGATCATCATACCGTCAGAAAAGCAGGCTGAGCCGATGAATGAATTTATCGGCACCGGTCCCTATATGCTCAAGGAGCGAAAGGCTGATCAGTATATTCAGCTCGTGCGTTTCGATGGTTACAAGTCGCGCGATGGTGAGAGTGATGGTTACGGTGGCGCACGCCATCAGTATCTCGACGAAATACGCTTCGTATCGGTCCCGGACGCCAATACCCGTGTCGAGGCCGCGGTTTCCGGACAGTATGATTATGTCGATTCCATTCCGGTTGAATCATTTGACAAGATCAAGTCTTCGACAGCTTCCCAGCCTTTGCTTCTCAAGCCCTTCGGCTATCCTGTCTTTGTTTTCAACACCAAGGAAGGAGTGGCGTCGAAACTGCCTGTGCGCAAGGCCGTAACACACGCATTAAGCATGGAAGACATGCTTGCGGCTGCGTTTGGCAGTACAGAATTCTACGCATTGGACGGTGCTTTCTATCCGTCCAATTTCGTCTGGAATACAGAAACTGGTGTTGAAGGTAATTACAACGTTGCGCAGCCGGAAGCTGCGGCGGAAGAATTGAAGGCGACCGGCTACAACGGCGAGCCGCTGCGTATTCTGACCAGCCGCCAGTACGAGTTCCATTACAAGATGGCACAGGTGGCTGCCGAATATCTGAAACTTGCCGGTTTTACAGTGGATTTGCAGGTTGTCGATTGGGCGACACTGACACAGCGCCGCGCAGATCCCAAGCTCTGGGATATCTACATAACGCACAGCCCCTTCCTGCCCGAGCCTGCTTTGATGGGCTCTCTGTCGACCAGCTCGCCGGGTTGGTGGGACACGCCAGCGCGTAAAACCGTAGTCGATGCTTTCACGTCCGAATCCAATCCGGAAAAGCGCGTTGCGCTGTGGGCGGACGTTCAGAAGACCATCTATGACGAACTGCCCCTGATCAAGATCGGCGACTTCAATGCCGTTGCAGCGATGTCCACCAAGCTGGAGGGCGTCGAGCCAGCGCCGTGGCCTTACTTCTGGAATGCTTCGTTGAAGAAGTAACTTCCAGCAAGGCGAATGCCGTCCGTCTGGTCGGCATTTGCTGAATTGTTCAATCTGGAGAATCTGATCGCATGGTGCGCTACATCCTTCAGCGGTTTGTCGGCATGGCTGTCGTCATGTTTCTGGTCGTAACGATCGTATTTGTGATCGTTCGTGTGACGCCCGGCGATCCTGCCGCCGTCATGCTTGGGCCGGACGCATCGGCGCAGGACATTGCCGATCTGCGCGCTCGGCTCGGACTCGATCAGTCGCTGGTCATCCAATACTTCTACTACATCGGTCAGCTACTGAAGGGCGATCTCGGTCAGTCGATCTTCCTCAACATGCCGGTTGGTGCAGCATTGCTCGACCGGGCTGAGCCGACCTTCTTTCTGACCGTTCTTTCGCTTCTGATTGCCTGCATCATTGCGCTACCGGTTGGAGTTTATGCAGCTTATCGGCGTGGTTCTTTTGTCGATCAGGCGGCGACAACGGTCGCTATGCTTGCAGCGAGCATACCGAGCTTCTGGCTCGGTCTCATCCTCATGCAGTTTTTTGCCGTCCGGCTGAACCTGTTTCCGGTATCCGGCTATGGCGGGCCGGGTTCGAGCTTCATCGATCGAATGTACCATCTGATCCTGCCAGCCATCGCGCTGGGGCTGGTTTCCTCCGCTCTGATCCTGCGTTTCACGCGCGCCTCAATGCTTGATGTTCTTGGTGACGATTACATCCGCACGGCGCGCGCAAAGGGGTTGATCGAGCGGCGCGTGATCATGAAGCACGCATTGAAGAATGCGCTTATCCCTATCCTCACAGTCGTCGGTCTCACTGCTGCTGTTCTGATCTCCGGCGCTGTGGTGACGGAGACTGTGTTCGGCCTGCCGGGGGTTGGCAATCTTGTCGTGTCTGCGGTCCTCCGACGGGATTATCCGGTAATTCAGGGCGCGCTGCTCGTCATCGCGGGGCTCTATGTCCTGATCAATTTCATCATCGACATGCTCTATCTGTTCGTAGATCCGAGGGTTCGTTACTGATGGCCGATCTTGTTACGACCACGCAAAAAGCCCCTTCGGAACGCGCTTTGTTCATCCGTCGGCTGTTCAAACGCAAGACGGTGGCGGCAGGCATCATTGTGCTTGCCGTCTTCGCTATCCTCGCGCTGCTGGCACCCTGGATCGCACCTTATTCACCGTCGAAGCTTTCTATCGTCAACCGGCTCAAGCCACCAAGCGAGATGTTCTGGTTCGGTACGGATGAGTTCGGGCGCGATGTCTTTTCACGCACGATCTATGCCGGGAGGCTGTCACTTATGGTGGGCGCGGCGGTCGTTGTCCTGTCGGCGATCATAGGGGTTACGCTCGGATTGCTCGCAGGCTTCTTTCATCGTCTGGATACACCGATCGCTCGCCTGATCGATGCGATGATGGCATTCCCCGACATTCTGCTGGCCATTGCGCTGGTCGCGGCGCTCGGCCCGTCGCTGGCGACGGTCATCGTTGCGCTGTCTGTTGTTTATGCACCGAGGCTGGCGCGCATTGTGCGCGCCTCAACGCTGGTCATCCGTGAGCTGCCCTATGTTGAAGCGGCTCAATCGCTTGGAATTTCGACATTCCACATCATGACGAGGCACGTCCTGAGAAATCTGATCTCACCCATCATCGTGCAGTGCACTTTCCTTTTTGCGAGCGCAATGCTCGCCGAAGCGGGGCTTTCCTTCCTCGGTCTCGGCGTTAGCCCCGAGATTCCAACCTGGGGAACCATGATTGCCGCAGGACGCCAATATATCGGTCAGGCCGACTGGATGACCTACTTCCCCGGCTTCGCCATCATTCTTTCTGTTCTCTCGCTCCAGATGGTGGGGGATGGACTACGCGACATGCTTGATCCAAGACTGCGAAGGGATTTGTAATATGATTTCCGGTGAACAGGCAAAGCCGCTTCTTATCACCAATGTCAAACCGGTAGCTTTCGGGGCGGAACACTCCGACGCGACGACCGATATTCTGGTCGGGAAAGACGGTAATATCAACGCCATCGGCAAGTCGTTGAACGCACCAGCCGATGTGGAGCGTGTCGATGGCAAAGGAGCCTGGATTTCGCCGGGTTGGGTCGACCTGCATGTCCATATCTGGCATGGCGGTACGGATATTTCGATACGCCCTTCAGAGTGCGGCGCTGAACGAGGAGTGACGACGCTCGTCGATGCCGGTTCGGCAGGAGAGGCCAATTTCCATGGCTTCCGGGAGTATATCATCGAGCCGTCCAAGGAACGGATCAAAGCCTTCCTCAACCTCGGCTCAATCGGCCTTGTTGCCTGCAACCGGGTTCCGGAACTGCGAGACATCAAGGACATTGATCTCGACCGTATTCTCGAATGCTACGCAGCCAACAGCGAGCATATTGTTGGGATCAAGGTCAGGGCCAGTCACGTCATAACCGGGTCATGGGGCGTTACACCGGTCAAGCTTGGCAAGAAGATCGCCAAGATACTCAAAGTGCCCATGATGGTGCATGTGGGCGAACCGCCGGCGCTCTATGACGAAGTTCTGGAAATCCTTGGGCCAGGCGATGTGGTCACGCATTGCTTCAACGGCAAATCCGGCTCCAGCATCATGGAAGACGAAGATCTCTTCAATCTCGCGGAACGCTGCTCAGGCGAGGGCATCCGGCTGGATATCGGCCATGGTGGGGCATCCTTCTCGTTCAAGGTCGCCGAAGCGGCAATTGAACGCGGTCTCCTTCCATTTTCGATCTCGACGGACCTGCATGGCCATTCGATGAACTTCCCTGTTTGGGATCTGGCGACAACCATGTCCAAACTGCTGTCGGTCAACATGCCGTTTGAAAATGTCATCGAAGCCGTCACACATAATCCGGCGTCGGTGATCAAGCTCTCGATGGAAAACCGGCTGTCGGTTGGGCAACGTGCTGATTTCACGATCTTTGATCTGGTTGACGCCGACTTGGAAGCGACGGATTCCAATGGCGATGTGTCTCGCCTGAACAGGCTATTTGAACCCCGCTACGCCGTCATCGGTGCCGAGGCCATTACGGCCAGCCGCTATATACCGCGTGCGCGCAAACTCGTTCGCCATAGCCATGGCTATTCGTGGCGCTGAAACTGTCGGCGCAGCATTGAATTTGCGGGAACGTCCCGTGACGAAATGATGAGGAAAATTCGTGTCTCATTCTCCCCAAACGACCGAAGTACAGCATTCTCCCTACGACCGGCTGGCTTCACTTGGCATAACTTTGCCGCCACCGCCGCCGCCTATCGCGAATTTTGTCACGCATGTTCGGGAAGGCAATATCCTCTATCTTTCCGGGCAAGGGCCGCGGGAAGAGAGCGGATATTTGCGTGCGGGTAAAGTCGGTGGCGACATCGGCGTGGATCAGGCTTATCAGGATGCACGTCTGACGGGTATCAATCTGCTGGCCGTCATGCACGAGGCGCTTGGTGACCTTTCCCGTGTCAAGCGGGTCGTGAAGCTATTGGGTATGGTCAATGCCGTGCCAGATTTCGAACTGCACCCCAATGTCATCAATGGCTGCTCCGATCTTTTCATCGAAGTATTTGGCGCTGCCGGCCAACATGCGCGTTCAGCCGTCGGCTTCGGTTCCTTGCCGGGCAATATCACGGTAGAAATCGAAGCGATTGTCGCCCTGAACGATTAGGACAGCGTCAATGATTGCGCCAGCCCATCAGCTTTTCGATCTTCGCTGCCGAAGCACGCACCTGACTGGTGTAGCGGCTTTCGTCGGAAAGCACCTTCTGTTCGGGAAGCACGATGGAAATGGTCGCAACGCATTGTCCATCGCGGTCGCAGATCGGGGAAGCAATACAGGCCACCGCATAGTCGGATTCCGCAATCTGGATCGAGAGCCGCTCATCGAAGGCTTTCGCTGCAGCCTCCGAGAGACTTGTGGCGTCGATTTCGGCCCGACCGGTTGGAGAAGTCCGGGCGCAGCGCTTGAAAAGCTCGATCCGTTCATTCGCAGCCAAATGACCGACCAGAAGGCGTCCGGACGCGGTCCAGTTCAAAGGCACTCTTGTGCCGACACGCGAGGCAACCTGAAACGGGCTTGGTCCGTCCGCCATGGCCAGAACGAGCATATGATCTCCGTCCCGGCCGCAAAGCTGCACCGCTTCGTTTGCTTCGCGGCAGAGATCATGCATCTCGTGCGTAGCGACGCTCATGAAATCAAGCGACCGCGCATAGGCAAGACCGTAGTGGTAGAGCCGCGCGCCGAGCCAGATTGCACCATCCGCGTTGCGGGCGAGCATGTTCTTTTCAACGAGATCGTCGATGGTCACATAGACTGTCGACAAAGGCGCCTTGATCGCTTTTGCAATCGCATAGGGACCAGCTGGAGCGCCGGTTTCATAAAGATAATCAATCACTTGCAGCGCGCGGTCTATGCCGCTCACGCGCGAGCGGCGTGTCGACTTGTTTTCAAGGTCGTCCGCAGGGGACGTTTCGGCGGGGACGGTGGGTGATGATGCGCTCACTCAAGTGCTCCATGTGAAACTCAAGAAGTTATTACATTATTATGGCATATTCGTCTATGCCCGAGGCAGTGAAAGAAATGGGAGAAATGAAATGACCGATGATATTCGCCGCAAGATCGGGCTTCGACCGGTCATCAATGTTTCTGGTACGATGACATCACTTGGTGCATCCATCGTTGTGCCCGAGGCAGTAGAGGCGATGGCGGCCATCCTGCCACAATTCGTCGAGGTCAATGATCTGCAGCGTAAGGCGAGCGAAGTGATCGCACGATTGACAGGAGGTGAAGCTGGATTCGTCACCGCGTCCTGCTCATCAGGCATTACGCTTGCCGTTGCCGGAGCTATGACAGGCAACAACCTCCTAGCGATTGAACGATTGCCGGATATCACGTCGGAAAAGAACGAAGTTCTGGTGCAGACCGGTCACGTGGTCAGCTACGGCGCGCCGGTCGATCAGGCAATCCGGCTCGCGGGAGGCAAAGTCGTCCTGATCGGACAGGCAACATCGACCCACCGTTATCACATGGAACATGCGATTACCGAAAAGACGGCGGCGGCGGTTTATGTCGTATCGCATCATGTCGTGGACTACGGCCTTCTCCATTTCAGCGAGTTTGTCGAGATCGCACATGCCAAGGGCGTGCCGGTGATCGTGGACGCTGCATCTGAATATGACATGAAGCTGTTTCTGGAAAAGGGCGCAGATATCGCAATCTATTCGGGACACAAGTTTCTGGGCGGCCCGACCTCCGGCATCGTTGCAGGCAGGAAGGAACTTGTCCGTAATGCTTTCCTGCAGAATCTTGGCATCGGGCGAGGCATGAAAGTCGGCAAAGAGAGCATTTACGGCGTCATGGCAGCGCTGGAAGCGTGGGAAAAGCGTGACCATGCTGGAATTCGCGAGAGGGAAACCGGATATCTGGAACTGTGGAAGAAGACGCTGGATGGTCGCCCCGGTATCACGGCTCTGATCGAACCAGATCCGACCAACAACCCGCTCGACCGCCTGCGAGTAATTGTATCAGCTACTGATGCCCACATCACGGCCTGGGATTTGGTAACCGCTCTTGCGCGAGGGAACCCACCGATCATCACACGTGACCATGAGGTAGAGCACAACTATTTCTATCTCGATCCCTGTAATCTTCATCCCGGTCAGGAAACCGTTGTTGCGCAGCGTCTTGGTGAGGAGCTCGATAAAGCCCGGGCGTCTAATGAGATTATCGCCACTCCTTTTGAGGACCGAAGCAGACATCGTTTCGACGGTTTGCTGCGTTGGCCGGATTGATAATCGGAAGAGCCTGAGTAAAGCGGAGGAACATCATGACGTCTGAGAAAATAGCGACGGTTGGAAAACACGAACCTGTTCTATCCGTTCAAGGACTGACCACTTCTTTTCTGGTCGATGGTGTCTGGAAGCCTGTTGTCGATGACGTTTCCTTCGATGTCCACCCCGGAGAAACCGTGGCAATCGTCGGGGAATCCGGCTCGGGCAAGAGCGTAACCTCGCTGTCGATCATGCGGCTTCTGCAGAAGGATACGAGCCGCACCGAAGGCAGTATCAGGTTGGGAGATCTGGAGCTTCTGACGCTCCCGGAAGAGGAAATGCGCCGGATACGCGGCAATGAAATCTCCATGATCTTTCAAGAGCCGATGACCAGCCTCAACCCGCTCTTCACAATCGGAGACCAGATTTCGGAAGCATTGCTCTGCCATTCGCAAATGTCGAAGGCAGATGCGCGCGCTGAAACGATCCGCTTGCTTGAAAAGGTCCGTATCCCGTCGGCTGCTTCCCGCTTCGATGAATATCCACATCGCTTTTCAGGCGGTATGCGTCAGCGTGTCATGATCGCGATGGCTCTGGCGTCGAGACCCAAACTGCTGATCGCCGACGAACCGACAACGGCATTGGATGTAACCATTCAGGGGCAGATACTCGATCTTATCAAGACATTGCAGGAAGAAGAGGGCACGTCCGTTCTTTTCATCACGCATGACATGGGCGTGGTGGCCGAAATATCGGATCGTACGGTCGTCATGTTTCGGGGAAAGCAGGTCGAGACAGGGCAGACTGCCGATATTTTCCGGCAGAGCCAGCATCCTTATACGCGAGCACTTTTGTCGGCGGTTCCTGTACTGGGTTCAATGCAGGGCTATCAACGTCCTCTGCGGTTTCCGATAGTAGACAATGCGACTGGCCTTTCGGAAACGCCAGTCGAGGTGGCGGATACGGTCGACAAGATCGATGTACCCGTGTTGGAAGTAAAAGGCCTTACAAAGCGCTTCGAGATTTATTCGGGCTTTATGTCTCGCCTGAGCGGGCGTGTTCATGCCGTGGAAAACGTGTCCTTCGATCTTCGCAAGGGCGAAACCCTTTCGCTAGTTGGCGAGAGTGGGTGTGGGAAATCGACGACCGGCCGTGCCATCATGCGGCTGAGCGAACCGGATTCCGGTGAAGTTCTGGTTGAAGGCCGAAACATTCTGTCCCTCGACAAACAGGCTATGCGCGAGATGCGACGGTCGGTTCAGATGATCTTTCAGGATCCCTATGCATCGTTGAACCCGCGCATGACAGTGGGTGCCGCGATCGCGGAACCCTACATTGAACACCGGCTGGGGAGTGTGCGGGACGCGAAGGATGTTGTTGCAGACATGCTGGAGAAAGTTGGCCTCACGCCTGATATGGCAAAGCGCTATCCGCATGAATTCTCTGGCGGGCAAAGGCAGCGTATCTGTATCGCCCGCGCGCTTGCCTTGAAACCTAAAGTCATCGTGGCAGATGAGAGTGTGTCGGCGCTCGACGTCTCGATCAAGGCGCAGGTCATCAATCTCATGCTCGATCTTCAACAAAGTCTCGATCTAGCGTTTCTGTTCATCTCACACGATATGGCCGTCGTCGAGCGTGTAAGCCATCGTGTGGCCGTCATGTATCTGGGCGAGATCGTAGAAATCGGACCGAGATCGGCGGTATTTGAGAACCCTCAACATGATTACACACGCAAGCTGATGGCGGCTGTTCCGGTTCCTGATCCTGACCGACGCCGGGTGAAGCTTTCAAGCGAAACGGGAGAACTCAAGAGCCCAATCCGTCCTGCGGATTTCGTTGTGCCTTTGCGCGAATATCGAGAGGTATCGCCGCAGCACTTCGTGGCGTTGTAGAGCATGCAATTCATTATGGTGCGCCGAGACGATCCAGTGCAGTGCGAAGCGGAGTTTCGGAAATGTGGATCAGTCCGGCATAGGGGCTCGCCATATCCGAAATCACGAAAATCGCGCCGGCAACGGACAATGAGCATACGATTATTATCAGTATGACAGTGCTGTTTAGCGGGGCCTGTAGGCCAAAAGTTGCGAATAAAAGCGCCAGCCATGAAATCAGCACGATGAGAAATGGGACAGGCAGCCCTTCATCTGTCGTTTCCACCAATTGCCAGTGACCTTCTGCAATCATGCCGCTGACTTCAAGCGCGCGTGTTTGGAGAGAGCCTTGCGCGGCGTCCTTCGGGTTCAACGCGCGCAGACTGTCCTGAATATCCTCAATATCCTTGAACTCCGGCAAAGCTCCATTGGAGAGCTCATCGGCCCGCTCGGCATTCCATGCCCGATCAAGACGTTTCTGGATTATTTGCTTGAGTACGGCACGTGGATGCTCCGTTTCAGGACCATAGCGGGCCATGATCCGGTCCAGGAGAACAATGCGGGCTGCCGATGTCTTCATCTCGGCTTGCGCATTGTCGTAATCGGATTTTGCTGAAGCAATCAGAAGTCCGAGAGCGAGAGCGGAAAGTGTTCCGACAACAGCGGTGGCAAGGCGTATGACATCCTTGGACTCAGAGTTAAGATGATGCTCGGGCAAACGCGATCGAGCGAACATGCCAAGCATAGTCGCCAATATCAGGATGAAGAATACCAGTGCGCCAAGCAATAAAGAGTTCAACTTCGCCTTCCGCGACTTGCTCTCGAATGATCGCCCATTGAAACTTAGTATATCATCTGTGAGTTGAGATGCAGCTTCACCAAAGGGATGGTGTTTTCGGCTCGATATGGCCCGGTATGCGAAGAAAGTGCATTCAATAAATCACACTGCGATCAGATGAAAAAGGTCGGCACATATGGCCGACCCTTTGTTATCAAAACTGCTTTCAATCAGTTCTCAGTATGTTGCTGCTTGGCGAGGTCCTCGACGCTCATGTCCGGTTCGTTGCGGGTTTTATACAGCGAATAAAGCACACCGCTTGCGAGGATAGCCAGCGTTACGACAAGCGACAGCAGCGTGTTGATGTGAACGCCCAGCGGTACGAGGAAAATCTTGATGCCGATCAGCACGAGAATGATAGCAAGCGAAACCTGTAGATAGCGGAACCGGTTCATCGCTGCAGCCAGCGCGAAATAAAGCGCGCGCAAACCCAGAACGGCAAAGATGTTCGAAGTGTAGACGATAAACGTGTCCTGAGTGACTGCGAAGACGGCGGGGACAGAGTCGACTGCAAAGATCAGATCGACAGTTTCCACCATGATGAGCGCAACCGCCAGAGGGGTCAGCCAGGTGACCATCTTGCCGGTTTTGGGATGTGGCTGTTTGACCGTGAAGTTGCGACCATGCAATTCGCGGGTGATATTGAACCGGCGACGAAGGAACTTGAAGACAGCGTTCTGCTCGATGTCGGGCGCCTCGTCCTGATGGCCGAACATCTTGAAGCCGGTGAAAACGAGAAACGCGCCAAAGAGGAACAGAATCCAGTTGAACTCGTGCACAAGGGCTGCACCAAGTCCGATCAGGATTGCCCGGAAGGCGATAACGCCGAGAATACCCCAGAACAAAACACGATGCTGGTAAAGACGAGGAATGCCAAGAAAGCCGAAGATCGTTGCGATAACAAACATGTTGTCCATCGCAAGACTCTGTTCGATCAGATAGCCGGTATAAAATTCCAGGCCGGATTCCGCTCCGCGCTGCCACCACACCCAGCCACCGAAGGCGAGTGCGATCAGAACATAAAAGCCATAAAGCAGGAGGCTTTCCTTGGCTTCGATCTCGTGTTCGTCACGATGGAGAATGCCGAGGTCGAAGACAAGCAAGCCAACGACGACGACGATAAACGCCGCCCAGAAATATACAGGTGTGCCAAGAAAATCGCCCGAAAGGGCTACAATAAGCGAATCCATCGCCGGACCATCTCCATTTGAACAAGTGGAGCAGCCCCGACATCGCCATAGCGGTAGCCATGACCAGAGGGGCCCGGCGCTGCATTTCTTCAAATGTGTATGGTTTTGCCAAGTTCAAGAGTGGAACCTGAATTTTTTGTAATGTTCGATCCGGTACGTGTCCCGTTCTGAGAACTTTCAATGCGAGTTACGATATCTAAGTTGGGTACTGGAAGTTGGTTGCCGCTAAACGCGACATGAAAAAAGCCAGGAAGTATCCGGGCTTGTTGTCTATAACATTGATTTTCTTGAAGAAAGTATTGGCTGGGGAACCTGGATTCGAACCAAGACTAGCGGAGTCAGAGTCCGCTGTTCTACCCTTAAACTATTCCCCAGCAGGAATATGCAAATGCCTTCGATCTAGAGGCCTGCAAGCGCGATAAAGCGTCAGCTCATTCGCGACGGCTTCCATCTAGCGAACTCAAACACCGAACGCAATACTTTTCTTCGAAAAAAATCAAAGCGATTTAAGTTATCCAGCAATTGCTGATTTCATGCGATAGGGTCGCTGCAAATTGATGCGCTGAGGAATGGTTTCTGGAAGCCGGCGCATAAAAAAGCCCGGCCAGCGGAGGAGCGGCCGGGCAAAGGGCAGGCTGACCGGGAGGGGACCCGGTATGTGAAGGTGGCGCCTGCCAGATGATTTGTCTGCGGGCTCAAAAAGGCTGCGCCTTACTTACCCGAAGATATGTTGGTTCAGCAGATCAGGCGTGTAGCCTTGATCCGCAACCGAGCGCCTGCCAGCTCACTCAGAACCCGCGTAGGGTCTTCCGTGCCGCGATAATGAGCTGCCGTGTAAATATCCTCACGGCGAAGTCCGATATCGCGCAGCATGTGGTCGTCAAAGCTGCTCAGGTTCAGCACTTGCCGTCGACCATTGGAAAACGTCCAGCGACGCATGATCGACGTAAATACGGTCTTTACCATTTGCACGAACGTGGAGGTTTGTCCGCTTATTGCAGGTAAATGCGTTGTCGTTATCTTGCTTGTCGCTGTCATGTCCGCTCTCCTTTGATCTGGCGGGGCTAAGTGATCCTTATCGTCAGGGTCATTCGCTTTCGCGGCTCCTTTTCCTTTACGATGGCGGCTTTATCCAACAATCGAATTGATTGTTCCAACGAATGTTTTTAATGTAATTCTTCAATAATAATGATGGATGACGCCGATGAGCACGCCTCTGGATCTCGATCAGTTGCAGACCTTCATAGCGATAGCGGATGCGGGCAGTTTTACGCGGGCAGCCGATGCCGTTTTCAAGACGCAATCCGCTGTTTCCATGCAGATGCGCCGGCTGGAAGAGCGTATTGGTAAACCGTTATTTGAACGTGATGGACGGACCAATCGTCTTACTGAAGAGGGTGAGCGGCTTCTGCTTTATGCACGCCGCATGATGCAGCTCAATGGTGAAACCATCGCTGCGTTTGATGACACTCAACTGGAAGGCCACGTGCGTATCGGTACGCCGGACGATTATGCCGATCGGTTTTTGCCGGAAATCATGGCGCGTTTTGCGCGATCAAACCCGCGCGTCGAATTGTCGGTTGTGTGCGAACCGACTGTCAATCTGGACGAGATGATCCGCCGCGGAACACTGGATATTGCTCTTGTCACCCAGTGCGATGATAAGCGTCGCTCCGAGGTCGTTCGTACAGAACCACTGCTATGGGTGACTTCTGCCAATCATGCGGTGCATGAAGAGGCTGTCCTGCCGCTTGCTGTCGGGCGCCCGACCTGTATCTGGCGACATGCAGCCATTGATGTACTGGAAGCGGCCAGACGAGATTATCGCATCATCATCACAAGCTGGTCAGCGACCGTTCTGGCGGCGGCGGTTCTCTCCGGCCTTGCGGTCTCGGTTCTTCCAGAATGTGCACTGCGTCCCGGTATGCGGGTCCTGGGTGAAGCAGATGGGTTTGGAATGCTGCCGGAATTCGGCATTGGCATCATGCGCGGCCATACAAAACAGAATGCCGTTGTCGACGCACTTGCACAGCATATTATTGAAAGTCTAGACAATATATCGTCACCGCAGCCCGGCGCGATGGCTTCGGCGGAAATTTCGCCGTTTCCGGCGGTTCGTACGAGGAGGGTGCGAGCCAACGAATTGCTGCCAGGATGGTGACGACTCCGTAAATCGCCGCATGGCTTCTTGACCAGCCATGCCACCTGGTTGCCTATGATGGGATGAGCATGGGTTCCGATTCGAGTTTTACCGGCGCATCGTCTAATGTTGCCGAGTATAGCGTTTCCGAGATTTCCGGCGCGTTAAAGCGCACGGTTGAGGATACGTTCGGGCATGTGCGCGTGCGCGGCGAAATTTCCGGCTATCGTGGTCCGCATTCGTCGGGGCATGCCTATTTCGCATTGAAAGATGATCGCGCGCGTCTTGAAGCCGTCATCTGGCGCGGTTCGATGAGTCGCCTCCGCTTCCGTCCCGAAGAGGGGATGGAAGTCATTGCTACAGGCAAACTCACGACCTATCCGGGCTCGTCGAAATACCAGATTGTCATCGAACAGATGGAGCCTGCCGGGGCTGGCGCCTTGATGGCGCTTCTGGAAGAACGCAAGCGACGGCTTGCTACTGAAGGGTTGTTTGATCCAGCAGTAAAGCAGCTTCTACCCTTTATGCCCCGTGTGATCGGAGTGGTGACTTCTCCGACCGGTGCCGTCATTCGTGATATCATCCATCGCATTGCTGATCGTTATCCGCTGCATGTCATTGTCTGGCCCGTGCGCGTGCAGGGCGAGACAAGTGGACCTGAAGTGGCCGCCGCGGTGGACGGTTTCAACGCTTTGCCCGACGAAGGGAATATTCCGAGGCCGGATGTGCTGATCGTTGCGCGGGGTGGCGGCAGTCTGGAAGACCTTTGGGGCTTCAATGACGAAATCGTCGTTCGTGCCGTTGCTGCATCGCATATACCGGTAATTTCTGCGGTCGGCCACGAAACCGACTGGACTTTGATTGATCTTGCAGCCGACATTCGTGCTCCCACGCCAACAGGCGCGGCGGAAATGGCGGTGCCTGTAAAGGCGGACCTGCTGGCAACGCTGGCGGGGCAATCCGCGCGGCTTTCGTCGGCCATGTCCCGCTTTATCGACCTTAAACGGCAAGCCCACCGTTCGGCAGCGCGAGCTCTTCCGTCGGCTGACCAGTTGCTGGCTTTGCCGCGTCGGCGTTTCGATGAAGCCGCTGCGCGCCTCACGCGGGCTCTGTTCGTCAATACGCAAAAGAAGCGGGTCCACTTTGACGGTCATGCGCGACAGTTATCGCCGCGCCTCCTTCAACGCCGGTTTACGGAACTGCAGCGCGATGTTTCCGCTCTTGGACAAAGACTGCCTCGTGCGCTCGAGGCATTCCTGCGTGAACGACGAACGGCTTTCATTCATCGGGCAAATCGCCTTTCGGCGGAGCCGATACTGCGGCGAACAAAACTTACGAGCGTTGCAATAGAACAGCTGGATCGTCGTCGCGATCAAGCCGTCCGTCTTCTCATTGAACGAGCTAAACGGCGTGGGCAGGAACTGGAGCGTCTTATGCGTACGCTTTCTTATGAAAGCGTTCTAGAGCGCGGTTTTGCGGTTGTCTTCGATGAAGAAGGGAAACCGGTGAAGCAGGCTGGATCCGTATCGGCTGGCGATGCATTGTCTATTCGGTTTCGCGACGGTGAGGTTGCCGTCGTTGCGGGTGATGAGGACGAGAGCGAGCCCGCAAAGCTTGTACAAACAAAAAAGGTTCAGTCTCCCGGCTCTGGCAATCAGGGATCGTTATTTTAGCAACAGTCAGTCGCTGTATTTTCCGTTTTCTGCTGAGATTGTTTGGCCTTAAGGCTGGCTTAAGCTTGGACGTCTTTTTCTCGCGCATCTGTCATTGTTAGAGATTTAGGATGTCGCGTAAAAAATCCCAGGACGACCTCACAAATGGCTTTGCGAAGGCTGCTTTCAGCCGTCGCGGCTTTCTTATAGGTGTAAGCGCGGTTGCGTTGTCGGGCTGTGTTTCCACGACGCAACAGCCACCTCAACCGGTGAAAAAACTGCCTGAACCTGCACCGTCGCGACCTGTGCCGCTGATGTACCAGGCGCTGCCGGAAGAACAGTTCCCGATCCCGGCTGTCGATACGAGCAAGGTTGATCCAAAATTCTGGCGGCAGGAAGTGGATTATCCAACGGACGAAGTCAGAGGCACTGTTATCGTCGATACGCCGAACAAGTATCTCTACCATGTACTCGGCAATGGGCGGGCCATGCGCTACGGTATCGGTGTCGGGCGCGATGGTTTTGCATGGGCCGGACGCGCCAAGATCGCTTATAAGCGCCAATGGCCGCGCTGGACGCCGCCGGATGAGATGGTTGCACGTCAACCTGCGCTGGAGCCTTACAGCATCGCCAATGGCGGGATGCCTCCTGGTATCAAGAATCCGCTGGGTGCGAGAGCGATGTACATTCACAAGGATGGGCGCGATACGCTCTATCGCATTCACGGATCGCCGGAAGCATGGAGCATCGGTAAAGCCGTGTCGTCGGGGTGCATTCGCATGCTCAATCAAGATGTGATTGATCTTTACAATAATGTACGCGATGGCAGCACGATTGTCGTGATACCCGATCCGAGCAAAGGCCAGCAGGTCACAAGCTGACTAAAACGAAAAGGGCGCGGATACCGCGCCCTTTTTGTTGGATGTGTTTTGCGGCTCAATGCTCAATAGGCATATTCGAGAAAGATTGGATCGACCGACCCTGCCCATACGCTGTTATATGCCTTCAGCATGCGCTCGGCATCCGTGACGCCCGCTGCTACGATTTCTTCAAGCGGCGCAAGGAAATGCGTTTCGTCATGGCCTTCGCTGTTGAGCTTGCTACGGTTCAAAAGACCGAGCCGGGAGATTTTCAAAGTCTCACGAGCGATCTGTTCCAGCGGCTTGCCCCGGAATGTCGTGTTCAAAGCTTTAGCGGGAACCTCGTTACGAAGGGCAAGGACCTCTTCGTAAGTCCAATCCTTGGTGAGAAGCTCGGCAGCAGTCAGAGCCTCTTCATCATAAAGCAGGCCGACCCAGTAGGCTGGAAGCGCACAGATGCGGCGCCACGGACCTCCATCAGCTCCCCGCATCTCAAGGAAGCGTTTCAGACGGACTTCGGGGAAAAGCGTGGAAAGGTGATTGGTCCAGTCGCCCATATTGGGAACCGGGTCGCTCACTTCACCTTTCAGCGCACCATTCATGAACTGACGGAACGTGACATGCGTACAGTCGTGATAATGGCCGTCGCGCAGGATGAAGTACATCGGTATATCAAGCGCCCATTCGACATAATCGGCAAAACCGAAGTTCTCCGAGAAGACGAACGGCAGCACGCCCGAACGCTGGTTATCGGTATCGCGCCAGATATTCGAGCGCCACGACAAAAGGTGGTTTGGCTTGCCTTCGGTGAATGGGGAGCTGGCGAAAAGTGCGGTGGCCACAGATTGCAGCTTCATCGAAACCTGCATCTTGCGGCGCATGTCGCGTTCCGAGCTGAAGTCGAGATTAACCTGAATAGTCGACGTGCGGTACATCATGTCCAGGCCTTCATGCCCGACTTTTGGCATATAGTTGGTCATGATCTTGTAACGCGATTTCGGCATGACAGGTGTTTCAGCCAAGGTCCATTTTGGACTGCCACCAACACCTAAAAATTGGATGCCCAGAGGCTCGGCAATTTCGCGGACCTGGGACAGATGCGCATTCACTTCACGACATGTCTGGTGAATGGTGGAAAGCGGTGCACCGGAAAGCTCAAACTGGCCTCCGGGTTCCAGCGAAATGGCACCCTGTCCGGTTGGCTCTACCAAGCCGATGATATTGCCTTCATCGATAATAGGCTCCCAACCAAGCGTGGCCTGCATGCCTTCGAGTATGGCTTTGATACCGCGCGGCCCCTCATAGGGAACGGGACTGTTATCGGCTGTGTAAAATGGAAATTTCTCATGCTCGGTGCCGATACGCCAGGCATCCTTGGGCTTGCATCCGCCAGCCAGATAGTTCGCCAGTTGTTCAACGCCCGTCAGTGCCGTTTCGTCAGTTGTATCGCGCGCCATGCAGTCTATCCCTAGCCTATTTTTCGCTTTTCAGCGTGATTGGACAAATTTGTCAAATCACGCAAGTCAATTCCATTGAACGTCAGATTTCGAGAACGTCATCCTGCATTCCGCCAGTCTCCGAGCACAGATTGTACCAGAGCCATCGCAGCGACAGCAGCTGTGTCGGCACGCAGGATTCGAGGGCCGAGCGGAATAGCTGTTACGAAGGGGAGATTTCGGAGCGTTTGACGTTCGTCTTCTGAGAAGCCACCTTCGGGACCAATCAACAACGCGACAGGGCCGGGCGCCATTTTCTGCAAAATGGTCAACGGATCGTCCGATTCGTACCCTTCATCGCAGAAGATCAAATGTCGGGATTTGTCCCATTGCTCAATGAAGCGGTCAAAGCGAATGGCCTCACAACATTCCGGTATGGAAAGTACGCCGCACTGTTCCGCAGCTTCTATCGCATTGGCCTTGATGCGATCGGCCCCCAGCCTTGGTACCTGAGTGTGCTGTGTGATGACAGGTTGCAGTATACCTGCGCCCATCTCGACAGCTTTCTGGACCATATAGTCCAGCCGCCCCTGTTTCAGAGGGGCGAAGCAATAAACAAGATCACTCGCTAAAGGCTGCGGACGCGTCTGTTCGAAGGGCATGAGAAACAGACGCTTTTTACCCTCCGGCTTCAGCCGTGATTTCCATTCGCCGTGGCGTCCATTGAATGCGAGAATTTCATCGCCATCTTTCAAGCGCAGGACGTGGGTGAGATAATGTGCGGCCTGCGGGGCGACCTCAATCTGGTCGCCGTCGTCGAGGTCGTTTTCAACGTATAGTCTCTGCATTTTGTAGTTTGCGCGCATGACAGCATCGATGGCAGAGGGCAGGGGCGGCGGTCAAGCGCTTTGGTAATGCATCAAGAGACAATTAATTAGCATTCCTACACAAACAATTGATGGGAAATATCATGGCAGTTGCATTTAATTAGATTGTATCCATATAGGTATGAAGCTATCTATTTGAATGGAATTGATGTGATGAAACAAACTTGGGTCGAATTCGCACCGCTTCTTGCAAGCACCGCCAGAGGATGGCGGAAAGCTTTCGATGCAGCGATGGCGGAACATGGTCTTTCCGACGCGAAAGCCATACCGCTGATGATCCTGTTGCGGCACGGAGATCGTATTCCCCAAGGTGTGCTGGCCGAACGGGTCGGTATCGAGGGAGCAACGATTGTCCGGGTTGTCGACGAGTTGGAGAAGGATGGCCTGATCCAGCGGGTTGCCGACGATGCTGATCGTCGCGTCAAGCTCATTCAACTGACAGAGGACGGTCGCGCCCTTGCCGCCAAGGTGGAAAAGTCTGCTGCCCGTCTTCGCGCCATTTTCCTCGGTGATTTCGATTCCGATGCGGTCGACATCGCCATGGAAGTGCTGCGCAAGCTGAATGAGAAGTTTCAAACACAATCTTTCTGATCGGTCGCGCGACCGGAAAGATGCGATGCATTCAACCGGTGCCCTCACAGCCATGACGAAGCCAGTCGAAACAACTCCGAAGTTCTGGGACGTAGTCTTTTCACTGAAGACTTTCGCTGCAGCCATGCTTGCGCTGTGGATCGGCCTGATGGCCAATTTGCCCAATCCTTACTGGTCCATTGCGGCTGTCTATATTGTTGCGCATCCGCTCTCAGGTGCGACGACATCAAAGGGTTTTTACCGTCTGATCGGTACGATTATCGGCGGAGCAGTGACCATTCTGTTCGTGCCGCATCTGGTCAATTCCCCTGAAATACTGACGCTGGCGATCGGTCTTTGGATGGGCCTCTGCCTTGCGATCAGCCTGCTTGATGGTACGCCGCGCAGTTATTTGTTCATGCTGGCTGGCTATACGGTGGCTATCGCGAGTTTTGCCGTTGTTTCCGTGCCTGAAACGACTTTCGACTATGCCGTGGGTCGTGTGGAAGAGATCGCAATCGGGATTATTTGCGCTGCTGTCGTCAATCGACTTGTTTTTCCACGTCACAGCGGCCCGGTGCTCGTCAGTCGTATCGATAATTGGCTGCGTGACGGCTCAAAGCTGGCGCTGGCAAGCATGCGGGGTGAAGGTGCTACACCTGAATTTCTTCGGGATCGCCAGCGTCTTGCAGCCGATGCGCTCGAGCTGCGCAATCTGACGACGCATGTTGCCTATGACACTTCATCAATCAGAAATGTCGGAACGCAGCTTCACGTTTTGCAGCAGCGTATGGTGGCTGTTCTTCCGATCATATCAAGCTTGCACGATGTGCTGGCGATGAAGCCTGGTGAAAACGAAAAGTCCTGGCATCCAGCGGTGCAGAAACTGTTGGACGAGGCCTGTGACTGGATCGAGAGCGGCGAAAACCTGACAGAGGAACGCCGTGCTGTTTTCTTGCAGTTGATCGACGAAATCGACCGGCATGGGAAGGATGCGACAAGTTGGGGTGAATTGCTGCCGTTCAATGTGGCTGCGCGCGTTCGCGATCTGGTTCAGATATGGAGCGATTGCATCACATTGCGTCAGGACATTGTTTCCGGTTCCCGACATTCGCTGCGCTGGCGTCGCTACGACGCACACTTGAAAGCTCGCCCTATGCATCGGGACTACGGCATGGCCTTCCTGTCTGGCTTTTCCGCCTTTCTGGCAACTTGTGTAGCGACTGCATTCTGGATTGCGAGCGGCTGGTCTCAAGGCAGTGCTGCAGCCATGATGGCCGGTATTTTCTGCTGCATCTTCGCAACCATGGATGATCCGGTGCCGGTCATGCGCAAGTTCAACTGGCTGCTTTTGATTGTCATCGTTGCCGCCTTCATTTTTGAGTTTGCGTTGCTGCCACTTGTGGATGGGTTCTTCCCGCTGGTTCTGGTGCTGGGACTGTTCCTCATCCCGGCAGGCTTACTGCTTGCCATTCCTTCGCAATTTTTGCTCGGCATGGTGCTCTGCGTGAACTTGCCGAACATGCTCATGCTGCAGGGCCATCTGACCCACGATTTTGTCAGCTTTGCCAATGCCAATCTGGCCACCGTAGTGGGGATCGTAATCGCTGCCGTAGTGACTTCAATTGTCCGGTCTGTCGGTGCTGAATGGAGCGTACGCCGCCTGATCAAGGCGGGTTGGAACGATATTGCACTTGCTGCCGAACGGCGTCCTGGACGTTATCGTCGCCAGCGCATGAATCGCCTTTTGCTCCGGATGATCGACCGTATCGGCATGATGACCCCGCGTCTCGCGCTGGTCCCGGCGGCAGATGTCGCGAAGGTCGATCTGTTGCGCGATCTGCGAAACGGCATGAACACGATCGATCTCCAGCAATACCGCTCCAAACTGCCCGAAAACTGTCGGCCAGCTGTCGATGAAGTGCTGGATGGTGTTGGCGCGCATTACCGAGCCTTGGCCAACAAGCCACAGGAGGCAGGTGAAATCGACAGAAACCTGCTCACCTCCATTGATACGGCAATCACGACCATTATCGAGAGCGGATCGCCAGCAATAGCCAAACGTACGCGAATGGCGCTGGTCGCCCTTCGCTTCAATCTGTTTCCGAAAGCGCCACCTTTTGCCTTGCCGCCGCGTCCACTCATGGAACTCCCGCAAGCAGCCTAAGACAACGATGTGATTTGTGATGCAACCTGAACTCGATATCTACGGAATTTACATTCCGACCCTCGGCGTGCTGGCGCTTGGCGCTTATTTTGCAAATACGGTCATGCAACGCCTTTTGGCGCGGGCACGCCTTTATCGTTTCGTCTGGCATCGGCCTTTGTTCGATGCTGCGATGTATTTTTGTATTCTCGGTGTTGCCGCCGTCATTCTCAATGGAATACCTCTATGAAAAAGCTCTTTGCACATTCAGGCCGTGTCTTTGTAACCGTCGTCATGGTCACGATGGCAGGGCTCCTCGGTTGGCATTTGTGGGATTACTACATGAACGCGCCATGGACACGCGATGGCAAAATTCGTGCCGATGTCGTGCGCGTTGCGCCGGATGTCTCGGGCCTTGTTGGCGAAGTGCTCGTCCACGACAATGCGACTGTTCATCAGGGCGACGTTATCTTTCGCATCGATCAGGCCCGTTACAAGCTCGCCCTGCAAACAACGGAAGCAAAGGTTGATAGCAGCAAGGCGGCACTTGATATGGCAAACCGCGATCTGGTCCGCTATCGCCAGCTTAACGACACGACCGTGACACGCCAGAAACTGGAGCAGATTGAAACGACGGCCCAGCAAGCGGAAGCTTCCTATCGGCAGGCGCAACTGGATCGCGATCTTGCAGCACTCAATCTCGATAGATCGTCGGTAAAAGCGCCCGTCAACGGTGTGATTACCAACTTCTCGCTTCAGCCGGGTGATTACGTCTCCGCAGGCTCAGCGGTGACTGCCTTGGTGGATACGGACTCGTTCTACGTTTCTGGCTATTTTGAAGAGAACAAACTCGAGCGTATCCAGATTGGTGACCCGGTAGTGGTCGATATAATGGGCAGCAAAGTGCAACTCAAAGGAAAGGTTGAAGGCATCGCTGGAGGTATTGAAGATCGTGAGCGTAGCGATTCTTCCAGCTTGCTTGCGAATGTTTCGCCGACCTTCAACTGGGTGCGTCTGGCACAACGTGTGCCAGTGCGTGTGAAACTTGAAGAGGTGCCGGACAGTGTCCATCTCGTTGCTGGCCGAACGGTCAGCGTTTCGGTGGTGAACTGATTTAAAGGCCCGGCTGTCGTCCGGGCTTTTTCCATGTTAGCAAAGACAAAAGCGGTTGGGGATTTCTCATGGGTGTGCTGGTTGTCCAGAACTACGATGGGTCCGGATTGGGGCAGATCGAGCCAATTTTGTCGGATGCTGGGCATTCGATTGATCTGCGTCATCCCTACAACGGCGATTCACTACCCTCCGATGACAATGGCTATCAAGCCTTGATCGTTCTTGGTGGTGAGCAAAATGCGCTTGCCGACGATGAGTGTCCTTATTTCCCCCATTTACTCGAGCTTATACGCCAGTTCGGCGATCATGATAAGGCCGTTCTCGGCATTTGTCTGGGCAGCCAGCTCGTGGCTCGTGCTTATGGTGGGGAGAATATTCTGGATCGCCCGATGGAGTTCGGCTGGCAAGAAATTCGGCTTACCGAGGAGGGTAAAAGCGATCCGGTCTTGTCTGCCGCGGGTGACATCTTTCCAATCTTTCATTGGCATCGCGATACGTTTTCGCTTCCGAAGCAAGCTTTGCATATGGCGATAAGCGATATGACACCTCATCAGGCTTATCGCATTGGACGTGCAGTCTATGGCACGCAATTCCATTTCGAGGCGAACACGCAGCTTGTGGCCGAGTGGAATGACCAGCTAAGCGAACTGATCGCGGGTTTCGCGCCGGATTGGGCGTTACAATATCCAGAGCTTGCAAAGAAGTTCGGAGCACAGGCGGATGCCGCAGGTGCTGCATTAGCCAAGGCGTGGGTAAACCAAATCTAGAGGCCTCGTAACTGCGTCTTAACCTTAAGTCGAAGTATCGCGTTGCCGCTTTGCCACAGCGTTCAACCAATTCGGTTTTTCAAGAGAAAAGCGGTGGCTTGGCTGGAACCGTTCAGTTGCGGGTAACTTTTTTCGGGTGTAACTGAACGCCGTCTCCCCCGGGCAGCAACCGAATGAGCAAGGCTGATCGCCATGCTCTCAAGTGGCGGCTCGTCTACCGAACTTTATCCGGCCACCGTCGAAAGAGTTTCCGAATATGACCGCCAAGCATGCCGCTCTTCTCACCGTCCTGATGGTTTCCGCGATTGTATTCATGGCGGTCGGCATATTCACCGTCGATGCGGGCAACAACGCGATGTCTACTGACGGTTATGGCATTTCCAGCGCTCATTGAGCGCGTACTAGCTAGCTTCAATAAAACGCTTTTCAGAGCCGTCGATCACGATGGCTGATAGCTGCCCACTTCTCCATGCATATGTATCGAGATTGACCCTGTTGGGTTGAATATCGATAGCGCTTTGCGGTGTATGCCCGTGGATGATGACCTTTTCGAAGGGCTCAGTCCATTTGAGGAAAGCTGTGCGAATCCAGATCAATTCTTCCGGGTCTTGTGCATCCAGCGGCACGGCAGGGTTTATGCCTGCATGACAGAAGAAGAATTCGCCAAAAGCGACTGAGCGCGGCATGGCGCGAATGAAGTCGATATGGTTTTGGGGGACGGCCTCGACGAGCGCGGCATGACCTCGGTGCGCTGAATCTGCATCAGTAAAATCAATTTCTACACTGTAGGAGCGGGCGGTATCAATGCCACCGTGGAGTGCGAATATCCCGGCAACATCTCCCGTTGCTAGATAGGTAAGAAAACCGTCGTCGTGATTGCCCAACAGCGAAAGGACGCGCTTATCCCGACGTGACACATCAGTCAGAAAATCCAGCACTTCTTTCGAGCGCGGACCGCGATCGATATAATCACCAAGATGAATGATACGCCAGTCGTGAGCGGGGCGGTGGTCAAGGTCGGCGCGGATCAGCCCGTGCATATCCTGCAACAAGTCGAGGCGGCCATGTACGTCGCCGATGGCATAAAGGCGGATACCGTCGGGTCCTTTGGCATCCTTGAAAACTACGCCGTTCATTCGCTATCATTTTCCTTCATGTCCTTGCCTGATTTCGCACCCGCCCGCTGCCGATAGCGCAGACGCGAGACACGTTCGCGTTCTTCGTGAAGCTCGCGATCATGCGTGGCCTGTTCCACGAAACGAATGTGCTTTCGAACCGCTTCGCGTGCTGCTTGCGGATTACCGGCCATGACGGCATCGTAAATGGCGCGGTGCTGCGATAGAAACATGTCGGCGACACCGGGATAGCTGTAAATTAGGCTGCGATTGTAAAAAACGCCATCCTTCAGAAGTTGATAGCAAGACCGCAGGGTGTGCAGCAGAACGATGTTGTGTGCTGCTTCACCAATAGCATTGTGCAATTCCACATCGAGGCGTGCCTCCGTGTCGAAGTCGCTGACGCCATGAGCCTTTTCCATGGCCTCCATGATCTCGGTCAAAAGCGCTTTGTCAGCTGGTGTAGCTCGAAGTGCTGCATATTCTGCGGCAATGCTTTCGATTTCCCGGCGATATTCGAGATAGTCTGCGGTCGCCTTGCGATGATCGGCAAAAAGCTTGACCACAGGGGCGCTGAATACCTGTCCGATCACGTCTGCAACGAATGTTCCTCCACCATGACGAGAGATGAGGAGTTCGGCAGTCTCAAGCCTTTTTAGAGCATCGCGCAATATCGGGCGAGATATATCGAACTGGCGCGCCAGTTCACGCTCGCCGGGAAGCCGGTCGCCACCGCGCAGAACGCCTTCGAGAATGAGCGTTTCGATCTGATGCACAACGTCGTCTGCCGTGCGGCTTGCCTGTATGCGTGAAAAAATTGTTTCGGCCATGCCGTCTGAAGCCCTCTCCATAACGGCGGCAAATTAGCCTTTAGGTCGATGTCCGGCAACGGAATATATTGAAAAGGAAAGTCCGATCGATGATGCGACCGGGCTTTCGGAATACATGATCAAAAAATGATCAGGCTTTTTTGCGCTTGCGTGTAGCGGCGAGTACGAAAAGACCTGCGACAAAGCCGTACATAGCCCATTTAAACGGGAGAGCGTCAGCGGTTTCGCTGCGGATCGGAAGTACAGTCACAGTGCCGGGGCGGCTTTCTACGCCCGATTTGCCTTCGGCTTTAGCTTGTTCGATCTGTTGTGGAGAAACGACCCATTCGGCGCCACGTGATTTGTCATAGAACATGAAACCACAGCCGACGATAACGGCGACGATGATTGCTAGAATAAAACGTAAAGGTGTGTTCATCATTTTTCCCAGAAAATCAGGACAACGGGAGAAAATCATCCGATTCGCTTGAATAACGGATTGCGGGATATTTAAGCCTTTTAGAATCAAAAGCTTAGTTGGCTTTATATGCTGGCGCACTAATATAGCGCGCGACTTATTAACCGACAAATGAAAGCCAGTCTATTTCTTTGCTACTTCGTGCGGAGATGCGCCGCTTTCCCAGTAAGGAACAGGGCCATAAAGATCTGCCAGATAGTCGATGAACAGCCTGACCTTTGCCGGGAGGAACTGTTTCGACGGATAGACGGCATGAATTGCAACGTTGCGAGACGCGGCATAGTCGGGCAGGACTTGCACCAACTTGCCTGCTGCAAGTTCCGGGCCGATATCCCAGGTCGAGCGTTGTGCTATGCCGAGGCCTGCCAGGACTGCCTCGCGTACCATTTCGCTGGAATTGGTTTGCAGTGGCCCCACTGGGCGAATGACGATGGGGCCTTTGGGGCCTTCCAGTCGCCAGGGGTCGTTGTTGTGCGGTGCCAGACAGATATGGTCCTGCAAGTCCTCAATCGTCTGTGGTGTACCGCGTTCCGCGATATAGCCGGGTGAAGCGACGAGAATACGACGCACGGGTGCGAGACGGCGTGCGACGAGGGTTGAATCGGAAAGTTCGGCGATCCGAATGGCAAGATCGTATCCATCGCCCACAATGTCGACCATCTCGTCGGTGAGCTGCATATTGACGGTAAGGTCTGCGTTGGCGCGCATGAACGGCACGAGATAGGGCGCAATGTGCATGCGACCGAAAGTCGTAGGGGCTGAAATTTTCAATGTACCGCGCGCATCGGCAGAACGGCGGGCAACAAAGGCTTCAGCTTCTTCGATGTTGGAGAGAATGGCCAGAACCCGCTCATGATAACCCTGACCGGCCTCAGTCAACGCGATCTGGCGTGTCGTTCGTTGAAGCAGTCGGGTTCCGAGTCGCTCTTCCAGTCGTCCCAGACGTTTTGAGACGACCGCTGGCGAGAGGCCCAGATCGCGAGCGGCTGCTGACATGCTGCCCGTTGCCACGACGCGGGCAAAGATTTCCATATCCGCCAGACTGCTCATCATGTTCTGCTATCTCACTCATTGCCGTGCTTTGCTAAAGCTTTGGGTTTAAAGCATCTAGCCGAGCGCTAGGAAACTAGGCAAGCAATTATGCCGCAGTGTGAAAACTGTTTAGCCGCTGACTAAAGTGGTAAAAATGATTTACCACTTGACGAGAATGGTGCGGAGTGCACTTTGACCACATAAGTGGTGGAGGAGAATATGAGCGGACTCATCATGCCGGAACCGGACGCATCCGTCATGCAGCGGCGCGAGCAGATCGTTGCAGACTTGCGCGACATCGTGCCGGGCGAAGGCGTTGTGGATGCTATCAATGCAATGCGCGTGTTTGAGAGCGATGGCCTGACCGCGCACCGTTCGTTGCCGTTGGTCGTTGTGCTGCCAGAAACAGTTGATCAGGTTTCGCAGGTTCTGCGCTATTGTCACGATAACAACGTTCGTGTCGTGCCACGGGGAGCGGGTACATCACTGTCCGGCGGTTCCATGCCGCTGCAGGATGCGGTTTTGCTTGGCATGTCGCGCTTCAATCGCATTCTTGAAATCGATTATCCGAACCGCGTCGCTGTGGTGCAGCCAGGCGTGACCAATCTCGGCATTACCAAGGCTGTTGAACACGAGGGGTTTTATTATGCGCCTGATCCCTCGTCACAGATTGCCTGTTCCATCGGTGGCAACGTCGCGGAAAATGCGGGTGGTGTGCATTGCCTTAAATACGGTCTGACCGCCAATAATGTGCTCGGCATCGAAATGGTGCTTATCACCGGAGAAGTTATCCGGCTTGGCGGTAAGCATCTCGACAGCGAGGGTTATGATCTTCTCGGTCTGATGACCGGCTCAGAAGGACTGCTCGGTGTCGTGACAGAGATTACGGTCCGTATCCTGCAGAAACCGGAAACGGCGCGTGCAGTCATGGTCGGCTTTCCCTCCAGCGAGCAAGCCGGTCAGTGTGTCGCTGACATCATCGGCGCAGGCATTATACCAGGCGGCATGGAGATGATGGACAGGCCAGCCATCAAGGCCGCCGAAGATTTCGTGCGGGTCGGTTATCCGCTCGATGTTGAAGCGCTGCTGATCGTCGAACTTGATGGGCCGCCCGTCGAAGTGGACTATCTGATAGGTCGGGTCGAAGCACTGGCTCTGACAAACGGTTCCACAACCTGCATTCTGTCGCAGTCGGAAGAACAGCGTCTGGCTTTCTGGGCCGGGCGCAAGGCGGCTTTTCCGGCGGTGGGGCGCATTTCGCCGGACTATCTGTGTATGGATGGCACCATTCCGCGCAAAGAGCTGCCGCGTGTTCTGTCCGGGATGCGCGAACTTTCCGAGAAATACGGATTGCGGGTGGCCAATGTGTTCCACGCGGGCGACGGCAACCTGCATCCGCTTATCCTCTATGATGCGAATATTCCTGGCGAACTGGAAGCCGCGGAAGATTTTGGCGCGGACATTTTGCGCCTTTGCGTGAAAGTCGGTGGTGTTCTCACTGGCGAACATGGAGTAGGCATCGAAAAGCGCGATCTGATGCCGGAAATGTTCAACGAGATCGATCTTGACCAGCAGATGCGCGTCAAATGCGCTTTCGATGCCAAGCATCTGCTCAATCCCGGCAAGGTTTTTCCGCAATTGCGCCGCTGCGCCGAGCTTGGTCGTATGCATGTGCATCGTGGCGAGCTGGCCTTCCCGGATATTCCCCGATTCTGAGTTGTGGTTTGATCATGAGCGATGCAAATATTCTAAAGCCGCAAGATGAGGCTGGTGTTCTGGATGCCGTGCAGGATGCACTGGCCAGTTCCACGCCGCTGGAAATTATCGGCCATGGCTCCAAGCGTGGCATCGGACGCAGGGTTGATGCCGGTCGCGTGCTCGACGTGTCGCGGCTTACGGGCGTGACCTTGTATGAGCCGGACGAACTGGTGCTTTCGGCAAAAGCCGGAACGCCGATGGCCGAGATCGAAAGGCTTTTGGCCGACAACAATCAGTGCTTTCATTTCGAGCCTATGGATTACGGTCCGTTGCTTTCGGGTGAGAGCGGTCGCGGTACGATCGGCGGAGTGCTTGCCGCCAATCTGTCCGGTCCGCGCCGTCTCAAGGCAGGTGCTGCCCGCGATCATGTGCTTGGGGTACGCGTCGTGTCCGGGCGTGGCGAATTGTTCAAATCTGGTGGTCGCGTGGTCAAGAACGTGACGGGCTATGATTTGTCCAAAGGCATGGCTAATTCCTGGGGCACACTGGGCGTTGCCACCGAGGTGACGTTCAAGGTTCTGCCGAAGCCGGAAACGGCGGCAACGCTTGCCGTGCGCGGTCTGACCGACGAACAGGCGGCGCGCGTCATGGCAATGGCTATGGGATCGCGAGAGGAAGTCGCTTCCGCTGCGCATCTGCCACCGACCGTTGCCAATCGCTTCCTTGACGGTAAGCTCGGCTGGGATGCGGCAACCGTGCTGCGGCTCGAAGGCTTTGCACCTTCAGTCGAGCACCGTAGTCGGCAATTGCAGGCGCTGCTGGGCCAATCGGGTGAAGTCGAGATGCTTGATGGGCAGCAGTCGCATCGGCTCTGGCGTGAAGTGCGCGACGTCCTGCCTTATGCCAATGCAGGAGACAATCGCGCCGTCTGGCGCGTTTCGATGACGCCGATGCAAGGCTGGCGTATGGTGGACGAGTTCCGGCGTTATGCAGGTGTCGATGCCTATTACGACTGGCAGGGTGGGCTGATCTGGATGCGGATGGAAGCGGACCCGGAAGCGCAAACTTTGCGCAAGCTGATTACCAAATATGGCGGTGGCCATGCGACGCTCGTGCGCGCATCGGAACATATTCGCGCAAGCAATGCAGTGTTCGAGCCGCAACCGGCAGCACTTGCAGCGCTTTCTCAGCGGTTGAAGCAGCAATTCGATCCAGAAAATATCCTCAATCCGGGGCGTATGCATCCCCGTCAGGCCGGAGCTTGAAGCCATGCAGACCCATTTCAGCCCCGATCAACTGCGCGATCCCGGCGTCAGTGAAGCCGAAAAAATCTTGCGCAAATGCGTGCATTGCGGCTTCTGTACCGCAACATGCCCGACCTATGTGACGCTCGGCAACGAACTCGACAGCCCGCGTGGCCGCATCTATCTCATCAAGGATATGCTGGAAAACGGCCGCCCGGCGGATGAGGAAATCGTGCGCCATGTTGACCGCTGCCTGTCCTGCCTTTCCTGCATGACGACATGTCCTTCCGGGGTCAACTATATGCATTTGGTCGATCATGCGCGGGCGCATATCGAAAAGACCTATAAGCGCCCATTTATGAACCGCTTCCTGCGTGGGGTTTTGGCGCAGGTGCTGCCCTATCCGGGCCGTTTCCGCGCTGCGCTAAAACTGGCAAAACTTGGAAAGCCGTTTGCGCCGCTCCTGCGCAAAAGCCAATCCCTGCGACCGATGGCGGCCATGCTCGACCTAGCGCCGCAAAGTCTGCCAGCGGCTGCCAATATCGAAACAGTTAGTGCTGCCAAAGGTGAGAAGCGTGGTCGCGTGGCGATCCTCAATGGCTGCGCCCAACCTGTGCTCAATCCCGGCATCAACGCTGCAACCTTGCGTCTTCTGAATCGCTTTGGCATTGAAGTCATCACACCGAAAGGCGAAGGTTGCTGCGGTTCGCTGGTCCATCATATGGGCCGCGAGGAGCAGGCGCTTGAACAGGCGCGGCACAATGTCGATGTCTGGACGCGTGAGATCGAAGCGGGCGGTCTCGATGCGATCATCGTCACGGCGTCCGGCTGCGGCACGACGATCAAGGATTATGGTTACATGCTGCGGCTTGATCCGGCCTATCAGGACAAGGCTGCGCGCGTGTCGGCGCTGGCAAAGGACATCACCGAATATCTCACCGGCATCGATCTGCCGGAACCCGATGCGCCGCAGGCGCTGACAGTCGCCTATCACTCGGCCTGCTCGATGCAGCACGGGCAGAAAATTGTGCGGCAGCCGAAAGACCTGCTGTCAAAAGCGGGCTTCACGGTGAAGGAACCGCTGGAAGGGCATCTGTGCTGCGGATCGGCTGGCACCTATAACATCATGCAGCCGGAGATTGCCGCCAAGCTGCGTGACCGCAAGGTAAAGAACATTGAGGCGACAGGCGCCGATCTGATCGCTACCGGCAATATCGGCTGCATGACCCAGATCGCCACTGGCAGCCAGCTACCCATCGTGCACACGGTGGAACTGATCGACTGGGCCTATGGTGGGCCGAAGCCTCAGGGATTGTCACAAATAGCTGCATAAAAAAACCGGGCAATTGCCCGGTTTTGTCTTCGATGTCTGCTCAGCCAGCCGAAAAGGTACTCGGATTCGGGCCGATCCGGCCGTCTGCCTTGTCCAGTTTCGTAATCGCATCGTGATCGGTTCCGTTGAGACGGAAATCGAAAATATCGAAATTTTCTTTGATACGGGCGGGCGTAACGGACTTGGGAATGACGATATTGCCCGTTTCGATGTGCCAGCGCAGGATGATTTGTGCGACCGACTTGCCATGCTTTTCCGCGATGGCCTTCAGCGTGGCATCCTCCAGAATTTTACCCTGACCAAGTGGGCTCCACGCTTCCGTCGCGATGTCGTGTTTGCTGTGGAACAGACGCAACTCGTCCTGCTGGAACTGTGGGTGCAGCTCAATCTGATTGAGAACCGGCGTTACGCCGCTTTCCGTGATGATGCGTTCGAGATCGGCTGTACGGAAGTTGGATACACCAATGGATTTGGCTCGACCCTCTTCTCTCAATTTGAGAAAAGCGCGCCATGTTTCCATGAAAAGATCTTTCGATGGCATCGGCCAGTGGATGAGATAGAGATCCACATAATCCGTGCCAAGCTTTTTCAAGCTGGCTTCGAATGCTTTCAGCGTCGATTCATAGCCTTGTTCACCGTTCCACAGTTTCGTGGTGAGGTAAATGTCGCCGCGCTCGATTCCGGAACTCTTGATCGCCTTGCCGACGCCTTCTTCATTGCCGTAAATGGCAGCAGTGTCGATGTGACGATATCCTGCTTTCAACGCTTCGCTGACAGCGGCCACTGCTTCGTCATTACCTACTTGCCAGACACCGTAACCGAGCTGCGGAATGTGATTGCCGTCGTTCAGTTTAACCGTCGGTACGGTCATGATTTATCCTTTCCCTCCGAAGCATTCAGCGCAAAGGTGGATCCTTTGATGCGCATGAATGCTATTGACCTGCATGCCGGTTCTTTCTCCAGCACGAACTGCCATCTGGCAGCCATTTTCATATCTCTTTGGACTTTGCCACTGTCAGCATATGGGTGTTCGGGGGAAAAAAAAAAGCCCTTTCAATCATGTTTCCAAGTCTGCAATCATTCTTTCTGTGCAGAAATTTTGATCTTTTCAGATTTATGAAAACAATACGACCGCCTCCGAGAGAAGGCGGTCGTAAATGGCATAAAAAAGATGGTTCGATTAGCGGACAACCACCTTCGCGCCAACCGGGACACGTTCATAAAGATCGGTGACGTCTTCATTGCGCATGCGAATGCAGCCGGACGACATTGCCTTGCCGATAGTCCAAGGCTGGTTAGTCCCGTGGATACGATAGAGTGTTGAACCGAGATAAAGCGCGCGCGCGCCAAGCGGGTTATTTATCCCCCCTTCCATACGCGCCGGGAGGATACGCCCCTTCTTGCGCTCGCGGGCGATCATTTCCTTCGGCGGTGTCCAGGTTGGCCATTCAGCCTTGCGGCTGATGCGCTGCGAACCCTTCCAGCTGAAACCTTGTTTCCCGACGCCGACGCCATATCGCATCGCTTTACCGCCGGATTGAACGAGATAAAGGAAGCGCTTGCCTGTATCGATGACGATTGTGCCCGGTTTTTCGTTGCCGGAATAGGAAACCGTCTGCGGCAGGTAAGCGGGATCGATCTGGTGCTTTCGTACTGTGGTTGCCGGATTCGCAGCCGGGCGTTGATACGAAACCTGACGATAGCTGGATTTGGCTTTCTGCTTCTGTCTGGCGGCAACACGTGGCGCTGGCTGCAAAGATTGCGGTACGGCCTTTATGCGGGCAGGCTGTCCATGCAATTGAGCTACCCATGGCGCGGAAAGATCAGGACTCACACGTACCGGCGGCAGCGTTGCATAGCGGTCGTTGGCAAAGGCCATGCCCGTGCTGACGATGGAAACGGCAATCGCCGCAAGCGACCCGATTAAAAGAAGATGCCGTGGTTTCATAATCCCGATCCGTATCTTTGCGCCTGAAAATCTTTGTGACGCAGTTGCCCGTTGCAGCTCCTGACATCTGCTGTCAGGAGAGCGACCCTCATGCTCGTGTGGGGATTGTGTGCCGGAATGGAATCGTAAAGGTAAATTTTGGTCGCGTGTTTTGCCTGACGGCCCTTCCAATTAAAGTTGTGGTTAGTGTCAGGTTGCGCGACATAATTAATTATGGATGAAACTTGAGAGGCGGAACAATGAGCGATGTCGCTGAGGCAAAAACCGGTCTGATCGTCGGCGCCGATGGAATGACGCGTTGCTTCTGGCCGGGTGAGTTACCCGATTATCTTGCTTATCATGACAAGGAATGGGGTGTTCCTGTCTCTGACGATTTCCGGCTTTTCGAAAAAATCTGCCTTGAGGGTTTCCAGTCAGGCCTGTCGTGGCTCACGATTTTGCGAAAACGCGATAATTTTCGGGCAGCTTTCGATGGCTTCGACTTTCATCGTGTTGCGCAGTACAATCAAGAAGATGTGGCGCGCTTGCTGGCCGATAAGGGTATCGTGCGCCATCGCGGCAAGATCGAATCTACGATCAACAACGCCAAGCGCGCAATTGAGCTGGTTGCCGAAAAGGGTTCACTTGCGGCCTATTTCTGGTCATTCGAACCGGGCGTAAAAGATCGCCCTACCGTGGTGGACTATCCAACTCTTGTTGCCAATCCGAAGACTGAAACATCAATTCGCATCTCCAAAGATTTGAAGAAGCGCGGCTGGTCATTCGTTGGTCCAACGACTGTCTATGCTTTCATGCAAGCAATGGGGCTGGTGAACGACCATATTGAAGGTTGCCACTGTCGGACACACATTGAAAAATTGCGACAGAGTTTCAAACGACCCAGCTAGAGCAACGATTGCTAAGCCGCATCATTTCTGCGAGAAACATCCATCTTTGAGTATGGGAGACGATCATGGATTTGGTGTCGTTGTTGGCATTTGCCGGTATTCTGGTTGTGGCGGCGGGTACGCCGGGGCCGAATGTCGGTGCGCTGGTGGCACGCGTCATCAGCCGCGGCCACAAGGGTGTCTTTCCATTCATGTTCGGTCTGTGGCTTGGTGATGCTATCTGGCTTTCACTCGCAGTCTGGGGACTGGCCGCGCTGGCCAACACATTTCACACTGCGTTTCTCATCCTCAAATATGTCGGCGTAGCCTATCTGATCTATCTTTCGTGGAAGATGTGGATCGCACCGGTAGATGAAGTTGCGGATGAAAATGCCATTCCGCGTCAGGGTGAGGCTGGGAAGCTCTTCCTTAGCGCGCTGGCGATAACACTTGGTAATCCGAAGATCATGGTGTTCTACCTCGCCATTCTGCCGACGGTGGTTGATATCACCCATGTTTCGCTGGTTGGTTGGGCTGAATTGCTGGTGGTTATGTTTGCTGTTCTCGCTGCAGTTGATACGGCGTGGGTGGTGCTTGCCGCGCAGGCAAGACGGTTTCTGCGCAGTCCTCGCATGATGCGGATCGCTAACAGAACCAGTGCTGGCATGATGGCGGGTGCAGCCGTCGCCATTGCGACACGCTGAACACGCTTCCTGCACTTGCCGCAACGGACTTGATCGGTTAGGAAACCGGCAACAGAATTGATGCCGGTTCCAATCGGCATGTGTGTATAAATCAGCGATCAGGCAGGAAAAATGGCCGATAAAGCGGACAAGATGAAGGCGCGGTTGCCGCGCGGGTTTGTCGATCGGGTGCCGGATGATTTGCGCGCCGCTGAAAAGATGATGGCGACAATCCGTGAAGTTTACGACCTTTATGGCTTCGAGCCGGTGGAAACTCCGCTCGTGGAATATACGGATGCGCTCGGCAAGTTTCTACCGGATCAGGACCGCCCGAACGAAGGCGTGTTCTCGTTTCAGGACGACGATGAACAATGGCTGTCGCTGCGCTACGATCTGACTGCGCCGCTGGCACGTTACGTCGCTGAAAACTACGAGTCACTGCCAAAACCGTATCGCAGCTATCGCAATGGTTGGGTATTCCGCAATGAGAAGCCGGGACCGGGTCGTTTCCGCCAGTTCATGCAGTTCGACGCTGACACGGTCGGTGCGCCGAATGTCTCGGCCGATGCCGAAATGTGCATGATGATGGCCGACACGATGGAGCGCTTAGGCATCAGTCGTGGCGATTATGCGATCCGCGTCAATAACCGCAAGGTTCTTGACGGTGTGCTGGATGCTATTGGTCTCGAAGGCGAAGGCAATGCTGTCAAGCGCCTCAATGTACTGCGTGCCATCGACAAGCTCGACAAGTTTGGACCTGAAGGCGTTCGCCTTCTGCTCGGCAAGGGCCGTCTTGATGAAAGCGGCGATTTCACCAAGGGCGCTGAACTTACTGATGATGCAATCGAGAAAGTTCTGGCTTTCACTGCGGCGGGCGGGGCGACCGGCGTCGAAACGATCGCCAATCTCCGTGCAGTTGTGGCTGGCAACGCCAAGGGTGAAGAAGGTGTAACCGAACTTGCCGACATGCAGGTGTTGTTCTCGGCGGCTGGCTACGATGGTCGTGTGAAGATTGACCCGTCCGTTGTGCGTGGTCTTGAATATTATACCGGTCCGGTTTTCGAAGCGGAACTGCAATTCGACGTTACCAATGAAGACGGTCAGAAGGTCGTGTTTGGTTCCGTGGGCGGTGGTGGCCGGTATGATGGTCTCGTGTCACGCTTCCGCGGCGAGCCAGTACCGGCGACGGGCATTTCCATTGGTGTTTCGCGCTTGATGACGGCTTTGAAGAACCTCGGCAAACTTGATGTTTCCGATGTTATCGGCCCGGTAGTGGTTCTGGTTATGGACAGAGATACAGAAAGCCTTGGCCGCTATCAGAAGATGGTCTCCGACCTGCGTCAGGCCGGCATTCGCGCTGAAATGTATGTCGGCGGGTCCGGCATGAAGGCGCAGATGAAATATGCTGATCGTCGTGAAGCGCCTTGCGTCATCATTCAGGGCTCGCAGGAGCGTGAGGCCGGTGAGGTGCAGATCAAGGATCTGGTCGAAGGCAAGCGCCTTTCTGCGGAGATTGAGGACAATGTAACCTGGCGCGAAAGCCGCCCGGCTCAGATCACGGCCAAGGAAAATGGCCTCATCGATGCCGTCCGTGAAATCCTTGTCAGCCAGGCGCGAGATCGCGCAGAACAGTCGAAGTGACGGAAGCCATGGCTGGATCGAGCTCGTCTGGTGTTTTCAATTCTCTTCGTGCGACGCTTGATGCGCGCGAAGCCGAACTTGTCGAAATTCCGCTGATTCAGCCAGCTGATCCATTTCTGGACATGGCGGGCGAGGATTTACGCCGTCGTATTTTTCTCACTGAGAACGAGAACGGCGATAGTTTGTGCTTGCGGCCGGAATTTACCATTCCCGTCTGCCGCAACCACATCGCCCTGAATGCTGCCACGCCGAAGCGCTATGCCTATCTGGGCGAGGTGTTCCGTCAGCATCGTGACGGTGCGGCTGAATTCCTTCAGGCCGGTATCGAAGACTTGGGTGCTTCCGACGAAGCCGCATCGGATGCGCGCTCGATTGCTGATGCGCTTTCCTGTGTTCGTGTGGCGGCTCCTGAAGCAGAGCTTGGGATTGTTCTGGGGGACCAGTCGGTTTTTGCGGGTATGCTGAAGGCGCTGGGCCTGCCACAAGGTTGGCGTAAGAAGCTTCTGCGCTCTTTCGGCGATGCGAATTCCATGGAACAGGTACTTGCTGAACTGACCGGCGCACAACGGCGTGATCCGTTACCGGAAACGCTTGCCGGGCTGGTGGCAGAGGGTGATGAATCCGGACTTGCACGCATGCTGGAAGCGGAAATGCTCGAAGCTGGCATTTCGCCCAGTGCAGGACGTTCGCCGGCCGAGATTGCACGCCGGTTGATCGAGAAGGAAGATCTTGCGGCTACGCGCTTTCCTGCATCCGCGCTTGATCTTCTGAAACAGTTTCTTGAAACGCGCGTCTCGCTTGATTCCGCAGCCGTTACCTTGCGGGCATTTGCTTCGGAACACGCCCTTGATCTTGCTGCAGTCTTGCAAAAGTTTGAGGCGCGCAGTGAAGCTATTGCGAATGCGGGCATCGCCACAAAAGATATTATCTACGATGCCTCCTTCGGGCGTCCGCTCGATTACTATACCGGTCTCGTTTATGAAATCCGGGTTCCGGGTGTTGAAAAGGAAGGCGTTCTCGCTGGCGGCGGTCGCTATGACCGGCTTCTGACCATGCTTGGCGCTTCGGAAAACATTCCCGGCGTCGGCTTTTCCATCTGGCTCGACCGACTGCAAATGCTGGCGGGAGAGAAAAAATGAGTGTGACTCTGGCATTGCCGTCCAAAGGGCGCTTGAAGGAACAGACGCTAGCAGTGCTAGACAAGGCAGGTTACAAAGTGATCCTGCCGGATGACTCGCGTAATTACCGGGCTCGTGTTGAGGGCGAAACTGATCTCGACATTCTGTTCCTTTCGGCTTCCGAAATCGCCCGTGAACTGGGATACGGCAGTGTTGATCTGGGCGTTACAGGCGAAGATCTTGTTCGCGAAACATTGGCGCATTCGGAAGAACGCGTGGCCATCGAAGCGGAACTGGGGTTCGGTCATGCTGACGTTGTGGTGGCAGTTCCGGAAGTCTGGCGTGATGTGACCAGCATGGCTGACTTGGACGATGTGGCGGCAGATTTCCGCCAGCGTCATGGTCGCCGTCTGCGCATCGCCACCAAATACTGGCGACTGACACAGCAATTCTTTTCGCAGAAGCATGGCATTCAGGTTTACCGCATCGTTGAAAGCTTGGGGGCTACTGAAGGCGCTCCGGCTGCAGGTTCTGCAGACATGATCGTCGATATTACATCGACGGGTTCAACACTGCGGGCCAACCGCCTAAAGGTTCTGGAAGACGGCGTTATTCTGCGCTCGCAGGCTTGCCTTGTTTCAGCGCGCAGGGCTCGCGAGAATGCACGCGTTACAGAAGTAGCGACCCGTATTCGTAAAGGACTGGGCGGGTAGATAACTTCAAGTTTGTCTTTTATGTTGCGAGTTGCCATTTCACAATTGGAACTCGGAACAGTTCAGATGAATAGTGTGCGGAAATTGATTGGACGTTGTACCTGCGAAGCAGTCCGTTTCACAGTGACGGATGAATTCGAATATGCCCTGAACTGCCATTGCTCATTATGTCGTCGTGCCACTGGCAGTGCATTCAAGGCTTTCGGTGGAATAAAAACCCACGCACTCGAAGAGACGAATAGTAAATCGTCGCTCATGCTTGTCGGCAACGAGATCGATCACGATGTGCGATGCGCTTCTTGTGCTTCTTTTCTATATTCCATCGTTCGCGGGGGCGAGTATGTTCACGTCAATTATGGCGTGTTGGCTGAGGAGCCAAAGCTGAAGCCGTCTGCTCATATTTTCGTCGGCTCGAAAGCTCCATGGTATGACATTTTGGATGACTTACCTCAATTCGAGGAGAATCCTCCTTTTTAACCATTGGCAGCAAGACGCTGGAAATTAAAAACCGCGCCATCTGAATAGCGCGGTTTCTTTATGTTGTGTTGGTGATGTCTGATCAGCCGCGCTTGGCGTCAATCGAAAGCGAACCTGCACCATGCAGGGCGAGGATGAAGAGGCCACCCGCAATTGCGAGGTTTTTCTGCGCCATCATGGCGTTCATGCCTTGCGAGAAGTCCATATGGGCAACAAGCGTCGCGCCGATGGTGAACAGACCGACAATGGCTGCCGCGATGCGGGTCTGAAAGCCGACGAGAATTGCGAGACCGCCGACAAATTCCACCAGACCGACAATGACAGCCGTAACGGTTGGAACCGGAAGGCCGAGACCAGCGAAGTAACCTGCAGTGCCCGAGATGGCGGTAAGCTTGCCGTAGCCGGCAAGAATGAAGAGGATCGAAAGAAAGATGCGGGCGATGAGCGTTACAGCGCCATTGGACTGTGGAGTGATAGAGGACATGCGGGGCTATCTCCTGTTGAACTGAGGCATCAATTAACGACTGCAGACTGTCAAGGAAAGCCGTCTAATCCTCGACAGTTTGTTTACAGTATGAATACCAATTCACTCTGGTGCAATCATTCTCTCTGCCCGCACCAGCCGCTCATAGTCTTCTGCCGACACCAATCCGCTCGCCAATGCTTCTTCACGTAAGGTCGTTCCATTCTTGTGCGCAGTCTTGGCGATCTTGGCTGCATTGTCATAACCGATCGCCGGAGCCAGCGCGGTCACAAGCATCAGCGAGCGGTCCAGCAGTTCTTTGATACGGTTCAGGTTCGGTTCGATTCCCTCCACACAATGATCGGCAAACGACACCATGGCATCACTGAGAATGCGGATCGATTGCAGGACATTATATGCGATTACCGGTTTGAACACGTTAAGCTCGAAGTGACCCTGGCTTGCGGCGACCGTAATTGTGGTCTGGTTGCCAAACACCTGTGTTGTGACCATAGTCAAAGCTTCTGCCTGGGTCGGATTGACCTTGCCCGGCATGATTGAGGAGCCGGGTTCGTTTTCCGGCAGTGACAGTTCACCAAGCCCGGAACGCGGACCCGAACCGAGGAAACGAATGTCATTCGCGATCTTGAAAAGGTCTGCCGCCAAAGCATTCAGGCTGCCATGGAAATTAAGGATAGCACCGTGGCTGGCAAGAGCCTCAAATTTGTTGGGCGCCGTCTTGAAAGGGAGGCCGGTAATTTCGCTCACGGCTTCAGCAAAGCCCGTATCGAAACCGATTGGCGCGTTCAGGCCCGTGCCGACTGCAGTCCCGCCTTGTGCGAGCAGAAAGACGTCTGCGAGCGATTGCTCGATGCGATGGCGCGCATATTCCAACGCGGCGCGATACCCGGAGAATTCCTGTCCCAGTGTAACCGGCGTTGCATCCTGCGTATGGGTACGACCGATCTTGATGATATCCTTGAAGGCCTCTTCCTTGGCCTGGAGCGCCTTGGTCAGATGTTCAACCGCCGGATAAAGCCGATCGACAGCCTCAACTGCCGTGGCAACATGGATTGCCGTTGGGAAGCTATCATTGGACGACTGGCTCATATTCACGTGGTCATTGGGATGGACCGGCTTCTTGGACCCCATTTCACCACCGAGAAGTTCGATAGCCCGGTTTGAAATGACCTCGTTGGCATTCATGTTCGATTGCGTTCCCGAACCAGTCTGCCAGACGACGAGCGGAAAATGATCGTCGAGCTTGCCTTCAATCACTTCGGAGGCTGCAACCGCGATCACCTGACCGAGAACCGGATCGAGTTTGCCAAGCGCAATATTGGTTTCTGCTGCCGCGCGCTTGACGACACCCAGTGCGTGGACCAACGAAAGCGGCATGCGCTCCCCGCCGATCTTGAAGTTTTGCAACGAGCGTTGCGTCTGAGCGCCCCAGTAGCGGTCTGCAGGAACATCAATCGGTCCGAACGTATCTGTTTCGGTACGCGTAGCGGTCATTTCAGGTCTCCGGGTAATTGGACTCGAAACCGAGCCTTCCAAAGCAAATATAGCACCGCCAGGTGCTTGGCGGGCTAATGTTTCTTCGTGAAACTTTTATAACGCAATCATTTGATAAAACATGACTATAAAAGTCAATTTTTGTTGACCGGGACCTCCACGGTCAAGCGTCGTCCTCTTCGTCACCGTTATCCGTTTCGGAAATCCAGGCGGTCGGTTCGATCTTGCGCTGAGTTTTGCTATCGGTGAATGTCCACCAGCCAGTATCTGTCTCATCCCACTGACCGCCACCGGCCTGCAATTGGGCTAGCGTTCGATACTGCGCAATTGACTCATTACGCTGCTCATCTTCATCGGTCCAGACGACTGTAATCTTACGGCCGTCTTTCGGAGCTGTGGCGATAGGAAGTTCTTTACGCATATGATCATCCATTACATTGTGACTGCGGATAATCATAGGGCATACAATGCTAGCGGCAAGCCGGAACTCTAACGTTCCGGCTTGCCGTCTTATTCAGACGGCACGCGCCGACTTAAGTGCCTTGCCCCACCAAACCAACTGATCCAGCATGTTTTTGGCTGCTTCTGCCAGATGAGGGAAGTCGTCCAGCTTATTCTCGCCTTTGACGACGGCGAGATAATCAGGGAAAAGTATATGAACGCCGGTCTTGACTGACATAGAAGACATTTCGACTGCAATCATCCGCAGTTGTTCGACAGCGCGAGCACCACCGACGCCACCATAGCCGACAAATCCCATTGGCTTCTGAATCCAGTCACCATAGTCGATGGCGTTTTTTAGAACAGCAGTAGGAGCGTGATTGTATTCAGCCGCAGTCAGGATGTAGGCATCGAACTCGCGCAGCTTGTTTTTCCATTTGTCAGCAGTTTCCGCCTGTGCGGTCGTGGTGGAAGTGTCGCCATAGAAGCCCATCGGATAATCGGCGACATCGAGAATTTCCACGTCCAGTTCCGGGCGTTCTGCCACGAGTTTCGCAATCCACTGAGCAGGGACTGGAGCAAAACGCTGTTCACGTGTACTGCCGACGATGACGGCGACTTTGAGCTTAGACATTGATAGCACCTTTAATTAGAGTGGTAACCGTTAGAAACTGACGCTATATAAGTGACTTACCTAGCGCACAAGGAGGCACTTTTATGAAACCCGGTGACTTCAAGGAAACCAGTGCATGCAGGACCGTTGCGGATATTCTGTCTCGCGTGGGTGATAAATGGACGGTGCTTGTGGTGAGCTATCTCGGTAATCATCCAATGCGTTTCAACGAATTGCGTCGAAGCGTAGATGGTATTTCTCAGAAAATGCTGACGACGACGTTACGCAATCTGGAGCGAGATGGTTTCGTCACGCGTACGATTTTTCCGACAATTCCGCCCAAGGTCGAATATGAACTGACTGAAATGGGGAGCGATCTCTTGCGGCCTGTGCGCGCATTGGGTGAGTGGGCGATAGCCAATGAAGCAAAGGTAATGATGGCGCGCGCGCGTTATGACGCCTCGACATCAGGGAAGGCGCAGATTGACGCCGCAGAATAGAAGCTGAATTTTTGGAAGTGCAAGTGGAAAGACAGGCCGAAGCCTGCCTTTCCTGTTGCCTGAGACAGGACTTCCAAAGTGCGGGGGCAAACAGGAAGTCCATCTCTGTGTCATTCGGGATTGACCATGATTGGTGGTTATGAGTCAATCAGAAGTTTCTAAAATAACGACTTCGGTGCGGCAAAGCGCGAGCAGAGTAAATTTTTCATAAATCACAAACGGTTACGCAACGTAAAAAGAAAGGCGGCCCAAGGCCGCCTTTCTCGCATTTTCATCAAAGTAAGCTTCATGGACTTCTTGGAAGTCCATGCCGCCACCCGCACCGCTTTGCGGTGCGAGCTTATTCCTGATGGGCGTGCTTTATGGACTTCTTAGAAGTCCATGCCGCCCATGCCGCCCATACCGCCAGGCATGCCAGCCGGAGCTGCATCCTTCTTCGGCAGTTCAGCGATCATGGCTTCCGTCGTGATCAGGAGGCCGGCAACCGATGCAGCATTCTGCAGGGCGGTACGGACAACCTTAACCGGATCGACAACGCCAGCCTTGATCAGGTCGCCGAATTCACCGTTGGCAGTGTTGTAGCCGTAGGTTTCAGAGGCATTCTCAAGGATCTTGCCAACGATAACCGAAGCTTCTTCACCGGCATTGGTCGTGATCTGACGAGCTGGAGCCTGCAGAGCGCGACGAACGATGTTGATACCAGCTTCCTGGTCGGCGTTGATGCCCTTGGCGGAGATCTTGGCCGAAGCGCGGAGGAGGGCGGTGCCGCCACCAGCAACGATGCCTTCTTCAACCGCAGCGCGGGTTGCGTTCAGGGCGTCGTCAACACGGTCCTTCTTTTCCTTCACTTCAACTTCCGTTGCACCGCCGACGCGGATCACGGCAACGCCACCAGCAAGCTTGGCAAGACGTTCCTGAAGCTTTTCACGGTCGTAGTCCGAAGAAGTTTCTTCGATCTGCTGTTTGATCTGGCTAACGCGAGCGTCGATTTCAGCCTTCTGGCCTGCACCGTCAACGATCGTGGTGTTTTCTTTCGAGATCGAAACCTTCTTTGCACGGCCGAGCATGTCGAGCGTAACGGTTTCGAGCTTGATGCCGAGGTCTTCGGAGATAACCTGACCGCCGGTGAGGATCGCGATGTCTTCGAGCATGGCTTTGCGGCGATCGCCGAAGCCAGGAGCCTTGACAGCAGCGATCTTCAGGCCGCCGCGCAGCTTGTTGACAACGAGCGTTGCAAGAGCTTCGCCTTCGACGTCTTCAGCGATGATGACGAGCGGCTTGGAGGTCTGAACGACAGCTTCCAGAACCGGCAGAAGAGCCTGGAGGTTCGAGAGCTTCTTTTCGTGCAGAAGGATGTAAGCGTCTTCGAGGTCAGCAACCATCTTTTCAGGGTTGGTGACGAAGTAAGGCGACAGGTAGCCGCGGTCGAACTGCATGCCTTCGACGACTTCGAGTTCGGTTTCAGCGGTCTTGGCTTCTTCAACCGTGATCACGCCTTCATTGCCGACCTTCTGCATCGCATCAGCGATCATCTTGCCGATTTCGGCTTCACCGTTAGCGGAGATAGTGCCAACCTGAGCAACTTCTTCCGACGTGTTGATCTTCTTGGCCTTGCCGAGAAGTTCAGCAACAACTTCGGTTACTGCGAGGTCGATACCGCGCTTCAGGTCCATCGGGTTCATGCCGGCGGCAACAGCCTTTGCGCCTTCCTGAACGATTGCCTGACCGAGAACGGTAGCGGTCGTCGTGCCGTCACCGGCAGTGTCGTTGGTCTTCGAAGCCACTTCGCGCAGCATCTGTGCGCCCATGTTTTCGAACTTGTCTTCCAGTTCGATTTCCTTGGCGACCGATACGCCGTCCTTGGTGATGCGCGGAGCACCGAAGGACTTGTCGATGACAACGTTACGACCCTTCGGGCCGAGCGTTACCTTTACAGCGTCAGCGAGGATATCGACGCCGCGCAGCATCTTTTCGCGCGCAGAGCGACCGAATTTTACGTCTTTTGCAGCCATTTTACTCTCCTGGGAATTGTCCCGGTCAGATTATGGTGAATTGGTTTGTGGTATATGATCGACTCCGTATGTAGGCCATATTAGCCGACGATACCGAGCCGGAGGCGTTAGCCGACAATACCCAAAATGTCGGATTCCTTCATGATCAGCAGGTCTTCGCCGCCGATCTTGACTTCGGTTCCCGACCACTTGCCGAACAGAACCTTGTCGCCAGCCTTGACTTCCAGAGCGATCAGCTTGCCAGCTTCGTCACGGGCGCCTGCGCCAACAGCGACGATTTCGCCTTCCTGTGGCTTTTCCTTGGCGGTGTCAGGGATGATGATGCCGCCAGCGGTCTTGGCTTCCGATTCAACGCGACGAACGACGACGCGGTCATGAAGCGGGCGGAACTTGATATCAGCCATGGTATAACCCTTGGTGTTATAGACGTTGAACCCTGTTAACGGATCGAGCCGATCCGCGCTTGTTAGCACTCGTCATGCGAGAGTGCTAACGTGGCTCTGAGATAGAAGCCGGACCTTATCTTGTCAAGATTGCCTGAGAAATTTGACAGACGAATGATGGTTAATTTGCACCATCCTTAACGCGGAACGGCCACGGGTTGACTATGTCCGATCCGGCATATGGTGATGTCGTTGGCAATATCAATCCACAATGCGCAAATTGGAGAGTTCGTCGCCGATCTGCCTGAATGTTTCGCTTAGTTCACCGCCGGTTGAGTTCCAGAAAAGCTTGGCTGGTCTGCCGCTCTCCATGCGAACGCGCGAGTTTGAAGAGCAGGATCTCAACAGATCTATTTGTGCTTTCTCGGTGCTGTTCGTCTCGCTGAGATCCAATGCGACTGTCATAACGATGATATTGGCTGACTTGGCGTTGTCGCAGAGCTTTGCAAAACGCGCATTCATAGCCTTCGTATATGTACTGTTATTTTGCGAAACCGAAACGCCGCTTTCCTGAAATAAACGGGCCTGGCTGTAGTGTTTGGTTATGCGAGCAGTGTAGCCGTGCGCTGAATAGTAGGAAAAGTTTGCAGCTCTGTCGGGACCCGAGCCAGCCAGTCCGTCATATTTATAATAGGTGTTGGCGCCGTCGGTCAGCACGATCACAACTTTATCATTGCCGCGTTCGGTCGAAGGCCGGGCTTCTGTAAACGGTGCTCCTCGGACGATCGTTCGCCAGCCCCAGGCCATAGCCTCGGGAACATTCGTACCGCCGCTTGGTACCATCGCCTTGATTGCGGTTTGAATTGTTTTCATCCCCTGTTCGGTAGTGACGTCCGTCAATGGGGTGAGAGGTGATGATGTGCAACTATAGTTGGGGCCACCATCATTCGATCTGCCACCTCGGTAAATCTTGTCGAGGGAATCGCGCAGATAGTATTTCTTGAGATCGCTTTGCCGGGGCGAGTAAGCCAAGGATGTGTCGTCTTGCCACCAGCTGTTCAAAACGGTGGAAGTGACGTTTCCCCTGCTATCGGTATTGTAGTACTCAGCCGGGCCGAACATGGGGACAAATAATGTGTCTGGGTTGTTGTCAGAAGGAGGCGTTACATCCAGCGCATAGGTGCCCGGACGAGACTCGACACAACCCTGCCAAGGGAGCCAAGTCTCTTTCGATCGCAGGGAAAGGTCGGCATAAAGTTCTGCACGCGAATAAGGTTTGTTATTGCGTTCTCCCCAGCCAGTTCCGGATTTGTAGTATCGCCCGCTGCCTACCGGCTTTTCTTCTATCTTGCGTGTACTGTCGATGGTGACAGGCAGCGTAAAGTTTTCGAGATTGACGGGAGACCTGCCTTCCGGATCCATCCAGGCTGCGTTCAAATATTGCGGGCCGACATTTACTGAACCAGCAAAGGGAACGAGTGAAAATTGCACAGGGTTTTCAACGTGGGTTATGAGCGTGGATTGCGCGGCCATTGTCTCCACGAGCTGTGAGGCGGCTTCTTTCAGAAGGTCGATGCGCTTTTTTGTCGACCCGCTTCTGGTTTCATCCATGGAGCGGGAATTGTCGAGAACGAGAGCGACTTCAATCGTGTTCTTAAGCCTGACCGAAGAGCTGAGCGTATATTGGTTTTGATCCCAATCATCTCCTGTAAGGCGAGAAGCAATGACACCAAACAGGGACTTATAAGTGAATCCAGCGGTCGCCTGTATCTGTTGATCAGTTGTTTTATCTTTGGGAAAAGCGACGTCGAAATTGACCGCATCTGCGCTCAGTGCGGTAAGGTTGGCGGTAAAAACTTGCGCACCGTAGACCTGCACGACAGTTTGACTTTCGCCAGTGGAAAATCTCCTACCCACAGCAAGTGCCGCAGCATCGAGCGAAGCCTGCACATTGTTGCGCACGCGCATGAGATTGGCGGAGTCGACTGCAACCATGCCGGCAAGCAACAGGGGCACCAGCACCAAAGCCATTATCATCGCAAAATTACCGCGCTCGTCTTTGGCAAAGCGCAGGCTCATGGGGTGAGTCAAATGGCGAAAACTACGCAGCGCAAGCCTGCTGGTTTGAGTGATCCAGTTTTTCAATGTAGCCCCCGCCGACGGTTGTGTCTGCGACACATGAAATGAAAGGTTGTATCCGCTCCTACCAGCATCTTTCTAACAGTCAGTCACGAAGCACGGTAAATGATCGGTGAAATCACCTATGGGATAATTGGACGCGCTTTGCCGGTCGGATATCCAGGCCAAAGACCGTGACAGATGTGATTGGCTGCGTTAGATGGAGCGCTGGCTGCCTTCTCGGCAGTCTTAAAGACACCCTATAGCGGTTCTCGCCTTACCGATGGATTATCAAGAGGAAACCATGAAGCAGCTCGAACGCCTCGACGATCTGACCGACCAGTACGATGTGCTCTTCTGCGATGTATGGGGCGTGGTGCATAACGGTGAAGCCGCGTATCCGGCTGCAATCGAGGCGCTAAAGCGCGCGCGCGCCAAGGGTGTTACGGTCATTCTGGTGACGAATTCTCCAAGGCCTCATCCTGATGTCGAAAAGCAGATGTTGGGTCTTGGCGTTCCCGCCGATGCCTATGATCGTGTGGTCACATCCGGCGATGTAACGCGTGATCTGATCGCCGAAGGTCCGCGCAAGGTGTTTCACATCGGCTGTGAGCGCGAGTTGACCATCTATGACGGTCTCGATGTTGAATTGGTCGAAGAATTCGAAGCTTCGGGGGTCGTCTGTACCGGACTTTATGATGATGAAAGTGAAACACCGGACGATTATAAGGAATTGCTGGTCCGACTACGCTCGCGCAATCTTCCGTTCATCTGTGCCAATCCGGACATTATGGTTGAGCGCGGTACGCGGCTGATCTGGTGCGCGGGTGCCCTTGCACGCGAATATGGCCAGCTCGGCGGACGCACCCTTATAGCAGGAAAGCCGCATCGCCCGATTTACGAGGCAGCACTGAGCTTCGCTGAAGAGATCCGCGGTGAGACAGTCGAGAAAAGCCGGATTCTCGGTATCGGAGACGGTGTCTTGACCGATGTGAAGGGAGCTGCCGATTTCGGACTGGATGTGCTCTACATCTCCGGCGGAGTTCATGCTGCGGACTATACGACCGATGGTACTGTTGACATCGCCCGAATGGAAGCGTTTCTCCAGAAGCATGGCAATCGTCCGGTTGCTGCGCTTAATGCTCTTGTTTGAGGGCGAGCAATCTCGTTACGACCAACGAAGTTCGGATCACAATGACCCCATCCAGCTTTCAGCGCCTTTCTGGAACGGATTCTTTGCCGGAACGCCTGCAGAATTGTGTCGTGGCAATCGGTAATTTCGATGGTGTCCATCGCGGCCATCAGGCTGTGCTGGAGCGCGCGCTGGAGATTGCTGAAAAAAGCGGTCTGCCAGCAGTAGTCCTGACTTTTGAACCGCACCCGCGTAGCTTCTTCAAGCCAGATGCGCCGATCGATCGTTTGACCGCAGCAGCAAAGAAGGCTGAGATTCTGCGTCTGATGGGTTTTGATGCGGTCGTCGAGCAACCATTTACCGGTGAGTTCTCGTCTCGCTCTGCGGAGGACTTCGTTGAACACATTCTGGTTGAAAGATTGCACGCAAGCTGTGTGGTCACCGGTTATGATTTTCATTTCGGCAAGGGCCGGCGCGGAACACCGGAATTTCTTCAGAAAGCTGGAGAAAAAGCCGGTTTCACGGTTACACTTGTCGACGCCTTTTCAGACGAAGGCGATAACCTCGTCTCATCGACCCGCATAAGAAATCTGCTTTGCGAAGGGGACGTCGTTCAAGCAGCGGGACTTCTTGGTTATCGCTATATGGCTTGCGGTAAAGTTATTCACGGCAAGAAGCTCGGACGTACGCTTGGATTTCCGACCGCGAACATGCAAATCGACGCGCAGGCGGGCTTAAAGCACGGAATCTATGCTGTCAGGTTCCGGCGCGAGAACGGTGACCTTTATGACGGGGTTGCAAGTTTCGGTCGTCGGCCAACCGTCGACAGTGACGGTACGCCCCTTCTTGAAACATTTCTTTTTGACTTTTCGGGCGACCTTTATGGTGAGATCGCTTGTGTATCCTTCTTTGGCTTTCTGCGCGGGGAAATCAAGTTTGATGGCCTTGATCCGCTTATCGATCAGATGAAGCGTGATGACGCAGAGGCACGAGCCCTGCTTGCAAGTGCGAAGCCACTGTCAGAACTGGATCGCTTGCTTTCTTTTGAGTGAGGCGAAGTCTTGGTTTCGTTTTCCACTTAAGATTTAAATCAAATTTTACTTATTCTCGACAAAAAGTGATAAATGCCTCAAAACTTGTTGGGGCGCTTTTTGTTGGAGTTTAATGTGGCACGTATTGTTCCTCTGGCGCTCGTTGCAGGTGCCGCATTCCTAACGAGTAGTTCGCTCGCTTTCTCCGCCGATGTACAGCAAACCGATATTTATGCGGCGGAAACCGTTCAGCCCGCTCGCAAGCATTTCTGGTCCGGCGATTGGTATCTCAAGGTCGGCGCGGCAGGCCTCGTCGCTCCAAAGTTCGAAGGCTCGAACAAATATCGCTTTTCTGCCCAGCCGCTGATCTCGCTTGGCCGACAAGGGCAGGCGACGCGCTTCTCATCGCGAAATGACAATGTGTCCTTCGCGTTGATCGACAATGACCGCTTCCGTGTGGGTCTCGCTGGCAAACTTCTTTTTGAGCGGGATGACGACATTCATGGCCTGAAAGACACAAAGTTTGGCGGTGAAGCGGGCGCTTTTGTCGACGTCTACCCCACCGACTGGATGCGTGTGCGTGGCGAAGTGCGTCACGGTATCCGTGCGCACAATGGCGTCGTGGCCGATATTGCTGCCGATGCATTCTATGATGTTACGCCGACTGTTCGTGTGTCGGGTGGTCCGCGTGCGACTTTTGCCTCAAAGGATTACTTCAAAACCTATTTCGGCGTCGATGCCGAGGAAGCGGTTGCGTCGGGACTTTCCGAATATAGTCCGGGCGGTGGCTTCAAGTCAGCTGGTGTTGGTGGTGCAATTACCTGGAAGGCAACCGACAAGATCGATACGAGCCTGTTTGGTGAGTACAGTCGTCTGCAAGGTTCGGCAAAGGATTCAAGCATCGTGAAGGAACGCGGCTCCCCGGACCAGTTCATGGTCGGCGTTTCTGCGACTTACCGTTTCGATTTCTCGCTGGACTGACCTCAACGGTATCAATGTGAACACTTTCAGGGGCAGGGATGCAGTTTTATTGCGTCTTTGCCCCTCTGGCCTCTTTATTCCTGCGAAGCTCATTGCTAAAAGCGTGCCCATGATGACGGATTTTCGGCTTATCATGACGGCCATACGAATTATTGGCCCGGCCTCCCGCTTTGCCTGAATGGCTGCTTTGCCAGGCAATATCTGGCGCGGAGGTCCGGGAACGACCGGCTGTGCTCTACAGCCCCCTGTTTTCTTTGATCCACTTGCCCGCCATCTCCGGCCGGGGCTTCACAGGCGAATACCCTCATGACTGAGACGACCAAAATCGATTATTCCAAAACCCTTTATCTGCCGCAGACCGAGTTTCCGATGCGTGCTGGCTTGCCGCAGCGCGAGCCCCTTTTCGTCGAGCGCTGGGAGGGACTGAATCTCTACAAAAAGCTGCGCGAGCAGGCCAAGGATCGCCCGCTCTATGTGCTGCACGACGGTCCGCCCTATGCCAATGGCAATATCCATATCGGCCACGCGCTGAACAAGATTCTCAAGGACGTTATCACGCGCTCTTTCCAGATGCGCGGATACAACTCGAATTACGTTCCGGGTTGGGATTGTCACGGTCTGCCGATCGAGTGGAAGATTGAGGAAAAGTATCGCGCCGAAGGCAAGAACAAGGACGAAGTTCCGATCAATGAATTCCGCAGGGAATGCCGTGAATTTGCTTCCAGCTGGATCAAGGTTCAGACGGAAGAGTTCAAGCGTCTCGCAATTCTTGGCGACTTTGAAAATCCTTACACGACAATGAACTTCCATGCTGAATCGCGTATCGCTGGCGAACTTCTCAAGTTTGCGGCCTCCGGTCAGCTATATCGCGGCTCCAAGCCGGTGATGTGGTCGGTCGTCGAGCGCACGGCACTCGCCGAAGCCGAAGTCGAGTATCACGATGTCGAGTCGGATATGATCTGGGTCAAGTTCCCGGTCGCCGGTCAGAATGATCTCTCCGGCAGCGATGTTGTGATCTGGACGACCACGCCGTGGACCATTCCCGGCAATCGTGCCGTGTCCTATTCTTCGCGTATCGAATACGGGCTTTATGAAGTTACGGAAGCTGAGAACGATTTCGGTCCGCGTCCTGGCGAAAAGCTTATCTTCGCCGACAAGCTCGCCGAAGAAAGCTTTGCCAAGGCGAAGCTTCAATTCAAGCGTTTGCGTGGTATCTCGGCTGATGAACTGGGTAAAATCGTTCTCGATCATCCGTTGAAGGGCTTTGGCGATGGTTATGAATTCATCGTGCCAATGCTTGATGGCGACCATGTTACCGATGATGCAGGTACGGGTTTTGTGCATACTGCTCCAAGTCACGGCCGCGAAGACTTTGAGGCATGGATGAACAATGCCCGCGAACTGGAAGCACGCGGTATAGATCCGAGCATCCCGTTCCCGGTTGGTGATGACGGCTTTTATACCAAGGATGCGCCGGGCTTCGGTCCTGACCGTGAGGGTGGTCCCGCGCGGGTTATGGACGATAACGGCAAGAAGGGCGATGCCAACAAGTCTGTCATGGATCAGTTGATCGCGCGCGACAAGCTTTTCGCACGTGGTCGCCTGAAGCATTCTTATCCGCATTCGTGGCGTTCCAAGAAGCAGGTCATCTTCCGCAATACGCCGCAGTGGTTCGTCTATATGGACAAGAACCTCGGTGACGGTACGACCTTGCGTTCACGCGCTTTGAAGGCAATCGACGACACGCGTTTCGTACCGGCAGCCGGACAGACACGCCTGCGCTCGATGATCGAAGGCCGCCCGGACTGGGTGCTTTCGCGTCAGCGTGCATGGGGCGTGCCGATCTGCGTTTTTGTGGATGAAGAAGGCAACATCCTTCAGGACGATGCGGTCAACAAGCGTGTTCTCGATGCATTTGAAGCCGAAGGCGCTGATGCATGGTTTGCAGAAGGCGCGCGCGAGCGCTTTCTCGGAAGCCGTGCCAATGAACCATGGGTGCAGGTGCGCGACATTCTGGACGTATGGTTCGATTCCGGTTCGACCCACACCTTCACGCTGGAAGACCGCCCGGACATGAAGTGGCCGGCTGACGTTTATCTCGAAGGTTCGGACCAGCATCGCGGCTGGTTCCACTCGTCGCTTCTGGAAAGCTGCGGCACCCGCGGTCGTGCGCCATACAATGCCGTGGTGACCCACGGTTTCACCATGGACGAGCACGGCAAGAAAATGTCGAAGTCGCTCGGCAATACGGTAACGCCGCAGGACGTCATCAAGGAATCCGGCGCGGATATCCTGCGTCTTTGGGTCATGACGACCGATTATTGGGAAGATCAGCGCCTCGGCAAGAGCATCATCCAGACTAACATCGACGCTTATCGCAAGTTGCGCAACACGATCCGCTGGATGCTGGGCACGCTCGCTCACGATAAAGGCGAAAATCTTCCCTATGCGAATTTGCCGGAACTTGAGCGCCTGATGCTGCACCGGTTGACTGAATTGGATGAAGTTGTTCGCTCTGGATATGATGCTTTCGACTTCAAGCGCATCGCTCGCACGCTTATCGACTTCATGAATGTCGAGCTCTCGGCCTTCTATTTCGATATCCGCAAGGACGCGCTTTACTGCGATGCGCCGTCGAGCGTTCGCCGTAAGGCAGCGTTGCAGACTGTGCGTGAAATCTTTGATCACTTGACGACCTGGCTGGCGCCAATGCTGCCTTTCACCATGGAAGAAGCTTGGCTCGACCGCTATCCGCAATCGGTTTCGGTTCATGCCGAGCAGTTCCGGCCGACACCTGCCGAATGGCGGGATGATGTGCTGGCGGAAAAGTGGCGCAAGGTTCGTGCGGTGCGTCGTGTCGTTACTGGCGCTCTGGAACTGGAGCGTGCGGATAAGCGCATTGGATCGTCGCTCGAAGCTGCTCCGCTCGTCTACATTTCCGACAAGAGCTTGACCGATTCGCTCGAAGGTCTTGATTTTGCGGAAATCTGCATCACCAGCGGTATTTCGTTGAGCGATGCGGCTGTACCGGAAGACGCTTTCACGCTTTCTGATGTGAAAGGCGTTGCTGTTGTGCCCGTACGCGCCGAAGGTGAAAAGTGCGCCCGTTCGTGGCGTTATACGACGGATGTTGGTTCCGATCCCGAGTTTCCCGAAGTCACGGCGCGCGACGCTGCTGCTCTCCGGGAACTCAAGGCACTCGGCAAGCTTGAAGCTTGATGGAGTTCTGAAAGTTTTACCCTCGGCGTTGCATATGCCGGGGGCATCTTCAGAAGGGAACGGGTTGCAATCCTTTCTTCGGACATGGTGAAATACCGATTAACATCGGATTGCCGCATGGGTTGCACTCATGTACAAGGCATTCCTCGGATAATTTCAAGATCTGCCTTGGAGTTGCCGGTTTCTTCAGTCAAGGCTTGCTTGAGCAAATTTTGGTGAAGATAAAATCGGCAAGCGTAAAAGAAGTGGCGCTAATGAAGATTGAAGGACGAGTTCTGGTGCTTATGACAGCGATAGCGGGCGTTTCGCTATCCGGCTGTGTTTCTTCGCCAACCTATGGAACCGACAAGACCGCAGGAGCACAGCTCTTTGACGATGTGTCGAATATGGCGAGCTTCGGACAGGGTAAGAACAAGAAAGAACGGATTGACTACAAGCCTCGCCCCGACCTGGTTCGTCCGGCTCCGGGGGATAAAGGTCAGTTGCCCGCTCCGCAACAAAGCGTTGTTAGCGCCAACGATCCGAATTGGCCAGAATCGCCGGAACAGCGTCGCAAGCGTTTGCGTGACGAGATCACGGCAAACCGCGATGATCCGAATTTCGTGTCGCCGGTCGTTCAGGATGGTCCGGTAGCGTCCAACATTCAGGCAGCATTGCCGCGTGGTAACAGCCGCCGCGAAGATTATGAGTCCCGTACGCCGACATTCGACCCGGCAAAGGTTGCGGCCTACAAGGCTGCACGCCAGCAGCAGGTTCAGGGTTCCTCGACGACACGCCGTTATTTGAGCGAACCGCCGCTTACTTATCGTGAGCCTGCGTCTACTGCAGCTGTAGGCGAATTGGGTACGGACGAGGCGCAAAAGGAACGTGAGCGCAAGAAGGCATCCGGCAAATCCAAGGGCTGGCGCGACTATCTGCCTTGGAACTAATCGTTTGCTGAATTTATTTTCTTGATAATAAGCCGCAGTAAATAGAATTTACTGCGGCTTATTATTTCAGTAGTTTTAGTGAATGTTTAATCTGTTTTCTCGCAGGAAAGATTATTAAATATTTTTAATGTTGGCAGTTCTGACGTATATTTGATTTCAATCAAAGATTTCTTTCATGCAGATCGTATCATGCCAACTTGGGAAGTAAGGTATGATTTGATGAACGATACGAACACTATCTGGGATACGCCGTCGGGATATGGTCTAATCAGTCGATCTCTTCATTGGCTGATGGCTCTCCTGTTTCTTTGGCAGTTTGCGTCAGCAATTCTACGCGTCGTGGCTAAAGATACGACGATCTACAATATCTTCTGGTCGGCTCATTACCAGCTTGGTTTCGCGCTTCTGGTGCTTGTACTATTACGCGGGGTCTGGGGATTGTTGAACTCAGGTCGTCGTCCGCATAAGTCAGGCCATGTCGGCAAACTGGCTAAACTCGGGCATCTCGTTATCTATGGCCTGATGTTCGCAGTGCCTGCATTGGCTCTGCTGCGCACATATGGCGGCGGGCGAGGCTTCTCATTTCTTGGCATCCGGATTTTCGAGCAGACCGATGTGAAAAATGCCGCGCTGACCGCTCCGGGCAGCGCATTGCATGGTTTGCTGGGTTGGGGCCTGCTTGTGATAATTGCGGGACACGTTCTGATGGCTCTTATTCATCATTTCATGCTGCGAGATAATACGCTGCGCTACATGGCTGGACACAAGGCTCTGAGCAGAAGCTAGCGCTTGTCGCGGAAGAAATCCCGCAGGATTTTCTGTGAATTTCCCTCGGAAAAACCCGCATAAATCTCCGGCACATGGTGGCAGGTGGGCTGCGTATAAAACCGTGGCCCATGTTCCACACCGCCACCTTTCGGGTCGGAGGCGCCGTAATAGAGACGACGTATACGGGCGAAAGAAATGGCGGTTGCGCACATCGCGCATGGTTCCAGCGTCACATAAAGATCGCAGTCGACCAGACGTTCGGATTGTAGGGCTTTTCCAGCCTCACGAATTGCAAGCACTTCGGCATGGGCTGTTACGTCATTGAACTCACGTGTACGATTGCCTGCTCGTGCAATGATCGTGCCCTGATGTACAATGACTGCGCCAATGGGAACCTCTCCACGTGAACCTGCAGCGCGCGCTTCTGCAAGTGCTATCTCCATCGGGGTAGCCATCTTTGGGTCCGGGACTTTGGCACTCTTATTCATGGCTGTTCCATTTCGTGCATTCTTTCGGAAATTTCGCTCGCAAGCCATGAAGCGATTTGTTACTGCATAATTCCCGAAATCGAAACCGATTTGCGAACGGATTTATACAGCGTTCCTGTTTCCGGCTGTCCCTTGCCTGTCGTTAAAGGTGTAAGGTGACACGGCAGCGTTGCTGAAAGGCCAATACCAGATGACTAAAGATGATGACAACAACGATGGCAAGCGTCCGCATGGCCGTGGAGGGCGCTCTGATCGTCCCGGTCGGCCAAATCGTGACACTCGTCCGCGCCGCGATGACGGCGGACGTGACAAGCCACGTAAATTCGCACCGCGCGACGCCGAGGCGCAAGAGGACACGGGCGAACGTATTGCCAAGCGTCTGGCACGCGCAGGCATAGCTTCACGCCGTGAAGCGGAAACGATGATCGCTGCTGGCCGTATTGCCGTGAATGGCAAGGTGCTTGAGAGCCCTGCGGTCAATGTCAAGCGCACGGATATTATTACGGTCGACGGCAAACCATTGAAGCAGACCGAGCGTACCCGTCTCTGGCTTTATCACAAGCCTGCGGGTCTTGTGACGACCAATCGCGATCCTGAAGGTCGCCCAACGGTTTTCGAGGCACTGCCTGCCGAGATGCCACGCGTACTTTCAGTTGGTCGTCTCGACATCAATACCGAAGGTCTGTTGCTGCTCACCAATGATGGTGGGCTTTCACGCGTTCTGGAGCTGCCTTCCACCGGCTGGCTGCGCCGCTATCGCGTTCGCGCCCACGGCAAGGTCACACAGGTGCAGCTTGATGAGCTGAAGAACGGCATTGCCGTCGATGGCGTCTTCTACGGCAGTATTGAAGCAACGCTTGAGCGTGAGCAGGGTGCCAATGTTTGGATCTCTATCGGATTGCGCGAAGGCAAGAACCGTGAAGTAAAGAATATTCTGGGCGCTCTTGGTCTGACTGTTGGACGTCTTATCCGCGTTTCATTCGGTCCTTTCCAGCTCGGCGATCTTGAAGAAGGTGCAGTCCGCGAAATCAAGGGACGTATCCTGCGAGATCAGCTTGGTGACAAGTTGATTGAGGATTCAGGCGCGGATTTCGATGCGCCTGTTCTGAACGAGTTTTCCAATGCCGCTGTTCAGGGACGGACTCGTCGCGACGTGGAAGATGAGGGCGAGGAAGGCGAACGCCGGCGTGGCCCGCGCGAACGTGAATGGATTTCCAGCAGTCCTCAGCGTCGTCGCGGTCGCGACGACAAGGGAGCTGAAAAGGTTGAACCGCGTCGTCGCGGAAACGCCAATGTCTGGATGGCTCCAGGTGCGCGTCCCAAGGGCGAAAATGCGGCTGCCAAGCCCGCCCGTGTCGAACGTCAAGTTCCGCATCGTTCAGCGAAATTCAGTGGCGATCTGCAGATGCGTCCGCGTCGGGCTGGTGATGAGGAGCCGGGACGCGACGAAGGTGGTGAACGCCGCTATAACAAGCGACCGGAAGGCCGCTTTGATAAGGACGCTCGTCCACAGCGTCCGCGTCCGGATGGAAGCCGTTCGGAAGAGGGACGTCCAGAGCGCCGTGAGCAGCGTGAGGATGGACGCAAGGAGCGTCGTCCCGGCAAACGCGAGCGTGCAGAATTGCGCGACGCGGAAGGCCGGACTGTAGAGCACGGTAAGGGTAGCTTCGAGGGCCGCAAGACGGGAAAGCCGGGCGGACCGCGTGGTGAAGGTCGTTTTGGTGCATCCGATCGCGATACGCGCTCAGGCCCGCGCAGCAGCGGACCGGGTAATAAATCTCGTCGTTTTGATGATGGTCCGAAGGATGGACCGCGTCGTGGACCGGGAAACAAGCCGGGTGGTAAACCAGGTGGAAAGCCGGGTGGCGGCAAGTCAGGCGGTGGCAGAACTGGAGGCGGTGGTGCGGATCGTCGGCGGTAGGTTCCGCGGGCGTGCGCTCGTAACACCTTCGACCAACGCCATTCGTCCCACCACCGATCGCACACGCGAGAGCCTGTTCAACATCCTCGCGCATAATTTCCCCAACAAGGTAGAGGGCGCACGCGTCCTCGACCTATTTGCAGGGACAGGCGCGCTTGGTCTTGAGGCCCTATCGCGCGGTGCGCGCTACGCGACCTTCGTGGAAGAATCTGCGGAGGGGCGGGGATTGTTGCGTCAGAATATCGAGGCTTTCAGTCTGCAGGGGCACACCAAGATTTTGCGGCGCGACGCCTGTCAGTTGGGTATCGTCGGTACGATGGAGCCGTTCGACCTGGTTTTTGCCGATCCGCCTTATGGGCGGCATATGGGGGAAAAGGCATTTTTGTCTGCACTTCAAGGTGGTTGGCTTAATCCTGACGCACTTTTGGTGCTTGAAGAAGATGCTGAGGCGGCGCTCGAGCTTGATGAGCGATTCGTCGTGTTGGAAGAGCGCAACTACGGGGGCACGATTATTCGGCTGATCCAGTTGAAAGCCGCCGGTTGAATTAGCGGACGCTTCTGTTCGCATAAAAATTGAAATGCTGCCCGGAAAAACGGGCGGGAATGAAACCGATTGGAGATGTCGCTTGGTGAATAACCCCTCACTCCGGCGCTTGCTGTTGTCCACCGCCTTGGGTTTCGTGCTGGCTTTACCGGTGGCAAGCGGTGCAGTCCGGGCAGAAAGCCAACCTGCCGCTGCCGCCGAAACGCAACCAGCGCCCGTGTCGCCCCCAGTCGCTGAACAAACAGCGCTTCCAGAAATCATCCAGTCGGATGGGGTCAGTCATTTCACATTGCCAAATGGTCTGGAAGTGGTTGTCATCCCCGATCATCGCGCTCCAGTCGTGACCCAGATGATCTGGTACCATGTAGGGTCGGCCGATGAAGCGCCCGGCGTTTCAGGTATCGCGCATTTCCTCGAACATCTGATGTTCAAGGGTACGAAGAACCACCCAGCTGGCGAGTTTTCGGCGAAAGTCGCCTCCATCGGCGGGCAAGAAAACGCCTTCACCTCCTATGATTATACGGCCTATTTCCAGCGGGTATCTCCCGAAGCGCTGGAAATGGTGATGCAGTTCGAGTCGGACCGGATGGAAAATCTGGTGCTCAATGAAGAAGCGGTGAAAACCGAACGGGATGTCATTCTGGAAGAACGCCGGATGCGAGTTGATTCCAATCCGGCTTCCATGCTGATGGAGAATAGCGACGCTGTTCTTTTCTATAACCATCCTTATCGCAAGCCTGTAATTGGCTGGCAGCAGGAAATGGAAAAGCTAAGCCTCAAGAACGCCATCGACTTTTATCAGCAATATTACACACCGAATAATGCAACGCTCATCATCGCTGGAGACGTTTCACCGGAACGCGTACGCGAGCTGACGTTGAAGACATGGGCAAAGGTGCCGAAACGCGCCGAAGTTCTGCCGCGTGAGCGTCCTCAGGAGCCCGCGAAGCACGCCGCCCGCGTCGTGACGTTGCACGATGAGCGTGTAAGCACCCCCTCATTCCGTGTGTCGTGGCTTGTTCCTTCCTATGCGAACGAAAAACGGTTTCCGAATGTAAAACCAGGGGATGCCCCCGCCCTCGATCTACTGAGCGAAATTCTCGGCGGTTCGTTGCGTTCACGCCTTTATCAGGAATTGATCGTCAAGCAGGGTATCGCTGCCAATACGGGCGCGAGCTATGGTGGCGATGCGCTTGATGACGGTACGTTTTCTGTATATGGCGCGCCGCGCAATGGCGCGACGCTTGGCGATGTCGAAAAAGCCGTTGAAGCCGAAGTGGCACGGATCATCAAAGACGGCGTAAGCCAGACCGAGCTCGATCAAGCTCGCAATCGTTTCCTGAAAGCGGTTATCTTTGCACGCGACAGCCAGACAGGTATGTCCCGGATTTATGGCTCGTCGCTGTCTGTTGGGCAAACGGTTGACGATATCCAGAAATGGCCGGAGGTCATCAAGGGTGTCACAGTCGATCAGATCAAGGATGTGGCGACGCGTTATCTCGTTAAAGACCAATCGGTAACGAGTTACCTGCTTCCTCCGGACGCCGAGCCGGAGAGCGCTCGCGAGAACCCGGATGCGTCAGCGGGAAGCGCCGGGGCCAATGGTGCGGGAGGAGCGATCCAGTGAAGAACATTCTTACGTTGAACTTCAGACGTGTTTTCGACTTTCGCTATGCCGGGTCGGCTGTGGGTGTTCTTGCCGCATCAGTGACATTGTTGATCGTGTGCGCCTTGCCGGCGCGCGCAATCGAAATTCAGGAAGTTGTTTCGCCAAAAGGTATTCATGCCTGGCTGGTAGAAGACGATTCAGTCCCGCTTATTTCCATGCGGTTCTCATTCAAGGGTGGCACATCGCAGGACCCTTCCGGGAAGGAAGGGTTGGCTAACCTGATGACAGGGCTGTTCGATGAGGGGGCGGGCGACCTGAAATCGGATGCGTTTCAGGAGAAAATAGACAATCTGGGCGCCGAAATGAGCTTTTCTGCAACACAGGATTCCGTTTCGGGCGGTATTCGCATGCTCGCGGAAAATCGCGACGCAGTCACAAACTTGCTTGCTCTTTCTGTCGACAAGCCTCGCTTTGACCAGGATGCAATTGATCGTATTCGACAGCAGGTGGTTGCGAGTATCGAATCCTCACAACGCAACCCTTCGACGATTGCATCGCGTAAGTTCTCCGAAGTTCTCTACGGGAACCATCCTTATGCGCGTCCCGATGATGGCACGGTGAAATCACTGCAGTCGATCACGCGTGACGATCTGGTGAACTTTCACCGCAAGAACTTTGCGCGTGACCGTCTGACTATCGGCGTTGTGGGTTCGATCAATGCGAAGGATTTGGGGGCGTTGCTGGATAAGGTGTTCGGCGATCTCCCCGCGATGGCCGAACTGGTTCCTGTACCCGATGCCAAACTGGCACTTGGCACGACGACCAGCCTCAATTTCGATATGCCGCAGACCTCGATCAGCTTTGTCTATCCGGCTATTCCGCGCAAGGATCCCGAATTCTTTGCAGCCTATCTGATGAACCATATTCTGGGTGGTGGCTTTACATCGCGTCTTTATGCCGAAGTGCGTGAAAAGCGTGGCCTTGCCTATTCGGTATCGTCATCCATGGTCATGCGCGATCATGTTTCGGCATTGATGATTTCGACTGCGACCCGTCCTGACAAAGCGCAGGAATCCCTGAAGATTATCCGCGAGCAGGTTGCTGCTATGGCCGCGGACGGGCCCACGGAAGAAGAACTCGCTGCTGCCAAAAACTTCCTCAAGGGATCTTACGCCGTCAACAATCTGGATTCATCCGCCGCTATTGCTGAAACTCTCGTTAGCTTGCAGGAAGCAGAACTTCCGCGTGATTATATCGACAAGCGCTCGGAGTTGATTGATGCTGTAACGTTGGATCAGGTCAAGGCTATTGCTAAGAAACTGCTTGAAGCGGAACCGGCAATATTGATTTTCGGCCCGGCCCAAAGCTAAAAGGTGCCAAATTGGAAAAGGCAGTGCCGTCATCGCCACGAATTGCCGTCGCTTTCGGCGGAGGTGGGGCACGCGGCATTGCCCACATCCATATTGTCGAGGTGCTCGATGAACTTGGTATCAAACCGGTTGCAATTGCAGGCTCGTCGATAGGTTCGATTGTTGGCGCCGGAATGGCGAGCGGCATGACGGGCAAGGAAGTTCATGAATATATGGCGGCGATTTTCAATCGCCGCTCCGAAGTCGCAAAGCGTATGTGGCAAACCCGCCCTGCGCGCTGGGTAGAATTGCTGAAAGGTGGCTTGCGCGTCAGCCAGTTCAATATCGAAAAGGTGCTGGACGTCTTTTTGCCTGCAAGCCTGCCGATGAATGTAGAAGAGCTGAAAATCCCGATGACTATCACAGCGGCGGACTTTCACGCCGCTCGGGAAATCCATATTCGCGATGGCGATCTGCATTCGGCCATCGCAGCATCCTGTGCCATACCACCAGTTTTCGCACCAGTACGCCGGGATGGCCGCATTCTGGTCGATGGCGGCTTGTTCAATCCAGTACCCTTTGATCTGCTGTTTGATGAGGCCGATATTGTCATCGGCATCGACGTTGTCGGCACGCCGGTCGGACCAGATGACTACATGCCAACCACATTCGAGGCAGTGATCGGGGCGAACCAGCTGACCATGTGCTCCATCATCGAAAACAAATTTCGAATTCGCCCCCCGCATATTTTCATTCGCCCTAATGTCGAGCGGATCGGTCTTCTGGATTTCCTGAAGTTCGAACAGATATTGTCACAGAGCGCCAGTGTTCGCGACGAACTGAAACGTGCTCTCGAACTGACAGTTGAGGGAAAAGTGGTGCCGATAAATTCAACGCTTGCAACCTGAATCTACCGGCTTCCTATACGTTTGCTATTCCGCCGGAACGGGTGATCCGACTGTGTCACTTGACGACGAGGCGGATACGATATCATCCGCGCCTTTGTCGATGCGCTGACCTTCGCGGACAGGTTTGACCAGAGGCTCTGGTGTGACCGGTTTGTTGAAGAGCAGATGGCGACCAGCCATGATTCCTTCCGAAGCCTGCACGTGGAGACGATCTTCGTCGCGCTGGCGAACGTCTTCACGAATTTCGTAGGCTTGGGTTTCGGCTATGCCGAGCCCTTCGAGTGTACGCTGACCAAACAGCAAACCGGATTCGAACGTTTCGCGCAGTTCATACTCGACACCTTGAGCGCGCAATTGCAGCGTATGTTCGCGATCATATGAACGAACGAACAGCCGCACATCCGGATATTCGGATTGTATGAGGTTGACGATGTGGTTGGTTGTTTCCTTTTTGTGGGTACAGATGGCAACGATCTTCGCTTTTCTTATACCTGCCGCTTCCAGCACGTCTTTACGAGTGCCGTCGCCAAAATAAATACGGAAGCCAAATTTTCCGGCAGCACGGACGCGATTGGGCGAACTGTCGATCACGGTTACGTCGATACCGCCAGCGAGCAGGATCTGCGATGCAATCTGACCGTATCGCGAGAAGCCAATCATCAATACGTCAGAACCGGCACCTTCAAAGTTTTCCTCAATTTCATCAACAGTCTTGTCCTTGATAAGCAGCTTTGAGCCAATGAAAACGGAAAGCGGTGTTAGCGCCATGGATACGGTGACGGCAGCTACAAGCTCTGAGCCGAGTGCGCTTGAGATTATGGATGCGGCAGAAGCTGCCGAGAAAAGAACAAAGGCAAATTCGCCGCCTTGCGGCAGAAGAAACGCAATTCGCACAGCATCGTTATGGTTGGACCGGAAGACACGGCACAGCAGGTAGATGATCGCGATCTTGGCTGCCATGAAAATGGGAACAGCAAGAAGGATAACCTTCCAATACTGTATGATCACAGTGAGGTTCAGCGAAAGACCAACCGCCACGAAAAACAATCCGAGAAAGATTCCGCGAAATGGTTCGATATCCGCTTCAAGTTCGTGTCGGTAGGAAGATTCCGCCAGCAAAACACCGGCGATAAATGCACCCATGGCCATCGAAAGGCCAGCCGCCTGAAGCAGGCTGGCTGATCCGAGCACCACAAAAAGCGCTGCTGCGATCATCACTTCGCGAGCGCCGGTATTGGCGATAATGCGGAACATTGGATTGATAAGATAACGTCCGGCGACCACCAGTGCCGCGATGGCCGCAATTGCTGTGGCAAGATGGAAACCCGCGCTCGCCTGCGACGGTTCGGTTGGCGAAAGTGCCGGAATAATTGCAAGGATCGGCACGATGGCGAGGTCCTGGAACAGCAGGATCGAAAAAGCACGTTGACCGTGTTTCTGGTTCGTTTCGGCCCGGTCCTCCAAAACCTGCATGGCAAATGCCGTAGACGAAAGCGCGAGACCGAAACCGATGATGATCCCTGCTTCGGGGCTGAGGCCCGCAAAGTAAATGCCAAGAGTAGTGAGGGCTGCTCCACAAAGCAGAACCTGGGCGGTACCAAGACCGAAGATTGATTGGCGCAACGCCCAAAGTCTTGAGGGTTTCAGCTCAAGTCCGATGATGAAGAGAAGAAAGACAACGCCAAGCTCGGAGAAGTGCAGAAAATCTTCGCCGTCTGCAATGAGGCGAGCTACGGGTCCAATCGTGATGCCTGCCGCAAGATAGCCCAGGACTGTACCAAGCCCTAATCGCTTGAACAGCGGCGCAGCGATAATCGCACCGCCCAAAATCATCAGACACTGCAGGTAGAGACTTCCGCCAGTTGCAACCATGCCAAGCTCTTGGAATTTGGAGAAATGTAGGAGGGCTTGCCTTGAAGCCCTAGGATTTCGGCAATATAGAAACAAGATATGGCTGTAATCAGCCCGATGTCGAACAATTTGACGATATTTTTTAGCAAGTCCCGGTTTCGGTCCCGCTGCAAATCGTACTGCGAGGTTGAACCGTGATGAACTTGGGAAACTCGGATTATATAATGATTTCAGATAATTCGGCGGAGAAACTTGTCGATCGCGCAGCCGTTCTCGTGGCTGCAGCCAAACGGGCGGGAGCTGATCAGGCTGACGCAGTCGTGATGCGGGCACGGTCAGTTAGCGTATCAGTGAGGTTGGGCAAGGTTGAGGGAACCGAATCGTCGGAAAGTGATGATTTCGCTCTGCGCGTTTTTGTAGGCCGTCGCATTGCGAGTGTTTCTGCCAATGCGAGCGCCGATCCCGACCGTCTCGCCGAGCGTGCCGTTGCTATGGCACGCGTTGCGCCGGAGGATCCCTATGAGCAACTCGCAGACCCATCGCTGCTTGTTGTTTCGCCTCGTGATCTTGATCTCTACGATTCAACGGAAATCGATTCCGATCGTTTGACGCAGGACGCACTTGCGACGGAAGCAGCTGCACTCGCAGTCAGCGGCGTGACGAATTCAGGTGGAGCTGGTGCCTCGCGCAGCCTTGGTGGTCTGGTGCTGGTCACATCGACAGGCTTTTCGGGGCATTATGCTGCTACACGCTTTGGACGATCGGTCTCGGCCATTGCGGGCGAGGGCACGAAAATGGAGCGCGATTATGATTTCAGTTCGCGCCTGCATTTTTCTGATCTTGATACGCCTGATGATATCGGTCGTCGCGCTGGTGAGCGCGCTGTGCGGCGGTTGGGTGCACGTCAGGCAAAGACGGGGCCTGTCACAGTTATCTACGATCCTCGCCTTGCGCGCGGTATTGCGGGACATCTTGCAAGCGCGATTAATGGCGCTTCTGTTGCACGCAAGACGAGTTTTCTTCGTGACAGTCTCGGTAAACAGGTTCTCAAGAACGGCATAAATGTTACTGACAATCCGCTGCGTGTGCGCGGTTCGTCTTCGCGTCCGTTCGACGGCGAAGGGATTGAGGGGCAATCTTTGACGATGGTGGAGGATGGCGTTCTCAAACACTGGCTGCTTTCTGGATCGAGCGCCCGGGAACTGGGCCTGCAAGGCAATGGTCGTGGTGTTCGTTCGGGCTCTGGCGTTTCGCCTGCTTCAACCAATTTTGCCATCGAGCCCGGTTCGCAGTCGCCGGAGGAATTGATCCGTGCAATTGGCACAGGTTTTTATGTGACAGAGGTGTTCGGGCAGGGTGTTGACATGATCACGGGCCAATATAGCCGCGGCGCATCGGGGTTCTGGATCGAAAATGGCGAACTTGCCTACCCGATCAGTGAAGTGACGATTGCTTCGAACCTCAAGGACATGTTCCTCAATATGACACCCGCCTCCGATATTGATCGAAACTTCGGGATGACAGCACCGACACTCGCAATTGAAGGCATGACTCTTGCCGGAAACTGACAAGCACAACGAAATTGTCAGTGAACTGACGCTTCTGCGTGATGCTGCGCGTGAAGCCGGACGTATCGCGATGCGCTACTTTGGTCGTTCTCCGGAAGTCTGGCTGAAGGATGGTTCATCGCCCGTCAGTGAAGCTGATCTGGCCGTTGACCGCTATCTAAAGGATGTCCTTTTGAAAGCGCGGCCAGATTATGGCTGGATATCGGAAGAGACCGTCGATGAACGGGCAGCTGAAAAACGCAGCCGCGCCTTCGTTGTCGATCCGATTGACGGCACCCGTGCATACATCGCTGGGCAGGATCAATGGTGTATTAGCATAGCCGTTGTGGAAAATGGCCGCCCGTTGGCCGGCGTTCTGGAATGTCCGGCGCGCAACGAGCTCATCGAAGCAGGGAAAGGCGTTGGGGCTTCACAAAACGGTGCTGTCATACGTGTCAGATTACCATTGCCCGGTGAACAGGTGACAATAGCATCAGCCCGCAATATGGTGACGGCACTCCCGGAAAGCTGGCGGGATCGTGCAAAGATTCATCCCTACGTTCCCTCGCTGGCCTACCGTATCGCTATGGTGGCGCGCGGAGATATAGCGGGCACCTTCATTCGGCCAAATTCACATGATTGGGATTTGGCAGCAGCTGATCTGATCCTGAGTGAGTCGGGCGGGGCAATCCTGACAAGCGATGCCCTACCGATCCAGTATGGTGGTCCGACGTTGAGCCATGGCGCTCTCGTTGCCGCCAGCGGAGACCTTCTGCAAGAAATGTTGAGTGTTGTCGCGGGCTGACCCTTGGGTTAATCATGCCGCGAACCAATTTTGTTCAGGGATAATTGTCATGAGCGTCGAAGGCGACAAAAAGCAGCTTCTTCATCTGGTGTTCGGCGGTGAGCTGAAAAAGCTCGGTACCGTTGAGTTCCGCGATCTTGAAAACGTCGATATCGTTGGCATCTACCCGGATTACGAGTCGGCCAAGACCGCATGGAAGTCGAAGGCACAGCAAACAGTAGACAATGCTCATATGCGCTATTTCATCGTGCACCTGCATCGGTTGCTCGATCCAGAAGGCGTGACGCTGAAGGCGGATTGAGCAGTTTGACTGCTCCCGGCCAATATCGGATGCAAAGCGGAGATAGTCCGGGTCAGACCACCGGGCATAAGAAACAAGGATTCGCGAAGCGCCTCTGGCGACGTATTCGCGGGCCGCTGGCGCAGTCTGCCGTGGTTAAAGCCATGCTGGTCTGGCTGATCACCTCCTACTTCAAGCTTGTCTATTTCACAAATTCTCGCTTGAAAGAATCAGCAGACCCACAGGCGCTGGTGGGTAAGGACGATCCTTTCATCGTGACTTTCTGGCATGGGCAACATCTCATGGGACCGTTCATCTGCCCCAAGGGAATTGAACTTGTCGCCATGTTTTCGCGCAGTGCAGATGCGGAACTGAACGCTCGTGTTGCGGAAAAACTTGGATTGTTGACAGTGCGTGGCTCTGGTGGACGAGGTTCTCGCTCCAAGCCTGAAAAGGGAGGCGCACGCGCGCTTCTGACGTTGAAGAATGCTCTCAAAAACGGGCAATCGGCATCAATTATAGCGGACATCGCTCACGGCAAAGCGCGTGAGGCCGGAGAAGGCATCATTTTATTGGCGAAATTGTCCGGTCGTCCGATAATACCGGTTGCTTATGCTTTCTCGCGGAACCATGTTCTGGAAAAGTCTTGGGATAAAACGACGATTCCGCTGCCCTTTGGGCGTTCGATTATCGTGCGCGGCGACAATGTATGGGTCGACGCGGATGCCGATGAAACGCAATTGGAAGAAAAACGCATGGAGCTAACGCGCCAACTCAACGACGCGACCGTCAAGGCCTATGCTGCGTTGGAGAAAGCGAAATGAGCGAACGCTGGGCGCGCAATATGTTGTCTGCCTACCGTGCACTCGGTTCCGCGGCCTATCCATTTATGGGGCCTTACATCGCCTATCGCGCGTCTCGCGGCAAGGAAGAGCGCATGCGTCGCGGCGAGCGCTACGGCAAATCCGCCATAGCACGTCCGCAAGGGCCGGTTATCTGGGCCCACGCGGCAAGCGTTGGTGAAACCGTCGCGATCACGCCATTGATTGAGCGGATCGCTGCGACTGGTATCCATATCGTGCTGACGACAGGTACTGTGACTTCGGCAAAAGTTGTCGCAGATCAGTTAGGTAGTAAGGTCATTCACCAATACGCGCCGCTGGATTTGCAACCGGCGGTCAACAAGTTTCTCAACCACTGGAAACCTGATCTTGCCATCGGTTGTGAATCTGAAGTCTGGCCTGCTACTGTGCTTTCACTCGGCAGTCGCCACACGCCGCAGGTTCTGGTCAACGGGCGCATGTCTGATCGCTCCTTTGCTGTCTGGCAGAAAAGACCGGCTCTGGCCGAAGCGCTCTTTGAAAATTTTGCCTATGTGGTCGCACAGTCGGAACTAGATGCAGATCGCTTTCGTACGCTGGGAGCGCGGCCTGTCAGTGTTTCAGGTAATCTCAAGGTCGATACGAATCCGCCGCCGGCTGATCCACAGGCTCTGGCCGCATTGCAACGCCAGATCGGTGGACGGAGAACGTGGGCCGCAATTTCGACCCATGACGGCGAAGAAGCGATCACAGCAGAAGTTCATCAGATGCTGAAAGTACGCTATCCGCATCTTGTCACGATCATCGTGCCGCGTCATCCAGATCGTGCTGCGGCCATTCAGGCCATGCTGGCTGAAAAGGGGCTCAAGGTTGCGCGTCGCAGCGCCAATGAACCGATTGAAGCCGACACAGATATCCTGCTCGGAGATACCATTGGGGAGATGGGACTTTATCTCCAACTCACCGAAATAGCATTTATTGGCAATTCGCTGACCAAGGAAGGTGGACACAACCCTCTGGAACCGGCGATGATGGGAACTGCTGTGCTAACGGGACGAAATGTCCAGAATTTCCGTGAATCCTTCCAACGCCTCATCAAGAATGGGGGCGCACGCATTGTGAAGGATCGCAATATGCTCGCAGGAGCGATCAATTTCCTGTTCAACAACCCTCAGCATCTCCGTGCCATGATCAATGCTGGGGTGAGCACGGTCAGGGATATGCGCGGCGCACTGGATCGTACGCTTGTCGCCCTCGAGCCGTTTATCCAGCCGTTGATCCTGCAGGCACAGTTACCCGGCAATCGCAATGAGGCTGCCTATCAGACAGGCGGTCACTGAGCATGGTGAGTGAAGCGCCGCCTTTCTGGTGGGATAAACCTGATTGGCGCGCTTTGTCTTTGGCGCCTGCTGCCTGGCTCTACGGAGCCGTGGCGGGCCGTCGGCTTTTGAAAGCGGAACCACCAAAAATTTCTCTGCCGGTTCTTTGCGTGGGCAATTTTACCGTAGGTGGGGCCGGAAAAACACCGACTGCAATTGCTTTTTCTGCTGGCGCAAAAGCACGAGGTCTAAACCCCGGCATCGTCTCACGCGGCTATGGCGGCGCTTACAAGGGACTACACGTTGTTGATCCCGCGCATGACAGTGCGCGTTACGTCGGGGATGAGCCACTCCTGCTGGCACGTCATGCTTCGGTGGCTCTCTGTCCTGATAGGCTAAAGGCGGCTCGACATTTACAGGCGCTCGGTTGCGATTTCATCATCATGGATGACGGTTTCCAGAGCGCACGACTTTTTGCCGATTTTTCGTTGCTGGTTGTGGATGCTGCCCGTGGTATTGGCAATGGAAAGGTCATACCGGCAGGCCCCCTGCGGGCTCCACTGACTGATCAAATGCGTAAGACCGACGCTTTGCTGCGTATCGGCAAAGGTGATGGTGCTGATTTCGTTATCCGTCAGGCAGCACGAGCAGGTAGACCGATATATGAAGCTCACCTTAAGCCGTCGTCTACCGTACCGGTAGCGGGCAATCGTTGGCTTGCATTTGCGGGTATAGGCAATCCTGAAAAATTCTATGCAAGTGTTGCTGAAGCAGGCGGTGAGATTGTGGAAACACGCTCATTCCCCGATCATCACAGCTTTGCATCAGACGATATTCGCAATCTGACAGACACAGCACGTCGTCAGGGATTGGGATTGATCACTACGGCGAAGGATCAGGTGCGTCTGGCAACGATGATTGGAGTTCCTGCCGGTTTTCTGACGAAAATCGCTGTCCTTAACGTTGATCTCAAATTTGATCGCAACGATGCGCTTGACCACATTCTGGATACGGTCATCGAGCGCTTCAAAAGCCGTGTTACAAGCTGATTTTAAGCCTTCTTTCGGCTACGCATTTCAGGATTGACTTCCAACTCACGTTCAAAAGAAATCAGGCCTGTTGCGTAGGGTTCCTGCCGCGAAACACTCCAATATTTGAGTTCATCGAGCGGGATATGGGCGCCTGTCACCGCACACGCGACATAGGCTCCATGCCTGACGATTTCATAATCACCGTCGAGATAGCGCAGAACAGCTTCGGAAGAACGGGGGGATTCAAATTTATTCATGTGTGTAAAACCTTTGTAGCCGACTCTAGCAAGCGTCGTGCGTTGCGTCCAGCAGTACAACATCATACGTCGTTGTAATTTGTAGTGGCCCCCTAAATCCCCGGACACGATCTCCCACTTGTTAAGTGTTAGGAGTAATGTGCCCATTATGATCAGTCATATCCCTAAGATAGAAGTGCTGTCCGGCCCTGAGCGCCGCCGTCGCTGGTCGACAGCGGAGAAGCTCGCGATAGTCCAGGAGACCTACGAGCCTGACGTTACGGTCAGCATCGTTGCGCGACGGCATGGCATTCAGCCGAACCAGTTGTTCGCCTGGCGCAAACTTGCGGCGCAGGGTGCGCTGACGGCCACCGCATCGCAGGAAGAGGTCGTGCCGGCATCCGAATACAGGGCACTTCAGAACCAGGTGAAAGAGCTACAGCGCCTCCTCGGCAAAAAGACTATGGAAGGCGAAATCCTGAAAGAAGCGCTTGAGATAGCATCAGGGTCAAAAAAACACCTGTTGCGCTCGCTCTCGTTGCCGAAGGACGGTTCGCGATGATGGCGGTGTGCGAGACCCTGGGTGTCGCCCGATCCAGCATAGCGGAACGTGTGAGGCAGCGTCCTTCCAGAGCCAGAGGGCGGCCGCCGCTCGCCGATCAGGAGCTGGTGGATGAGATCAAGACAATCATCGACGACATGCCGACCTACGGATATCGCCGGGTTCACGCGATCCTGCGCCGTAAAGCCCGCAACGAAGACCGTCCATGGCCGAATGCCAAGCGCGTCTACCGGGTGATGAAGGTCCACGGCATGCTCCTTCAGCGCCACACCGGTGCGATCGATACGCGCCGTCACGATGGTCGTGTGTCTGTTGAGCAATCGAACCTGCGTTGGTGTTCAGACGGCTTCGAAATCGGCTGCGACAACAAGGAGAAGGTGCGCGTTGCCTTCGCTCTCGATTGCTGTGATCGCGAGGCTATCGCCCATGTCGCGACAACCGAGGGCATCAAGAGCGAGGACGTCCAGGACCTTGTCATCACCGCTGTCGAGAACCGCTTCGGTCTCATCAACACCCTTCCAAAGCCAATCGAATGGCTGACGGACAACGGCTCCTGCTTCATTGCAAAGGACACCAGATCGCTGCTTATGGATATCGGCATGGAGCCGTGTTCGACGCCCGTTCGCAGCCCCCAGTCCAACGGAATGGCCGAAGCCTTCGTCAAAACCTTCAAGCGCGATTACGTCTCGGTGAACCCATTGCCGGACGCCATAACCGTCATCGCGCAACTGCCCTCATGGTTCGAACACTATAATGCCCTTCACCCGCATAAGGCATTGGGGTATCGCTCGCCTCGTGAGTTCTTAAACCGTCAAACCGAAACCTGATCCTGTCCGGTTTTTAAGGGGCAACTCCATACGTCGTTGTAATTCTATCAGCGCCTGCCAAATAGCCGTTCGATATCTGTCAGTTTCAGTTCGATGTAGGTTGGGCGACCGTGATTGCAGGTGCCTGAGCCGGGGGTGGCTTCCATTTCACGCAGGAGCGCATTCATTTCTTCAGGCTTCAACCGTCGCCCCGAGCGAACGGAACCATGACAGGCCATTGTTGCGGCCACATGGTTCAACATGGCCTTCAATCCTTCAGATGTGTGGTGTTCCGCAATCTCATCCGAAAGATCGCGGATCAGCTGCTGCACGTTCATTTCTCCGAGCATTGCGGGCGTTTCACGCACCGCGATAGCACCTGGCCCGAATTGCTCGATGCCAAGGCCAAAGCGGGCAAGTGTTTCCGCGTGGGTTGCCAGTCGCTCGGCGTCTTCTTCCGGCAGATCCACGATTTCAGGAATAAGCAGCATTTGTCCCGATATGGGACGAGAATGCAGGGCGTTTTTCAACGCCTCATAAACAAGACGTTCGTGAGCCGCATGCTGATCTACAATGACGAGACTGTCTTCGGTTTGGGAGACAATATAGTTCGCGTGGATTTGTGCGCGGGCCGCCCCGAGTGGCTTTTGCTGGAGTTCCACCGGTGCTTCGTCACGCGTCGCTCGGGCATCTGCCGCCAGCACGTTAACGGTGGCGAGCGTCGCCTGGTCACTTTCCTGAAAGGAGCGTGCCGCTCCCAAGTCCAGCGGCCGATGCGCCGGATGTGCGGTCTGCGGTGACCATTCGGTTCTCGGGGAGGAAGCTGCGGGGTGCCAGCTCCCCGATGCATAACCAGCCGAAGAAGGCCGCGATGTGAATGATGGTGAGGGCGGCTGGAATCCTTCTGCACGGAACGCTTGCAGCATGGCATCGGCACCGCTGGTCGCAGGCCGAATACCTGATTGCGCCAGTGCTTGTTTGATCGCCCCGACGATTAGCCCGCGCACAAGACCTGGATCACGGAAACGCACATCAGCCTTGGCAGGATGCACATTAACGTCGACAAATGCCGGATCCAGCGTCAGAAACAATGCGGCAACCGGATGACGATCACGTGCCATGACATCCGCATAGGCTCCACGCAATGCGCCGAAAAGCTGTTTGTCCCGCACCGGGCGCCCATTCACATAGGCGAACTGATGCAGGGCGTTGCCACGATTGTGGGAGGGGATGCCGACAAACCCGGCCAGACGCACGCCGTCGCGTTCCGCGTCAATGGCAAGCGCATTTTCGCCGAATTCTTTTCCGAGCACCTGATTGATGCGCTCAAGCGTTGCTTCTGCGCCGCTGCCGGTTGCGGCCAGTTCCAGCGGTGTCCTGTCGGTGCCTGCAAGCGAAAAGCGGACATGGGGAAAGGCAATTGCGATGCGCTTGACGACATCGGTTATGGCGGAAGCTTCCGCACGATCCGTTTTCATGAATTTGAGACGGGCAGGCGTGGCGTAAAAAAGATCGCGAACCTCGGCAATCGTCCCGCGATTGAGCGCGGAAGGACGGGGACCGTCGAGATGTCCGCCGGAAACCGATACTTCAAAGCCGGAGTCAGCGTCCTGCGGACGAGATTTGAGGGTCAGTTTTGCGACCGAGCCAATAGATGGCAGAGCTTCCCCACGAAACCCAAGTGCGCGAATGTCGTGCACATCGTCCGAAAGCTTGGAGGTACAGTGGCGGGAAACTGCCAATGGAAGCTCATCGATCGGAATTCCCGAACCATTATCCGTCACGCGCAACAATGTCTTGCCACCGCCACCGGTCACGACCTCAATGCGGGTCGCGCCAGCGTCGATAGCATTTTCGACAAGTTCCTTGATAACGCTGGCGGGGCGTTCGATGACTTCCCCCGCCGCGATCTGATTGATGATGGTTTCGCTTAAGTGTCGAATTGGCATGACGGAACTATAGAAGGATTCGCTTCTGTAAAGAACATGCTTCTACAGTCCGTCCAGACTACCTTTTGTGCGTCTGAGGGGGCACAGAAATGCACAGTATTGTTGACAGGTAACCACCTTACTGCGGAGCGTAATCCTTATATGCTGGCAAATTCAAATCCTTAAGGCTGTCCGCATTGACAACTGCACGTGCCACGGCTTCTGCCATAACAGTCGCTGCAATCGCTCCAATCGCAGTTACATCGGCTTCCACGTCTTTTGCCTTGCCTGTGGAAAGTGCGAAGATCGTGTCACCGTCCCACATAGTATGGATTGGGTTGATTGTGCGCGCAAAACCGTCATGCGCCATGCCTGCAATCTTTTTCAGTTGAGCCTTGTCGAACGGGACGTTGGTCGCTATTGCGCCAATCGTGGTGTTGGCGCCGCCGGACTTGACCACGCCATGGCCCTGCATGATGGCAGACATCGTATCACGGAAGCCCTTGCCGTCCTCGGTCCGCGCACCAGCCAGAATCTGGCGCGAGTTCGGTGCATAGACGTCACCAACGGCATTGACGGCAACAATTGCGCCGACAACGATTTCGGTGCCAGGCACCTTGTAACTGGCTGTGCCGAGCCCGCCCTTCATGGCGTAGTCCATGCCGAACATTTTGCCGACGGTAGCGCCTGCACCAGCACCGATGTTGCCTTCTCCAGAAGCTTCAGCCTTGGCGGCCTGGCATGCCAGATAACCGGCTTCCTCATCGGGGCGCACAGAAAAATCTCCGACACCGAGATCCATCAGGATTGCTGCTGGTACAATCGGAACGACGCCTTTGCCGATCTTGAAGCCGAGATTGTTCTCTTCAAGATAACGCATAACGCCAGTCGCAGCCGCCAGACCATAGGCACTACCGCCTGAAAGCAGAATAGCTTGAACCTGCTGCACATAATTGATCGGATCGAGCAGATCGGTTTCACGCGTACCGGGCGCCGAACCGCGTACATCAACACCCGCGGAAGCGCCTTCTTCGCAGAGAAGAACAGTGCAGCCGGTCGGGCGTTTTGTCAGTGTGTGGTGTCCCAGCTTGATTCCGGGTACATCCGTGATGCTTCCACCCATAAGCTCCAGCATGCTTGCTCCTCCCTCAGTAGCTGCCGATGCCGCATTGGCGACAAAGGGCATTGCCCCAAGTCCCGCAAGCGACTTGGCGAATGTTCTGCGATCCATGAACAGTTTTCTCCTCCATTTTCGCTCTATTGAGAGAGCGTATTCTTTTCGCGCGCCCGGCGCTGGCGCAGTACGTCTGCCACGTAGTCACGTGACAAAGCATGGTAGAGCGGCTCGTGAGAGATCAGCCGTGCAGTGCCGTAGCCCAGCATCGATGCGCACATGAGTGGAATGACGTTGTTATGATTGCCGGTCATTTCCAGAATGATGACGAATGCAGTCATCGGCGCTTGCACGACGCCAGCAAAATAGCCTGCCATACCGAGAACAGCAGCAAGACTCGCACTGGTTCCAAGAACCAGGCCGATTGTGCTGCCTAGTCCCGCACCGACCGACAAAGAAGGTGCAAATATTCCGCCCGGTATCCCCGAAATCATGGAAAGGAGACCAGCAAGGAACTTCCCTATGAAATAAAGAGGTGGAAGAGCCAACCCTTCCACGGCGCTCCGTGCCTGATCGTAGCCTGCTCCAAAGGTCGATCCGCCGGACGCAATGCCAATGATAGCGACCAGAAGACCGCAAATTCCCGCGAAAAATACTGCGTTGCGAAGAGGGGCCTTTTGTATGCGGCGTCGCACACGACGTCCTAGTTCGAGTGCGAGCGCACTGAAGGCAGCCCCGAATGCTCCACCAATTACACCGCACGCAATCACCAGAACCCAGTCTTTACCGCTGGAAGCAGTAACGGTGGTCAGCCCGAAATAATTATAGTTTCCAACGAGGCCCAGCGAAGCAAGACCGGCGAGAATAACAGCAGATAATACGAGACCGTTGGTTCGTGCGGCGTAGGCGCGCCCCATCTCCTCAATAGCGAAGACAACACCTGCAAGGGGGGTATTGAACGCAGCCGCTATACCTGCGGCAGAGCCTGCAAGGATGAGACCACGCGCTTGTTCCATGCCGCCGAAACGCGCAGATTGCATCATGATGGACGCACCGATCTGCACGGTTGGACCCTCACGACCGATAGATGCACCACTGAAAAGCCCGGCCAGAGTAAGAATGATCTTACCGATCGCGGTTTTGAGTGAAAGCAGCAGAGTTCGATCTTCATGATCGTGCAAATGGCGTGCGGCAATTGCTTGCGGAATGCCACTGCCTCCAGAATTTGGAAACCAGGATAAGGCTATCCAGGAGCAGGCCATAAACCCCACCGGCGTGATCAGCAGGGGAAGCCATGCACGCCAGCCGCTTCCACTTGTGAGGCTCTTGAACCAATCTTGTGCAATGTCCGCAGCTTCGGCAAAGCCTACACTGATAAGACCGATGGCCAGTGCGCCGCACCAGAAGACCAGTCGCGGTTTCCAGACATGTGGTGAGATCCACATGGCTTTTGACCGGCGGATGAGTGGAACGCGTCTATAGGATTTTCTCACTTTGCCCCTGCAAGCCTGCTGCTGCCCGATTTCGATGTGTGCAGAGATTTATCACGTAAATCCTTATCGGTAACTGAAACTTGTCAGCAAAAGGCTTTCCATTTGGTCATAACCGTGTTACCAGCCGGTGCCAATTCAACCTAGCAAACCAGATGTGTCGCTGCTCCCGGACTTATTCCGGAGAGGCGGCTTTTCTCATTCGATAAAATCGGCAAAGGAATTGGCAATGGCTAAAATCGTGGAATCGCCCACTGGCGCTCTCGCTCTCACATTTGATGATGTGCTGTTGCAGCCGGGCCATTCCGAAGTAATGCCGGGGCAGGTTGATCTGCGCACGCGCATCGCCAAGGATATCGAGCTTAACCTTCCTCTTCTTTCTGCTGCCATGGATACGGTGACGGAATCCCGTCTGGCTATTGCGATGGCGCAGGCCGGCGGTATTGGCGTCATTCACCGTAATCTGACGCCGGAACGTCAGGCGGAAGAAGTCCGGCAGGTAAAGAAATTCGAGTCCGGCATGGTTGTAAATCCGGTCACGATCGGACCGGATGCAACCTTGGCCGATGCACAGGCATTGATGAAGGCGCATGGAATTTCCGGTATTCCGGTCGTTGAAAATGCTACCAAGGGGCCGGGCCGTCTTGTCGGTATCCTGACCAATCGCGACGTCCGTTTTGCGTCCGATCCGAAGCAGAAAATCCACGAGCTCATGACTCGTGAGAACCTCATTACGGTCCGCGAGAATGTCAATCAGGACGAAGCAAAACGTCTGTTGCACGCTCATCGTATTGAAAAGCTTCTCGTTGTCGACGATCAGGGCCGTTGTGTCGGTCTCGTCACCGTCAAGGACATTGAAAAGTCGCAGCTCAATCCGAACGCCGCCAAAGATGCCCAAGGGCGTCTACGCGCTGCCGCTGCTACGAGCGTCGGTGAAGACGGTTACGAGCGCGCCGAACGTTTGATCGAAGCCGGTGTCGATCTTCTGGTGGTGGATACGGCGCATGGCCATTCGCAGCGCGTTCTTGATGCAGTGGCCCGTATCAAGAAAGCCTATCCGAATATAGCAATTCTTGCAGGTAATGTGGCAACGACCGCTGGTACACAGGCACTGATTGATGCCGGTGCGGATGCGGTCAAGGTTGGTATCGGGCCGGGCTCGATCTGCACCACGCGTATTGTTGCCGGTGTCGGTGTTCCACAGCTTTCGGCCATTATGTCAGCCGTTGAAGCAGCGCAGAAGCAGAATATCCCGGTAATCGCTGATGGCGGCATCAAGTTTTCGGGCGATTTCGCCAAGGCGTTGGCCGCTGGAGCGGTCGCGGCAATGGCTGGTTCGCTGTTGGCCGGTACGGAAGAAAGCCCCGGCGAAGTCTATTTGCATCAGGGCCGCTCGTTTAAAGCCTATCGCGGTATGGGGTCGGTCGGCGCCATGGCGCGCGGTTCGGCAGACCGCTATTTCCAAGCGGAAGTGCGCGATGAGCTGAAGCTCGTACCGGAAGGCATCGAAGGACAGGTGGCTTACAAGGGGCCGATTTCCGCGGTCCTGCACCAACTTGCAGGCGGTTTGCGTGCTTCCATGGGCTATGTAGGCGCGAAGACGCTGGAGGAATTCCGCGAGAAGGCGACTTTTGTGCGCATTTCCAACGCCGGGTTGCGGGAAAGCCATTCGCATGGCGTTGCAATCACCCGCGAGAGCCCGAACTATCCCGGCGGCATGTAAGGTCAGTTCCCTGTGTACTTATAAAAGGCGGCTTCAAGCCGCCTTTTCATTTTGCGAGAGTTTCTAGTTCCTTTGGATCGATGAGAAGCCCGTTGGCGCTTTCCACGATACAATCACCAAGCGCCTGAAAGTCTTTTCGGCGCATACTCTGTCGCCGCCAGAACAAGGCGATTTCCCGCTTTGGTTGCTCGCCGTCAAAGGGCACGATACGCATATGATTACTGCGTGCTTCTGCGCGCACCGCGATTTCGGGAATGAGAGTAAGGCCCATTCCATGACTCACCATTTGTAGAAGCGTGGTCATGCTGGTGGCACCATATTTTACAAGCTGGCGCTGAGAAGGCAGCGAACAGACGGCCAATGCCTGATCCCGCATGCAATGCCCCTCTTCCAACAGGAGTAAACGGTCGAGAGCGACGTTGTCCTGTGTCATAGGCGAAGCGAGAACCGTTTGATCATTGGTTGAGGTCGCAATCAGGAAGCGGTCGTCGAACAGCTTTCTTTGGGCAAGCCGCTCATCATCAATGGGAAGGGCAGCGACAATTGCATCGATTTCACCCGCGTGTAGTTCATCAAGAAGTTTCGCGGTTACGCTTTCTCGCAATTGGAGGCGAAATGACGGATGCCGTTCGCGTAAAAGAGGGATAAGAACCGGGACCAAATAGGGTGCGACAGTTGGAATGATGCCCAGCCGCAGCCGTGTTTGTAACAATCCTCGGCTTTGCGCGGCTATTTCCTCAAGTGTGTGGAGTTCGCGCAAGATGGTCTGGATACCCGGATAAAGCTGCTTGCCGAGCTCCGTCATTATCACCTGTCGCTGTGAGCGCTCGAAAAGGGGCGCGCCTGCAAGAGCTTCCATTTCCGCGATCTGGGCCGAAAGGGCCGGCTGGGACACGTGTGCCAGTTGCGCGGCTTTGCGGAAATGCAGCGTGGCGGCAAGCGCTTCGAAATAGCGCATTTGACGTACTGTAAACATGATAAGAAAAACTTATCGAAAATAATCGGAAAAGCAATTGGAGATTATGATTGGAATAGGTCTAATCTGAGCCAGTTACCTAGCCACGGCACGACACGGACGAACTGTGTCGTGCTTATAGCAAGGCTAGTTGTATTCCAATATTGGCTTTTCAGGAGGGAATTCCCATGACAGATCGCCCAATTATGACGACGAGTGCAGGCGCTCCGATACCGGACAACCAGAATTCCCTGAGCGCAGGTGAGCGCGGCCCGCTTTTGATGCAGGACTATCAGCTCATTGAAAAACTAAGCCATCAAAACCGCGAACGTATCCCGGAACGTGCCGTTCATGCCAAGGGCTGGGGCGCTTATGGTACGCTGACCATCACCGGCGATATTTCGAAATACACCAAGGCCAAGGCACTGCAGCCGGGAGCCAAAACGCCGATGCTGGCGCGGTTTTCGACTGTGGCCGGTGAGCAGGGTGCGGCGGATGCCGAGCGCGACGTGCGGGGCTTTGCTCTCAAGTTCTATACGGAGGAAGGTAACTGGGATCTGGTCGGCAACAACACGCCTGTGTTCTTTGTACGCGACCCGATCAAGTTCCCGGACTTCATTCATACCCAGAAGCGTCATCCCAAGACGAACCTGCGCTCGGCGACCGCCATGTGGGATTTCTGGTCGCTTTCACCGGAAAGCCTGCATCAGGTGACGATCCTGATGTCTGATCGTGGCTTGCCGACCGATGTGCGCCACATCAACGGATATGGCTCTCACACCTATTCGTTCTGGAACGATGCCGGTGAGCGCTATTGGGTCAAGTTCCACTTCAAGACCATGCAGGGCCATAAGCACTGGACCAATGCTGAAGCCGAGGGTGTGGTTGGTCGCACGCGAGAATCCACCCAGGAAGACCTGTTCACGTCCATTGACAAGGGCGATTTCCCGAAGTGGAAGGTCCAGGTGCAGATCATGCCGGAACTCGATGCCGACAAGACACCGTACAATCCGTTCGATCTTACCAAGGTCTGGCCGCATGCGGATTATCCGCCGATTGATATCGGTATCATGGAGCTGAACCGTAACCCGGAAAACTACTTCACCGAGATCGAGAATGCGGCTTTCTCGCCGTCGAATATCGTGCCGGGCATCAGCTACTCGCCTGACAAGATGCTGCAGGCGCGTATTTTCTCCTATGCGGATGCGCATCGTCATCGCCTTGGCACGCATTACGAGACCATCCCGGTCAACCAGCCGAAGTGTCCGGTTCATCATTATCACCGCGATGGTCAGATGAATGTCTATGGCGGTATCAAGACCGGCAATCCGGACGCCTATTACGAGCCGAATTCGTTTAATGGCCCGGTCGAACAGCCGTCAGCCAAGGAACCACCTTTGCGCATTTCCGGCGATGCCGCCCGCTACGATCATCGTGTGGGCAATGACGACTACGTGCAGCCGCGGGCCTTGTTCAATCTGTTCGATGAGGGACAGAAGCAGCGCCTGTTCTCCAACATCGCTGCGGCAATGGGTGGGGTGCCGGGCTTTATCGTCGAGCGCCAGCTCGGCCACTTCAAGCTCATCCATCCCGACTATGAAGCTGGCGTGCGCAAAGCCTTGAAGGATGCACATGGTTATGAAGCCAACACGATTGCTACAAATGAAGAGGCAACGGCAGCCGAATAAACCTAGTTTATAAGACAGAAAGAAAGCCGGAGCTCGTTGCTCCGGCTTTTTTGTTTTGATTTGCCGATTGCCTTTTCCCTGCAAGGAAGGCTATGCCCGAGCAGGCATTCGAGAAGGAGACACAATGCGGCTTGGCGGACGCCTGCAGGCGGCTATCGAGGTATTGGATCAGATTGAAGCGGGTACACGCCCGGCTTCTGACGTGCTGAAGGATTGGGGCGCTTCCCATCGTTTCGCAGGTGCGGGTGACCGCGCTGTGATCGGCAATATCGTCTATGATGCACTGCGCCGCAAATTATCCATCGCATGGCGAATGGATGTCGATGACGCACGCGCTCTGGCTTTTGGCGCATTATTGGCCGACGGCGGCATGGATATTGCGGCCATCGACGCTGCTCTCGATGGAGACAAGTTTGCGCCGGAAGTGCTGGAGCAGCCGCGTCGTATTGCTTGGGAAAGCAGGGATGTCACAGAAGCGCCTGCCCATGTTCAGGCGGATGTGCCCGAATGGTGTGCATCGTCGCTTGAGGAACTTTTCGGCGCGCGCTGGGTGGATGAAGGCAGGGCGCTGGCAACGCGACCGCCAGTCGATCTTCGTGTGAACAGTTTGAAGGCGACGCCGGAAAAAACGCTCACAGCACTTGAAAAGGCTGGCGCTGCACCCGCGCCGTTCCTTGCGCAGGCGCTACGCATCCCACCGATTGAAGCACTTGGGCGCCATCCGAATGTGCAAGGCGAGCAGGCCTTTCTCGACGGCTGGTTCGAGGTCCAGGATTTGGGGTCACAGCTCGCCGCACTCTTTGCCGGTGCCAAACCCGGCCAGCAGGTACTGGACTATTGCGCTGGAGCTGGTGGAAAGACATTGGCTTTGGCCGCTGCGATGCAAAATAGCGGCCAAATTCACGCCTATGATGCTGAACGCTCCCGATTATCGCCGATGCATGAGCGACTGCAGCGTGCTGGAGTGCGTAACACGCAGGTCCATGGAAATCTCGATGCACTGGACCCACTGACAGGGCAGATGGATCTCGTGCTGACCGATGCACCTTGCACTGGTTCCGGCACATGGCGCCGCCGCCCGGATGCGAAATGGCGGTTGAACGACCAGCAGCTTGAGCGGCGCGTTCAGGACCAGAAGGAAGTGCTGGAATCTGCCAAGCATTATGTGAAGCCGGGCGGACGTCTGGCCTACATTACCTGTTCATTGTTCGCAGAAGAAAACACGAGACAGGTTGCACAGTTTCTCACAGGGAATGCTGATTTTACGGAAGTTGCGCCAAAGGCTTTGTGGGATACAATTGTAGCGGACGCTGGTGATGTGAAGCCAGTATTCTCGTCGCACGGCGCGGTATTCTCGCCATTGTCCACTGGCACTGACGGGTTTTATGTGAGCCTTCTGCAGAGATCAAACTAAAGCATTTCCAGCAAAAGTGCGAAGCGGTTTTCCGTTGGATAATGCGTGATAATAGATGAAAAGAAGGGGGGACGATGTCAGCGCATCGTGTAGCAGAACCGGATTTCAAAGAGCGCGTCGAGGAAAGTTTTGGTCGGCAAGCAGCCATGAAACTGATAGGCGCTGAACTGACACGGTGTGAGCCCGGTATTGTTGAAGTTGAGATGCCGTTTCGTGAGGAGCTGACGCAACAGCATGGCATTCTCCATGCGGGTATGATTTCTGCCGCTCTCGATTCTGCTTGTGGCTATGCGGCACTGACACTGATGCCCTCCGACGCAGCTGTACTGACCATCGAGTTCAAAGTGAATCTGCTGGCTCCAGGCAAAGGGGAACGTTTCCTCTTTCGTGGAGAGGTCACCAAACCCGGGCGGACGATCATGGTTAGTGATGGACAGGCATTCGCCGTAACTGACACGGAAGTGCGCCTGATCGCAACCATGACCGGAACAATGATGGTCGTGCAGGACAGAAAAGGCCTGCAGGGATGATTAAAACTGTCGCCGGAAAGCGTCTCCTCTACGTCATGGCAGTGGATGCCGAATATGGGCGTCATTTGGCGAAGCTCTTTACGCCGGTCATGATCGGGGTAGGGCCAGTCGAGGCGGCTGCCAATCTTGCATATACTCTTGCAGGTCTGGCGCAGGCGGGAGAAAAGCCCGACCTCGTGGTCTCGCTTGGCTCAGCAGGCTCAGCCAGTTTACCGCAAGCTGAAGTGTTTCAGGTATCTTCTGTATCCTATCGCGATATGGATGCTTCACCTCTCGGGTTTGAAAAAGGTACAACGCCTTTTCTCGATCTTCCCAAAGTGATCGAGCTCCCGGTTTCTGTACCAGAAATCCCTGTCGCTTCGCTCTCAACAGGTGCCAATATCGTTTCCGGCAAAGCCTATATGACGGTTGATGCGGATATGGTTGATATGGAAACCTATGCCTGTCTGCGCGCATGCCAGCTCGCAGGAATTCCGCTTTTTGGGCTTCGCGGTATCTCCGATGGTGCAAGCGAGTTGCAGCATGTCGGGGACTGGACGCAGTATTTGCACATTATCGATGAAAAACTGGCCCATGCTGTCGAGCGATTGGAGGCTGCAATCGCGGATGGTCTCCTGTCGGCTCCTGACAATGGTATGTCAGTATAGGTCGATTTTTGGCAACGCACTTGTTGAGCACGATGCCTATAACCCATATAGGCATTGCATCCCGGTCACTTTTTAAATAGACGCTGCACATGAGCACCACGGCACATCCCGACACAATCCTAATCATCGACTTTGGCAGCCAGGTTACGCAGCTGATTGCGCGTCGCGTGCGCGAAGCCAGTGTCTATTGTGAAATCGTCCCTTTCCAGTCTGCGGAAGAGGCTTTCAAGCGGCTGAAGCCGAAAGGCGTTATCCTTTCAGGCAGCCCCCATTCGACGACTGATATTGGGTCGCCGCGAGCGCCGCAGGCCGTTTTCGAGGAAGGCATTCCCGTTCTCGGCATCTGCTACGGCGAACAAACGATGTGCGCCCAATTGGGTGGCAAGGTGGAAAGTGGCCATGATCGCGAATTCGGTCGTGCTTTCCTGGATGTGCAGGAAGACAGCCCACTCTTCGAAGGCATCTGGGCCAAGGGCACTCGTCATCAGGTCTGGATGAGCCATGGTGACCGTGTTACGTCGCTGCCCGATGGCTTTACCATTATCGGCACTTCGCCGAATGCACCTTTCGCGGCTATCGCTGACGAGAAGCGCAAATATTACGGCGTGCAGTTCCACCCGGAAGTCGTGCATACGCCGGATGGTACAAAACTTCTTCAGAACTTCGTTCATCGTATCGTCGGTGTGAAGCCGGGCTGGACCATGGGCGCCTATCGCGAACAGGCAGTCGAGGCGATCCGCAAGCAGGTTGGTAGCGGCAAGGTGATCTGTGCGCTTTCCGGCGGTGTGGATTCTTCTGTTGCAGCACTCCTGGCGCATGAAGCCATCGGCGATCAGCTGACCTGTATTCTGGTTGATCACGGGCTGATGCGTAAAAACGAAGCTAACCAAGTCGTTGAAATGTTCCGCGAACATTACAACCTGCCGCTCATTCTCGTTGATGCTGCTGATCGTTTCATCGGTGAGCTGGAAGGCGAAACCGATCCTGAAAAGAAGCGCAAGACGATTGGCCGTCTCTTCATCGAAGTGTTCGAGGAAGAAGCAAAGAAGCTCGGCGGTGCGGATTTCCTCGTGCAGGGCACGCTCTATCCGGACGTTATCGAAAGCGTTTCGTTTACCGGCGGTCCTTCTGTCACGATCAAGTCGCACCACAATGTTGGTGGTTTGCCGGAGCGCATGAAGATGCAGCTGGTTGAACCGCTGCGTGAACTGTTCAAAGACGAAGTACGCCTGTTGGGCAAGGAACTCGGCCTGCCGGATAGCTTCATCGGTCGTCATCCGTTCCCTGGACCGGGTCTTGCTATCCGCTGCCCGGGCGGTATCACTCGCGAGAAACTTGAAATCCTGCGTGAAGCCGACGCGATCTATCTGGATGAAATCCGCAAGGCTGGCCTCTACGATGCCATCTGGCAAGCTTTCGCTGTTCTGCTGCCGGTTCAGACCGTGGGCGTGATGGGCGATGGCCGTACCTACGAATTCGTCTGCGCACTGCGCGCCGTGACGTCTGTGGACGGCATGACCGCCGATTTTTACCATTATGACATGAACTTTCTTGGCAATGCGGCAACTCGCATCATCAACGAGGTACGCGGCATCAATCGTGTTGTTTATGACGTGACCTCAAAGCCGCCCGGCACGATCGAGTGGGAGTGATCGGGCGTCTGGCACTGTCTGGCAGCTAGCGGAATAAAAGCCAGCGATTTCAATATGGAATCGAAAAATTGGGCGATTCCGTTTGGTGCTGATTGGCACCGTTTGGCATGACCAAGCACGTATTTGCATGGCATGGATCATGGTATCGACCAACGCCGATGCCATGCGCCATGCTCGATACCATGTGGGCCTTTTCAGCGGATCCATGGTATCGAGCGACAGGAAACTGTTGAACTTCATTGGCTTAGTTCGCGAAAACGGGCGCATTCGCGGCATGGTATTTCCGGGTCCCGAAGGCACTGCGCATTGCTTCCCTATACCACGCAGCGGAACCTCAAGCCGCAAGCCTAAAACGGCCCCTATACCTGATATGGTTCGTTTCTAACCCGTGCAGCCGTGCAGCGGCGAGTTAGCGAGCCGTGAACAGGTCGGCGGTGGCGTCGTCGCGTTGCGGTTTCTGGCCGCTGTCCCACAATCCCATGCCGCGTTTTCCCATCGCACGCGCGGCGTTTTCCGACACGCCACCTAGGGTTTTTCCTACCTCACGCCAAGACATTCCCGTAGCACGCAACGCGGCGGCTTTGCGTTGCAATTCGCGGCGGTGTTCCGTCCACCAACGTGGATCGCGCTTGAGTGCAGTCGTCACGGTGCGCACGCTCACGCCGAACTTTGCGGCCACTTCGCGGTTCGTCGGAACGCGCTTGAATTCGGCGCTCATGCGGGGTTCTCCACGTAGGCCGCCATAGCGGCATAAAGGACAGGGGCGGCGATGCTGGCGGCGCGGCGACGTGCGCGAGCAGCTTGCAGGGCGGCGAACGCTTCGGGCGTGAACTTGACCCACACCCACTTCGCCACACTCTTGGCCGTGTGCATCGCTTCGCGTTCCGGCAGTGGGTGCGCGAACTCGTTGAGCGTGCGGGTGTACTGCCGACAGGCCGCGTGCCATGCGTCGAAATCGCCATAGGCGAAGCGGTTTTTGTAGGCCCATCGCCGCAGGCCATCGAACAGCGCGACGTTGCGGCCTTCGCCCACGGCTTCGGCGCGGGCGATGCGCAGCGGCAGGTTGTCCGGCAGGTAGTCGCGCAACTCGTCCAGGTCGTAGGGCTGGCCACGCTCCCAGAACGTGCGCCAGCGCGGATGGCCTGGGTTCTTCGTGAGCCGGTGCGAATAGGCCCGGTCGGCATCGAGGGCGTTCGTCATGGCGCACTCGATGCGCGCCAGCAGCCGCAGCGGCTTGCCCCGGCTGGCTTCGCTGCGCGACACCGGCGCGGCCAGCACGTAGCCCAGATGCACGTGCCCGTTGGCCGGATTCTCGGCCACCCAATTCGGGGTCGGCATGTCCGCGTCGTCCCACGCCAGCGCAGCGCCGGGACGGTCGATGTCGAACACCATCGCCCAGACCCTGCCCCGTGGGTTGGGGTCGATGTAGGCGCGTTCCAGCGCGGGCGTGCGCGGTAGGTGCCGTTGGCCGTACTGCGCTGGGTCGTTGCTGCACCACATGCCCGCCGGGGTCTGCTTGCGGAACAGGTCTAGCTGGCGGTTGAGGGTCATCGGGTCGGCTCCGTTCGCTCGACCGCTCGGGTCGCGCAGCAACCATATCAGGTATGGGGGCCGTTTTGGGCTTGTCTCACTCATTGGCGGGATGGGGCGACCGGGTAGCGGTGGGGTAGTGGGTGCAGGCGGTGGGCAGGGCGTGGGCAACAGCTCCATCGTTGTCCATCCCTGTCCATGGTCTGTGCCCACGGTCGGCGAAGCCGAACCCCACGGCCTCGCGTAGCGAGCCGGGCGCGCAAGGCCGCAGGCCGCGCAGGGAGCGCAGCGACCGCAGGGGTGGGGGTCCGGGGGAGGGCGATCACGGGCGGCGCTCTACGGGCTTCCTAGGCGGTTTTGCGGAGCAGAGGGGGAAGGTCGGCACCAAAAGGGCAGATTCGAGCAGTGTATTTAATTCGTGATGCGTCACATATAGCGAAACATCATTAGTATTCCGTGACGCGTCACGGTATTATGATCGCTACCCAACAAGGCCATGCCCATGACCGACCAGCAACAGAAAAGGGGACGCAAGCCACTCGGAGATGCGGCGATGACTTCCGCCGAGCGGGCGCGCCGCTACAGGCACGATAGAGCGAAGGCCGCGCAGCTCGGCCGCCTTGCCGCCGTTGACGATCGGACGGCAGAGCGGGTGAGCACGATGGCGCTGATTGACACGTTGCGCGATTGCGTGACGCGTCGCGACAAGAAAAACGGCCGTAACGTCCTGCGCCTGATCGGCCAGCGGCTGGCAGAACTCGATGACCTGGCGAAGCCGAACGGAGACCCCCAATGACCAAGCCGAAAAGCTACATGACCAAGGCCGAGCGGGCGGAGCTGGTCGCTGATGGCATGTCCGAGAATGGGATGCTGGGCGCGGAGGCCGAAGCCGCCGAGAAGGCTGGCGACCTTGCACGTGTGGACGATGAAGAAAGCCGCTTGGAACAGCTTTGGCAGCAGATGGATGCGGACGTAGACGACGGCCGCGCGGCGCGCGAGCATTTGGCCGCCGGCTTCCCGATCTACTACCGCGAGGCCGACACGCCGGAAGGCTTGGAAATTAAGAAATACCCGGACGGCCGCCGGGAACTGGTGCGCTTCCACCGGGCAGGCGATGAGGTCATCCGCGCTCTATGAGTAGTGGACGGCCGAATTTATGGGTGTTCGCCGGGCCGAACGGCGCGGGCAAGTTCACGCCGGGAAGGCCCGGAAGCGCCTCACCAGCAAGCGAAACAGAGCGGCCGAGCTGTGAATTGGCACGTGCTTTCACATGCAGAACATCGTGCCTTTACGTGCAGCCCCCTTCGTGCCTTTACGTGCAGCAACACCTTTCGAGCCCTTGTGCCGCAAGGCTTCCAGAAACCGTAACGCGCGCGCGCGCTTTTAAATTCTTTAACTAAAAGCTTTTAACGCACGCGCCCTGTGGGTAACTCGGGCTGCGTTACGCCGCGTGCAACGAAAGATAAATAGCACCAAAAGAATAAAGGACAGCGGCAACCCGCAACAGCCCCATAAGGTAGCCAGAGAAGTCAGGGGGGCTTTCAGAGGGTGGACTGCCACCCCCCTACGTCCACAGCATGGACAAGGCTTAGATCGTCACTTACGCGGATTCAACCTTGCCGACATCCTCTAATGCTGGAGCGAAGTAAATCAACGCAAAGGGAAGCAAAGGGAAGCAAAGGGAAACGTGATTGCTCTCGATTGCACTGAATTGCGCAACTTGCATCCCTACACCTTGAATTGCACTCCCGCACCTTCGATTACGCAGAAGCAGACGGCAAGATGTGTGTTGTACCGGTGCGGGCTATGCCCGAACCAGTACAACACCGCCCCTTTACTCGCCTTCGGCTCGACGGGAATCTTGCTCTGCGAGGCTAACGGTCGCTGCCGCGACAACCATCCAACCGCCAACGAATTGCGAGCGTTGGGCATGGCATTTTTCATGGTATTGGGCGGGCCTGCGCTGCCATTGCATTGATGCGCAATGCGAATTTCGACGTTCAACAATCGAGTGGGAATGATTTGGGTTCGCCTATCACACCAAATGTGATTTAAATCGCCGAAAACCCTTTGGATTTATGCCCGTCAGTTCTTGCTGGCGGGCATATCATTTTTATAGCTCAGCATTGGCCGCTCCCGATCAAAACAACAACGACGCGATTAAAACTATGAGCGTTTCAAGTTCTGGACCGCGTAGGGATCGAGAGTAATCTTGGCGAATTGAGCGATGCTGACAGTCTGAGGCTGTGACGTGATGTTTACCAGCCAGAATTCGTGCTCTGTTGCAAAGGCCAGAACGTGATCAGGCCGCGACGAAATAAGCTGCCACCAATCCTTTCCTGCAAGTCCGGACAATGTTTTTATCGTGGTGAAGAGTGGACGTTTCCCACCTGCGAGTGTTGGTTCGCCTTCACCTGCAGTAAGTCCGAAAGGTCCGGTGAGGGCTGAAAGTGTAAGGCTGTCGAGACCAGCATTCAGCACCGATATGGCATAGGCCAATGCGAAGCTTTCCGCGAATTTTCCATTATGGCGCGGATCGCGATTGGCCATCGCAATGCGCTTGCCATTCGGGTTTTCCATCGTTCTGCTGCCATAAGGATTCTGGCGCATGGGGATGGTAGACGGCCCGATGCGATAGGGCTTGTCGCCATAGACTGCTCGCACCGAACGGGTAATGAAAGGCAGCGCCTCCAGTGTTTGCATGACGCTTAGATCATCGGCGGCATGAACAATCGGATTGGTGCAATGGGTGACGAAATCAACAAGCTCGCCTGGAACGCGCTTGCGATTAAGCTCGGTGAAATAGCTCAGCATTCCGCCACCAAGCCGCGCATTCGGGAAGGCTGCTCTTGCTGCCGCATAGACATCTTCAAGCGGGGGGCAGGTTGGCCATTCGCTGCCGGGTGGTGTCGACTGCCGATCTATAGCCGGTGAAACAATGACCGCATCTGGGTTAAAGCCAGCCGCTTTCATGTCAGAAGCGATTGCTGTCGTCTCTTCGATGAGCGATTTCTCGCAAGGTAATGCAATTTCGAGCGAAACGCGCGCGCTATGCTTCGCAGCCAAGGTCGCGAAATCAGCAAAAGCTGATCCGTTATGACCTGCCATTGGATCGTATTGAAATAACAAATCCTGCGGGTCAATTTCCTGCAACAGATCAATTGCAGCAAGGCTTGCCTTGGCTTCTTCCGGTGTGATGATGATGCCGATATTTGGCAATTTGCCACTTGTGTTGCCGAGCGTAATGCTCACCGGCTCCGCATTCGTGCCCGCTTGTAATGCTGCTTTGCGTGTGTCGGAAATGTTGAGCACGATGCGCTGATGCTGAGGTTTGGAGGCTTCGATCTGGTAAGGCCATGGCAAGGCCAGCGGACGTACATAGGTCTTGTAAGATGCATCGGACCAGTTGCGCTGATCTTCCATCTCAAACGTATCGCCTTCCATGCGGCATTCGGCCGTAACGCCAGGCATGGCCTCATGGGTGATCGCACGCATATCCTTGAAAGGCTGCCATGGCTCAATCAGATCGGGCAGCTGTGTTCTATTGAGCGTGCCATCGACATGCTCGACAGTTACAGGCGAACCGGCAACGCCGACGATTGGATGCAGGATGCAGAAGCCGCAACGGTTGGTTTCAAAGCCTGTCGCAGTATTCGCTACGGCGTCGAAAGTGAGCGTACCGCCACTCTTTGCCTGAATGCGGACATCAATGGTGAGTTTGGTCGCATCCGGGCCTTCGCAACGTGCCTGATAGGTGACGATGAAACCGCTGTCGCTTTGCTCGACGTTCAGATCATGGATTTGCGGATTATAGGTCCCCCAGTCGCGATCCCGCACCAGATAGGAGACGGCACGCAGAACTTCGACACCGTCGTAAGTGATGGTGCGAAGATTGCCGTCGTTCAAATCCAGGCTAAGCAAGCCCGCTTTCAGATGCGTCGGCTTAGCTTCGGTTTCACGCGTTCCATAGAGCAGGAAAGGATCGACGTTGCTCATTTGAGCAGCGCCGTAATGTCGATGCGGTTGCCGCTTGCGGCACTGTCATAGGCGGCTTCGACAAGCGCGAAAGTCTTGAGATTATCCGCACCTGATGTTGAGGTTTCTTCGCGAGTTTCCAGCTTGTCCACCCAATGCTGCTGAATGGCAAAGACGCTTTCCTGAATATTGTGCCATGGACGTGTGGCCCATGAGAGCAGTTTTGGTGAAACGTCGGAAACCGTGGTGCCGTTCGGCGTAATCACTTCAAGGCGATAACCCTGATAAAGCCGGATCGAACCTTCGGTGCCATCAATTTCAATGAGTGTTTCCGGGAAAGGATCGGTTTCGAGCTTGGTGGCATAGCTTACGTCAACTATGGAAGTAGCACCATTTTCATGGTCCATGAGGATGGTTGCAACATCTTCACCCTTGATCTTAGGGTTCACACGCTTGGTGCGTGCGACAAGGCTCGTAACGTCGCCCAAGATAAAGCGCGCAATATCAAGCGTGTGGATCCCGAGGTCTTCGATGATGAAGCGTTCGCCTTCTGCAAGATATGGCTGCCCGGAAAACACGTCGAAGCCCGAGCGGAAGGAGAAACGTCCCCAGAACGGCGTGCCGATGACGCCACTGTCGAGTGCCTTGTGCACTGCCTGAATAGGCGTCTGCCAGCGGAAGTTTTCATGGACCATGAGCGGAATACCTGCTTCATCGCAGACCTTCACCATGGCCTTTGCATCATCAAGCGTTTTGGCAAAAGGCTTCTGGCAGATTGCTGGCACCTTGTGGGCAGCAGCAAGTTCCACCAGAGCACGATGGCTTGAAACTGTGGTGGCGATATCGACAAAGTCGATGCCGCCATCTGCAAACAGCGCTTGCGCATCCGTGTAGTGGCGTTCGATGTCAAACTGGTCGCCGACAATCTTCAACCGCTCAGGATCGCGGTCGCAGATTGCCACGATTTTGGCACCTGAAACGTCATTCCATGCGTGCATCTGGTTGATTGCGAAGAAACCGCAGCCGATCAGAGCGCCATTCAATTCCGCCATTTACTGAGCCTTTATCCTGCTTTTGCCATTTGCATAAGTGTAACGCGCTGCTGGAGGCGGCGCTGTGCCTGATCAACCACCACGGCAATGATGATGACAAGGCCCTTGATGACCATCTGCCAGAAGGACGATACGCCCATCATAACCAGACCGTCGGAGAGAATACCGATGACGAATGCACCGATGATTGTACCGCCAATGGTGCCGCGTCCGCCTGACATCGAAGTGCCGCCGAGAACGGCTGCTGCGATGGCGTTCAGCTCGAACGAGTTGCCGGTTGCTGGATGCGAAGACATCAGTTCAGACGAGATGATAAGCCCGGCAATTGCGGCACAGAAGCCCGAAAACATGTAAACGAACATCTTTACACGGTCGACGCGGATACCCGACATGCGTGCCGCACGTTCATTGCCGCCGACGGCAAAAATCTGGCGACCAAGCGGTGTGTATCGCGCGATATAGGCTGCGGCCAATGCGACGACGATCAGAATCCAGATCGAGACCGGAAGACCGAGAATGCTGCCCGATCCCAGGAATGCGAAGCCGGTTGTGCCCAAGTCTTCGCGGCCCACGAGATTAGGGAAGGTTTGGCCGTCCGAGGACAGAAGAGCCAGACCGCGCGCTACATAAAGCGTGCCGAGTGTCGCAATGAAGGGCGCAACATTCAGTTTGGTTATCAATAGCCCGTTTATGAAGCCGACGGCGACACCAACAGCCAGCGTTATCAGCGAGATTTCGATGATGTTGAAATAGATCGTATAGCCGATGCCTAGATCGATACCGTAGATCAGAAGACCACCGGCAACCATGCCGCAAAGCCCGACAATGGAGCCGACCGAAAGGTCGATGCCGCCTGTGATGATGACGAAGGTCATGCCCATTGCAAGAAATGCGTTAAGCGCAACGTGCTTTGACATCAGGATCAGGTTGGCGGCTGAAAGGAAGTTCGGTGCTGCGAACGAGAAGAAGATGAACACCGCAAAAAGCGCGATGAAGGTTCTCAGTTTCATCAGTGTCAGCAGGGCCGAGCCGCTGTTAAAGGTTGAGTCAGTGGCGGCCGTCGTCGTGTTGGCTGTCATGACGCGAGTTCCCTTGTTTGTTTGTTGTGGTCGTTGTCATGTGTGTGCCCGTGGCCCTTGGCCGATGCGGCAACAATGTCGGCTTCCGTCGCTTTGTCGCGGTCGAATATGGCAATCAGCTTCCCATTGCTGAGCACCGCGATGCGATCGGAGAGCGCCATGACTTCTTCCAGATCAGAGGTTGAAAAGAGAATGGAAAGACCTTCGGCAGCAAGCCTGCGCATGGTGCGGAAGACATCGGCTTTCGCACCGACGTCGATGCCGCGCGATGGCTCGTCCATCAGAAGGACTTTCGGATTGGTCATCAGCGCCTTACCGATGACGACCTTTTGCTGATTGCCACCTGACATCGAAGTGACTTCGAATTCCGGATTCGGCGCCTTGATCGAAAGGTCTTTGATCGCCTGTTGAATGGCCTGCTTTTCACGCTTTGGCGTGATGTGGAAGAAGCGAGCCAGACGGTCGAGACTTGCCAGTGTCAGATTGCTGGCAATCGACAAAATCTGCACCAGTCCTTCGCGCTGACGATCTTCCGGTATGAGGGCAAGGCCGCGCCGGATGCGACGGGTCGTATCGCGTTCCTTCACTTGCCTGCCGTCGATATATATATGGCCGGTAGAATGCCCATGCTGGCCCATCACGCATTCGAAAAACTCGGAGCGCCCCGCGCCCATAAGGCCGTAAATGCCCAGAACTTCGCCTGCGCGCACGGTCAGCGATACATCATCGACCGCCAGCCCGCCGGTTGGGCGGGGTAGGCTGATGTTTTCAGCGCGAAACCGTTCTGCACCGATCTTGTGGGTAACAGGCTTGGCAAAATCCTTGGCATCAGAACCGATCATCGAACGCACGATCCATTGCGTATCGATATTTTTGATCTCTTCCTGGCCGGTGATTTTTCCGTCGCGCAGAACCGTGATGTAATCGCCAATCCGCATCAGTTCTTCGAGACGATGCGAAATATAGACGATTGCCACGCCCTTCTTCTTCAGTTCGGCGATCACCTTGAACAGAATGTCGACTTCGGCAGCAGAAAGTGCCGATGTCGGTTCATCCATGATGACGATGCGTGCATCGAGCGAAATGGCCTTGGCGATTTCGACAAGCTGCTGCTGACCGATCGGCAGATCGGCGACGAGCGTAGTTGCACTGATGCCTGCGTCAAGGCGGTCGAGATATTCATTGGCCTTGACGACCTGCGCCTTGTGATCAATGCCACGCAAACCGCGTGTGATCTCGCGTGTGGCAAAGATATTCTCGGCCACCGTCATGTTTGAAAACAGGTTGAGTTCCTGAAAGATCATCGCAATGCCGCGCTTCTGCGCGTCGGCGGGACTGTCGAATGACACTTCCTCGCCATCGAGAATAATCTTCCCCATGGTCGGACGCTCAACGCCCGCGATGATTTTCATCAGCGTTGACTTGCCAGCACCGTTTTCGCCGACAAGCACATTGACCGAACCACGGCGCAATTCAAGATTGGCGCGCTTGACCGCGACAATGCCCGAATAGACCTTGGAAACATCCTCAAGCTTGAGGACGATATCGTTTTTCTCGTTCAATTCCGTCTCCATGGCTTATTTCTCCAGAGAGATGGAAACAGGCGTCACAAGAGGAAGCTGGCCCTTCGATGGCAACGGGAAAGCACCTTCGGCCTTCACCTTCATGCCAATGAGTTCTTCGCGTGGCAGCTTGGACAATACGTCATCGTTGATGCGGGTGTTGAACGCCTTGCCAAATTGCGCCCAGTCGATCTGATTGCGGAACTCGTTGAAGTTCACGAAGGACAGGCTGTCACGGATTGCGCTGCCGCGAACGGTCGGCCCGATCTGCACGCGTGCATCGGCCTTGCCATCGCCATTGCTATCGACATCGACATAGGCGGCACGTGACTTTGTTTCAGCGGCTACCACTGTGCCTTCAAGCTTGGCTGCGAAAGTCCAGGGGGCATTGCCCTGCTTTTCGCGATGACCGTATTTCGCTCCAGCGGCATCCGCATCTGCGTTTGCTGCCTGCATCACTTCATCGAGCGTTGGAGTTTTCTCGGCAAAAAATGGCTTAACTTTTGAATCCCATATGTCGGCAACAGAACGATCGGGATTGAAATTATCGCCGCGTGCTTCTGCGGCTTCTTCTGCTGTCGGCGTCTTGATGATTTTGCAACCCGAAAGCGCGACACCGCAGGCCAGCAGGATAATGGAAGCTGACTTCAGCACTGACATGAATTTATCCTCAATATAGAAAATAGTGCCGGGAACACCCAAATTAGATTGGCGCTCCCGGCCAGGCAGTGCTTGATCAATCCTTCAAAGCGAAGGTTTCGAGCTTGTCTGCATTGTCGGGATTGATGAGGACACAGTCCATCAGCTGCTTTTCTTCAGCAGGGCCCTTACCGGTCTTGATGAATTCGTCAGCCTGAACGACAGCCATCTGTGCCTGAGCATAGGCTGGCTGAAGAACGGTTGCCTTGATGCCGCCAGCCTTGATGGAGTCGCGAACATCGTTGGAGCCGTCGAAGCCGACAACGATAACGTCCTTGCGACCTGCGGCTTCAAGCGCTGCCCATGCGCCCATGGCCATGGTGTCGTTGCCGGAAATCACGCCCTTAATGTCGGGATTTGCCTGCAGGATGCTCTGCATCTTGGAGAAGGCTTCAGTCTGGCTCCAGTTGGCAGACTGCTGCGCAACCATCTTCATGTCAGGATATTCATCGATGACGTCGTGATAACCCTTCGAACGAGTGCCTGCATTGAGGTCGGATTCGCGGCCGAGCAGCTCGACATAATTGCCAGCTTCACCCATCAGCTTGACGAACTCTTCCGCACCGAGCTGTGCGCCCTGATAGTTGTTCGAAACGATCTGTGAAACCGCAACACCGGAGGCGTTGATTTCACGGTCGATCAGGAATGAAGGGACTTTGGCATCCTTGGCCTTCTGAACGGCGGCAATCGATGCTTCCGAGCCAGCATTGTCGAGAATGATTGCCTTTGCGCCACGACCGATGGCCGTATCGACGAGCTGCGACTGCTTGGTTGGATCGTCGTCATGCTGAAGGATCAGTGTTTCGTAGCCGAGTTCCTTGGCTTTGGCTTCAGCACCCACGGCTTCAGCTTTGTAGAATGGATTGTCGTGCGATGGCGTGATGATTGCGATCAGATCAGCGGCCCATGCTGGCATGACAACGCTGCCTGCCAATGTTGCCGAGACGGCTGCAATCGCAAAACCGCGTGCAATTGTCCTGCGTGTAAACTTCATATTTTCCTCCCAAATCAAGCCCCGTTTCCCAAGAGGCGGTAAAAAAGGGGAAGGCGCATTACGCCCTCCCGGATAACGTCACGTAATGCGACGGATGCTTTCTGCGATTTCTTCCGGTTCGAAAACGTTCTTCCAGTCGTCGCGCATCAGCGCAGGAATGCCGAATTCGATTGCCTTGTTGCAGGCATCGGAGAATACGCCCTGGACTTCGCCAAAGATGACGGCGCCGAGAACATTCATGTGGCCGAGCAGGAAGTCGCGCGCTGCTTCTTCAGGAACGCCGCGACGAACGGTTTCATCCATGGCCTGCTTCATGACAACGAGAAGCGAAGCTGCAACGGTTTCCGAGAGGCCCGGCTCGAGAATTGCGAGCTGCTCAACGGTTACGCGATGCGAGCGCATCACTGGTGCCCAGATGACCTTGGCGATTTCTTCGCCCAGTGCATAAGCTTCTTCCGGTCCCTGCATCAGAGCCGAAACGATGTGCTGCTTTGCAAACAGACCGCCGAAGTGGTCCTTCTTTGCTTGCATATCCGTTTCGTCGTTGAAGATCGGCGGATGGCAAGGATGGGTCACGAAATAGGTGAGGTCTGCACGTTCTGGCAGATGGCCGGCAAATGGCGCGGCTGCGTCGAGTGCAACAACCATCGTGCCCGGCTTCAGCTTGTCAACGATGGATGAAGCAACTTTACCGATGATGGTATCCGGCACAGCCAGAATGACGACTTCCGCGCCTTCAAGACCCGCATCAACATCGACTGTATCGATGCCGAGGTCGTTCTTCAGGCGTGCCTTGCCTGCGTCGCTGACTTCAATGTGACGGACGTCAAAGCGCGAACCTTTGAGGTTCTTGGCCAGACGGTAGCCCATCTTGCCGCCCGCTCCGAACAAAGCGATAGCTGTCATGATTGTAGTTCCTTCCCAGACTTTTGGTAGCGCAACTGGTATAACCAGTCAATGAGTATTCCAGATTCAAGCGGTCAGGCCGTCGCGAATCTGACTGAAATAACCGTCAGAACCGACCTGACCACCCTTGAGGGCAATCTGGAGGCCGTTGGTGGCGGCGTGAGCGCCGTGCGCCGTGCAAAGCGGCGACCCCGGTGTTTGTGGAAGCGGCAAAAGCGTGGTGAGTGCATCGACATGCAATTCACGCAATGCGTGGCTCGAAGTGTCGCCGCCTGCAATGACGGCGCGGGTAAGCCTTTCGCGCTCGACAAGGCTGCGGAGGATGAAGCCGAGGCTGCGGGCCAGCTTGTGGCGGCTGCCTGCAATCTTGTCGATTTCGGTGCCTCGGTCAGCCGAAGGGCCGAGGGCGGTGTTGAGGATCACACTGTTGCCCTGCTGAAGCGCCTTCTGACCGTCAGCAATGGCAGCTTCGATTGCCTGATTGCCATTCTCACCCAGAAGATCGAGCGGGTTGAGATCAATGCCGGTAAAGCCTGATGCCGTTGCATGACGAATCTGACGTTCTGTCGTCGGTGAGACGCTTCCTGAAACGACCGCAATGCGGTCAGCCTTGCCCGGAAGTGGAAACTCTTTTTTCGCACTGATCAGTCCGGCCTTGGCCCATGCTACGAGAAGTGCGTATTCGACACCGGACGAGCCTGCAACGAACCAACCCGCATCAGGACGCAGACGCCAAAGCTGTTCACCTGCCTGTAACTGGCTTTCATGGCTGTCGACGTCGAACAGCAACATGCCGTCCGCATTTTTGACAATGGCGTTTATGTGGTCATTTGCGTCTGCGGCTGAAAGCGCTACGAGATCAGCAAGTACCGTTTTCAGTGCGGTCTGCTTTGCCAGATGCACGCGCAGGTCTGCTTCATGCATGGGCGTGACCGGATGGCGGCTCATGACGGGGTGGCGGTCGATACGATAGGTTTCGCCCTGATAGGCGGCAAAGAGATTGCCGAAAGATGTGTAACGCTTTAGCTGCGGCGCACCGACAATCAACGGTACATAGGCCTGATCGAAGATTGCTTTGCCGATTTCCACGGCCTTGCCAATATTGCCGACATGTGGTGCGGAATCGAATGTCGAGCAGACTTTGTAATGCGCAATCGCAGCATTCAGACTTTTGAGCCAGTTGAATGCAGGCGTGAGATTTTCCTGCATCCATTCCGGCGTTTCGCTGCGGCTGGTGCCTGCAAGACCGATAGCCTTGCAGTGTGAAAAGCGCGAAAGAAGCGCTTCGTCTGGCACATTCATGAACAGCACAGTGTCGACGCCGTTGGAAGCCATGGCTTCCATAACATCGGTCGAGCCGGTGAGATCGTCACCGTAGTAGGACAGCAGCAGTTCGTTGGAAGCCTGTGACATTACTCGCCACCGTTCCCGAATTTCGCGAGCGAAGCTGCAAGCTCAGGATGGTCCGTTGCATAGGTTTCAAGTGGGATGCCAGCGACTGCTGCTTCCCATGCCTGTTGCACGGCGCGAACACCGGCTGCCGGGCCACCCGGATGGCTGACAATGCCGCCGCCGCACAGATAAAGCAGGTCTGTCGTGCGGCCCGTGCGCTCATAGGTTTCCGGTGCCTGTCCACCCCATTGCCCGGAACCGGCGACAGGAAGCGGGCAATCGGCAGGCGTGAACAATGGCGTGCTGACAGCCTTGAACGAATTGACGAAGCTTTCGTCCGGCTCCCAATATTTGACGCGGATGCCGTTGATCTGGAACTGATCGACGCCGAGCAGGCGCCAGAACTGCTGATAGACGCGGAAATCCATGCCGGCGCCCGGATTGCGGGTCAGAATATCCCAGCCATTGCGGTGGGCGTGAAGCACGAGGCCTGAGCGCTTGCGCAAGAAGCTCATGCCGCCAAAGCCAACCGAGTTGATGTTGACCACGGCGCAATTGCCGCCAGCTTTCAGCACCATGTCGTGGTTGCGCATCATGACATCAGGATCAGCATGGGAGATGCCAAAGGCATACATCACCTTTTTGCCGGTCTTCTGTTCGTGATTGAGAATGAGCGGCATGATCGCGGCGATGCGCTCTTTAAGCGGCGAGTAGGCCGGGCTCATCAGCTTTTCATCGTCCTTGATGAAATCGACGCCAGATTCGATCAGTTCGCCTACGAGTTCTGCTGTCTCATGTGGACGCAGACCGAGTGCTGGCTTGACGATGGTGCCGATGATCGGACGCTTTTCAACGCCGGTGAGACGGCGGCTTCCGGTGATGCCGAACTGTGGGCCGGGATGCGCGCTTTTGAAGGCTTCCGGTAGCTTCATATCGACAACGCGGATGCCTGTCATGCCCTTGATCGAATAGACGCCGCCAACGGCAATTGTCATCAGCGCTGCTAAATCGGTGCCGATAGCATCAAGCGGAAAGGCAATATCGACATCGGCGCGCCTGATCGGGCTGTGTCCGGGCTCAAGCTCCGGCCATGCAGGCACCGTTGCGTCTTCAAGTGGGCGAACTTCGAGCACGCGTGCTGCGACGCGTGCCTTCAACTCTTCGGTTTCGCCTGGAATAGCGACGAAAGTGCCGGTCGACTGATCGCTCGCGATCTTGGCGGCCATCTGTTCGATGCTGCCGGTTGTCTCAATGCGATAGGTCAAACAGATGTTCATCGGAATTGTCGTCACTCACGGTTTTCGTTGCGCCTACAATGAGCGCATGGTGTTTGAGTGCAAACTGGTATAATGAGTATTCCAATATCTGCAAGGGGAAAATTGTTAACCGGTCACGAGAGTGTGGGTAACGGCTTTCCTCAGAGCATTTGAAGATGCATAAGGGAGAAAAGCTCATGAGCAGTGAGACGCAATGACCCAAGCAATTGAACCCATCATTCGCCGCAAACTATCCGACGAAGTTTTCGACCGGCTCGAAAACATGATTACTTCCGGTGAATTGACGCCGGGCGACGAGATGCCGTCCGAGCGCGTTCTGATGGAGCGTTTTGGCGTTGGACGGCCCGCGATCCGCGAGGCGATGCAGTCACTTGCCAAGATGGGGCTGGTCAGCATTTCGCATGGTGAGCGCGCCAAGGTTTTGAAGTTGACGGCAAAGTCGATCTTTCAGCAGGTGGATCCGACTGCGAAGATCATGATTGCGCAATCAATGGACACGCTGGAAGATTTGAAGAGCGCGCGAATTTTCTTCGAGCGTGGTATTGTTCGCGAGATTGCACAGAAGACAACGGAAGATGATATCGCCGAGCTGCGGGAGATCATCGAACGGCAGCGGAAATCGCTTGGTGATGCAGACGCATTCATCGCTGCGGATATGGAGTTTCATGTCCGGATAGCTAGAATTGCTGGCAATCCAATATTGGTCGCAGTAAGCGAAGCTATGCTGGCTTGGCTGAAAGAGTATCACACTCATATGCTTATCTGGACAGGCAAAGAGAAATATACCCTTGTTGAACACGAGGAAATATTGGATTGCTTGTCGGCTAAGGATGCGGACCGCGCCGAGGCTGCCATGCTCCGACATCTTGAGCGGTCGCGCACGCTTTACAAGAAAGAATAGAGCTTCGTGCCTGAAAGCTATTGTCGTTTCATCAGGCAGTAGACCAAAAGCGAGGAGGCGATGGCCACGATTGCAGAAACCAGAAGCGCAACCGAGAAGCCAGCAGAATAACCTCGCATGGCAAGTTCGGTTGCGGCAATCCTCGCCGAAGGTGCTACCATACCAAGTGCGTTAGGCAAGTCGCCCGCGACTATCGCGTCAGCAAAATTTTCACGGCATGTCGGATCGTTGCAGCCCGCTTGCATTAAGTGAGTCCGGACAGCACTTGCAAGCACTCCGCTCAGGACCGCGAAGCCGAGCAGAATACCGGTAAATCGGGCGGTTGTGCTGATGCCCGATGCCATCCCAGCACGGTCGCGTGCAACGGTACTCATGATCGCTTTCTGGGTTTCACCATTCAGCAAGCCGCCACCGCTCCCAATCAGAAACATACCGCACATAACGATAGACCAGGCGCCGGAATGTGCGCCGAAGCTTGTCACAAGACTACCGATACCCACGATCATGAGTCCAAAGGACAGAATTTCCCGTGAGGACATTCTCTTTCCGAGAAAACGCCCGACATTGGGGAAGATCAGCATCGCGCTTGCAAATGGAAGCATGGCAAAACCAGCTTGCAATGGCGGCTGACCGAAGCCGTTTTGAAGGAATAGCGGCAGCATGGACGCCATCACTTGAGCGCAGGCTGCATAGGCAAACATCGCCCAAACCCCGCCTATAAAGCGAGGATTGCGAAATAGGCTGAGATCGAGCATCGGACGCTGCTGGACAGTCTCCGCAACCAAGAAAATAGCCAGACCGGCCAAGCCGCCGACAAATCCTGCAATCGCGGTTGAAGAGGTCCAGCCATGTGCCTGTCCATTGATAAGTCCCCATGTGAGGCCGAACATTGTACTCGCAAATGCAACGATGCCGATTGGATCAACGCGCCGCGCATTTTCATCTTTTGAATCGGTGATGGAACGCAGCGTAGCCAGTGCCAACACAATGCCGATAGGTATGTTTATGTAGAATGCCCAGCGCCAGCCGAGACTATGGGCGATAAGGCCTCCGATAATCGGTGACAGCACCATGGTCAGGCCCATGATGCCGCCCCAGATTGACCATGCACGGTTACGTTCCTCATCGCGATGGAACGTATGGCCAATGATTGCGAGCGCAGGCGCGAGCTGGAAGGCGGCACTGGCGCCTTGCAACGCGCGAGCAAGGTAAAGTGAAGCGGCTGAATCTGCTACACCGCAAAGCCAGGATGAGAATGCGAACGCACCAATTCCAATCAAAAAAACAGTGCGACGTCCGAACCGGTCGGCTAGAGCGCCAGCCGGCAAGAGCAGCGACGCGAAGCAAAGGACATAAGTGCTGATGACCCACTCTACGTCAGCAAAACTTGCCGAAAATTCCCGTGCAATGGTCGGTAGGACCATCGCGATAACATTTGTGTCCAGCACGGTCATTGCGCAACCGGTCGAGGCTGTCAGCAAAATGAAAGTTGAATTGGTAACGCGCGGCGCGGATGCGAGAACAGTTGTCATTTGGTTGTCAATGCTGCTGCACCAGCTTTCGCAATCTGCTGGTCATGATCGGGTGTGTCGGCTGATACGCCAATGGCGCCAACAATTGTACCATTCACCGTGATTGGAACTCCTCCGCGCATGAGTACGAAACCGCGCGCCGTGATAGCGGCAGGGCGAGCCCCGTTGATAGCATCCTCGAGAGCGCCGCTTTCCCGACGGAAAAGCGCGGCTGTGCGAGCTTTGCCGGGCGCTAGCTCGACGCCAGCAGGTACTGACGCGTTGTCCATGCGTATCGTGAGGATCTGCAGACCTTCTGCATCTACGACTGAGATCACGCAGGGCCAGCCGTTCGCTGTCGCTTCTTTTTCGGCAGCAGCTACGACGGAGCGGGCAGCTTCAAGAGTAAGATAAGGCTTTGTCGGCAATTCGATTGCCAATGCCGGGAAGGCTGCGGCGAGGGTCATCGTTGCGGTCAACGAGGCGAGGATTGTGACAGAACGGGCGGACATTGGACTTCCTTCATTACGTTTGAGGTGCCAATAAACAGGATGTTTGAATTTCTTTCATTCGTGGCATTTTGAGATAATATTAGTTTTTACCTAATTATTGGAGCCACTCATGGAACTCAGGCATCTTCGTTATTTTTTGACACTCGCCGAGGAGCTTCATTTTTCAAGAGCGGCAGAACGGTTGAACATTGCGGCTCCGACGCTCACGGTTCAGATACAGGAAATCGAGCGGCGGCTCGGTACGAAACTTTTCTTCAGAACCAAACGCTCAGTCACAATCACTCCCGCGGGTGAGGTGTTTCTGAAGGAAGCGAGATTGGTGTTGGATCAATTCGATAAGGCGGAAAGTGTCGGCCGCAGAGCTGGACGAGGGGAGATCGGGCGGATCGAAATCGGCTATGTCGGCTCGGCGGCTTATGCCGGGGCCTTGCAGAAGCAAATCAGCCGTTTCTCGCATGATTGGCCCCAAGTGGAGCTTCATTCGCGCGAATTTCCGATGGAGGATCTACCGAAGCTCATTGAGGACGGGCATCTCGACATTGGCTTCGTCCGTATGCCGATGACGCTCCCACCGTCACTCAGCGCTCATGTTTTGCTACAAGACTATTTTTGTCTGGCGCTGCCCTCTGACCATCGGCTTGCGGTTGCTCAGTTGGAGGATCAGTACGCTCTTCTTGCGGAAAGCCGGTTTATTTTGCCGGAACAGGAGGCGGGCACATATGAGGTCGCGAAACGAGGAGGCTTCACTCCGAGGATCATTGCAAAGCCGGGCGGTCTTCTTGCTGTTCTGACACAGGTATCGCTGGGTGCCGGTATATCGGTCATACCGGGCGTGGTGAGAAACGTCGTACACATGCCCAATACGGTTTTCCGTCCAATAATCGGAAAGCCGATCATGTCGGAAGTGGTCGCCATTTTCAGAAGTAGGGAATACGCGGGCAGTGTCAAAAATTTCATCGACCAGTTATGCGCTTCGCCACCGATCCAGCTTGACTATAAGCGAAATGAACAAATAGTATGAAATATATTTCATATACTGAATTATATTGACAGTCGCGTTTCTTTGCGATTAGCTATCAATACTGGTCTTCGAGGAGGAGGGCCGGTCTTCATAAAGATCAACGGCGTTTTTGGGACGCTTTCCGCGCGTTTGGGAGGGGCTTCGGCCTCGAGGAGGACACTTGCGCAATTTTCTGAGCACGACCGCAATGGCGGTTCTTGCGGTAACGCTTCTGGCCGGTTCCGCAACGGCAGCCGAGACCGAGAATCCGTTCCGCTGTAAACCGGGCGAAAAATATGTGATGAACGTCATGGTTTCTGGCGTTGAATACTGGTTTCCCGTCTATGAAATGTTCAAGCAGGCTGGCCAGCAGTTCGGCTGCGAGACGGAATATACTGGCACACCGGAATATGACGTGAACAAGCAGATCGCCACGTTCGATCAGGCGTTGGCGCAGAATCCAGCTGGTATTCTTGTTCATCCGATGAACTCTGACCCGTTCATCGAACCCATCAATCGGGCGATCGATCAGGGTACGGCGGTCGTCACATTCGCAGCAGATTCTCCGCTGTCGAAGCGCGTGTCCTTCATCACTTCGGACAACACCCGCGAAGGCACCTATGCGGCTGATGCCATCGCCCAGAAAATGGGTGGCAAGGGCGAGTATGCTGTTCTTGAAAATCCGGGGCAGGATAATCACGACAAGCGCATTGCGGCTTTCATCGCCCGCATGGAAGAGAAGTGGCCTGACATGAAGCTGGTTGGTCGTGCTGCTTCCAATCAGGACCCGACGAAAGCGTATCAGGGGCTGTCGAGCCTCATTCAGGCCAATCCGAACCTCGGTGCGGTTTTCATGCCGGAGGCCAACTCCGCAATTGGGGCTGCGCAGGCGAACAAAGAAGCTGGTGGCAAGGTTCTCGTCATGTGTGCCGACGTCAACGCCAACATCCTCGACATGATCAAGGCTGGTGAAGTCTTCGGTTCGATCAATCCGAACCAGGGCATGCAGGGCTATATGGGCTTCATGCTGCTGTGGCTTGCCAAGCATCCGGAACTGATCGACCCGATGAATGACGCCAAGCGTTCCGGCTTCAACCCGATGAGCATTCCCGTTGTCGATAATGGCCTCTCGATTGTGACCGCAGAAAACGCGGACGACTTCTATTGGGACAAATATCTGAAGCGTCGCGGTACTAAGGGCATTGAGGAATAGGCTCCGTTCAAGAAGCCATCCGCGCCCTGTGGTGCGGATGGTTGGAATGAAGAGGGAGGAAAAAGATGGCTGAACCGGTGCTGACCATCCACGGGGTAACCAAGCATTTCGGAGCGGTGAAGGCGCTGACGCAAGTGGATTTCACGCTTGAACGTGGTGAGGTCCATGCGCTCTGTGGCGAGAACGGTGCTGGTAAATCGACGCTGATGAGCATCATCGCTGGCGTTTTGCAGCCGACCGAGGGAGAAATACGCATCGACGGGAAGATGGTTCACATTGCTTCTCCCGCCGTGGCGCAATCGCTCGGTATCGGTCTGGTGCATCAGGAAATAGCGCTTTGCCCGGATGCCACAGTCGCTGAAAACATGTTTATGGCGACGACCAATCGTCGTCGTTCGCCTTTCATGAATTACCGCGCGCTGGAACGTGATGCACAGATCGTGATGAACCGCTTGGCGGCTATCGATGTTCGGCAAAAGGTCGCCAACTTGCCGATTTCCAGCCAGCAGCTCGTGGAGATCGCCAAAGCGCTGACACTCGATTGCCGTGTGTTGATTCTGGATGAACCGACGGCTGCGCTCACCGAAACCGAGGCACAGCAGCTCTTTTCCATCATCCGTGATCTCAAGGCAAACGGTATTTCCATCATCTATATCAGTCACCGCATGGCCGAGATTTTCAACCTCTGCGACCGGGTGACGGTTTTCCGCGATGGTCGTTATGTATGCACCGATCGCATTGCAGATGTGAAACCCGACGATGTGGTGCGTCGGATGGTGGGCCGCGAGATCACGCAGCTCTACCCGGATAAACTTGGATCGCACGAGGCGCCGGGTGAAGTCATTCTTGAAGTTGGTGATATTGGCGATGGGTTGCGTTTCACAGATGTAAGCTTCTCTCTGCATAAAGGTGAAATTCTTGGTGTCGGTGGCCTCATCGGATCGGGGCGAACGGAGATTGCCGAAGGCATCTGCGGCCTTCGCCCACGTACCGCAGGAACAGTTCGCCTCCATGGCAAGACCCAGAAGATCAATTCATATTCCGATGCCGCCAAGGCCGGCATTGTTTATCTTTCAGAAGACCGCAAAGGTTCTGGCGTATTCCTGGAGATGTCCATCGCGCAGAATATTTCCGTGCTGGACCTGAAGTCGCTGACCAATGCCGCCGGACTTCTGAACGGTCGAGCCGAGGCCGCACTTGCGGAGGACTTCGCGAAACGGCTCTCCGTGCGCATGGGTGGCATCGAAGCGCCCGTGAAATCACTCTCAGGCGGCAATCAGCAGAAAGTGGCAATCGCCAAGCAACTGGCGGTAAAGCCCAAAGTCATTCTGATGGATGAACCGACACGGGGCATAGATGTCGGCGCGAAGGCGGAAATTCATCGCCTGTTGCGGGAGCTTGCGCTCTCCGGCATCGGCATCATCGTCATCTCGTCGGAAATGCCGGAACTGCTTGGTCTTTCAGACCGCGTGCTGGTGGTCCGGGAGGGGCGCATTGCGGGAGAGCTTTCAGCGGATGCCATGTCGGAAGAGGCAGTGATCCTTCTTGCTTCAGGTGTTGGCGCGGAACGGGCATCGCATCATGCTGCATGAAAAGAAAATGGGAGAGGGTGAAATGGCAATCGACACAATGGCAGCGGCTGCGCCAAAAAATTCGTCGATAAGGCGCATAGGAACCATGCGTGAAGCCGGTTTGATTGCGATCATTCTGGCATTGGCCGTGGTGATGAGTTTTGCGTCGCCGCATTTTCTGACGCTCGGCAATTTTCGTGCGATGTTGATGAGCTTCTCGGTGGAAGGCATCGTCGTGGTGGGGATGACGATCCTGTTGATTGTCGGGGGCATCGACCTTTCGGTCGGCTCGGTGGTCTGTTTTTCCATGGTTCTTTCCGGCGCACTCTTTCTGGCCGGGCTCGATCCATGGACGGCTTCGCTTGTCGGTATCGCGGCGAGCGCAGCCATCGGCGGTATTATGGGTTTCTTTGTAACCGTCGTTGGCCTCAACCATTTCATCACGTCGCTGGCAGCCATGGTAATTGTGCGCGGCCTTTGCCTTATCATCACCAAAGGAACGCCATTGTCGCTTTTCACGCTGCCGCCAAGCTTCAAGGCGGTGGGGCAGGGCACCTTTTACGGCATTCCTTACGTTATCCTGATCTTCGTTGCTGTCGTCATTCTGTTCGATTTCCTGCTGCGTCGCGCCACCGCCTTTCGCAAGGTGTTCTATACCGGCAGCAATGAAAAGGCTGCGCTCTATTCGGGCATCAAGACAAACCAGGTCAAATTCTGGGTGACGGTGCTGTGCTCGACGCTCGCCGGTGTGGCAGGTGTCATTTATATGTCCCGCTTCGGTGCTGCGACGCCTACTTTCGGTGTTGGCATGGAGCTGAATATTATCGCTGCCGCAGTCATCGGCGGTGCATCGCTCAGCGGCGGTTCAGGTACTATCCTTGGCGCTATTCTCGGCATGGCTCTGCTTTCGCTGGTCACATCCTCGCTGATCCTTCTCAATGTTTCGGTGTACTGGCAGGACATGATCAAGGGCTGCATTCTTCTTGCCGCTGTTTCGATCGACCATTTCCTGCACAAGCGGAAGGCGTCCTGATATGCCCATTGCTAAACTGAAACCGAGAACAACAGCGCCACGTGAGGAAATCGTCGTTGCCCGCCAGATGCATCAGGCTCTCGTCCTGCATTTTCTGGAAGGGCTGACACAGGCGCAGATTGCGGATCAGCTCGGGATTTCTCACGCAACTGTAAACCGGCTCATCAAACGCGGCCGCCAGCTTGGCCTTGTAGAAATCAAGATCAAGTCGCCGGTCGAGCCTCTTATCGATCTGGAAGAACGATTGCTGGCGCTTGGTGGCATTAGCCGCGCCATCGTTGTGCCGACCGCATCCGACAACCCGCAAACGGCTTTGCTGGCGGTGGGGGAAGCCGCTGCCCGCCTGCTTCTTGAAGAAATCGCCGATGGCGACACGATCTGCATCACCGGCGGCAAAGGTGTCAGCGCCGTTGTCGCAGGCATTCAGGCACCGCGCAACTTCAATGTAGAGGTCATTCCGGCGACGGGTTGTGTGCAGGGAAAGCACTATACCGACGTCAATCACGTCTCGACGTTGATGGCCGAAAAGCTCGGCGGACACTCATATCAGATACATGCGCCTTTGTTTGCAGATGACGCCGGACAACGTGCGATGCTGATGAACATGCGCTCCGTAGCGGAAGTATTCCAGCGGGCACGGGAAGCCAAAATTGCAGTTGTCGGCATCGGGTCCATCGTCAGCACGGATTCGACCTATTACGACCTGCACCCTTCTTCGAGCGGAGATCGCACTGCTATCGAACATTCCGGTGCCAGTGCGGAACTTCTCGCCCATCTGCTCGATGTGGAGGGACGGATTTGCGACTATAGCCTCAACCGTGCGCTGGTCTCGCTAACGCTGGATGAGTTTGCGCATATCCCGACGAAGATCGGTGTAGCAAGCGGATTGAACAAGGCCGAGTCTATCCTGAGTGTTCTCCGCGGCAATCATCTCGATACGCTTGTCACCGACGAAGCGACTGGCGCCCGCATTCTCGAACTTGCATCCCAAGAAGGATATTCCGCATGAGCGGCGAACAGTTGATCCGCGAAATCGGGCGTTCCGGCGTCAGGGCGTCCGCAGTCGGTCTCGGTACATGGGCTATAGGCGGCTGGATGTGGGGCGGAACGGATGAAGCCCAATCCATCGCAGCAATCCAGGCATCGCTGGACGCTGGCGTGACACTGATTGATACGGCGCCAGCCTACGGCCTCGGACGCTCCGAGGAAATAGTCGGTAAGGCGATTGCCGGGCGTCGTGACAAGGCGGTGATCGCGACCAAATGCGGCCTCGTCTGGCACACCCAGAAAGGGCAGCACTTCTTCGATCAGGATGGAAACCCAGTTCATCGCTATCTGGGGCGGGATGCGATCATCCACGAGGTAGAAGAAAGCCTGCGTCGTCTCGGTACTGATTATATCGATCTTTACATCACCCATTGGCAGGACCCGACGACGCCAATCGAAGAGACTGTAGCGGCGCTTGAGGAACTGAAACAGGCTGGTAAAATCCGGGCTGTTGGTGCCAGCAACCTCAACCGACCGGAACTGGAACAATATATCCAGACTGGCGCGCTCGATGCGATCCAGGAGCGGTTCAGCATGATCGATCGGGAGATCGAGCAAGACTTGCTGCCGCTTACCACTGCAAACAACGTATCGACGTTGAGCTATTCCTCACTCGCGCTTGGTCTTCTGTCAGGCATGATCGGGCCGGAACGTGTGTTTTCCGGGGACGATCAACGCAAGGACAATCCACGCTTTTCCGTTGCCAACCGACAGAAGGCAAAGGATTTCGCGACGACAATACAGCCGGTCGCTGATCGCCATAACGCGACGATCGCCCAGATCGTGATTGCTTGGACGCTGGCGCAGCAGGGGGTGACCTTCGCACTTTGCGGGGCGAGAAATCCGGCGCAGGCTCTCGACAATGCGCAGGCAGGAAGGCTCCGGCTTTTGTCCGATGATCTTGCGGCTATAGACACGGCCATTTCGGCACAACTGGTTAACATGGACGGATAACGGACGGCCATCATGAACCGTAAAGAAGTATTGGACGGGCTCCGCCAGAGCCCGAAGGTGGACGTTTGTGTCGTCGGTGGCGGCATCAACGGGCTCAGCGTTTTTCGCGAGCTTGCGCTGCAGGGCGTGAACGTGCTGCTGGTCGAGCAGTCCGATTATTGTTCGGGTGCCAGCGCGGCGCTTTCGCGGATGGTTCACGGCGGTTTGCGTTATCTGGAGAATGGCGAATTCAGCCTCGTGAAGGAATCCCTTGTCGAGCGTGACAGGCTGCTGCGCAATGCTCCCCATTATGTGGCACCACTACCGACAACTGTTCCGATCTTCGATACGTTCTCGGGACTAGGCAATGGGATCGTGCGCTTTCTGGGGCTTACCCGTCGTCCAAGCCGGCGTGGTGCAATCGCTGTCAAGACGGGTCTGAGCATCTACGATTTCCTGACGCGCAAACGGGCATTGATGCCGAAGCACCGTTTTCGCAGCCGCAAGACGACGCTTGCGAAATGGCCTTCGCTTAATCCCGCAATACGCAGTTCCGCGACCTATTTCGACGCCTGGGTCAGCCATCCCGAGCGGATCGGGATCGAGCTTCTTCGCGACGGTCTTTCAGCTGGACCGAATGCCAGGGCGCTGAACTATGCGGCAATTTGTGAAAGTGGCGGTGGTGATTTCCAGTTATTCGACGGTATTTCCAGCGAAACACTCTCTATCCAGCCGCGGCTGGTCATCAACGCGACGGGCGGCTGGATCGATATCGCGAATGGCACACTGTTTCCGAAAGAGGCACTACCTGCCCCGCTGATGGGAGGCACCAAAGGTTCGCATCTCATTGTCGATAATCCTGCTCTCAGTGACAGTCTTGATGGGCACATGATCTATTACGAGAACGAGGACGGGCGCATCTGCATCCTGTTTCCCTATCTCGACAAAGTTCTCGTCGGCTCGACCGATATCCGCGTCGATGACCCTGGCGTGGTTCGCTGCGAGACAGATGAACGGAACTATATCCTGCAATCGCTCACCTTCGTCCTACCGGAGATCAAAATACATCCCGACCAAATTGTCTTTCAGTTCGCAGGTGTGCGCCCGCTGCCAGTTAGCAATGACAGTTTTACGGGGCGTATCCCACGCGACCATTTCTGCACGGTGCTCGAAGGGCAGAACGGGCGTCCGCCGGTCCTCTGCATGATCGGTGGAAAATGGACGACTTTCCGCTCGTTTGGCGAAATGGCTGCCGACATGGTGCTAAAGCGATTGGGTCTGTCACGACGGATCGACACGGCGGAACGCGCCATAGGCGGCGGACGTTCATTTCCGAAAGACAGCAAAAGCTGGATCGGAAAACTGGCTGTCGCCACCGGGCTGCCTGCGGATCGCCTTGAAATCCTCTTTGAACGCTATGGCACCGATGCCGCCGAAATAGCCCGCTTCATTGCCACAGGGGCGGATCACGTCTTGCCCAATACCGACTACAGCACGCGGGAGCTCCTGTATCTCATCCGCACAGAGGCGGTCGAGCGTCTCGATGACTTGCTTTTGCGGCGCACGACATTGGCGATTTCCGGCGAACTATCTCTCGCCATGACCGAGGCTGTGCTTGATTTGCTGGCGACGGAGAAAAGCTGGTCACCAAAGTACAAAAAAGCAGAGCTGACGCGATTTCTAACCCTCATGCGCGAGCGCCACGGCGTCGCCGAAGAAACCCTTTCCGCAAGGAACGAACAAAGGAGTGAATTATGCGAGAAAACCGCAAAGTCCGGATGAACCGGCTGTTCGGCAACGGTCGCTGTCTGGATGTGGCTGTTGACCATGGCGTGTGCAATGAGCCCTCTTTTCTCGACGGCTTGGAGAATATGCCAGCTGTCATCAAGGCATTGATCGACGCTAAGCCTGATGCAATTCAGATGAACTATGGTCAGGCCGATCTGCTGCAGGATATTCCCGGCAAGGATAAGCCAGCGCTGGTTATGCGCCTCGATATGGGCAATCCCTATAACCGCATTCGCCATCGCGACATGTGGGCTGTGCTGCAGAACGAGGCCGATCCGCTGATCGGAGCGCTGCAGATGGATGCGGCCTGCGTGGTGGTGAACCTCTTCATGCTGCCGGACGAGCCAGACCTCTTTCGTCAATGCGTGCAGAACATTTCCCGCGTCCGGGCAGATTGCGAAAAATACGGTATGCCGCTGATGATCGAACCGCTCGTCATGCAGCCAGTCACAGAGCGCGGCGGCTACATGGTCGATGGTGACGCCGACAAGATCGTGACGCTTACGCGGCTTGCCCGCGAAATGGGAGCCGACATCATCAAGGCAGACCCGACAACAAATGCAGAGGATTTCCATCGTGTCGTAGAGACGGCGCGCTGTCCGGTGCTGGTGCGTGGCGGCGGTAAGGAAGATCTCTCCGCCGTTTTTGCAAAATCTGCAGCCTTGATGCAGCAAGGTGCAATGGGCATGGTCTATGGACGCAACATATATCAGCATGCCAATCCAAGCGCCGTGGTGCGCGGGTTGATGGCGATTATTCATAAGAATGCGAGCGGCGAGGAGGCCTACTCGCTTTATCAGCAGGGCTGAGTTACTGGATTGGTTGGACCTTGGGAGGGGTTCTTCATGCAAAAATATCTGTTGGGGCTCGATGCGGGCAATACTGTTATCAAGGCGGTGGTTTTTGATCTTTCGGGACGGGAGCTCGCCCATGCAGGTGAAGAAGGACATAGCCGCATGCCGCATCCCGGTCACGTCGAGCGTGACCTTGGCGAACTCTGGTCCAATGCCAAGCGGGTTATTCGAGCTTGCCTTGATAAGGCGGGGATAGCGGCGAGTGATATTGCCGCTATCGGCTGTGCCGGACACGGCAACGGGCTCTACGCGCTCGACCGGGAGGGAGATCCGCTCATAGGTATCCAGTCGCTCGACACCCGCGCGACCGGTCTCGTTGAAGAGTGGACGGCAAAAGGGGTGGGCGCAAAGACCTATCCGATAGCACGCCAGCGTCCATGGCCCTCCCAAACCCCGACGCTGCTTGCCTGGCTGAAGCGCTACCAGCCTGAACTGTTTGACCAGATTGGCACGGTATTTTTCTCCAAGGACTTCGTGGTCAATCGCTTGACGGGCAAACGTTTCAGCGAAGTTTCCGACATGTCGGGGGCAGGCTTGCTCGATCTTGCAACGCGCCGTTACGACAGTGCTTTGATGGAAGCTTACGGTTTGGGCGACTGTATGGATATCCTGCCACCGCTCATCGAAAGCGACAATATTGCAGGCAATGTAACCGAGGCTGTGGCGCGGGAGACCGGGCTTGCGGCGGGTACACCCGTTGTTGGAGGTCTCTTCGATGTCGTAGCTTCGGCGCTAGGTTCTGGTGTCTCACGCACAGGAAGTGCATCGATCATTGCTGGTACGTGGAGCATCAACCAGATTATTGTCGACGGCCCAGATCTCAAGGGGCCGGTCTTCATGACCTCTACTTTTGATCGCAGCCGTTACATGGCGATGGAAAACAGCGCTACCTCTGCGGCGAATCTTGAATGGCTGGTGCGGGAATTTTTCGAAGGAGACCATCATGCTGATGTCTCGCCATTTGATGTTTGTTGCAGTCTCGCCGCAGCCATCGAACCTGCAAGTGATGATCCGCTTTACCACCCTTATCTCTACGGAGCGCAGCAGGACGGCCACGCCCGCGCAGGGTTTTACGGTATTGCGGGCTGGCATACGAAGGGGCATCTGATACGCGCTTTGCTTGAAGGCGTTGCCTTCGGTCATCGCCAGCATGTGGAAACCATCCGAAAAGCAGGCGCGACCTTCGAGGAGGCTGTGCTTTCCGGTGGCGGCTCACGCAGCCGTTTATGGCCCCAGATATTTGCCGATGTACTCGGCGTGCCAGTTTCTGTTGCCGTCTCACGAGAAACAGGCGCACTTGGCGCAGCCATTGCGGCGGGGACCGGTGTTGGGCTGTTTGTCGATTTCACAGAAGGTGCCAATGCCATGGTGCGCGCCGATCGGCATTACAAGCCGAACGCCGCGCTGGATGGACACTATAATCGCCGTTACGCGCTTTATGGAGACATCACAGCTGCAATGACGCCTCTATGGCGCCAGATACAGGCTAAACCGGTACAAAGCGTCCAGTTAGCGGAGACCGTTTAGTCAATCGTGAGTCATCAGGTGGGAATTGCCCAAGCTGCTTTACCCACCTCTTGGCTCGCCGAAACTGGTATAAATATCCGCTCTCGTCTGCGGCACAGCGGAAATGCCGCGTTTGCGTTTTGAAGCCACGGTCTGGTTAATCTGGACGGTGCCTCTCTCAAATGCCAGTGAACATCCCGCAAGATAGAGCAACCAGAGACGCGCTTTTGGATAACCGATTTCGGCAACGGCCTTGTCGAAATTGGAATAAAGTCGTTCGCACCATAACCGGCAGGTGCGGCCATAATGTTCGCGCAGATTTTCGACGTCGTGGACTTCGAACCCGTGTCCTTCGAGGTTTTCTATCGTCATTCCAAGATGATCGAGTTCCCCACCGGGGAAAATATACTTCACAAGCGCCTTATGCTCTGCACTTTTGCGTTTGAAGGATTTCTTGTCCTTCTTCATGCGCCGTGTGATTGCGTGGTGCATGTAAAGCCCACCGGGGCGCAGAAGCCGGTTCACGGCATTGAAATAGCTGTCGTAATTGGCGATACCAACATGCTCGAACATTCCAACAGACGAAATTTTGTCGAACTGCCCGTCAAGCTCTGCATAGGATTTGACGTGGATGGTGATCCTGTCTTCAAGTCCAGCCTGCTTGATCCTCTCTCGGGCAAGTGCCGTTTGTGCCTCCGACAATGAAACGCCGGTTCCGATAACGCCAAAGTTCTGTACTGCATAGATCAGGAGGGCACCCCAACCGCAACCGATATCCAGAAGACGGTCACCTGGTTTCAATCGTAGTTTTCGGCAGATGAGTTCCAGCTTGTCCTTCTGGGCCTGATCGATATCATTGGCCCAGTCCGTGAAGTAGCCGCATGTGTAAACCATTCGCTCATCGAGGAATAAGCGATAAAACTCGTTGGACACATCGTAATGATGGGTAATCGCCTCCTTGCTCGATCCACTGACGAAAGGCTCCTTGCCGTCAAGAACCTCGCGCGCATCGGTTTTGCCAGCGAGCAGAAGAGCCGGAAGATCCTTGAGTAGTTGCCATTTTGGCAGCTCTTTCAGCCTGTTCTTCACACTTCCATCGGTTTTGGCATTTGCGAGGTCGAAGATCGTACCATTGCTGATATCCACACGACCGGATGTCCAGATATCGATCAGAGAATCATAGTTGGGCTTGAGGAGAAGCTGTCGAACGATTGTCGGATCGTTGATTACCAATGATGGGCCATCGAATGCACCGATGCGCGTGCCGTCCCATAACTCCACATTGAACTGTGGGCGCAGTGTTTCAACAACTGTCCGAATAATGCGAACGGACCTGGTTTCAACCGTCATGCCATGCCTCTCTATTGAGGTTTCAGAAGATAATCTTCCCGCGCTGACCCTAACCGAAGGCATCTGCGATTGCAGTCATAAAATCGTGACAGTTACTGCTATGCCTTCAACAGGAACAGCACCTGATATGCAGGATTGCTTGCGCGTTGCGTTTCGGTCAAAACAACGCCGTTGATTTACGATTCAGGAAAAGGAGCAGCCGATGGGTAAACGTTCGAATACAACTCGATGGCTTGTAATATTCTCGGCCATATCTTGTATTCTGAGTTTTCCAGCGGACTTGCACGCGCAACAGGCAGCAGGTGCTGAGGTGTCGGCAGGGACTGAAGAGACATCGCATCATTCTGCACCGGCAACCGACACCTTTGGTCAGACCCAGTTCGTTCTGAGTGGCGATCCCGTTGTCCCCCCGCGCGATTATGCCAAAGGGTTGGAGATACCAAATCCTGATGAGTATGATCCTATCGCGTCCGGCACGATTTTTGACATCGTTTATTTGGGCGTCGCCGATGGCAGAATGCGTTTCGAGATTCGCGGTTATACCGCGACTGATCTGCAAAACCCGGATACGGGACAAACAGTCGATTTTCCGGTCGAGCAACAATCTATCGAAATCAGGAATATCCGAATTGACGTGGAGGCTGCTGAGTCGGGAAGCCTGACTTACAAGGCAAACAGATTTTCTGAAACTTCAGGAAATTAGTTCTCTGATGTATCCCAACCTGGGTAGACGCCCGAACGTATGTTGCCCCAGGTCGGATCAATGTCGTGGTACTCGTGATAAAGTCTGATAATCACGGCAGTCACAAGGAAAACTGCGCATAAAGCCAGTATGATTTTAAAGAATAAGTCCGGCTTCAAGCTCTGCCTCGCCCATTGCTAAATGTAGCCCTCAGCGTTTTATATCCGTGCAGATCAATGTTTTCCGTTAACGGGTGCTGTCGAACGAAAGTTTCGTTCAATGCGGCATTGTTGAGAAGTGCCTGCTATATTGAATTGTGAAACGATAGAAATGGCGGGTAACAGCTTGCGATTCGACGAGCCGAAATTTTTGCGCATTGAACCACGTGAAGAGGCAAACGGCATGGAATTTCCCCGTGATATTGAAGATGCGGCCAGAAATTTGTGGCTCGAAGTCTCAGAAACGAACGAAAAAGTTGCACCCATTGATATAATTGCACTTGCTATCCTGAGGGAGAGGCAGCGATGTGCGACAATTGCGCTTTGCGTATTTGATGATGAAGAATGGTCGGATGAATACCGCATGGCAGGTGGATTGGCTGCGGATGCAATACTTGCAGGCAATAGCAATATTTCAGATTAAGCGGTGGCATCGCACGTGAAGCCTGTCGCATAAAGAAACGGAATGAAATGGTATTCGAACGTTTAGGGGCAGGGATTGCTGGCCTGCTGTCAATGACTTTGGTTGGATGCACGACATCGCCGCAGAATTATGCGTCCTCGCTTTCAATTCAGGATCCCAAATGGCAGTCGCCGCAGTGCGAAGAAATTCGTGCCGAGGCCGCGAATTATGAGGCGAGAGAAAAGAAGGTTTCCGACCTGGCTCCCGGACTTCTCATCGGCCCGTATGGGCTGGGTATAGCGGCGGCAATAAAGGAGAATGACGAGAAGCGGCGAAAAGTGTTCGTTCGCGAGATGCACCTGCGCTGCTCAAGTTTGCCTCTTCCGAGAGAGCTCGAAAATACACAAAACGAAACGAACCAATCAAAACCAGCTGATACATTTCGATAGTTTGCGTACTTCTTCGCATAATTCCGATCCGCAATAGCGACGTCAACAGCGAGTTAATGAAGATGCCCGAATTTGTACCTGTCATCGCGTTGCATGGCGGCGCTGGGACCATTCTTAAAGCCAATATGACGCCAGAGAAGGAAGCAGCCTATCATGCCGGCCTGCGTGAATGCCTGCAGGCTGGACTGGATGTTCTGCGTAAAGGTGGCAAAGCACTCGATGCCGTGACGGCATCTGTGATTGCCCTGGAAGAAAATCCGCTTTTCAACGCCGGGCACGGAGCCGTTTTCACGACGGATGAAACGCATGAGATGGATGCGGCTATCATGGATGGTGCAACGCGCGCATGCGGTGCCATCTCCGGAATTTGCGGGCCACGCAATCCTGTTCTGGCGGCACGTGCAGTCATGGAGCAGACCGAACACGTATTTTTCGCAGGCGAAGGGGCAAAGCGGTTTTGCGAAGCTGCCGGTCTGGAAATGATGGCGCCGGAATGGTTCTCGACGGAACAGCGTCGCAAGGCCTTGCACGACGAAATGGCACGTCGTCGCAGTGGTGCCGCCGACGATGGCGATCCTGCCCGCAAACACGGCACTGTCGGAGCAGTTGCACTGGATCGTTTCGGTCATCTGGCGGCAGCTACATCCACGGGCGGCATGACCGCCAAGACACCGGGACGCGTTGGTGACAGCCCGGTCATCGGTGCTGGAACCTGGGCGGATGACGAGACGGTAGCGCTTTCCGCCACAGGTCACGGAGAATATTTCATTCGCTGGGCGGTGGGTCACGAAGTGGATGCACGGATGCGCTGGGCAGGGCAATCGCTCAATGAAGCGGCTGGCGCGGTTGTCCGCGAGCTGGGTGAAATCGGTGGCTCTGGCGGTCTTGTTGCGGTGGATCGCAAAGGCAATGTCAGCCTGCCGTTCAACAGCCCAGGCATGTATCGTGCATGGTGCGGTTTGGACGGGGAGATAAATACGGGTATATACAGATAGGGTCGAAGCGCTCGCCTGTTTTTAACAGGGCTTGTTCAACAAGCGTCAGCTTCTCTATTCCAAGTTGGAATGGCAAGTCTAAAATTGCATTGGCCAAAGCCTAAATTTGCTGCCTATAAATTTCAAATAACAAAATTGACAGTCAAGGGAGATTACTCCTCGGCTTTTCTTCAAGCTTTTGAAAAAGCAAGAAGATTGGCTTCGGGTAACGATGGCTGGTGCGCCTTTCAAACGAGCGCGAAAATGGGGAAATGAATGACGGAAGCCAAGCGCGTTCTGGAGGGGAAGATTTACCCTTCTGACGAAAAGGCGCAGCTATTCAACAATATGGAGCCGCAAAGCGGTACCAGTGGAGCGGCAAGTCTTGCGCAACCAGTGCAGGAGTTTCGCTTGCCGGTCAGCGACCTGCATGAACTTTCCGTTTTGGAATATGGCAATCCAAAAGGGATCCCAGCTGTCTTTCTACATGGCGGTCCCGGTGCGGGTGTCTCGGCCAAGCAGATTGCCAGTTTCGATCTCAACACTTATCGTGTCATCACCTTCGATCAACGCGGTGCGGGCCGTTCCACCCCTATCGCGGAAATTGCTGAAAACACCACACAGCATCTGATCGCGGACATGGAGACCCTGCGCAAAAAACTGGGTATCAAGCGCTGGCTTGTGGCCGGAGGCTCTTGGGGATCATGTCTTTCGCTTGCCTATGGAATAGCGCATCCGCAGTACTGTCTCGGGTTTCGGCTGCACGGAATATTTCTGGGCGGGCAGGAGGATGTTGACTGGTGGTTCCATGGCTGCCGTGCCATTTTCCCGGATCACTGGCAGGAATTCGCTGAATTCGTACAGGAAAGTGAGCGCGCCGACCTGCTCGCCGCCTACTATACACGGCTAACGTCTGGTGATCCGGTACAAGAACAGGCGGCGGCCCAGAGCCTGCGCGGATTTTCGGCGCGTACGCAGACCTTCGAACCGGACACGAACCACGTCTCCAAACTTCTGAAGCCGGAAGCGGCCTTGGCCGTATCACGCATTTTTACCCACTATTGCATCAACCGCGCTTTCTTGCCGGAGAATTACCTCATCGGGAGTATTGATCGTATTCGTCACCTACCGGCCGAAATCGTGCAGGCGCGATACGATACGGTGACGCCGATGATGACGGCCTGGAGACTCAAGGAAGCCTGGCCGGAGGCCGGATTCACCATCGTCACACTTGCCAATCACCAGTCGACGATCGGCCCGATGGCTGATGCGCTGGCCGCTGCATCTGCCCGGCTGGCGCGGCAGTTGGTGTAATCCAATTCATCAATGCTTGGAATTGAGGACAATTCGATGTTCGATACAAGGACCGCCGATACATCGCTTTCGATGACGCACTACGTCGATATCTGCAAGGCGGTGAAGCCCGCCGTATCACCGGACGGTGAACTTCTGGTCTATCTCAGCGATGAAAGCGGTACGGCACAGGTTTGGACGCGCTCGCTTGCAGGTGGCAAGCCACGCCAGCTCACCAATCTGCCGGAACCGGTCGGCAATCTTGCCTTCAATCCCAAGAACCGTGATCTGCTGATCACCACAGACTGGGGTGGCGATGAGCGTCACCAGCTCTGGCTGATCGAAAACGCCGAAGGTGAGCCGCGCCTCCTCACCACCGATACTACGGTGGTGCACGCTTGGGGCTGCTGGTCGCCGGATGGCACCCAGATCGCCTATGGCGCTAATTATCGCGACCGTTCGCACATGGATATTCATGTGATGACCGTTGCAACGGGCGAGACGAAATGCGTCTACGAGGGTATCGGCTGGCGCAGCCCCACAGCTTTTGCGCCCGATGGCAAGTCGCTTCTGGTCAATGATTGCCAGCGTGCCATGACGGATCAGGACTTCTGCCGCCTCGACCTCGAAACAGGTGCCTATGAAAATATTCTGCCGCATGAAGGCCGGGCGCGCTATCAGGCGCCGAAATTCTTCAAGGATGGCTCCGGTATTCTGTTGATTGCCGATCAGGAACGCGAATATCTCTCGGTCATGGTCAAGCCGCATAACGCGGCATCGCTGACCGAACTCGCCGCTTTTGAAGGGCAGGATGTTGAAGCACTCGCAATCTCACCTGATCAAAACAGGATAGCACTCGTCCTGAACCGTCAGGGCTGGAATGATCTGGTTCTGATCGGTCGCGACGGAGCGATGCTGAAACAGCTAGAGATGCCGGTTGTCGGGGTCGTTGCTTCGATTGCATGGACGCTCGATGGAATGTCGTTGATCATGCCTGTGGAAGGTGCAGCGACGTCGGGCGATATCTGGCGCTGCGATGTTGAAAGCGGTGTTTTTACACGCCTGACAGATGCGCCGAAAGCGAAGGTGAAATTGCCGGCCTTTCTGGAACCAACGGTAACGAGCGTTGCAAGTTTCGACGGTCTGGACGTTCCGTATTTCGTCTACAAGCCGGAGCGTGCACCGGGTCGTGATGGTTATCCAGTTATGATCATTGTGCATGGCGGTCCTGAAGCCCAGTGGAAACCGGATTTCCGGGCGGACATCCAGTACATGCTGGCACGGGGCATCATGGTCATCGCGCCGAATATTCGCGGCAGTACCGGTTATGGCCGCGACTACCAGCATCTCGACGACCGTGAACTACGCATGGACAGCGTCGCTGATCTCAAAGCGGTGCGCATGGCGGTCGCAGCACGTAGTGACGTAGATGAAAGTCGTATTGGCGTGTTTGGCCGGTCTTATGGTGGATTCATGGTCCTCTCGGCCATGACGGAATATCCCGACCTGTGGAAGCTTGGTGTCGAATATTACGGGATCGCCAATTTTCTCACTCTGCTGCAGACAACGGGACCGTGGCGCAAGGAACTGCGCGCCATCGAATATGGTGATGCCGAAACCATGCGGGATGAGCTGGAGCGGTTCTCGCCCATCAATCGCATAGGCAATATCGCCGCGCCATTGATGATCGCGCATGGTCTGGAAGACCCGCGTGTCACGCCGTGCGAAAGCGAGATGGTTTATTCGTGCCTGCGCGGCCTCGGCAAACCGATCGAATATCTGCGTGTACCGCATGAGGGCCATGGCTTCGCGCGTATCGAAAATCGGCGCCGCGTGTTTGGCGCGCTGGCCCGTTTCATTGACGAGAATCTTTAAGAGCATTGTTGGGAGAGAACACCGTGAAGAATGGTGAAGATATCTGGGATCTGGTGGACGCGAAGAAGGCTGATTTTGAAGCCTTGAGTGACCGCGTCTGGGGCATGCCGGAGATCGCTTATACCGAATATAAGTCCTGTGCCGAGCATACTGCAATGTTGAAGGAACAGGGGTTTCGTATTGCCGAGAACGTAGCGGGCATTCCCACCGCCGTGATGGGTGAAGCCGGGGATGGTGGACCGGTCATCGCAATCTTGGGTGAATACGATGCCCTTCCGGGCCTCAGCCAGGAAGCGGGTATTGCGGAACCCCGTCCGATCCCTGGTACGGGACATGGCCATGGTTGCGGCCACAATCTTCTGGGTTCCGCCGCCATTTTGGCTGCGACGGCGGTTAAGGACTGGCTGGAACAGACCGGCAAGAAGGGACGTGTACGCTATTACGGTTGTCCGGCGGAAGAAGGTGGGGCGGCGAAGTCGTTCATGGCGCGTGCTGGCGCTTTCGATGATGTCGACATTGCCATCTGCTGGCATCCGGCTTCGTTCACCCAGGTAGACGACGCGCAGTCGCTCGCCAATACGCGCATGGATTTCGAGTTTACCGGACGGGCCTCCCACGCCGCCGCGGCACCGCATCTGGGGCGCTCGGCTCTGGATGCGGTGGAGCTGATGAGCGTCGGTTGCAATTATTTGCGTGAACACATCCCTTCTGATTGCCGTCTTCACTATGCCTATCTCAATGCGGGCGGTATCGCGCCGAATGTCGTTCAAGCCAAAGCCAAGGTGCGCTACGCCATCCGGGCAACCGATCTTCCGGGTATGTTCGCTCTCAACGACCGGGTGAAGAAGGTTGCAGAAGGCGCTGCGATGATGACGGAAACGACCGTCAACATCTCCATTATGAGCGCGGTGTCGAACCTGCTCGGTAATACGCCGCTGGAAATCGCGATGCATTCGAACATGGAACGTCTGGGCGGTGTGCCGTTTGACGATGTGGATCGTGCCTTCGCAGCCAAGATTCAGGCAACACTTTCGAAGGAAGACATTGAAACCGATTATCTGCGCGTCGGCCAGCCGCTGGCAGAAAATGAACCTCTTTGCGACTACGTCTTGCCACGTGAACAGAAGGGCGTGCCGATGATCGGCTCCACCGATCTGGGCGATGTAAGCTGGGTCGTCCCGACCGTTCAGGCGCGCGTGGCAACACATGCGATCGGCTCGCCCGGTCATTCGTGGCAGATCACCGCACAAGGCAAGATGCCAGCTGCGCATAAGGGCATGGTCTACGCCGCCAAGGTGATGGCGGGCACTGCGCTTGATGTTCTTCAGAACGAGAAAACCCTGAACGACGCCAAGGCTGATCACAAGGCTCGTACGGCAAAGACGCCCTATACCTGCCCGATCCCGTCAGACGTCAATCCGCCGCTCCAACCGCGTCCGGCAGACTGACTGGCTGAATAATTGCATTTTGTGCCGCGCGGACTCGCGCGGCACCTTTCGAAAATGCTCAACCATAAAAGGGGATAATAATGCAAAAACAAAAGACAACCATCTTGCGCCGTACCACAGCACTCGCACTTGTCGCCGGTATGAGTGCTGCGACATTCCCTGCTGAGGCCGCGTCGCCACCGAACGCGCTTGTCATGGCGTGGAACATCGACGCTATCAGCACTTTTGACCCAGCACAGATCGGTGAGGCGGCTACCAACGAGATCATCCAGAATATCTGCGACCCCATGGTTGATTTCGATCCGACTGACGAGACCAAGATCGTGCCGCAACTCGCCAAAAGCTGGGACGTCTCGCAGGACGGTCTGCAGATCACGTTCCACATGCGCGATGACCTGAAGTTTGACAATGGCGACAAGGCGACGGCGGGCGATATGGCCTGGTCGCTCCAGCGCGCAGTCAAGCTGGGTTTTGGCAATGCCGCGACGTTGACAGAATATGGTTTCACCAAGGACAATGTGGACCATACCATCTTGGCACCTGACGACGACACGGTCGTTTTCAAGCTGGACAAGCCTTATCCGGTCAACCTCATTCTGGCAGCGATCGCTGCCAACCGGGTTGCCAGCCTTCTTAATCAGAAGGTGTTGATGGAGAACCAGGTCGATAATGACATGGGCAACAAATATCTGGCCACTCGGTCAGAATGCGTCGGCCCCTACAAGTTGATGCGGTGGAACCCCGCCGAAGTGGTTATCCTTCAGGCGACCGACAATTACTGGGGAGAAGCGCCGAAGCTCAAACAGGTACTGATCCGCCATGTTTCAGAAGCGGGAACTCAACGGCTTCTGCTTGAAAAAGGTGACATAGACATTGCTCGCGATCTGACGCCGGAGGACCTGCGCGATCTCGAAGCCCAGGATAAGGTGACCGCTTCACGCTCGCTAAAGCCTTCGCTGTTCTATTGGAATTTCAACAATGCCGATCCGATCTTCGCCAATGAAAAGGTGCGCCTCGCAATGCGCTATCTCATTGATTACGAGGGCCTCGGCAAGACGGTCATCAACAATGTCGGCGTGCCGCGTGCGAGCTTCGTGCAGTTAGGTGCTTTCGGTGCACTGGATGAGAAGGAAGGGCAGCCCTTCAAACTCGATGTGGAAAAGGCTCGTGAATTACTGAAGGAAGCCGGTTACGAGAAGGGCTTCGAGACGACGATGTTTATCAGTACCGCGCCTTATGCGGCTCCGATTGCCCAGAGCATTCAGGATGCCGCCGCCAAGGTCGGCGTGAAGATCAAGATCGAACGCATGGCCAACGCGCAATTGTTCAGCCGCATTCGCGGTCGTGAGTTCCAGACGTCGCTGATGGGCTGGCAGACCACCGTTCCGGACGCGCATGGCAATGCTTCGCGTCAGATTTTCAATCCTGATAACCGAGCTGAGGCCAAGCAGACCATGTATCCGAGCTGGCGCGCGAGCTACTTCAACGAAGCCGTAAACAAGGACGTCGACACGGCTTTGTTCGAGAAGGACGAGGCCAAACGCAAACAGATGTATATCGATCTGCAGAAGGAGATGATGGAGAAGGGGCCGCACGCCTTCATTTTCCAGATCTATAATGTCGCTGGCGTTAACAAGGCTATGAAGAACTGGAGCTGGAACGGCTTCCGCGTCTACTACGATCTGGCCGCGAAATAGCGAGAATAGCGTTCCCGGTGGCTTCCTCACAGTCGCCGGGCGTTCTTCGCTTCGATGGATGACCGTGTGACCGCTTGTGGCTCGCAGTGCGATCCTGGTCCGGCATCCCGTTTTTCTCTTTCGGGAGTTTGCAGATGACGACGCACGAAATCATGGAAGACGTGGAGGAGGCGGACCGCGACAGGGAAGCCGGTCCGGTGCATCAGTTTCTCGCCGCCACAGTGCGCCTGATCATTTCAGTGGCGATTACGCTTCTGGGACTGGTCACACTGACCTTTTTCATCAGCCGCCTTTTGCCGCTCGATCCGGTTATTGCCATGCTGGGGGACAATGTTTCCCAAGAAGCCTATGACACGATGTATCGTAAGTTGGGTCTCGACCAGCCGTTGATCGTGCAATACGGCCTATACCTCAAGAATGCGCTTATGTTCGATTTTGGCAACGCGCTGACTTCCGGTCGTCCGGTACTGGAAGATATTGCACGCGTCTTCCCAGCCACCATCGAACTGGCGACCGTGGCTATCGTCATCGGCACCACGCTTGGTATTCCGCTTGGTGTTTTCTCTGCCATGTATCGCAATTCGCCGCTGGACCATGTCGTGCGTATGGTCAGTTTGCTTGGCTATTCTACGCCGAACTTCTGGCTCGGTCTGATGGCACTGCTGATCTTCTATGCCACGTTGGGTTGGATCGGTGGGCCGGGGCGGATCGACTTCATCTACGAATATTCCGTCGAACCGACGACCGGCTTCTTGCTTCTCGACAGCGCAATGCAGGGGCAGTGGGATGCATTTTGGAACGCTGTAAGCCATATCATCATGCCAGCCCTGATCCTCGCGTTTGGTTCCATGGCTTATATTAGCCGCATGACGCGTGGCTTCATGATCGAACAGCTCAATCAGGAATATATTATCACTGCACGCGTCAAGGGGCTGTCCTGGGCGCGTACCGTTTGGGGCCATGCCTTCCGTAATGTGGCGGTTCAGGTCGTGACGGTAGTGGCGTTGTCCTATGCGTTCCTGCTGGAAGGTGCGGTGCTGACCGAAACGGTGTTCGCATGGCCGGGCTTTGGGCGCTATCTCACCAATGCGCTTCTGGCGGGTGACATGAACGCGGTGGTCGGCTGCACGCTGATTGTCGGCATCCTGTTCGTCGGTATCAACCTGATCAGCGATCTTCTGTATCGCGTTTTTGATCCTCGCACACGATAGGACACTGCCGATGAACACCCACACCAGCACATCGTCGGCCCAAACTTCCAATTCTCTGCGGGGTTGGCTGACTGCCCCCGTGCCTACTTCTGCCTTTCAGGCCAATATCCAGCAGTTACGCCGTTCCTGGTTCAAGCTGATGGCCAATACGTCCGCCGTGTTCGGTCTGGCCGTAATCGTGCTTTTGGTACTGGTAGCTATTTTTGCGCCTCTAATCGCGACGCACGACATTGGTGCCAACAATCTCGCTAACCGGCTCCAGCCGCCGTCATGGGGGCATTTCTTTGGTACGGACGAACTGGGGCGCGATATTTTCAGCCGCCTTGTCTATGGCTCGCGCATCACGCTTTACATCGTGACGCTGACTGCTGTCATCGCTGCGCCTATTGGTCTCGTCGTTGGCACCACCGCAGGCTATATGGGCGGCTGGGTTGATACGGCACTGATGCGTATTGTCGATATCTTCCTTGCTTTTCCTAGTCTCGTGCTCGCGCTGTCCTTTGCTGCAGCGCTTGGGCCAGGCATCGAAAATGCCGTCATCGCCATTTCGCTCGCCGCATGGCCACCGATAGCCCGTCTTGCTCGCGCCGAAACACTGACCATCCGCTCGTCTGACTATGTGGCCGCCATTCGTCTGCAGGGGGCTTCCACGATGCGGGTGATTACGAAGCATGTCGTGCCGATGTGCATTCCGTCGGTGGTGATCCGCATTACGCTCAACATGTCCTCGATCATTCTGACGGCCGCCGGCCTTGGCTTTCTCGGTCTTGGCGCACAGCCGCCAAGCCCAGAATGGGGCGCGATGCTTTCCAGTGGTCGCGAATTCATGATGACCTCGTGGTGGCTTGCCGCTGTACCCGGCATTGCAATCCTGCTCGCCAGTCTCGCTTTCAACCTGTTCGGCGACGGTTTGCGCGACGTACTCGACCCCAGAAACGGATAAGATCAATGACAAAACCATTGCTTGAAGTTGACGATCTTTGGGTGTCGTTTCCCGGTGCCGATCACAACATCGATGTCGTTCGCGGCATCAGCTTTTCTATAGGGCGTGAAAAAGTCGGTATTGTAGGCGAATCCGGTTCCGGTAAGTCGATGACTGGGCGCTCGATCCTCAAGCTGACACCAAAGGCGGCACAAATCCGCGCCAAGAGCCTGCGTTTCGGTGAGATCGACCTGCTGTCGGCCAGCGAACGTCAAATGCGCGGTGTACGTGGCAACCGCATTTCGATGATCCTTCAGGACCCGAAATATTCGCTCAACCCGCTGATCCGTATCGGTGATCAAATCATGGAGGCCTATCGGCTACACCATCGGGTGAAATCGGCGGCGGCACGACAGAAGACAATTGCCATGCTGGAAGCCGTGCATATTCGCGATCCCGAGCGTGTCATGCGTCTGTTCCCGCATGAGATTTCCGGTGGCATGGGCCAGCGTGTGATGATTGCCATGATGCTGATCCCTGAACCGGACATGATTATTGCTGACGAACCGACCTCCGCGCTCGACGTGACTGTGCGGCGTCAGGTTTTGACTGTGCTCGATGAATTGGTCAGCCGTTCAGGTACTGGGTTGATGTTCATCAGCCATGACCTCAACCTGGTGGCGGACTTCTGCGACCGGGTACTGGTTATGTATGCGGGGCGCATCATGGAAGATCTGCCGGCCAAGGACCTACACAAGGCGCGTCATCCCTACACGCAGGCGCTTCTGGCAAGTCTTCCTCGGCTGGATCAGCCGGTCGATATGCTGAAGGTGCCCGAACGCGATAAAAGCTGGCTCACCGAGCCGACGCTGGTGGGAGAAAACTCATGATACATGCAGGCAACTCTCCCTTTGTGGATGTTTCGGACCTTTCCATCAGCTTCGGCAAAGCGCGCAAGCGCGCCACTGTCGTCAGGAAGGTAAAGTTTCATATCGAGCGCGGCGCGGCCTATGGCCTGATCGGTGAATCCGGTTGTGGCAAGTCCACGATCCTGCGCGCTCTCGCAGGCCTTATCCCGCACCATCAAGGCAACTTCGTTTTTGATGAACAGAAGATGGGCGGCGAGCGCGACAAAGCGTTTTTCCGTCGTGTGCAGATGGTGTTTCAGGACCCCTATGCTTCGCTGCACCCGCGCAAGCAGGTGCACAAGGTGTTGGCGGAATCGCTTGCCATTCACGACATGGATCGCAAAGACGAGCGTGTTCGTGACGTATTGCAGGCGGTCGGTCTCGGCCCAAGCTTCCTTTATCGCTATCCGCATGAACTGTCCGGTGGTCAGCGTCAGCGCGTCGCAATAGCGCGTGCGCTTATCATCGAGCCGGATGTGCTTCTTCTCGATGAACCGACATCCGCGCTCGATGTTTCCGTGCAGGCGGAAATTCTCAATCTGCTCAAGGTACTGCGCCGCGAGCGCAATCTCACCTATCTCATGGTTTCGCACGACCTCGCCGTAGTGGCGCATATCTGCGAGCGTGTCGGGGTCATGCACAAGGGCATCATTCTGGAAGAACTGACGGCAGACGATCTTCGTCATTTGCGTGCCAAGGCTGAATATACGCAGGAATTCCTGCAGGCCAGCGTGGAAGCCGTCGCACATAATCAGGCTGGGGAAATACGGGTATGAACTATCATTCGGCGGCTAATCCGGGACAGCAATGGGAACGTTTGAAGAGTCCTGCCGCGGCGGGTTGGTCGGAAGCTGGACTTCGTGCTGTTGATACTTGCGCGTACCAACAGGAAACCGATGCGTTGATAATCGTCCAAGGTAACAAGATCGTTCACACATATGGTGACATCACACACAAATATCTCTGCCATTCCATTCGCAAGAGCATCCTTGCCGCACTGATGGGGCAGGATGTGGCCGATGGCACCATTGATCTTAGCCTGACGCTGGAACAGCTAGGTATTGATGACAATGAAGGCTTGAGTGAAGTCGAGAAGCAGGCGACGGTTTATGATCTCCTGACCGCGCGTTCCGGCGTCTATCATCCCGCGGGCTACGAGACGCCATGGATGCGGATGATCAAGGAAAAGCGCCACTCCCATGCGCCGGGTACCTTCTGGTGTTACAACAACTGGGATTTCAATGTGCTCGGCACTATTTTCGAGCAGTTGACCAGCAAGACCGTACCCCAAGCTTTCGATGAGCGTATCGCAAAACCGCTCGGGCTTGAAGATTTCAGACTGGATGGTGACAAGCCGGATGGCTGGCATGATCGCTTTACGGAAAGCCGGCACGCCGCCTACCCGTTCCGTCTGTCCACACGTGATCTGGCCCGCTTCGGCCAGCTTTATCTGCGCAATGGCCGCTGGAATGGTGCATCCGTTCTACCTGATGGGTGGGCGCAGGAATGTGTGATGCCTTACTCTCATGCTGGTGCACGTGGCGCTTATGGCTATATGTGGTGGCTGGAGCGAGACGGTGTGTTCTTCCCCGGTGTGGTGACACCGAAAGGCAGCTATGCAGGCTTCGGTGCAGGTGGCCATTTCTGCGTTGTCTTGCCTGCCCTTGACATGGTGATCGTGCATCGCGTGGATACTGACATTGCTGGGCGCCAGCTCAATCGACACAAGTTCGGGCGTCTTTTGAAGCTCATTCTCGACGCATTTCAGGGGTGAAATCATGCCGCGGGAGGAAATGACGGTCGCACTCGCGATAGCTTCAGCATGCGCAAAGCCAGTGTTGAGCACCAATGCGCGGGAACTGGCGCGTGACGCCATTTTAGATACCTTGGCCTGTATGGTGGCAGGCCGCGACGACGTCAGCACGCAAAGCGTTGTGAAAGCCTTTGCAGAATTCAGCGCTGGTGGAACTGCTTTGTCGGTTGCGGGAGGAACAGGCAGCCCGATGTTCGCTGCGCTGGTCAATGGTACAGCAGCACATGCGCTCGATTTCGACGATAATTTTCTGCCCGGCATGAGCCATGCTTCGGCGGTGATCGTGCCTGCTATCCTGGCGTTGGCCGATCTAGATGAAACCGCAGGGGGGCGTCTGATCGACGCCTATCTGGCAGGACTGCAGGCGCAGGCGCTGGTAGGCAACGGCCTGGGACAGGCACATTACACAGCTGGCTGGCATGGCACCTCAACGGTGGGGAGTATTGGCACTGCTGTCGCCACGGCTCAAATGCTTGGTCTCGACATCCAGGCGACCGCACAGGCGATTACTATCGCTGCCAGTTTCGCATCCGGCACGAAAGGTCAGTTCGGCACGCTGATCAAGCCGTTTCATGCGGGCATGGCCGCGCGCAATGCTGTTGAGGCTGCATTGCTCGCAAAAGCTGGAATGGAGGCACGGCCCGATATTCTGGAAGGGGAGCAAGGTATTCGTGAGCTATTCGCTGGTGACCCACGTCTCAGCTGGAATATCGAAGATATCCTCATCGACAAGGCGCATGTGATTGAAACGGCCGGTGTCATGCCGAAACGGCACCCTTGCTGTGGGTCCACCCATATGATCGTCGACTCATTGCTTGATCTTAAGGAAGAGCACGGGTTTGATGCCGAGGATGTTGTGGCTGTAGACTCTTTGGTCGGGATCGCGAATTATCGCAATCTCGCATATACGCAGCCGACCGACCAGATGCAGGCACGCTTCTCAATGCAATATTGCGTCGCACGCGCCTTGCGGCAGGGCTATCTTGCACTTGCAGATTTCACCCCAGAGGCTGTGGTTGCTTTCCGGGACGATCCACTGCTCGATGTTATCGCCATGCGAAGTTATTCGATAGAGGAAGAACGGGTATCAGCGGAAAAGCTGCCGCATGTCGCAACCGTTACACTGAAAAACGGACGTGTTTTGCAGGCGTCGCGCAGCTTCGCTGTTGGTACTCTGCAGCAACCTTTCAATGCCGATGATCGGACGCGGAAATTTCTGGATTGTTGTGCGGCGATTCCGGTCGCAGATAAGATCTATTTGGATTTGCGCGGTCTTGACGATGCAGAGAACCTGAAAGCTGTTGCGGCACTTTTCACGCGGCCTTGATGTTTTAACTCGGCGCAAGACTTCCGGCGTTGTGGCCACTTTTCTGGGAAACCAGTTGTGAGGCGCGGCGCCAGAAGAGTTCCGCCTGTTTGTTCCTGAATTGGGGTGTTCGGTAAACACGGATTTCGATCAACAGATCGGTGTTTGTTTCACCGGCGCGGACCAGCACGCCGCGCTTCAATTCATCGTCGACAAGGCTTTCCGGTATCCATGCAACACCGTGTCCGGAGACCGCCATTGCCTTGAGCGCAACAGACATTCCGTTTTCGTAAACCGTGTTCAATTCGAAACCATGTTTCTCAAACAGCCAGGGCAGAGCGAGAGAAAAGAACGAGTTGCCACGATAGCTGAGGAAGTCGATCGGTAGCGACTTTTCCTTCAGGCTATGCAGGGCCTGTCCATTCGGCGCAGGAGCGGATACAGGGATGACCCTCTCGGTGCCCAGTGCCAAAAACGGATAACCGCCAAGATCGTCCATCTGCGGAACAGCCGGATGCGCATAAGTCAGGAAGAAGTCGCAATGCCCGCTGACGAGTGTGGAGATATTACCGACGAACGATGAATGCGGATCGGCAAAACGGGCGCGGAATGAAGCCCCAGAAGCTTCAATCTGTGCCATCCAATGCGGGAAGAATGTGAGCGACAGCGTGTTGAGTGTTGCGAAAGAAATGATTTCCCACGTTGCGCTGTAGCCGTCGCTGACACTCTTGCGAGCACTGAGCAGCATTTCGAGAGCATCTTGTGCCCGCGGAAGAAAGCATTCTCCTGCCTTTGTCAGGCATATCGGGTTGGATGAGCGATCGATTAGTGGCAGACCAACCCAGTCTTCCAGTTGCTTGATGCGCTTACTGAGAGCGGACTGCGTGATATTGCGGTCACCTGCAGCACGGGAGTAGCTCCTGTGTTCCGCGAGGCTGACGAAATCTTCCAGCCATTTTAGTTCCATAGTCTGTACCAATGCATCGGATAAGCGAAAATGATCCCGCCCTGATTTATAACGCGATCCGGCTCCATTGAGTTAGAACCCATCCGATGTTTTCGATCAAACGATAATCTGACTGATAGTGATAAACAGATAGAACTACCCACCTGATTGCCTTTACATCGAGTCGCGTACGCGCTCCCATGCCTTGGTCAAATGGCGTCCCAATACTTCAGACAGTCGGGTTGCGTCGCGGGCTTCCAGCGCCTCGATCATTTCTTGGTGCTCAGATACAGCCGCCGCCCATTTCTCGGCGCCTTCGTGGCCGACGAAACGGATCCGCTTCAATCTCGTCTGCAGCATCTGGTGAATGTCAGCCAGCGTGGGGTTCTTGGCAAGATGAACGATGGCAAGATGAATCTGCTGGTTCAGTTTGTAATATTGCAGTCGGTCAGCATGCTTGTAGCGTTCGACCATTTCATCGTGTAGCGAACGAACCTCGGCGATTTCCTTGTCGGTCGCAAGCTCGCAGGCGAGTTTCCCAGCAAGTTCTTCCAAAGTACGCAGGACGGTGAGCATGTCCCTGACATCAGCTGCACTGAACCGTTTCACAACAGCACCGCGGCTTGGAACAAGCTCGACGAGTCCCTCGCTGGCCAGATACTTGATCGCCTCACGCAACGGTGTCCGGGACACACCGAGTTGTTCTCCGAGCTGGCCTTCATGCAGGCGCGTGCCGGGTTCCAGCTGCCCTTCGATAATCATGTCGCGCAGATGGTTGACGAGCATATCGTGCAAGGCCGTGCGGCGGAACGCTTGTGAGCCGTTGTCGGCTTGCCCGGTTTTCTGAATTTCGTCCATCGGCCTTTTTCTCAAAGAGTGGTTTCGAATCCTCATCGCACCAACTGAGGCGAAGATGGCTGGCCTGCTTTCAACCGTCAACATAAAATGCTGCATACAGAATACAAAATGCTTGCGCCGTACGGAAGACCATCTTATGAATGCTGTATACAGAATGCAGACGAGGAAGATGCTAATGACCGTTACCGGCGCTGAACCGAGCGTGATCGCGCTTGCAATGGGGGATCCAGCTGGTGTCAGTCCAGAGCTGACAGCCCGTCTGCTCGCTTTGCCGGATGTCAGAAAAGAAGCGCATATCATCGTCTTCGGTGATCGCCGCATTCTGGACGAAGGTGCGTATATCGCAGGTGTTAAGCTTGATCTGCAGGATGCCAACCTCGAAAATGCGCCTAACATGCCGGTCGGCAAACACGTCTTCGTTGACTTGAAGAATCTCGATCCGAAGGATGTTGTGCGTAGCGAAGCCACGCTGGTTGGCGGAACTTTCGCAACCCAGAACTTTCGTACCGCACTGAAATTTGCCGATGCTGGACATGCGCAGGCTGTTTGTTTTACGCCGTTCAACAAGCAGGCGATGCGGTTTGCCTATCCGGGTTACGACGACGAAATCCGCTTTGTTGCCGATGTGCTGAGCTTCACAGGCAAGGTGCGTGAGTTCAACGTTCTGGAGAAAGTCTGGAACGCGCGCGTGACGTCGCATATTCCGCTCAAGGATGTAGCCTCGACCCTGACTGTTGAAGGAATTCTCGCCGAGCTGGAACTGGCTTGGGTGTGCCTGAAGAAAGCGGGATACGACAATCCGAAGATTGCAGTGGCCGGGCTCAACCCACATGCCGGTGATGGTGGCAGCTTTGGCATGGAAGAAATCGACATTATTGAGCCTGCAGTAAGGGCAGCGAAGGCCAAGGGTTTCGACGTCGATGGCCCGTTCCCGGCTGACACAGTGTTCCTGCGTGCGCTGAAAGATGATTTTCAGGCGGTGCTGACCATGTATCACGATCAGGGTCAGATCGCGATGAAGCTGATGGGCTTCGACAAAGGTGTGACAATGATGGGCGGATTGCCATTCCCGCTTTGCACGCCGGCCCATGGAACAGCCTATGATATTGCTGGAAAGGGCATCGCTGACGTGGGAGCCACGCGCGAAGCGATCCTGCTCGCAGCACGAATGGCGAAAAGAGCAGCAGCACTTTCAGACGCTGCCTGATTTTCGTCATTTTGACACTATCGGCATTGGGGGGAGGCCCATGCCGCTTAACTGGGAGGATAGACCATGAAGAAGTCTTTGCACATTGCCTGCCTGGCAGCAGGAGTGGCAATAATCGCATCATCCGCTCTGGCATTCGAGCCGACACGGCCGGTGGAGTTTGTAGTGACTGCAGGACCGGGCGGCGGCACGGATATTTTCGCGCGTACGATCCAGTCGATCATCGGCAAGTATGACCTGATGAGTGCGCCAATCGTCGTCACAAACAAGGGCAGCGCGGGCGGAGCAGAAGGTTTTGTCTACACTGCCGGCTATAAGGGCGATCCATACAAGCTCGCTTTCGGCACGAACAACGCCTATCTTTTGCCGGTGCGCGCAAAGGTTCCTTATAAATCGGCAGATCTGGTCCCAGTTTCGGCACTGGCTTCGGATGAATTCATTCTTTGGGTCAACGGAAAGTCTGAATTCAAGACAGCCGCAGAGTTCATCGCCAAGGCGAAAGATGATGCGGGCCTGAAGGTTGGCGGCAGCCAGTCCAAGGACGTTGACCAGATTTTGACATCCATGATCAACGATGCCACGGGCTCGAAACTCGGCTACATCCCGTTCAAAAGCGGTGGCGAAGCTGCCGTCCAGCTCGCGGGGGAGCACATTGCTGCCAACGTCAACAATCCCAGCGAGAATCTTGGCCAATGGCAGGCAGGCATGGTGAAGCCGCTTTGCGTCTTCAAGGGCGAAAAGCTCAAAGGTGACGGCAAGATTGCTGGCGATATGGGGTGGAGCGACATCCCAACCTGCAAGGAAGCGGGGATTACAATCGAAAATTACGCCATGCCGCGTACTGTATGGCTTCCTGCGGGCGTTGATCAGGACGTCGTTGATTACTATGCAGGCGTACTCAAGAAGGTTGCCGAAACACCTGAATGGGCGAAGTATCTTGCCGATAGTTCGCAATCTGCCGCCTATATGAGCGGTAATGAACTCTCATCCTTTATCAAGAACGATGAAACAGCGGTAACGGCCGTGCTGAAGCGTGAAGGCTGGCTTGCCAACTGACGTTTCGTGCATTTGTGCAGACGCCGCCGGCGTCTGCACCATTCATTGAAGGAGCTTATCCAATGAGTGACAAAGGCGAGGCCGGAATTTCCCGCTTCATTGTCGAGGCGAGCGTAGCTCTTTTGACGGGTGGGTTGGGAGCGGTGGTCTGTTATGGCTCACTACAGGCTGGTACAGGCTGGACGGAAATGGGGCCGGATGCAGGTTATTTTCCGTTCTACATCGGGCTACTGATCATGTTCGGAAGCACGGTCAATCTCGTTCTGGCATTTGTAAAATATCGTGGTAGCGGAGAAGTATTCGTTGAACTCTCTCGGTTGAAACCTGTTCTCGGTTTCGCCTTGCCGCTGGTTGCCTTCGCTGCCATATCGACGGTTCTCGGACTATATGTCGGTACCGCGCTCTATATCGCTGCAGCGATGATGTTTCAGGGGCGCTACAAATGGTGGGCTTCATTGCCAGCCGGTATTGCCGTTTCCCTCTTCTTTTTCGTCATTTTTGAAATCGGCTTCAAGGTTCCGCTCCTTAAAGGTCCGGTGGAGGCTTTCTTCGGCATTTATTGATACCGGAAAGTCCGATGTCTTGGGAGGAAAGACATGGAAAATTTCAGTCTCCTGATGGATGGCTTTGCCCACATACTCAGTTTCAATCATGTTTTGCTGATGATGCTGGGTGTGACGCTTGGAATTCTGGTTGGTGTCCTGCCGGGATTGGGTGCGCCCAATGGTGTTTCCCTGCTTTTGCCACTGACTTTTACAATGGACCCCATCTCCGCGATCATTCTGTTGTCCTGTATGTATTGGGGGGCATTGTTCGGTGGATCAACCACGTCCATTCTTTTCAATATTCCGGGCGAGCCTTCGTCCGTTGCCACCACTTTTGATGGATATCCGATGGCGAAGGCCGGACATGCGAGCCGCGCCCTGACGCTGGCGTTCGTTTCGGCTGGCATCGGCGCGCTGGCTGGTGTGGTGATGATTACACTGCTCTCTAGTTGGGTTGCCAATTTCGCCCTGCGATTTTCATCGCCAGAGTATTTCGCTGTTTATTTTCTGGCTTTCGCCAGCTTTATATCCATGGGTGCTCAATCGCCCTTCAAGACGCTCGTTTCCATGATGATCGGTTTTGCCTTTGCCTCGGTGGGCATGGACACTATCTCCGGCAATTTGCGCCTGACATTTGAAATACCGGAACTCATCAAGGGTATCTCCTTTCTGATTGCAGTGATGGGCCTGTTCGGGATCGGTGAACTGTTGCTGACGACGGAGGAGGGGCTGCGTTTTGATGGAATCAAGGCACGGGTGCGTCTCGGTGAGATCGGACGCACGCTGCTGGAAATGCCGCGCTACTGGTTCACGCTTGCACGTTCAACGCTGATCGGTATCTGGATGGGCATAACGCCCGCCGGGCCAACGGCTGCATCCTTTATGAGCTATGGCGTGGCTCGTCGTTCCGCCCGCGATAAATCGAAGTTCGGCAAGGGGGACCCGCGCGGTATCGTGGCTCCGGAAACCGCTGACCATTCTGCCGGTACATCTGCGCTTCTCCCCATGCTGGCACTTGGTGTTCCGGGTTCGGCTACTGCTGCTGTGATGATGGGCGGCCTGATGATCTGGGGGCTCACTCCTGGCCCGACATTGTTCACGGATCGCCCGGATTTTGTTTGGGGCCTGATTGCATCCATGTATCTCGGTAATATCGTCGCCGTTATTCTGGTCATTGCGACCGTGCCGCTCTACGCATCTATTCTGCGCGTGCCGTTCTCGATCATCGGACCCATCATTGTTGCGGTCATTTTCTCCGGCGCTTATCAGGTCGCCAACTCGATAACCGACGTCTGGCTGGTGATCGCATTTGGTGTGCTGGGCTATATCTTCAAGAAGCTTGATTATCCGCTGGCACCATTGGTTCTCGCCATGGTTCTCGGAGACAAGGCAGAAGATGCATTCCGTCAGTCGATGATGATGTCCAGCGGTCAGCTTTCGATATTCTGGTCGAATGGCCTGGTTGCATCGCTGATGACGCTCGGCGTTTTCCTGCTTGTTTCACCCGCCATCTTCTGGGGCATTGGCAAACTGCGGAACCGGAAACCCGAAATTCCCTCCGGTAACGGCAACGTGGCCTGATGTCGATGGATCACGCAAAAGAACAGGAATGTAAGTTGAAACAGACGACTTCCAAATGGACACGTGAAACCTGGCCGATTGCAGCAGCGATGATCCAGTATCCCAATATGCTGCCGGATGGCAGTTCGGTGCAGGATCAGTCGGTGGAAGATTGGGCCCGCACTTTGTCCGATGTTGCGGATGCAGGGTTTACCGAACTTGATCCGACTGACAGCTGGCTGCGACTGGCTGACTTGTCACCTGTTCGTCGCAGTGAATTTATGGCGGTCGTCAAATCGCTCGGCTTTACTATTCCTGCAATTTCGACGTCGCGACGCAGCGTGATCGACGCACAACACGGCGACGAATATCTGGCTTATGGTCACAGGGTCATCGACACCACTAAGGAAATTGGCGCGAGCTGCGTTTCCTTCGGGCTTTTTGAACCGCTGACGGACGCTCAAAAACAGGCATTGTGGTTCTGGACGGTCGATGGTGCTAAGAACCCGGACGATCCGGCTGTGTGGAACAAGGCTGTTGAGCGAATTCGTGAACTCGGTCGCCATGCGGAGGAGCTTGGTATAGAGCTGTCGCTTGAAATGTACGAGGATACCTATCTCGGCACTGCGGACAGCTCGGTCCGTTTTGTCGAGGAAGTTGGCCTCGACAATGTTGGGATCAATGCCGATCTGGGTAATCTCATCCGTCTGCACCGTCCGGTTGAACATTGGCAGAAGATGATGGAGAAGGTGGCGCCTTACGCAAAGTTCTGGCACGTCAAGAATTACACCCGTACGGAAGACCCAGCATCCGGCGTGACCGTCACGCATCCAGCTCCCCTTGAAAGCGGGATCATCAATTATCGTACGGCCATCAGGATGGCACTGGATCACGGTTTTGCCAGCCCCTTCTTATGTGAACATTATGGTGGCGACGGGCTCTCCGTTTCGGCTACAAATCGTGACTACCTGCGCCGCATCCTGCCACGCGGCTAATGACCCAGACCAAGGACTGTTTCAATGACGACGATTTTCGACGCGCCGGAGGAGTTTGCCTCGACCGCTCTTGCCGGGTTTGCCAGTATCTATAACCGCTATGTTCGCCACGTGCGTGGCGGCGTTGTTCGTTCCACAAAGGTGCCTCAAGGCAAAGTTGCTGTGGTTGTCGGAGGTGGCTCGGGTCATTACCCGGCATTTGCTGGTTACGTCGGGCCAGGCTTGGCGGATGCAGCAGTTGCTGGTGACGTATTTGCTTCGCCTTCCACTGCGGCAGTGGCGCGCGTCTGCCGACAGGCGCACAACGGCGGCGGTATCCTGCTGGGCTTCGGCAATTACGCCGGGGATGTCCTTAATTTCGGCGTTGCTGCCGAACGCTTGCGTGCCGAAGGTATTGATGTCCGCATCGTACCCGTAACCGACGATGTCGCTAGCGCTCCGGCTGATATGCATGAGAAGCGGCGCGGCATTGCTGGAGATCTGGTTGTGTTCAAGATCGCGGGTGCCGCTGCCGAAGCCGGTCTGTCACTGGACGAAGTCGAACGGCTGTCACGCCACGCGAACGCGAACACTGTGTCCTTTGGCGTTGCCTTCAAAGGCTGCACTTTGCCGGGCGCACCGCACCCGCTCTTCACCGTACCGGAAGGCCAGATGGCGCTTGGTCTCGGCATTCACGGCGAGCCGGGGATCAAGGAGGAGGCGATCCTGCCTGCCTCCGGTCTGGCAAGCCTGCTGGTGGAGAAACTTCTTGCGGAACGTCCAAAAGGAACGCAAAAAGTTGGCGTTATCCTGAATGGCCTCGGTGCGACCAAATACGAAGAACTGTTTGTCCTGTGGACGGCGATCGCGTCGCTGCTGGAAAAAGCTGGTCTCGATACCGTAGCACCGGAAGCGGGTGAATTTGTCACCAGTCTTGATATGCAAGGTTGTTCACTGACCCTTCTTTGGCTCGATGACGAACTCGAACGCTACTGGACAGCAGCTTGCGATACTCCGGTTCTACGTCGCGGCGAAGCGATCGCAGTCGAGCCTGCGAACAATGTCATTGCCAACGAGGATGCAGCCCCCGATTTTACTCAGGCGGATGAAGCCGGGCGTGCCGGTGGCGTTTGCATTCAGGATATTTTGCACGCCGTCGCCGACGTGTTGGTCGAGGCTGAAGAAGAACTGGGCCGCATTGATGCCTTCGCCGGCGACGGCGATCACGGGCAGGGCATGCGACGTGGCTCTGCAGCTGCAAAAGATGCAGCTGATCAGGCTGTCAGGGCTGGGGCCGGGTCCGCGAGTGTATTGGCTGTTGCAGGCGATGCTTGGGCCGACCGGGCCGGAGGGACTTCCGGAGCTCTGTGGGGGCTTCTGTTGCGCTCGTGGAGTGCAGAGCTTTCCGACAATGGTAACATTGATGATGGTGCAGTCGTTCGCGGTGGCAGGCGCGCGCTTGATGCCGTAACAACCCTCGGCCGCGCGAAACCCGGCGACAAGACATTGGTGGATGCATTCGTGCCTTTCGTGGAAACGTTTGAAAGCGCATTTGCATCGGGCAAACCACTTGCTGATGCATGGAAACAAGCCGCTGAAGTCGCCAAGGTGGCTGCGGAAGCGACAGCTCCACTTACTCCGAAACTCGGTCGAGCAAGACCGTTGGCAGAAAAGAGCATTGGCCATCCCGACGCAGGCGCCATTTCACTGGCTCTGGTCGCAGAAACCGTCGGCAAGAAACTGAAAAGCTGAATTGTCAATCAGGCGGGCTGGTTCGAAGCCGGCCCACCTGACAGGCATTAAATGATTGTCTAAATAGCAATCAGGACGGGAGGATCTGGTAGAAATTATCAAGTTTTCCCGGCTTTGAGTGGGCTACCAGCATGACCAGTTTTTCCTGATCGAACACGCGAAACCAGTCTTCCCATTCCACGACCTCAAGACCGCCAGCATCCAAGGGTCGTTCGACATCGGCGACGAATTCCGGTTCGAAAACAATTCGCAAAACGGGCACTGCATCGGGGTCTATGGAAGTGCTGACAAAAGCCGGGTTTCCATTGCGAGCGGCCACCCAGTCCCGAATGGCTTCATGCGTATCAAGGGTGATCGTTTCACTCATCGGGAGCATTCCTCTGGTTGCTATCATTAAGGACATCTTTGGCTCGGCTGGCAGATGAGTCAAATGCAAGCTTTCGTAATGTGCCATGATATTCAGATAGGCCCGCTCAGGTTTCTGAAAAGACACTGCTCCGTTCACTTTCTTCATGAATCTGCAATCGGGGTAAAATCTTTCAGTCCATCCTGTTGACGACGGCTGTGCGTTCATTCATGTCGTAAACCGACTATCTGCTGTTACAGCCTGGAAATCCCCAAAATGACTGAACGTCTCTCTCTCGCACGCGACCGCATCAATGTTCTTCTACTGGAGGGCATCAATCAAACGGCCGTCGATTACTTCAAAGCCTCCGGTTACACCAATGTCACGCATCTGCCGAAGGCGCTGGATAAAGCCGATCTGATTGAAGCGATTTCGTCTGCACATATCGTCGGAATTCGTTCGCGGACGCAGCTGACTGAAGAGATTTTTGCTGCGGCTAACCGCCTGATCGCAGTCGGTTGCTTCTCGGTTGGGACTAATCAGGTTGAGCTGAAAGCTGCACGCAAGCGCGGCATTCCGGTCTTCAATGCACCATTTTCGAATACCCGTTCGGTCGCAGAACTGGTGATTGGCGAAATCATCATGCTGATGCGCCGGATTTTCCCACGCTCCGTCTCCGCACATGCAGGCGGTTGGGACAAAACGGCAAACGGCAGCCGCGAAGTGCGCGGCAAGACGCTTGGTATTATCGGTTATGGCAATATCGGTTCGCAGGTCGGCAATCTGGCCGAAAGCCTCGGCATGACTGTGCGCTACTTCGATACTTCCGACAAGCTGCAATATGGCAATGTCAAACCGGCTGCGAGCCTCGATGAGCTGCTGAAGATTTCGGATGTCGTCAGCCTGCACGTGCCGTCCAACAAGTCGACTTCGAAGCTGATTACCGAAGCGAAACTGCGCAAGATGAAGAAGGGAGCCTTTCTCATCAACAATGCGCGCGGTACGGTTGTCGATCTGGAGGCTCTGGCGAAGGTTCTGCAGGAAGGTCACCTTGCAGGCGCTGCCATTGACGTGTTCCCGGTTGAACCAGCCTCCAACAACGACAGGTTTGTCTCCCCGATTCAGGGGCTGGAGAACGTCATTCTCACACCGCACATCGGCGGATCGACAGAAGAAGCGCAGGAACGTATCGGTTTGGAAGTCACCAGAAAACTGGTCGAATATTCCGATGTCGGTTCCACGCTGGGCGCTGTCAACTTCCCGCAAGTCCAACTGCCGCCGCGTCCCACGGGTACGCGCTTCATGCACGTGCATGAAAACCGCCCGGGCATCCTCAACAGCCTCGTGAATGTTTTCTCGACGCATAACATCAACATCGCCAGTCAGTTTCTGCAAACCGATGGCGAAGTGGGTTATCTTGTGATGGAAGCAGACGGCGTCGGTGAGGCCAGCGAAACGGTTTTGCAAGCCATTCGCGAAATTCCCGGCACAATCCGGGCCCGTTTGCTCTATTGAGTGTATTTCGCAGCGCCAACTATCTCTGGCGCTGTGATTTCTCAAAACGTTTGATGAGGCGGTCTCGACGCAATCGCGAAAGGCGCTGAATCCAGAAAATACCATCGAGCTGGTCTCTTTCGTGCTGATGGCAAACTGCGAGCAAGCCTTCCGATTCCTCGGTTTGCTCGGTGCCACTCAGGTCTTGATAGCGAATTTTGATGCGGGCGTGGCGCTCGACGTCGTCGACTACGCCCGGCATCGAAACGCTACCTTCCTGATGATGGATTTTTTCGTCCGAAGCCCAGACTATTTCCGGATTCACATAGAATTTCGGGGTTAGCTCGGTAGGTAGTTCTAAAACCACCAAACGTTTCGATATGCCGACATGTGGCGCGGTGATACCGATGCCCGGTGCTGCGCGCATTGTATCGAGAAGATCGGTGCCTAGTTCCTGCAAATCGCTGTCGAATTGGGTGACTGGCTCGGCAACAGCGCGCAGTCGTTTATCCGGATAGCTTACAATCGGGCGAACAGTCATCGGACCTCACATTCTGCATGCGGATAGACCTCGTATCCGCACGCGATCTTTTGGCCGATTTTCACCGTGACTTGCAAACACTATCGCAGGTGACCGTCACAATCCTCGCGCTATAACGAGACGCTGTACGTCGCTGGTGCCTTCGTAAATCTGGCACACGCGAACATCGCGATAAATGCGCTCAACCGGATAATCAGCAAGGTAACCGTAGCCGCCATGAATCTGAATCGCGGCGGAGCAGACCTGTTCGGCCATTTCGGAGGCGACGAGTTTGGCCATTGATGCTTCGGTCAAGCAAGGTTTGCCCGCCTCGCGCAGCGCAGCTGCATGGAGAACCATCTGACGGGCTGTCTCAATCTTCGTTGCCATGTCGGCGAGCCTGAAAGAGACAGCCTGATGTTCGATAATGGGCTTGCCGAATGTAATGCGCTCTTTGGCGTAAGCACATGCAGCTTCGAACGCTGCGCGAGCCATACCGACTGATTGCGCCGCAATGCCGATGCGTCCGCCTTCCAGATTGGCAAGCGCGATTTTGTAGCCCTGGCCCTCATCGCCCAGTCGGTTCTCTACTGGGATGCGCATGTTGGTGAAAGCGAGCGCACAGGTATCCGACGAATGCTGGCCGAGCTTGTGCTCGACGGAAACAACCTCGTAGCCCGGAGTATCGGTCGGCACGATGAAAGCCGAAATGCCTTTCTTGCCTGCCGATGGATCGGTAACGGCAAACACGATCACCACGCTGCCGTTCTTGCCTGATGTGATGAACTGCTTGGAGCCATCGATCACATAATGATCGCCGTCGCGGCGTGCACGGGTTTTGAGCGCAGACGCATCCGAGCCGGCCTGTGGTTCGGTCAACGCGAACCCGCCAATCCATTCGCCTGAAGCCATCTTGGGCAAAAAACGTTTTTTCTGTTCTTCGGTGCCGAAGCGCAGGATCGGAACGCAGCCGACGGATGAGTGGACTGAAACGATGGTCGAACATGCCCCATCGCCAGCAGCAATCTCTTCCAGCGCCAGAGCGTAGGCAACCGTACCGAGATTGGAACCACCCCATTCTTCCGGCACCAGCATTCCGAGAAAACCAAGCTCGCCCATTTCCGCGAGCTCGGCGCGTGGAAAAGCGTGTTCCCTGTCACGTGCGGCGGCACCCGGCGCGAGCCGTTCCTGCGCGAACTGCCGGGCGGCGTCGCGAATCTGCTCCTGCGTATCGCTCAAGAGCATCAGACGATCCTCTCGATACCAACCGCAGTCGCTTCGCCGCCGCCCAGACATATGCCAGCAACACCGCGCTTCAGACCATGGGTTTCGAGGGCTGAAAGCAGGGTGACAAGTATGCGCGCCCCTGACGCGCCGATGGGGTGGCCAAGGGCGCACGCGCCACCATGAATGTTGACTTTGTCGTGCGGTAGATCAAGATCACGCATGGCCGCCATGGTTACGACCGCAAAAGCTTCATTGATCTCAAAGAGATCGACATCTTTCAGGTTCCAGCCGATTTTCGCTGAAAGCTTGTTTATGGCGCCGATCGGGGCGGTCGGGTAGAGATTTGGCTTGTCGGCATGGGTTGCATGGCCGACCAGAACAGCACGTGGGGTGAGGCCGCGCCTTTCCGCTTCGGAAGCACGCATGAGAACAAGCGCTGCCGCCCCGTCCGAAATCGAGGAGGAGTTGGCGGCCGTCACGGTGCCGCCGTCACGAAATGCCGGGCGAAGGGTCGGAATTTTGTCCAGTTTCGCCTTGCCGGGCTGTTCATCAATGGAAATTTCAACTTCGCTACGTCCAGCTTTCACTGAAACGGGGGTAATTTCGGCGGCGAAAAGGCCGTTCGTGATAGCATTCTGCGCACGTGTCAGAGAGGCAATGGCGAACTCATCCTGAGCTTCGCGAGTAAACTGGTAAGCTTCCGCGCAGTCTTCGGCAAAGGTGCCCATCAGACGACCTTTGTCATAGGCATCTTCAAGCCCATCGAGGAACATATGGTCGATAATCTGGCCGTGTCCCATACGATACCCACCACGTGCCTTTGGCAGCAGATAGGGGGAGTTCGTCATGCTCTCCATGCCGCCGGACACGATGACATCGGCAGAACCTGCCAGCAGCAGATCGTGCGCCAGCATGGTTGCCTTCATGCCTGAGCCGCACATCTTGTTGACCGTCGTCGCGCCGGTTGAAACCGGCAATCCGGCTTTGATTGAGGCCTGTCGTGCCGGAGCCTGCCCCTGACCGGCAGGCAGAACACAGCCCATATAGACATCTTCGACCGCTTCCGGTGCAAGACCCGCGCCCGCAAGTGCGCCGCGAATGGCGGCGGCACCAAGATCGGTCGCCTGGGCGTTGGCAAAATCGCCCTGAAAGCCGCCCATGGGAGTACGGGAAGCACCGACAATGACAATAGGATCGCTGTTGGACATAGTTGTTCCTCGTTACTTTGCTGCCATGCGAAGTGCGCCATCCAGACGGATGACTTCACCGTTGAGCATCTGATTTTCCACGATGTGGCGGGCAAGAGCCGCATATTCATCCGGGCGACCGAGGCGAGGCGGGAAAGGCACGGAAGCGCCGAGGGCATCCTGCACTTCCTGCGGCATGCCCGCCATCATCGGCGTGGCGAAAATTCCGGGCGCAATGGTCATGACGCGGATGCCATGTCGCGCAAGCTCGCGCGCCACAGGCAAGGTCATGGCAGCAACGCCGCCCTTGGAAGCGGAATAGGCAGCTTGCCCAATCTGGCCGTCAAAGGCTGCAACCGACGCCGTGTTGATGATGACGCCACGTTCTCCGCCTTCACCGGGCTCGTTCTTTGCCATGGCTTCGGCAGCAAGGCGCAGCATGTTGAATGTGCCAATCAGATTGATCGAAATTGCGCGCGTGAAGCTTTCCAGCTTATGGGCGCCATCGCGACCGAGAACCTTTTCGCCGGGTGCCACACCGGCACAATTGACGAGTACATCGACACGCCCGAAGGCTTCAAGCGCAGCCGCGATGGCAGCCTTGCCATCCGCATCGCTGGTGACGTCGGTGTGATGAAAGTTTGCCGCCGAACCAAGCATCTTGGCCTGCGCTTCGCCAGCTTCCGCATTCACATCGAGAAGCATGACTTTGCCATCGGCATCGACGGCCATTTTCGCAACTGCTGCACCGAGGCCAGAGCTTGCGCCAGTAATCAGAAATACCCGATCCTTAATCTGCATAATCTTGTCCTCAGGCCTTCGTCTGTTGCTGTTTGTCGATTTCCGCCTTGCGCAGGAGGAACCGTTGGATTTTGCCGCTTGGTGTCTTGGGAAGCTCGTTCACGAAATCGATTTCGCGCGGATAGGAATGGGCGGAGAGTCGCTTCTTCACGTGCAACGCCAGCTCATCCTTCAGTTCATGCGTACCTTCGAAACCGGGGGCAAGGATAACGAATGCCTTCACAATTTCCGTTCGTTGCGGGTCAGGTACGCCGACGACCGCTGCTTCGTTGACGGCTACGTGCTCAAGAAGGGCGCTTTCGACATCGAAGGGTCCAATGCGATAACCTGATGATGTTATTACGTCATCGGCACGGCCTATGAAGCTGATCGAACCATCCGGCTCGAATTCCACTGTATCTCCGGTGCGATAGTAACCGTCCGCAATGGCTGGTGTTTCCTGCTTGTAATAGCCGGAAAACCAGAGAAGCGGCGATTTTGCAATATCGACGGCAAGAATGCCGGGCTGATTAGGACCGAGCTCATTGCTCTGTTCATCCAGAACGGCGATGCGATAGCCGGGCATTGCATAGCCAGCCGAACCGTGTCGAACGGAATGTTCAAGGCCGTGATGATTATTCACCACCATGCCGAGTTCGGTCTGGCCGTAATGATCGTAAATCGGTGCGCCAAGATATGCGTCGAACCAGCGAATGACTTCCGGGTTAAGCGGTTCTCCGGCACTCGACACCACACGCAGGCGACCTTTGACCCGTTTCGCAGCTTCCGGTCCCTCGGCCATTAACAGACGGAAGGCAGTCGGCGAACCGGCAAGGCTGGTGACGCCAAGACGCTCGATAATGTCGTAGGTGCTTTCGGCGGTGAAACCACCTTCGTAAAGCGTGGTTGCCATGCCAAGCTGCAATGGCCCGGTCACGGCATAATAAAGGCCATAGGCCCATCCCGGATCGGCAATATTCCAGAAAATATCGTCGGAACGCAGGCCGATGGCTTCGCGCATATAGGCACCGAACGCCATTAGCGCATGAAGCGGGACCGGTACGCCTTTGGGCAGGCCAGCGGTGCCGGAAGTCGACATCATCATGAACAGATCGCTGCCCTTGCGAAGCACCGGCGCGCAGTCAACTGAAGCAGAAGCCGCCGCCGCGCGAAAATCGATGTCGCCGGCTGGCAAGTCTTCGCCGGATGCCAGCACGATTGCGACTTTGGAGCAGTTTTCAACTTCTGTCAGCTTGGAGCGGTTGGCCGTGTTGGTGACGACCAGTTTTGCGCCGCTGGTTTTCAGGCGGTGTTCGATTGCTTTGGGGCCGAAAGCGGTGAAAAGCGGCTGATAAATAGCGCCGATACGCCATGCGCCGAGAATGGTTGCAATGAGTTCTGGTGCGCGCGGCAACAGGCCGGCGACCACGTCACCAGCGCCGACACCTGCATCTTTCAGTACATTGCCGACACGAGCGGCCATATCGCGCAGGTTCTCGAAGGTAAATTCGGAAAGTTCGCCATTGGCTGCAATCGCGCGCAGGGCTACGCGATTATCACCCGTATGCCGGTCGCAGCATTCAATACAGGCATTAATGCCTGTTTCAGGATTGCCGTGAAGCTTTGCAATGGCATCTTCGATGCGAAATTGCGCGACGGCATCATCATAACGCATCAATCGCGCTGAAACGGACGTTTCAGTCATCCAGTATAACCTCCCTGACCGCCACCTCCTCGTGGCCAACCATGCCTAAAGGTTAACGCGTCACGCATTGCAAACAATGACATTAGATGCATTAATATGTGATCGATTTTGCAATATAGAGAAACCATGGAACGCCATAATATTGCACCGGGCTTCGTTGAGGACGCGCTCGAAAGCGTGCGTGTCCGGGGCATGGATACGGCTGCCCTGATGGCGGAGATCGGCCTGCCGGAGACAGTGACAGAACCCGTCACTAATGTGGAATATGGTCGTTTGTGGTGGCTGATTGCCGAAACGATCAACGACGAATTCTTTGGACTGGCTGCAAGGCCGATGCGCCCCGGCAGCTTCAATCTGCTTTGTCATGCTGTGCTGCATGCTGGCACGCTGGAACGGGCTTTGCGACGGGCTTTGCAGTTTCTCAATGTAGTGCTGGATGATCCGCGGGGCGAATTGCGGATCCGCGATGGCATGGCCCATGTCGTTCTGACCGATGCCGGGCACCCGAGACCTGCCTTTGCTTATCGTGCCTATTGGCTGATCCTGATGGGTGTGGTCTGCTGGCTGATCGGGCGACGTATTCCGTTGCGGACACTCGACTTTGCTTGTCCGGCACCGGTCCACCGTCAGGACTATCACAAGTTCTTCGGAGCACCGGTCCTGTTCGACCAGCCGGTGACGCGATTGGTTTTTTCATCGTCTTATCTATCACTGCCGATTATTCGCAGCGATGTAGCGCTGGACAGTTTTTTACGAGAAGCTCCCGCCAATATTCTGATCCGCTATCGTCATGATAATGATCTTTCCGCAAGGGTGCGCGCGCAATTGAATGCTTTGCCAATCACAGACTGGCCTTCTTTTGAAGAGCTCGCGAAGGGACTTGGCATGTCCGTACCGACCTTGCGACGCAGGCTGCGCGGGGAGGGGCAGAGCTTCGGTACGATCAAGGACGAGTTGCGGTTCGTTATTGCTGAAAGGCTTTTGCAGGAAAACAGGTTGAGCGTGGCGGAGGTGGCTGCCGAACTTGGCTACAGTGAGCCGAGCGCCTTTTATCGCGCCTTCCATAAATGGATGGGGCAAAGCCCTGGGCGGTTTCGGACAGTACAACAGGAGGAATAAAAATGCCGGACGGTTAAGTCCGGCATTTTGTCGCTTGGGAGGCGGTATCAGTCTTCCTTGATCATGCTGTCCTTGCTCGTATCCCGCATACGCAGATAAACGATGAGGGAAATGCCAATCATGATGGTGACATACCAGTAGAACCCGCGTTCCCAACCACCATTCTTGAAGCTTAGTGCAACATATTCGGCAGTACCACCGAAGAGAGTGTTGGCCAGTGCGTAGGGCAGGGCTACGCCGAGTGCACGGATATGCGCCGGGAAAAGTTCCGCCTTCACCACAGCGTTGATGGAGGTGTAGCCGGTGACGATGATGAGCGCACCCATGACCAGCAGACCAGCCGTGATCGGGTCGCGGGTCTGTTCTAGCGTCGTGAAAATCGGATAGGTGAAAAGAACACCTGCGGCGCCGAACGCGATCATCAATGGCTTACGACCAATCCTGTCTGACAAAGCGCCAGCGATGGGCTGCAGGCACATGAAGATGAAAAGGGTCACGGCATTGATCTGGCTTGCCACTTCACGGCTGAAGCCGGACGTATTCACCAGAAATTTCTGCATGTAGATCGAGTAAGCGTAGAATGCGAGCGTACCGCCGGCAGTCAGAAGCATGACGAGAGCGGTTTCCTTCGGATGATGCTTGATAAGCGTCCAGAAACCGGACTTTGGAGTGTCTTTGGTCTTGGCGTTCTTGAAGCTTTCGGTTTCCGCAAGGCCGCGACGCAGCCAGAACACGACAACGGCGAGCAATGCACCGATGAAGAACGGAATACGCCAGCCCCAGGCTTCCAGTGCGGGGGTCTCCATGGTCGACTGAAGCACAATCAAAAGCAAGATTGCGAGAAGCTGGCCTGAAATGAGCGTGACATACTGGAACGAGGAGAAGAAGCCACGACGATCCTTGCCTGCCATTTCCGACAGATAGGTGGCGCTGGCGCCATATTCGCCGCCGACTGACAGGCCCTGCATCAAACGTGCGAGCACGAGAAGGGCTGGGGCTGCGAGGCCGATGGTCTGGTAATCGGGCGTCAGTGCGATGATGAGCGAACCTGCACACATCAGCGTCACGGACAGCGCAAGACCCGCCTTGCGACCCTTGCGGTCGGCGTAAATACCCATGATCCACGCACCGATGGGGCGCATGACAAAGCCGACTGCAAAGACTGCGGCAGCACTCATGAGCTGCGCGGTCTGGCTTTCAGACGGGAAGAAGTGCGGTGCAAAATAGAGCGCAAATGCTGCGTAAACATACCAGTCGAACCATTCGACCAGATTGCCGGTCGAGCCACCGATGATGGATTTCAGGCGGCTATTGGTGCTTTGCACTTCACTCCGTTCACTTGTAATTGAGACCATGGGTTGCTCCTTCCAATCTCTGGATTTTTGAATTTCACCCCTTATTGTGGAACCGGATCAGCGAAACGGTTTCAGGGTGTTTTTCCGTCGCCATCAACTCGTCTCTCTGCACTTCCACTTGGGTTCGTGAGAGAAGGCTTGTTTGGCGCTGGTGAATATTCTCACTTCGCGCTCCGCTTCAGCGTCGAGCACGCAATATCAGTGACCCGGCCGATAAGAGCGGCTCTGGAAGTGATTGCGATGCGGGTGCTATATTGATGCGGTTCACGGTTAAGCTCCTCCCTTCGAAACTCCCTTTTTCGAAGTAGCGCTAACATGCTGTAGCTGAACAATGATCACCAGAGAGCGAATTTAAAAAGATTAAAATATTGAAATTAAATGATTTTCTGCAGATTTCGATTTACTTTCGTGCGGATCTTGTGCAAGATTCTGCGTGACTATTCGTTTGAATTTGCATAAATGTGCACAAATGAAGGTGCCATCGAAGATTACAAAATTCCTTTTGGTTGCCCTCGCTTTCTTACTGGCAATCGGTGTGTGGTTTTCCGCCCGGCTGTGGGCGGAAAACGAGGCGCTTGATGGTCTTCGGCAAAATGCGACGCTTGTAGCGCGTCAACAGACCCGCCTGATAGACAGTGAACTGGCAAAGTTCCGGTTGTTGCCTGTGGTTTTGAAGGAATATAGCGATCTGCGTGATGTGCTTGCTGGCAGATCGGAGGACGCGACCACTCGTCTGAACCAAAAGCTTGAACTTCTTGCACATCAGATCGGTTCGCCAATCATCTATGTGATCGCTCGTGACGGAACTGTTATCGCGTCATCGAATGCTAATACGCCGGAGAGCTTTGTCGGACGCAATTACGATTTCCGGCCTTATTTCAAGGGCGCGATGGCAGGAGGTTCGGCAGAATATTATGCCATAGGTGATTTGAGTGGGCGTTTCGGCCTTTTTCTGGCGCGGCGCATCGGTGATCAGGCTAATCCGGTTGGTGTGGTCGTCATCAAATTTGAATTCCACAGACTGGTGCAAACATGGGCAAATGACCCCGGCCAGACCTTCGTTGTGGATCCTCGCGGGATCATACTGGCCTCCACCGATAAGGCCGAAGACCTTCGCTCCTTTCAGCCGATATCAACTACAGAACGCACAGAGATTATCGAGAGTGGACAGTTCAATGCTGCGGATATGAAGCCGAGCAATTATCGTTTTGCGCCGGATGGGATGATGATTGGGCCGTCCGGCCAGTATTTAGTTGCGGTCGACGAGTCGATTGCCGAAACTTCTCTGAAACTGGTTCATATCGAGCCTATGGGGCGGGCTCTGCGCGCCGCCAACGACCTTGCGCGCCTGATAACGGTGTCAGCTATGCTCGTTTTTGTCGTGATCGCCGGTGCCGTTTACTGGCGAGTGAGCCGCGCAGCGCGTGCGGCAGCCTATCGTGCCGAACTCGAGACTGCAGTTGAAGAGCGCACTGCAGCGTTGAGCGCGGAAATGGCGGAACGTGAACTGGCTGACAAACGCTTTCGTGATGCGCGGGAAGAGCTTGCTCAGGCGAACAGGCTTGCTTCCCTCGGATCGATCACCGCAGGGCTGGTGCATGAAATCAACCAACCCGTCGCGACCATTCGGACGCTCACCGAAAACGCACAGCATCATCTAGCACATGGCAAGCTCGATAAGGTCGCCCAAAACCTCAATACATCTGTGGAACTGACAGCGCGCATAGGCTCTATCACACAGGAAATGCGCCGGTTTGCGCGCCGTCGCAGCGGTGTCGTTCGTTCGCTCCCTCTGAATGAGCTTGTGGATGGCACAATGCTGCTAATGGGAGACCGGTTCCGCAACGCCAAGGTTCAACTGGATATACCCGAGCGTTCCAACTTGGTGATACTTGCCTGCCGCGTCCGATCAGAGCAGGTGCTTGTAAATTTGCTGCAGAACGCGTTGGATGCAGTGAGGAATATCGAGAATCCACGTGTTTCGGTCAGCGTCCGCGAGGAAGGCGACCAGATTTCCCTTGTCGTGGACGATAACGGCCCTGGCATTGATCCCCAATTGGCTGACGAGATTTTTAGCCCATTTGTTACAGGAAAAGCGGATGGCCTCGGTCTGGGGCTGGGCATCGCGAGAGACCTCATGACCGAATTAGAAGGAACGCTGCGCGTCGTTCCATCGCAGCTTGGCGGTGCAGCTTTTGCGGCAACCTTGAAGCGGGCGAAAGAGGAGGGTGGCCTTGACGGAAAGTGAGCCTTTGCGCGTGATGTTGGTCGATGACGATGCAGCATTTCGCACGGCCTTGGCCGATTCATTTGAAATCGCAGGACTTGATATTGAAGTGCACGGTGACGGTCAGTCCGCTTTGACCAGTTTGACGCCTGACTATCCGGGCATCGTTGTGACCGATATCCGCATGCCGCGGGTCGATGGACATGCGGTGATGGAAGCATTGCTGGCGCGTGACCCGGAACTGCCGGTTATTTTGATGACTGGACATGGCGACATTGGAATGGCTGTCGCTTCTCTCAAAAAGGGCGCGTTTGACTTCATAGCTAAACCTTTTGCTGCCGATCATCTGATCTCGAGCGTACGCCGCGCTTTGGAAATGCGTCGGCTGGTGCTGGAAAATCGCCGCCTTCGCCGGGCTGCGGCAAATGCCGAGCAGGATTATCCCCTACTTGGCGAGACGCCGGTGATGATGCGACTGCGTGACACGATCCGCCAGCTTGCCAGTGTCGATGTCGATGTGTTGATAGAAGGCGAAACTGGGACCGGAAAAGAATTGGTGGCTCGCCTTCTGCACCGCTGGAGCGCGCGTCACGCCCGCAGTTTTGTTGCCATCGATTGTGCCGCCTTGCCCGACGTCATTGCCGATGAGGTTCTGTTTGGTAGCCGCATTCAGCGCGGACGAATAGCCGACGCGGATCGCGGCACATTGTTTCTCGATGAAGTCGATAGCATGTCACCGTCCGTTCAGGGCAAGCTGCTGCGTGTTGTCGAAGAGCGTGAGTTGCCCTCACTTACTGGAGAACCGCGCGCTGTCAATCTAAGGATTATTGCGGCTGCAAAAGGCAATCTGGAGGAAGCTGTGGCTTGCGGTCGCTTTCGTTCCGATTTGTTTTATCGTCTTGAAACAGTCAGGCTCCGTATTCCTCCTTTGCGAGAGCGGCGGAAGGATATAGGTCTACTTTTCTCCTATTTTCTTGACGAAGCGGCAGCACAGTTCAGCCAACCGCGGCCTGCGATCGACGCTGTAATGGAAGCACGATTGAACTCGGACGAATGGTCGGGAAATGTCCGCGAACTGCGCAATTATGCCAAGCAGGTCGTGTTGGGATTGCGCCACGATCCAATTACGGAGCCCAGTCCGCTTTCGCTGTCGGAACAGATGGACCGTTTTGAAGACGGCGTTATTCGCGCGACGTTGGATCGTTGCAACGGTGATGTAGGGGTTGCTGCAGTTCTGCTGCAATTACCGCGGCGCAGTCTCTACGCCCGCCTGCAAAAGCTTGCAATTGACGCTTCGACCTTCAGAAAGCGTGATTGATGTTTTCATTACGGGGTTGGTTTGATAACGATGCCAGCGAACCCGCTGATATTGACGCCAAGTTTTTGCCAGACGACGGTCTGGCAATGAGGATGTGATGGCTACCCCCCTTGATAAAACACAGATCCGCTCCCTGTCGGTCTTTGCCGGCATGGATGATGCGGGTTTTGATCAGTTTCTTGGTCTGGCTACTCGGCGCGCTGTTCCGAAAGGAACCGCCGTCTTCAATCAAGGTGACGATGCAAGCCACTTTTTTGTGTTATTGCATGGGCGCTTGAAAGTCATGCAAGTTACCGCCGATGGGCAGCAGATTATTGTGCGGGTCGTCAATCCCGGAGAACTTTTCGGCTTCGCGGTAGCGTTGGGGCGTAAAGACTATCCCGGTACGCCTCTGGCTGCGGTCGATAGTTCCGTCCTTGCCTGGCCGATGGAAATGATGACTGATTTCATGGCGCGCAGCCCTGCACTCGCTGTCAATACGATGCAGATGATCGGGCGCAGGCTGGATGCCGCGCACAATCGCATCAGAGAGATATCTACGCAAGAAGTCGAACCCCGTGTGGCACATGCAGTGCTGAGACTTGTTCGTGAAGCTGGGGTAAAAGAAAGTGGCGGTGTGCGTATCGATTTTCCGGTTTCGCGACAGGATATCGCTGAACTGACCGGAACAACTCTGCACACGGTTTCGCGTATTATCAGCCAGTGGCAGACGAAGGGCTGGGTGGAAGGTGGCAGACAATCGTTGCTCGTTCGCGACCTCCGGCATCTGAAATCGATTGCCGAAGGCGAGAGCTAGAGTTCTTCCGATAGAAGTAAGAACGTCTCGATCTAGTTTGCAGCTGCCGACCGCTGACGGCTGATCCATGCAGCCCCGATGTTCCCATGCAAGAACCCGTTGGAGAGCGGGACGCCCGGATAGACAGTTCTCAAGCGCGCAATGCCGTCGTCGGGACTGATAGATCGGTTTAGCACCTCGTCATGGATATGGGCTACTTCCACCATATCGCAGTCCTGCGGTGACAGTCTAAAACGCCTGATCCCTGCTTCTTGCAGCTCAGGCAGGTCCTCAATCAGTGACTGACAGGTATGAGAGAGCGTCTGCACACCGTTCAGTGCCAGAAATGGTTGGCTATCCAGGGTCTTGACTGGCAGTCCGTCGGGCTCTTCACCACATACAAATTGGCAGTTGTCCTTTATGTGGCCCTTGGATCGCGCATGCGCACAACGAGCTGAAATGGCGAGCGGCACTCGTCCGAACGCGAATACTTCAAACGCAATCTCAGGCGCGGCTTTGACGATTTCCCGGATTGAACTGATTGGTAACTCTGGCGGCAGGCAGATAGACTGTGCACCACGGGCCGCAAGAACCTTCGCGGTCGCAGCATTATAAACATTGACCAGTGGACCGACTATATGCGGCACACCGGACAACAGCCCCAGTGCCGACAGATCGTTTGCCTCCACCGGCAGTGTCGCCTCCTTGATCGTGTGACGGACCTGTTTTGCTTCTCGCTCGAGCATGACGAGCGCCAGCGAACCGACGTTCACCGTTTTTCCTGCGCGTTGCAGCCGCTCGATCACAGCATCCATATAAGGTGTCAGGAAATGGAACCGTTTGGAGCAGACGATTTCACCGACGGTGACATGGTCGATCGGGGCTTCGTCGGCGATACGAAAATAAAAATCCCGCCATTTTGGGCCGTCCCACAGGAAGAGAACGGGACCAAGGCTGAGGCTGGGTGCTGACATATCTATCTCCAGCGTTTGTCGTAAGCGCCCGAAGTCGTTTGCTGGCCTTCGCTCAGCAGACGGAGGCGGGACAGAAGGGCGGCGCGGCTTTCGGGACTTGCTGCGAGTGTCTGACGCAGTGTGGAGACGACTTCACCAACATAAGCCTTGCCGCGTTGGCGACCCTCAATCTTGAGCGCTGAGACGCCTGCCGCTCGCAACTCATCGATATGATTCATGACATCGAGTGAAACTGGATCTTCAAATGCATAACCTTGATCGTCTGCGATATTGAACCGGCCTTTACAGAGTGTCGGATAGCCGGTGGGCTCGCCCAAAGGGAAACGATTGATCGTGTAATCGCCGAGTTCGGAGACGAGTTCCTCTCCGTCTTGCCGGTAGCGGACGTGGCTGGCCGGTGAGCAAACGCCGTTCATGTTGGGCGATCTGCCAGTGGCGTAGGAAGACAGGGAGCATCGTCCTTCTGCCATCACGCATAGTCCACCGAACACGAATACTTCCATTTCGCAGCCGATCTTGCGGCCGAGTTTCGCAATATCGGCAATGGTCAGAACGCGTGGTAACACGACACGCTTAGCCTTGAATGCATCGACGAGAAACTGGATTGCGTCTGCATTGGAAGCGGAAGCCTGTACGGATACGTGGAGCCGCTGTGTCGGATGCTTCCCGGCAGTATAGGCCATGAGCCCGAAATCGGCGAGGATGACTGCGTCTGCGCCAAGGGAGGACGCATCGTCTACAGCTTGATACCAAATGTGCTCATCGCCTGCGCGCATGAACGTATTGATGGCAACGAAAACTTGCGTTTTACGAGCATGGGCGAACTGGATTGCGTCGCGTAGTTCGTCACGGCTGAAGTTGAGGCCTGGAAAGTTGCGCGCATTCGTTTCGTCGCGAAAGCCGCAATAGACGGCATCCGCTCCAGCACCCACTGCTTCACGCAAGGCCGATGGCGTTCCTGCAGGACAAATCAGTTCCATCCGGTAGCTTCCTTGCCGAGGGCCTTGCTGCGTACGTAGTTTGCAATGCCGCGGACCATCGGGGCAAACGGTCCGGCACTTGTGCCGAGGTCGGATGGAAGGTCTATATTGCAGTCATCCAGCGCATTGCGAAGCGCCAGCATGGCCTCCATGTCGCCCGTCACGGTAATATCCCTAGAGAAGAACAGCGCATCTCCATCAAGCTTACCTTCGAGAAGCGCGAGCAGCATAACCAGCGGTCCTTCGATGCCTGCGTCGACCTCTGTCGCTTCGTCGTCGCGCACGATTGTGATGCGCGGCTTATCCGGCTCGATCACAAAAGCAAATGGTATGTCGGACGGGCGAAAACGGAACCGCTTCGTCGCATAGTCTCCGAGACGCTCGAAGAGGCCCGGATGCGCGCGCATTACTTGAAAGAAAATGCGCGAGACAAAAGGGGCGATCAGAAAAGGCGGAACAAGCCGGGCTGGAACAGCCACAGCCGGAGGTATCTTCATCATCACTCAGCTCCGGTGAGCTTTACAAGGTGAGTTCAGAACTAGGCGATTCAATACAATGACAGTTTGATTCAGATCAAAGACGGCGAAAGAATTCGATATTCAAAACTAGGGGCATGAAAACGGCTCGCTCTCTTCCGTCACATTACGACTGCCTGCAAAGCTTTTTGTCGGAGCTTGAACGGCGCAACGATCTCATTCGGATCAAACGTCCGGTCTCGCTCGTCCAGGAAATAACAGAAATCCACAAGCGTGTGCTCGAAGTGGATGGTCCGGCATTACTCTTCGAACAACCGGTCGATGCAGACGGTCATCAACATTTAATTCCACTCGTGGCCAATCTTTTTGGTTCCGCACGACGTATTGCATTGGGACTTGGTCGTGCCGTCGAGGAAATTCCCGATCTTGCCGAGATGCTTGCGGAACTGCGTGCACCAAAGCCGCCCCGTTCAGCAGGGGAAATATGGAGCAAGCTGCCTTTGGCAAAGGCAGCATTGAATATGCGTCCTCGGCAGGTCCGACGCGCATCGGTGCAGGCGACGATATTGGAAGGCGAAGCAGTCAACCTCGATCTACTGCCGATCCAGTGGTGTTGGCCGGGAGAGCCTGCGCCGCTTGTTACCTGGCCGCTGGTTATCACACGGGCACCAGACGATCCATCCGACGTAAATGTCGGAATTTACCGGATGCAGAAGCTTGGCCGGGATAAGTTGATCATGCGCTGGCTCGCCCATCGCGGCGGTGCGCGTCATCACCGCATGTGGCAAAAGCGAGGCGAGGATATGCCGGTTGCCGTTGCTATCGGGGCCGATCCGGCGACAATCCTTGCAGCCGTTATGCCCTTGCCTGAGGGGATGAGCGAACTTGCCTTTTCGGGCCTGCTTGCTGGACGAAGGCCTTCCGTCGTTGATGCGTACACTGTGCCGCTCTCCGTGCCCGCTAACGCTGAAATCATTCTGGAAGGGCGAGTTTCCGCATCAGTGACAGCGCCAGAGGGGCCTTATGGTGATCACACGGGCTATTACAATAGTGTCGAGGAATTTCCGGTCATGCAGGTGACAGCGATAACCATGCGGAAAAACCCAGTCTATCTTTCGACCTATACCGGTCGCCCGCCGGATGAACCCTCAAGACTTGGCGAAGTGATGAACGAGCTGTTCGTGCCAATTGTACGAAAGCAATTCCCGGAAATCGCCGATCTGTGGCTGCCTCCGGCGGCGTGTTCCTATCGGGCAATAGTCGTTTCGATTGACAAACGCTATCCCGGTCAGGCGCGGCGGGTGATGATGGGGCTTTGGTCGATGCTGCCACAGTTCAGTTACACGAAGCTCATAATCGCCGTCGATCCCGACATAAATGTTTGTAACTGGGATGACGTCATGTGGGCACTTGCCACACGCTTCGATGCTAGTCGCGATGTCATCACGCTTACCGACACACCAGTGGATTATCTCGATTTCGCGTCGCCGCGCTCAGGTCTGGGCGGGAAGCTTGGACTTGATGCGACCAACAAAATCGGTGCGGAAACTGACCGGGAATGGGGTGCGGTGCTGAAGATGAGCGACGATGTAATCGCCCGCGTGGATGCAATGTGGGGCGAGCTTGGGTTGATTAAGGAAAGCATGCGATGAAACGGGTTGTTGTTGGCATTTCCGGCGCATCGGGCGCTCTCATCCCGCTCAAACTGCTGGAACAGCTTTCCACTTTAAACGATGTCGAGAGCCACCTGGTCGTATCGGACGCAGCGCAGCAAACATTGCGCCACGAGCTGGGTCCTGACGGCTATGCGCTTCTGCACAGGCTGGTGCACAGAAGTTATTCCGTCAGCGATATAGGTGCACTGATTGCAAGCGGATCAGTCGCAACGGCCGGTATGATCGTTGCGCCGTGCTCCATGCGGACGCTCGCGGCGATCGCAACGGGGCACAGCGACAGTCTGTTAACCCGCGCTGCGGACGTTCATTTGAAGGAGCGGCGCAGGCTGGTCCTGATCGCGCGGGAAACGCCGCTGCATCTGGTCCACCTGCGCAACATGTGCACGGTGACAGAAATGGGCGCGATTGTGATGCCGCCGGTTCCGGCCTTTTACTTCAAACCCCAATCGGTCGATGAAGTAGCCGATCAGATCGCGGCGCGAGCCATTGATCTGATCGGTATTGGCGAAAAGCAATCGGAAAGCTGGGCGGGAATACCCGGCAATCGATAGCAGTAGTTACGGCATTATGTGAAAGGTTCGGTTGGGCCTTTTGCTGGTTGGGTGAACCATTTTGGTCCGGTCGCCGTCATATGGATATGATCTTCCAGACGAATACCGAACTGGTCCGAGACTACGATCATCGGCTCGTTGGAGAAGCACATGCCTTCAGCGAGCGGGAGCGAATTGCCGCGAACGATGTATGGGGCCTCGTGAATTTCCAGACCAAGGCCGTGACCGGCTCGATGCGGAAGGCCGGGTAGCGCATAGTCCGGTCCCAATCCATGCTTCACCAGCGTAGCGCGTGCCGCATCGTCAAGGGTTGAACAGGCCGCACCAAGCTTTGCCGCATCAAAAACGGCTTGCTGCGCTTCGCGTTCAATCGCCCATATGCGCGAAAATTCTGCGCTTGGCTCTTCCAGCATGTAAGTGCGCGTGAGATCGGAGTGATAGCCATCGATACGGCATCCGGTATCCACAAGGATAACGTCACCGGGCTGATAGAACTGTTCGCCATCTGCGCCATGTGGCAACGAAGTCGCCGTTCCGAACGAGACGATGCAGAATGTCGAGCCGCCTGCGGCGCCGAGGGCACGGTTCTGTTCATCGATAAAGCGCACCACTTCGCTTGCGGCAATGCCGGGCTTAATCAGCGCATGCGCCCGGCGATGAACTTCAAGCGTCAGATCCATCGCGTGCTGAATAATAGCGATTTCATTGGTTGACTTGCAGATGCGCTGTTCACGGATCAGTTCGCCGCCGTCAAGCAAGCGCTCCGGCGAGATTTCCTGTTTAAGGGCATTATAGACGAACAGCGGCATGGCATCGTCCACGGCAAGTGTAGCGCTTGCCGGAATGAGTGATGCTATCAGCGCTGCGCTACTTTCTTCCTCCTGCCAAACACGGATTTCTCCTGGCAGATGCGGCAGGCTTTCGACGCGGCTCTGTTCAAAGCCGGGAACGATATAAATGACTTCCGACGGTGTGACGAGGGCACCCAGAAAACGTTCGCTGATGTGCCAAACAAGCCCGGTATAATAACGCAAACTTGCCGTTGGCCCGAGCAGAAGGCCGCCAATCCCGCGCTCTCTCAACTTGCCTTGCAACAATGCCAGTCGTTCCAGGCGCTCTTCCTGTTCGATCCGCGGAGGAGATGACGGTGAAGTCATAATGTATACCTTTGTGATTTTGTTTGTGCGCAAGCCTGTGTCTGAAAGCGGCTCGCTTGTCGCCAGATATATCACGGCTTGCGCCGTCTGAAAGTAATCTCTCTGCTCTTGTGTTCAAAAGTGCAGGACTACAAGGTCGAACGGCGTAACACGATGTGGAGTTCGTTTTTCAGCATTTATTGCGACAGATGCGAGACCATTCCTGCAACTGCATGAGAGAGGCAAGCGATCACAAATTGATGATTACCGGACCAAACGTCCTATGGTACATTGCAGGCTTGAATGTGAAACATTAAGTGACATCACACTGTAGTAATAATGTTTTGATATAATTCGCGCAGTTTCAAAATGAGTTCAGCATTTGTGAGGTTTCATGTCCGAGATATGGCAGTGGGTTTCCGCTTTCGGTTTTTCGATTGTCATCATCGTCGCTGCGCTGGTCTATCTCAACATGTCCAACCGTGAAACGCCTGGCGACACGTTCAATCTTTTCACAAAGGTCGGTGCTGTCGCAGTGGCGTTTGTTGCCGCTTTCGCGAGCCTCGCCGCCGCAGCTATTATCGATTGATCTTACTACTCATATTTTCAGCGAAGACACTGCCGCTTCGCTTTTATGTACATAATCATTGGCATCCTGCTGTCGTTGGAACAACAGGATAAAAAGCAAGTCGGTCAGAACCAGTTGTGCATCGCGTGCGGTGATCGATGATGAGCGAACGCGTTCTTCGTCTGCGACTGTGTACAGACGAATGTCGGCAATCTTATTGAGCGGGTTCTCGTTGAGGCCTGTGACGGCAATCACAGTCGCTCCCCATTTTTTAGCCTGTTCAGCAATGCGAAGGGTTTCAATGCTCGTTCCGGAATAGGAAAGGGCAAACAGAACGTCACCCTCGTGCAATGTGGAAACATTGGCCATCTGGATGTGACTATCGCTGTCGTGCATCACATTGCGACCGAGCTTCATCAGCTTGTAAGAAAAATCGCGTGCGACGAGTGACGATGCGCCAACGCCGGCGAGGTGGATACGCCGGGCGCTGATCAGGGCTTGCAAAGCGCCGTCGATACCTTGTTCATTGTTGGCGGAAATCGTCTGCTGCATGGATTGCAGTTTGCTGCCGATAAGCTTCTGCAGAACCGTGATATAGCTGTCCCCGGTCTCAATGCTGCCATGGACCATGCCTGCCGGAACCTGCCATTCCTTGGCGCGCGCCTCACTGACGGCGAGTTTAAGTTCCTGATAGCCGTCAAACCCGAACTTCTGACTGAACTTGACGACACTGGATTGACTCCGACCGGTTGCGACCGCGAGCGCGGAAGAGGAAAGCTTCAATACCTGTTCTGGATGATCGACGATGAACTGGCCGATCTTTCGGTCTGCAACAGTCAATTCGTTCAGTTTGGCGTTGATCTTTTGCAGGATCGACATGCGCGATTATTCCCCATTCCGGCGCCGGAGGGCTCGATATTCGGTTGCCTTGCCTCATAAGACAACCGAAATTGATTTGGAATATAAAATTCCAATCTTTTAAAATTTATGGAATGAGCTAACAATCCGCAAGAGAGGACATGGTGGAGAGACATGGAACGATTGCGAATTGTCGGTGGACGACCATTGCAGGGAGCGGTCAATATCTCCGGTGCAAAAAACGCCGCGCTGCCTCAGATCGCGGCTTCCTTGTTAAGCCCTCACCCTGTTGAACTTACCAACCTCCCAGCGGTGAGTGATGTCGAAAACATGCTCAATGTCGTGCAGTCACATGGGGCACAGGTCTCCCGCGCGCCGCACTCGACGACAGTAACCGCCACGGATGTTGTCGGAGGAGAAACTCCTTATGACACTGTAAGGCGAATGCGTGCGACTGTTCTGGTGCTGGCACCCTTGTTGGCGAGACTGGGCAAGGTTCGTGTTTCCTTGCCGGGCGGGTGTGCCATTGGTGCGCGTCCCGTGGATATGCACTTGAAAGCGCTCGCAACACTTGGCGCAGATGTTTCCATTGATCGCGGCTGGATCGTGGCTTCGACTGATAACGGCCTGATCGGAAGCCGGATTGTTTTGCCAGCGCCTTCCGTTGGTGCGACGGCGACGGCGATGATGGCGGCAACTTCCGCTCGTGGCGAAACGGAAATATTGAATGCGGCTCGGGAGCCGGAAATTGGCGACCTTGCCGAATGTCTCGGGGGCATGGGTGCGCAGATTGAAGGAGCGGGTACGCATCGCATTCTGATCCAGGGCGATACATCTTGGCGGACTGCACGCCACCACGGCATACCGGATCGTATCGAGGCCGGAACTTACGCTGTTGCCGCCGCCATTACAGGCGGCACGCTCGAACTCACGCATGCCCGTCTTGAACATCTCGCGTCTGTTGTGCAGATGCTTGAAACGATGGGCGTCAGCGTTTGGCCAAGTGATCGCGGATTGGTTGTTTCACGTAGCGGTTCCTTGCGTGGATCTGATCTGACGACAGAGCCCTATCCTGGTTTTCCGACCGATCTGCAGGCCCAATTCATGGCACTGGCAGCTTGTGCCGAAGGAGCATCACTCATTCGCGAAACGGTGTTCGAAAGCCGGTTCATGCATGTGCCGGAACTGATGCGGCTTGGTGCCGACATCAAACTGCATGGGACAACTGCGCTGGTACGCGGCGGGCGCCCGCTGCATGGCGCACAGGTTATGGCAACGGATTTGCGGGCGTCCGTATCACTTGTTCTTGCAGCACTCGTGGCCGAGGGAGAAACTGTCGTTAATCGCATCTATCATCTGGATCGTGGATATGAACAGCTTGACCGCAAACTGAAGCTTTGCGGTGCAGATATAGAACGGCTGTCAGAATGATGTCGGACAGGGTTGGGAAAGATCAGTTCTATCTTGGTGTGGATGGCGGCGGTACGGGCTGTCGAGCCCGGCTGGAAAATGAGACCGGCAATGTGCTGGGACAAGGATTGTCTGGCCCGGCAACTACACGGCTCGGGATAGACAAGGCGTGGGAATCCATCGCACGTGCGTTTGACGCAGCAATCAGCGAGGCGGGCCTGGGTGCTGAAGAGTTGGCCAGAACACATGCAGGCGTTGGGCTGGCGGGCATAGGCAGGCAAGGTGCGCTCGAAGCACTTCAGGCTATACAGCATCCCTTTTCGAGTATTCATTTCATGAGTGACGGCAAAGGCGCGTGTCTCGGTGCACATTCGGGTAGTGATGGGGCTATCGTTATTGCCGGGACCGGCTCAATTGGTCTCGGCTTCGTGAATGGTATCGACATTCGCGTCGGAGGCTACGGCTTTCCAATTTCCGACGAGGGCAGCGGTGCTTTTCTGGGGCTGTCAGCGATTCAACAGGCCCTTCAGGCTTATGATGATCGGATCGAGCGTACGCCGCTTCTCTATGAGGTTATGGAGCGCTTTAATCAGGCCCCGATGGACGCTGTGGCGTGGATGGACCGCGCAACCGCTACAGAATATGCGTCTCTGGCGCCTATGGTCATGCGTCATGCGGACCAGGGAGATGCAGCGGCACGCCGTATCGTTCAGGCGGCTGCGGGCCACATAGATACTATCGTGCGCGCGCTTTTCGAAAAGGGGGCGCCGCGCGTGACCTTGCTTGGCGGGCTTGCTACCCCACTTGAACCGTGGTTGGCGCCAGACGTCCGCAGACGGTTGAAACCTGCCGACGGTGATGCGGTTTCCGGTGCGATCATTCTTGCGCGAAACATGGCTTCTGCAAATAAGGAATAATTTATTCCTTATTTTGATTGACTGATGGAATTTATAATCCTAACATTTGTTAACCATAAGGCGGCGCGTTTTGAACGCTGCTCGATAAGCAGGCAGAGGCATGACGGAACAGGCGTTGTTATCTGAACTGGATAGGCTGGTTTCTGAAGAGCGAAACCCACGCACGATGGATATCGATCTCTTGTCGAGCCTTGCTATCGTACGCCGCATCAACGACGAGGATCATCTGGTTCCCGCCGCTGTTGAGCAAGTGCTGCCTCAGGTCGCCCAGGCCGTCGATAAGGTCGTCGACGCATTTCGGGTTGGCGGTCGGCTGATTTATTTGGGCGCAGGAACAAGCGGACGTCTTGGCGTTCTCGATGCATCGGAATGTCCGCCGACTTTCAGCGTACCGGAAGGCATGGTGATCGGGCTGATTGCAGGCGGCGTGGATGCATTGCAACATGCAATCGAAGGGGCAGAAGATGATCCGTCGCTCGGGGAATCTGATCTGCGCAACATAGGTCTGACTTCGCACGATGTTGTCGTGGGAATCGCCGTTAGCGGGCGAACGCCCTATGTAATAGGCGGTCTCGCCTACGCAGAATCGATCGGCGCTACGACCGTGGCGCTCTCCTGCAATCCCGATTCGACCATTGCGACCATGGCTGAAATCGCGATATCGCCAGTTGTTGGGCCTGAAATACTGACGGGCTCGACGCGGCTCAAGTCCGGTACGGCGCAGAAGCTCGTTCTTAATATGCTGACGACGGCGAGCATGATCCGAATAGGGAAGACATACGAGAATCTCATGGTGGACGTCAGTGCCACCAACAATAAGCTTGTCGCGCGGGCATCGCGAATTGTCATGCAGGCAACCGGTTGCGGGGCGGGGGAGGCAAAACGCGTTCTCGCTTTGACGGATAATGAGGTCAAGCTTGCAATCCTCATCACGATCACCGGAATGCCAGTGGATGAGGCAAGAAAGGCATTAAAGAATGCTGGGGGATTTCTTAGACAGGCAATAAATGCCAATAAAGCGTGAGCCGAAGCGGGGAAGCAGTCGGACATTAGCATTGCAGTCATTTGCGAGGGAAGAAAATGGGAGCGAGTTTCAAGAAAAGCCTTATTGCAGGCGCGGCCGCAATAGCGTTGAGCATTGGAAGCTTTGGTGGATTAGGTGTTTCGACGGCTTTTGCCGCGACGCTCCGAATGGCCTGGTCGCAGGATGCCACTGGTCTCGATCCGCATAAGCAGCCAGCATTTTCATCGATTCGTCTGCTCGAGCTCATCTATGAGCCGCTCGTCCGTCTTGGTTCCGACCTTCAGATCGCGCCTGCCATTGCCAAAAGTTGGGAATTTTCCGAAGGCGGAAAGGTTCTCACATTCAAGCTCGACAAGAATGCGAAATTTCAGAACGGTCAGCCGGTAACGCCAGCCGATGTGAAGGCCTCCTTCGAGCGCATTCTGGATGAAAAGACAGGCGCCGTCGCGCGTGCGAATTTCGGTTCCATTTCTGCTATTGAAACGCCGGATGCTGAAACGGTCGTCTTCAAACTCTCCCAGCCTGACGTTCCGCTATTGGCTGCAATCGCCAGCATCAATGCGGCGGTCGTTCCAGAAAGCGAGATCAAGGCGGGAACTATAGGTACGAAAACTATTGGGTCGGGTCCATTCATCCTTGAGCGCTGGGAACCGAATTCCAAGGAAGTGCTGAAAGCCAATCCCGACTGGGCGGGCGGTAAAGTAGCGATCGACGGGATCGATATCAGTGTTCTGCCGGACGAAACAGCAATCCTTGCGGCGCTTCGCGCCAAGCAGATCGACTTTGCGCTCCTCAACGACCCTCTGGTTGCAACGATGGTGCCGAACGAAAGCGCTCTGGAACTGGTGCGCACTCCGGCTCTTGCTTATCATGTCTTGCAGTTGAACCCGTCGCGCAAGCCGATGACGGAACTGGCCGTGCGTCAGGCAATCTCCTGTGCCGTTGATCGTCAAGATGTGCTCGATACAGCCTTGCTCGGTGAAGGCAAGGTAACGGGCCCGCTGACAATGCCCGCCTATGCGAGCGATCCAAACACGCTCTTCTGCTACAAGCGCGATGTCGAAAAAGCGAAGAAGCTGATGGCGGATGCCGGTTATGCGGATGGTTTTTCGGCAACTATCATTGCTGCAAATGGAGAGCCTGCAACCGCTGCAGCCGAAGCCCAGGTTCTCCAGTCGCAACTCGCCGAAATCGGCATCAAGCTCGATATCCGCATGATGGAACTCAACGTCTATGTCGATACGTGGTTGAAGGGCGACTTCGATATGGCGGTGGCGCTTAACGGTGGTTCGGCTGATCCCTACACGATGTATGGCCGTTACTGGACAAAGGCGGGTAACCTGCAGAAAGTCGCACAGTATATTGACGATACGCTTGACGATCTGATGCAAAAGGGAAGAGCCGAGACTGATCCTGAAAAACGCAAGCTTATCTTCTCTGACTTCGAAAAGCACATAACGGAAGTTTCTCCGTGGATATGGCTTTATACGGCCAACAACTATGTCGCCTACCAGAAGAACGTTACCGGTTTTGAGCCTCGCGCTACCGGTTCGCTGTTCGGCGTAACCAAGCTGCAGATCGGGCAGTGACGTCATGAAATCCGCCACGTCTTCAATATGGAGGCGTGGCTTTCCAGTGCCTTCCTTGACGGCAGGCCGTGAGTAATCTGACATGAATTATCTGACACGTCGGCTGCTGACATTTCCCCTGGTTATGCTGGGGGTGTCGATCCTTGTCTTCGTCGCGATCCGTATGGTTCCAGGTGATTCCATTACGGCTATGCTTGGAACGGAAGCAGGGCTGCTGACGCCGGAACAGCGGCAGTCTCTGGCGCAATATTTTGGTATCGACCAAAGCTGGACCACGCAGTACTGGCGTTGGCTCGGTGACGTAGTGCAAGGTAATCTGGGTGTCTCGGTCACATTCGGGAAGCCAGTTCTGACAGTTATTCTGGAACGCTTCCCGCTGACACTGCAGCTGGCATTGATGTCGATGATTATTGCCTTGCTTATCGGCCTCCCGGCCGGGGTTTATGCAGCAACGCGCAACGAAAAAATGTCCGATCTGGTGGTCCGCATTTTTGCAATGATCGGGCAGTCGACGCCGAGCTTCGTTCTTGGTCTCCTCTTCATTTATATTCTTTCGGCAGGGTTCGGTGTGTTGCCGACTATGGGCGAATTCACGCCACTATGGGTAAATCCGTGGCAGAATTTTCTACAGATGATTTTGCCCGCCATAACGCTCGGCTGTGCATTTGCGGCATCGGTCACACGCATATCGCGTTCGGCTATGTTGGATGTTCTAAGTGACGATTATGTTCGCACTGCCCGCAGCAAGGGTGCCTCGGCCCGCTCTGTCATCTGGCGACACGCATTGCCGAACGCACTCATCCCTGTGGTGACGCTGAGTGGTGTAGAATTTGGTTACCTTCTGGGCGGAGCCGTGCTGGTCGAGCAGATCTATGCTCTGCCGGGGCTCGGACGCATGGTGCTGGATGCCATATTGCAGCGCGACTATGCGCTGGTACAGGGTAGTATTCTCTTCATCGCGTTCAACTTCATGATGGTCAATCTGCTTGTTGATCTTCTTTACGTTGCGCTCGATCCGCGCATTCGTCTGGGGGAAAACTAATGCGGATATTGCGTTCCGTTTTTGCTCATCCGAGTGGCCGTATCGGCGGGCTCATCGTATTGATCTATCTGATCGTCGCGTTTCTGGGGTATTTCGGTTTTACGCCGCATGACCCGTTGATGCAGTACCGGATAGACAGGCTGCGTCCTCCAAGTGCTGCCCACTGGATGGGAACTGACCTGTTCGGTCGTGACGTCATGAGCCGCCTGATGGCAGGCATCGCGCAATCCTTCATCGTTGGCTTTTCTGCGGTCGGAATTGCCGCCATCGCGGGCACCGTTCTGGGATTGACTGCGGCATGGTTTGGGCGCTGGTGGGATGGAACTGTCATGCGCGTCATGGACGTGCTTCTGGCATTTCCGGCAATCTTGCTTGCGCTTCTGATCATTGCCGTTGTCGGACCGGGAACAGGAACAAGTATCGCCGCCATCGCCATCGTCTACACCCCGATTTTTACGCGGGTTGTGCGTGGTCCGGCCTTGTCGATCAAAACACGTGAATTTGTTGATGCAGCGCGTACGTTCCACAGTAGCAACCGTTACATCCTTTCGCGCCATCTGCTGCTTAATCTGATCGCGCCTCTGACCGTCCAGATCACCTTGGCGCTTGCCTGGTCGCTGCTGACTGAAGCAGGCTTGAGCTTCCTCGGTCTCGGCACGCAGCCGCCGGCTTCGTCGCTTGGTCTCATGCTGGCAGATGCGCGCAATCTCATGGAAACCGCGCCATGGCTGCTGGCATTTCCGGGACTGGCGATCATGATCGGTATACTTGGCTTCAACCTTCTGGGTGATGCTCTGCGCGACATTCTCGATCCCAGAATGCGGAGGGTAGCGGCATGAACAAGCTTCTGTCCGTCTCAAACCTTCGTGTCGGTTTCGGGCGCAATCCTGAAGCTAATGAGATTGTGCGCGGTGTGAGTTTCGATCTTGCCGCCGGGGAAACGCTGGCGATTGTCGGGGAAAGCGGTTCCGGTAAATCTGTAACGGCCTTGTCGATCAATCGCCTTGTGGATTTTGGCGGCGGGCACATTATCGATGGAACGATCGAGCTGAATCGCGCGAACGGTACCACCATCGATCTTGCGACTGCGAATGAAGCTGAGCTGACGAAAGTCCGTGGCGCGGAAATCGGCATGATTTTTCAGGAGCCCATGACGTCACTCAATCCAGTGCTCACTATCGGGACACAGATTGAGGAATCGTTTCGCCTTCACCGTGGACTTACCGGCAAGCAGGCAGCTTCCGCTGCCAAGGACGCACTTGATCGCGTACGCATTCCGGATGCTGCACGGCGTCTCAAATACTGCCCGAACCAGCTTTCCGGCGGTATGCTGCAACGGGTGATGATTGCAACGGCGCTTGCCTGCAATCCGCGCCTCATGATTGCCGACGAGCCGACCACAGCGCTCGATGTTACGGTACAGGCACAGATCATGGCACTTCTGGCAGAGCTGAAGCGCGAAACCGGCATGGCGATGATCTTTATCACTCATGACATTGGTCTGGTCGCAGGTATGGCCGACAAGGTCATGGTGATGCAACACGGCGAGGCAGTGGAGCAAGGTGAACTGAATGTCGTTCTCGATCAGCCTCAGCATCCTTACACGCAGCATCTCCTGAAGGCTGTGCCACATTTTGAAAGCGGCAAGGCGGTACGAACGGATAACGTACGCGCAGCCAAACCCGGAACGAACCCAATTCTGGCTGTGGAAGGGCTCACAGTCCGGTTCCCCGTCAAGGGCGGCATTCTTGGCCGCAGACTTGGTGCAGTTCATGCCGTGGAGAGTGTCGATTTCGATCTTGTTCCGGGCGAAACACTGGCGGTCGTAGGGGAGAGTGGTTCGGGTAAGTCGACGACTGCGCGTGCGATTCTCGGGCTCGTCAAAGCGTCACGCGGCAAGCTTGAAGTCGGTGTGGCAGATACCGCCGATACTCGAAATTCATCTTCTGTGCAGATGGTTTTTCAAAACCCCTATGCATCGCTTAATCCTCGTCTGCGTATCGATAGCATTCTTGCTGAGCCGGTCATAGCTGCTGGCGGGCGCGACGGGCCGGAAACACGACAGAAGATGCTGCAGTTGCTTGACCGGGTGGGGCTGCCTGCAAACAGTCTGGAACGCTATCCGCACGAGTTCTCCGGCGGGCAGCGGCAGCGGCTTTGTATTGCCCGCGCCTTGATGCTGAATCCTTCAGTGTTGGTGCTCGACGAAGCCGTCTCAGCTCTCGACGTATCCGTACAGGCGAAAGTGCTGGAGCTGTTGATCGATCTCCAGAAGGAACGTGGTCTCGCCTATCTGTTCGTGTCGCATGATATGGCGGTGGTGGAGCGTATCGCGCATCGCATCGCCGTCGTTTATGCTGGGCAGATCGTGGAAATTGGCGATGCCGCTTCCATTCTTTCTGCACCGAAACACTCCTATACGAAGCGGCTGATCTCTGCCGTTCCAAGTATTGATCGGCGCAACGAGCATTTTACCCTCGATACGCGACAAGTGCCTTCACTCGTACGCCCGCTGGGATATGAGCCGGCACCGGCAAACTGGCAGACATATGGCCATGATCACATGGCCCGGGCCGAGGCATAACTATCATGGCAGAACCGAATGTCCGCCACTCCGTCGATACTGCTTTTACGGCTCGCTTTGAGAAAGCTTTCAGCCTTCTGACAGGTGCGTGCGACTCAGGCCGTATTCCGGGAGGGGTGCTCGGAATGGTCGATCTCTCCGGGAACCGGGCTGTCCGGGCGACTGGCTATGCGCAGATCATTCCGGCCCGGCGCGCGATGACAACCGATACGTGGTTCGATCTCGCCTCGCTGACCAAAGTGATTTTCACGACACCTCGCATCCTTACGCTGGCTGAGGAAGGGGTCATTGACCTCGATGCACCATTGATCACGTTGCTTCCGGATCTTCGGCAATATGATAATGATGCCTGGGAGCGCAAAGTCACCTTTCGTGAATGTCTCGGCCACCAGACGCCATTTCCGTCGGTCGAACCGATCTACACATATGGACGGGATCCGGAATTGTTGCGCGCGTTCGTATTGCAACGCGAATGGAGAGAATCCGCGCCGGTTTATTCAGACATCAATTTCATTCTGCTCGGTTTTGCGATGGAAAGATTATACGGCAAGACCATTCGCGAGATGGACCCCGGCGAAGGCTTTGCCTTTTCCGCGGAGCCGGAGATTAGTGCCGCTACCGAAGATTGCACCTGGCGCAATCGTGTACTCTGCGGTGAGGTGCACGACGACAATTGTTCAGCGTTGCAGGGTGCGGCGCATGCGGGTCTGTTCGGTACGGCTGCGTCCATACTTGATTTTGCGCTTGGCTTGCTTGACGGCACGGGTGCATCGCAAAACGTTATCGAACACATGCGCCAACCACTATCCGCCACCCGTACGCATGGCTGGGAACGGCCTTATGACGGTTGGTCGGGGGGCAATTTCAATTCGAAGGATACAATCGGGCATACCGGTTTCACGGGAACCGGCTTGTGGATTGATTTTGAAGCGGGCAGGGCATGGACCTTGCTCACCAATCGTATTCATCCGACACGTCACTTTGACAGCGGTATTCTGGCGCTGCGTCAGGGTGTCGGCGACGCAATTTCATTGGGATAGGAGACGTCTATGCAGCCAATATGGGCCGTTGGCCTGATGACCGGTACCGTTCTTGATGGAAACATCGATGTTGCTCTGTTGAAAACTGATGGCGAAACCATTGCAGAATTCGGCGCTTACGCGTTGAAACCTTATCCGCGTTGGATTCGTGATCTTCTCGAACAGGCGCAGGCCGAGGCTCGCGTCTGGAATTTTGAAGGTGCGGAACCTGCGATTTTTGCTGAGGCAGAGGAAGCGCTGACACGCGCGCAGTCTGCGGCAGTGCGCGAACTGGTCGAGGAAAGCGGGCTGTCGATGGCGGATATCGGCGTTGTCGGTTTCCACGGGCAGACGGTTTTACATCGCGCACCGCAGGCAGGCAGGCTTGGTGATACAAGGCAGCTTGGCGATGGAAGGCTTATGAGCCAACTGCTCGCTACTAAAGTGGCTTATGATTTCCGGACGGCAGATATTCGGGCTGGCGGGCAGGGTGCTCCGCTTGCGGCCGTCTATCATGCTGCCTTGCTGCGCAGTGCCGATGCGAGTGGTAATACTGCGATTCTCAATCTCGGTGGTGTCGGTAACATCACCTGGTGGGATGGTGATGATGCGCTTGTGGCATTCGATACCGGTCCAGCCAATGCGCCTATCAATGACTTTATGAAAAAGCGGGGATTGGGCGAAATGGACCGCGATGGGGCACTGGCAGCAAAAGGTAAGGTAGACGAAGACCGGCTCGCCGAACTGCTCAAGCACCCCTATTTGATTGCTCCGTATCCCAAGTCGTTGGATCGCTTCGACTTTACCGAGATGATGGCCGACGGCCTGAACGAGGAAAATGGCGCGGCGACATTGACCGCGTTCACGACCTCGGCGGTGGGGAAGGCTCTGGATATTTTGCCGCGTCGGCCGAAGCGGCTTGCAGTCAGTGGCGGTGGCCGTCGCAATCCAACCATGATGCATATGCTGGTCGAGCGCGCCGAGGTGGAACTCGTGCCTGTCGAAGCGCTCGGCTGGCGAGGCGATGCTGTAGAAGCTGAATGTTTTGCTTTCCTCGCAGTGCGAGTCTTGCGCGGTTTGCCTATCAGTTTTCCGAGCACAACCGGGGTTCCTGAGCCAATGACCGGCGGAGAACTAGTCGGTTGAAGAGACAATAACTATCCAATTTCTCCAAAGGGCAGCGTCAATCACGTTGTCCTTTTTGTTTTTGACAGCACGAATTGAGCCTGATTGACCTAGTGCTCAGCTGATACGGCATATTAAAAGCGTTACTATCCAATAAAAACGATCTAACATTAGGGTAATTCACTAACTGCGGTCGTTTGAAGTTACGTTGCGGCAAGCTTGACGCCGATATTCCATTTTTATTGCATAAGAACATGAAAAAATACAAGACTCATGCGATCTTCACGTTGATTTAGGCAATTCTCTTTATTGTTCTAATTTATCATGGAGAAATGCAATGAAACTAATTCGAGTCCTTGCCTGTCTGCTCTTGCCTTTCGTCTGGCTATCCGGGGCCGCTGCTGAACCGCTGGCCAAACCGACGGGTAAGCCGATCCTGGTCATATCCGGCAATATTTCGAATACAAATGTTGACGATACAGCGCAATTTGATCGGGATATGCTGGAGGCCCTGGGTTTGGTGACCGTAGAAACGGCAAATCCATGGTATGATGGTCGTGTGCGTTTTGACGGCGTGTCGATGGACAAGCTTATGACGCTTGTCGGTGCCAAGGGAACGAAAGTGACTGCGGTAGCGTTGAACGATTATGTTAGCTCGTTACCGATGGAAGACTTCAAGAAGTTCAATGTTATTCTTGCCATGAAACGAGATGGCAATTACATGCCGGTTCGCGATAAAGGACCATTGTTTATTATTTACCCGTATGACAGCGACCCACAGCTCCAAAGCCAGACCTATTACACACGTTCCGCGTGGCAGGTTGCCAAGCTGATAGTTGAATAGAGGCAAAGTGTGAGACGAATTCTAGGCGTCATTATCTGTTGTTTCGTGGTGGCAACGGCCTATATCGCCTATGTCATTGCCGAACGACAGACAGCGCTTCAGAAATTCTCCCGTTATAATGATTCCTGGGCTGTTGGTCAGACAGTATCGGAATATATGCGGCTTGAGCATGTTCTGGCTGGATACGTCCTGGATATGAACGAAGAAACGCGCGACGAAGTGCGGCTTCGCCTCGATATTATGCTCGGGCGACTGGAACTGTTGCAGCAAGGCAATCTGCGCTCCTTCATTCAAAACGATCAGCGGCGACGCGATCTCTTTTTGAAGTTAAGCGACGTTCTTCAGGCACTTGACGTCCAGCTGGATAAACTTGATGCAGACGAGGTCAAAATCCATCTGCAATTAATGAGTGCGCTTGATGGTCCGATGACAGCGCTTGCGTCATCTGCAGTTGAGTATGATGTCGGACTTATCGATGCTGCCCAGGCAGAAGTTCGCCAGTTGCATCTCATCTACACCGGATTGGCGGCGGGCCTCATTCTCTGCGGCGTCGTGCTCGTTATTCTTCTGCTGCGTCACAACAAGCTTCTTGATCGGGCGCACGGCAGCATGCAACGCCTGACAAGCGATCTTCGGCAAGCGACAGGTGAACTGCAGTCGCAGAATTTTCGGCTGGAGCACGATGCACATCACGATGCGCTGACCGGATTGCCCAATCGTGTCCTGTTCCGGCAGGATTTGGAGAAAAGGCTTGAGGCCGCACAGACGGGAAGCCAGTCGGCCATTATTCTTCTTCTGGATCTCGATGGGTTCAAGGACGTAAACGATACGCTTGGGCATGATGTTGGCGACGCACTGTTGCAGGCAGTTGCACGACGTCTTACCAAGCTCGGCGAACGAGGTGACATGGTGTGTCGCCTGGGTGGGGACGAGTTTGCCGTGCTTTCCACGGGATTACGGGAAGAGGAAGCACTGGAACTTGCGGATCGCCTGATGGACGTGATCAGCCAGCCTTATCATGTCGGCGAGCTGGAAATCAAAATCGGAACCTGTGTCGGTGTCGCAATCTCCGAGGGTGAACCCGACACGGAGGAACTTTTCAAACATGCCGATTTGGCGCTTTATGAGGCAAAGGCTCTCGGGCCTGGTCATGCGAGCGTATTCAAATCGCAGATGCAGACGCGTTTGCGGGAGAAGAAGTCATTTGAGGCCGATCTTCAGAAGGCACTGGAGAATGGTGAAATGGAAGTTTACTATCAGCCGCAGGCCTGCACCATAACGCGTGAGATTTGCGGTTATGAGGCTTTGCTCCGTTGGACCCACCCTATCCGGGGGGCAGTTTCACCGGTTGAATTTATTCCTGTGGCAGAGAAGATTGGCTTTATTCACGCACTCGGGGATTGGGTACTCAAGACGGCCTGTCTTGAAGCTGCTCATTGGAGCAAACCGCTCAAGATCGCAGTCAACCTCTCCCCCGTTCAGTTTCGCAGCCTGAACCTCATTCAAAGCGTTATCGATGCCCTGGAGCAAAGCGGCCTCGAAGCGAATCGGTTGGAGCTCGAGATCACAGAATCAGTTCTGCTGGACAAAAATGAGCAGACCTTGAGCACTCTACGCCAGTTAAAAGCATTGGGTATCCAGATAGCGATGGACGATTTCGGAACAGGCTATTCCTCGCTTGGCAGTCTCAGCGGGTTCCCCTTCGACAAGATCAAGATTGATCGATCTTTCGTACGCGATGTGACAACGCGACCGGACGCACTGGCGATTGTCGAACTCGTAACTGGGGTCGGGCGCAGCCTCAGAATGGTAACAATTGCAGAAGGCATTGAAACCGAGGAGCAATTCGAGTGCCTGAAGCGGTTGGGATGCGATCAAGTTCAAGGTTACCTCATAGGTAGGCCGATGCCAGCTTCAAAACTCAAACATCTTCATGGTCGGAGTGGGCAGGACGTCAAGGCGGTCGGTCATGCATCAAATCGCTGACGTTATAGCGGTGTGACAACTGGCATCAGATACGAAAATCAGTTTATGTTCATATGCTAATCACATCGTAAAGTTACGTGTGATGCATTCAATAAGTTGGGGCGCATTTGGTCGTTCGTTCGGACGCAATGCTCCAATGCTGGGGAACTGGGGCGTAGGAATTGCTGAAAGTACATGGGATTAACGTGCCGATCGCATCTGACGAAGTTTCGCCGGTTATCTGGCAGGCTTTGATAAGCGGCAGCTATGAAGCCAAAGAAGCGCGTTCGATTTTCAAGGCAGTGAAGCCGGGAGATCGCGTGCTGGAGCTCGGCTCAGGCATCGGAATTATCACATCAATTATTGCCAAGATTGCCGGGGTGTCTGTTTGGGCTTTCGAGGCGAACCCGTCTACTGCAGCGCTTGCTCAGCGTGTAATCGATGCCAACGGCATCAACAATGTTGTGCTTTCCCAAGGGATTCTTACTGCAGGTGAGCCCTGCTCTTTCCGCTTCTATGTGCGGCGTGACCTCTGGATGTCATCTATGGATGAGAATCAAGGGCCATACGAACACGCTATAGAATTGTCCTCGACCAATATTGACGAGTTCATCACTCGGCACGGTATCAATGTTCTTGTCATGGATATCGAAGGCGCTGAGCATCACCTGCTGCAAAACGCCGAT
>NZ_CP109781.1:0-445000 GCF_025908475.1 Brucella sp. MAB-22 | reverse complement strand
ATTGAATTGAAGCCCCAGTAAACGGCGGCCGTAACTATAACGGTCCTAAGGTAGCGAAATTCCTTGTCGGGTAAGTTCCGACCTGCACGAATGGCGTAACGACTTCCCCGCTGTCTCCAACGCAGACTCAGTGAAATTGAATTCCCCGTGAAGATGCGGGGTTCCTGCGGTTAGACGGAAAGACCCCGTGCACCTTTACTATAGCTTTACACTGGCATTCGTGTCGGCATGTGTAGGATAGGTGGTAGACTTTGAAGCAGTGGCGCCAGCCATTGTGGAGTCATCCTTGAAATACCACCCTTGCCTATATGGATGTCTAACTGCGGCCCGTTATCCGGGTCCAGGACCGTGTATGGTGGGTAGTTTGACTGGGGCGGTCGCCTCCTAAAGAGTAACGGAGGCGCGCGATGGTAGGCTCAGAACGGTCGGAAATCGTTCGTCGAGTGCAATGGCATAAGCCTGCCTGACTGCAAGACTGACAAGTCGAGCAGAGACGAAAGTCGGTCATAGTGATCCGGTGGTCCCGCGTGGAAGGGCCATCGCTCAACGGATAAAAGGTACGCCGGGGATAACAGGCTGATGACCCCCAAGAGTCCATATCGACGGGGTTGTTTGGCACCTCGATGTCGACTCATCGCATCCTGGGGCTGGAGCAGGTCCCAAGGGTATGGCTGTTCGCCATTTAAAGCGGTACGTGAGTTGGGTTCAGAACGTCGTGAGACAGTTCGGTCCCTATCTGCCGTGGGTGTAGGAATATTGATAGGATCTGTCCCTAGTACGAGAGGACCGGGATGGACGTATCTCTGGTGGACCTGTTGTCGTGCCAACGGCATAGCAGGGTAGCTATATACGGACGGGATAACCGCTGAAGGCATCTAAGCGGGAAACCCACCTAAAAACGAGTATTCCCTATCAGAGCCGTGGAAGACTACCACGTTGATAGGCCGGGTGTGGAAGTGCGGCAACGCATGTAGCTTACCGGTACTAATAGCTCGATCGACTTGATCACTCCCATTTACAATATCCATCAAGCGTAGCTTGATGAAAACTTTGCCCCTCACGCCTTATTCACTTCGTGAATGGCGTCCTAAGAGGGCGGCGCAAAGGCGCCGGCACACAGTCGTGTGCTTATTGTTTATCAGCGTTTATCGCTGATTTATCTGCACGAAAGACAACCAGCTTCTCATATTTGTGTTCTTCGCCGACCTGGTGGTTATGGCGGAGCGGCTGCACCCGATCCCATTCCGAACTCGGCCGTGAAACGCTCCAGCGCCAATGGTACTTTGTCTTAAGACACGGGAGAGTAGGTCGCTGCCAGGTCTGCCAAGCACACAAATAACATTCCATCTTCTCAAAACATACAAAACAGCTTTCGTAAGCGCGATGCGCAAAAACTACCCAACCGGTTCAAAATAAACACCCATAGCGCGGGGTGGAGCAGCCCGGTAGCTCGTCAGGCTCATAACCTGAAGGCCGCAGGTTCAAATCCTGCCCCCGCAACCATCTTTACTTGCGACCCCGTAGCACCCGCTGCGGGGTTTTTGCTTTGCGTGGAAATCGTAAGGATTCCAGCGAGATCGCCCTGAACGTCGATCTCCACCTTGCCGTCGACTGGGGTCAGCACGATCTGATCCACGAGCGAGCGCAGCGTGTCGGCGGCCTCGATCCGCTTCCCCTCATCTTCGTCCTGCAGAGCGTCGTAAAGCTGTTGGACCCGCTTGCGGTATTGCAGTGCCATGCTCGGGTGCAGCAGCGGTGGCGGCTCGTCGGCTTCGGCCAGGAACTGTTCCAGTTCGGTCTTTCGGGCCTCGAGCTTCTTGCTGCGTTCTTTCACCATGTCGACCGAAAGGGCGTCGCTCAGGTACAGGTCGAGGATCTTTTCCAGTTCTCGGTTGACCTTGGCCAGTTCCGCCTCGGCCGACGCGATACCCGCACGGCCTTCCATGCGCAGGCGGTTCATCTCCTGCGTGAAGACCTCGCAGAAATGGGCGAAGAGCTCCGGATCGACGAGCTTGGTGCGCAGCGCATTGAGTACACGCGATTCAAGCTCGTCGCGGCGGATGTTGACCCGGTTGTTGCAGGTCCCCTTGTTGCGCGCTGTCGCACATCCGATCAGCGTCGCCGAAATCGCGGAATAGCCGCCACCACAGCAGGAACATTTGGTCAGTCCCGAGAAGAGGTATTTGGGACGGCGGCGGGTATTGATCCGGGAGAGATCGGCCTCGCCGTTTTCCTTCCGTGCGATCTTGTTCTTTTCCTGTCGCGCCTTCACCGCGCTCCAGAGGTCGTCGTCGAGAATGCGCAGCTCCGGCGCCTCCTGGATGACCCATTCCTCTTCCGGGTTGGGGCGGGCCTGCCGCTTGCCGGTGCTCGGATCTTTGACGAAGCGCTGTCGGTTCCAGACGATCTTGCCGACATACATCTCATTGTTGAGGATGCCGTTGCCCCGTTTCGGGTTGCCGTTGATCGTGCTGAAGCCCCAGTCGCCGCCTGACGGAGCGGGAATGCCTTCCTTGTTCAGGGCGAAGGCGATGGTCTTGGCCGATTTGCCGGCGGCATAGTCGCGGAAGATGCGGCGCACGACTTCGGCCTGGAATTCGTTGATGGTGCGATCGCCGCGGATCGGCTCGCCGTTCGCATCGAACTTCTTGACCACATCGTAGCCATAGGCATTGCCGCCACCCGATTTGCCTGCCTCGACGCGGCCGCGCTGCCCGCGGCGGGTCTTGTCGGCCAGATCCTTCAGGAACAGCGCATTCATCGTGCCCTTGAGGCCGACATGCAGATGCGTCACCTCGCCTTCCGACAGGGTGAACATCTTCACGTCGGCATAGGACATGCGCTTGAAGATGCCCGCGATGTCTTCCTGGTCGCGGGAGAGGCGGTCCATCGCCTCGGCGAGGATCAGGTCAAAGCGGCCGCCCATTGCGTCGGCCATGAGCGCCTGAATGCCCGGCCGGATCAGCGAGGCGCCGGAGATCGCGTGGTCCGAATACTCCTCGACGATGTGCCAGCCCTGCTTCTCGGCATGGAGACGGCACATACGGAACTGGTCGGCGATGGAAGCGTCGCGTTGATTGTCGGAAGAATAGCGAGCGTAGATCGCGACTTTCAAAACTTGGCTCCCATCCATATCAGGAGGAGCGCTTCCTCCTTTGCCGTGACATCATCACTTCCTCTGCATAGCACTCCTGCGCCGCCTGCCTCGCCAGGATGCCGACCAGTCGCAGAAGGCGTGGGTCGGGATTGCCGCGTGGCGTAAACGTCAGCTCCGGCACGTCCAGCAGCAAGGATTCGAGCAGCGCTTCGCGCTCTCCTCCTGTCATCTTTGCCGGGTTTCCTGGGGCTCGCAAGGTCATAACTTGCAGCATTCGCCCCGAGGGAAGCATAAGCAACGGAAATTGAAGGCGAATATTCGGCGGCAATTGGCGCGGGTGAGCGTGCTATCGCGTAGCTCAGCGTGTCCTGGCGAGCCATGGCGTAGCAAAATAACCTATCGGAATCCCTCGCTGGCCCGGTCATCATTGGCCTCGTCGCCTCTCCTCATGAGGTCATTGACTGTAGGCGCAACCTTATCGTATTGTAATTCGCGATACAAGGCGCTATATGCCGACCAAGGAGATTCGCCATGGCCACGACCGCCGAACGCAAGGAATACCCGATCTCGATGCGCTTGCCCGAGGCGGATGTCGCAATGATCGATCGCGCCGCCAGCTTGCGCGGCCGCTCGCGCACCGATTTCGTGCGCGACGCCGCTGTGCGCGCGGCCGAGGAGGTCGTCATGGAGCAGGGCCTGATCCGGATGAGCCCGGAGGGCTTCGCCGAGTTCATGGATGTGCTGGCGCGTCCGGCCGCTCCCGTTCCGGAGATGGTAGACGTTCTGAAGCGGCCCGCGCCATGGGAGCCCGGCTACGTGGCGAAGCGGTAAGCTCTTGCACCTTTCGGGTCCTGAACCGCTCTCTGCCGAACACGATGTGTCCGAGTTCACCTGTGGCAAGCCCACGCTTGACCACTGGCTGAAATCACGCGCCCTCTCCAATCAGCAGAAGGGCTTCACCGCCGTCCTCGTCGTGCATGAGGCTGGGCGCGTGGTCGGCTTCTACGGCCTCGCGCCTACCGGTGTGGTGCCTTCGGTTCTGCCGCGTTCGATCAGGACGGGGCAGCCGCCCAACCCGGTCCCCTGTATGCTGCTCGGCCAACTCGCAACCGACACCGGATGGGCAGGGCTGGGCATCGGGACCGGTCTTGTGAAGCATGCTCTCCAGCGCTGCGTTCAGGCCGCATCGCTGATCGGCGGGCGGGCCTTGCTGGTCAACGCCGTCGACGGGGAGGCGGCCAAGTTCTGGAGGCGGCGTGGCTTCGAGCCTTCCAGGGATGATCCCCTGGTTCTGCTCCGCTCGATCAGCGACATCGCTGCCTCGCTCGGCGAGGGCGGTGGGTGAAAGCTTGGCTGGCCTCCAACCGTAGCGATCCGCCCCTTCAGTCAGATTGAAGTAGATCAGATCCGCCCATGCAAATTCGTCCTCCCCCATTGCCCACATTCCACTGGCAGATGTTCGTGCTTTCCTTCGCGCTATTCTGGGCGGTCGGCGGCATGCCCGAACCTGCCAAGGCTCAGCCTCGGCCGCAGATTGCGAAGTGCGTTCCCGGCCAGGCCCGTACCGCCGACGAATATTGCCTCGTTGATGGCGACACGATCTGGATCGACGGGGAAAAGCTGCGCATGGAAGGCTACGACACCCCGGAACCGCAAACCCACATCTGTGGTGGCGACGCCGAAATCGCGCTGGCACACCGAGCCAGTGATCGGGTGATCGAGCTGCTGAACTCGCACGACTGGACCGTCGAATATGGAGAGCCGGACAACACCGGCACGCGGACGCTCGTGACGATCAGAATCGGTGGTCGCGACATCGGTGACATCCTGATTGCCGAAAGGCTGGCCAGACCCTGGCCCGATGGCGAAGAATGGTGGTGCAACCCGTAGACGTTAGTTCCACGCCGTCGACCGCCTGGCGAGATCAAACTAACTCACTGTGCGCCCCTTCTCTGTCGTTTCGACGATGATCCGCTGATCCTGGAAGCAGCTTTTCAGCGCCCAGTGTGACCAAGGCTTTGCCGTGCGAGGTAGGCGCGACTTGATGGAGTAGCTGTTCATCGCACTTGCATTCCCGCCGCTCGGATTCGACAACTGGTGTACTCGGGGGAAAATGCCATGCAGCTTGAGCGTGCTCGCATCAGAAATTTCCGTTCACTTCGCGATGTCGAAGTCGTTTTTGGCGCACACACCGCATTGATCGGCGGCAATGGCGCAGGAAAGTCTTCAATCTTGAAGGCTATCGAGAAGTTCTACTCGACTACGAAAAACTGCGACGCTGACGATTTCTTTGGACGCGATCAAGGGCAGCCGATCGAGATTGAACTAACCTTTCACCAGCTTAGCGAGCAAGAAGCCGCAGCGTTCGAGGATCGGGTGCGGGATGGTAGGTTGGTCGTCACCCGCATTTTTGACGGAGGTCCATCAAGTGGACGCTATCATGGTGTCGTTCCACAGATTCCCGACTTCGTCGCTGTTCGGGCTCATTCCGCAGCCACACCCAAGCGCGCTGCTTATAATGCCCTGCGCGAGAATAACCCACTCTACGCCGACCTTCCCACTGCTGGCAGTGCGGCAGCGGTCGACCAGGCGATGCTAACCTGGGAGGCTGAGCATCCCGATCAGTTGGTGCTGCTGCCCGACGATGGTCAGTTTTTCGGATTCCAGAACAACAGCCGAGGCAAGCTCCAGCAGCACACGAGCTTCGTGTTCATTCCGGCGGTTCGCGACGCATCAGCGGACGCGGCGGACGGCAAGACGAGCGTCATCGGCAAACTACTCGAACTGCTAGTGCGCAGTCAGATCCTTCAGCGGCCGGACGTTCAAGCGTTCAAGGCGCAGTTGACCGAGGCCTACCAGGCCTTGGTATCCGCCGAAAATATGCCTGAACTCGGTGCGCTCGCTGGGACCCTCACCGCCGACCTGCGGGGTTTGTATCAAGATGCTGAAGTTTCGTTGGCCTGGCGCGAGGTCGGCGAGATGCCAGTCCCGTTGCCAATGGCGGATGTGTTTCTCAAGGACGAAGGCTTCGGTGGACCGGTGGACAGGCAAGGTCACGGCCTCCAGCGTGCCTTCATCTTTACACTTCTCCAGCATCTTGCGCGAACTGCCGTGCCGGAGGGCGACGAGGCACCCCCTGATAGTGACGTTGACGGCAGTGATGACGCGCCCGCTGCGGCTGCGGCTGCGGTCATGGCGCAGGCACCGACGCTTATCCTCGCAATTGAAGAACCCGAACTGTATCAGCATCCGACCAAACAGCGGCACTTCGCGGAAGTGCTGCGGGGCTTGAGTAGCGGTACGCTCCCTGGCGCGCAGGGCCACACACAGGTTATCTTCGGTTCGCACTCGCCAATGTTCATTTCGATGGGGAAGGCCGACGAGATCAGGCTTACCCGGCGCTCGCATTGTGACGACAGTGAATTCAAGCAATGCAGCCTGCAAGCGCTGGATCTCGGCACCGTTGCGCAGAAGCTCGAACGCGGCTGGAATAAGCCCGCTGGCACTTTCAGTGCACAGACTTTGATGCCGCGGTTGCACATTCTCGGTGCTGAATTGGCCGAAGGCTTTTTCGCCACCGGTGTGATTCTGGTTGAGGGCCGAAGCGATAAAGCGGCGCTCACCGCGACGGCGCGGATGCTCGGCGTGAATTTCGAGGCGGCCGGCATCGCCATCCTGTCAACCGAAGGCAAAGCCAATCTCGATCGTCCCTATGTGATTTTTCGCGAGCTGGGTATTCCAACCTTCATGCTATGGGATTGCGACCAGCAGTTACCCGAGGCTAAACGAACGCCGGCAACCGATCTTGCTTTGAGCAAGCTCGCTAAGCCGAACGATCAGATCGACGCCGCGCCCACTAGCGACCTCATCAGCGATTGTTACGCGCATTTCGAAAAGACATTGGAGCACAAGCTCAAGGAGGATCTCACGCCTGAAGTACACACGGCGTGCCTTGCTGCTGCCTGCGAACCCTTTGGTGTGCATCCGAGCAACGATGCGCAGAAGATACCGGAAATCGTCTATCAGACACTTCTCCGTGCTAAAGAACAGGGCCACGAGAGCGAGATGCTGAAGAGCCTCGTCCGTGCCATGTGGCGTTTCTTCCGCGATGAGGAAATCCCGGACCCGACGGAGGCGCAAGCTCCGGTAGCAGTGGGTGCGTGATCCATGTGTGGCACTGTAACGAGGAACTGATTCGTGGCGACGCTCAAGATCATCCATACGGCTGACTGGCAGCTCGGAAAGCCGTTCGGGCGCTTTCCGCAGGAGGTGCGTAGTGCGTTGGCTGAGGCTCGCCTCGATGCCATCGATCGCCTCGGTGCTGCGGCAATATCCAGCGGTGCCACGCACATCGTCGTCGCCGGTGATGTGTTCGACAACGTCGAACCCGGCGACCGCATCGTCACGCAGATGCTGTCACGTATGCAGCGGGCGTCGGTCACCTGGTGGCTGATGCCGGGCAACCACGATCATGCGCGAGCCGGTGGACTCTGGAGCAGGCTGCGCGGGCGTGCGCCTGCCTCAGTCCGGATCGTGGACACTCCCGAGCCTATTGAGATGGAGCAGGGTGCTTGGCTTCTGCCGGCGCCCCTGGAGCACCGGAAGACGGTGTCCGATCCTTCCGCGGCGATGGTCGATATGACGACGCCGCCGGGGGCACTCCGCATCGGTCTCGCACATGGCTCCATCACAGAGTTTGGCGCCACCGGAGAGAGCTCCAATCTGATCCCGCCGGATCGCGCCAAGTCCGCGGGCCTTGACTACCTCGCGCTCGGGGACTGGCATGGCTTTTTGACGGTTGGCGACCGGACCGCTTACAGCGGGACCCCTGAAATTGACCGGTTCGGGCGCGATGAGCCGGGCGGCTGCATCGGCGTGAGCCTGCGATCCAACGAAACGCCCGAGCTGCAGCGGATCGAGACCGGTCGATATCGCTGGATGTCGCGCCGCTGGAGTATGGAGAACATGGAAGACTTGGACCGTGAACTCGCCGCGCTCCGCAGCGAGGCGCGTTTGTCGGACGTGCTCCTTTCGCTCCATCTCGTCGGTGTGGTGAGTCTCGCCGACCGCGTCACGATGACGTCGGCCGTCCAGGACTGTCTGGCGCACGAACTGCGGCATTTGGAACTCGACGCGGATGGCCTGACCGCGCGTCCGACGGCAGAGGACGTCGCCCAAATCGATGTCCAAGGTGCGCTCGCCGGGGCGACTGCTACCCTACAGGCCAGGGCTACCGGATCGGGTTCCGATGCCCAGATCGCCGCCGCGGCGCTGGAGCGTCTCTATGTCGAGGCGATGCGATTCGATGCGGAGGTTGCGCGATGATCCTCAAATCCCTGGAGGTCGAGAACTTCCGCAAGTTCCGCGAACCGCTACGCATCGACGGCTTCACCGACGGTTTGAACATCGTAGTCGAGCCGAACGAGACGGGCAAATCTACCCTATTGGAGGCCCTGCGTGCGGCCTTCTTCATCCGCTACTCCGCCAAGACCGAACTCGTCCGTTCCTATGTCCCGACTGGTGATGACGTGGCGCCCCGTGTCACTGTCGGCTTCGGCCTCAACGGGCAGACTTGGAGGCTCGAGAAGCAGTTCATGAAGTCTCCCTCCGTGCGACTTACCGGCGCGAGCGGGCGACGAGAGAGCGATGCGGCCGAAGAAGCGCTGCAGGAGCTGCTCGGATTCGAGCGGGGCAACAACCGGGGCAGCGATCCCGAAACGCGCGGGCCCCTTGGCATGCTCTGGGTCGAGCAGGCGACGGCACTCTCCGTGGAGAGTCCAAACCGCATCGTGCGCGATACCGTTCGGGGAGTGCTCGAGGCGGAAGTCGGCGCGGTGACGGGTGGTCGACGCTTTGACGCGATCCGGGCCAGCATCGAAGCGGCATATTCAGCGCTGCGCACATCGGCGACGGGCAAGTCGCGCGGCGACTTAGCGGTGGCAGAGGCTCGCGTGTCCACGGCGACGGCTGCCCGCCAGGCGGCCGAGACCAACTTCCATGAATACGAGAACACTCTCACCGAGTTGGACGCGGCGAGGTCACGGCTTAGGATTATCGAGCGTGATCTCGTCGACCCAGAGGCGGCGGAGCAGCGAAAAAAGCTCGAGGCGGACCAGAAGGTCGCGGAGACCGCCTCTCTGCGGTCGACTGCGGCGGAGGCGCAATTCGGACGCGCCGACGAGGTCGCGAAGACGGCTTCGTCGAGGATCGAGCGATTGGACGCAGCCGAGGCTCGCGTCGGATCCGCCGGCACATACCTCGAAGAGAAGGCTCGTCTGCGGGACGAAGCCAAGGCTGAGGCTGCTCGTGCCGGTGAGGAGGAAAAATCACTCCGCGCCGCGCTCGACGAGGCTCGCGCGGAAAGGGAGAAACACGAGGAGGCACTGTCCTCCGCACGCGCGCGATTGCGCGGGTTCGCTAATGCCGCGGGCGCTCGTCGCGCGATCGATGCGCGAAAAGCTCTAGCCGAGCTAGAGGAGCGTGAGCGTGCGCTGGTTGATGACTCCGCCGGGGCCGTCGATAGTGACGACCTTGAGGAGATTACCGAACTCGAGCTTGCCGCCATCCAGGCACGCGCCCGGTTCGAAGCAGGCGCTGTGAAGGTAGAAGTCGAACTCGGGGCGGGCGCATCTTTGAGGATTGACGGGTTGACGACCGACGTCACCAGCGTTGACGTCCTCAAGACCACCAAGTTCGAGTTGGGTGATGCGGGCAGCCTAGTCGTGCGCCCGCCGCAGGGTTCGGGTCAGTCCATTGAGGCCGATCTTGCAGCGGCGACGGAAGAACTCGCTTCCGCCTTGCGGTCGCTCGGCATCAAGTCGCATGCGGAGGGCGTGGCCCGGAACGAACGGGCCTCCGCTGCCAAGCGCGAGTTGAAGGCGCTCCGGACACAGATCGCCTCGGCATGTCCTGGAGATCCGACAATCGGGTTGGCGCCCGGGGCAGATGCCCTGCGCGCCTTCGTGGCCGAGCTGGGCGACATCGCCGACGTTGTCGCCCCAACCGACAATGTCGACACGCTGGAGAAGGCGGTGGTCGACGCCAAGCTCGCCGAGGCTGCCGCATCCGGAAAGCGCGAAGACGGGAGGACGGCTCTGTCGAAGGCGGAGAGTACGCTCGCAACGGCCGAAGCCGATTATTCCGCAGCCATCCGCGAATCCGAGGCTGCGGCTGAAGATCTCCGGAACCTCCTAGAGATCGGGGATCGGGAAACGCTCGAAGCGGCGCGCGGTGAGGCTCAGCGGGAGCGTGCCGCGAAGTTCGAAGCTCTCGAGAAGGCGCGCGAAAGCGCCACGTCTTTCGACGCCGACGCTATCCGACGCCGCATTGTGAACCTCGATCGTGCCGCCAGCCGGGCCGGCGAGGAACGACTTGAACTGACCGCCCGGATCGCGTCGCTCGAATCCACGATCGTTAGGGAAGGGACAAACGGGCCTGCCGGTCGCCTTGCCGAAACGCGGGAGGAAGAGGAGGCCGCGATCGCCGCTTGCGATCGTTTGCGGCATGAGGCCGACATGCTTGAGGTGCTCCGCGAGGCGCTGTCGGATGCCGCGAATGAAGCGTCGAGGACATTCCTCGCACCCGTCACGGCTCGGGCTAGTCGATACATCCAGCAGCTTCTTCCCGGATGTGATCTGTCATTCAACGAGGAGCTCGGGCTGACCGGCCTCACGAGGGCGGGGATCGATGAATCCTGTGGTGATCTCAGTCGAGGCACGCAGGAGCAGTTGGCGATATTGACTCGGCTCGCGTTTGCGGACCTCCTGCTCGAGGATGGAGCGCCGATCTCTCTGATCCTCGACGACCCTCTCGTCTATTCCGATGATGCCCGCTTGGAGACGATGACCGACATCCTGCAGGACGCTTCGAAGCGGATGCAGGTGATACTTCTCACGTGCCGGTCGAAGGCTTTTCGTCACGTCGAAGCCAATAGGATCACGCTGAGATGAGCAAACGGATGGATGCGGCGAACCGCTACAGGCTCGCCTTCACTGAAGCGGAGGAGGCGCTGGTCGCACGGATCGATTTGCGTTGATCGCATGCCAACCATGCCGAGGCCCGTGCTGCCTACCTCGCGAACCAAGCCGATCTTGGATATGTTGAGATCGCTGAGAGAGCGGGACGCCGTGCCTGCTCAACGGATCAGCTATTGGACCCAGATTATCAGCCTGGACGCTTGAAGGGCTCATATGAGCAGCCGTTCGAGCGCAATGATTGCCGGAGCGAGGAAATCTATACTGGCCTTCCCGCGAGGCGCTCGTCGAGAACCGGCTCGTCCCAGGTGCGCGTCACCCCGAGCCACTTGTCGATCACCGCCTGAAACTGGGGCTCTGCGAAACAGGTCTGGAACGTGTAGAGGCGATTGACCACTTGCCGCATCAGGTCGCGCATCTCCTCATCGTCGAACCGCGACACGCTTCCCCAGGGGATGTGGTTGCCGTCGGCGTCGATGACGAAGACATCGGAATAGTCACCGGTCTTCGTGACCGGGACCGGCCCCGCATGCAGGTCCTCCAGCATGCTGTTGCGGACGCAGATCATCGCCATCGCCTTGGCGAGCGTCGCCGCTAACTGTTCTTCTTCCTTCCGGCCCATTTTCGTCCTCCGGATCATTGTCAGAGGCCCGGCAACATGCCATCGGCGGCTGCGCTCGCTGGCGTCTCCGCGATCACCAGCCGCTCGTCGGGCAGCGGCCGTTGCAGGTCCTTCGCTTCCTTCCAGTCGGCGGTTAGCCAGGTCTCGACTTCGTCACGGCCCGTCAGGATGACGGGCATGGCCTTCGGATGGATCGGTTTCACCACGCCATTGGCCTCGGTCGTCAGGAAGGCGAACAGCTGATGATCGCCCGGACGCGGGGTCCGGTTCGATCCGCGGGTTCCGCGCCATGGCGTCCAGATTCCCGCGAAGAAGAACAGGGGCTGGGTCTCATCGAGGGCGAACCAGTGCAGCGGTTTGCGCTTCGTGACCGGATCGGGCTTTTGCCCATATTCGGAAAAGGCGGTGGCCGGGACCACGCTGCGATGCTCAACTCCGAGCCATTTGCGCCAATGGGGGCTGGCCGTGTTGCGGATATTGGTGACGCCGGTGTCCGGTGCATCGCGGGACTTCAGATATTCGATGGGCGTCGGCATGCCCCAGGTCAGCGAAGCCAGTTCCCGTCCGCCATCGGTGTTGCGCACCACCGGAGCCGGCCGGTCGGGATAGACGTCGATCGAAGGTTCGAGATTGCCGATGCTGTCATGGGTGGCGGCCACGAAATCCCTGATCGCCTGCTGATTGGTCGTAATGCGATACAGGTTGCACATCGCCCCACTACTCTCCTTGCGAATACTTTACGCCACCATAGGGCATCGCGCGCCGTCGATCACTTCCGGGATGGCCGAGATTGACTCTCGACCCACAAGAGAACAAATAAAGAACATAGCAACAGAATCGACCAGTGCAAAGCCCCGGAGACGCCATCCTCATATGCCCAGCCGTGCCGACAGCCCAGCCATTGCCGAACTTCGGGCGCGCATCGCGCGGCTCGAAGGCGATGGCGTGCGTCCGCACGAGGTGCTGCCCTTCGGGATCGCGCCGCTGGATCGCAAGCTGCCCGGTGGCGGACTGGCGCTCGGATGCCTCCATGAAGTCGCCGGAGGCGGCAACGGGGCGGTGGATGGCGCGGCTGCCGCCTGCTTCACCGCCGGGATCGCCGCCCGCACCGCCGGCCAGGTGCTCTGGTGCGTGGCGCTCCAGGATCTCTTCGCACCGGGGCTGGAGCAGGCCGGATTGCCGCCCGGCCGGGTGATCTTCGTCGAAGCCGGGGACGACAAGGCGACTCTCGCCTGTATGGAGGAAGGGCTGCGGCATGGCGGGCTGGGGGCGGTCGTCGGTGACGTCGCGCGCCTGCCGATGCCCGCCTCGCGGCGGCTGCATCTGGCCGCGAAAGGTTCGGCGACGATCTGCATCGCGTTGCGCCGCTGGCGGCGGCAGGCGGAGGCGAGCGATTTCGGGCAGCCGACGGCGGCGATGACCCGCTGGCGGATCTCGGCGCTGCCGTCCGCGCCCCTTCCGGTTCCCGGTGTTGGACGGCCGCGCTGGCTCGTTGAGTTGATCCGGGCGCGGGCGGGCGAATGTCTCGATATCGAACTGGAGGCGTGCGATGGCTCGGGTCATCTCTGTCTTCCTGCCGAACTGGCCGACAGACCGGTTGCGGCGGAAGGCGGGCGACGCAGCGCCGCCCGGTGAGGCGCCGCTGGTCATCGCCGGAAAGGAGAAGAACCGCCGGGTGGTGACGGCGGCCGATCCGGCCGCGCAGGCGCTCGGCCTGCGCGCCGGAATGCCTGTCACCAAGGCCCAGGCGATGGTGCCCGGCCTCCACATCGAGCCCGCCGACCCGCGGGCCGACCTGGACAGCCTCGAACGCCTCGCGCTCTGGGTGCTGCAACGCTTCTCACCTATCGTCGCCGCCGACGCGCCGGACGGGATCGTCATCGACGCGACCGGCGCCGACCATCTGCATGGCGGTGAGGCGGCCATGCTGGAGGTGCTGACCGGTCGGCTTGTCATGTCCGGCGTCACCGCCCGCGCCGCCATTGCCGATAGCTGGGGCGCGGCCCATGCGCTGGCGCGCTACGCGGCCGATCCGCTGTTTGTCGCCCCTCCCGGCGAAACCGTCCCGGTCCTCGCGCCGCTGCCGCTGCAAGCACTGCGCCTGCCGCCCGCGATCGCGGTGGGGTTGAATGACCTGGGCTTTGTCCGCATCGGCGACCTGATCGGGCAGCCCCGTGCGCCCCTGACCCGGCGCTTCGGCCCGGAGCTCTGCCGGCGTCTCGATCAGGCCCTGGGTGCGGTCGCCGAACCCATCGAGCCGATCCGACTGGAGGAGCTGGTCTCCGTCCGCCGCGTCTTCGCCGAACCCATAGGCGCCGCCGAGACCATCGCGCGCTATATTCGCAAGCTGGTCATGGCGCTCTGCGAGGCGCTCGAAGGGCGGGGTCTTGGCGCGCGCCGTCTCGACCTGCTCTGCTACCGCGTCGACAACCGGGTCGAGACGGTGCGCATCGGTCTGGCCATGCCGGTGCGGAATCCCGCGCGCCTGACCCGGCTTCTCTGCGACAAGATCGAGACGATCGCGCCAGGCTTCGGCGTCGAGATCATGTCGCTGACCGCCACCCTGGCCGAACCGCTGGCCCTGAAACAGGCGGCCAGCAGCCTGATCGAAGAGGGGGCGCCGGATCTCTCCGGCCTGATCGACACGCTGGCGAACCGGGTCGGCGCGCGGGCGGTCTATCGCTTCGCCCCGGTGGCGAGCGATGTGCCCGAACGCTCGGTCCGCCGCCTGCCGGCGCTTGCCGAGGATACGGGCGCAGGCTGGCCGGACCATTGGCCGCGCCCCTCGCGGCTGCTCTCCCAGCCGGAGCCGATCGAGACCATGGCGCTGCTGCCGGACCATCCTCCGAACTGGTTCTCCTGGAAGGGCGTGCGCCGCCGTGTTCGCCGGGCCGACGGCCCCGAGCGCATCTTCGGGGAATGGTGGAAACGCGATGCCGAGCTCATCGCTGTGCGGGACTATTTCCGGGTCGAGGACGATGCCGGCGAACGCTTCTGGATCTTCCGCTCCGGCGATGGCGAGGATGCGGCCACCGGCTCGCATCGCTGGTTCCTGCACGGGATATTCGGATGAGCGCGCCCGCTTACGCCGAATTGCAGGTGACGTCGCATTTCTCCTTCCTGCGCGGCGCGTCCTCGGCCGAGGAGCTGTTCGCCGCGGCGGCCGCGATGGGGATCGAGGCGCTCGCCGTGACCGATCGCAACACGCTGGCCGGCATCGTGCGCGCCCATGAGGCGGCGAAGGAGGCGGGGGTGCGGCTGATCGTCGGCTGCCGCCTCGATCTTGCCTGCGGCATGTCGGTGCTGGTCTATCCGACCGACCGGGCGGCCTATTCACGGCTTTGCCGATTGCTGTCGCTGGGCAAGGGGAGGGCGGGCAAGGCGCGCTGTCATCTCGAATGGGACGATCTGGTCGCCTATGGCGAGGGGTTGATCGTGGTCCTGGCGCCGGACCTCGCCGACGAGACCTGCGGTCTGCGGCTGCGGCGCCTGCGCGATGCCTTTGGCGATCGCGCCTATCTCGGCCTGACGCTGCGCCGGCGGCCCAATGACCAGATGCGCCTCTGGGAGCTGTCGACGCTCGCTGCGGGCCTAGGTGTGCCCACCGTCGTGACCAATGACGTGCTCTTCCATGAGCCCGGACGCCGCATCCTGCAGGATGTCGTCACCGCGATCCGGCACAATCTCACCGTCGATGCGCTCGGCACCCGGCGCGATCGCCATGCCGACCGCTATCTGAAGCCGCCTGCCGAAATGCACCGGCTCTTCGCGCGCTGGCCCGAGGCTTTGGCCCGGACGCGTGAGATCGCGGATCGCTGCCGCTTCTCGCTCGACGAGCTGCGCTATCAATATCCCGAAGAGCGCGACGATCCGGCGCTGACCCCGCAGGAGACCCTGGAGCGGCTGACCTGGGAGGGCGCGGCGAGCCGCTATCCCGAGGGTGTCCCCGACGAGGTGACAGCGGCGCTGAAGCATGAGCTGGCCCTGATCGGCAAGCTCGACTACGCGCCCTACTTCCTGACGGTGAACAGCATTGTCCGCTTCGCCCGGTCGCGCGGCATCCTCTGCCAGGGGCGCGGATCGGCCGCGAACTCGGCCGTCTGCTATGTGCTCGGTATCACCGCGATCGATCCCGGCCGCAACGATCTCCTCTTCGAGCGTTTCGTCTCCGAGGAGCGCCGGGAGCCGCCGGACATCGACGTGGATTTCGAGCATGAGCGGCGCGAGGAGGTGATCCAGTGGGTCTATGAGCATTACGGCCGCGAGCGCGCCGCGCTAACCGCCACCGTCATCCGCTACCGCTCCAAGGGCGCGCTGCGGGACGTCGGCAAGGCCCTGGGGCTTCCCGAAGACCTGATCCAGACGCTGTCCGGCCAGCTCTGGGGCTGGTCCGAGGCCGGTGTGACCGAGCAGCAGCTCCGCGATCTCAATCTCAACCCGCAAGATCGCCGATTGCGCCTGACGCTCGAACTGGCCGCCCAGCTTCGCGGCGCGCCGCGGCATCTGTCGCAGCATCCGGGCGGTTTCGTGCTGACCCACGACCGGCTCGACGATCTCGTCCCCATCGAGCCCGCGGCGATGGAGGGGCGCCAGATCATCGAATGGGACAAGGACGATATCGACGCGCTGCGCTTCATGAAGGTCGATGTCCTGGCGCTCGGCATGCTGAGCTGCATGCGCCGGGGGCTGGACCTGCTGGCCGAGCACAAGGATATCCGCCTCGATCTGGCGTCGATCCCGGCCGAGGATCCGCGCACCTATGCGATGATCCGCAAGGCCGACACACTCGGCACCTTCCAGATCGAGAGCCGGGCGCAGATGTCCATGCTGCCGCGCCTGAAGCCCCGGACCTATTACGACCTGGTGGTGCAGGTCGCGATCGTGCGGCCGGGGCCGATCCAGGGCGATATGGTTCATCCCTATCTGCGCCGGCGCGAGGGTCTGGAAGAGGTCGACTATCCCCGGCCCGAGCTGGAGAAGGTGCTGGGCAAGACGCTCGGCGTGCCGCTGTTCCAGGAACAGGCGATGCGCGTTGCCATCGAATGCGCGGGCTTCACCGCTGGCGAGGCCGATCTCCTGCGCAAGAGCATGGCGACCTTCAAGCATACCGGCGGGGTCTCGAAGTTCCGCGACCGGCTGATCTCGGGGATGATCGAGCGTGGCTACGAGCAGGACTTCGCGGAGCGGACCTTCCAGCAGCTCGAAGGCTTCGGCTCCTATGGTTTTCCGGAAAGCCATGCGGCGAGCTTTGCGCTGATCGCCTATGCCTCGGCCTGGCTCAAATGCTGGCACCCGGATGTCTTCTGCGCTGCGCTCCTCAACGCCCAGCCCATGGGCTTTTATGCGCCGGCCCAGATTGTGCGCGACGCGCGCGAGCATGAAGTGGAGGTCCGCCCGGTCTGCATCAATGCCTCCCGCTGGGACTGCACGCTGGAGCCGACCGGAGACGAAAGCCGATTCGCCGTCCGCCTCGGGCTGCGGATGGTCAAGGGTCTCGCCAATGCCCATGCCGCCGCCATCGTCGCGGCCCAGGGCGATGAGATGTTCACCTCGGTCGACGATCTCTGGCGGCGGGCGGGTGTACCCGTGGCGGCGCTCGATCAGATCGCGGCGGCCGACGGATTCCGCCCGGCGTTCGGTCTGGCCCGGCGCGAGGCGCAATGGGCCATCAAGGGGCTGCGCGACGAGGAACTGCCGCTCTTCGCCGCCGCCTCGGAGCGCGAGGGACGGACCGTTCCGGAACTCGACGAGCCGGCGATCGCGCTCAGAGCGATGCCTGCTGGCCGCGAGGTGGTCGAGGATTATGGGCATATCGGCCTGTCGCTGCGTCGCCATCCGGTCTCCTTCCTGCGCGAGGACCTGGCGAGGCGCCGGATCGTCACCTGCGCCGAGGCGATGGCGGCCCGTGATCAGCGCTGGCTGGAGGCTGCCGGGATCGTGCTGGTGCGCCAACGCCCCGGTTCGGCCAATGGCGTCATGTTCATCACGCTCGAGGACGAGACCGGCATCGCCAATCTCGTCGTCTGGCAGAAGATTTTCGAGCGCTATCGCCGGGTCATTCTCTCATCGAGCATGATCGCCGTGCGGGGCCGCGTTCAGCGCGAGGGCGAGGTCGTGCATCTCGTCGCCCATCGGATCGTCGATCTGTCGCGGGATCTGGCGACTGTCGTGCAGCGCGAGGTGGCGACGGACGGGCAGCAGGGGCCGGGGGCCGGCGGTATCAGGGTGAAGGCGCGGGATTTTCGGTAAAGCCGGTGGCTTTGACAGAAGGCGGTATCGGTTCGAACCAACGAATCGGCCTGCCTCTCGGGGGTCACAAATCTTCTGGCCGGATCGACCATTCTGCGATTTCTCTATCGATCAATCGCCATTGCTCTAAAAGGTCGGCAAGGTCGGCGCTGTCTACGACCGCATGATCGAGGCCCTCGAATTGGTCACCGAGATATGTGGCGAGGCCCGCACCGCCTTCGTTGGCGAACCACACTCCGACCAGATCCGCGATTTCCTTCAACTGCCTGAGAGTCTTTTCGGCATCGCGAATGTCGAAATCACCAAGCTCCCTGTCCTGCCGACTTTGCTTGTTCCCGGCATGAGCAACATGCGAGTTAACGTGCTCGGCAATTCGATCAAGGCTGGCGAGCCGAGTTTCGATCTTCTCCAATACCGTGGCTGAGATCAGATCGCTCGGGTTACGCCCTGATGGAGACACGCCGCTCAAAACATCGAAATGCCGATGCGCGGCCTGACTTTTCATGAGCTCTGGATCACCCCACACCGGACGCCCATTCGCGGCGACGAGGTGGTCATGTTGTTCTTGATGCAGGCGATCGAGATCGTATTGCGCGTCAAGCACTTTCTCGACGTAGATTCTCCTGGTCAACCAGTTTTGGCTCGCTTTCACGTCGTTGACGACAGATCGGATCGAGTAAACTCCCTTGGGGCCATTGATCGGGGCCTTATCGAGAAGTCGGCGAGTGCCGAGAAGCAGGCTTGACCAGTATCCCTCGGAAACGAGATTGAACATCATCTGGTTAAGCGGGGGTCTCGAGCCTCTCTTCTCATTTGCAAGACGGACGATCCGAACCGTCGTGCGAAAGGCGGCGTAGTTCCAGAGCAGATCCTGAATGGTTCTGTGGATGCCCGTTGTCTCGTCGCGAAAAGCATCCCGCCACGTGGCGATGTGCTGGTCATGCTGCGTCATTAGTTTTCCAAGCCTGAGCGCCAAACTCACCTCATCATACCGGCAGACGCCAACACCGGCGACGGCTATTCGCTTCTGATTCTTCATTCGCGCGGGCTCTTTTTATTGTTCCCGCGAATAAACGCGCATCTTGCCGTGGGCCTGACGGGGGAAGGCCTTCCCCCTGGCCGGCACTATCGTTGCCGGCGCACCCCCTTCAGCGGGGAGACCCCGCAACGCCCCCTGAGAGGGAGAGTGCGGACGGGTTTTCCGTGACGGGTTGAGTGCTGGAGGAGTGGCCTCCGGCGCCCGTCGCGGAGATCATCCCGATGGCCAGACAGGACCGCGCTCGCCCAGGCGGCGCCCGCAGCAATCTCTATGACGACATCACCGACAAGATCATCGCCGAGCTGGAGGAAGGACGGCTTCCCTGGGTCCAGCCTTGGGGGACTGCGGCGAAAGCGCCGCTTGCCATGCCGCGAAACGCCGCGACCTCGCGGCAGTATTCCGGGATCAATGTGCTGATCCTCTGGGGTGCCGTGGTCCAGAACGGCTATCCGACCCAGCATTGGCTCACCTATCGCCAGGCGGCAGCCCTCGGCGGCAATGTCCGTAAGGGCGAGCACGGCACGACGGTCGTCTATGCCGACCGCTTCACCCCGGAAGACGAGAAGCGCCGAGCCCGCGAGACCGGTGAAGAACCGGGACGCGTCCCGTTCCTGAAGCGTTTCACCGTGTTCAACGCGGCGCAATGCGAAGGCTTGCCCGAGGACATCGCTGTCGAGGCACCACCACCACCGCCAGGCATGATCGAGCCGAGGGTCGAGGCGCTGATCTGTGCCACTGGTATCGATTTCCGCATCGGCGGGGATCGCGCCTTCTATGTTCCGGCGCTCGACTATGTCCAGGTGCCGCCACCGGCCGCCTATTTCGAACCGATCAACTGGCACAGGACGGCGCTCCACGAGATGGGTCACGCCACAGGCCATGCCTCGCGCCTGGGGCGGGATTTTTCGGGCAGTTTCGGCACGAAGAAATACGCCTTCGAGGAGCTGGTGGCTGAGATGAACGCGGCCTTCTGCTGCGCCTCGCTCGGCATCGTGCCGACCGTGCGCCATGCCGACTACATCGGCTCCTGGCTGGAGGTGCTGCGCGAGGATAACCGCGCCATTGTCCGCGCGGCCTCACAGGCCAGTAAGGCGGCCGACTGGCTGCTGGCGCATCTGCCGGCCGAAGATGCCGGGGAACCGGATCCGGCTGCAATCGACGGGAGGGTCGCGGCATGATCCTCCTGACCGGAACACAGCGTGACCGGCTTCTGGCCAATGGATGCCAGCGCGGCGGGGATCACATCCCCGTCGTGAAATTCTTCAACCCCTTCGGCGCGGGCGTCTGGCTCGCCACCGAGCTGGATCAGGGCGGCGACATCATGTTCGGCCTGGCCGATATCGGCTACCCCGAACTCGGCTCGTGGAGCCTGGAAGAGCTGCGTGGGGTCCGGTTGCCCTTCGGCATGGGGATCGAGCGGGATCTGCTCTTCACCGGGGATTTCCCGATCTCGGTCTGGGCGGAGGCTGCGTGGGAAACCGGCAGCATCCAGGCGGCGGAACGAGCCCTCTACCGCGCCGGTGCGGCATTCACCCGCACATCCACAGATACGGAAAGCCGGGAATCCTGATTTCCGGTTGCCGGCTTTGTGGCCTGGCGTCGCACTCTTCAGAGGAAGAGGGCGGCGCTTCGCTTCGTGACGGGTTGGAGGTCGAGAGAGTGGCTCCCGGCCGCCCGTCGCGGAGAAATCACCATGGCCAAAGCTGCCAGGAAGAAGCCCGTCGCCCCGATGATCGTCTTTTCACGGGCGCGCGACATTCCGTTCAACCGGATCAGGCTGTCGGACAGCAATGTTCGCGAGGCTGACGTCGAGGCGGGTCTGGACGAACTTACCCATGACATCGACCGGCGCGAGGATCTCGTGCAGGGCCTCAACGTTCGCGCCATCCTCGACGCGGACGGCGTTGAGACCGGCGATTTCGAGACCCCGGCCGGCGGCCGCCGCTACAGGTCCATCGCGCGCCTCGTCGAAGCCGGTCGCTTCCCGGCCGATGGCCTCGTCCCCTGCATCGTCAAGAAGGCCGATGCCAAGACCTCGGCAGTCGACGACTCGCTGGCCGAGAACCTGCTGCGCCTCGCCCTGCATCCGCTCGACCAGTTCAAGGCGTTCAAGCGGATGTTCGACATGGGCATGTCGAAGGAGGAGATCGCCGACGCCTGGCGGACCACGCCGCGCTACATCATGCAGCGCCTTCGTCTCGCGACGGTCGCGCCGGCGCTGCACGACGCCTATGCGCGGAATGAGATGACGCTGGCGATGCTGGAAGCCTTCACCGTCAATCCCGACCACGAGCGCCAGCAGCAGGTCTGGGAGCGGATCAGCACGTCGTGGCAGAAAGAGCCCTGGCACATCCGCAGCCTGCTGACCGAGACCACGGTTCCGGCTGCCGACAAGCGCGCCCGCTTCATCGGCATCGACGCCTATGAGGCGGCGGGCGGCCCGGTGCTGCGCGATCTCTTCTCCGACGAGAACGGCGGTTGGTTGCAGGACGTCACGCTGCTCGACCGCCTGGTTGACGATAAGCTGCGCACTGTCGCCGACGAGATCGCCGGACAGGGCTGGAAGTGGATCGACGCGGCAGTCGAACTTCCCTACGGCTACGCCAACGGCCTGCGCAGGCTGGTCGGTGTGACCCAGGAGCTGACCGACGAGGAGCGCACCGCCCGCGAGGCGCTGCGCGACGAGTATGACGAACTCGAAGCGCAGTATGCAGAAGCCGACGACCTGCCCGATGAGATCGACCAGCGGCTCGGGGAGATCGAAGCCGAGTTGGAAGGCTTCGAGAACCGGCCCGTCACCTTCGCGCCGGAAGACATCGCCCGTGCCGGTGTTTTCGTCAGCATCGACCGCGATGGCGAGTTGATCGTCAGTCCCGGTTATGTCCGCCCCGAGGACGAACAACCCGAGAGCGTCGATGGTGAGGATGCGGGCGAAGGTGCCGACCCGTCCGATCCCGATGCGGTGCAGCGCGCGGTTATCACCGTCGGCGGCGAGCCGGTCCCGGACGGCGATGAAGAGGAGGACGATGCCGTCAAGCCGCTGCCCGAGCGGCTGGTGACCGACCTGACCGCCTGGCGGACGCTGGCGTTGCGCAATGCGCTTGCCGAGAATCCGCGCGTCGCCATGACGGCGCTGCTGCACAAGCTGGTTCTCGATACTTTCGAGCGCACCGCCACCTCGGGAACCAGCCTCTATGCCGCCGTGCGTCACATCTATCTTCCCACGGATGCGACCGGGCTCGCTGACAGCGCCGCCGCGAAGATGATCGACGAGCGCGCGGACGCCTGGCGGGGCGACATCCCCGCTGGCGATGACGACCGGCTCTGGGACTGGATCGACGGTCTCGACGATGCCAGCCGCCTGGCGCTGCTCGCCCATTGCGTCAGTTTCGGGGTCAACGCGCTTTACGAGCGGCCCAACCCCTATTCGGGGAATGGCATCTCGCAGCACGGTCTCGACCGCCGCATGGCCGAGGCCGAACGGCTGGCACAGGCCACCGGCCTCGATCTCGTCGAAGCGGGCTGGAGGCCCACGGTCGAGAACTACCTGGGTCGCGTGACCAAGACCCGCATCATCGAGGCGGTGCGCGAGGGCGCCGGCGATCGCGCGGCCGATCTCATCGCGCATCTCAAGAAGGGCGATATGGCGAAGGAGGCCGAACGGCTCCTGGCCGATACCGGCTGGCTGCCGGAGCCGCTGCGCCCCGCCATCGAGGCGCAGGCCGTGGATGGCGCGACCGATCAGGACGAGGACAGCGTGGCGCTGCCCGACTTCCTCGCCGGTGGCCATGAGGACACGGCCGAGGCCGCCGACGATCCAGAGGCCCTCGTCGCCGCCGAGTGACGCGCAGCAGCGGGGCGGCCTCCGCCGCCCCGCATTCCATCCCTTCCATCTGAAGGCCCGGCATCTCGCCGGGCCGCTTTCGTTTCAGGAGCAAGATCATGTCCGCTTCCCTCATTTTCGACATTGCGCCTCTCGGCTCGCTCGTGGCCTATAGCGACGGCCAGCCGAAACCGCCCGCACGTTTCACCAAGAAGCTCGCCGCGTGGAAATCCCGCAACGGGGCCGGTCGCCTCGTGCGCAAGGAACCGGGCCGCGAGCGCCCGACCTACACGACGCCGCCGTCCTTCACCCTGCATGAGGGTGATTTCGGCGAAGGCGGCATCATCCTCATCACCATCATGCGCAGCTACGGCATCGACAGCGATCTGAGCTTCCGGGTTGTCGAACGCCCGAAGATCGGTCAGGTCCGTGTTGTGCAGGATGTCGGAGAGAACGTCGAATTGCTGCACCTCGCGGAGAACCACGAGGCGGCCGAACTCTGGCTAGCCAGGAACGGCTACAGCCGCGCGCGCCTCGAGGAGATCACCGCCGACGAGGCAGGCGCCGATGCCGTCGAGGGTCGAGCTGCCGCGTGACCATCGCCGATCCCGTTCATCCGGCCCGCTTGTCCCGTGACGGCGGGCCTTCTTCGTTTCAGGAGAACACAATGGCCATTCCCGATCCCGTTCGAACGAACTTCGACACTCTGCTTCGTGCTGCCGATGACGGCAATCTCGCCCTTATGGAATGCCTCGACGCCGCGACCCGTGAGACACGCTATGTCCTGTGCGCGGTCGGCCGCGACGGGGGTGATTACGTCTTCACGCCGTTCGGCCATCTCGCAAGCGGCAACCCCTATGACGCCTATCTGCCGCCGGATCCCGACGATCCTGCCGGCTTTGTCGAGAAGGCCGAAGATGGGGGCGCATCATGATGACGGTCGATGAAATCTTCGCCGATGACCGCCGCAATCCGCCATCGGAGCGCTCGCTTCCCTGGGAGGAAACCCGCAACGGCGTCACCGTCATCGTGGAACCGAAACCGCATTGGGCCGAGGACATGCGCGCCTTCCGGCTCGATGCCCGCGAATACTGCCGCTATGCCGACTGGACGGCCCATGGCGCCCGGACGCGCTTTTTCGGTCATATCGACACCTCCGGCGACGATGTGATGATGAAGGCCCGCGCCATGATCGCCCGCGAAATCGCCGATGGGTTCTGGGACTGACCGGCCCTGAAAGCCGAACCTTGCACACGGGGCTATCGGGTATCGCTGCACAAGCAGCGATGGATCGAGTTCGAGCTTCACCATTGCGCCAACTCCTTGGTGTTGTGGGGGCAACGGGTTCCGTCCCCGGCCTGAAACACACCCTGAATATCCGCCGGCAACGAGGCTGGCGCAGCAAAGCATCTGCGACGGGTTTCCGGCACCGGCTCGACGCAAAGCACCATCCCCCGCTTCCATTCGCTAACCTTGGTCCGACCGTCTCTTTGCATTCAACCCCGGTGGGGTCGGCTTACGCGCGCGTGCCGCCCTCGGGGATTCGGAAAGAATCCGAACGCCCGAGGGTGATTGCAGATCCGGTCAGACACTTCGGGCGCCTGTCGCGCGGGGGATGGTCCCCCGCCTCCAAAGACAGGAGCCGGAACCCATGTCCTACGCAGATGCCACCGCTTTCGCCGCCAGCCTCGCCACCACGCTGATGGTCGTGATCGTCGTGTTCCAGGCCGGGGACGGCACCCACGGCGTTTATCTGAACAGTCAAGCTGTCTCACTGGCATTTCGCTGAGCTCGCCGGCTCCCGGAACAGCGTCTCGATCAGCGGACATTCCCGCCGATTGCCTTCTGTGCATTGGGCCACCACGTCCTTCAGCACTCGCTCCATGCGTTTCAGGTCGGCGATCTTTTCACGCACGTCGTCGAGATGCGCGGCGGCAACGGCGCTTGCCTCGGCGCAGGGCTGGTCGCGCTCGTCGACGAGGCGCAGCAGTTCACGGACTTCATCGAGGGAGAAGCCGAGCTCGCGCGCCCGCAAGACGAAGCGAAGCCGTCGCTCGTGGGTGCTGTCGTAGCTGCGATAGCCGCTCGCCGTGCGCGGCGGCTCCGGCAGGAGGCCGACCTTCTCGTAATAGCGGACCGTCTCCAGATTGCACCCTGTGCGCTGTGCGAGTTCGGCGCGCTTGAGGCCTTTCACGCCAGCGTGATCGCGCATCCAAAAATACCCCTTGACCCTGTAGTTGCTACAGACCGCACATTAGCGCCTGGATAGGTTTTCGACAAGAAGAGCGAGGTCGAACATGAATGCATCCCGACACGGACCAGCAGACGTTGCACCGACTGCGGCAAACCTGACGACGCCAGAGCGAAGCGAGGCCGGGCGACAGCGCCTGGTCGCCGTCGGCGGCATACTCGGCGCCATCGCCGCCTCGTCCTGTTGCATCATTCCGCTCGTCCTGTTCAGCCTCGGCATCGGCGGCGCCTGGATCGGCAATCTGACGGCGCTTGCGCCCTACAAGCCACTGTTTGTCGCCGCAACGGCGGGCATGCTCGGCTACGGCTTCTACCTTGTCTACTGGAAGCCGCGACAGGCCTGTGCCGATGGGGCTGCCTGCACGCGCGCCGTCCCCAGCCGCCTCGTTCAGATCGCGCTCTGGTTCGCGACCGTACTCGTCGCCGCTGCTTTCGCCTTCGACTACGTCGCGCCGCTGCTGCTTTCCGCCTGACACCAAGAGGAGACTACCCCATGAGGAAGAGTTTGAGCGCTTTCACTTTGATCGCGTCGGTGATGACTGCGCCTGCCGCCTTCGCCGCCGAACGCACTGTGACGTTTGCCGTCGACAACATGACCTGCGCCTCGTGCCCCTACATCGTGAAGACCACGATGGCGGCAATCCCCGGTGTCGCGAAGGTGACCGTCTCCTTCGAGGCGAAGTCCGCGACCGTGACCTTCGACGACGCTAAGACGAGCACCGATGCCATCGCAGCCGCCAGCATGAATGCTGGTTATCCGGCCCACCCGACGCAGCAAGGCAGCTAGATGACTGATCGCGCCGTAATCCGCGCAGGTGCCGTTGGCGCCGTCCTCGCCGCGATCTGCTGCGCGGCGCCGCTCCTCGCCGTCGGCCTGTCTCTGGCGGGTCTTGGCACGTGGCTGACAGGTGTGGGTGCAGTGGTGCTTCCCCTGATCGTCGCGGGCTTCGGCTTCGGCGCGTGGGGGCCCCATCATCGCCGGGCAAGAGCCACGGCCTATGAGACGAAGATTCGCAAGGAAGGCGTGAAGCCATGAACGATTGCTGTGCAACCTCCTCCCGGGACAACCCGGCCGTTTCTCAGCCCGCGACACTGGCGAGCTTTGCCGTTCGACCGGGCGTAACGTTTCCGGATTGGTCGGCGGTCACGTCGCCTGTGGTCAAGAACGCTCTGCAGGCGATGGTCGGGTCCGACCACGTGCTCAATCGCTGGAGCGGTTACGATCCCGCCACCGACAGGGTGCGTGTTGCGTTGCTCCGACTCTACGCCGACCACGGGGGTGCCCCGACCATAAGCGCGCTTGCGGAGCGTACAAAACTCAGTGAGATGGTCATCCGGCCACTGCTCGACGAGCTCCGCCGGCGCGACCTCGTCGTTCTCGATGGCGAGCTGATCGTCGGCGCCTATCCGTTCAGCGATCATAACACCGGCCATCGGGTCACTCTGGACGGACGCACGCTGAATGCAATGTGCGCGGTCGACGCGCTGGGCATCGGTGCCATGACCGATCGCGACACCGCGATCGCCTCGCCCTGCGGCCATTGCGGCGCACTGATCCGGATCACCACGCAGGACCGAGGGCGGGCACTCGCCGACGTCGAGCCACAGTCGGCCGTCATGTGGCAGAGCGTCCGTTATGAAGGCGGCTGCGCCGCGAGCTCGCTCTGCGCGACGACCGCTTTTTTCTGCTCGGACGAGCATCTTTCCGCCTGGCGCGACGAACGTTCCACCGACGAGCCAGGTTTCCGGCTGTCGATCGAGGAAGGACTGGAAGCCGGCCGTGCTCTGTTCGGGCCGAGCCTCGCTGGTCTCGATGTGGCGTCGAAGAGCCTGGTGGTCGCCAACCGACCCTTGCGCACAAACGGTCGCAATGGAGGCGCTTACGATCTCGTCGTCATCGGCGCCGGCTCGGCCGGCTTCTCGGCCTCGATCACGGCCGCCGATCAGGGCGCACAGGTGGCGCTCATCGGCAGTGGCACCATCGGCGGCACCTGCGTCAATGTCGGCTGCGTGCCGTCGAAGACCCTGATCCGCGCGGCCGAGACGCTTCATAACGCTCGCGTGGCGGCACGTTTTGCCGGCATTACTGCTGAAGCCGAACTGACAGACTGGCGCGGAACCGTTCGTCAGAAGGACACGCTCGTGTCTGGGCTGCGCCAGGCCAAATACGCGGACCTGCTCCCCGCGTACAATGGTATCGCCTATCGCGACGGGCCGGCTCGCCTCCTCGACGGCGGTGTCGAAGTTGACGGCGCGCGTATTGCCGCTGGCAAGATCATTATCGCAACCGGCGCGCGGCCGGCAGTTCCTGCTATTCCTGGCCTCGAGACCGTACCGTATCTCACCAGTACGACGGCGCTCGACCTCGAGGAACTGCCGCGATCGCTGCTGGTGATCGGCGGCGGTTATATCGGCGCGGAGCTCGCCCAGATGTTCGCCCGTGCCGGCGTCAAGGTGACCCTCGTCTGCCGGTCCCGACTGCTCCCCGAGGCCGAGCCCGAGATCGGCGCGGCGCTCACGGGGTATTTCGAGGATGAAGGCATCACCGTTATCTCCGGCATCGCTTACCGCGCGATCCGCAAAACCGAGGGCCGAGCGTCACTGACCGTCACGCGTGACGGTCACGATGTCCAGATCGACGCCGATCAGGTGCTGATCACCACGGGCCGCACGCCCAACATCGAAGGCCTTGGGCTGGCCGAGCACGGGATCACCGTCTCGGCGAAGGGCGGCATCGTTGTCGACGACCGCATGCGCACGACCAAGGCTGGCGTCTATGCCGCCGGCGACGTCACCGGCCGCGACCAGTTCGTCTACATGGCCGCCTATGGCGCCAAGCTCGCCGCCAAGAACGCCCTCAATGGCGACAGCCTGCGCTACGATAACAGCGCCATGCCCGCTATCGTCTTCACCGATCCGCAGGTCGCAAGCGTAGGTCTCACCGAGGCGGCGGCGCGTGCGGCCGGGCATGAGATCCGCGTTTCGACGATCGGTCTCGATCAGGTGCCGCGCGCACTCGCCGCCCGCGACACTCGTGGGCTTATCAAGCTCGTGGCCGATGCTGCTGGCGGTCGTTTGCTCGGCGCCCACATCCTCGCGCCGGAAGGTGCCGACAGCATTCAGACCGCGGCTCTCGCGATCCGCCAGGGTCTCACCGTCGATGACCTCGCGGACACGATCTTTCCTTACCTCACCACGGTCGAGGGGCTGAAGCTCGCAGCACTTTCGTTCGGCAAGGACATCGCCAAACTCTCCTGCTGCGCCGGGTGAGCACAATCGGCGTCAAGGGCGTTTCCTGCCGATGATCGGTATGACGTCGGCGGTGCGGTTATCGCGCCGCCGTTCCATAAGCTGGCACAGCGCGCGGACTTGACGATGCTGGGCGAGCACGGTTTCGACGGCGCGCCGCTCCTGTTCGGCCCGGGCCGTCCCCGCCGGCCGATCCGTCGCGTTGCGCCGGGCTCTCGACTCGGCAACTGCATGGCGGAAGGCTTCCAGCACCTCGGAAGCGCGGTTCGCGGTCGCGCGACTGACACCTGCCTCGATGGCCAGATTCACAACCGTCAGCCTGCCATCAGCCACGCGGGGGCACCCATAAAGGAGGCGCGCCATCGCCTCACGAAGCGCCTGTTCCGTGGCTGCACTGACCGGCTTCATGATGTGCGTTCCTTCAACGGCGCGATGAGCCTGCGTTTTCTGTCGTTGTCCAGGCGCAGCGCTTCGCGTTGCAGCGGGGAGAGACGCTTGTCGGCGAGAAGATCCTCCGCCTGTGCAATGGAGGCTTCCCATGGCGGGAGATGTCGCTCGACGAGGCAGGCGTTGGGACATCGGTCGGGCGCGCATCGCGACAGGACCGGCACCGAGGCTGAAGGTTTCTCAGACTCCCGCAGGCAGAGCGCCGTCAATGGGTCGAAGAAGCAGTCGTTCAGATATCCGACATGCAGCGTGCGCGCCAGATGCGCCAGCATCGCCTTCAGGCGCTTGCGATCGGCCAGTTGCCCCGGAAGCGGGCCGAGTTCGCGGCCGACCCGCTCCAGTTCCACGCCGACGCGCTTACCGGCGGGTCCGCCTGGACCGTGACCGCGTCGATGGTTTTCGAAGTAGTCGATGATGTCGTCGAGTTGTCCGAGCGCCAGTTCCTGTTCGACCTCCTGCCTGAAGCCGGATGCGGACGAGCCGGCATAGCCGTTGAACATGGCCACGGAGGCGTGCTTGTACTGGATTTTGCCGGCGACAACCCCGAAGGGCCGGTTCGCGATGTACCAGGCCAGCGTTCGCCTGAACTGACGGGTGTTGAAGCGCCAGACGTCTTCTCCCACTCGGGGGATCACAGGACTATCGTCCGCGCCATATCGCTCATCGAGATGTTCTCGGAATTGGTTGATCTTCTTGGCGATGAGTATCGGCGTCTCGGCATTGTTCGTCTCGCGGTCGTCAAGGGCAAGCCATAGCCGCTCTGTCCCCGCATTCCGGCGGAATCGTTCCGAAAGACGCTCGGCAACCCGGATCGCCTGGACGGCGGCCTCGATGGTGATCCATTCGACCTGTTCGCCGCGAGCGCCGCGATCCTTCCAGGTCACGCCCTCGATCGCCAGCCTTTCTGTTCGCCCGTCCCGGTCGAGATTCCGTTTCAGGCAGCCGGATCGCAGCGACTGCACCTCACCGTCGCGCATGCCCGTCAGATAGCAACACACGATATAGGCGGCCGTCTGCAGGTGCCGTTCTTCCCGCGCCAGGCTGATGGCATCGAAGCGCTCCCACCACGGTCGCCCCGTGTCGGGATCCGGGGAGATCGGCGTGTCCATCCCGCCCACCTCGAACCCAAGCTCGTCGACAGCATCATGAACCATCGACAACAGGGCCGGATCTTTGTGGACGGTGGTGAGATGCAGCCCGCATTGCATCGTCAGGAGCTTCAGATTGATGACCTCGCCATCAAACCTGCCGCCCCGCGACAATCTGCCGGTCAGCCCCCCGATCGAAAGAGGTCTTTCCCAGACAGGAATGCCTCTTCCTTCCTCGCGACGCTTGTCGATCCAGGAGGCCAGCATTACCGCGGGCCGCGTGTGGCGGGCGCGCGAGCGTGCTGCGAACCGGCTGTTCAGTGCATCGGCTTCAGCCCGGGCAGTGAAGATGTCGTCGCAGAGGTGCTCGACATATTTCAAGGCCCATCGCAGCATTGCGCCGATGACCGGCTCCGGGATGCGCGCGGTCCGGTTTTCCGAACAGCGCGTTCCCTGGCCGGTTGCCCGATAGACCGGTCGGCCGCGCCACGGGGTGAAGGTGATGCCACCGCACGTCAGATAGGGCGCCAGGCGATGAAGCTGGACGATGGGCCTGAGGCACACACCCACGCGCCCCGGCGTGATCGGCCGCGCCCGGTGATGGGTCGCGTATGCATCGATCAAATCCTGATCGACGTTTGCCAGATCGAGCTTGCCGATCCGCGAGCGCACGAAGTCCAGGAACCGGCGCAGCGTCGCAAGCGCAGTATGGCCGGAGACTGGCCGCAACCGCGGCTCACCGTCGGCGCGCCGTTCATTCATCCAGGCATAGATGTATTCCTTCGCAAGCAACCGCTCTGCCGCGCAGGGGATCACGCCGAAGTCGACCGTTCGAAAGGCCTTTCTGGCCATGTTGAACATCGCCGGCGCCATATCCCAGACATCATCGCCGAACCGCGAGAGCGCCGCTCGGTCGGTACCATCCCTGAGAGGCATCGAAGCCAAAACGATGTCGTCATCGACCCTGAGGCGTGAGACGGCACGCTCATCGTTCAAAGGAGAGGTAGTGGTCATGAGCCGTAAGCCTCCGGCGGAAGATAGAGCAACCGCGCCGAGGATTCTGCCGCCTCAACCCGTGCGCCTCCGACGACGGAGGACGGGAACATCGGCAGAATTTGCTCCGTGATCCTGCGGTATGGCCGATCGAATTTCTCGTTCCAGTCGCCAGAAGGCAACGCCTCCCGCAGCTCGTCCATGAACGCCTGGAACGCGATCAGCGCCGGTAGTTTCCGTGCGGTAATGACCGCGTTGGAGCATTCCAGGCACCCCCAGAACGGCGTCGGACAGGCTTCGCCTTCCCGACCGAAAGGGCTGACGCGGAAGTTGCTGCACGCCGCCAGCCAAAGATCCTGCTCTCCGTCCAGGAGCGGGCCGATCTTTTCCGACGGCACCGGCAGCCCGGTCGCGTCGGCTGAGGTTCGCAGCCGGGCTTCATCCGCGGGCACAACGATCCAAGGTCGCAGAGCCGGCGCCATCGCGTCGGTCAGTGCCTCGACTATCGTCTGCTCATGCAGATGCCGAAGGGCGGGGATGTCGGCATAATGGTTGGCCGCCACCGCTACCGTGTGGCCGACGGCAAAGTTCTCCAACTGCCCTCCGGTCCGCTTATACCAGTCAGCCTTCTGGGTCTTGCGCAGCCTGGAGAGATTGAGCGCCAGCGATTTTCCGGCGTCATCGACGATTCCGTACTTCTCGACAAACGCGGCCACGCAGGTCCCCAGCTTTTTCGGCGACGACAGGCGCCCCGGCTTCCAGGTGATCCAGAGCTTGCTCGATCCAGTGTGCTGCCGAGCCTTTTCCGTCAGCTTGATCGCCAGCCGCAGGACGGCTCCGGGCGTCTCCCGTCCGCCATCGCGGACACGCAAGCGCTTCCACTGGGCATGATGCGCGCGCCGCTTTCGATACTCGATCTCGACATAACCCCGGTTGGGATTGCGCAAGCAGTCAGCCTCAAGCCCACGCAGCGCTTCGATCTCCATGCCGGTCGTCAAGGACAGCCAGACGAGGAAGCCGACGACATCGTACCGGGTCAGATGGAAGCCGGCATGCAGTTCCTCGACCGGAGGCGGCTCGAGCCCGCATCTATGAGCGTGGTAGCGCAGATTGTCGAACAGCGCGCCTTCCCCGGCGACTACTCCCGCCGTCACAATCTGTTCGACCACTAGGTCATAGCGACGGCGCAATTCTGGATCACGGCCTACATCCAGAAGTGGGGGAGGCAGAGCCTCGCCCGTCGCTATCCGGTCGCGAGCCTCGATGATCTGGCGCATCGCTGCCTGCAGCAACGTCGAGGCAATCCTCCCACTGTAGGCATCGCGCGGCTTTGAGACGCCGTGCTCGCCGTGACCGATGTATTTCAGGCGCAACAGTGTTTCGGGCGGAAGCCTTTCAGGATTGAGCTCGGCGGCGACGCGCAGCACCCCGATCAGAGCACCGAGCACATTGCGCTGATTGGGTCGCTCGCCGCCGTTCTGCTCCAGCCAGTCCTCATAGGCATTGATTACCGCCGGAGTTAAGTCGTCGAGACGACGAGGTTTTACCGACGCCCCTTCCAGGAACAGCCAGAACCGCCGCAGACGGCGGATAAAGGTGCCTGCGGTTTTCCAGAGTGGTGCCGGCCCCATCCGGTGGAGATACTCCTGCAGGAATGGCGCAACCTCATGGGTCAGCGCCGTCAGCGGCCAGGAAGACAGATTGACGTCGATCCTCCCGGCATCTTCCGTCCGAAGGACGAAGACGAGCGGATTTTGCGGATTTTCCTCTTGAGTGTCGAACAATTCGATTCCAACTGGGAAGGTGGCACGACGACCGCGTTTCATCACAGGGGTCCACCAGCATTAACGCGCAGTTCCCAGGCCTCGACCGCAGCGTCGATCATTTCCTGGCTTTCTTCCATGCAATCCAGGTAGATGTGAGTGCTTTCGATGCGGCTATGGCCCAGCAAACGCTGCAACTTCAGAAGAGGATCGCCAATCAAGCGGCGGTACGCCGCGCCGATATGGGATCGGCGTTCGTCGAGTACCCATCCGATCTGTTCACGCACGAGCAGCGACAGCATATGAACCGCAAAGGTGTGGCGCATCATGTGCGGAGTGACGTCGAGGTCGATCCCGAACCGCCTGCACCGTACGCTTGCCCTCCGGAAGACCACCTCCCAAGCGGCCGGGGGCATGGGCCGCGCCCCTTCCGCCAGCCAAAGACACAATGGTTCGGATGTTTCCGCCCATACCAAGCGGCTGCGTTCGCGCGGCGCCAGCACGTCGACACTGGCTCGAACTGTGTCCTTTTCCAGAAGGAGCCTTCCCCGATCGTGGCTGACGACACGGATCGGATGTTCGATTGACCTATTGCGCGGTTGCGAAAGGCGCATGAGGACATTGGTCCGTTCCAACGCCGCGTATTCATGCAGACGCTTCAGCACGCGCTCGGGCAAGCGGATCTCGCGCCCCTTGCTACCCTTGGCAATGGCCGGCGCCAGTCGGAAAGATCGGCTCCTCAATGCACCGACCGGCTCCGTCCTCGGGAACTCGATCCAGAGCAGACTTGCCGCTTCCTGGAGCCGCAGGCCCGTCGTGACGAGCAATTCGGCGAACAACGCATTGCGCTCGCTGTTGCGGCCCTGCCAGGTGGGATCCTCGCTCCCGTCTGGAAGACGACCACGCAAGCCGATCTCGCGAAACAGGAGATACCGATCCAGGGAAAGGAACCGGATATCGCGTGTCCGTGCGCCGCGCTCGGTGGCAACATTGGCAGCGACCGCTATGGCCCCGCCGCCGTTCGTCCGTCGCCATGATTGCCGATAGGTGAAAGGCGATTTGGCGATCATTCCCTCTTCAAGAGCCCATCGGTAAAGCTTGTCGAGCGCTGCTACCGACCGGTTCCAGCTCGCGGCCGAGATGCGCGCCGGAGGAAGCGCCAGACGTCGCGCCGCATGGAAGGCTGCGACATCGTGCCGATCAGCCGCCCAGAGGGCTCTGTTGTCTCGGCGCTCGGCAAGAAAGCGCATCCAGATCAGGATATCCCAACCATAGGCGCGCAAGCTGTTGGGCGAACGAACCCCCAACGTGGGGCAAGCTCGAAAGAACCGGTTCAGGTCGTGATCGTAGCTGTCGTCATCGCCAAGAATGAACGGCATGCCGTCCACGAGGTTCAGCTTCTCGGCGGCTGCGACTTCATCCACCGACAGCCTGTGGACGACGCCATCAACCGTAACAGACTGCCGCAGCGTCGAAAGATCCGTGAAGAAGAGCTGGGGCATCCTGTTCTCCTCGGCCGCGATTTTCCCGCCGGGACGGGCTCGAGCCCGTCCCGGCGGGAAAATCGCATCGCCTCACCTCAAGCGAAGGGGAATGTCGTCAACGTTGATCGTGTGCTGCGAACGTCACAGCGGTAAGACAGAACACAGAGTCAGGATAACGGCGCCATGCCCGCCGACGAGTTCGACGGCGACGAAGAGATGGTGAAGCTCGAACTCGATCCCTTCGGCTGAGGCGCGAAAGCGCCTCCGCCCGACGGCCCGGCCCGCGTCAGGCGCAGCCGGGCCTTGTGCCATGCGCAGGCTGCGCATCGCCAGCGGCGGTGCCGAGGCCTCGCCTCGGCTCTGGAAAGGGAGAGTTGGGCCGGGATCGGGGCGAGCCTGGCGGAAGGAGAGGAGAGCGCCGCCGGGCCATATCATCCCGCTCTCCTGGAGGATCATCCAATGACCGATACCGACAAACCAGCCACGCCGGAATTCGACATGGCCGCCAGCGTCGCGCGCTTCTTCGCCGAGCGCGATGAGCGCAACCGTCGCGCTGAAGCGGTCCGTCCCGACAACAAGACGGCGCTGTTCGATGCGCTGGCCGCCGCAGGCATCACTCTCGTGACCGTCACCTTCGACGGTTCTGGCGACAGCGGCCAGATCGAGGACATCACCGCGCAATCGGACGACCGGACCGTGGACCTGCCGCAGGGCGAGATCACCATTGCCACGGTGGCATGGGGAACCGACAAGGTGACCGCAATCTCAATGGGCGTTGAGGCGGCCATCGAACAGCTCGCCTATGACTTCCTCTCGGAAACCCATGGCGGCTGGGAGAACAATGATGGCGCCTATGGCGAGTTCAGCTTCGATGTGGCGGCGCGCACCATCACGCTCGACTACAACGAGCGCTACACCGCCACCGAATTCTACAGTCACGAGTTCTGAGGGGGTGGAAATGGCACATCCCTATCATCATGCGCTCTCGTCGGTGAAGAAATGGGGCGGCACGGTCGAGGATTACTTGCCCATCCATAGCTGGTTCGATGCCAGCAAGGAGATCCTGGCCGATTTTCGTCATCGCGCGCTTCGCCACCATGCCGAGGGCATCTTCATGGCCGAGACCATTTTCGGGGCGACGATCACCCTGTCCACCGGCAGGGTGATCCCGGCCCGATGGGTCGGGGAGCAGCATGTCCGCGAGGATCTGGGCCGTATCCCGTCCTTCGCCGATTGGGCGCGGGCAATCCACCCGGCGCCTTGGATGGGGCGGACGCAGCGGATCGAGGCGGAGGTCGATCCGCATTGCGTCAATGGCCGACTTCAGGAAGAAGTCTGAGCAGTCGCGTCAGCCTCCCCCTTATGAAAGCCTCTTGCCATGCTCAGCCATATCGTCATCTCCGTCCTGCTCTGCACGGCTTCCTGCGAACCGGCGGAAATCCGCGTCTGGGACGGTGACTCGATCCGGCTGGGTATGGGACAGCAGTCCGAAGCTGTTCGGATATTCAACATCGACGCTCCCGAAATGGAGGGCCGCTGCATCCATGAAACCGACCTTGCCCGGCAAGCGAAGATCAGGCTGGCGGAAATCCTGCAAGGTCGGCGGGTCGAAATCCTGCGTCAGGGGACCGACCGCTATGGCCGGACCCTGGCGGCGATACGCGTCGAAGGCCGCGATGTCGGCGATATTCTCGTCGATGAAGGGCTGGCGAGAACCTGGGCCGGGCGGCGTGAGCCCTGGTGCTGATCGCCGGATCGTCCCGCCGAGGTGCGGGACGATCCACCGTCGGGACGGGAGAGTAAGAGTGCGGGCCGGTTGGCCGTGACGGATTGTGAGGCGGGAGAGGGGCTTCCGCCGTCCGTCGCGGAGCATTCCCCATGAGCCTTTCCCACCACACCACTTTCGCCTCGATCGGCGAAATTGTCGCGCGACAGATCCTGCCCCGGCTGCGTCATGCCCAGAAGCTGCCGCTGCGCATCTCCTGCATCGGTATCGCCAGCGATGACGAAAGCGATGACGTCGGCGGCTTCGAGCGCACGCTCGTCATCGGCCAGTGCCAATCCCCCGAAGAGGCGTTGATCATCGCCAGCCAGCGCGTTGCGCGCGGTGATTTCCGCGTTGGACAGGGCGATGCGCTGCGCTTTCGCCCCCGCGTCATGGTCATTCAGGACAACGAACTGGGCCTTGTCCTTGCCGGTGAGGTCCGGGCCGGGATCGTGCTCTGGCAGCATCCGGTCGCCTCCGACGCCGAGGCTCGCCGCACCGTCACGGAGGCCAGCCGTCTGCGGGGCATGGCCTTCACGGCATCCGGGCGCGGCGATGCGGTATCGGCTCGTGATCTCCGCCACCGCGCCAGCCTGCTCGAGGCGCGGCTGGTCGATCCCTTCTGGCGCGAGACGACTGCCGATCTGCTGCGGCTGCCACAAGCTGCCTGACCTGTCGCCCCTTTCCATCCACTAGGCCCGGCCCCGCGCCGGGCCTTCTCGTTTCAGGAGCCTGACATGGCCGACTACTTCACCCATTTCTCCTGCCTGCTCGACGTGGGCAGCCCCGAGAACGCCGCCCGCGCGCTTGATCTCTACAACGCGCTGGCGCGCGAAAACGCCGCCGAAGATCCGCCCTCGGACGGCTTCATGCTTTCGATCCAGCCCGAACATGGCGGCACCCAGCTCTGGATGCGCGATGACGGCACCGGCGATCCCGAGCATGTCATCCAGTTCGTCAAACGCTGTGCCGCCGCGTTCGGCCTGACCGGGCTATGGGGGATGCAATACGCCAATACCTGCTCACGTCCGAGAATCGACGGGTTCGGGGGCGGCGCGCATGTCCTCGACCTCGCCACCGGCGAGACGGTGGACTGGATCTACACCGACGGTTGGCTTTCCACCGTTCTGGACGGGGGCGACCCCAATGCCTGACGTCATCGAAACCACGGTCTATCGGCTCGACGAGCTTTCCGAAGCCGCGAAAGACAATGCCCGCGCCTGGTATCGCGAGGGCGGCTTCGACTACGATTGGTACGATGCCGTCTATGAGGATTTCCGGCGGATCGCGGACATCCTCGGCATCCGCATCAAGAGCCGCACCGTCCGCCTCATGGGCGGCGGCGTGCGACAAGAGCCTTGCATCTGGTTTACGGGCTTCTGGTCGCAGGGCGATGGCGCCGCGTTCGAAGGCCACTATTCCTATCGCAAAGGCACGGCGGCGGAAATCCGTACCTATGCGCCGAAGGATGTGGAGCTGCACCGCATCGCGGATGCCCTGCACCAGGCGCAACGCCGCAACTTCTACCAGTTGACCGCCGAGGCGACCCATCGGGGGCGATACTATCACGAATACTGCATGGCGATCTCGGTCACCCGCGACAGCCCGACCTGGCAGGACATGACCGCCGATGCCGAGGAGACCGTCATGGAGGCATTGCGCGATCTCGCCCGTTGGCTTTATCGCCAGCTTGAGCGCGAATACGACTACCTGACTTCGGATGAGGCGGTCGATGAGGCCATCGTTGCCAACGAATACAGCTTCACAGTTGATGGAAAGCGCTTCGGCTGAAACCCTTCTGCGCTGCCTCACAGAACCGACAGCAGGTCCGTCCGTGAGAAGTCGTCGCCGACGAAGAGCAACGGGCAGCCGCGTTCGCTGGCGACCTCATAGGCGAAGCAATCCCCGTAGTTGAGTCCGGCGGGATGAACGCCCTTGCCCCAGCGGGCATAGGCTTCGGCGATCCTGCGTGCCGAGGCTTCAGTGACGGAGACCACCTCGAACCCAAGGCCCTCGACCAGGGCGGCGATCTCTTCACCGACATTGCGCCGCCCGGCGACGATCAGCGCCTCGGCCACTGTTCCGGCCGAGATCAGCAGGCCGTCTGCCGCCTCGATCGCCACCATGCAGGTCTCGGCCTGCGGCTCGTCCAGCACGATGGCCATCAGCGCCGAGGTATCGACGGCGATCATGCCGGCATCCCGTCATCCCCGTAGAGGAAATCCTGGCTGCGCGCGGCAGCCGCGCCGGGCAATGCCTTGCCCCGCGCCGTGGCCCGGACCCGCTCCATCAGCGCGCGCCGGCCTTTCGGGGTCGCCACCACGGCAACCGGCACGAGGCGGGCGACCTCGTGGCCCCGCCGCGTCAGGATCACCTCGTCGCCGGCTTCGGCCCGCTTCACCAGTTCGGTGAGCTGCCCCTTCGCCTCGGTGACAGAAACCCTCATCGCATATCACTCCAGATGTTCTCCGCTATTCTGCACAAGATGGTCCAGATAATGGTCCACTTCAAGCCCCCAGAGCGAAAGGAGGGCCGGGAACAGGTGCCCCCGGACGGGTTGAGAGAGGGTCGTCCGGCAGGTGCCCCTTTCCCTCTCGGAGACCGATCATGGCTTTGCCCGAACTTGCTTCCCAATCCGCAATCCGCGTCCCCGACGAGCGCCGCATGGACTTCCTGCCGCGCCTTTTTGGCCGGCGCCTGCTCATCATCGGCGAGCATACCGTCTTTCGCTTCATGGAGATACTCAGCCCCGGCGATTACGGCGGCGGGCTCTGGGATTTCTACGAACGCGCCGGCCAGCCGCTCTATCTCGCGCCGACCTCAAAGCCCCGTTGCCGCCTGTTCTGCGAAGGCAACGGCTTCGAGGGCGAGGTCTCAAGCGATGCCGCCGGGATCATCGCCACGCTCTTCGCCTTCTCGCATCTTTCCTTCCGCTACGATGACGACGAACTCGCCGAGGGCTATGGTCGCCTCTACGAGCATGCCGCCGATCACGCGGAGGCGGCGGCGATTTTCCAGGCCATCGACTGAAACCCACAAGCGCCCAGCCTGACGGTCGGGCGCTTGTTTCATGCCTGCTTTCGCCACGGCTTCAGAGCGAGAGATGGGCCGGAAGGGGTTTGAGCCGGTGCGGTCGAGAGAGAGCGCTGCCCGGCTTGATCCTGACTTGCTCTCCCGAGGAATCCCCGATGAACATGATTTCCGCATCCGCGGCGGCATCCGCCACCGCGCCGCTTCCGTTCGACCATGACGCTGAGACCGCGGCCTGCGTTTTCACCGCTGCCGGTCTGCTGCTGCCGCATCTGGAACGCGGTCAGCGTGTCGACGCCGCCACGCTGCGCGGCGCCATGGAGGCCGCCTTCGGCACGTCCGATGCCGCCGGCGCTTGGGACTGGAAGACCGCCTATGATGCCTGCGAGGCGGCGACCGTCCTCTTCCTGCGCAAATACGGCAATGCACTTTTCCGCAAAGCCGGGTCTCCGTCGGCAATCCTGCCGCAGCTTACGAAAATTGCCGGGCTCCTGCCGACCCACACCCGGCGTTCCGAGGAAGCGCAGACCTTCCAGCAGTTCTCCACCCCGATCCCTCTCGGCTTCGCTGCGGTGACGGCGGCGGCGATCACGCACGCCGACCGCGTGCTGGAGCCCTCGGCCGGCACCGGGCTCCTCGCCATCCTGGCCGAGATCGCCGGCGGTGCGCTGCTCGTCAACGAACTGGCCGAGGTCCGCGCCGGCCTGCTTTCCTCCCTCTTTCCGGCCCTGTCCATCACCCGCTTCGACGCCGCCCAGATCGACGATCATCTCGATCCCGGCCTGATCCCGACAGTGGTGCTGATGAACCCGCCGTTCTCGGTCATGGCCCATGTCGAGGGCCGCGTGGCTGATGCCGCCTTCCGCCATGTCGCCTCGACGCTGGCGCGCCTTGCGCCCGGCGGGCGGCTCGTCACCATCACCGGCGCGAGCTTCGCCCCCGACAATCCGGCCTGGACGGCTAACTGGAAACGGCTGCAGGAGCGCGGCCGCGTGGTCTTCTCGGCCGTCATCGATGGATCGGTCTATGCCAAGCACGGCACCACCATCGACACGCGGCTGACCGTCATCGACAAGCTGCCCGCCGAAGACCCGGCGGTGTTCCCGGCAGCGCCCGGTGTGGCGTCGGATGTTGCCACCCTGATGGGCTGGCTGGCGGAGCAACTTCCGGCCAGGCTTCCCGTCGATCCCGGCCTGGCCGTGCCGGTGGCACGACCGACCGCGCCGCGCACCGTGCGCGGCTATGTCAACCGCGCCGCGCGATCCGCGCCCGACGCGCCCCTTGCGGAACCGGAGGCCGTGCCGGTCGCCTACGAGATCGTGGATTGGGAACCGGCCGAGGGCGGCCGCCTCTCCGACGCGATCTACGAGGAATACGGTCTTCAGACCATCCGCATCGCCGGGGCGCAGGCGCATCCGACCCAGCTCGTGCAGTCGGCCTCGATGGCGAGCATCGCGCCGCCGAAGCCGAGCTATCGTCCGGTGCTGCCCAAAGACATTCTCGGCAGGCTGTCCGAGGCGCAGTTGGAGACGGTGATCTATGCCGGCGAGGCCCATATGGGATTCCTCGCCGGGGCTTGGACGGTGGACGACACGCTCGACAATCTTGCTGCCACGCCGGAGGACGCCAAGGGCGCCGTCCGCTTCCGCCAAGGGTTCATGGTCGGCGATGGCACCGGCGTCGGCAAGGGCCGGGAATCCGCAGCGATCATCCTCGACAACTGGATGCAGGGGCGGCGCAAGGCGGTCTGGATCTCGAAGTCCGACAAGCTGCTGGAGGATGCGCAGCGCGACTGGTCGGCGCTTGGCATGGAGCGGCTGCTGGTCACGCCGCTGTCGCGATTCCCGCAAGGCGCAAAGATCACCCTGAACGAAGGCATCCTATTTCTAACCTATGCCACGCTGCGCTCCGACGACCGCGGAGAAAGGATTTCCAGGGTCAGGCAGATCGTCGAATGGTTGGGTTCCGACTTCGATGGAGTGGTGATTTTCGACGAGGCGCACGCAATGGCCAATGCCGCAGGAGGCAAGGGAGAACGCGGCGATGTCGCCGCCAGCCAGCAGGGCCGTGCCGGGCTGCGCCTCCAGCACGCCCTGCCGCAGGCCCGCGTGGTCTATGTCTCGGCCACCGGCGCCACCACCGTCCACAATCTCGCCTATGCGCAGCGGCTCGGTCTCTGGGGCGGCGAGGATTTCCCATTCTCGACCAGGGCGGAGTTCGTCGAGGCGATCGAGGCCGGCGGCGTCGCGGCGATGGAGGTGCTGGCGCGCGACCTGCGGGCGCTTGGCCTCTACACCGCCCGCTCGCTGTCCTTCAAAGGCGTGGAATACGAGTTGCTCGACCACGAACTGACCCCTGAACAGGTCCGCATCTACGACAGCTATGCCGATGCCTTCGCCATCATCCATAACAATCTCGATGCGGCGATGCAGGCCGCCAACATCACCGGCGGCGAGGGCGGGTCCGGCACGCTGAACCGGCAGGCCAAGTCCGCCGCCCGCTCGGCCTTTGAGAGCGCCAAGCAGAGGTTCTTCGGGCACCTGTTGACGTCGATGAAAACCCCGACGCTGATCCGGTCCATCACGGCCGATCTGGAAGCGGGACATTCTTCCGTCATCCAGATCGTCTCGACCGGCGAGGCGCTGATGGAACGGCGGCTGGCAGAGATCCCCACCGAGGAATGGGGCGATCTGAAAATGGACCTGTCGCCGCGCGAGTATGTCCTAGACTACCTCGCTCATTCCTTCCCGGTGCAGCTTTATGAGCCGTTCACGGATTCGGAGGGCAACCTGTCGTCGCGCCCGGTCTATCGTGATGGCCAGCCGGTCGAGAGCCGCGAGGCCGCGGCCCGGCGCGACGAGATGATCGCCAACCTCGCCAGCTTGCCGCCGGTTCCCGGCGCGCTCGACCAGATCATCCAGCATTTCGGCACCGACACGGTGGCGGAGGTCACGGGCCGCTCGCGTCGTATCGTCCGCAAGCGCGGCGGCGGCGTTACCATCGACCGGCTCGTCGTGGAAAGTCGCGCCGGTTCGGCCAACCTGGCCGAGACGCAAGCCTTCATGGACGATCAGAAGCGGGTGCTGGTGTTCTCCGATGCCGGCGGCACCGGGCGCAGCTATCACGCCGAACTGTCAGCGAAGAACACCCGGCTGCGCGTCCATTACCTGCTCGAAGCCGGCTGGAAGGCGGACGCCGCCATCCAGGGCCTTGGCCGGACGCATCGCACCAATCAGGCGCAGCCGCCGCTGTTCCGGCCGATCTCGACCAATGTGAAAGCCGAGAAGCGCTTCCTCAGCACGATTGCCCGCCGCCTCGACACTTTGGGCGCGATCACGCGCGGCCAGCGCCAGACCGGCGGCCAGGGCCTGTTCCGGCCCGAGGACAATCTGGAAAGTCCCTACGCCCGCGACGCGCTGCGCCAGCTCTATCTCCTGCTGGTGCGCGGCAAGGTCGAGGGATGTTCGCTCGAACGCTTCGAATCCGCCACCGGGTTGAAACTGATGGACGCGAACGGCATCAAGGACGAGCTGCCCGCCATCACGACTTTCTTGAACCGGCTGCTGGCGCTGACCGTCGAGCTTCAGGGCGTTCTCTTCAGCGCTTTCGAGCAGCTTCTGACCGCGCGGATCGAGGGCGCCATCGCGTCCGGCATCTATGACGCTGGGCTGGAGACGCTGCGCGCCGAGAGCTTCACCGTCACCGACCGTCAGGTGATCTACACCCATCCCCGCACCGGGGCCGAGACCAGCCTGCTGACGATCACCGAACGCAAGCGCAACCGGCCCGTCATGCTCGATGCCGCCCTAGCGGAACTCGACGATCCGCGCGCGAAGCTCCTGATCAACGGGCGCTCAGGCCGCGCGGCGGTGCAAATCCCCACCACCAGCGTCATGCTGGACGATGGCGAGATCGAGCGCCGCGTCAGGCTGATCCGGCCGATGGAAGCACACAATATCCCCATCAGGATGATGGGCGAGACCCATTGGGTCGAGGCCGACCGGGACGCATTCGCTGCGGCCTGGAATGCGGAACTTGCGGAGGTGCCGGAGTTCGCAGACAGCACCCTGCATATGGTGACGGGCTTGCTGCTGCCGATCTGGAAACGGCTGCCGAACGAGTCCACCCGCGTCTATCGCCTCCAGTCTGACGCGGGCGAGCGCATCATCGGCCGCAAGGTCTCCCCGGCCTGGGCCGCGAACGCGACCACGACCGGCATCGCGAAGGTCACGCCGAAGGATGCTTTCGCGGCGCTGATGGAAGGCCGGACGATCCTCGATCTCTCCGAGGGCCTCCAGCTTCGCCGGGTCCGCGTCATGGGGGTGAACCGCATCGAGCTTTCCGGCTTCACCGACACCATGCGCCAGCGTCTCACGGCATACGGCCTCTTCCACGAGATCATCTCCTGGAAGCTGCGCATGTTCGTGCCAGTCGATGCCAGCGGACCCGCCGTGCTGGCCAAGCTCTTCGACCGCTGGCCGGTCGAGCGCATCGGTGAACGGGAGGCAGCCTGATGCCGCGTCACGACGCCTTCGAACTGGCGACCCGTCTCGGCCGAGAGGCCGAGGCGGTCTGCCGCCACTATCTCTCGTCCGGCCACCGCGCCGGGCGATATTGGCTGGTCGGCGATGTGCAGAACACTCCTGGCCGCTCGATGTTCGTGCGCCTGACCGGCCCGGGTTCCGGCAAGGGCGCGGCGGGGAAATGGACCGACATGGCCACCGGGGAGCATGGCGATCTGCTCGACGTCATCCGCGAGGCGCTTGGCCTTGTCGACTTCAAGGACGTGGCCGAGGAAGCGCGCCGTTTCCTTGCCCTCCCGCATCCTGAACCGGAGAAGACGAGGACGCCGACCGGCAGCACATCCAGCAGCGTGCCCGGTTCGCCTGAAGCGTCGCGCCGCCTCTTCGCCATGGCGCAGCCGATCCACGGCACCCTTGCGGCGATCTACCTCAACGGGCGGGCGATCACCTCCCTCTCGGACACCACCGCGCTGCGCTACCATCCGAGGTGCTACTATAGACCCGACGAGTCTTCACCCACCGAGATCCGGCCGGCACTCGTTGCCGCCGTCACCGATCTTGCGGGCCAGCAGACCGGCGCGCATCGCACCTGGCTCGCCCCGGACGGTTCCGGCAAGGCGGCTGTCGAAACACCGCGGCGGGCGATGGGCGTCCTTCTCGGGCACGCTGTCCGCTTCGGAACCGCCGCTGAGGTTCTCGCCGCCGGCGAGGGCATCGAGACCGTGCTGTCGCCCCGTCAGGTTCTGCCCCGCATGCCGATGCTGGCGGCGCTTTCGGCCGCTCACCTCGCTGCCATCCTGTTCCCGCCGTCGCTGCGCCGGCTCTATGTCGTCAGGGATCGCGACCCGGCCGGGGACGGTGCAAGAGACGGCCTGGCCGCCAGAGCAGAGAGCCTCGGGATCGAGGCGATGTCGCTCACGCCGCTCAACGGCGATTTCAACGATGATCTGCGACGCCACGGCGCCGATGCCCTCCGGGCGCGTCTGAAGGATCAGCTTCATCCTGAAGACGTCCGCCGGTTCATGGAGAGGTGAGGTCGTGATCGGTCCCGGAGGCGCGGCCCAGCGTCATCCTCTGCCGGTTTCAGTCTTTCGCCATCGGCAGGTGCATCCATCGTCGGAGAGTCCCGCGCCCACGGCCTTCGGAGAGGGCGATCGGCGCACAAACGGGCCGGGCAGGCAATGGCCGGGTTTGGACTATTTTCCGCCGGCGGGGACGAACCCCGCCTTTGCATCGCGAAAGTCAAAATAGCCCACCCCCGGCCATCAAGGCCCTCGCGGAGCGGGCGAGGGCTGCCAACCCGTCCCGCCCGTGCGCTTCGACGCCTGCGAAGGCCGCGATGGGCGCGGTCTCCAGACGAAGGACGCTCCCGATGACGAACGAAACCTATTCCGCAGGCGACGAGCCGGTCCACACCTCCTCCCAGACCGATCACACCCTCACCGAACTCCAGCTCTACGGCTGGCGCCCGTTCCAGGACGAACCCGATCCGAGGCCGCTGCCCGAGGGCAACACCGTCGCCGCCGCCGTCACCGACATCTTCGACGCCCTCGTCGCGACGCTCGGCGACACCCGCTTAGAGCCCGACCTCGAAGAGCTGCTCTGGGGGACCGTCAATCTCTTCCACCGCGCCACCGGCCGGGTGGAGCGCGATCTCGACGACAACGAGCAGGCGCAGCGCCGGCTTCAGCGGGAACAGGACGGCAGCGAGGTCAAGTCGGTCGAACTCGAACGCCTCACGGCCGAGGGGCAGACCCTGATCGAACGGCGCGCCAGCATGGAACTCTTCCGCGACCTCGCGGCCGAGGCTTTCGAGCACCACACCGGCAGTGCCTGGCGGCCGCGCAGCGGCTCGATGGTCAACCATCGCAACCTGACCGCCGCGATGATCGACAGCCGCGACTTCCTTGCCGCGAAGCGCCGGGCCGAGACCGAGGTGATGCTGCCCGCCGGCCCGAAGGTTGTCGTGACTGGCGGCGCGGACTTCAACGATCACCGCCTGATCTGGGCGAAGCTCGATCAGGTCCATGCCAAGCACCCCGAGATGGTGCTGCTGCACGGCGGGTCGCCGAAGGGAGCCGAACTGATCGCTTCCCGTTGGGCAGATCACCGCAAGGTGCCCCAGGTCGCCTTCCGGCCCGACTGGACCAAGCACGCCAAGGCGGCGCCGTTCAAGCGAAACGATGCCATGCTGGACGTGCTGCCGGTCGGCGTCCTCGTCTTCCCCGGCACCGGGATTCAGGAGAATCTCGCCGACAAGGCCCGCAAGCTCGGCATCCCGGTCATGAAGTTCGACGGCGGCGCGTAAGCGCCGCCGCCTGGCGGCTTTCGGCCGCCGATACTTGACAAGATGCAAGGCCGCGCCTTTGATGGAACATCCTTGCAGAACCGGCGAAGCAGCATAGTCGCAGGCGGAGCGCATCTCCCGGCAGCCTGTCGTGATCCCCAACCGTTCTCTGGAGGTTTCCATGACGCTGATCCTGCTCGCCATCTCGCTCACCATCGCGGCCTGCGTGATCGCCTGGAATCTCGCGATCTATGCCTTGCCCGTCATGGCAGCCATCACGGCCGCGCAATATGCCTGGGGCGCGGGCGCCGGGGTCGTGATGTCCGGCCTCATGGCCATCGGCGCCGCCGTGCTCTCGATCGCGCTTGTGATCGTGACTCTTGGCTTCGCGAAGAACCCGGCCCTGCGGCTCATTGCGCTCGCTCTCTTCGCCGTGCCCGCCGTCATCGCCGGCTATGCCCTTGTCTATGGCATCACCAAGAACGCCATCGACTCGGGGCTGGTTCTCAACCTGTTCGGCGGCATGGGCGGTCTCGTCCTCGGCATCTCGGCCATCGTCAATCTGAACGCCCTCGGCGAGTCGGTGTTCTCGCGCTGAAACGGCAGACGCGATCAGCCACTTCTGAGGAAGGCCGGCAGCTTGCGCCGCCGAGCCCCGGTCGTTTCGCCCAAGACGGAAAAGCAGTTCGTCGCAGCATGTCACCATCGCACCCGGTCTGCTTCTCGCGGCGCTTGAAATGGTCTGCGGTGCGAACCGTGGTCCCGTGCGGTCGATGCCCCGCTGCATCGGTCCACGTCGTTTCGTGGGGCCTTCGCGAACACCTTCCTTGTCCCTTCACGATGCTGAGGGACCGAGCCTTTGGCCGATGAAGCAGGGCGGCGCCATACCGGACCTGAGAACCCGATAGCCTGTCCGATCACATCGCGGATGACATGGCCTTCCGGCGGCGGACACGACGGTGACCGGCAAAGACGGTTGAAGGAGTGCCATGCCGGTGGTCTCGGTTCGCATGGGGGCCTGCCTGGTCGCTGTCGCCAGCAAGGACGATGGTTCTGCTGTGCGTCCCCGATCTGCTTTCGAAAGCACCATCCCTCCGCCTGACTGATCCCCTAAGTCCGTTCGGCTTCCACCAGCAACCCCCGCGGCTCCCAGCCGTGTTGCCGCGCAAACGCGGCTGCCCGCCCCACCTGGGGCCTTGGGGGCAAGCTGCAGCAAGGGCGGCAGTTGCAGGAGTCTTCCGACGGCCTTGGCCGGGTCTCGTCGGAGGGACGGTCCCTCCGAGGAGCAACGGAGACCTACAATGCAGAACATCGTCATCCTCGCCGGCAACATCGGCCAGGCCCCCGAAACCCGCACCACCCAGGGCGGCACCGGCATCACCCACTTCACCCTGGCCACCTCGCGCCCCCGCTATTCGGAAGGCCGCGTCCTGCGCGACGAGAACGGCTATCGGGTCCAGGACACCGAATGGCACCGCATCACCTGCTTCAACGGCCTCGGCAAGACGGTCCAGCAGCATTGCGACAAGGGCATGAAGGTTCTGGTTCGCGGCCGCATCCACTACACGAAATGGACCGATGCCGCCGGGGTCGATCGCTACGGCTGCGAGATCATCGCCGAGACGGTCGATTTCCTGAGCCGGGCGAAGCAGACCCAGAACGACGACGGCAAGTTCATCGACGACGATGACATTCCGTTCTGATCGGGAACCCGAGGCCCGGCGGCGCAAGCCGCCGGGTTTCCCTCCTGCTTCACCGGATCGCGCCCGCCGCTTCTGGCAAGGTCCGGCGACCGAATCAGACGGGCATGGACGGGAGCGTCGTCTCTCTATCCTTGATAATTGCACCTGAATTTCGGCTGGTGCTCACAGCGAGAACGACTATTATAGTCGTAGTTCTGGAGTGCGTGCGTATCCCGGTGGGAGGTGATCATGTATGATCACCGCTCGCCAATCTCGGGCTGCGCGCGCGTTACTGGGATGGACACAGGAGACGCTCGCCGACAAGGCCCAGGTCGCATTGACCGCACTCAAACGCCTCGAATCCCAAAGCGGGCTCGAGGTGTTCGAGTCCACCCGCGACCAGGTGCGCCGCGCTCTCGAAGCGGCCGGGATCGTTTTCTTGTCGACGGATAAGGGCGAGGGCGTGTTGCTGCAACACGATACGGTCAACACCGACAAACGGTGAAACAGCGGCCAGCGTGATGTCAGGTTCTCGTCAAAAGGAATGGCTATCTTCCGCCGAAGATGGTTAACAAATACGTTACCCGAACGTGAGCGAATGATGGGCCGCGCGACACAGACATATCTCGACACACCACCGTCCAGCCAGACGCTGACGTCTTATGATCGCGAGCATATGAAACTCTACATGCGCCTTCTCGATGCCGAGCGTGATGGCGCCGATTGGCGCGAAGCTGTGCAGGTTCTCTTTGGCCTCGATCCAGAGTGCGATCCCGACCGCTGCCGCTCCATCCATGATACTCATCTCGCTCGCGCGCATTGGATGACCGAACACGGCTACCGCGAACTGGTCCGCGAAAGCCAGCGCAATTCCTGACGCGTGATGCGTGCCGCGCATCACCTGTTGACCATCGCCTGACTTCCTCAATTCAACGCGTGCGGGAATCCTGACCCTTCTCAATTCGTTTGAGTAGACCCGGGAGGCCGCGATGACCCCTGACGCATCGACTTGGCGTTCGTCGGCGCAATACGACCATCTGGATGAACTGACGGCATCCGATCTGGCCTGGGAATGGCTGCGCCGCAATGACGATTATGACGCAGATTTTGAAGCCTCAATTGCCGACCATGGAGACCCCCAACCGCTGACCGAACGGATCCGGCAGCGCTGGGGGTTGCGATTTCCCTGTCGATCCGCTGGTCCCGCCACCCGATGCGCCGGTCTTCTGGCTCCCAGCGGAGGACACAAGTGTGGTGGTGCTGACCGAAGCCCCTTCGGAACTTGACGACAGCACTGACGGCGCTCCGCCGAACTGGCGCCTCGACTTCTCGGTCGAGAACGCTGGCGCGGAGTTCCATGTCCCGCTTGGCAATGGGCGGAAGCTCCAGATCTTCGACGGCGCCATTATGGGGGACGCGATCGCGGTCGCCGTCGTCCCTCTCAGCCTCGCCGGTTTCGACCGGATCGAGGCCATTCAACGCTTCCTTTCGGCCCTGCATGGTCGCGCGATCCCGCCGGATACGCGCCTGACACGCCAGCAACGCGCGCGCCTCCGACGGATGCTGCGGGCCTTCGATGGCCATCGGGCCGGCGCGACGCAGCAGGAGATCGCGCGGGTTCTTCTGAACACCGGCCGGCTTGAGCGGGACGAATGGCAGGCGTCCTCGGCCCGTCATGCCATCAAGGCACTCCTGCGCGACGCCCGTTCCATGGTCGCCGGCGGTTATCGGAAACTCCTGCGTCATCGCCGCCCACGATAACGCGATCCTTTGCCCTGATGGTGGGCGATTTCGATACCCCCCAACTTCGCCCTGCAACTCGCCGCTCTTCCTGCGCCACCGTGGTCATTGCCCGCCGCTGATCCGCAGCGGCCGCTTGCAACCCCACGGAGGCCCGATCATGCCACATGAACCCGTCGTCCTGCCGCCGCGTTTTCTACGGACCAAGGAGGCCGCGACCTTTCTCAGCCTCTCGGCCCGGACCCTCGAAAAGCACCGCACCTACGGAACCGGGCCAGCCTATCGCAAGCTTGGCGGCCGTGTGGTCTATGCCATCGACGATCTTGAGGCCTGGACCGAGCGCGGCGCGGTGACCTCCACCTCCGATCCGCGCGGCTCCGTGCTGCCCGCCAAGCGTCATGCGTTTCCGTCCGGCCCGCAGGCCGGTCGTTACGCCCGCTGATCGCAGCCGGTTCCCTTCATGACGGTGCGACGCCGATCCCTTTCTGAGCGCGGGCAGCTCGACCTGTTCCGGGCGCTCCCCGGCGATTTCGCGCCACGAGACGCGCAGGATCTCATGGCCTATCCCTTCTTCTCCCTCGCCAAGTCGAAGCGCATCGCGCCCATCGACTTCGCCGCCGGCAATGTCTCCATCCGGGTCGAGGCTGTTCCCGATCACGGCATGGCCACGATCTGGGACGCCGATATTCTGATCTGGGCGGCGAGCCAGATCGTCGAAGCCCGCGACAGCGGCCTTCGCACCTCCCGGCTGATGGCCGCCACGCCCTACGAGATTCTCACCTATGTCGGGCGCGGCACCGGCTTGCGCGACTATCAGCGCCTGAAGGCGGCGCTCGACCGGCTGCAATCGACCACGATTTCCACCTCGATCCGCCAGCCGGTCGAAGGGCGCCGGCATCGCTTCTCCTGGATCAACGAATGGCAGGAACGCACCGACCATAGCGGCAGACCCGATGGCATCGAGATGATCGTGCCGGACTGGTTCTACCAGGCCGTCCTCGACGATGCGCTCGTGCTGACCATCGACCGGACCTATTTCGATCTCACCGGCGGCCTCGACCGCTGGCTCTACCGCCTGGTGCGCAAGCACGGCGGCCGCCAGCGCGATGGCTGGCGGTTCGATTTCCGTCACCTTCACCAGAAATCCGGCAGCCTGTCGCCGTTCAAGCGCTTCGCCTTCGAGTTGCGCGACATCATCCGGCGCCAGCCGCTGCCGGGCTATTCGCTGTTTCTCGAGGCCGAGGTCGGCGGGCGAATGCTGCTGGCCTTCGAGCCGCTCGCGCCCTGTGGAAAACCTGTGGATGGCCTCGTGCTATCGGGAACCCGGACTATCGTGCTATCGGGAACCGGAGGCTCGTGCTATCAGGAACCGAAACCGGGCTTAACACCCGGAACCCATTCAGGAAATCGCGCCCTTAACTTAGAGTCTAACAAAGAGTCTAACTTTGAAGAGCGCGCGCGCGATGTGGAAAACCTCATCCGCGACACCGCCAGAAGCCTTGGTAGAGCCGCTAAGAAGAGGGCATCCGACGCCCCGGCATCGCCTCGACCGGCATCTGATCGAGGCGCAACCGAGGCTCCTGAATCTGCAGAAAGACCCCGCCTGCCTCTCGATCTGCCGGGGGGGTGCAAATGATCATCGCGCTCCTCAACCAGAAGGGCGGTGTCGGCAAGACGACGCTGGCGCTGCATCTTGCCGGTGAACTGGCTCAGGGTGGCAAGCGCGTCACCCTGATCGACGCCGATCCGCAAGGCTCCGCCCTCGACTGGTCGCAACAACGCGCGCGTGAGGGCCTGCCACGCGCCTTCGGCACCGTTGGCCTGGCCCGCGACACGCTGCATCGCGAAGCGCCCGAACTCGCCCGCGATGTCGATCGCATCGTCATCGACGGGCCACCGCGCGTCGCCGGCCTCATGCGCTCCGCGCTGCTCGCCGCCGATCTCGTGCTGATCCCGGTGCAGCCATCGCCGTTCGACGGCTGGGCTTCGGCGGAGATGCTCGCCCTCCTGGCGGAGGCGCGCATCTACCGGCCCCAGCTCGTTGCCCGCTTCGTGCTCAACCGCTGCGGTGCCCGCACCGTCATCGCCCGCGAGACCGCCGAGACGCTGGCGGACCACGATCCTCCCGTGCTCACCAGCGCCATCGGCCAGCGCGTCGTCTTCGCCGACGCCGCGCAGACCGGGCGGCTCGTCCGCGAGATCGGGCGCCGATCACCCGCCGCGCGCGAGATTGCCGCCCTGGCCGCCGAGATCGGCCTGCTGGGGATCGGGAGGGTATCGGCATGACGATCCTTACCGGCGACTGCCGCGAAGAAATGCCCTGGCACGCACCCTACGACATGATCATCGCCGATCCGCCCTATGGCGACACTTCGCTCGCCTGGGATCGGCGCGTCGAGGGCTGGGTCGTGCTGGCGCGCGCCGCCCTCAGGCCGACCGGCTCGCTCTGGGTCTTCGGCTCGCTGCGCAGCTTCATGGCGACCGCCGACCGCTTCACTGACGCCGGCTTGCGGATCGCGCAGGAGATCGTCTGGGAAAAGCAGAACGGCACCGGCTTTCATGCCGACCGCTTCAAGCGGGTGCATGAACTGGCCGTCCAGTTCTATCCCGCCGAGACCGCTTGGCGTGACATCTACAACGACGTCCAGACCACGCCCGACGCGACGGCCCGCACGGTGCGGCGCAAGCAGCGCCCGCCCCATACCGGCCAGATCGACGCCGGCCATTATGTCAGCCATGACGGCGGGCCGCGCCTCATGCGCTCGGTCATCTACCTGCGCAACTGCCACGGCCGCGCCATCCATCCGACCGAAAAGCCGTCGGCGCTCCTGGAGATCCTGATCCGCACGAGCTGCCCCGAAGGCGGCCTGGTCGGCGACTGGTTCGCCGGTTCCGGCGCGGCCGGGGAAGCCTGCCGGCTTTCCGGCCGGCGCTATCTCGGCTGCGAGATCGACCCCGACATGGCCGAGTGCGCGCGGGCGCGCATCGCCACCGTGCTGCCATTCCATGACGGAATTTCGTCATGACGGCGCGCACCGAGAAGCGCTGCTTCGCTACGCGCCCGGCCGATCCCGATAGCTGGATCAAGGCCGGCGACGCGCCGCCAAAGCGCACGGATACCGCCGACGCCTATTCGGCGCGGCTGACCGTGGACATCACGCCGGCGCTGCGCGGCCGCATCAAGATCGCGGCCTTCCAGCGCGGCATCACCGTCGCCGACATGCTGCGCGACCTGCTGGCGCGCGAGTTTCCCGACATAGGGGGAGACCGCCCATGATCGGCATCGACGCCCATGACGGCGATCTGACCCGCGCGGAACTGACCTGGGTGGAAGGCAAGACCGAATACTGGATCAGATTCGGCCATGCGACTGGTGAGCAGATCCTCGATCGCAACCGGCGTGTTGTATTCTTCCATCCCGGCACGGTGTTTGCGTTCGTCCGCTGGGCGGCGAACGACCACGGCACGATCATTTCGCGCCTCGACATCCTGCGCGCGGTTGCGCCGGGCCAGTCCTATCAGACGCTGCCCTTCGTCCGTCCAGGCGGCGAAATCCTGCTGAAGATCGAAGGCTGGCCGAAGGTCGAGGCTGTCCTTCGCCATGTCGACGGGATCGAGGCCATAGGTGTCGATCCGGCCCAAGTCGATCCCGATCATTGGCGGCACGTCTCCCACTGGATAAACGCAGGCGAAGCGCCGCGTCCCTACACCGCGGAGCGTCATCAGGCATGGCTCTGGCGGCGGGAGATCGCCCCATGACGCGCTTTCGCTATGTCATGGTGACGACGGTTGCCACGCTCGGGATCGCCTTTGCCGGATTCGTTCCGACTGCGCCAAGGCTGGTCTGGAACGCATCGGCCAGCGTGCCGATCGGGTTCTATACTGTCGCACCCGACGACCGGATCGCGGTGCCCGATCTGGTCGCCGTCATCCCACCCGAACCCTTCGCCTCGTTTATGGTCGAGCGCGGCTACGTCGCACGCGACGTGCCGCTTCTGAAGCACGTTCTCGGCCTGCCCGGACAGCGCCTGTGCCGCGATGGCCGCGCCATTATCGTCGACGGCGTTCCGCTCGGCGAGGCGCGCGACCACGACAGCTTCGGCCGAGACCTGCCGGTCTGGCAGGGCTGTCGCGTCATCGCCGAGGGCGAAGTGTTCCTGATGAACCCGGACGTCGGCGACAGCCTCGACGGCCGCTATTTCGGCCCGTTCCCCGCCTCGGCGGTGATCGGCCACGCGATCCCGCTTTTCACCGACGAAGACGGCGAGGGCCGCTTTGTCTGGCGCGCGCCGATGCGGTGACAGCGCGTCCAGAGCGGGGCCGTTGAGCCGTCCCGCGTCTTCTCCACCGCATAGGAAAGGAGCCTTCCATGGCACAGATCGGCCAGTTTACCCGCACCCCGTCCGGCTATTCCGGGCGACTCCGCACGCTCTCGCTGGACGTCGAGCTGACCTTTACGCCGTCGGAAAATGCGGACGCCGACAAGGCGCCTGCCTATCGCATCCATCTCGGCGATGAGTATGGGCCGGAAGTCGGCGCAGGCTGGAAACATTCCGGCGAGCGCGCGGGACCGTTCGTCTCCGTGCTTCTCGACGATCCAGTTTTCCAGCAGCCGATCCGCGCCCGCCTGTTCCAGTCGGACGAAGACGGCCGCGACTGGGGCTTGCACTGGACCCGCCAAAAGAAGCGCGACGAGCAGGAGTGATCATGGTCACGTCCTGCATCCGTCCCGCCTCGGGGAGATGTGGCGCCCGCCGCCGCATCCTCCTCCTTCTTCTTTCCGGCCTGTTCGTCACAGCCATTGCCCCGCTGCCCGGCCTGGCGCAGATCGCCGTGATGGGTCGTGCCGTCGCCGTGCATCCGCACGGCGCCCATATCGAAGAGGCTTCGCAGCGGTTCGGCATCCCGGCGGCATGGATCATCGCCGTGATGCAGGTCGAAAGCGCGGGCAATATGCACGCCATATCGTCTGCCGGCGCGATGGGGCTGATGCAGGTCATGCCCTCGACTTGGGCGGAGCTGCGCATCCGCCATGCTCTCGGCCGCGACCCCTTCGAGCCGCGCGACAACATCCTCGCGGGCACCGCCTACCTACGCGAGATGTGGGATCGCTACGGCAATGTTGCCGCGATGCTCGCGGCCTACAATGCCGGTCCCGGTCGCTACGATGAATACCGCGCGACGGCTCGTCCGCTGCCTGCCGAGACGCGCGCCTATGTCGCTGCTTTGACGCCGATCCTGCTCGGCGAGCGGCCTTCCGGCAGCGGCTCGACGGTCGCTCCGCCGCCCGACTGGCGCGAGGCGGCGCTCTTCGTCGCGCGTGAAATCGGCGCTTCCGCTGCCGATCCCGCGTCCCCCGACCGCACGCCGGACGATGCCCCTTCGCTCGTCCCGGCGGCACCGGACGCACTCACCGCCTTGCAGTCGGAGGGGCTGTTCGTCGCCCGCGATGCCGGTGGGGACCGGCCATGAGCAGCGGCACCGCAATTCGCATCCCATCGGGCGCTGGCGTGTCATGGAGGGCGCAGAGGGTGGCGGCAGGCACCACGACCGAAAGATGGCGAGATAAAAGGCCGCACGGTGCGGCTGTGGCGGGCGGTTGTTTTTGTTCAGGTTTCCGGCGCGTCCCGCACCGTGCGGCGCTGGCGCGCACCGTGCGCTGCGCGCTCCTCTTCCTGATTTTCCTTGATGATTTGCACCGTGCGGGGGCGCCCCATGTCCGATGACAACGAGTTCCGCATCCGTCCGGGCCGTATCCGCTCGACCCGCGCGCAACAGGCGAGGCCCTTTGTCGCCCAGGCGCTCGCCGCCGCCCAGAAAGCCGGCGGACGCGTCTCGCGCTCCGGCAAGATCACCTCGGGCAACCGCTCACGCTTCGGGCGCGGTCAGCGCGCCAGCATCCAGGCCAACCGGCTTCTCACCGGACGCTCGCGCATCGCCGTCATCAAGACCCGCGTGGTTCGCCAAACGGCACGCTCGGCTCCGCTCGGCGCACACCTTAATTATCTGCGCCGCGATGGCGTGACCCGCGACGGGGAAAAGGCGCGGATGTTCGGCCCGGAAAGGGACGACATGGATGTCGGCGCTTTCGCGGAAAAGTGCCAGGACGACAGGCATCATTTCCGCTTCATCGTCTCGCCCGAAGACGCGGTGGACATGGCCAATCTGAAGGATCACGCCCGCGAGCTGATGGGGCAGATGGAGAAGGATCTCGGCACGCGCCTCGATTGGGTCGCCGTCGATCACTGGAACACCGACAATCCCCATATCCATATCATCCTGCGCGGCCGCACCGACGATGGCCAGGACCTGGTGATTTCCCGCGACTACCTCAAGGAGGGCATGCGCGCCCGTGCGCAGGATCTGGTCACGCAGGAACTCGGGCCCCGCACCGATCTGGAGATCCACCGCAATCTGGAGCGGCAGGTCGAGGCGGAACGCTGGACGCAGCTCGACCGGCAGCTTGTGCGCGACGCCGGCAAGTCCGGCATCATCGACCTTGCCCCGCTTCCCGACCGCCAGCCGGACGAGTTTCATACTCTGAAGGTGGGGCGGCTGCGAACCCTTGAAATCCGCGGGCTTGCCGAAGAGATCGGCCTCTCGCAATGGTTCATCAAGCCCGAAGCCGAAGCGGTCCTGCGTGAACTGGGCGAGCGCGGCGACATCATCAAGCGCATGCACCGTGCCCTGACCGAACGCGGCATCGAACGCGGCTCGGCCAGCTATGTCCTCGCCGGCGAAAGCCTTGACGTTCCCGTCATCGGCCGCCTGGTCGAGCGCGGCCTCGACGACGAGTTGAAGGGCACCGCTTATGCCGTGGTCGACGGCACCGACGGGCGGACCCATCACATCAAGCTGCCGCATCTCGACGCCGCCGGCGACAGTCCGCCCGGTTCCATCGTCGAGTTGCGATCCTGGGAGGACCCGCAGGGGCAGCGCCGCGTCGCGCTCGCCGTCCGCGCCGATCTCGATCTTGGTGCGCAAGTCGGCGCCTCGGGCGCGACCTGGCTCGACCGGCAGGCCATCGCCCGCGATCCGATCGCGCTGTCGGACAGCGGTTTCGGCGCTGAGGTCCGTCAGGCTCTGGACGAACGCGCTGAACATCTGATCGGCGAGGGCTTTGCCGAGCGGCAGGGCGGTCGCGTCGTCTTCGCGCGCCGGCTGCTCAGCACCTTGCGCCAACGCGAACTCGACAACCTCGGCGAGAAGCTCGCAACCGAGACCGGCATGTCCTTCGAGCGCGCAGCCAGCGGCGAATATGTCGCCGGCTCCTATCGCCAGCGTTTCGCGCTCGCCTCCGGCCGCTTCGCCATGATCGACGACGGCCTCGGCTTCCAGCTCGTGCCCTGGTCGCCCTCTCTCGAAAAACAGATCGGCCGTCACGTCTCCGGCGTAGCCCGCGATGATGGCGGCGTAGATTGGGACTTCGGGCGCAAGCGCTCCCTCGGCCTTTAGCCTCAACCAGAAAGGACCATCGCAATGTCCGCGACCAAGATCCTCTGGGGACAGATCACCATCGTCTTCCTCATCATCCTCGCCACCACCTGGGGCGCGACCCAGTATGTCGCCTCGAGCCTCGGTTATCAGGCGCAACTCGGGCCGCCCTGGTTCGTGATGTTCGGCGTGCCGATCTATTATCCGCCCGCGATCTTCTGGTGGTGGTATTTCTACGAAGCCTATGCGCCGCCGATCTTCGCCAAGGGCGGGATCATCGCGGCATCGGGCGGCTTCATCGCCATTGCCGTCGCCATCGGCATGTCGGTCTGGCGGGCGCGCGAGGCGAAAAACGTCGCCACCTATGGCTCGGCGCGATGGGCCGGGAAAGGAGAGATCAAGGCGGCGGGCCTGCTCGATCCCGATGGTGTTGTTCTCGGCCGTTACGAGAAGGACTATCTACGCCATGACGGGCCGGAGCATGTCCTGTGCTTTGCCCCGACACGTTCGGGCAAAGGCGTCGGCCTCGTCGTCCCGTCGCTGCTGACCTGGCCGGGGTCGGCCATCGTCCACGACATCAAGGGTGAGAACTGGCAGCTCACCTCCGGCTTCCGCTCGCAGCACGGCCGCGTGCTGCTCTTCGACCCGACCAACCCGAAATCCTCGGCCTACAATCCGCTGCTGGAAGTGCGCCGCGGCGAGTGGGAGGTGCGCGACGTCCAGAACATCGCCGACATCCTCGTCGATCCGGAAGGCAGTCTCGACAAGCGCAACCATTGGGAAAAGACCAGCCATTCGCTGCTGGTGGGCGCCATCCTGCATGTGCTTTACGCCGAACCCGACAAGACCCTGGCAGGTGTGGCCAAATTCCTGTCCGATCCGAAGCGCCCGGTGGATTCCACGTTGCGCGCCATGATGAAGACCGCGCATCTGGGCGAAGCGGGGCCGCACCCGGTCGTTGCCAGCGCCGCGCGCGAGCTGCGCAACAAGTCCGAGAACGAGCGCAGCGGCGTGTTGTCGACGGCGATGTCGTTTCTCGGCCTGTATCGCGATCCGGTCGTGGCCGAAGTCACACGCCGCTCCGACTGGCGCATCAGCGATATTGTGGGAGGCGATCAGCCGGTCACGCTTTACCTCGTCGTGCCGCCCTCCGACATCAACCGCACCAAGCCGCTGATGCGATTGCTGCTCAATCAGATCGGCCGTCGCCTGACCGAAGACCTGCAGGCGAACGCCGGGCGGCATCGGCTCCTTCTGATGCTGGACGAGTTTCCGGCGCTGGGCAGGCTCGATTTCTTCGAGACCGCGCTGGCTTTCATGGCCGGCTACGGTCTGAAATCATTCCTGATCGCGCAGTCGCTGAACCAGATCGAGAAAGCCTACGGGCCGAACAACTCGATCCTCGACAACTGCCATGTCCGCGTCAGCTTCGCCACCAACGACGAGCGCACGGCGAAACGGGTGTCGGATGCGCTCGGCACCGCCACCGAGATGAAGGCGATGAAGAACTATGCCGGCCATCGCCTGTCGCCCTGGCTCGGGCACCTTATGGTCTCGCGCTCGGAAACCGCGCGCCAGTTGCTGACGCCGGGCGAGATCATGCAGCTTCCCCCACATGAGGAGATCGTCATGGTGGCGGGCATCCCCCCGATCCGGGCGACGAAGGCGCGCTATTACGAGGACGCCCGGTTTCGCGAGCGCGTTCTGTCACCGCCTGAATTGAAAGGTCCCGAAGAAACGCGGCCCGACGACTGGACCAAGCTTCCGATCCCGGCGCGACCGGAAGGCGCCACGGATCACGGCGACCAGAGAACCAATGACGAAGATCCGACCGAATCCGAACGCCGATTGCAGCCTGAACTCAGCCGCGTAAAGCCCGTGGAGAAGAAAAAGCCCCTCGAGAACGAATTCGAGATCGCGCCGCCCGATGAAGTTGAGGAAGAGGCCATGCAAAATCGGCGCATGATCCGCCAGGTGCAGGGCATTGCCCGGCAGGTTGCCATGGACCCGAACGACGGCATGGAGCTGTAGCGCCATGGCCAATCTCCGGAAGAAGAAAAAACTCACCGTCTATCTGGACCCCGATGTCGAAAAAGCCCTGACCGAGTTTGCCGCGCGGCGGGACCGGTCGCAGTCGATGATCGGCGAGGCGGCCATCGCCTCATTCCTGTCTCCCGACGATGCCGAACGCCGAGAGGCGATAATCGCCAAGCGCCTCGATCGACTCGATCGCCGCATGGACCGGCTTGAACGAGACGTCGGCATCGCCGTCGAAAGCCTGGCGGTCTTCATCCGCTTCTGGGTCAACACCACACCGGCCTTGCCTGAGCCGGCGGCAAAGGCCGCGAAGGCCAAATCAGCGGAGCGATACGAGGCGTTCATCACCGCGCTCGGTCGCCGCCTCGCACAGGGACCGAAGCTGCGGCAGGAGGTGTCGGAGGATGTGACGGATCAGAGAGTTGAATTTGGCCGCCTTAGTCGTTGACACGAGTTCCCGCTCCCGGTTGGCTGAGCAGTAACAAGGATCCGCCGGAAGCGGCCTTCGCGACTGTCGCGGTCTTTGGGATTTTCGCGAATTATCCTAAGGTGATGGCTGTATATTCACTCGACTTTGGAGGAACAGCCTTGAGACTTGCCATTGCCAGCCTGTTCGCCATCGGTCTCGCCGTCCCTGCCTTCGCCCAGACGGAACCGCCCGCAGATTTTGACGAAGCCGCATGGCAGGCCGAATGGGACGCGGGCGACACGGATGGCGACGGCAAGCTGAGCCGGGAAGAGGCGAAAGCCGGGAATCCGAACATGACCGATGAAGTCTTCGACCAGATCGACACCGATGGCGACGGTTTCATCAGCCCCGCGGAAGACAAGGCCGCGCTCTTCGAAGCACGCGGCAAAACCACAAATGAATAGGGTATGGGCGGGGGCTTTTGGCGCAACGGTGTTTGTCGCGGCAGCATCCGTGGCAGGCGCGGAGGCGCCCACGTCCGCCAGACCGGCCGGGTTGCCTGAGAACTATGTTCCTGAAATCCCCTCGCATGAGATGGAGCCGGACACCGGCCCGCTTTCGGCCGCCCTACAGGAGCGTTTCCGCGACCGTATCGCCGGTATCTTCATCGAGCGCGAGCCCGATTTCCATGTCGTCGTCAGGCTAACGGGAGACCGGGATGCGGGCACGCTTCAGTACCAATTGGGCGAAGATCGGGTGCGTGTCGAAGTCCTGACAGGCGCATCCCATACCGTCGATCAACTGGTCGCCGCGTTGGATGACCGCCAGATGATTACGCGCGTTCTTCCCGATGGCTACGGCGGATATGTCGATGAGCGCACCGGATATGTGGTTCTTACGGTTCTCCCCGGAACAGAGCTTGCCGGTGGCAGCGAAGCATCCCTTTCGGCTGCTTTGGGCGTGCCGATCCGCATCATCGAAGGGGAACCCGCTACAATCGGTCCAGCACCACAGCAGCGGGAAGAGCGGTAATCCATTGCGGCCCGGATTCCGGGCCGCGACGTGTCGCAAAAATCAGTCGCACAATTTTGACTTTCGCACGCGACATTTGCGACAGAAATTCCCCTGAAAATTCAACGTTGGCCTGACCTGCTACAAAAATCAGGGATCTTCGTGACGGCTTCTCAAAACTTATCGTTGCTTCCCGCTTCTCCTTTGATCGGCCCCCATAACAGCGCGACGAGGGCGAGATTGGCGATGGCGAGAGCTGCCAGCGCCACAAGAGTTTGATCGGTGCCCCCGACCGAAAGCAGGATCGCACCCACGGTTGGGCCGGCAGCTTGGGCGACGAGACTGGGCCGGGCAAGCCGCCCCATGATCGGCGCATAGCGGGAAGGTCCGAACAGGGCGAGCGGGAGCGCACCCTTGGCGATCGAGAAGATGCCATTGCCGGCCCCGTAGAGGATGAGCGACAGGCCGATGATGAGAAAACCTGCCGCGAGCATCGTCACCCCTGCCGCGCTCAGGACGGAGGCGGCCGCGAGTGTCCAGAAGGGATGATGCCTCCCCCCGCTCGCCATTTCGCCAATTCGGCCGGCGACTTGGGCCGGGCCTATCAGCGCGCCGAGGGCTACAGCTTCGCCCAGCGACAGCCCGCGTTGCTGCAACAGGGTCAGCAGATGCACCGATATGATGGTGACGCCCAATCCGGCCAGCACCACGATCGCCATCATGATCAGATAGGCCCGGCGCTCATGGTCGCGCAGCTTGATCGCAGGAGCTTGGTCTTTGCCACCGATCGGCCTGGGCTTGCCGTTGCTCGGAAGGACCAGCAGCACGAGCGGCAGGCAGATCGCGAGATGAATGCCGGCATAGGCCATGCAGGCCCCGCGCCATCCCAGATGCTCCAGAAACAAGGCCGAGAGCGGCCAGCAGACCGTGCTTGCGAAGCCGCCCCACAAGGTCAGTGTAGTGATGGCGGATCGCGCGGAACGGCCATAATAGCCCCCGAGCGTGGCAAATGCCGCATCATAAAGGCCGGCCCCCATGCCGATACCGAGCACGATCCATCCGGCGACGAATACCCATAGGGACGGCGCAGCCGCAAGGATGACGAGGCCGGCAGCGAACAGCAGGCAAGCCAGAGCAAGGATGGGACGCCCGCCGTGCTGGCCAATGGCGTCACCCACGCGCGGGGAAACGACGCCGGCCGCGAGCAGGCCAATGGAGAGAGCGCCGACGATCCATGAAAGCGGCCAACCCGTATCGGCCGCGATCGGGGCGGCGAGAACGGCGAGCAGGTAATAGGAGCTGCCCCATGCAAATATCTGTACGATGCCGAGCGCGGAGATGACGGGCCACCTTCTCGCGTCGGGAGACAGGCCCGTTTGAGCCGGCAGGTTTGTCGTCACCGGACGCGCTTGAGCGCCATACGCTCTTCCAGCTTTTGGGCGGTTTCCTTGCGCTCGCTGTAGCGGTCGGTGAGGTAAGGAGCGACGTCGCGGGTCAGAAGCGTGAACTTCACCAGTTCCTCCATCACATCGACCACCCGGTCGTAATAGGATGAAGGCTTCATTCGACCCGCTTCGTCGAACTCCTGATATGCCTTGGCGACCGAGGACTGGTTGGGGATGGTGATCATCCGCATCCAGCGGCCGAGGACGCGAAGTTGGTTGACGGCGTTGAAACTCTGCGAGCCGCCAGAGACTTGCATCACGGCCAATGTGCGGCCCTGGGTGGGGCGAACTGCGCCAACCGCGAGCGGTATCCAGTCGATTTGCGCCTTGAGGACTCCGCTCATGGCACCGTGACGTTCGGGGCTGGTCCAGACCTGCCCTTCGGACCATTCCGAAAGTTTCCGAAGCTCCTGCACCTTCGGATGATCAACGGGCGCACCATCAGGCAGCGGCAGGCCGTGCGGATCGAACACACGGGTTTCCGCGCCGAAGTGGTTGAGGAGCCGTTCGGCTTCGAGCGTGAGCAGCTTGCTATAGGAGCGTTCACGCAACGAGCCGTAGAGCAGGAGAATGCGCGGCGGATGAGCAGAGGGCGTCGTTCGTAGGCGTTCAGCCGATGGGCTGTCGAGCACCGCGCGGACCACATTAGGAAGGTCGGAAACCGTCATGGCTTGGCCTCGGCCGGAACGGCAACGGGCGTCCCTTTCTCGGGAAACCACTTCGCGCCGAGCCTGAGCGCGACATGAACGAGCAGGATCAGTGCGGGCACTTCCACGAGCGGGCCGATGACGGCGGCGAAGGCCACCGGCGATGCGAGACCGAATGCCGCGATGGCGACCGCGATGGCCAACTCGAAATTATTGCCGGCAGCGGTGAAGGCGATGGCCGTGGTGCGCGGATAATCCGCCTCGATCAGCCGGCCCATCGCGAAGCTGATGAGGAACTGGATGACGAAATAAAGCGCCAGGGGAATGGCTATGCGCAGGACATCGAGAGGCAGCGACACCACGTCCGCGCCCTTGAGGCTGAACATGGCGACAATGGTGAACAGCAGCGCGGCTAGCGTTATGGGGCTGATGCGCGGCAGAAATTCGTGCTCATACCAGCCCGCGCCTTTGCGAGCGATGAGGATGCGGCGCGTCAGGAACCCGGCGAGGAAGGGAATGCCGAGATAGATCAGCACCGCTTCGGTAATGGTCCAGAAGCTCACGTCTATGACGCTGCCCTCAAGGCCGAAGAGGGGTGGCAAGACGGAAAGGAAAAACCACGCATAGGTGGAGAAGAACAGAATCTGGAATATCGAGTTGAAGGCAACCAGACCGGCGACATATTGATTGTCGCCGCGCGCGAGTTGGTTCCAGACCAGCACCATAGCGATGCAGCGGGCGAGTCCGATCAGGATCAGTCCTGTCATGTATTCCGGGTGGTCGCGCAGGAAGATCACGGCCAGCGCGAACATCAGCGTCGGGCCGATGATCCAGTTTTGTACCAGCGAAAGGATCAGCACTCGCTTGTCGGAAAAGACCCGGTGCAGTTCTTCGTAGCGCACCTTGGCGAGCGGCGGATACATCATCAGGATCAGGCCGATGGCGATCGGTATGTTGGTGGTGCCGACCGACATGGCGTTGAGAGCTTCCGGCAAGCCGGTGAATATCGTGCCCAGCACGACGCCGAGTGCCATCGCGGCGAAAATCCACACCGTCAGATAGCGGTCGAGGAAACCAAGGCGGGAAGCTGGCTTGAGGGAAGCCATCAGTATTCTCCAATCGCAGGCTGAAAGTCAGGCGGAAGCAACGCGCCGTCCATGTTCGTCAATGATCCGCTCGCCATCCTCTTTGACGAACTCGCCCCGTTGTGGGGGCAGCAGATCAAGAACGGCTTCGGACGGTCGGCAGAGCTTGACCCCTTGGGGGGTGACGACGAGGGGGCGATTGATGAGGATCGGGTGCGCCATCATGGCGTCGAGCAATGCGTCATCGCTCAATTCTGGATCGCCAAGGCCGAGGTCGGCATAGGGCGTTCCTTTCTCCCGCAAGATCGAGCGGGCCGTCAGGCTGGCGCGCTCGATGAGTTGCGCGAGCAGCGCCCGTGAGGGCGGGGTTTTCAGATATTCGATGATATGCGGCTCGACGCCGGAATTGCGGATCAGGCCGAGCGTATTGCGCGAGGTGCCGCAATCGGGATTGTGGTAGACAATGACATCCATGGATTGCCTCACGCCGCGCCAGAGCGGGGCGAGGCTGCCCCTTCGGATTGACCGATTTCGTTGAGCTTCATATTGAGCGACGATTTATCGAGGCTGGCGACGGGCAAGGCCACGAAGACCGAAATCCGGGTTTTCATGTAGCGAAACGCCGTGACAAAAGCCGCCATGCGCTGAATCTCGGTGCCCTCGACGGTGGCGGGGTCTTCGATACCCCAATGCGCGGTCATCGGCTGGCCCGGCCAGACCGGACAGGCTTCGCCGGCCGCGTTGTCGCAGACGGTGAACACGAAATCCATCACCGGCGCGTCGGGGCCGGAGAATTCTTCCCATCCTTTCGATCGGAAGCCTTCAGCCGGGTAGTCGTAGCTTTCGAGTACCTTCAGGGCGAGCGGGTTCACTTCGCCTTTGGGCTGGCTTCCAGCCGAATAGGCCCGGAAGCGACCCGCACCATCCTTGTTCAAGATGCTTTCGGCAAGGATCGAGCGGGCGGAATTTCCGGTGCAAAGAAACAGCACGTTGAAGATTCTATCGGAGTGATTGGCCATAGGCTCAGGCATGGGTGACGCCTTTCGTCGGTTTGCAGCAGGACAGCGCGGCGACTGCCGGGTTGCACACGTCCGGGTGGCCTTGGCAGCAATCGCGCATGAGAAATTCGAGCAGGCCGGACAGCGCCGGATAGGAGGCGCTGTAGATGATCGAGCGCCCGTCGCGCCGCGACTCGATGAGGTCGGCTTGTTCAAGGTGGCTCAGGTGGAAGGACATGCGCGACGACGATGCGCCGTCCATCGCTTCCCCGATCGCGCCGGCCGGCATCCCTTCCGGGCCGGCCGTCACCAGCAGGCGCACGATGCGCAGCCGGGTTTCCTGCGAGAGCGCCGCGAAGGCAGAGAGGGCTTGCTTTTCGTTCATGTATGCCTCAACATCTCAAGAGTAGTTGAATCATGGATACACGGACATGAACGCTTACGCCAGCCCCTTAATCACAGAATTTCCTGATGTTGCCTCGCTCGGGGCGATCCTCGATATTTTGGAGGGCCATGCCGACAAGGTTCTTGTGCTCGCCTATGGCGACGGGCAGCAGGTGCAGGCCGGCTATCACATCACGGAGGTCAAGGCCGGTTCCTTCGTCACGCTCGATTGCGGCGGCAATCCCGATGCGTGGCGGGAGACGGTCTTGCAGGTCGAGGATATTCCCCCGACCGAAGGCAGCATGCCGATGACCGTCGCCAAGTTCCGGTCAATCTTGGGAAAGGTCGGCAGCAGGGTCCAGCTTGACACGGACGCGCGGTTGACATGGGAGGTGAGCCGGCCCGGTGAGCCGATGCAGGTCTATGACGGGGCCGGAATCGAGATCGAGAAAGACCGGACGATTGTGCGTCTCAGCCCGCGCCCCGCAATCTGCAAGCCGAGGCATCGCGCGCAGCAGACGAGAGCGTCTGCCTGCTGCGGCTAAGCCCGCCCGAGCCATTGCCATGTCGCACTACTTCTAAATCCCGCTACGTTGCAGGTTCCGGGAATTTTGCGGCGATAGTTTCGGATAGCTGGCGAGGACTTCTGTTCATGCAGCCTTTGTTTTGCCTCGTGCCAGAACGCTCTCCACCAGCAAAAGCCCGACCCCACAGACAATCGCCACGTCGGCAAGGTTGAAGGCGGGCCAATGATAGCTGCCAATGTAAAAATCCAGGAAATCCGCCACCGCACCCTGCCGCAGCCGGTCGAGCAGATTGCCGAGCGCCCCCCCAACCACGAGCCCGAGGGCGGATGCCGTCAGGCGGCTGTCGCTTCGATGGATCCAGACAAGGAGGCCAGCGACTATAGCGAGCGTGAACGCCATCAGGAGCCAAGCCGGCGCCTGGCCGAACAATCCGAAGCTCACGCCGGTATTGAAGCCGAGCACGAGATTAAAGAAGCCGGTGACGGGGATGACCTGAGGCGGGTTCATAACATGGTTCAGGACCCACCACTTCGTCGCCTGATCAAGGAAAAATCCGCCAAGGGCGATGGGAAGGCCGAGCCTGAGCATGTCCAAATGTCCTTTAAACTCCGGCTTAGCCGATCCGGCCGAGGGCCGGGAAAGTCTGGAGCAGCCATATCGCAAAGCTGGTTAGATGGCCGGTGATCATGGCGATGCCCATCACCACCATCACCCCACCAGCGACGATTTTGAGCACCCGGCCAGTACGGCGCATCGACATCATCCGCGCCATGAACCCGCGCATGAACAAAGCGGCCAAGATGAAAGGGAGGCCAAGGCCGAGCGAGTAGACGGCGAGCAGCGTCGTTCCGCTTGCGACCGTGGCGTTGGCGGCGGACAGGGTCAGAATCGCGCCCAGCACTGGTCCGATGCAGGGAGTCCAGCCGAACGCGAAAGCGAGACCGAGGAGATAAGCCGCGCCGGCGCTTCCGCTGCCCGGATTGGCATGGAACCGCGCTTCACGATTGAGCCAGGGCATTGGTACGAGGCCTGTCGTGAACAGACCGAAGAGGACGACGATTACGCCTCCGATCAGGTTCGCTTCGAAAAGATACATGCGCAGGAGCCGGCTCAACACGGTTGCGCTGGCCCCAAGGAGGACGAACACGGTCGTAAAGCCGAGCACGAAGCAGAGGCTGAGGCCGAGAGTTCGGCTTGCCGCCTTGAATTCGGCATCGGCCGCAGTGCCATCCGGGCTAATCGTGCGGCCTGCGACGTAGGAGATATAGCCCGGCACCAGCGGAAGGACGCAGGGCGACAGGAAGGATACGACACCTGCGGCGAAAGCCGTCGCTATTCCGATACTGGAGAACTCCATCAGCCAATCTCGCCCGCCAGGCGGCGGAGCTTCTGCAATCGAATCTCACGCGGCTCGTGCATGTCGAGCGTGCCGACGAATTGGCTCTCGGCATCCATTAGGTAAACGCCGGCGGTATGATCCATTGTGTATTCGCCCCCTTCCAGAGGCACTTTTCGCGCATAGGCCGCAAAGGCCTTCACCACAGCGTCCGTTTCCTGTCGATTTCCCCGCAGTGCGAGGATGCGGTTATCAAAGGCTGTCATGTACTGAGCCAGCAATTCTTGTGTGTCCCGTTCGGGATCGACGGTGAAGAACAGGACGTTGAACTGGTCGGCCACCGGCCCGAGCTCGTTCATGAGATCGCTCAGTTCATAGAGCGTCGTCGGGCACACATCGGGACAATGGGTGAAGCCGAAGAAGGCGAGATAAGGCTTTCCGGCCAGCGCAGCATTGTCGATCGTTTCGCCTCGATGGGATGTGAGCTGGAACGGGCCGCCGATGGCTGCCGTGCCTGTCGAGGACGCGACCGCCACGGTTTGCTGTTGCCAAGGCTTGGATACGGACAGGCCGATGAAAAGCCCGCCGACAGCGGCGACGGCAACCCATGCAACAAGGCGGAAAAGTTTGACGCCGCTCATTGGACAGCCTCTCCGTGTCCGTCATGTTCGTTCGCAGATTCCGGACGAGCGCCCATGTTCTGCACAACGAACTCAACGTCGATCGCAGCGGCCTGCTCGAACACAAGAGTCGCGGCAAACCGCTCCCCATCCTTCAAAGGGCGCGATGGCTTCAAGAACATGATGTGCATACCGCCAGGTTGAAGCTCGACGGTCTCGCCAGCTCCAATTTCGATGCCATTTTGCACAGGCCTCATGCTGGCAACCCCATCGCTCACGGTCGACTCATGGATTTCCACCCGGTCTGACAGAGGTGATGAGATTGAAACCAGGCGATCGGCCATATCGCCATCGTTTGTCAGCGTCAGATAGCCGCCGGCTACCGGCGTGACCGGCGGAGTCGCGCGTGACCACGGGTGATTGATGGTGATCGAACCAGCTTGGAAGTCGTGACCCACAGCAGGAGAGATCGACACTGCAAGGGCAAGGAAGGCGGCGGATAGGGCTCGCAAACTAGTCATGTTCCTTTTCTCCTTTTCCAGCTTCGCCGGCCTTCTCAAGGATTTCGAAGCCGCTTCTGACAACGACTACAACCACACCCAAGCCAATGATCAGATCCGGATAAGGCGAATTGAAAAGAATTACTGCAAGACCAGAAACAGCGATCGCCGAGTTCACGAGCATATCGTTTGTCGTGAATATCCATGAGGCTTGCAGATGCACGCCACTTTCCCGATGTGATTTCAGGAACCACATGCAGATCATATTCGTAAGCGCGCTCGCGATTGCCACGGCGATCATGACCGGCCCGATCGGATCGGAGCCAGTGAAGAAGCGTCGGCCAACCTCAAACAGAAGCAAACCGGCGAATACTATCAGGAGCATACCCGACAGCCGCGCAACGCGAACCTTCGCCGCCAAACCGCGACCTACGACGAAAAGGCTGATGGCGTAGACACCGGCATCGCCAAGATTATCGAGTGCAGAGCCCATCAATCCTGTTGACTGAGCCCACCAACCTAATCCTCCCACAATGGCTGCCTGGGCAGTATTAATCGCAAGTACCCATGCGAGCGCCCATTGTTCGCTCTTCTCGGATGAATTGGCACTGCCCTGGGACTGATTACTCATAAATTATACCTCGGCTTTCTTGGCGAGAAGTGGAAGCCGCGACCTGCATGTGCGCACTGTTCAAGCTCATTTGTCGCGGGTGCCGCGCCAGGTCAGCAGGCGCAGCGCATTGGCCGTAACGAGGACAGTAGCGCCCGTATCGGCGAGGATGGCCATCCAGAGCGTGGTAATGCCGAATAGAGTCGTCACGAGGAAGACAGCCTTCAGACCAAGCGCTATTGCGATGTTCTGCCAGATATTGCCGAGCGTCGCCTGCGACAATCCGATGAGATCAGCGATACCCGTCACCCGGTTTCTGAGCAGCGCGGCATCAGCGGTTTCCAGCGCGACGTCGGTGCCCGCACCCATGGCAACGCCAACGGAGGCAGCAGCGAGCGCCGGAGCGTCGTTGATACCGTCTCCCACCATGGCAATCGGTCCATCAGCCCTGAGGCGGCCGATCTCGGCGAGCTTGGCGTCGGGCAGAAGTTCGGCGCTCGCCTCAAGGCCGAGATGAGCCGCAATGGCGTCGGCCGTGCGCTTGTTGTCGCCGGTCAGCATCAGAGGGCGCACGCCGCGATCTGTCAGCCGCTTCACACCTTCGATAGCGTCGTCGCGCGGCTCGTCGCGCAAGGCGATCAATCCCTCGATGGTCTTGCCCTTGATGAGCACGACGACCGTCTTGCCCTGGCTCTCCAGCCCGGTGATCGTGTCAACGATGCTCTCTTCGAGGCCCGTTTGTTCGGCGGCGTGACGGGGAGACCCGACCGAAGCGAAGCCGTCCTTCAACCGCGCTGTGACCGCTTTGCCGGGTGTGGCAACGCCGCCCCCGAAGGTGGCGGGCAGTTCGAGCCCCCGCACCTTTGCCGCCTCCACGATTGCAATCCCGAGAGGATGGCTGGTGCTGCGCTCGACGGCCGCCGCGATGGCAAGGACGGAGTTCTCATCACCATTGATCGGCACAATGTCCGTCACCTGGGGGTGGCCACGCGTCAGCGTTCCCGTCTTGTCGAAGGCAACGGTTACGACCTTGCCAAGTGTTTCCAGCGTCGCGCCGCCCTTGATCAACAGTCCCTGACGCGCACCGGCGGCAAGACCCGAAGCAATAGCCGCCGGTGTGGAAATCACGAGCGCGCAGGGACAAGCAATCAGCAACGTCGCGAGACCCCGATACACCCATGTCATCCAGTCACCGCCGAAGGCGAGCGGCGGCACGACAACGATCAGAGCCGCGACGACCATCGCGCCCGGCGTGTACCAGCGGCTGAAACGGTCGATCATACGCGCCGTCGGGGCCTTTGATTCCTGGGCTTCCTCGACCATGTGGATGATACGGGCGATGGTGTTGTCGGCCGCGACATGGCTGATCGACACCCGCAACTCGCCATTTGCATTGATGCTGCCGGCATAGACGTTTGCGCCGGCTTCTTTCAGCACGGGCACGGATTCGCCTGTCACCGGGGCCTCATCGACCTCAGAAACGCCGTCAATCACCGTGCCGTCAGACGGCACACGGTCACCAGGCCGAACAACGACAACATCACCGACGGCCAGATCTTCTGCGGCGACCTTCTCAACAACACCATCACGCTCGCGGAACGCGGCCCGAGGCACGAGATCGATCAGTGCTTCAATGCCAGCGCGCGCACGGCCGGCCGCCACGGTTTCAAGCAATTCGCCCACTGCGAACAGAAAGATCACGACAGCAGCTTCTTCGGCCTCGCCGATGGCGACCGCGCCGAGTGCCGCGACCGTCATCAGCGTCTCGATGGTGAAGGGGGAGCCGGACATCGCGCCGGCGACCGCCCGCCTCGCGAACGGGATGATGCTGATCAATGCAGCGCCCGAGTATAGCCATTGCTCCGATTCGGGCAGGACACGCGCGAGGGCGAAGGCAAGGATGAACAACGCGCCGGTAAGGAGCACAAGCCGACCCTTGCTGCCTTTCCACCACGCCTCCGTGCTGCGTTTCCGAGGTGGGCTCGCCTTTGCCTCGGTCTGCTCGATCACTGGTGTGTAGCCGAGCGCTCGGATCTTTTGCTCAATGGTGCCGAGAGCCGTACGGTCCTCATCCAGTTGCAATGCGAGCGTCTCGTTGGCGTAGCTGACATGAATGTCGCTAACGCCCGGCAGGCGTTGCATCACCGTTTCAATTTTCAACGCGCAGGAGGCGCAGTCCATGCCTTCTACACGCAGTCTGTAAGGGCTCGCTGCCGCCATGATGTCACCTCGACTTTCCCGATGTGACATTGTAGATAGACCCTGTAGTAACTATAGGGTCAAGAGATGAACGACAGAATTCTGATGATCGGCCAATTGGCTAGACGAACGGGGACCAAGGTCGAGACGATCCGGTTCTACGAGAAGAACGGTCTCCTGCCCGCACCCTCGCGTACCGATGGCAACTACCGTGCATATGAGCCGGGCCACCTCAACCGCCTCAGCTTCATCAGGCGTGCGCGCGAGCTTGGTTTCTCGCTCGATCAGATCAGGGAGTTTCTCAAGCTGGCCGACGATCGTTCGCAGTCCTGCGCGGCGATTGATGCGATTGCAAAGGAGCACCGGAAGGAAGTCGAGCGAAAAATCGAAGACCTAACTGCGCTCAAGTCGGAACTGGACAGGATGATAGACCAGTGTGGATGCGGGCTGGTCGCAGATTGTAGGATAATAGAGAGCCTGTCTCCGCTGCCAGCCAGAACCTAATGACTGCTCACCGCAGCGCCGGGCCTCTCGATGCCAAAATCTTTGCGGCGATCGGTGACGTAATCATCTGGATCACAGCGAAGAAGGCGGCAGGCACGGCGATTTCCGAGGGCAACCCGGACGCCGCTACGAACGCCGCCGCAATGGAGAACTCCTTTTTGCTCACCGTGAACAGGTAGGCGATCAGCTCTTGCCGGTCGGCCACAAAGACTTTTGCGATGGACCCGACCGCATAGCCGATCAGGTTCAGCGTGAGCGCGGCCAGCGCGATTAGGAGGGCGAACCAGCCATAGCCGAGGATTGTTTCGGCGTTTGGACCCACGACCGCCAGAAGCAGGAGCAGGTAGAGCACCGAACCAAGAGAGGGATAGAGGCCATCGTGTCGGCCGACCGCTTCCGGGTATCGCGTGCGTAGGTAGACCCCGATCACGGTCGGCAGCACCACGATCAGCACTAATTCCATGATGATCGCCCCGATGGGAACTTGCAGCTCGATTCCGGTGAGAAGCAGGAACAGGATCGGCACGATGAAGGGCGAAAGCACTGTGTTGACCGCATTGAGGACCGCCGCGAGGGCGACATTGCCGCGTGCGAGCAGGACCAGCAACGGAGCGGAAACGTCAGTCGGCAGAGTGCCGACAAGGGTTTGACCGGCGGCCAGCGGCCCAGAGCCGAAGAACAGCCGCCCGGTGAGCCATCCGGCGAGCGACATGGGACCATAGACGAGGCCAAGCGCCCAAAGCTGCCGGCTCGGCTTCCGGAAAACCAGCTTCACGGCGTGAGCGTCGAATGTCAGGCTGATGACCAGCATCAGCAATGCCAGAAGCGGGCTTATGCCGCTTTCAAGGACCATGCCGAGCGAAGGGACGAGCAGGCCAAGCGCGGCCGTTACAACGGCCAGCAGCAGGAGATTGTTTTCAACAAAGGCGAGGGCTTTCTGCATCGGCAGTCCTATTCGCAGCGGATCGTACCGGTTGGGCGGCCCTCGCATTTCGCGAACAGGGCAATCGCTTGATCGCAATATTTGCAGTGACCTTGGCAGCAGTCGTGCATGAGGAAGGCGACGAGATCGGAGAGCGCCGGCCAGTTGGCGCTGTAGATGATCGACTTGCCATCTCGCCGCCCCTGCACGAGTCCGGCACGCTCCAGTTCCTTGAGATGGAAGGAGACGCGCGACGGCGGCGCATCATCGAGCGCGCCGGCGATGGCACCAGCGGCCATGCCGTCAGCCCCCGCGACGACCAACATGCGGATTATCCGCAAGCGGTCCTTGTGAGAGAGCGCGGCGAAGCCCGCGAGCGCGTCGTTTTCGTCCATATCATTTCAACGTTTCATGTTTTGTTGAAATTATTGCTTATAGATGGAGCGCGCGCGCCTCAATCTCGCGCAATTCCTGAAACCCGCAATAGATCGGCTGCACCCGGAAAGTCGCGGCTATTCGTTTCACAAGACTTTATCGCAAGTGCTAAGCCACTTGCGACATGATTTCCGAGAGCGGACCACCTGGGGCGAACGTCGGCTCGGTCCCGGCGAGGCGGCCTGACGCCACGGGCCGGTCGAATCAGTCGAGAGCATGCCGGTGTGCCTGCAGATCATCCGACTGGTCAGGCACACCGCCGTTCTCCTGTAATTTTATCCCACACTACTACGACGACCGAAACTTGTTGAAACGACCTGTTTTGTGTCTCTTTTAGTGATCCCCATCCGGGGATCGTCTCTCGCCTCCCCGGTGGAACGGGGACGAGATGCCAGGCATCAACCACAAACAGGCAAATGTGGACCGCGGCGCGCGCATGCTCCGGACAGCGCTCGGGCCTGCCATCTCAACCCTGCTGCAAGACCCGTCTGTCGTCGAGGTCATGCTGAACCCGGACGGACGCATCTGGGTGGACCGGCTGTCCGAAGGGTTGGCCGATACGGGCGAAATACTGTCCGCCGCTGACGGTGAGCGCATCGTGCGGCTGGTCGCCCACCATGTCGGCGTCGAAGTCCATGCGCGCAGCCCGCGCGTCTCGGCCGAACTGCCCGAAACCGGCGAGCGCTTCGAGGGGTTGCTGCCGCCGGTCGTGTCCGCACCCGCCTTCGCCATCCGCAAGCCCGCGGTCGCAGTATTCACGCTAGACGACTATGTGGCCGCCGGCATCATGTCCGCCGATCAGGCGGAAACGCTCCGCGCGGCCGTCGCGTCCCGCGCCAACATCCTTGTCGCAGGCGGCACGTCCACCGGTAAAACGACGCTGACCAATGCGCTGCTCGCCGAGGTGGCGAAGACGCAGGATCGGGTCGTCATCATCGAGGACACCCGCGAACTGCAATGCGCAGCGTCGAATCTCGTGGCGATGCGCACCAAGGATGGTGTCGCCACCTTGTCGGAACTGGTGCGGTCTTCGCTGCGCCTGCGTCCGGACCGCATTCCGATCGGTGAGGTGCGCGGCGCCGAGGCGCTCGATCTCCTCAAAGCCTGGGGCACCGGCCATCCGGGCGGCATCGGCACCATCCATGCTGGTTCCGGCATCGGCGCCCTGCGCCGCCTCGAACAACTCATCCAGGAAGCCGTCGTCACTGTGCCGCGCGCGATGATCGCGGAGACCATCGACCTCGTGGCCGTCCTCGCTGGCCGCGGCTCCGCGCGCCGGCTGGCCGAACTTGCCTGCGTCGAAGGGCTCGGCCCCGACGGCGATTACCGGATTTCCCTCGCTTTTCCCGACACCTCAATCCCTCACGTTCCAGGAGAACCTGCATGATCCGTTGCGCCGTTCGTATCCGTCATCATCTGGCGACCGCCGCCGCCTTCACCTGGGCGAGCCTGATGACTGCCCCCGCCCAAGCGTCTGGCTCCTCCATGCCCTGGGAAGCGCCGCTGCAATCCATCCTTGAATCCGTCGAAGGCCCGGTGGCCAAGATCGTGGCAGTGATCATCATCATCGTCACCGGCCTGACGCTCGCATTCGGCGATACCGGCGGCGGCTTCCGTCGCCTCATCCAGATCGTCTTCGGTATCTCCATCGCCTTCGCGGCGTCCAGCTTCTTCCTCTCGTTCTTCAGCTTCGGCGGCGGAGCGCTGGTCTGATGGCGGTGAGTTTCGAGGCGCTCGACGCGGTTCCGGGATTCAGTGTGCCGGTTCACCGCGCCCTGACCGAACCGATCCTGCTTGGCGGAGCGCCACGCTCCGTCGCGATCCTCAATGGCACGCTGGCCGGAGCCGTGGGCCTCGGCCTCCAGCTCTGGCTGGCCGGCATCCTGATCTGGGCCGTCGGTCACATCGCCGCCGTCTGGGCCGCCAAGCGCGATCCGCTCTTCGTCGAGGTCGCGCGCCGCCACCTCCGCATCCCCGGTCATCTTTCGGTGTGAGGAAGCCCATGATGAATCTCGCCGAATACCGCCGTACCGCATCCCGCCTCGCCGATTACCTTCCCTGGGTAGCGCTGGTCGGCTTCGGCGTTGTCCTCAACAAGGACGGCTCGTTCCAGCGCACCGCGAAGTTTCGCGGTCCCGATCTGGATTCCGCCGTCGCGGCCGAGCTGGTCGCGGTCGCTGGCCGCCTTAACAATGCCTTCCGTCGCCTCGGCTCCGGCTGGGCGATCTTCGTCGAAGCACAGCGGTCGGAAGCCGCCACCTATCCGGCGAGCCGCTTCCCCGATCCCGCATCGGCGCTGGTCGATGCCGAGCGCAAGGCCGATTTCGAGGAGAAAGGCAGCCATTTCGTCTCTGGCTATTTCCTGACCTTCCTCTGGCTTCCGCCCGCCGAGGATGCCGCCCGCTCCGAGTCCTGGCTTTACGAGGGCCGCGAAACGTCGAGCGTGAACCCTTGGGAACTGGTGCGCGGCTTTGCCGACCGCACCGACCGCGTGCTGGCGCTGCTCGACGGTTTTATGCCGGAATGCCGCTGGCTCGATGACGCCGGGACGCTGACTTACCTGCATTCGACGATTTCGATCAACCGGCATCGCGTCCGCGTGCCCGAAACCCCGACCTATCTCGATGCGCTGCTGGCCGATCAGCCGCTGACCGGCGGGCTGGAGCCGCGCCTGGGCAATCAGCATCTCCGGGTGCTGACGATCACCGGCTTTCCGGCAACCACCACCCCCGGCCTGCTCGACGAAATGAACCGGTTGGCCTTTCCCTATCGCTGGTCGACCCGCGCCATCCTCATGGACAAGACCGATGCGACCCGGCTGCTGACGAAGATCAGGCGCCAGTGGTTCGCCAAGCGCAAGTCGATTGCCGCCATCCTGAAAGAGGTGATGACCAACGAGCAATCCGCGCTCGTCGACACCGACGCCGCCAACAAGGCGGCCGATGCCGACATGGCCCTGCAGGAACTTGGCGCCGACATGGCGGGCATGGCCTATGTCACGGCGACCGTCACCGTTTGGGACGAGGACGCCCGCCGCGCCGACGAAAAGCTGCGGCTGGTCGAGAAGATCATCCAGTCCCGCGATTTCAGCGTCATGGTCGAAACGGTCAACGCCGTCGACGCCTGGCTCGGCAGCTTGCCCGGACATGCCTATGCGAATGTCCGGCAACCGCCGGTCTCGACGCTCAACCTTGCCCACATGGTCCCTTCGTCCGCCGTGTGGGCGGGACCGGAACGGGACGATCACTTCGGCGCGCCCCCGCTGCTGTATGGCAGGACCGAAGGATCGACCCCGTTCCGGTTTTCCCTCCATGTCGGCGATGTCGGCCATACGCTTGTCGTCGGGCCGACGGGTGCCGGCAAATCGGTGCTGCTGGCGCTAATGGCCTTGCAGTTCCGGCGCTACGCGCGCTCACAGGTCTTTGCCTTCGATTTCGGCGGCTCGATCCGGGCCTGCGCCCTCGCGATGCAAGGTGACTGGCACGATCTTGGTGGCGAGCTGACCGACGCTTCCGAAACATCCGTCTCGCTGCAACCTCTGGCGCGCATTCACGAGACGGCCGAACGCGCCTGGGCCGCCGACTGGATCGTGGCGATCCTGACGCGCGAGAACATCCAGATCACCCCGGAGGTGAAGGAGCACATCTGGACGGCCCTGACCTCGCTCGCCTCCGCCCCGGTCGGGGAACGCACCATCACCGGCCTCGCCGTGCTGCTCCAGTCGAATGATCTGAAACAGGCGCTCCGCGCCTATTGCGTCGGTGGTCCCTATGGCCGGCTGCTCGATGCGGAGACCGAACATCTTGGTTCAGCAGACGTGCAGGCATTCGAAATCGAGGGCCTTGTCGGGACCGGCGCGGCGCCCGCGGTCCTCTCTTATCTCTTCCACCGCATCGGCGACCGGCTAGACGGGTGGCCCACGCTGCTGATCATCGACGAGGGCTGGCTGGCGCTCGACGACGAAGGCTTCGCGGACCAACTCAGGGAATGGCTCAAAACCCTGCGAAAGAAGAACGCCAGCGTCATCTTCGCCACGCAGTCACTGTCCGACATCGACAATTCAGCCATCGCGCCGGCGATCATCGAAAGCTGCCCAACGCGGCTGTTGCTGCCCAACGAGCGCGCCATCGAACCCCAGATCACCGCGATCTATCGCCGTTTCGGCCTCAATGACAGGCAGATCGAGATCCTCGCACGGGCCACGCCCAAGCGGGACTACTACTGCCAGTCGCGGCGCGGCAACCGCCTGTTTGACCTCGGATTGTCGGAAGTCGGGCTGGCGCTTTGCGCCGCATCGGCCAAATCCGATCAGGCCCTGATCAGCGAAATCCTCACCGAGCATGGCCGCGACGGGTTCCTCGCCGCCTGGCTCAAGGCGCGTGGCGTCGAATGGGCCGCAGAACTGATCCCGGACCTCAGCAATCTCGCGACCGAAAGCGAGGATCTGCCGTCCGTCATTTTCGATGAGGACGCGTTCGAGCTCACCCTGGAAGAAGAGGAAAGTACCCCATGACGCGCACAAAGACCCGGATTTCCCGCATGGCCAGCGCTTCGGCGCTCGCCCTTTCGCTTGCCGCGCCGCTGGCGCTCGCGCCGGACTTCATCACCCCGGCCCATGCCTTCTTCGGCGGGTTCGGCCGGATCGTCTATGATCCGACCAACCACGCGGAGAATCTGCTGACCGCCGCCCGTACGCTGGAGCAGATCAACAACCAGATCACCTCGCTTCAGAACGAGGCGCAGATGCTGATCAACCAGGCCCGCAATCTCGCGAGCCTGCCTCACAGCTCGCTTCAGGCGCTTCAGCAGAACGTCCAGCGGACCCAGCAGCTTCTCGGGCAGGCCCAGAACATTGCGTTCGACGTTCAGAACATCGATCAGATGTTCCAGCAGGACTACGGCAAGCTGTCTTTGACCGCGACCGACACCCAGATGATCGCCGATGCGCGCTCGCGCTGGGAAAACACCGTCGGCGGCCTGCAGGACGCCATGCGCGTCCAGGCCGGCGTCGTCGGCAATATCGACAGCAATCGCACGCAAATGTCGGAGCTTGTCGGCCAAAGCCAGGGGGCGACCGGCGCGCTTCAGGCGACCCAGGCTGGCAACCAGCTTCTCGCCCTCCAGTCGCAGCAGCTTTCGGACCTGATCGCTGTCATCTCGGCCAATGGCCGGGCGAATGCCTTGACCGAGGCCGAACGCGCCACGGCAGCCGAACAGGGACGCATTCAGCGCGAGCGTTTCCTGACGCCGGGGTCAGGCTATCAGCCCGGCAACGCGCGAATGTTCAACTGAGGAAAGGAGGCGGAGTATGGAGGGGAAGGTGCTGGCCCGGATCGCGGCCATTGTGTTCGTGGCCGTGGCCATCACGGCGGCGATCATCGAGATGTCGCGTGAGGAAGGCCCCGCGCCAGCACCTTCCGTCCCAGCGCTTCAGCCCGCCACCGATCCGCTGCGTCTGGAACAGCGGCGTTGCCAGGCATTGGGCGAGGCGGCGGCCAATGATGCCGACTGCCTCCGAACCTGGGCCGAGACCCGCGATCGCTTCCTCGGCAAGACACCCGCGCCAGCGACCCCCGCACAGAACGGGAGACCGTGAGCCATGGGCGGAACGGGGGTCATCGATAATTTTCTCGGCATCTTCACCAGCTATATCGACTCCGGCTTCGGCCTGCTCGGCGGCGAGGTGGCGTTTATCGCCACGACGCTGATCGTCATCGACGTGACGCTCGCCGCACTGTTCTGGGCCTGGGGCGCCGACGGCGACATCATTGCGCGGTTGGTGAAAAAGACGCTGTTCGTCGGCGTCTTCGCCTATCTCATCAGCAACTGGAACAATCTCGCACGGATCGTCTTCGAGAGCTTCGCCGGGCTCGGGCTCATGGCGTCCGGCACTGGCTTCTCGGTTGCCGATCTGCTGCGCCCCGGCCGCGTTGCCCAAACCGGGCTGGACGCCGGTCGCCCGCTGCTGGAATCTATTTCGGACCTGATGGGCTGGATCGCCTTCTTCGAGAACTTCATCCAGATCGCGTGCCTGTTGTTCGCCTGGGCGCTGGTGGTGCTGGCCTTTTTCATCCTGGCAATCCAGCTTTTCGTCACGCTGATCGAGTTCAAGCTGACCACGCTGGCCGGCTTCGTGCTGATTCCATTCGGCCTGTTCGGCAAGACCGCCTTCATGGCCGAGCGGGTGCTGGGCAATGTGATCTCCAGCGGTATCAAGGTGCTGGTCCTCGCCGTCATCATCGGCATCGGCTCCACGCTCTTCGGCCAGTTTACCGCAGGCTTCGGCGGTGCGACCCCGACAATCGACGACGCCATGGCGATCGTGCTGGCAGCCCTTTCCCTTCTCGGCCTCGGCATCTTCGGCCCCGGCATCGCCACCGGCCTCGTCTCCGGAGGCCCGCAACTCAGTGCCGGCGCCGCCGTCGGGACTGGCCTTGCGGTTGGCGGCGCTGCGATCGCAGCCGGTGGCGCGACCATGCTCGCGGCGCGGGGTGGCGCAGCCGCACTCTCGGGCGGGGCAGCACTTGCCCGCGGCGGTGCCTCGGCCGCCGGTGCGGCTTCGTCCGCCTATACCCTCGGCTCCTTGGGCGGGTCCGGCACGGCCGGGGTCGCCTCCGGCCTTGGCGGTGTGGCGCGCGCCGGAGCCTCCGCCGCCGTTTCACCACTCAAGCGCGCCGCCTCCCGCGCCAGCGACAGCCTGAAATCCAGCTATTCCGATGGTGCGAAAGCCGGATTCGCGGCATCCGGCGGCACGTCGACCATGGGCACCGTCGGCAGAGATTCGTCGCCTGCGCCGTCAACCCCCTCAACCCCTGATGGGCCGCCGGCCTGGGCGCAGCAGATGCGGCGTGGCCGGGCCATGAGCCACGGCGTCACGGCTGCTGCTCATGCTGTCCGATCCGGCGACAGCCACGGCGGCGGCTCCTCCGTCAGCCTTTCCGAAAGTGACCGCACATGAACATCTTCAAACGACCGACGACCCATTACGGCAAGGTGCCGGAACCCGAGACTCCCTATCAAAAAGCCGCACAGGTCTGGGACGAACGCATCGGCTCGGCCCGCGTGCAGGCGAAGAACTGGCGCTATATGGCGTTCGGCTGTCTGATCCTCTCGGCCGGCTTTGCCGCCGCGCTCGTCTGGCAATCGGCGCGTGGAACCGTCGTGCCCTGGGTGGTGCAGGTGGACAATCTCGGTCAGGCGCAGGCTGTCGCGCCCGCGAACGCCGATTATCGCCCGACCGATCCGCAGATCGCCTTCCATCTCGGCCGCTTCATCGAGCAGGTCCGCGCGATCCCGGCGGACGCGATCATCGTCCGGCAGAACTGGCTTCGGGCTTACGAGTTCACCACCGACCGGGGCGCGGCGGCCTTGAACGATTATGCGCGGGCCAACGATCCCTTCACCAAGGTCGGCCGCCAGCAGATCGCCGTCGAGGTGTCGAGCGTCATCCGGGCTTCGCCGGACAGTTTCCGCGTCGCCTGGACCGAACGCCATTTCGAGAACGGCCAGCTTTCCACGACCGAGCGATGGACCGCGATCCTGACTGTCGTGATCCAGCCCCCGCGCGATGCCGAACGATTACGCGCCAATCCGCTGGGAATCTACATCAACGCAATTTCATGGTCGCGGGAGATGAGCCAATGACCCGCACGACTTTCCGTAGAGCCGGTTTTCCGGTTTTCCGTAAACCCGCTTTCGCGGCTTTGCTGCTTTCCGCGACCATGTTGGCCGGCTGCGCGACCAACCGGACGCCGCAATTCAACTATGACGCCGACGTGCCGCCGCTGCCCACCGTGCAGACGGTCGCCACCGACGACCGGCCCCGGCCGCTTCACACGCCGCCGGCCTGGACGGTCGCGCGGGGCGGAACTGCTGCCAGCACTCCGGACGGCCGTGTCGAAAACGCCAATGCCGCCGCCCGTGTCGAACCTCGCCGTGAGGGCTATTACAACGCCATCCAGATTTATCCGTGGAGCGAAGGCGCGCTCTATCAGGTCTATGCGGCCCCCGGCCAGATCACAAATATCGCGCTGGCGCCGGGCGAAAGCCTGACCGGCGCGGGACCTATTGCGGCCGGGGATACGACACGATGGATCATTGGCGACACCGAATCCGGTTCGGGCGCGAACCGCCGCGTCCACATCCTCGTGAAGCCGACACGCCCGGACATTTCCACCAACCTTGTCGTGACCACCGACCGGCGCACCTACATGATCGAGCTGCGCGCGCGGGAATCGCTCTACATGCCTTCCGTCGCATGGGCCTATCCCTCGGCGCCGGCGGGAAGCCGTGCCACCACGCCCGCCGCGCCCATCATCCCCGCCGAGGCGGCGCGGAACTATCGCTACGGATTGCAGGTGCGGGGCGACAGCCCGCCATGGCGGCCGCTCTCCGTCTTCGACGATGGCCGCCGCGTCTATGTCATTTTCTCGCGCGGCATCGTGCAGGGCGAAATGCCGCCTTTGTTCGTCATCGGGTCGGACGGAGAAACGCAGATCGTCAACAGCCGTGTCCACCAGAATGTCCTGATCGTGGACCGCCTGTTCGGTGCGGCCGAACTGCGCCTTGGCAGCGGCGATCGGCAGCAAGTGGTCAGGATCGTCCGCATCAACCCGACGCAGGCCGCAGCAGAACCAGCCAGCACGACCACGGGAGGATCGTCGTCATGAGCGATACCGATACCGCCGCCCCCATGCGCCTGCGCGCCGAGCCGCCTCGTGTCACCCGCCTGTCCCGAAAGTTGCTGGCAAGCGTTGGCGCGGTCGCGCTTCTCGGCATCGCCGGAACCTTGATCTATGCGCTCCAGACCCGCGATGCGGGGCCGGGTGGCGGCGAACTCTATTCGACCGAAAACCGACCCACGGCTGACGGCCTCGCCGGTCTGCCGCGCGACTATACCGGCCCCGTCCTGGGACCGGCATTGCCGGGCGACCTTGGCCGTCCGATCCTCGACGCGCAGAACCGGGGGCAGCCAGTCGCGCCTCCGGCAATCACCACACCAGCCGTCGATCCCGAAGAGGAGCGCCGCCGCGCCGAGGAAGAGGCCGCGCGCTTGAGCAACGTGTTCTTCCAGTCCGGGTCGCGTTCTGGCGGGACAGCGGGAACGGCCATGCCAGGAATAGCCGGGATAGGCTTGCAGCCGGACGGCACAGGGCAGAACAGGCACGCGGCTTTCCTCAATAGCCCGGTCGACCGACAGACGGTTGCGCCAGATCGCGTCACGCCGCCGGCATCGCCCTACATCCTTCAGGCTGGAGCCGTCATTCCGGCCGCACTCATCACCGGAATCCGCTCCGATCTGCCGGGCCAGATCACCGCGCAGGTCACCGAAAACGTCTATGACAGCCCGACCGGCTCGCTGCTTCTGATCCCGCAGGGAACGCGCATCATCGGCCAATATGATGACGGCGTGACCTTCGGCCAGCGCCGCGTCCTGCTGGTGTGGAATCGCCTGATCCTGCCGGGCGGCCGCTCCATCGTTCTGGAGCGCCTGCCGGGCGCGGACGCTTCCGGTTACGCCGGGCTTGAGGATGGCGTCGATTATCACTGGTGGGATCTGATGAAAGCGGCAGGGCTTTCCACACTGCTCGCGGTCGGTACAGAGCTGGCGACCAGCGACGAGGACCGGTTGATCCGCGCCATTCGCGACGGCGCACAGGATACCGTCAATCAGGCCGGGCAGCAGATCGTCCAGCGCCAATTGCAGGTCGCGCCGACGCTCACCATCCGGCCCGGCTTTCCGGTCAGGATTATTGTGACCCGCGACCTGGTATTCGAGCCCGCAGGAGGTTGAGCATGACAAAACTGAAACTCGGTCCCATCGTCGAGGACAAGCCCGTCAAGGTTACGGTAGAGCTGCCGGGGCCGCTTCATCGCGATCTTGCGACCTATGCCGAGGTGCTGGCCCGCGAGACCGGCCAACCCGCCGCTGATCCTGTCAGGCTGATCGTGCCAATGTTGGAGCGCTTTATCGCCACTGACAGGGGGTTCACGAAAGCACGGCGCTCCGTCCTGTCTCCGAAGTCGCAGGTCTGACGGCCATTGCTTTCGCCAGACTGAGAAAGCGACGGAAGGCGGGATTGTCGTTGCTCGCCGACCAGACGGCCGAAAAGGGCAGAACCTCGCCGAGGATCGGTCGGTAAACCACACCCGGAAATTGTGCGACGGTGATGGCTTCGCTCACCAAAGTCAGCCCTCGGCCGAGGGCGACAAGCGGCACCAGATTATCCCGACCGACATATTGCACCTGGATCTCGGGATGCCTGCCGAGATCCGCCAGCCGCCGCACCAGATGATCGTAAATTTCCTGTCCCGGAGCAGTCTCGCTGACGATAAAGGACTCGTCGGCCAGATCGCGCCATACGACTTCCTCCCTGTTGGCTAAGGCATGATGGTCAGGCAAGACCACGAACACACGCTCCGACCACAAGAGGACGCGTTCGCAATCCGGCCAGTCTCGTGTTCCAGTGATGAAGGCGACGTCGAGATTGAGTTGCCGGATCGCTGCGACATGCTCTGCGGGGTTCCCGTCAGCCACTTCGATTCTCACCGCGCTATGTCGCCTGCCGTAAACTTCCAGCAACTCCGCCAAAAAGCCGGAAGCGATCGAGGAATAAATACCGATCCGGACACGTCCCTTTTCAGAACGACCTGCGGAGGCAACCTCTCGAGCGCCTTCTCCAACAGTCCTGATGACCCTGCGGGCGTGTACGAGGAATCGCTGGCCGGCATAGGTTTGCGATACGCCCCATGTATGCCGGTGAAACAAGGAGGCGCCAATCTCGTCTTCCAGCTTGGCAATGGACCGACTGATTGCAGCTTGCGACCGTCCAACCGCAGCTCCTGCTTTGCGAAAGCTGCCATGCTCGACCACAGCCACGAAATAGCGGAGATGGCGAAGCTCGACTTTATCCGAACACTTGACCCCTTTCCGCATTATGCGGCCACCTTGCTTCTGGTCGCCAACATCAATGTCTGGAGAAAGCCCAAACGAATCCGTATGTCGGCACCATCATCGAGGTCCGCGGCATCATCTGCATAAACGTACCCTTCCGCGATCAGCGAGCCGAATAATTTGTCGACGGACGAACGGTTCTTCGCTTGGTCCTTCATTTCTGCCGCCTTGCATTGACGAAACGGGTATCAAGCAAGATCGTGCAGCCTCCAACCATTGGAAGGTCAAGACCGAAATTGCTTAAGTCCCGGTCTTAACCGCAGCGTGAAGATTGCCGTGTCGGCGATAAGTGCTGCTGCCTGCTTCAACGAACGCATTAGCGGCCCGCTCTTCAGCGGTACAGGCATCACATCGCCAAGAAGCCTTGTTTGTCAGTCATCAAAGTGCTCCTCGTCGATGTGGGTTGCCATGTCGATCAGCATGTCGCTCACGTGACTGTCTGCCACTTCGTAGAAAACCTGCTTTGACCGACGCTCCCCCCTGACGAGCCGTGCACCTCTGAGCAGGCGTAAATGGTGGCTAACCAGTGTCTGCGACAGTCCCAGGCTCTCAACAATGTCGCCGACGGACTTTGGACCCGGCAGGCAAAAGAGCAGAATTCTCAGCCGTGTAGGATCGCCCAGCAGGCGAAAAGTCTCTGCCAGTACGGTTACGTCGTTCTGCGACAGGGACGGGGCTTGCTTCAACGTTCATGCTCCTGCTTGCTGTGGACATGCTCAGGCCCATGGTTGTGGTGATGCCCATCATGGTCGTGTCGATCCCCATGCGCGTGCCCCGTCAAGGCAGAGGCTTGCGACAGGCTGCACGCGTCCGCATCGTCATTCCAGTCGATGGCGATGGTCGGATGTTCGATCTTAAACTGTGACTTCAACTCACGCTCGACCGCGCGCATCACCGAGCGAGCATCGACATCGGCTTTCGGCCGCACATGTAGGGTGGCCAAGGTCCGCCCGGACGTGATCGACCAGACATGGATGTGGCTCACCGACGCCACGCCAGCGATGTTCTCGACAAGATGGCGTTCGATCTTCTCGGGCGTCGCGTTATCTGGCGCACCTTCAAGCAGGATATGTATCGACTTGCCGAGGAGATTCCACGCGGCGCGCAGGATCAGCAGGGAGACAAACACCGAGAGGATAGGATCGATCAGCGTCCAACCCGTGTACATGATCACGATGGCGGCTGAAACCGCTGCCACAGAGCCGAGGAGGTCGCCCAACACATGAAGGATGGCACCCTTGATGTTCACGTGCTCGGTATCTCCGCGCGTCAGAATCCAGAACACGAGAATATTGATGAGGAGCCCCGCAATGGCGACGCCAAGCATCGGACCCGCGAGGATAACATGCGGTTCCTGAAAGCGCTGCCAGGCTTCATAGACAATCCAGACGACGATCGCGAATAGCGTGATTGCGTTGATAAAACCGGCAAGGACCTCGAAACGCAGATAGCCAAAGGTCCGCTTGGAGTCTGCCGCCCGCCGTCCGAACCGAAAGGCGGCATAAGCTAGCGCCAGCGCAGCCGCGTCGCTCAGCATATGTCCAGCGTCGGCGAGCAGCGCCAGCGATCCTGAGATCAGACCGCCGATCACCTCCACGATCATGAACGTGAGGATCAGGAAGAACGAGAGAAGGACCTTGCGCTCATTATCGCTCGTGACGGTCGGCGCATGGGAGTGATCATGGGAATGGTCATCATGAGAATGACCATGGCTGTGTGAATGGGACATTTCAGGGCTCATGCGGTTGACATACAACACATGAATATGTGTTCATATGTTGTATGTCAACCGCTCCGCTTGCAATTCGTCCAAGCAGGCGTCTGCGCAAGGCCTACGGCGGGTAGCGCGCCACGGAACCGCGCCGTAGGCTTAATGACTATCCTGTCAATGGACAGCGATCGTGCCGGTAGAAACCTGTCCCCTCTTAGCGTTGACCAGAACCGCGGCAATGACTGCGGCAATCACGAGGGCAGCTCCAGCTCCCGCAAGCGCAAGACCATAACCGTGGATCAGCGCATCGCTGGCCGATCTCACTAGCCCGGCGTCACCCGTCTCCCGCCCGCGATAGAGGGCGGCGAGTGCACCCGGCAACCTGCCAGCCGTGGCAGAGACTGCGATGGTCGAAAGGACGGCCAGCCCCAAGGCGACGCCGATCTGTTGCGAGGCGTTGAAGAGCGCCGATGCGATGCCCGTCTCCTGTGTCTGCACGCCTTTGACGGCGGTCAGCGCCAGTGCAATCACGGCCCCCACGAAACCGAAAGCGGTGAGGAAGGCCGCGGGCATGAAGTGCCACATATAGTTGAGTTCCTGTCCGATATTGGCGAGCCAGAACAAGGCAGCGCCGCCTATTAGTGCGGCGGGCGCTGCCACCTCGCGCGGCGCAAACCGCGTGACAAGCTTGGAACTGACAATGGCCCCAACGATAATACCCGCACCGAATGGCAGGAACGCCAGCGCGGTCATGATCGGGCTGTAGCCGAGGATGTGCTGCAAATAGAGCGTCAGCAGATAGATCATCCCCATCGGACCGAAGCCCAGCAGCAGCATGGCGAGGTAGGAACCCGCCCGGTTGCGCTCCTTGAACAGACGTGGCGGCAGAAGCGGGTCTTTGCTGCGCGACTGCAAGATCAGGAACAGCGGCAGCAGGATCGCGGCGGTAGCGAACGAGGCGAGCGTGATGCTGTCCGTCCAGCCATGTTCGCCGCCACGGGTGATCCCATAGACGAGCGCGGCCATGCCCACAATGCTGGTGAGCGCGCCGGTGAAGTCCGGGCGGCCTTTGTGCAGTTCCGCCTCGACAAGCGTTCTTGACCCCGCCAGCACAGCCAGGCCGATGGGAATGTTGATGAAGAAGGCCCAGCGCCAGCCCAGCAGCCCCGTCAGCAGCCCGCCGAGGATCAGCCCGGCGATGATACCAAGGCCGGACATTGCTCCGTAAACGGCCATCGCTCCGTTGCGCGCCTTGCCTTCGGGGAAGGTCGTCGCGATCAAGGCAAGAGCATTGGGGGCCGTCAGCGCCGCACCCACGCCCTGTAGACCGCGTGACGCGATTATGCTCATGCTGTCCTGGGCAAGCCCGACGAACAGGGAAGCAATGGTGAAGATCGCCATGCCCGCCTGCAGCATGCGCCGCCGGCCATAGATATCGCCCAACCTGCCGCCGAACAGCAGCAGTCCACCAAAGGCGAGAACGTAGGCGTTGATCACCCAAGGCAGGCTCGCAGCCGACATTCCGAGTTCGTTCTGGAGTGTCGGCAGGGCGATGTTCGCGATGGTATCGTCAAGCACCACCATGAGCTGAGCCGTCGCAATGACGGCCAGCGGCAATGTCGTGCTTGCAGGTGACGAAGCCACCGGAGGCTTCGGCGTTTGGGGGGAGAGCGTAGACATCCGGAGTTCCTGTTATTTTTCATGGGGCGTTCAGATGTCGCAGACCCCTAATCCTTCCAACGGCTGGAAGGTCAAGAACAAATTGCTTCCCAAATCCGCTGAAACTTGATCTATAAGCCGATGAGCTGCACATCGCCCACATTTTGCATGCGAGAAGCGCCGATCAGGCAATGGCGATCAGTGGTCTAGCTGGCCATGACATGACCAGATTCGTCGTTCACGGACGGGCCGAGCGGCCTGGCGCGGCAGGAACGGGCGGCGGTCAGACGGTCCTAGCAGCAAATTCGCCGGAACAAGGTTCGTCTTGACATGCTTCCTTCCTGATCCATTGCACCCCAGATGGGGCTTCCAACAATGGGAAGGTCAAGGCCGCCTTGGCCGCGATATCATTTTTCCTCGTTGACCCTTGACCTTGCCAACGTGGCAAGGACCAGATTTGTCCGTGAACGCCCAACAGAGGAGAGTTCGCATGTTCCGATTCACTGCTCCCGACATGACTTGCGGCGGCTGCGCGCGCCGGGTCAACAACGCGCTTCTGAGCGTCGATCCGGCGGCTGATGTCACCACCAATCCACCCACCCGCGAAGTGACGGTCACCACGAAGGTGGACGAGCAGGTACTCCCCGCCGCCTTAACCGAGGCAGGCTATCCGGCCGAACGCAAGGACCAGTCGGCGGCCGCGTGAGGCTTCTGGGCGCGGTGGCGGCTCGGCTGCGCCCCTTCGTCTCCGCCATTCTCAACAGCTCGACTCGACGTGCAAGTACACTCAAGAACCGCTCCACCAGAGAAATGCGCCGGCGACAAAGAGATAGCGTGCCGCTTTGCCGATCGACACGAATATGAGAAAACGAGAAAGGTCAACTCGCAGTGCTCCTGCCACAACTGTCAGCGGATCGCCGATAATCGGCAGCCAGGACAAGAGTAGAGACCACACGCCATAACGTCCGTACCAATCTGATGCACGGCTAAATGACCTGTCGTCAATCGGAAACCAGCGATGGTCTCGAAACCCTGAGAGGAACCTGCCCAGCGCCCAGTTCACCAAGGAGCCGAGCACATTTCCTGCCGTTGCGACGCCCACTAGGGTGACGAGGTTGGCCTGTCCCATTGTTAGAAGAGTCAGGAGCGCTGCCTCGGACGACCCTGGTAGGAGGGTCGCCGACGTGAACGCGCTTACGAAAAGGGCGGCATATGCGACAAGATCAGTTCCGATGTCTGCAACCAATGCCGTGCTGCCTCGAAGTTCGTCATGCACGCCGGCTCTGCTCATCGACGCCAATAGCTATTCTCAATTCTCAAGTCTGGCGCCAGAGCTGTTTCGCTCCGGCGCCGCGCTGCTTACTGGTTCGATCCGGCGTAGACTATGCCGTTCGGGCGATCGCCGACCGGCACGGTCTTGAGCACTTCCTGGCTCGCCACGTCGATGATCGAAACGCTGTCATCGGCAATGTTCGTTACGAACACGAATGCCCCGTCAGCCGATGCCGAGACGCCGTGGGCGCCGCTCCCGGTGGTGATCGTCTCGATCACGTTTCCGGACTCAATCTCGATCACGGAGACCGTGTCGTTCGGTTCCGCCTCGGTGCCCTGATTGGCCACATAGACGTAGGCTCCATCCGGGGTGGCGAACATCTGGATCGGGTTCGGCCCGACGTCGATCCTGTTCGTCACCTCGCGGGATGCGGTGTCGATGACGGCCACCCGGTTCTCGTCTCGAAGAGAGACGTAGACCTGATCGCCCGAGGGCGTGAACCCGACCTGAACAGGCGCTGCGCCCACCGGAATGCGCGCAACCTCGGTCAGCTCCTGCGTGTCGATGACGGAGACCGAGCCGTCCTCGACATTGGCCACATAGAGCTCGCTCTCATCCGGGTTGAGGCGCAGCCCGTGCGGATAGGCTCCGGTCGTGATGTGCTCGATCACCGAAGCCGCTGCGAGATCAACGACCGCAATCTCGTTCCCGCCGGACAGCGAAACATAGGCGCGGCCGCTACGATCGGCGACGACATGCGCCGGATGCGCACCGACTTCTACAGTGCCGACGGGTTGTGACAGCTGCTGCGGATCGAGCACCACCAGAAGCCCGTTGCCGGCATCGGCATGTCCCTGGTCATCCGATCCGTGAGCGTGATCGGAGGCAGCGCTCCCGACGGCGAGCAACAGCCTCCCGTCCGGTGTCCGATCGACATTGTGCGGTGAGACTCCGATCTGCACCGTCTCGACCGAACCCGTGCCGAGTTCGATGGCGCTGATCGAATTGTCGCCCTCGTTGGCGGAGTACACGGTTCCGCCTGTCTCGACCAAGCCGGCAGGCTGCTGGCCGGCATTCCTGTCCAGCCACGCCTGCATTTCGGCGATCTCACGTTCCTGTGCTTCAATGATCTGAGACGCCCACTCTCTTGTCTGCGGGTCATCTCCGTATCGCTGCACGATCTTCGCCATGTCGACCGCACCCTGATGGTGCGGGATCATGCCCCGGATGAAAGCGACGTCCGGGTCCTCGGCCATGACGCCCTCCATCATCGGACCGTGCATCTCCTCCATCGCATCGACATAGGCCTTGGTGAAGTCGGCGACATCGGCGTCGGCTGGAGCCGACTCTCCGCCTTGGGGAGCGGCCATCCCACCGTGCATCATGCCGCCCTGCATCATCTGCTGCATGGCGTCCATGCACGCTTGGGGCATGGTCTCCATCATGGCCCGGCATTCCTTCGGCATGTCCTGCATCGAAGGCATCTGTCCTGAAGGGGACATGGAGGCAGGGGCCCGTTCCTCCTGGGCCTGCGGCGTCTGAGGGTGATGGGCGTCATGCTCTGCCTGCTGCGCCAGAGCAGCGCCGGAGACTCCCATCAAGAGACTGGCAGAAAGGGCAACTATTGTTCGGTACGTCATGGTTCATCCTTTGGCACCGGAGAGCCGCGTCTAATTTCTGGACGCGCGCCTACCGTGGCTTCGTCTGACTGTTTGCTGCTTGAGTGCCGAGAAGAACACCTCCCGGCCGATGCGTTCACTACGCAGGGGCGGTCAGACGCGGTGGTGTCAGGAGGACTGAAGGATTTCGGCCCAGATCGCTGGCCTGGAAACCGAGCAATGGCTCGCCGTCCGAGGATGGCATCACAGGCGGCGCCTCGGGTAGCAGGGCAACAATGGTGCAGAGCTGGCCGCAATCGCGGTCCGGCGCCGTTTCAGTGTGACAGCATCGTTCGTCCGCAGCCTTGCTTCGGTCGTCGGAGTAATTCGAATGGGCCTCATGCTGTGCACCCGCAACGGTCTGATCCTGATACGAGCCGTGTGTGCCCGGGCTGGCATGCGCCGCTGCCAGGAAAACAAAAGCGCTGAACGCAAGCAGCAGCAGGCCTGTCAGGAACTGGCGGAGCCAGTCGCCTTTCGATCCGAAAGCCGCAGTCGAGCTCCTGCTCATGGCTTGGCTTCTTTGTCGAGGTCGGGATGGAGAGTTGCCACGCACCAGATGACATCCTTGCGGCCGTCAGTATCCGAGCCCAGGCAACCAGAGCTCCTGACAAAGGCAGGGTCTGCCCCGCAGGCCCGGTTCTGGATCGGACTGATGGCGACCGGATGGATCATGAGCACCGTTCCACTCAGATCTCCCGCGCGCCGCGGAAACGCCCGAAGGTTTTCTGGACGGAAGGGCCGAACAGGAACACCTCGTATGGCTCGGGGACCACGCCGGGAAAGTCCATGCCGGGGGAGCCGGCGGGCATTCCGGGAACCGCAAGCCCTGTCGCGAGCGGGCGCGCGGCCAGGAGGCGGCGAAGCGCGGCGGCCGGCACATGTCCTTCGATGACATAGCCGTCCACTTCGGCCGTATGGCAGGAGTACAACGCCGCCGGGACGCCGAGCCGCTGCTTGAGGCTTTCGACCTCGCTCGATTCCACGACGCTCACCGGGAAGCCGGCCGCCTCGATATGCTCGACCCATGCGCCGCAGCACCCGCAATTCGTATCCTTGGTGACGGTCACCAGAGGCAGTCCTGCCGAGCGAACCGTTCCCGCCGTTGAGAGCAGGAGGGGGAACGCGGTGGCGCTGGCGAGGAAGGAGCGCCTGCTGATCATATGGATGGTTTGCATCTCAGTTCCTCCATCTGGGCCGCAACTTCGTCAAAGCTGGATCACCGGAAAAATACGTATTTGATCAAAGCGGCGGCGGTAAGGAGCACGAGCACCAGAAGAACGATGCCCCACATCATCCCGCCCGACATCATGACATTGCATCATGGCCTGTTCTGCCCTTCCGTCGCAAAGATACTCATAGCGGCCCCCTTCGCCGCAGACTTTGACTTAGCGCAAGGATGGGACGGTATCCGGGCTGTTGGCGCCACCATCGTCACCAATTTTTCCAGATGGAGGACCTTCGCCCACGTCAGCCTCCTACAATCTCGTGACCCGCAGCCGGGAGGCGTTCGCGATGACGCTCACCGACGACAGCGCCATGGCGGCGGCCGCGATGATCGGCGACAGCAGGATGTCGAAGAACGGGTAGAGCACCCCGGCCGCCACCGGCACGCCGAGCGCGTTGTAAATGAAGGCGAAGAATAGGTTCTGGCGGATGTTGCGCATGACAGCCTCCGAGAGCCGGCGCGCGCGGACGATGCCCGTGAGATCGCCCTTGAGCAATGTGACGCCTGCGCTTTCCATTGCCACATCGGTACCGGTGCCCATGGCGATGCCCACATCGGCCGCCGCCAGCGCCGGTGCGTCGTTCACGCCGTCGCCTGCCATCGCCACCACCTCGCCTGCCGCCTTGTGACGCTGCACGACCGCGCTTTTCTGGTCGGGCAGGACCTCGGCCTCGACCTCGTCGATGCCGAGCCGGCGGGCGACCGCCTTGGCCGTGGTCCAGTTATCACCCGTAAGCATGACAACGCGGATTCCCTGCGCCTTCAGCGCGGCAAGCGCCTCGGGCGTCGAGGGCTTGACCGGATCGGCGATGGCGAAGATGGCAGCGATGCGGTTGTCCACTCCCATGAAGATCGCGGTTGCCCCGTCCTCGCGCAGCCGGTCGGCCTCATCCGCCAGTGGGGCGACATCAACGCCTTGCTCGGCTAGGAACTTGGCATTTCCAAGGGGAATGCGCTTGCCTTCGACCGTGCCGTAGGCGCCTTTGCCGGTCGGCGAGTCGAAATCCGCGACCGGTGCGGTCACGATCCCCCGCTCCTCGGCAGCGCGAACGATGGCCAGCGCCAGCGGATGCTCGCTGGCCCGCTCCACGCTGGCGGCAAGCCGCAAAGCCTCGTCCTCGGTGAACCCCGGCGCCGGCACGATTGCGGTGACGGCGGGTCGTCCCTCGGTCAGCGTACCGGTCTTGTCGACTATGATGGTATCGACCTTCTCCATATGCTCCAGCGCCTCGGCGTTCTTGATCAGCACGCCCGCCTGTGCGCCACGCCCGACGCCGACCATGATCGACATCGGCGTTGCCAGCCCGAGCGCACAGGGACAGGCGATGATCAGCACGGAAACCGCCGCGATCAGACCGAAGGAGAAGCGCGGCTCCGGACCCCAGATCGACCAGGTTATGAAGGCAAGGATTGCGACCACGATCACCGCCGGCACGAACCAGCCCGACACCTGATCGGCGAGGCGCTGGATCGGCGCGCGACTACGCTGCGCCTCGGCGACGAGCTGGACGATCTGCGACAGCATGGTGTCGCGGCCGACCTTCTTCGCCTCGATCACCAGCGCGCCGGACTGGTTCATGGTGCCGCCGATGGCGGTGGCGCCGACCTCCTTGGTGACCGGCATCGACTCGCCAGTCACCATCGATTCATCGACGGCGCTGCGTCCTTCCAGAACTTCGCCATCGACCGGCACCTTCTCGCCGGGACGCACCCGCAGGCGGTCGCCGACCCGAACGGTGTCGAGTTGAACCTCCTCCTCGGTGCCGTCGTCACGAATGATCCGGGCGGTCTTGGGGGCGAGGTCGAGCAGCGCCCGGATCGCGCCGCTGGTGCTCTCGCGCGCCCGCAATTCCAACACCTGCCCGAGCAGCACGAGCACAGTGATGACCGCGGCCGCCTCGAAATAGACCGCGACCGAGCCGTCATGCTGGCGGAATGCATCTGGGAAGATGCCCGGCGCCAGCGTGGCGACGACGCTGTATATCCACGCCGTTCCCGTGCCCATGGCGATCAGTGTAAACATGTTGAGGCTGCGGTTGACGAGCGACTGCCAGCCACGCTGGAAGAACGGCCAGCCCGCCCAGAGAACGACCGGCGTTGCGAGGATCAGTTGCAGCCAGTTCGAGACCTGCTGCCCGATGGCATGAGTCAGCCCGAACAGATGCCCGCCCATCTCGAGAATGAACACCGGGATCGCCAGAACGAGGCCGATCCAGAAGCGGCGTGTCATGTCGATCAGTTCGACATTGGGCTCGGCCTCAAGGCTGACCAGTACCGGCTCCAGCGCCATGCCGCAGATCGGGCATGATCCGGGGCCGTCCTGCCGGATCTCAGGATGCATCGGGCAGGTATAGACCGTCCCCTCGAGAATCGGTACTACCTCCGCCGCCGCCGGATCGAGATAGCTTTCGGGCTCGGCCAGGAACTTCGCGCGGCACCCGGCCGAGCAGAAATAATAGGGCCGGCCCGCATGCTCGGCCTTGTGCTGGGCCGTGTGGGGATCGACAATCATGCCGCAGACCGGGTCCTTGACCTTGTGCGTGTCGTCCTGCGCGACGGCCCCGTGATCATGCGCATGACCTTGGGCGGAATGAGCGTGACTCTGATTCTGGTGATCGTGTTCGGTCTTGCTGGCCATTTTCACGCCTCCTCGGCGTCTTATCCTAAGCTTGCTCTTCGCCTATTCTGCGCCTTCCAACCGTTGGAAGGTCAAGAGGTGATCGGAATCCGGGGTTCCTGCCAATCAGTGATTGTCGTGGATCTTTCCGATGCTGGTCCGTTCTTGCCCCGTCTGAGACTGCATGATGTCAATCTCGGCCGCAGAGTCCTCGCCGTCGAGGCAGTATTCCTCGATCTGCAACGTCGAGAAGTAGATGTTGAAACGCTCGCGCAGGAGATTGCTTGCTTGTCGCAGCACCCGTTCGCCTTCCTGAAAGTCCCCAACGCAGACGTGGCTTGAGAATACATTGCGCCCGGATGTCAGACTCCAGGCATGGACGTGGTGCACGTCGGTAACCCCCTCTAGCTGCCGTATGGCCTCGATGGCGGCCTCCAAGTCGAGGTCTTCGGGCGTGCCTTGCAGCAGGATGTGCAATGCCTCGCGCATAATACCCCAGGAAGCCCAGAGCAGCAGCAGTCCGAAGGCCATGCCAAGCAGCGGATCGATGGCCACAAAGCCCGTGAATCGGATCACCAGCGCCGAGACGATGATGAGGAAGCTGCCGACGAAGGTCTGCAGGATGTGCCAATACGCACCCCGCATATTCAGGTTGTCCTTCTGGCGCTCGTACATGAGCCAGAGCGCGACAAGCTCGGTGGCGATGCCGCCCGCTGCGGCGATCAACATCGGCGTCGTGGCCAGTTCGATGGGCTCCATGAGGCGCATCGCGCCCATCCACAGCACGTAGAGAGCCATGGCGACGAGGAAGAGGCCGTTGAAGAGGGCCCCCAGGATCTCCGCCCGAATGTAGCCGAAGGTGCGCGAGGGGCTGGATTTTCGCTCACCCAGACGCATGGCGACCAGCGCAATGAGCACGCCGCCCACGGCCGAGAAGGTGTGGAAGGCATCCGACATGACGGCGACTGAGCCCGTCCAGATGCCGATCCCGAGTTCCACGATGAAGTAAAGGCCGGTAAGCCAGCCCGAAATGACGAGCGCTTTGCGATCACCACTCGCCGGCATGTGGCCGGCATGACCGCCGTGAGACATTGACATAGGGTTCACCTCCTTGTTGCACAGGAGGACGCCGGTGCCGGCGTCCTCCTGCCAGCACGCTGCCTATGCGCTGACCGCGAATTCGGTCATCATGCCTGTTTCAAGATGCGGCATGTGATGGCAATGCAGCATCCAGCGCGCGGCTTCTCCGGCATCGAGTGCCACGTCGACCATCGACATCGGCGGCACATACACCGTGTCCCGCTGCGCGCCCGTGACCGCACGTCCATTCAGCCCGACGACCTGGAACACATGGCCGTGGAGATGCATCGGGTGACCCATCATCGACATATTGTGGAAGGACAGCACGATCCGTTCGCCGCGCCTCGCGGTAACCGGGCGATGCTGGCCCCAGACGGCACCGTTGATCGTCCACACATAGGGCTGCATCGAGCCGCCCAGCATCACCATGTGGCTGCGGTCCACCGGCCGCTCCGGCAAGGATTCGGAAGCGATCAGGCGCGTCTCCTGCGCAAGGTCGGTGTCAAAGGCCGGTGCTTCGGTCTCTGCCAAAGCATCAATGTGCCGTATCTCGGCGCCCGGAGTGGCAAGGATCAGACCGGTGCGCTCCCGCGCGCCTTCTCGCAGCGCGAGGATCGGCCAGGCACCGCCCTCCGAAGGCAGGTCGATCTCAAGGTCGAGCCGTTGGCCCATGGCCAGACCGAACCTCGTGCCGGAGAGCGGCTGAACGGCATGGCCATCAACCGCGACGAGCCGGGCCTGCGCTTCGCCGGTGTCGAGCCAGAACACCGTCGCCGCAGCGGCGTTGATGACCCGCAGGCGGATACGCCCGCCGCGCTCGACCTGCACCACTTCCGGGTCCGAGAGCGTACGATCATTGGCAAGATAGGCGTCCCAGTCGTAGTCGTTGAGGTCCATCGTCATGCCGTCCATGGTCCCCATTCCCATCATGCCGCCCTTGGCGCCGTGATCCATGCCAGTCATCGGCATGTTTCCCATCGCGCCGTGGTTCATACCTGACATTCCGCCCGTGCCTGTGCCTGTGCCGCTTCCGTGATTGCCCGTGGCACCATGGCCGGACTTGATCTCCGCCATCACCTCTTCGGGTGCCTTGAATGAGAAATCATGCAGAAACAGTACCACCTCCTGCCGGTCAGCGGCGACATCCTCGGCGCTGCGCACGATCAGGGGCGCGGCCAGAAGGCGCATCTCGTGCAGCGGAACATGCGCGTGCATCCAATAGGTGCCGGGCAGCGGTGCGAAGTCATAGGCGCGAGTCTCGCCGGGGGCGAGCATCGGCAAGGGCATGTCGGGCACGCCATCCTGCGCATTGGGCGGGATCTGGCCGTGCCAGTGGATCAGTGTGGCGGTGTCGAGTTCGTTCGTTAGATCCACCCGGAACGGCATGCCGGGATCGAGTGTCAGGCCCTGTCCGGATGGCCCGGCAAGGCCCCAGACAGTGGCGGCGCGTCCGTCGATGTCGAGCGTGCGGCTGGCGGCGCGAAGCGATAGCGGCGTGGCGTCCTGCGCTGCCGCCATCCGGGGCACCTGAGCGTAGGCCAGCATGGCCGCGCCAGCGGCGAGAAAGCCGCGTCGTGAAAGGGTATTCATGGTCGTCTCCTCGGGACCGCAGTCCCGTTCCTCAAAGCTGTCGGAAGGCCGCGGGCCGAATGCCCGGGCGCGATCAGAGGAGACGGATCTTCGGAGGGCGTTCGTTCAGTCCGAGCGCCCGACCGGGAATGCTGGCATCAGGCGGCAGAACATAGGCGGTTGACGTGTATTGGTTTCCAGAACCACCGCTCGGTGATACGAGAAAGATTGAAAAACCTGCACAAACCAGTTCACAGGTTCCCGCATCCATGTCTGCCGATCCGCAGTGTTTGCTGGTGCATGCAGGCTCAATGCCGGCTGCAGAGTTTGTAATCTCGCCCACATGCACAGCCTGTTCCGGCGGTATGCTCATTCGTGCCGCGTGCGCGGAGAATGCCATCGTCATGACGGCGACGCCGATTATGGCAAGCATGGAGACAACGCGCGCAAACATACTGGAACGATAGGTACTACTCACCGGAATGTCTATTGCAAATGGTGTCGCACCACTGGCAAATCCTCCTTGCCATCTCGTGCGTTGCAATTCCTCGTTACTGAACATGCGTGCCATGCGAAAGAAGCTCCTAAATACATTCTGGGCAGGGTCGCTCCTCGCAGGTGCGATCGTGGCGACATTGGCTGGGTGGCATTACGCCCGTTCCGAATCCATCGCTGCGGCATCAGCGGAGGTCGTCGAGCAGGGCCGACAAGTCTATGCGGATCAATGCGCGTCTTGCCACGGTGCGAATCTCGAAGGGCAGCCGGACTGGCGCTCGCCGCCTCCCTCCGGTCGGCTGCCCGCACCGCCGCACGACGAGAGCGGCCACACCTGGCACCATGCCGATGAGATGCTGTTCCGCATCGTCAAGGAGGGTACAGCGGCCATCGTCGGAGGGAGCTATGAGAGCGACATGCCTGGTTTTGCCGATGCCCTGAGCGACGGCGAGATCCGGGCTGTCCTCGCTTTTATTAAGAGTACTTGGCCGGAACGAGAGCGCGGATATCAGGAGGAGGTCTCCCGCCGCCGCTGAGTTTCGGAGTCCCGCCTACGCGGGCAGTTGTTGACCTGCGAAGTCGGCATTGACCCGTCCCGTTTCCGGCTCATCCATCCTTGGGCCTCATTGAACGGATGATGTCCTAGTGATGCCGCTGACATTTTTTCGGAGGCACAGGAAGTTCTCCGATAGCCAGATAAGCTTGAGACAACGGCTTGTGCGAAGCTGCGACGCCGAGCCCTCGCGCATCAATCAGTTCAAGAGCCTGCAATAGCTTCTCGGCAACTTCCATGTCGCCGTCCGAACATGCCCGTTTGAACAGGTGCAGGATTTCGCCGGCAAGCGTCATGGCTATTGCTCCCTGGCACCGTGACCGCTTCTTTCCGCCTTCGCCGACACGACGGGCCTCGTGTGCTCGAACCTGTTCCCTGTCGCGCCGGAACGATCGCGGGTGTGTGTGGGGCTGGTCTCAGGGTCATCAGTCGTCGCCAACTCATCGATGATCGGGCAGTCCGGCCGGGCATTGCCCCGGCAGTTCTCGGCAAGGTGCTTGAGCGTCATGCTCATCTCCCTGAGTTCACGCGCCTTCCGTTCAAGTTCTTCGACATGCTCGAGCGCCACGCGCTTGACGTCCGCGCTCGCCCGGTCTCGGTCTCGCCAGAGCGCAAGCAGTTCCGTCATTTTCTCGACCGAGAAACCGAGATCGCGCGCACGCCTGATAAAACGCAACGTATGCACGTCCTTATCGGAGTAATCCCGGTATCCGCTATCCGTCCGCGACGCTTCCGCGATCAATCCGATCGATTCGTAGTAGCGGATCATCTTCGCCGAGACGCCTGATGCCGCCGCTGCTTTACCGATGTTCATCGCTGGTTCCTTTCTTCGACTTATGTAGGCGCTTCTTCGGGCGTAAAAAACACGTCCGCATGTATGTCCTCGCCGCGCAAGCCCAGTTCGCGAAGCATGATGCCGGAAGCATCGATCATGGCAGGCGGTCCGGCCATATATGCCTTCCAGCCATTGAGGTCCTGCACGTCACTCACGATCGCATCCGTTACCAGGCCGGTTCGGAAGTGATCGGATCGGCTCACCTCCGAAAGCACGGGCATGAAGGTGAGGTTGTCGTAGGTGCTCGCCAGAAGACTGAAATGATCGACGAGATAGAGATCACGTTCCGTCCGTGCCCCGAAATAGAGATGGATCGGCTGCCGCAGGCCGCTTGCCAGCGCCGTTTCGACAATCGACTTGATCGGCGCCAGTCCCGATCCGCCGGCGACCGCCAGAATTGGACCCGTATGCTGTTCGCGCAGAAACGAACTGCCGAGCGGCCCGCGAACCGAAACCTCGTCGCCGACCTTGAGTGACCTGGCGACGTGTTCGCTCGTCGCTCCACCGGGCACATGCCTGATGTGGAATTCGAGATGGTCTCGACCCGGCTGGTTCGCCATCGAATAGTCGCGCGCCGGAACGCCATCGAACGTCACCTGCGCATACTGGCCCGCCTTGAACGCGACGGCCTCTCCCGTTTCGACCTCCAGCCTGATTTGCCGGATGTCGTGGGTTGCGTCATCGATCGCGACAACCCGCGTGCGATAGGTGCGGACGGGAAGATCAAGCTGTTCTTCCTCCTCATCGAGCCATGCGACCGTGCAATCCGTGAGCGGCTGCGCGCGGCATGCAAGGATCAGTCCCTGAGACCGCTCATCGTCCGTCAGGGCAAAGCGCGTGTGCGGCAGAAGATCGACCTCGCCGCTGACCAGTCGGGACTTGCACGAGCCGCAGCGGCCCGAACGGCATCCATGAGGATATGCGATCCCTTCTTCTAGCGCTCTCTCCAGAATGGTTCGGCCATCCGGCACGTCGATGATGCGCCCCGCCTGCCGAATTTCGATTTGTCTTCCCATGACAATCTCCCTCAGGCGGCGCCCGATGACAGGGCTTCCGCCAGACGAGGTTTCTGGTCAGCAAAGGTGCCATAGAAGACCTGTTCGTTGACAATCGTGATCGGGGCAACGCGCACGCCGGTCCGCGCTTTCGCCTCTTCGGCGATCTGCGGATCTGACAGGTCACGCTCTTCGAATGGGACACCCTGGTCAGCAAGCCATCGCTTGACGGCATGGCAATCGGGGCAGGTTGGCGTGGTATACAGCACCACTGACGGAGTTCCCGTATTGGTCATCGCTTCATTCCTTTACATGTGGCGAGCCTGCCGAAGCAGGCTCGCCTGTTTCTCATTCCGCAGGCGCAAGTTCAGGCTGACGGGGCCGGACTGCGCCGCTTTCCGCCTGCGCGGGCGCGCGGAAGGTCTTGAGCCTCAGCGCGTTGCCGAGGACGAAGACGCTCGACAGGGCCATCGCGCCGGCGGCAAAGACCGGCGACAGCAGGATGCCGTAGGCCGGATAGAGCAGACCGGCGGCAACGGGGATCAGAGCCGTGTTGTAGGCAAAGGCCCAGAACAGGTTCTGCCGGATGTTGCCGATCGTCGCCTTGGACAGTGCGATCGCGTTCGGCACGCCTTGCAGGCTGCCCGACATCAGCACCACGTCGGCTGCCTCGATGGCAATGTCCGTACCCGTGCCGATGGCAAGGCCCACATCCGCTTCGGCCAGCGCCGGAGCGTCGTTGATGCCATCGCCGACGAAAGCGACCTTGCCATGCTGGGCTTTGAGGCGGCGTACAGCGTCGACCTTGCCGTCCGGCAGCACTTCCGCCACCACCTCGTCGATCCCCAGCCGAGCCGCGATGGCTTTTGCCGTGCGGGCATTGTCGCCGGTGATCATCGCGACCTTGAGGCCGAGATCGTGCAGCGCCTTGATCGCTGCGGGCGTCGTCTCCTTGATCGGATCGGCCACGGCGATAATCGCCGCGAGCTTGCCGTCGATGGCGGCATAGAGCGGTGACTTGCCCTCATTGCCGAGACGTTCGGCAATCTTGGCGAAGGCAGCTACGTCGTGGCCGAGGTCTGCCATGTAGCGGTCAGCGCCAATTTCGACTTGGCTGCCGCCGACCATGGCCTTGACGCCGAAACCCGTCACCGACTCGAAGTCCGACACGGCCGGCAGCGGGATGTCCTCCCCGGCGGCCGCATCCACGATCGCACGGGCGATCGGATGCTCCGACTTCGCTTCGACGGCCGCAACCAAACCGAGGACATTTGCCCGGTTGAATCCGATGGCCAGTTCCAGATCGGTGAGCGCAGGCTTGCCTTCGGTCAGTGTGCCCGTCTTGTCGACGGCGACGACCCTGGCGTCCTTGAGCAGCTGCAACGCTTCGCCCTTGCGGAAGAGCACGCCCAGTTCCGCACCGCGGCCCGTGCCCACCATGATCGAGGTCGGCGTCGCCAGACCCATGGCGCAGGGGCAGGCGATGATCAGGACGGCGACGGCATTGACCAGAGCGAAGGTCAGCGCGGGCGACGGGCCGAACCACATCCATGCGGCGAAGGTGAGGATCGCTACCGCAAACACCGCCGGCACAAAATACATCGTGACCTTGTCGACCAGCGCCTGGATCGGTAGCTTTGAGCCTTGCGCTTCCTCGACCATGCGGATGATCTGCGACAGCACCGTGTTGCCGCCGACCGCCGTCGCACGGATGGCAAAGGCGCCCTTCTGGTTCACCGTTCCGGCCACGACCTCGCTGCCATTCGTTTTGGACACCGGGATCGGTTCGCCCGTGATCATCGATTCGTCGACATAGCTCTGGCCTTCGATGACCTCGCCATCCACCGGGATGCGATCGCCGGGACGAACCTCGACGATGTCTCCCGACAGCACGGCGTCGATCGGCAGTTCGATCGTCTTGCCGTCCCTGCGCACGCGCGCCATCTTGGCCTGAAGGCCGACGAGACGCTTGATCGCCTCGGAGGTGCGTCCCTTGGCACGAGCCTCCAGCAAACGGCCGAGCAGGATCAGCGTCACGATGACGGCGGCAGCCTCGAAATAGACGTTCACCGTTCCGGCAGGCAGGAAACCGGGCGCGAAGGTCGCGACCAGCGAATAGCCATAGGCGGCGAGCGTGCCGACCGCGACCAGCGAGTTCATGTCGGGGGCGAGCCGCCACAGGGCGGGCAGCCCCTTGTCGTAAAAGCGGATACCCGGAACGAACAGGACGATGGTCGTCAACACGAACTGGATATACCAGTTCGTCTGCATGCCGATGGTTGAAGCGATCAGGTCATGCATGCCCGGAATGACGTGTGAGCCCATCTCCAGGATGAAGACAGGCACCGTCAGCACCGCCGCGATGGTGAAATCGCGGGTCAGTTCACGACGTTCCGCTTCCTTCTTTTCGGTACGATCATCCGTCTCGCCCTGGCTGGTTCCTGCCGCCGTGGCGATCACCCTGGCGTCGTATCCCGCGCCCTCGATGGCAGCCACCAAATCCGCCGCATCGGCGCTGCCCTGGATCGTGGCCTTCTCGGTCGCGAGGTTGACGACGGCATTAGTGACGCCGGGTACGGCCTTGAGCGCCTTTTCGACGCGTCCCACGCAGGATGCGCAGGTCATGCCCTCGATCGCCACTTCAAGCGAGGCTGCCGTCGGCGCGGAGAAGCTTGCCGCAACCTCATAGCCTACATCCTCCACGGCCTTGACGAGAGTGGCAGGATCGACCGCAGCGTTCGTGGTGATGCTCGCCTTTTCGGTCGCCAGATTGACGACCGCATCGGCGACGCCAGGCACGGCCTTGAGGGCTCTTTCGACACGACCTACGCAGGATGCACAGGTCATCCCCTCAATGGGGAGTGATATCGTTCCAGACAGGTCTGTTGCTCGAACGGGGGCATTCATAGCCGCCTCCTTTTTTGTCCCGAAATTCCAGTTCGGACAGAAGATGGGGTTTCCAACCATGGGAAGGTCAAGAGGACAAACAGAGAAAAATCGCCATTGACCTTCCCATGGTTGGAAGCCCCACATTTGGCAACGTGAGACCAAACAAGGAGAATTCTCATGGAACTCAGAATCGAGAACATGACCTGCGGTGGCTGCGCAAAATCCGTCACCAAGGCGATCCAGTCAGTCGACCCCACCGCCAGGGTGGAGACGAATCCGGAGGCGCGGGCGGTCAAGGTTGAGACGACTGCTAGTGCGGGGGCTATTCAGCAGGTTCTCGAAGAAGCCGGCTATCCTGCAACTGTAAACTGACCAGGAGCTGTGTCATGAACAAGCTCACCCCGATCTTCATTGCCGGCGCGTTCGTCATTGCTGGCGGACTCGCCTACGCACAGTCTCAGATGGACGAGCAAGGCCAAGGAGCGACCATGAATCACGGCGAACATGCCGGACACGGCGCCACCGCGCCTTCGGATAACCCTGTCATTCGCGCCTACCAGCAAGTCAACGACAAGATGCATGCCGATATGGCGATCGAGTTTACGGGCGATGCGGATGAGGATTTCATGCGCGGCATGATCCCCCATCACCAGGGCGCCATCGACATGGCTCGTGTCGTTCTCGAACACGGATCAGACCCCGAGGTGCGAGCACTTGCTGAGGAGGTCATCTCCGCCCAGGAGGCGGAAATCGCGCAGATGCAGGAATGGCTGGCCAAGCGCAGCCAATGAGACGGTGAAGGGCGGATCAATTCCGCCCTTTTCCTTTGCCGGTCATCAGCACGAGGACGGTTGCCACCGCGAAGGCGACAAGCGCCCCATCGGTGCGCCTTCGGTCAAGGCAAACGGCTCGCGTGGACGCTGAACCACGTCTGGAACCCTGTTTCGAAAATGGTGATGCGTCCGCGGGCCTCGACCAGGGATAACAGCGTATCGGCCAGATCCCTGACCGCAAGCAACCCGACCCGAAGCTCTCCAACTGCGGCGATCAGATTCTCGGCTCTGATCTTCATGTCCATCTCCTTCGTTTGGCCCTCCAAGATGAGGGTTCCAACCATTGGAAGGTCAACCCCACTGATGATCGCGACAATGGTGCAAAGCAGACAGAAAGCGCCGGCGAGATTTTTTGATCGGAGGGAACCAAGATGGCTCTCGAACCTTAAATATACCCATACGGGGTATTTTACGGCCATGTGCCAGAAGGACAACAAAGCCCTCCGCGCGAGGCTCAAGCGAATCGAAGGACAGGTGCGAGGGGTCAGCCAGATGGTGGCCGATGACCGTTACTGCATCGATATCCTGCATCAGATCCACGCCATCAAGGCGGCGCTGGCCAAGGTCGAGACCGAAATCCTCAAGACCCACGCCGCTTGCTGTGTCGAGGAAGCGATAGCGGCAGGTGATGCGGACGCGCAACGCCGCAAATTCAGCGAGTTGGTCGAGGTGTTCGCAAAAGCAAAACTCTGAAATCGAAGGACTGACGACATGGCCACTTCCACCGCAAAACGCGCCGACCTGCACAGGATGGTGACCCACGAACATACCTGTCCCTACGGTCTCAAATCGCTCGACCTCCTGAAACGGCAGGGCTACGAGGTCAACGATCATGAGCTGACGTCGCGCGCCGAGATCGATGCTTTCAAGAAAACGCACGGCGTCGACACCACACCGCAGACCTTTATCGGCGGCAATCGCATCGGCGGCTACGACGATCTTCTCGCCTTCTTCGGCAAGGAGGTAAAGGACAAGGACGCCACCACCTATACGCCGGTGATCGCGTTGTTCGCGATGGCTGCGTTGATGGCGCTAGCGACGAGTTGGGCCGCGTTCGGTACCCTTGCGACCGTTGCGGCGGCAGAATGGTTCATTGCCATCGCCATGTGTCTGCTCGCCCTGCAGAAGCTCAAGGACGTGGAAAGCTTCGCTACCATGTTCCTCAACTACGATCTGTTCGCCCAGCGCTGGGTGCGCTACTCCTACGTCTATCCGTTCGCCGAAGCGCTGGCGGGCATCCTGATGATGGCCGGCGCGCTGATGTGGCTGTCGATCCCCGTTGCCCTCTTCATCGGCACTGTCGGAGCCGTATCGGTCTTCAAGGCGGTCTATATCGACAAGCGCGAACTCAAATGCGCCTGCGTTGGCGGTGACAGCAACGTTCCGCTCGGCTTCGTCTCGCTGACGGAGAACCTGATGATGGTCGGAATGGCGATCTGGATGCTACTCAAGCCCATGGGCATCGGTCTCGGACATTAAGCGAAAACCAAGGAGCCACGAGATGACCCAATCGTCCCATAATGGCAAGCACGAACACGCCGATCACGGCGAAGGACGTCCCTACCTGATGTTCTGGATCAACATGGCGCTCGGCCTGATCGTCATGTACGTCGTCATGTTCTCGATGATCGACGGATTTCAAGATTTCCGAAACAATCTCAACATGTTCTACATGGCCGTGACCATGTGGGCGCCGATGGGCATCTTCATGCTGGCAACGATGCCCGGCATGTTTCCGCGAAAAGGGCTCAATATCACCCTCTACGCCGTCTTCCTCGTCTTGACGATCGCCTCATTCGCAGCCACACGAAGCCAAACCCTGATCGGTGACGGGCAGTTCATCGATTCGATGATCCCGCACCACTCGGGCGCGATCCTCATGTGCCGGGAAGCAGACCTGCGCGATGCTGAATTGCTGACGCTTTGCGAAGAAATCATCGCAGCCCAGCGCAGCGAGATCGAGCAGATGGAGACAATTAAGGCTCGTCTCGATCAAAGGCCCTAAGACCTGTTGCCTTGCCCAATAGCGTCCGAGAATGGCAGGCTCAATGAGGATTGCATGACAAAACATCATGAGGATGGTCGCAGCTTCGTCACGGTCGTCAGCAAAAGCCAGCCGTGCCGGACCTGCGGCGGCTATTCGAGACCTTGAATGCCGCTCACGAGGGCTTCTCTTGAGATCTCGCCCATGTGTACCGATTGCAGCGTCCCGTCGCTCTTGAGGAACAACGTAGCCGGCAGGCCCGGTACCTCGTAATGACGACCGAACTCACCGAGTCCGTCGAGCACCACATGCTCAAGCTCAAGATTCTCGGCTGTGAGGTAGCGCTGAATGATCTCCTGGCCTTCACCTTGGTTGACGAAGACAAGTTCGGCAGCGTCCGTATTTGCGGCAACGTCCGCCATCATCGGCATTTCACGGCGGCAGGGCGGGCACCACGTCGCCCACAGGTTGATGACCACAGGTTGACCTTCGAGTTCACTTGGATTGAACCGTTCTCCGGCCAGCGTGCGGTAGATGTCTCCGGTCGGCAGCGGTGTCGCCGGCACGCCGGCGCTGAGCTGCAGTACGAAGAACGCGACATAGGCCGCAGCGGCGCTCGGCAGGGCCGTCCACAATGTGAGCCGCAATTCGCGCCGGAAGCGAAAGAACGTGTAGGCGAACGCCAGCGCAATGCCGGCTTCGATCATGAAGCCGCCCTGCCACATGTAGAATACGCGCAGCGGCTCGGCGAGGAAACTGCTCGCGTGCTGGATGACGTGCCCGACGCGCGCGCCGACCACGAAAGCGACGGTCGCGCCCCAGGCCCAGGACGAAAAGCGCTGATCGACCTTGCGGGCGAGGATCTCGCTCAGCAGGAGAAAGGCGGCGATGGCGAGGATCGCGGCGAAGCGGTCGGGTGCGAAGACGAAAGGCCCGATGGCGACTGCGTTCATCTCACTGCCTCGCCTGAGAGACCGATGTCAGCAACGTATCGGTTGTCACATCGCCGATGAGGCGGGAGCCGTTTGCCTCCGAGGCATTTCGGTTGAAGAAGATCATGGTCGGTGGGCCGACCACAGCAAGATCGCGCATCAGACCCTGACTGGCCTCATCCAGTCCGGTCAGATCCACCTTGACACGCTGGAAGTCGTTCAGTGCGGCAACGATTTCCGTGCTCGAAAAGACGTCGCGTTCGATCGTCTTGCAGATGACGCACCAGTCGGCCGTGAAATAGACCAATGTCGGACGTCCGTTGGCAGAGGCAATCGCTTGCTCGACCTGCGGCGTCGAGTTTGCCTCGATGAATGTCATCTCGGACTGGGCGATCTGCTGGCCCGAACCGGTCATGACGAAGTGGGCGAGCGGACGTAGCGGGTCGGTCCCGCCCGACGCCGCCCCGATCGCCAGGATGACGCCGCCGAGGGAAACCCCAAGTCCGGCGGCTTTGCGGAAACGTGGCCAGGCACCCGCATCGGCCAGGAGCCGATCAGCGACGCCGATGAAGACCGCAACAATCAAGAGGAGGCCCGCCCAAAGCGCCAGCGTCACTTGCGGCGGCAGGATTCGGGAGACCATCCAGATCGCCGCGCCGAGAAAGACGAAGCCGAACGCGTATTTGACCTGCACCATCCACGCCCCCGCACGCGGCAGAGCGCGGCTCCCCATCGTGCCAAAGGCGATCAGCGGAATGCCTTGGCCGAGCCCGAGGGCAAACAGCGCACTCGCGCCGATCCAGGCATCGCCCGTATGTGCGATATAGAGAAGTGCCGCGGCGAGCGGCGCGGTGACGCAGGGACCGACGATCAGCGCGGAAAGGAAGCCCATTCCGGCGGCTCCGCCCACCGAGCCGCGCGTGCCGGCCTGTACCCCTGCCATCCGGCTGACCCAGGTGGTCGGCAGTTGCAGTTCGAACAGGCCGAACATCGCCGTCGCCAGCACGACGAACAGCGCTGCGACGGCGCCAATGGCGTAGGGCGATTGCAGCACCATCTGGAGGTTTTGGCCGGACCACGCGGCAACCACGCCAAGCAGGCCAAACGCTGCGGCCATTGCCAGCACATAGGCCAAAGACAGGATGAAGCCGCGCCGGGCCGTCAATGCCTCGCCCTCGCGCGCCAGGGTCGCGCTCAGGATCGGATACATGGGCAGCACGCAGGGCGTGAAGGCGAGCAACAGCCCGAAGGCGAGGAAACTCACGATCACCCAGATCGCACCGCCGCTGGCGAGAAGCGAGCCGACCATGCCGCCGTCCTGCGTGTCCTCAGCCAGGCTGAAGCCGCCGTTTCCCGTCCCTCCGGCAGGGGCGGCCGGAGTTGGACCTATGCCAAAGCCGACAACGGGTTCGGAAACCTGAAGGTTTGCCGTGTTGACCGTCAGGGTCAGCGGCGGATAGCAGATCGAATCCTTCTTGCAGCCCTGATAGGTGACTGCGACCTGCCCGGGCGCTTCAGTGCCGAGACGTGCCACCGCTTCAAGATAATAGACCTCCGAAGGACCGAAGTTGGCATCCTCTGTCTCCACGACGCCCGGTCCAGTCGACAGCGGGATCGGCTCGCCGGTCGCGGCATCCTTCGCTTCCAGATGATCGCGATAGAGGTAATAGCCTTCCTCGATTTCCCACCGGAGTTGGATCTGCTGATCCGCATTCCGCTCAACCGAGAAACGGAAGGCTTCCTCGGCTTGCAGGAGATCCTCCTGTTGCGCCGCGGCGGGCAGCGACAGGAAGACGAAGAACAGGCCAGCAAGGAGGCGGAGTATGGGCATTGAGGACATGAAATTACTCGGATGATCGCGATCGGGATGCATCAAGACGCTTCGCGAGCGTCTGCGACAACCTGGCGGAAGCCGTCCTCGTCGAGGGCGGAGGCGACGAGAAACCGACCGATCAGAAACACGGGCGTGCCACGCAGACCGAGCCCCTCGGCCTGCGCGTTATTGCGCTGAAGCAAGGCGGTGATCTCGGCGTCGCGGCGGTTGGCTTCGGTCTCGAGACCCGCCGTGTCGAAGCCGGCACCTTCCAATGCCTGTCGCATCTGCTCTTCTGGCACCCGCGACCCTTCGATACCCATCAACGCCAGATAGGCTTCCTCGTAGCGGTTCTGATACCCGGCCGCCAACGCCAGCTTTGCGCCATAGACCGAAGACTGCGCGAGGATCGGCCAGTCCTTGTAGACGTGACGCACATTGCCGTCCGATTCCAGCACCGTATTCAGCGGCTCGACGGTGCGCTTGCAGAAAGGACAGTTATAGTCAAAGAACGAGACGATCGTCAGGTCGCCGTTCGGGTTGCCGCCGACCGGCGCCTCCGGGTCGTTCAGGATCATCTCGGCTGACATGTCGTCGGCACGCACGGGCATGGCAAAGCCGGCGGCAGCGAGCGCCGCCAGGCCCGAGAGCAAGGTCCGCCGACTCAATGCACCGCGGAACGGCGGCCTACCCATAGCGAAAGGATGAGGTCTACGTGTGCAGAGGCGCCGATCGTGCATGGTCTCAAAGCTCCAGATCATGGATATTGAAGCGAGCGCACTCTCCCGAGCTTAAGACAGTCTTAAGGACCGCATTGAGCCGAAGATGCGACGGCAGTTTATCCTGACTCCGGACTATCGGGTGAACGGCCGCAACCGCCGCATGAGATCGCGCCTGCTGAACGGTCCGACCGAACGGGTGCCGTTGTATTCCTGTCCGGTGGCTGCATCCACGACGAAGAATGTCGGCGGGCCGCTCGCTCGAAGGTGGGAGAGGAGCTGGCGGTTTCCCTCGTCCATCGCCGTGACGTCCACCTTGACGAGAGGGACAGCCTCAAGGTGTTGCAGCACAGCAGGGTGGGCGAGGATTTCCCGCTCAATGCGGTGGCACACCGCGCACCAATCCGCACGGATGTCGATGAGCGCGAAGCTATGTGTTCGTGCGATCTGCTCCAGTCTCTCCCGGTAGGAAGCGACGTCCGTGACCATTGCAGCCGGATTGGCGGCGGCCATCCCGCTGGGAGTCGCCAACAATCCTACCGGCACCACCAGGCCCCCGAGCAGAAGCTCGCGGCGGGTCCATTGGTCATTCTTGCGTCGAGCATCAGCATCGATGCCGCATCCAACACCTTCCGCGGACGCTACGGCGTTGTTTCTTAAAAGTCGCGTCCGCATCCTCGTCTCCTTCACAGGACCGGCGGCAAAGCGGGCGTTCCTTAAGGCCCGCTTAAGGGCGGAAAAGTGCTCCTCGCCTGCGACGCAAGCCCGCGTTTCCAACAAAGTGCCCCCACCCAATCGAAAACCTGTTCGGCCGGATCACTTGAGCCGCAGGCCGGCGCCTGAAGTCCCCGCCGCTTCGCTATCTTCGGCCGCGCTTACCTTAAGCTGCTCTTAAGATGGGCATCGTGCTGTGCGGCCTGATTGATCGCAAAGCAGAGAGCGTACGAAACGTGAGCAAGCTACCGACACCCGCAATCGCGCGACGCGCTTTCCTCATTGGCGCCAGCGCAATGACTCTCGCCGGATGCGTTTCCACGAGGCAAACACCGCAAGTCGCGCAGCCGGTCTCGATGCCTCCTCCGCCGCCGACGCCCCCGATGTACTACGCACTGCCGAACGAGCGCTTCCCGATCCCGGAAGTCGACGTTTCCAAGGTCGATCCGAAATGGTGGCGGACGGAAGTCGACTATCCAACCGATGAACGAGCCGGAATCGTCATCGTCGATACGCCAAACCGTTACCTCTACCACGTTCAGCCTCACGGCCGCGCAACCCGATACGGTGTGGGTGTCGGCAGGGACGGTTTTTCGTGGGCTGGTCGAGGGCGTCATATCGCATACAAGCGGGAATGGCCGCGCTGGACACCTCCCGATGAAATGGTTGCGCGCCAACCCGAGTTAGAGCCCTACTCAATCGCCAATGGCGGCATGGACCCGGGGCTGAAAAATCCACTTGGAGCACGCGCCCTCTACATTCATGAAGGAAACCGGGACACGATCTATCGCATCCACGGAAACCCGGAATTCTGGACCATCGGCCAGGCCGTTTCATCAGGATGCATCCGGATGATCAATCAGGATGTCATCCACCTCGCCGACAACGTTCGCGACGGGAGCCCGCTGGTTGTGATAGCAGATCCGGCTATGGGGCATCTTTTGGTGGGATAGCTTCGTCGCGCGGCGAGAAGATCACTCCCTGCGTTGGCGCATCCTGCTGGCACTCCATCTTCTTGAAGATGAGTTGGCTGCGCCCCGCACCATGTATGTGCAACGGGTCACGCGGCGTTCGCCATCACCGCTTGCAGCCCTCCGCAATCGCGATTCTGAAGTCGTAGGTGCCAACCACTCCGCCCGAGCGCCAGTTCGACGATCGCGAGACCGAGACCGCTGCCGACCGGTACTTTGTTGCGGCCGCGAAAGAAGCGTTCGGTGACGCGGGCCAACTCCTCCTCGGGGATACCGGGACCATCATCCTCGATGATCATCTGGCCCTCTTCGGCGGGGCCGGCCACACGACACCTGACGACGCCTCCGGGCGGCGAATGGTTCACAGCGTTCTCCATCAGATTCCGGGCAGCAAGAGCGAACAGATCCGGCTCGATGTCCAGCTCGATGCGGTCAAGATCAGGGGAAACCTCGACCGCAACGCCCCTGGTCGGATCTGCTAATTCGTCCGCGAGCGCTCTCAGTATACTCCCGGGCCATACCTTCCCACTACGCTCGCCCTGGTCGAGCGCCTCAACCGCCGACATATCCAGCAATTGCCGAACGAGCCGGCCGGTGCGGTCTACGCCAACCATGATCTGACGCAATGCCTGCTCGCGGATCGTGCCATCGCCGCTTGCAAGCGCGACCTGCGCCTGCGTCTTGAGGCCGGCCAACGGCGTGCGCAGTTCGTGGGCGGCAAAGGCGGTGAAGTTGCGCTCGCGTTCCCGAAGCCCGGCCACGCGTGCAAACAATCCGTTGAGCGACTGCAAGACCGGCGCAATCTCCTTCGCGGTCTGCACGTCCTCGATCGGGCTGAGGTCGGAGGCGGGTCGTGCTTCCAGGTCGCCTGCGATCTTCCTTAGCGGCTCAAGGCCGCGCCTGACGCTGAGCCAGATCAGGACAGCAAGAACCGGCAACATCAGCAGGACCGGCAGGAGAAGACCGCGGATGACGTCGTTCACCAACCCGTTACGGATACTCAGATTGTCGCCGACCAGAACGCGAACACCGCGCTCGGTATTGGTGATTGCATAAACCCGCCACCGCTCACCATTTATCACGGTTTCGGAGATCCCGTCGGTGTGCTCCGACATTGCTTGATCGGGCGCCGCATCCGATCGCCCGATCAATGTCCCCTGCAGCGACCAGATCTGGCACGAAAGCTGGCGGTCATAGGCGCTGTGGCCGCGCACCGGCAGATCGGACGTGATCGTTTGCGTCGGATCGATGGCGATCTCCTGGCTGACGATCAATGAGGAAACCATCCGGCCGGCTTCCATCAGCCGCGCGTCGAGAACCCGTTCCACCTCCGCGCGCGTGGAAAGGAAAATCCAGACGACCGCCGACAGCCAGACGAGACCGGTGGTCAGGGCGAGGATCAGGAACAGCCGTTTGGAGATCGACGGCATCACGGTTCGTCTCCGAGGCGATAGCCGATCCCACGGACGGTCTGGATCATGCCCGGTCCCAGCTTGCCGCGAAGATGATGGATGTGGACCTCGACAGCATTGCTCTCGACCTCCTCCTGCCAGCCGTAAAGCTTCTCCTCGATCTGGCTCCGCGACAGGATCCGGCCGGGATGGATCATGAGGGCATGCAAAATCGAGTATTCGCGCCGCGACAGGCGGATGGGTTCGCCTTGGTGTTCGACATTCTGGTTTGCAGGATCGAGCCGCAGGCCGCGCCATTCGATAAGCGCCTGCGGCCGGCCAGCGGCACGGCGGACGAGCGCGCGCAGCCGCGCCGCGACCTCGTCGAGGTCGAACGGCTTGCCGAGATAGTCGTCGGCCCCCGCATCCAGTCCGTGAATCCGGTCGGCGACCTGATCACGCGCAGTCAGGAGGAGGACGGGCGTGGCGTCCTGCCGTTCCCGCAGGGATTTCAGCACGTCGAGGCCGGAACCGTCGGGAAGCATCAGGTCAAGCACCAGCGCATCGAACTCATGGTTCGTGAGAGCTGCGCCGGCTTCTTCGCAGGTTTTGACCGCATCGGCGGTGAAGCCGCCAATCGAAAGGCCCACCGTCAATCCGTCTCTGAGGACGGCATCATCTTCGACTATCAGCACGCGCATGGTTATCACCCGAGGTTCCAGGTCGCATTTCTATACGAGGCTTAAGGCAGCCTTAAGGATCGAACTTGAGCGCGCTCGATATCGTTCGGGGATTGGGCGCCTGTGATGTACCTCATCTTACCTGAGCCAAGAGTCGGACGTCTTCGAGACTTGGAATCGCGCCGGCAAAAACGCCGTTCTCGCCCTGATCCTTATGGGCATCTCCAGCCCAGCGCCGAAACAAAACGCTGGCATGGCGGCAGTGTACCCGTCATTCCGGCCCTCCTGTCCATCGGGCTGTTGCTGGTCGCGGTGAAGGAACTCGCCCGGCCTGAAACGATACGCGGGTCCACTTGTCTGCCCGAGCCAGTTGGGCAATGCGCATTGGAGACGGACTCGAATCAGTTCGGCTCGCCGAGGCATCGTCCGGCTGGTGTTCAGGCGATCATCCCGTCCTGCCTGCTCAGGCGTCATTCGTGTTGACCAGGTGTTGGCCAAGCCCAAAAAGGGAAGGGCCACCCGAAGATGGCCCTTACTCAATCCTTTGATTTCCTTTAGAAATCTGAAGAGAGCGAAGGGATTCGAACCCTTGACTCCAACCTTGGCAAGGTTGCTATGCGGCGGCCCGAAACAGCAAGTTATGATGGGTGCGCCCTCCCGCAACCATCTTTACCGGCGTCGATCGCAAGTTATGATCGACGCCGGTCCCCGCAACCATCTTTACTTGCTCGGGGCGCAAGTGAAGATTAGATCCTGCCCCCGCAACCAAATTCCCACGAAAATACATAAATCTCTCGATCATATCCGATGTTCGTATCTTTGCGAGCTGGCTCCTTCTTCTCGCAGAAGACCGTTCGACCTAAAATCGATGCGCGGAAGCGAGTTCTATACGCACGCACCGCAGCGCGCTCATAACCCCAAGGGTGGGCAGCAAAAGGTACTGATCCAGCGAAACAATCCCCCGACAACGCAACCAGGCACCAGCCAAAAACCAAATCAAAACCCGCCGCAACGCGGGCTTTGGTGTTCCTGGCCGCGTGGTGTCTTGAACAGCTCAGATTTTCTGCTGCTTCTCGAACTCGACGAGTGACATGACAGAACCGGCGTAATTCTCAATCCACCGGAGTAACATGGTGTACCCCGGTGGATGTGTTGGCGCGGGTTAGGCTGATGAGTGTGGCTTCAAGATATTCCGGATACCGAGCGGTTCAAATCAAGGTTGCCTGACGTCCAGCGGAAAGCGGTATCGGGAAATTCCAGATCGAAATGTGCCCGTTTTAGAAGCGCATTCGTGATGACAGCGCTTCTCCAGGCCATCAGGCTCAATTGTGGTTCTGCGATGCCATGGCAAAGCCTGCCTGCGTTGAGTACAAAGATCCGGCGGTCGACTGGCCCATTCCAGTCGAGAGCAAAATCTGCACCGACACGCAAAGACCTGCCTTCGACAATTGACAGCCGATCCTGGATTGCAGAGAGGCATTCAGGTAGTGAAAATTTGTAGCCTGTGGCAAAGATCAGATGATCGGCGCTGAGCATCTCGATCGTGCCATCGAAACCGTTGCGCATCACGATCGACAGGCTCGCGCCATCCTGCTTAAGGTCAAGAACTTCGCGGTATGGAAGCAATGTGGCCTGCAGGGTATCGTGGTCCAGATGGCGCTGTTCATAAAGGCGTCGATATATGGCTCTGATCGTCGAAGCGGAAATGCCATCGCTTGCGAGCTTTTGATGCTCAACGATCGCGTGCCGTCGCGGTTCGGCAAGCTGATGGAACTCGGCCACGTATTGCGGGGTGAAATGCTCGTCGGTGAATGGTGAGTCGTCGAGTGGCTGGAAGTTCGGCCGTCTGCTGATCCAGCTGATCTCGTTATCGGAATCTCTGCGTTCCAGCAGATGCTGGAATATCTCCGCACCGCTTTGCCCTCCGCCGATAACCACAATCCTCTTGCCTTTCAGCGTGTCCAGTTTCTGTACGGCTTCGCTTGAATGGAATGCACGATCGCCAATCACCGATCTGGCCCATTCAGGTACATAAGGTTTCAACCCCACACCGAGGGACAAATTGCGGGCCGTTCGGACCTCATTATCGAAGGCCAGCTGGAAATGATTGCCGCTAAAAGTGATCTCGCGGATATTCTGACCAAAGTTCAGGCTCGGAATATTCCCCGCAGCCCAAGACAGATACCGCGCAAATTCCTTGCGGGGGATGGCGTCGTAGTCAGCGTTGAGAAACTCATAGAACCGTTTATGGGCGACCAGATAGGCTGCAAATGTCCACGGGCTCGTCGGATTAGTGGCTGTAACCAGATCCTTCATGAAGGAGGTCTGGAGTTCGGCACCGGGCAGCATCATGCCCGGGTGCCAGTCGAATTTGGGTTTGCTATCAAAAAATTGGATATTTACGCCGTTGATTGAATCCAGCTGCGCCGCCAGGCTGAGATTGAATGGACCAACGCCAATTCCGCACAGATCAAGAATGGAATGTGTCATACTGAAACTCCTTCATTGATATTGGTTTGCGTCTTCCGGGAGGAGAGGGACGCCATTTCCGCGAGGTAAAGAGGATTGTTCAGTTCGGTGCCAAGAGCGGGAACAGGTCGTTCATTGGCGTCGCCATAGCCGATCGCCAGACGAACACGATTAATGGCTATGCGCGGTATTTTCGGAAGAAATAGATCAAAAATTGTATATCGTTCGGTCAGTCCCGGGTGGCGTTGCTGATAAAGCCTCAACCGAGCCGAGAGGTGCATGTAGAACGATAATTCGGGATAGCTATCATGAGCGACCAGTGCTTCGGAAAGAAACCGCAGCACGCTCGCAAAATGTCCGGTCTGGAGATGTTGCTGCAGATGGGCCGCCGGTCGGCGCTTCAACGTCGACTTTACATCTGCGGGGAGTGTTGCCAGCTCCGGAAATTCTTGGTCAATCAGATCGGTGTCACCTTGGAAATCCTTGATCGCCACACCGGCAGGAATGTCGCCGTCCAGAAGAAGCGTGATATTCTGGCCATGCGCAATGAACCCAACCCCATAACAACACAAGAAATGGTAGAGCGGGACTGCGACTGCATCGAAGAGACGTTCGAGCCATTGATCATGGGACAGGCCGGATCGTTCGATCAGGGCGCTTATAATGGGACGCCCCGCATTATCAGACTGCGCCAATGCTCCCATCATCATGGGGCGCCAACCGTGCGGCAAGTGCTTTTCCGGACTCTCCCGCCAGATGGCCCCCAGCATCTCGCAAAACTGATAGGGTGCGCCTTTCAGTGCTGCGAAGTGCGGATGAGGGTAAAACGCACCGGCGACTTCCTGCAGAATCCGGACATTTTTCAGCGCCGGATCCCTCTTGGCTGTTTCCGCGAGCCAGTGAGACAGCTTTGGTCCGATCCGCATATATTTTCCGGGGACGCCGCGCCAGGCAGACGTATTCAGGATGGTAAGCGGCAGTTTGACATGAAGGGCTCGTCCGCGAACCTGATTGGCGAGTGTCCGTAGGGACTGTTGCGCAATATAGGCATCGCCGAAATAACCAAGCGGTACCAGTCGTCCGGCAGCGATCTCACTGGCATATAGGCTGACAATCATCGATTGCCATTGCCAGGGATGGACGGGCAGCAGCATATGCGTGTCGAGGCTGACACCCGCGTCACTCATCGCAGCAAGCAGATTGTCTCGTTCTCCTGTGCCGAGGCATTCGGCTAGCAACTCAGACTCTGCAAGGTCTTGTGCAAGTGCGAACTGGCAATGACTGCGTGCGGCGGCGAGCCAGAAAAGCTGGATCGGCGCGTCGAATTCCGGCGCATAGGCTTCGGTATCCTGCAATCCCCAGCCCAGCCGTCCCTTGTTTGCCGGTGCCTTGGGATGGCCGTCAAGAAGCGTCTGCAACTCCATATCGGACAGGCTTGCCAGCTTTTCAGAATTAAAGGTGGAACGGCGTGCCACGATACGGGCGTCCGCCATAAGCGTGTTGTAGAGCTCCTTTGCATATGTGCAGAACGTGGCAGGCGAAATCTCCAGAACATCACGCGCATCGGCCAGAAAGCCGACTACGTCATTTGCCGGGGCTTCTTCTGCCGATGTCGCCCGCACGAGGCTTTTCGGATTGATATGCAGCTGTCCCCAGATGCGACGGCGTGCTTCAAAACGATAGGAAACAGCATCGCCAAGCGTCAGCGTCCACATCGTTTCAGCCTTGTTCAAGGCGACAGGCGCAAAGCCTTCCTCATACGACAGTTCCGAGATGGCTTTGGCAATGGCTGTTCGGTTCACTATTCCCCATATCTCGTCATCAACCGCTTTGCGGCCCGGAAGCGGGCCAAGAAGAGCCCCGGAGACTGGTTGACGATTCATAACGGCACCTCCTTGAAAAAGCGGTCCCGTTCACAACACACCAGGGCGGCGCGCTTGTGAGGAAAATCAAATTCCTTCACCTTGTCATAGGCCACGTCTGCGCAATAGCTGAGCATCTTCTGGTGGGATGCCCGTGGCTCACCAACGATGCGTTGGGTTCGAGGCTCGTCAAGGAACAGATAGTGGGTAACCGAGCGGAAAAGTGCGAGCGTCTTGGGGCGGCCAAGGTGCCGGGGATTGCCGATCAGGCCATGCCAGCCGCGATCGAAATCCTCGCTCTCATAATGCGGACCGAGACGATCCTCACGCGCCCAGTAGAATTCGAAATAGCCAGTCGGCTCGTTATCAAAATTCGCGATAACACCAAAGATATGCGGGTCACGCTCCTGGTCCAGAAGATAGGTCTCGAGCGCCTCCGGGCTTTGTGCAAGCTCCCAGAAAAAGGAGACGCGTCCTTGGTTCATCCAGCCATAGAACAGGTCCATATCCGTACGGCGATCGATGGGACGGAAGGAAACGGTCTTGTTCAATTCCGGTATCCAGCGTTCGTAAAACACACCGGATGGACGAGGAGGACGAAGTAATGGCAGCCGGTCAGCGGGACCGAGTGCCGATCGGATGCTGGGATAAGGCATATGGGCAGCCTGTTTGCGCCACAGCAACGGCAACTGGCGTAACACACAGCGATCCACTACGGTCAAACCTTCGACTTCCCGCAGAGCCAAGGCGCTGACTGGAGCAAGTTCGCTGGCTGGTGGTAGTGTCAAAGCCGCAATGTCGGGAAAGCGCAGAAACACCGCATCCAACAGGGCAGCAAGTAGCACGGTCGCATCGCTATGCAAAGGGTCGAGTCTGACATCTCGCAGCATGATTGTCTGCCGGTCGAAGATGAGGCTTGCTTCGGCGCGAAACGCTCCGGCTTCTCCGAACAGGAATATACGTCCACTCTTGTCCAGCCTTGCCGCAAGCCGCTCGGAATTCGTCGCGCAATAATGCCAGGATAATTCACCACCTATTTCCGCGTGTGGCGGAAGGCGTTGATAGTCACTACTCTTCGTTTGAACGTTCATGGCTTCACCGTGTCGAAAGGGGGTTGGGAAACTGGATGTAAGAGGCGAGGGGATCGGTCACGTCGGTGTTTTCATTGACGTTTCCAGCCGAGATCATGAAATTTCCCTTGGCTACCAGCGTGGGGCTGTGAAGGAGATAATCCAGCGCGGTCTTGTCCCGCACAGGCTGCTTGTGTAGCTGTTCCAGAAAGCGTTGCAGGGCCGCAAAAAGTTCATTTTCATCAATGAAACGCGCCGAGCCCAGCGCGGCGATAAGTGCGAAAACGCCGTTGATAAACAGATAATATCCAATCAGTTGAGCAGCTTCGTCACTGCCGAAGACATGGTCGGTAGCAGCACCTGCTTCAGGCAGATGTTCGCGCAGAAACGGCAAGAACGAGCGGACGTAACCTGTACCCTGGCAATCACGGAAATAGAGCGCATTCGGCCAACCGTACTGGAGGCCAAGAACGAGATTCTGCTGATGAGCGCCAAAAAGCAGGCCGTAATCGCCTTGGGCAATCATGAAAGGCGCAATGGCAACATCCAGAAAGCGTTCGAACCAGCGCTTCGCTACATCGGTCTCTGGAGTTCCGTCCGACGCGGCGATCCGGTGTATGAGGTCTGCGACATGGCTGCCATTTCCATCCGGGTGACGTTCGCAAAGCGCTGCAAGAACGGCCGCGTGCGGTTGCTGCTCACCGCGAAACGGGTTTTCCCGGAAAACTGTAATCGTTTCATTGTTGATGGAGCCGTCCTGCAAACGCAGGGATATCCAGCCGGGTTCACCCATAATGTGAAAATCCGGAAAACGTTCTTTCAGGGCCTTGCCGATTGTTCCCGTTACGAGCCGATGGACGTTAATGCCCCGCAGGCATTCGCTTGGTTCTACGATGCGGCGCGAATTGGTAAGCCGGAGGCTGAGCGAAAATTTGAGCATCCAGTCGCTCTCGCGAGAATATATCGCGCGCAACGAGCTTGTCGCGCGCCAGTCAGGGCCGCTGCTGCCAAGATCGATTAACTTGCCCTGACGTTCCAGTTGCTGGATATCCGGGCGTAGCGACAGGCGAGATGCCTGCCATGGGTGCAACGGAATGAGCGGTCGCCCGGCCGCTTTTTCAATCAGTCGAGAATCCGACGCAATGGATACGATAGCTTCGGCAACGTCGAAGCCATCAGCCGCTCCCTGTGCCAGCAGTTCCGGTTCGACAGCCCACCACCGCAAAGCAAAGGCATTGCCATATTCCGGGCCGAACCGGCGGTTGTCTTCATCGGTGAATTCATCCCGGCTGCGTGGAAACGGATGTACCGCATGACCGAACCGCAACGCTTTTTCGGCCGTGATGAAATCAGGGTCTGCTTCAACAAAAGGTCGTTCATCGGCGGTTTCCCGGAGGAGGTCGGTAATTGAGCGCGTGCTGTCCAGCACTCTTTGCTGGAAGAGTAGTTTCGCATTGGGTGAAACGCTGCCGCCGATCTCATTTTCTTTGAGAAGCAGGAGCGCGAGTTCTGGCAAACTTATAGGTTCCAACCGGTCGCCATTGGATTTCCACATAGGCGCGCCGAAGCAATGATATCCGGCGAGCGACCAGAAAGTCACAGGCACCCTGACCTCAATATCTGATGCCGCAAGCTTCAGAAGTAAGTATTTTTTTGTTGTTCCTCCTGCAGGTGATGGGGGTCCATCCACTATTTCCCAATTTTTCCATTCTCGTTTCAGGGAATTTATGAATATATTTTCCGATACAGCGAAGTAATTTATATTAATTACTCTGTTCATTTCGCTTCTCCGAAATAGTTATGATTTTTTATTTACATACTATGCAGACATTGCTACCGATATCGAAAATTAAACATGCGGTGATTTCCATGGGTTTCGATGATACGGCGCTTAAAATGTCTTCTCGTCTTTCGGTTGCCGTTTCGACTATCGGTTTTAATCAGACAGCATTCATTGCGCTTGTCCCTCTCATCGCGACTGCGACGGGTCTGCAAACAGGTGAGATCGGTCTTACAGCGGGGCTTGGTGCCGTGGCCTTCGTTGCCAGCGCTCCCTTGTGTGGAATGCTCGGCGCTCGAATTGGAGCGCGTCGCGCTCTGTATTGGCTGGGGGTCGTACTTCTGCTGGCGCAACTCATCTTTCTGGCGCTGATGGTGGCGGGTCCACTGCCCTATGTGCCGGCTCTCGGTTTGCTCGTAGTATCGCGCCTCGTCTATGGGGCGGCATCCGCTGGAATTATGCCGATTGCTCAAGCCTGGATTTCCGGATTGTTGCCGCAAAAGGAGCGCACCGTTGCCTTGGCACGGCTCAGCGCCGGGCTCAGCATTGGCCGCATTCTGGGTTCGGCTGCGGCGGTGACCGCCAGTGTCATGCCGCTTCTGCCACTTATGCTGCTCGTTGCAAGTCCGCTCAGTCTCCTGCTGGTGCCTGCTGCAAACGACACTGTCGGCAAAGCTGGTCCGCGTTCCGATAGTCGGGCATATCTTTCTCCATTCGACGGACGCCTGCTGCCGTTTCTCGGACTTGGATTTCTGGTCACGATGTCTTTCGGACACGTTCAGATGATCCTCGGGCCGTTGCTGCAACTGCGTCTTGCCGTCGGTCCGGCCGAGGCGACCGCTGCTGCGGGGATCACGCTGATCGTCGTGGCGCTTGCGATGATCGCAACGCAGATACTGGTCATTCCCCGGTTGCGGCTCGACAATAGAACCTGCGTTATCCTCGGTACAGTTCTGCTGGCTGCTGGTGTCCTGCTCGTGGCGATACCCCTCGCATATGTGAATCTCTGCGGACTGGTGATGGCCGGAGTAGGAATGGCGATTGCCACGCCCAACTATCTTGGATGGCTCACCGGACGGATGGAACAGGGAGCACAGGGGGCTGCGGCTGGTTGGCTTGCAAGTGCTCACGTACTTGGCCAGGGAGCGGGCGCGATCTCCGGCGGCTATCTTTTCACAGTCTCTGCGCAGGCACCGCTTTTTGTCAGCGCGATCCTTGCTGGCATGGCAGCGCTTCTCGCCTTCTCGATGAAGGTCCGAAATACATGAAGAACAAGAGCGATGCTGGATCATGACGACCGCCTGCCAATGGCATCAACGTCTGCCCTCGGTAGTGTCTTGAGCATCCTAATCGTGGCGAGAACGGCCAGCCCCGAAAGCGCTGCTGCCAGAGCGAAGAGAGGGCCGTAGCCCAGACGATCTGCAAGGATGCCTGAAACCATAGAACCAGCCAGATAGACAACAATCTGTGCGCAGGCGAGGATCGTAAAATCAGTTCCAGGCTGATCAGGTGAGGTGACGCTCATGAAAAGGCTGTAGAGCGCAACGATCTCCATGTACCGGATGATCGTCTGAAATGCCGATGCCCCGTAAAGCGGCCAGATTCCACCCAGTACGCCGAACGCATGCAGGGTGAACAGTAGGAAGCAGATTGTTCTCAAGCTCCCCAGAAGCCCAAGCACTGCGGCGACACCATTGCGACGAAGAAGAACGGCGGCGATTGCAGAACCGGCAATGCCTGCGGTTGCGGCGGCGGCACCTGACAGATAGCCGATCACGTCGAGCGGAACGCCCGCATCCACCAGATAGGGTCCCTCCATGGCTTTCATCAGCCCTTCGCTTGCCCGATAGATCAGTGCAATCCACAGAATCTGCCGCGCTTCGGCGCGGCGTAGGAAATGCATGATCGAGGGACGTGAAAGAGCCCGCCCGTCGAGCAAAGGTGCGGGGTCGTTTTCCCGCATCGATAAGGCGGCGATCAAAGGAATGAGCGAAAGAAATGCAATCGTGCCAAGCATGATCGCCCAGCCTGCGTGGTGATAAAGAACCAGTCCCAGCGTTCCGCCGATCAGAACGCCGAATGCGACTGCACCACCCTGGATGGCGTTGCCGAGAGGTCTGTCTGCCTCGTCGAGATATTTTGCAGCATAGCCATCGGTCGCTATGTCCTGAGTGGCAAGCAAAAGCGATGCAATGAAGCCGACAACGAAAATCCCGGTGACGTTATCTGGTCCCAGCGGGATGAGGCACAATATGGCCGCGATGATCCCGCTTTGCGTAAGCACGACCCAGCCAGCCCGGTGAGAACGTGCCCATGGCCTGAAGCGGTCGACTAAAGGCGCCCATGCAAACTTCAGGACCATGGGCAGAAGCAGAATGGAAAACATGCCGATAGCGGTGCGTGACACATCCTGTTCCCGCAAGATGGGAGGCAGGGCGGCAGCAAACAGATAGGTCGGAATGCCCTGAGCCAGATAGAGCCCTGCAAGGACACAGAACAACCGTGTCCGTGATGAGGGGCGGGCGATGGAAGAGGGGGCAATCGTCATCATCGATTGCCCTTGTGAGAGTGTTGGCCTGCCAGGCAGGCCGTGGTGCTGAAAAGCATCTTCATCGCCCGGCTCTGCCTTAGAACGTCACTTTATAGGAAAGGAAAACGCTGCGCCCCAGCCCTGCGACAGGTGCGTTACGCGTGGCTGTTGCCGTGGGGTTGATATAATAGGTGTCGAAGACGTTGCGGACGGCGAGGCTTGCTTCGCTGCCGTTCTCGAAGGTTTTCGAGAACGCCATATTCACCAATGTAGCGTCGTCTATCTGCTGACCCTTGATACGGTCGCGACCCGAGAAATATTCAACTTCCCCCCGGACCTTGTACCCGCCTTCGAACGACACTGTGGTATAGGCAAGCCCCTTCCATGTGGTTGGAATACGGTTATTGGGAAGATATTCGTCCGAACCGATGCTGCCATCCCGGTTGGCGTCATATTTGCCTTCCTGATAGGCAACCAGACCGCCGATGGTGAACATCGAATTGATGTCGTAGTCGGCTCGTGCCTCCACGCCCCAGATACGTTCCTTCTGCTGGCTTACGCGGTTTGCCGCGATATCATAGTTCACACCATCCTTGGAGGTGGAAATATAGCTGCTCACAGTGCTGCGAAGATCGCCCCAATCGCCGCGCAGACCCACTTCATAAGTGTTGACCAGCTGAGGCTTTGGCGCGATGTCGGCATAGCTGATCGTGTAGTCAGGCGTGCCGCGGCAGCCATAGATGGCCGCTATCGAGCCGTAGGCATCACAGATTTCGGCAAGTGAATTGACACCCGCGCGGCGTGTAAATGCGCCAATATCCGTTAGGCTGTAGCCTTGCGAGAAATTACCGAAGGCCTGCACCTCTTCCGTGACGTCGTACACGGCTCCAGCGTTGAAGGTCCATGCGTTGTAGTCGAACGAGCCACCGAGCACACTGATCGCCGGATAGATATTCGCCAGTGACCGCGCGGGCCACGCAACCGCTGTTGGGCGTGTGAAATCATTCACATCGAGGTAGAACTGGTCGAAACGTGCGCCGCCCTGCAGCCGGAACCGCTCTGTAACAGGAACTTCGGCCTGCGCAAAAGCCGCGATGGAATTCTGCGTCATCGGGGCAATTGCATCTTCGTCGTTCAGGAGGGTCTGCGCCACCTTGTCGTAAGCGTAGTCGACGCCCCAGGTCAGCTTGCTGCCATTGGTGATGAAATCCATCGGTGTCGTGATGGTCATGTTCACGCCTGTCCGGTCGAAGTCATACTTCGACTGGTTGAACCATGCGGTCGGCTGTCGGGGATTTCCCGAATAATAGACCTGAGTGTTCACAGCCGAAAGTTCGGTGAACGGGGACTGTTTGAAGATCTTGTTATAGAAAGCCTTCACTTCGAGATTGCCGAGCGCAAAATCCTGATCGGTATATTTTGCAGTCAGATACTTGGAATCCTCGCGAAGCGGTTCGCCGGTGTAGGCTGAACCGAATCGCGGTGAAACCGGGTTCGTCGTGTAGTTGGTGAACCATTCCGGCTTCTGCTTGGCGTAGGTCCAGTCAAAGCTGACTTCAAACCGGCGCGGACCGCTTTCATAGCCTACGACACCGAAGAAATTGCTGTTGACCGTCCTGTCGCCGCCACCTTGTCCAAGCATAGCGTCGGATGGCATTTCATTGCCATGTCCGTCATAGGTGCGGCGGGTCCAATCGCCGGTTCCGGAGAAGTAATAGTCGAGCTTGTCTTTTCGACCCTCAATGGAGATGCTCGTTTCCGGCGCGGTCGATTTGCCAAGGTTTTCCGTATAGCCGGAAAGGCCAGTACGTACCGTGACGGTCGGCTTGTCGCTGGTGCCCCGCTTGGTGATGAAATTGATCGTTCCGCCTGTCCCACCGGCACCGTAGAGGCTTGAAGCTCCGTTCACGACCTCAATGCGTTCAACAGAATTGAGATCGATCATCGACAGGATGCGTGACAGGTCGCGCAGTGGCGTGTTGCGGGGCACGCCGTCCACCATGATCAGAACGCTGCGACCACGAAATGTTTCCGACGCGCCGGATATGGTCTGGTTGCTTGGTGCGAAACCGGGAACCAGGCGCGAAATCAAGTCGCTGGCATTAGGCGAGATTCGCATCGCTTCTTCGACTTGTTCCCGATCAATCACCTGAACGGATTGAGCAACAGCGGCAATTGAGCTCTCGTTGCGTCCGGCGGTGATGATAATCTGGTCCAGCCGCGTAACCCCTGCGTCGTTGCCTGCAGTTTCCTGTGCAAACGCTGCCGTCGTAAATCCGCAGCCTGAGAGCAGCAGAACTATGAATTGCCTGTTCATGTTTTTCCCCGAGTGAGAATAGTCAATGGAATCCGATGGATGGCCAATGGAATCCGATGGATGGCCAATCCGTGGCGTCGGTTTTCCATCAATCTGTTACAGTCGCCCCTGGACGCAAAGGACATGGTGCCCGGTCATGAGGGTGATCCATGAAGGTCTCCTTTTGTCGTCCCGCCTTCATTCGACGGAGACAGGACTGGCCGTCTCCGCGAAAGTCGTTTAAACTAGATTATTATTGTCAACTTTATAGGGTGGCCTGTGCGTTCGGCTTGGTTCCTGGCGAAAATTGATAGGACCAGGACGAACTGACCGTTGGTCATTTACCCGTGTTGCAAGGATGCATCATGATTCCGTCTAAGCAGATCGAAACGATAGTTCCGCAGCACTTTCATATTGCCGATATCGGGAATGAAACCGACTGCAAACTCTGTGCTTCGGCACTCACTGAGATTGTGGGAGATGTCTCGCTGGTCATGGGCGCAACTGCACAGGGTGCTGTCCGGGGTATTTACTGCTCGGTAGATCCGCTCCGGATCATGACCTGCTATTTTCCGAGTTGCGAGATATTGATCCGGGGTAAAGGCGGATGCTCGGCCGATCAATTGCTTATGGTGCGAAGCATGGAAGGACCGCTTCGCATCCGACAATCCGGTGAGACATTGAACCTGTTGTCGGGTGACGTAGTTTTTCTGTCGCCGGACAAGGCGTATGAATGGTGGCTCCCTGAAGGCGGACGTGTCGATTGTGGACGTTTGCCTGTGAGCTATTTTCCGGTCTCAAAACAGGCCGTGAAAAACTTTTTGATGCGCCCAATACCGAAGGCCTATCCACCATTAAAGCTCCTTATTACGCATGGTGCCTATCTGCTTATGCGAGGCACGCACGCGCCCGGCGAAGCCGAGATGATCGCGGCGCACTTCCGACAGGTGTTGCCAATGGTTCTGGAGTTTCTCCGGGACGATCACCGTAAACATCGCTCAGGTCTGAACCTTTCGCAGATCAAAGCTTTCATCGAGACTGGTCTGTCGGATGCAACCTTCGATCTTGGTACGGTTACCGCAAGGTTTGGCGTTACTGCCCGTCAGGTCCAAAAGCTTTTTCAGGCTGAGAATACGACGTTCTCCCGTTACGTGCTTGAGCGTCGACTGGATATGGCCCGACTGCGTGTTTCACGACAGAACAATCGCTCTATCAGTTCAATTGCCTATGAGGTCGGCTTTGGCGATCTTTCCTATTTCAATCGGGTGTTTCGCCAGCACTTCGGCATGACACCATCGGCGATGCGAGACCAATCGCATGCCATGGTGAGTCAGATTCAAGCTCTTGGTTCGTCCAGACTAAAGGTCACAGGAGCCACCCGTTGATAGCTGCTGTTTGACGGTCCGAACGCCTGCGCCGTTACACCTGTTCGAGCCTCGCCTATCAACAGAACGCTGGCCGACCGGATGGGTCTTTATCGATACATATCCATATTTTCCGGGGCCTGTGCGCCAAAATTACGGGCGTAATAATGGCCGCTATAGACCGCAGCTGCGATGATAGATGGTGCGTAACAGTCGCCAATCGCCGTGACGGATATCACGCCCGCATCTTGCCAGTCATTTTTGCGGGCTTCCAAAGCAGCTTGCAGCGTGTTGTTGGGATGGCGGCTGGTCACTGGTACCAGTGTGCTGCATGGAACCTCGGTTTCCCTGCCGGAATAGACACATGCGACCGACAGACTGTCCGATGTTTGTCTTGCGAGCTTATGCAGCGGGATTATCCTGACACCCAGTTCTATCAATCTTGTTTGAACTTTTGATTGTTCAAGCGTGTGTTCCGTCCAGGGAGCCACGATCGGCGCTGGCGTAACCAATGTCGTATCAATACCGCGGCTCACGGCCAGCTCGGCCAGAACTGATCCGAGGTAGTAGCGATCATCATCAAATATCACCAGAGGTCCGCGGCACGCATCGAGTGATGTTTTGTCTTTCAGGATAGCGTCGACGCTCAGCGTGCGTCCTTCCAGTGTTTCCAGAGGTTGCCGATGCGAGCGACCGACTGCATCCGCGCGCCAGTGCGCTCCGGTGGCCAGCACCACATGCGGGATTCCGTAAGTCAGAATCTCGTCTGCATCGAGTTGGCTGTCGAGATACATCTCCACATTGGTCGCGCGCTGCAATTGCACCATGCGCCAATCGCGAACACGCGCCCAGCTTGCCAGTCCGGGGAGGGCAGCTTCCTCCGTGACGCGCCCACCCCAATGGGTATGCTTTTCGGCTACGATGACTTCTGCACCGCGCTCGGCCATGGCGCGAGCGGCTTCCAGACCGGCTGGTCCTCCGCCGACCACCAAAACTTTCTCGGTGGTCTGCAGCCTGCTGATTTTCTCCGGATGCCAGCCCTTGCGCGCTTCTTCGCCAATCGTCGGGTTTTGCGTGCATCGCAATGGTGCGACGGTGTTGTCGCTGGCCGTGCATATATTGCAGCCAATGCATTCGCGAATGTCGTCGATGCGATCGCTCCGGATTTTCTCGGGCAGAAATGGATCGGCGATTGACGGACGGGCCGCGCCGATAAGATCAAGAACACCGGAGCGGATTGCCTGCACCATGGTATCCGGCGAGGTATAGCGACCAACGCCCACAACTGGTTTGCTGGTGAGTGATTTCACAAATGAGATGTAAGGCTCCTGAAAGCCCTCCTGCGAAAAGCGCGACGTCTGGCTGTCGTTGGACCAGCCGGACAGGTTTACATCCCAAAGATCGGGTTCATCGGCGAGAGCGGCAATGACGTCCCGACCTTCACCATTGTGCTGGATGCCCTGGTCGCCCAGAAACTCCTCGACCGCAAAGCGGACTGCAATCGCGCATTTGTCGCCGACAGCATCGCGCGTATCGGCCAGAACCTCGCGGAACAATCGCAAGCGGTTTTCGAACGACCCGCCATATTCATCCGTGCGGGTATTGTAGCGTTGCAGCAGAAAATGCTGCAGTAAGGTCATGTCGTGACCCGCATAGACATAGATAATATCGAAACCGGCCCGTTTGGCGCGAAGTGCGGCATCGCGATGCCATTTGCGAAACCGGGCGATGTCAGCCTTGTCCATGGCTCTTGCCTGAACTGGGTCCTCCACATCGACAATCATGTCCATGGGACCGAGCGGCGCCAGTCTGGTCAAACGGTTGGAGACGTGGATACCATTATGCACAAGCTGGATTGCAGCGAGACTACCATGCTGGTGGACGGCCTCAGTCAGCTTCTGGAGACGGTCGGCGTCTTTCTCGTCCCATATGCGGCCCTGATTGGATGGCGTGATATCTGACGTCGGATGGATTTCGGTTTCCTGTGTGGAAACGACACCCCAGCCGCCCTCCGCTTTCATTTCACGCAGCCGCAGATCGTGCTCGGGATAACGATGACCCATGCCGCTACAATGCGGAACCTGATAAAAGCGGTTCTTCGTCGTAACGGGGCCAATCTTGATCGGCTCGAACAGAATTTCGTGACGCTTGTCCATGGTCGCTCTGCTTGTCATTGTTCAGAATGTCATCCCTTGCGGGCGACTGAATGAGAAGTGGATTCCCATCGCGCTTAACGCGCGATGGAACGCTTGAAGCGAGCTTCGAGTTTGGCCTGACCGTATTCCAGAACGATGGACAGGGCCCAATAGATCATCGATGCGGTGATGAGCATTTCGATGTGCCGGAACTCGGTCTGGCCCTGCGTCCGGGCAAGATACATGAGTTCCCAAACGCCGATGACGGAGACCAGCGATGAGTCCTTGAGCATCGCGATGAACTGGTTGCCGGTTGGCGGAATGATGATGCGCATTGCTTGGGGAAGGGTGACCAGCCACATGGTCTGCGAAGGCCCAAGGCCCAACGCATATGCGCCCTCCTGCTGCCCGCGGGGAATGCTCTCGATGCCTGCGCGGAAGATTTCCGTCATATAGGCGCCGTAGCATAGGGACAGCGCCAGAATACCGGCGGGAATAGGTCCGATGACATAGCCCACCTGCGGCAGTCCAAGGTAGATAATGTAGATCTGCATCAACAATGGCAGGCCACGAAAAAGCGAAGTGTAGAACGTCGCCAGACCGTAGATGAGGCCATTCTTAGAAAGCTTGGCCACCGCACCGATCAGAGCCAGAATGGTTGCGAAGAATATCGAGGCTGCGGAAATATAAAGCGTCGTGACGACACCCTGGCTGATCAGAAATCCGATCTTTCTTGCGATAAAATCAAATGAGAGATCGAATGAATAGAAGAAGATCATCAGCAGCAGGAATAGTTCCAGCCATATTGCCGTGATCTGCGCCCAACGCGGAAAAAGTCTCAGGAAACTCCAATTCGCGAAGATGACGATACTAAGCAGTATCGAGGAGATTAGCGTCGCCTTGGTGAAGCCGGCTTTTGCGACTTTCGGGTCGATGCCAAGCCAGTTTGTTATGCCGGAGAACCGGATATTCATGAAACAGAAGAGTGCTGTCAGGATAACAAAGAACGCTATCTGGACAGTACGTTTAGCGGCCTCGGGCCGCGTCAGAAAAAACCTCCCGAGCATGTTCTCTCCCCTGTCAGCTTGCCTTTCGCTCCGCAAGCCAATCCTGCATCTGCAGTTTCCAATAGGTTAGCTGGGCGGCTGCAAGACCTGCAGCGCCTCCGGCCCAGACCAGCCCGAATTTTTCGAAGAGTTTGTAGCGGTCACTCTGTCCGCAAATGGCTTCGGCCACGATCTTTCCGCCGATCGCGGTTGTGTTCAGCCCGTGTCCCCCGAAGGCTGTGCAGTACCATGTAGCGCGGTCCAATTGACCGATCTGGGGCATCAAGTGTCTGGCGTAGGACATCAGGCCCGACCATGCCAACTCCGTCTTCAGTGAAGCAAGCTGAGGATAGGTTCCAACCATTTCGTTGCGCAATTCACGGACTACACCGGGCGTATCGGCTGCTCTCGTCGTGATGCGTCCGCCCCATAAAAGCCTGCGACCACCATCGATTACACGGTAGTAGTCACCGGCACGACGGTTATCACCAATCGCGGCCGTGGTGCGGATCGCCGACGTGATCAATTCGGGCGCTTCTTCGCTCACCATCACATAGGTGGCAATGGGCAGATAGGCCCGTCTGATCTGGCTGACGAGCCCGTCGGTGTAGCCACCAGTGGTGATCAGTACTTTGCCCGCTTTGACCTGTCCCTGGGCTGTTTTTATAAGCTTGCCATCATTGTGGTCGAGCAATTGGAGTACGCGGCTGTGCTCGAATATCCGCCCCTCAAGCCGCTCTATCTCGCGACCGAGCGCCCGTAAATAGTTCAGCGGATGGATATGAAATGCATTAGGGTCGTAGACCGATTGAAAATAGCGTTTGGAATTCAGAATATTGCGCGTTTCAGCCGTTGGGTGAAAATCTATTCTGTAGCCATAATCGCGTTGAAGCAAATCGGCATAATGTTTCAGGCTTTCACCGTCGTCATACCGGCGCACGCTCATAATGCCGGGAATGAGTTGGGCTTCTTCGATCTTCAGCGTGTCAATGTTCTGCCGAACAAAATCGACACCTTCGATCGATAATTCATGAAGTGTTTTGGCAACCGTCTTGCCAGCGCGGGCAGCAATGTCATCGCCACCGGACGCGAAGCCGGGGCTGACAAATCCACCATTGCGTCCGGATGCGCCAAAGCCGATGCTTTCAGCCTCCAGGACAACGACTTTCTTGCCGGCTCGTGACATCTGCAACGCGGCCGACAAGCCTGCAAGTCCGCCGCCAATCACTGCGACATCTGCTGTTGTTTCGCGTTCAAGCGTTGGACGCGCGAAATCGTCCGCCTTTGTTTGGCTGTAATAAGTGGCCGGATAAGTCATCGCAACACCAGGAAAAGCATATCGGATGAGCCATCGTCACGATGGCTCATTTCAATATTGATGTAAGGGTAATATCAGTCGGCGCTGTAGTCTTTGCCGTACCACTTTGCAGTGAGTGTCGCCAAAGTACCGTCAGACTTCATCTGCTTGATGATTTCGCCAATCTTGGCTGTCCAGTCTGGATCGTTTTTTTCGGCAATAACCACCAACGGCTCACGGAAAGCGTATTCACCTTCGATAATCTTTACGGGATAGCCATTCTTGATGGCGTTCTGTGCCGTTTGCTCTGGAGCGATGATTGCATCGATACGGACGCCATCACCCAGTCTCAGATCGTCGAATGGCAGCATGGAATCTGCGAAAGTGCGAATTTCGCCTGGTTCGAGCTTGTATTCAATCGGGGGAAGGCCGGGGGCGTCGATTTCCAACTGCCGACGAGCGTAATCTTCGGAAGTCGTTGCAGTCTCGACACCGATGATTTTGCCTTTCAGGTCGGCGACAGATTTTGCCGCGCTGTCCTTGTGAACGACATAGACATAGGGGCTGTAGTAGTAGATGCCAGCAAAATCGATGACGTTAGCGCGGGCTTTGGTTGGCGTGACCGATCCGACGCCAACGTCATAACGACCCTGCCAACGGCCACCTGTCAATGTTGCCCAGTCTGGCGTTTCGAAGGAAACGGTGACGCCTAGACGCTTGCCGATCTCGTTGGCCACGTCCACGTCGAAGCCTACCAACTTGTTGGAATCATCCAGAAAGCTCTGGGGCGGCCAGCCAGCATTGGTCGCGACAACCATGGCCTTTTTTTCCATGACGCGATCCAGCGTCTCTCCCGCATAGGCAGAGAATCCGGTAGCCAGAATAGCGCCTGCGATACTCATTATTGTTATGATTTTTTTCATTTTATCGAACCCCTCCTCTGGTTTGATGCATGAGCATTGCATAAACCCGGAAGCAACGGCTAGGCAGCCCAAAGAAGTAGGTTATGAAATTAGCGTATGATGATATGCAATTCTTGCAGAATGTGCGCTGAAGCCTGCTTGAGCTCGGGGTCGCTCGTGCGCGACGCCCGGATATGCTGAACGAAACCGTCTGATCGTCCGCTCCGTAACTTATTGATTGCGCACGGCCATTGCCGTGACTTCGACCCGCATTTCAGGCGTGGCGAGCCCGGCGACGCCGACCGCGCAACGAACCGGAAAAGGCTTTTTGAAAAAGCGCAGATAAACTTCGTTGAAGACGGGGCGTTCATTGATGTCAGTCAGATAGATCGTCAGGTGAATGACATTCGCTAGACTGCTGCCTGCCTTTTCGAGCGATGCTTTGAGGCTGTTCAGCGTGCATTCGCTTTGGACGGTTATGTCGCCGGTTTCCATGGAGCCGTCTGCCCGGATGGGGATATGGGTGGTTACCAGAAGATTGCCGATGCCTGCGACATCGGAAGAGATTTCGCTTTCGTCCGTATCCTCCAGAAAATAGGGCGTTGTGCTGTTTGTCATGGTCATTCTCCAAGAGGTTAGGCGTTTCTGCAAAGTGTGAAGCGGTTTTCCGACAAGTTGTGCGCTAAAACAAGCAGGTAGAACATTTCCGTCGATTGAGCGAACCCGATCCAAGTGAGGTAGCAACAATGTGTACTGGTCGGGACGGGCAGCCTATTGCGGTGGTGATCGGGCAGGTCTAAGAGACAGGTCGGAGGCGAGGAGGCTTCCATCAACGACGACCGGTTCTGGTCTGAAGGCAATCCATGACAGAAAAACATTCTCATCGCGGGCTTGTAGTTGCCGCGATTATGGCAAGCATGGCCATGATCGCCGTCGAGGCAACGATTGTGTCGACCGCAATGCCGCAGATCGCGGCGCAGTTGGGTCAGCTCAATCTCTACTCCTGGGTTTTCTCGTCATTTCTTTTGACACAGACAGCAACGACGGTCGTGTTTGGCAAACTGGCCGACATTTACGGGCGCAAGCCGGTGCTTGTTTTTGGTATTGCGCTGTTCCTGACGGCTTCGGTGCTGGCCGGTTTTGCGTGGTCGATGCCTTCAATGATTGTTTTCCGGCTGTTGCAGGGCATCGGGGCGGGGGCAATCCAGCCCGCGGCCATGACCGTTGTGGCCGATCTTTTCCCCGGAGCGCAGCGCAGCAAGGTTCAGGGGTATCTTGCAAGTGTCTGGGCGTTGTCAGCCGTCGTCGGTCCGTTGCTTGGCAGTCTCATCATTCACAATTTGAGCTGGGCCTGGGTATTCTGGATTAATGTGCCGGTCGGTATTCTGGCGGCATCGGGCTTTCTTCTCTTCCTGCATGAAGAGAAGCGGACAAAGCCGGTATCGATCGATGTGCTCGGCGCAGCACTTTTCGCCGTCTCCATTTCCTCCCTGATGATTGCGCTCACCCTGATGGAGAGTGCGGTTTCGCTCGAGGGAATTCTGGCGTTCATTCTCTTTGCTCTTTCGCTGATTGCCTTCATCTGGCAGGAACGTCGCGCGAAAGAGCCCATGGTCGCACCAGACCTGTGGCTGAAACGTCCTATCGCTTTCTCCAATCTGGCGGTTTTTCTGGCCAGTATGTCGATCATGGGGCTGACGACATTCCTGCCGATGTATGTACAGACAGTTCTCGACCGTTCTCCTGTGGTCGCGGGTTTTGCCTTGACCATGTTGTTACTGGGCTGGCCGTGCGGTGCCACAATTGCGTCACGGCAGTTTACGCGGTTCGGATTACGCCCGATCATGATCGCCGGAAGCATCTGCATTCCGATTGGCACCTTCCTGCTTGTCATGCTGACTCCATCAAGTTCAGCCACACTGGCTGGAACCGGTTCTCTGATCATGGGTTTCGGCATGGGGCTGCTCAACATTGGGGCGCTCATCCTGACACAGGATAGTGTGAGTTGGTCGGAGCGCGGCAGCGCCACGGCATCAAACGTCTTCTCGCGCAATTTGGGCAGTACGCTCGGAGCAGCCATTCTCGGTGCGGTGCTGACCTATGGTCTTGCCAACGCCAATCATGGCGAAGCGATTACGTCAGACCAACTTCGGGATCTGTTGAATGGCGCGGAGATGTTGATAGATCAGCAGGAGCTTCGGCTAGCGCTTCAACATGCCCTGCACGCAACTTTTGTAGCGATGATGCTTATCGCCGTTCTGATCGTGCCAGCCTGCCTTTGTGTGCCGGGGGTGAAAAAGACTTACGAAGAAAACGTGGTGACCTGACACGCTGCACTTTTAGCAAGTTAAGGGTTCAGCCGGCGATTGGTTCCAAGTCGGCTGAACTCGTGATCCTGCGGTAATCCGCACTGGCAAACCGTGGAACTTAGCTGATGCAAAATACGCCTTAAAAGCAAAAATCCCGGGCAAAGCCGGGATTTTGTTGCCTATCTGATCGGAAAACTGGAGCGGGCGAAGGGATTCGAACCCTCGACCCCAACCTTGGCAAGGTTGTGCTCTACCCCTGAGCTACACCCGCTCGCGCCAGTCGTTTCCGTCAGGCAGGCGCTATATGAACTAACGCCCCGGAGATTGCAACAGGGAAATTACAGGAAAATGTCGTTTCAACGAAATTAGCTGCCGGTTAATTGATAAATATCTGTAAATATTATGCTTTCCAGAATGCATGTCGTGTTCTCTGCTGCTTTTTCTCGTCAAAGCAAGAAAAATGAGTTTCCACGGATAATGGAATCGGCTGTCAGAGGCGTGAGCGAGGCTGGTGCGTTTTGTGCGAACAATCCAATTTGCTTTGCATGGTTTCTAAGCCCGTATCCATGGTCTATAAGCGCTGTTGCAAGTCGTCGAAGCGTGAGGAGCGTGATGACATGCTCAACATATTCAATGCCGAACAGAATGGGGTGGAATCATGCCTTTGTCGCCGAGCGAACTTCACGATTATCTTCAGAAACTCGGTATCGAAGTGAAAACTGTCGAACATCCTCCCTTGTTCACGGTCGCGGATTCCCAAAGCCTGCGTGGTGAAATCCCGGGCGGCCATACGAAAAATCTCTTCCTGAAAGACAAGAAAGACAATTTCTTTCTCGTGACAGTCGAAGAGGACGCGGTGGTCGATCTGAAGTCGATCCATCAGCTGATTGGTGCGGCGAGCCGTGTTTCGTTCGGCAAACCGGAAAAGCTGATGGAATATCTCGGTGTGATTCCGGGTGCAGTTACGGTGTTTGGTGCGGTCAACGATACTGCACATAATGTGCAGGTCATTCTTGATGCCGATCTGATGAAATATGACGTCATCAACGGCCATCCGCTGACCAACGAAGCCACGACTTCCATCAAGCGCGAAGACCTCGTCGCTTTCCTCACTTCCACCGGACATGAACCGCGCATTCTCGCCGTTTCCGAAGGTGCGAAAGCGGACACTTCGGTATAAACTGATTTTCAAAACGGGCGGCTTTCTTGCACACGGCAATTGGCAATTGAAGTGAGAGGCAGGAGCGCTAAGTTACAGCGCAACTTGCTGAAACGACCGTCTTGAAATTGGCTTTTGAAGATACGAACTGAAAGAACGACACCGGCTTGTATGCGGACCGTCGCATCGGTCGGAAAATACGAAGGAATTTCTTATGACCAGCCAGAATAATCCTTATGCCGGTGCAGGTGGCCAGATGACGGCAAATGTTTCTTTCGGTTCGGCACCAGCCGCTGCCGGAGGAACTGATCTCGTCAAGGACACGACGACGGCAGGTTTCCAGGCGGATGTAATTACCGAATCCCGCAATCAGCCCGTGCTGGTGGATTTCTGGGCGCCATGGTGCGGACCTTGCAAGCAGCTGACACCGATCATTGAAAAGGCCGTGCGGGACGCTGGTGGCGCCGTCAAACTGGTCAAGATGAATATCGACGATCATCCGGCCATTGCTGGTCAGCTTGGTATTCAGTCCATTCCGGCGGTCATTGCTTTCGTCAATGGCCAGCCGGTCGATGGTTTCATGGGGGCTGTCCCTGAATCGAAGGTGAAGGAATTCATCGCCAAAATCGGTGGGCCGAGCGACGCGGAAGCGGCGCTTGCCGAAGCCATCACAGCCGCGAATGAGCTGATCGAAGCCGGTGATTTCGTTCAGGCGTCGGAGATTTTCTCGTCCATCCTTCATGCCGTTCCAGATAATGTCGATGCGATTGTCGGTCTTGCGACCTGCCTTCTGGAATCCGGCGATGCGGAAAAGGCGCGGGAAATTCTGGCCCAGCTTCCGGCTGACAAACAGAATGCGCCTGCCGTTCGAGCGCTGGAAGCGCGCCTTGCACTGGCTGATCAGGTCAAGCTCATCGGTGATCCGATTGCGCTTGAGAAGCGAATTCAGGCTGATCCGAAGGATTATCACGCCCGGTTTGATCTTGCGCAGGTGCGTAATGCACAGGGGCGGCGTGAAGATGCGGCCAATGAGCTGCTTTTCATCATGAAGTCCGACCGCGAATGGAATGAAGACGGCGCACGCAAGCAGCTGCTCCAGTTTTTCGAGGCATGGGGCAATGCCGATCCGGCGACGCTCGGCGCGCGGCGCAAGCTGTCGTCGCTTCTGTTCTCCTGATCGCGAGCGGTCGGGAGCATGACGGGCAAATTTTGCTTTGCGCGCCATGCGGGTTCCAACTGTTAGGGCGCATGTTTCGTGAGCCCTAATGCATGTCTCCCAAAAGTGGGAACCGGTTTTGGGATAAAGACGTGCATGAAAACAAAAGCTTAAAGCGTGTCGTAAGAGTACGATAAAAAGCGATATGCTTTTGAGGAGGTTGCAATGCAGGTGGGCAATGCCCGTTACAGAACGGGCGCCGATATACCCGAGACCGTGCCGGTTTTCCCGTTGAAAGGGGCGCTGCTTCTGCCCGGTGGCCAGCTTCCGCTTAATATTTTCGAACCGCGCTATCTGGCGATGATCGAAAATGCCCTAGCGGGCAAGCGTATCATCGGCATGATCCAGCCGAAAATCGATGGCGACGATGACGAAACGATCGATGAGCTGGATGAAAGCCTCCGTCCGCAATTGAGTAATGTCGGCTGTCTTGGCCGTATCACGACCTTTGCCGAAACGGGCGACGGTCGCCTGCTGATTACCTTGCAGGGTATCTGCCGATTTCGCGTGCGTGAAGAAATGCATTGCCGTCAGCCTTACCGGCAATGCCGGATCATGCCGTTTCTGGCCGATCTGGAGGAGGCGCGGGATTCGTCGGAAATCGACCGGGATGCTTTGCTGGGTGCTTTCCGCGATTATCTCGAAGCGCACAATCTGGAAGCCGACTGGGACAGTATTGCACGGGCAAACAATGAAACCCTCGTCAACGCGCTCTCCATCATGTCGCCTTTTGGCCCTGCAGAAAAACAGGCCCTTCTGGAAGCGCCCGATTTGAAGACGCGTGCAGCAACTTTGATTGCCATTACCGAAATGGTATTGGCCAGAGTAAAGGACGACGATTTCGGATCGCGGCTGCAATAAACTTCGGGAATAAGATAATGGACGACAAGACGCAAACCGGCAATATCGACGTACGTCTGCTGGAACTTCTCGTATGCCCGCTTACCAAAGGGCCGTTGGAATATGACGCGGAACATGGCGAGTTGATCTCGCGCAAGGCAAAGCTTGCCTATCCGGTCCGGGGTGGAATCCCGATCATGCTGCCATCCGAAGCGCGCAGTTTGACGGAGTGACCGCAGGCCGATTTGCAGATTGTGGGAACTCTGAAACGTCGAACTGTGTCTGCTTTATCGGCTGTTATATAATTTCTGCATAAGCCTCTATCTTTTTCATAAGTTTCAGCCATGCGCATTATTGCTTGTCGGACAACAGGGCTCTATAACCCTCGCGGAACTAGATAAAGATGGTTTCGGACGGCGTCATGCCATTCGTTACTGTCGTGAATTTGAACGCAATATTCTCGGCGAAACGGCTCCCTATTCTCCCGAATATGCGAAACAAAACAGAGGCTTGGCATTATGGCATCCAGAAAACTCCTTCTCCTGCCCGGCGACGGCATCGGTCCAGAGGCGATGGCGGAAGTCCGCAAGATCATCGCTTTCCTCAACTCAGGCCTCAATCTCGGCTTTGAAACTGAAGAAGGTCTGGTTGGCGGCTGCGCTTACGACGCGCACGGTCAGGCGATTTCCGATGCTGATATGGAGAAGGCGCTGGCCGCTGATGCCACGCTGTTCGGCGCTGTCGGCGGTCCGAAGTGGGATAGCGTACCTTACGAAGTGCGCCCGGAAGCTGGTCTTCTGCGTCTGCGCAAGGACATGCAGCTTTATGCAAATCTGCGTCCGGCCATCTGCTACCCGGCGCTGGCTCATTCTTCGTCGCTGAAGCCGGAAGTGATCGAAGGTCTCGACATCCTTATCCTGCGTGAGCTGACCGGCGGCGTTTACTTCGGGGAGCCGAAGGAAATCATCGACCTCGGCAATGGCCAGAAGCGCGGTATCGATACGCAGGTCTATGACACCTACGAGATTGAGCGCATCGCCGATGTCGCCTTTGAGCTGGCGCGCACGCGCCGCAACAAGGTTACGTCGATGGAAAAGCGCAATGTGATGAAGTCGGGCGTCCTGTGGAATCAGGTCGTCACCGCGCGTCACAAGGAAAAGCACGCCGACGTTGAACTTGAGCATATGCTGGCTGACGCTGGCGGCATGCAGCTTGTGCGTTGGCCGAAGCAGTTCGACGTTATTGTGACGGACAATCTTTTCGGCGACATGCTGTCTGACGTTGCCGCAATGCTGACCGGTTCGCTCGGAATGCTGCCGTCGGCTTCGCTCGGTGCGGTCGATTCCAAAACCGGCAAGCGCAAGGCGCTTTATGAGCCGGTACACGGTTCCGCGCCGGACATCGCTGGCAAGGGCGTTGCCAATCCGATTGCAATGATTGCTTCGCTTGCCATGTGCCTGCGTTATTCGTTCAACCTCGTTGAAGAAGCGGATCGCCTGGAAGCGGCAATCGCACAGGTTCTGGATGATGGTCTGCGCACTGCCGACATCTGGTCGGAAGGTAAGACCAAGATTGGCACCGTCGAAATGGGCGATGCCATCCTCGACAAGTTTTCGAAGCTTTCCGCTCAATAAGCGTGACAAGACCGCTTGCTGAAAGCCCGCCATGCACTTCGCATGGCGGGCTTTTCTTTTTTGAATAAGTGCCCGATTTGAGGCTGTAAATTCATGCTGTGCTGCATAAGAATAGCGGCATGTTGTTCACGCTCCCAGATCAAAACAAACTCTACGACGCACTTGTCGCCCGTGATGCCGCTTATGAGGGCAGGGCCTATGTCGGTGTTGTCTCAACCGGAATTTTCTGCCGCCTGACTTGTCCGGCGCGGAAACCGAAACAGGAAAACTGCCGCTTCTTCGCATCGGTCGCCGAATGCATGGCCGACGGTTTCCGGCCCTGCAAAAGATGCCATCCGCTACAGCCCGCTGCGGAGGCGGAGCCTTCCGTCAAGAAGCTTCTCGACGCGCTTGAGGCCGATCCGGAACGGCGCTGGAGCGAAGAGGACGTTGCCCGGATGGGGCTTGATGTCTCGACCGTCCGTCGCAGTTTCCGCCGTCATTTCGGAATGACATTTCTGGAAATGGCGCGGCAGGAACGCCTGCGACATGGGTTTCAGGCGCTTGCCGATGGTGGGCGCGTGATTGATGCCCAGATTGATGCGGGTTTTGAATCTCCCGAAGCTTTTCGTAGTGCCTTTGCACGTATTCTGGGGCTTCCACCCGGCAAATTGCGGGGTGATGGCTTGTTGCGTGCCGACTGGATAAAGACACCACTTGGCACGATGATTGCGATCTGCGATGCACGAAGCCTGCATCTTCTCGAATTCGCTGATCGCAAGGCGCTATCTGCGGAACTGAAGAAGCTTTATGCTACCTGTCGCGGTGATCTGGTGATCGGTCGTTTCATTACCCATGATCTTGTCGAGCAGCAGTTGAATGCCTTCTTCGACGGCAATTCTCCGACGTTCGATTTGCCGCTGGTGCTGCATGGCAGTGCATTTACGCAAGGGGTCTGGCGTGAACTTCAGAACATCCGGGCAGGGGAGACCCGTAGCTATAGTGAACTCGCGCAGGCCATGGAAAAACCGCTTGCCGTGCGTGCAGTCGCGCGGGCCAACGGAGCGAACCAGGTTGCCATCATCATTCCGTGCCATCGTGTGATCGGTGCGGACGGATCGCTGACCGGTTATGGCGGCGGTCTTTGGCGGAAGCAGAAGCTGATCGAAATCGAAGCGCAATATCGAAACAAGTAACGCTTTCTCCAGGAGTACGTGTTGGAAATGAAAACGCCGCCCTTTCGGGCGGCGTTTTGTTTCGATTAACAGGCGATTACTCAACCTTGTGCAGATCGACATCCTTGGTGTCGCGAACAAAGATCAGACCGATAATCAGCGTCATGAGCGCGATGATGATCGGATACCAAAGACCATAGTAAATATCTCCCTTCGCCGCGCTCATTGCAAAGACGGTTGCCGGTAGCAGGCCACCGAACCAGCCATTGCCGATGTGATAAGGCAGCGACATGCCCGTGTAACGGATACGGGTCGGGAACATTTCCACCAGAATAGCAGCAATTGGACCGTAAACCATCGTCACATAGATCACGAGGATCGTCAGAATGAGGATGGTGAAAGGCCAGTTGATTTCATCCGGATGGGCAATCATCTTGAACGCACCCGCATCAGGAATGGTGAAAACCTGCTGGTCGCCAATGGTGGCGGCCTCTGCTGCGGGAATGATCTTTGCGGCAACCATTTCATCTGCTGTCATGGATGTCGCGGCACCGGCACGAACTGCAGCTGCATCCAGAGCCAGTTCCGGGTTGGCGGCGATGAATGCATCAAGTTTCGCGTCCGGAACTTTTGCCGGGCTGCGAACCAGCGGGAAACCAGCCTTTTGTAAGGCGAGATTTACATCGTGAGCAAAGGCTGGTGTGCGTACCGCAGCATCCGCCGCGGTTGCGTCATACGATGTGATGACGGAATCACCCAGCGTAATGGTTGCAGTTGAACCAGCAGGGCCTTCAACGACCGTATAAGGCACGGACGAACGCGACAGGAACGACGTTGCCACATCGCAAGACGTGGTGAACTTCGCAGTGCCGACAGGGTTGAACTGGAACGTGCAGTCACCCGGTGCAGCGGTCACGGTTGCGTTGACGGTTGCTTCGGCGCGGGCAAGCGCTGGATTGGCACTATGCGTGAGCGCTTTGAACAACGGGAAGTATGTCACGATGGCAAGGGCAAGACCCGCCATGATGATTGGCTTGCGGCCGACTTTGTCGGAGAGCCAGCCCCAGAACAGGAAGAACGGGGTGGCGATCAGAAGTGCTATCGCAATCATAATGTTCGCGGAGATGCTTTCGACCTTCAGAACGTTTTGAAGGAAGAAGAGGGTGTAGAACTGACCGGAATACCAGACAACAGCCTGACCCGCAGTAAGACCGAACAGTGCGATCAATGCGATCTTCGCATTTTTCCATTGGCCGAAAGCTTCCTTGAGTGGCGCCTTGGACTGTTTGCCTTCTTCCTTCATCCGCTTGAATGCAGGCGATTCACTCATCTGCATACGGATCCAGACGGAAATACCGAGCAGGAACACGGAAATAAGGAAAGGAATACGCCAACCCCAGCGCGCAAAATCCTCAGCCGTCATCGAATTCTGGATCAGGAGAATTACGATCAGGGACAGAAACAGACCGAAGGTAGCGGTAGTCTGAATCCACGACGTATAGAAACCACGACGACCGTTGGGCGCATGTTCCGCCACATAAGTAGCCGCGCCGCCATATTCGCCACCAAGAGCCAGACCCTGGAGCATGCGCAGGCCAACCAGAATGATCGGGGCCGCGATGCCGATGGAGGCCGAGCCGGGAAGAACACCAACGAGGAACGTCGAAAGGCCCATCACCACGATTGTGACGAGGAACGTATATTTACGACCGACAAGGTCACCGATACGCCCGAAGAAGAGTGCTCCGAACGGGCGCACAAGGAAACCGGCAGCAAAGGCCAAAAGGGCGAAGATGTTGCGGGTCGTTTCCGGATATTCGCTGAAGAAAACAGCGCCGATATAGATAGCCAGTGAACCGTAGAGATAGAAATCGTACCATTCAAAGACGGTACCCAGCGAAGATGCAAAGATAACCTTGCGCTCTTCACTCGTCATTTTAGGCGCGCGCACATCGGCGCTCGACGAAACTGCCATGAATCTGTCCTCCCAAACAGAGCTATATAGGGACGGTCATCTTTCACCGGGAAAGTGAAAACCATCCGTTGCACCTCGACAGGTTCCTCTCAACCTTCAAGGCGCTCTCCTCACACTTGTATGATGAACTGAAAAAGGGGATTCGTGCAGTAGTCTTTAGTATGAGAGAGAATTGTCAGCTTGAAATACTATCAAAGACGGCAAGAGCCTTAAAAAATGCGCTTCTTGAAGAGGTAGAGAATTGACTCCATCTATAAACCGCGTAAAAGCAGTGGCGAACGAAGGAGAACCCGCGTGGATCGCGTCAACGTAGCGTCAGTTTCGCTTGGAACTGCCGGCATTTTTGCCGGGGCAGCGCGCATGCCTTCGATTTCCAAAACACTCACGGCCATTACTAAAACGACCACGAAAACGGTCTGATTCCCTTGGCCTGCTCGCCCTCTCCCCGGGTCTGGCCCGGGGGCGGAAGTCCCGCGTGGCCTGCGGGGTTCCGAATCTGGAAGCGGAGAGGGACAGGAGACGAAAAATGGGTTTCAAGGTTGCAGTTGTCGGCGCCACCGGAAATGTCGGGCGCGAAATGCTCAATATCCTCGAAGAACGCGGCTTTCCGGCTGACGAAGTTGTAGCGCTTGCATCGCGCCGCAGCCAGGGCACGGAAGTGTCCTATGGCGACCGGACGCTGAAGGTCAAGGCGCTCGACACGTATGATTTCTCCGATACGGACATCTGCCTGATGTCTGCTGGCGGCGAGATTTCCAAGGAATGGTCGCCGAAGATCGGCAAGCAGGGCTGCGTCGTCATCGATAATTCCTCGGCCTGGCGTTATGACTCGGAAGTGCCGCTGATCGTGCCGGAAGTGAACCCGGATGCAGTCGAAGGCTTCCGCAAGAAGAACATTATTGCCAATCCGAACTGCTCGACGGCTCAGCTCGTCGTGGCTCTGAAGCCTTTGCACGATGTTGCCAAGATCAAGCGCGTCGTCGTCTCGACCTATCAGTCGGTTTCGGGTGCAGGCAAGGAAGGTATGGATGAGCTGTTCGAACAGTCGCGCGCTGTTTTTGTCGCCGACCCTGTCTCTGCGAAGAAGTTCACCAAGCGCATCGCGTTCAACGTGATCCCGCATATCGATGTCTTCATGGAAGACGGCTACACCAAGGAAGAATGGAAGATGGTGGCCGAAACCAAGAAGATGCTCGATCCGAAGATCAAGCTGACGGCAACGGCCGTTCGCGTTCCGGTCTTCATCGGTCACTCAGAAGCAGTCAATATCGAGTTTGAAAACCCGATTACGCCGGAAGAAGCACGCGAGATTCTGCGCGAAGCTCCAGGCTGCCAGGTTGTCGACAAGCATGAGAACGGCGGCTACATCACGCCTTACGAATCCGCTGGCGAAGATGCGACTTATATCAGCCGTATCCGTGAAGACATCACCGTCGAGAACGGTCTGGCTCTGTGGGTTGTTTCCGACAATCTGCGCAAGGGCGCTGCTCTCAACACGATCCAGATCGCTGAATTGCTGGTCGCGCGCGGCCTTATCAAGCCAAAGGCGCTTGCTGCCTGATCTACTGTACTCAATACTGATATTAAAAAGCGCCGGTCACCCGGCGCTTTTTTGTTAGCGGGAAATGCTATCTGAAAGATTGCCGCGTATATTGAGCAATCGCGTGCGTAAATCCTGCAACTCATCGATTGGCTGACCAAGTGCGCAGAACACCTGTTCGGGGATGCTCTCGGCTTCCATGCGCAGTGCCTTGCCTTCGTCAGTCAGTGTGATGCGGACTTGTCGCTCGTCCTGCGGGTCACGCCGCCGCGTAATGCGTCCGGCGGCTTCAAGGCGCTTCAGCAGTGGGGTCAGGGTTCCTGAATCGAGATTGAGCTTTGCGCCGATCTCCGAGACCGTCCGGTCGTCTTGTTCCCAGAGCACGATCATCACCAGAAACTGCGGATAGGTCAGATCAAGTTTGCTCAGAATTGGCTGGTAGGCGCGCGTCAGTGCATTCGCGGTCGAGTAGATCGCAAAGCAGACCATGTTGGAAAGACCGAGATTGGAATCCTGATCGTCGCGCTTCATCATGATAACTCCTTGGCGAATATATACATCATGCGCAATTGGATTGCGCGTCACATAATTGTGAGATTAAATTTTGCAAAATTATATTGCGCACAATTTAATTATCTGCAAGTTTGGCTACGGAGATAAACCAAAGGAGAAGCCCAAATGCCAATTCTGTACACAACTCAATCCACAGCAACCGGCGGCCGCACCGGCAGCGCCAAGACTGCCGACGGACGGCTCAGTGTCGTTCTCGATACGCCGAAGGAACTCGGCGGTTCGGGCGGCGAAGGCACCAATCCTGAGCAGCTTTTCGCTTCTGGCTATGCGGCCTGCTTCCTGGGCGCGTTGAAATTCGTTGCTGCCAAGGAGAAAGTTGCCATTTCGGCAGATAGCACCGTGACTGCGACGGTTGGCATCGGTCCGCGTGAAGATGGCACTGGCTTCGGGCTTGATGTGGCACTGCAAGTGGCACTTCCGGGCGTGGACAAGGCGAAGGCCGAAGAACTGGTTCAGGCTGCGCATATTGTCTGCCCGTACTCGCATGCGACACGCGGCAACATTGATGTTCGCCTGAGCGTCGCTTAACAAAGAAATGCAAAAGGCGCCCGATGAGGGCGCCTTTGTTTTATGGTATCTTCCGAATTTTAGTAGGAAGTCATACGATGACTATAAAGCCTGATACTCGTGAGCTTCGCTCCACTTGCGAGCAAATGGAGGAGCGCTACCTTATAAATCCGACTATAGACGCCTCGTATCGTCGACTTGCTGATCGTTTTGCTGCGGACCTTACAGTCGAACGAGACATCTTGCTCAGTCGTTGTGCCGCGCTTATGGCGATCAAATTCTTGAGCGAGGATGGGGCGCTTTAAGTCAGTTCTCTATTTCCCTCAGGTGCTCAAGTGCAGCCTCAACCTGCCCGTATGCTTCGGTTCCTAACGGCAGGATCGGACGTGGTGGCTCGATTTTCGCGAGACCGAGAAGGTCGGCAATGGCATACATGACGCGGAAACTGCTGTGGGTTTTGAACAGGTCCCAAAGCGGTGTGAAAGCTGCATTTATGCGTTCCACCTCAGTATTGTTTCCGCTTTGCGCAGCGCGCGTCAACGCCAGAGCGGGGTCGGGAAGAAGTCCCGCAACCACGCTGTACCAGGCATCGGCACCAGCCAGCAGTGCATCCGCAGCACCCCAGTCACCACTATAGCCGATCGCGAAGCTTGGCGGAGTTTCGGCACGCAGCTTTGACATTGCGCCTTCGTAATCGCCATTTGCGGGCAGAGGCATCTTGATCGCGCTGATATTCTTCACACTGGCAAGCCGTGCAATCAGTTCGTCGTTGAAGATGAACTTTGTCGTGCCGGGATTATTGTAGATGCAAAGGGGAAGATCGGTCGTCTCGGCAACGGTCTTGAAGTGCTGGAAAACCTCGTCTTGCGTCAGCGGCGTATAGGAAACAGGCGCCAGCAACAGCCCGTCTGCACCGGCATCTGCGGCATCCCGCGCCAGTGCCTGCGCATCATCCGTCCGCAACGCGCCGACGCCGACGATGATCGGTATTCTGCCGCCGATAGATCTGACGGCGGTATTGATCGTATGCAACCGCTGTTCCCGCGTGAGAAAGGCATAGCCGCCAGTGCTTCCCAGAAGACCGATAGAATCCGCTCCCGCCTCGTGAATGCGCTCAAGAAAAATGCAGAGCGTATCCTCAATGAGTTTGCCATCGGTGTAGATTGGTGTCAGCGGAAAGGCTGAAAGACCTTTGAAGAGTTCCATTGTGCTCTTTCTCAATCAGGTTAGCGCGACAGAAGCAGGCGGATACCGGCAAGGCCGAAGACAGCCGCGAGGACGCCTTCGATCCAGCGACGCGCACGACGATAGAGGCGCACCATTGGCATAGTGGAAAATATGATGGCATAGCCGCAGAAAATGGTGATGCTGAGCACGATGCAGCCACCCAGAAACGCCGCCAGATGTGGCCATGAAGAGTTGGCGCCAAGTCCCAGCGTAACCAATGCGATCCAGGACAGGATGGATTTCGGGTTTGACAGATGCATCAGAAGACCACGGCGATAAAGCTCGCCATGGGACAGAATTGCTTTGCTGCTGGAAGCTCGCGTGGCCAATGCTTTGTCTGATGTCATGGCCGCGCGTCCGGCCTTGAAGGCAAGATAAAGCAGATAAAGTCCACCGAAGATTTTCAGGATGAACAGAGCTTCGGCAAATCGTGTGAGGATGGCCGAAACGCCGGTCGCGGCCATCACGCCCCAAAAGATGGAGCCCGTAACGACACCGGCAGCAAAGGCAAGCCCTGATTTGCGACCTTGGTCCATGGCTACGCCCATGATCCGCATCGTACTCGGACCGGGGCTGCCAGCTGCAATGATGTAAGTCACATATACGAGGAGGAGCTGGTAGATGGCGGGGGAAATGCTCATATCGCTACTCTAGTGGATTGAATTTGACGTTTGATACCCGTCCGATATAGATATCGTTTCAAACGTCAAATTCGAAAAATCCACTAGATTCATAGGGTTACTAGTGGTCTTCTTGATTTCGACATTTGCTCGGCGCTCATATCCCAAGGATGCAATGTCGGAATCAGACCGCTAGTTGCATCAAGAGAAACCATAGCATTCTCTCCATGCAATATCTGTAAGCGATTGTGCCAGAATCCGAGGAAGAACTGCCAGAACTGCCGATGGTTTTGTCGAAAACGACAAATTCGGACAGTCATCTCGGCTGTGCGGCTTTACTCTGCCTGCGCCTCGATATTTTCCATATCGTCATCGGACAAGCCGAAATGATGACCGATCTCGTGGATCAGAACATGGGTGATGATATCGCCCAGCGTTTCTTCATGTTCGGACCAATAGTCAAGGATCGCACGGCGGTAGAGCGTGATGCGGTTGGGACCTTCGCCGGTCTGCAGGCTGAAACGTTCGCCGATGCCACGACCTTCGAAAAGGCCGAGCAGATCAAAAGGCGTTTCCAGCCCCATATCCTCGATGATCTGATCGTCAGGAAAGTCGGCGATCTGGATGATGATGTCGCCGCACAACGCACGAAACTCCTGCGGCAGATGCGCAAGAGCTTCAATCGCGATGGATTCGATTTCGTCCAGCGAGGGCGAGAGACGTCCCGCCCAGTCGCCGCTTTGATCTTCTCGGGCCATTCCAGCCAATCGTGTCCTATTCACTTGTGAAGGCCACCAAACCTGCGACCGGGCATTCTGGTCGAGTATATATAGTGCATACCGACATTATGCCCAGGGACGCAATTCGGCGCGCTTGGCCTCGAATGTGTCGATGCTGCCAGCCTTTTCCATGGTCAGGCCGATATCGTCGAGACCGTTGAGCAGGCAGTGGCGCTTGAAATCATCGACATCAAAGGAAATCGAACCGCCATCCGGGCCGTGAATTTCCTTGGCTTCGAGATCGACGGTGAGAGTCGCATTGGCGCCGCGCGAGGCGTCGTCCATCAGCTTGTCCAGATCTTCTTGGGCGACCTTGATCGGCAGAATGCCGTTCTTGAAGCAGTTATTGTAGAAGATATCGGCAAACGAGGTCGAGATCACACAACGGATGCCGAAATCGAGCAGGGCCCATGGCGCATGTTCGCGCGAGGAGCCACAGCCGAAATTGTCGCCTGCAACGAGGATCTGCGCGTTGCGATAGCCCGGCTTGTTCAGGACGAAATCCGGGTTCTCCGTGCCGTCTTCGTTGAAGCGCATTTCGGCGAAAAGACCCTTGCTCAGACCCGTGCGCTTGATCGTCTTCAGGTAATCCTTCGGAATGATCATGTCCGTATCGATATTGACGATCGGCAGGGGGGCGGCGACGCCCGTGAGCTTGGTGAACTTATCCATGTCCTGAACCTGTCGGTTGGGAATTTGCAATTTGCAAACTGGTTTACATCAGCTTGACCGAGAGTCAACGTTTGAGGCCGAAACTGCCCAATAGGTCGCAACTCCCGACCCGTTTCGCGAAATATCCGGCGCGCTTGTCCGCACGCCGGATAGTCCGACTGTCAGGTTATGCGCATAATCCTGTCTGGAAACCGCGTCAAGTTTTCCGGATCATGCGTCGTTGACACAGTTTGCGCAATTATCAGACATTGAGGGCGACGCCACCGGTCTCGCTGCCGGTCAGGCGGCGGGATTTGCCATCTGTACCAACGACGATCGTATAACGCCTGCGCCGCATTGAGAGGTTCGGCGAAACCGCCACATCGATGGCCGGATCGAACTGAAGCGTGATGCGCCACAGTTCAGGCTTGATCGTTTCCTCAACGGCGATGATACGGGCATCGAACGGCGTCGTGTGAAACATGCCGGTGATACGCTGCCCGACACGGTAAGGCGCGGTATCGTCCTCGACGGGGGCGGTCTCCACCTTGCTGTCATTGGCGGCCAGCGTATTCCAGTCGCGTGTGCCGGACTGGCGCGCCACAAGGTCGAGTGCCTTGCCGTGGCTGATGTTGATGCCTTCCTCGCTCAAAGCCTGCCGCAGACGGCGGGCCTGATGCTTGAAGTCAGCGTTATTGGTCCCAGCGATAGTAGCTGTGGTCATTGTTTTCGCTCCTGATTGTGAGCGGCGTTTTCATGAACGGGTGCCCGCATTGCCGTTTCTGCCGTCACCGGAACAAAAACGTGAAACAGGAATGCTTTACCATGGCCAAAGGCTGCGGACGGCAGGTGCATTCCAACCGAAGGCTGGAAAATAGGCGCGTCGATACAGGATTTCAAGAGCCTGCCTGCTCGCGCTCTCGGCGCTTGCGCAGCAGGATGGTTCCGTGCACAAATCGGGACATGAAAACTATTGTTCGTCCCCGCCGTTCTGTCCTCTTTGTTCCTGCCGCCAATGCTCGCGCTCTCGAGAAGTCGCTAACCCTTTCAGCGGATTGCGTGATCTATGATCTGGAGGATTCCGTCGCGCCGGAGGCGAAGGTCGCGGCGCGCGATGCGCTGGCGGTGCATTTCGCAAGCCATCCGAAGGTCAATTTCGAGCGGATTGTACGGGTCAATACGGCGGAAACGCCGTGGGGCAGGGATGATGTCGCGGCGGCTGCGAAGATGGGGGCGGATGCGATCCTTCTCCCCAAGACTGAACGACCGCAGGATATAATCGACGCGGCCAACCGGCTTGATCGTCAGGATGCCGATCCGGCAGTTGGTGTCTGGGCGATGATCGAAACCGCGCGTGGCATTCTCAATGCCGACGAGATTGCGGTTCTCGGACATCGTTCGGCGGTGCGGCTTGCCTGTTTCGTCGTCGGGCCGAACGATATTGCGCGGGAAACCGGCGTGCGTCCGCAACCGGGGCGGCCCTATCTCGTCCCATGGCTGATGCAGATCATTCTTGCAGCGCGCGCTGGCGGGATCACCGTTCTCGACGGTGTTTACAATGATTTTCGGGATAGCGTTGGCTTCGAGGCGGAATGCGCGCAAGGTGCCGCCATGGGGTTCGATGGCAAGACGCTGATTCATCCCGGCCAGATTGAAGCGGCTAACCGTGCATTCTCACCAACCGAGGACGAGGTGGCCCATGCCCGCGCTGTTGTTGAAGTCTTCGCCCGGCCTGAAAATGCCGAGAAAGGCGTTGTCTCGCTCGACGGGCAGATGGTCGAACGTCTTCATCTTGAAATGGCCGAGCGCGTGCTCGCGAAGGCGGACGTAAAGTTATAACAGAGGAAGTAACAGCATGAAGTTATATCGTTTCATCACAGGTCCGGATGATTCCGCATTCTGTCATCGCATCACGGCGGCGCTCAACAAGGGCTGGCAGCTCTATGGTTCGCCGACCTATGCTTTCAACGCCGCAACCGGCGTCATGCATTGCGGCCAGCCGGTGGTGAAGGAAGTGGACGGCGTCGATTACACGCCGGACATCAAGCTCGGCGAATACTGATGGCCGTCCGCCGCATCGTTGCCAATATTACAGCCGCCGATCCTGCGGCGGCAAAGCGCTTCTACGGCGACTTGCTGGGCCTTGATGTGGCGATGGATTTCGGCTGGATCGTCACCTATGCCACGGATGCGCAGGCACGGGTACAGGTGAGCATCATGAGTGAGGGCGGAGCGGGCACACCGGTGCCCGATCTTTCCATTGAGGTCGATGATGTCGATGCCGTGCTGGAGCGCGCAATCGCGCTGGGATTTCCCGTCAAATACGGTCCGGTCGATGAGGAATGGGGTGTGCGTCGCTTCTACACGCGTGACCCTTACGGTCGGCTCGTGAATATTCTAACCCACAAGAACTGACAAAGGCCGGTTTCCCGGCCTTTTGTTTTGGTTCTAGTTCAAACCGCGCTTTTCAATCATCGCGTCCGGCGTCGGCATCTTGCCGCGGAAGGCCTTGTAAAGCTCTTCCGGGTCACGGCTGCCGCCAGCGGCATAGATATGCTGCTTCAGCTTTGCCGCCAGTTCGGGATTGAAGGCATCGCCGGTTTCCTCAAATGCCGAGAAGGCATCCGCGTCCAGCACTTCCGACCACATGTAGGAATAGTAGCCTGCGGAATAACCGTCGCCGGAGAAGACATGGGTGAAATGCGGTGTGCGATGGCGCATGATGATTGCATCCGGCATGGAAAGCTTTTCCAGCGTCTTTACCTCGAAAGCGAGCGGATCAGCGATCTTTTCCTTACCGGTATGGAACGCCATGTCCACCAGTGCGGATGAGGTGAACTCGACCGTGTTGAAGCCTGCATTGAAAGTGCGGGCCGCAAGCACCTTGTCGAGGAGCGCCTTCGGCATGGCTTCTCCGGTGCGATAGTGCACGGCGTATTTTTCGAGAACGGCCGGAACTGTAAGCCAGTGTTCGTAAAGCTGCGACGGCAGTTCCACAAAATCGCGGGAAACGGCAGTGCCGGAAACGGCGGGCCATGTCACATCCGAGAGAAGCCCATGCAGTGCATGACCGAATTCGTGGAACAGCGTGCGCGCATCGTCAAGCGAGAGCAGGGCAGGTTCACCTGCCTTTGGCTTCGCAAAATTCATGACGTTGTAGATGATTGGCTTCTGTCCGCCATTGAGCTTGTGGCTTGATTGCAGGGAACTCATCCACGCGCCCGAACGCTTCGAGGTGCGGGCGAAATAGTCGCCGAGGAAAAGGCCGCGTTCGCTGCCATCCGCATTGAAGACCTGAAACACCCGCACATCCGGATGCCACGCAGCGATGCCCTTCTTTTCCTCGAAGCGGATGCCGAACAGGCGGTCTGCCACGTCAAAAGCGGCTTCGATGATCTTTTCGAGCTGAAGATAAGGCTTCAGTTCCGCTTCATCGAAGGCGAAGCGTTCGGCGCGCAGCTTTTCGGCATAGAAGCGCCAGTCCCATGGCGCAACCTTGTGATTGCCGCCATCGGCTGCGATCAGGCGCTCCAGTTCGACTTCTTCTTCATGGGCCTTGGCGCGCGCCTTGTCCCAGACGGGTTCCAGCAGGTCCATGACCGCCTTTGGCGTCTTGGCCATGGTGTCGTCGAGCTTGTAGGCGGCAAAGTTGGCGTAGCCGAGCAGATGTGCCTTGCGCTCGCGCAATTCCACCATTTCGCGCACGATGTCACGATTGTCGCTTTCGCCACCGTTCTCGCCGCGCTTTGCCCAGGCATTGAACGCCTGTTCGCGCAGTTCACGATTTTCGGAGAAGGAAAGGAATGGCTCGACAATTGAGCGTGATAGCGTAACCGCCCAGGCATCCGGTTTGCCGCGTTCAGCGGCGGCACTTTGCATGGCGTTCTTCAGGAAATCCGGCAGACCGGCGAGGTCGGCTTCATCGGTGATGAACAGGGCCCAGCTTGATTCATCCTTCAGCACATTCTGACCAAAGCGCGCGCCAAGTCCGGCAAGCTTTTCATTGATACCTGCAAGCTCCGTCTTGCCCGCCTCATCGAGCTTCGCACCGGAGCGGACAAAACCTTTCCATGTCTTTTCAAGAACGCGTTTGGTCTCGGTATCGAGGTCCAGCATATCGCGATTTTCATAGAGCGCGTCGATGCGGGCGAAAAGCGCCGGGTCCATCATGATGCGCGAATAATGACGCGACATTTTCGGCGCGATCTCGCGTTCGAGCGCCTGGATCGTGTCGTTGCTATGCGCACCAGCGCGCATCCAGAAAATCGATGAAACGCGGTCGAGCGCCTTGCCGGTCAGCTGGAGAGCTTTCAGCGTATTATCGATGGTCGCTTCATCGGTCGCCTTCGCGATGACTTCCACTTCTGCGAGGTCCTCAGCCAACGCGGCATCGAATGCAGACGCGAAATCGTCATCCTTGAAAGCGGTGAAATCCGGCAGGCCCAGCGGTCCGCTCCATTCAGTCAGCGCGCGATTGTAAGCGGTCTTGTCGGACATGATGAGACTCCGGTTCAGATGAATTCGATATGGATCAGACTTAGGAGTTAAGCAGCAGAGGGGCAAGGGCTGGAAGGCCGCTTTCACGGTTTCCACATCGCGGGCGTCTTGCTGCCGAGGCAGGAGCTTGGAAAAAGCGTTCGACATCGTCTCGCAGGGCTTGACTTTATTGGCGACCAAGCGCACATCACGCCCGCAGCCGAATTTCTGCGGCAGCATTTTCAACCGGAGTTTTATTCTCTTATGCCCAGCGACAGTCACAGTCGATTGTTTCAGCCGTCAAGGCAGTTCGTGATCTGATCGCTTGCGGTCGGCTTGCACGGTCTGCCTTTGACGGCGGATCGACAGAAAGGCAAGCCCATGACCGACAACAACTTCTTCCCGGAAGTACTCAATGTTGCCGACCTCCCTGCTGCTGCCATCGCAAGCCGCATTGCGGACATGCGTACCGGCGACGCAGTGGAACTCGTTAACGAACTCGATGCCGATGATGCAGTCGCCGTCATCGCACAGCTTTCGCACGAAGATGCCATCCGTCTGCTCGACCAGCCGGAACTGCACCGTGCTACCGAAATCATCGCTACCCTGCCGCCCGGCCTCGCGAGTCTCCTGCTCGATGGAATGTCGGCGGACCGTGCAACCGACGTTTTTCAGGAACTGGAAGACGACGACCGTGCACGCCTGTTTCCCATTCTCGCGCCTGAAACCAAGGTCGCGCTGAAGAAACTGATGGGCTATCCGCCGAATACGGCGGGATCGCTCATGACCATCGAATTCATCGCCGTGCCTTCGAACTGGAATGTTGGCCAGACGCTGGAATATATCCGCAAGGTCGAACGCACGCGCGAGACGGTTTATGCAATCTACGTGGTTGATCCGGCCAGCCGTGTTTTGTTGGGTGTGGTCAGCTTGCGCCGCCTCATCATCCGCCAGCCGGACGAGCCGATTCTGTCCATCGCCCGCGACGAAGAGCCGATCACCATTTCGCCTCTCGCAAGTCGTGAGGAAGTGGCACGCCTGTTCCGCAAGCACGACCTTCTGGCCGTACCTGTGGTGGACGAAAGCCGTCACATCATCGGCATTGTGACCGTTGATGACGTGCTCGACGCCATGACGGAAGAGGCAAGCGAGGACGCTTACCGTTTCGGCGGTATGGAGGCGCTCGACAAGCCCTATATGCGCATCGGCTTCGGCGAGATGCTGAAGAAGCGTGCGGGCTGGCTCGGTATCCTTTTCCTCGGCGAAATGCTGACCGCGAGCGCGATGCAGCATTTCGAGCTGGAGCTTGAAAAGGCTCTCGTGCTGACGCTGTTCATCCCGCTCATCATGTCATCGGGCGGTAATTCCGGCTCACAGGCGACGTCGCTGATTATCCGCGCGCTGGCCTTGCAGGAAATCAAGCTCAAGGACTGGTGGCGTGTCGCCCTGCGCGAATTGCCAACGGGCTTAGCCCTTGGCAGCTTCCTCGGTGTCATTGGCATCATTCGCATCGCCATCTGGCAGACGCTTGGCATCTACGATTATGGCGAACACTGGATTCTGGTGGCCGCGACCGTCGGTATGGCGCTGGTCTGCATCGTGACCTTCGGCTCGCTGACGGGCTCCATGCTGCCTTTCATCCTGCAAAGGCTCGGATTCGATCCGGCCAGCGCATCGGCGCCTTTCGTCGCCACACTGGTCGATGTGACCGGTCTTGTGATCTATTTCAGTGTCGCGCTGGTCATTTTGTCAGGCACGCTCTTGTAAGGCTCGAGCATGTCGCGAAAAAGTCGAAATCGGTTTTTCGATAACGACATGCCCAAAAAGAATTCAAAAAACTGTCAGAATGACAGTGTAAAAACGCAATGAAATTCGGGTTTTTCGGGTTAATTGGGGGGCAGTTTCGCGCTGCCCCTTTCTAAAATGCAAAAAAACCTGTAAGAGCGCCGCATTGTTTTTCCGCGCGGGTTTGTTGGCGCGGCTCCCAACTCATATAGAAGTGATCTCCATATGGAATTGCGTAATATCGCTATTATCGCACACGTCGATCATGGCAAAACCACTCTGGTCGATGAACTCCTGAAGCAGTCTGGCTCGTTCCGCGACAACCAGCGCGTTGCAGAACGCATGATGGATTCCAACGACATCGAAAAGGAACGCGGGATCACCATTCTCGCGAAGGCCACTTCGGTTGTCTGGAAAAACACGCGTATCAACATCGTCGACACGCCGGGCCACGCCGACTTCGGCGGTGAAGTTGAGCGTATCCTCTCGATGGTGGACGGCGCTATCGTTCTCGTCGATGCTGCTGAAGGTCCAATGCCACAGACGAAGTTCGTTGTTGGCAAGGCGCTGAAAGTCGGCCTGCGTCCGATCGTTGCGATCAACAAGATCGACCGTCCGGATGGCCGTCATGAAGAAGTCATCAACGAAGTGTTCGACCTCTTCGCCAATCTCGACGCGACCGACGAGCAGCTCGACTTCCCGATCCTGTACGGTTCAGGCCGTAACGGCTGGATGGCGCTGAACCCGGAAGGTCCACAGGACGAAGGTCTGGCTCCGCTGTTCGACCTCGTGTTGAAGCACGTTCCGGCACCGAAGGTTGCTGAAGGTCCGTTCCGCATGATCGGTACGATCCTCGAAGCCGATCCGTTCCTGGGCCGCATCATCACCGGTCGTATCCATTCCGGCTCGATCAAGCCGAACCAGGCCGTCAAGGTTCTCGGTCAGGATGGTTCGCTGCTCGAAAATGGCCGTATCTCGAAGATCCTCGCTTTCCGCGGCATCGAGCGTCAGGCCATTGACGAAGCCCATGCAGGCGACATCGTCGCTATCGCCGGTCTTTCCAAGGGCACTGTTGCCGACACCTTCTGCGATCCTTCGGTAAGCGAGCCTCTGGCTGCGCAGCCAATCGATCCGCCGACCGTGACCATGTCCTTCATCGTCAATGACAGCCCTTATGCGGGCACGGAAGGCGACAAGGTGACGAGCCGCGTTATCCGTGACCGTCTGCTCAAGGAAGCTGAAGGCAACGTTGCACTGAAGATCGAGGAATCGACCGAAAAAGATTCGTTCTTCGTTTCCGGTCGTGGCGAATTGCAGCTTGCAGTTCTGATCGAAAACATGCGCCGTGAGGGCTTCGAGCTTGGCGTTTCGCGTCCGCGCGTCGTCATGAAGGACGGCGAGAACGGCGAGAAGCTGGAGCCGGTGGAAGAAGTCGTCATCGACGTCGATGAAGAATATTCCGGCACGGTTGTGCAGAAGATGTCCGAACGCAAGGCCGAAATGGTCGAACTGCGTCCTTCCGGCGGCAACCGCGTTCGTATGGTGTTCTACGCACCGACCCGTGGTCTGATCGGCTATCAATCGGAACTTCTGACCGATACGCGCGGCACGGCGATCATGAACCGTCTGTTCCACGACTATCAGCCGTACAAGGGTGAAATCGCTGGTCGCAACAATGGCGTTCTGATCTCCAACGATCAGGGTGAAGCTGTTGCTTACGCATTGTTCAACCTTGAAGATCGCGGCCCGATGATCATCGACGCTGGTGTCAAGGTCTATCAAGGCATGCTTATCGGCATTCACAGCCGTGACAACGATCTGGAAGTCAACGTGCTCAAGGGCAAGAAGCTCACCAACATCCGCGCCGCAGGCAAGGATGAAGCCGTGAAGCTCACCCCGCCGATCAAGATGACGCTGGAACGCGCTCTGTCGTGGATTCAGGACGACGAGCTGGTTGAAGTGACGCCGAAGTCGATCCGTCTTCGCAAGCTGTACCTCGACCCGAATGAGCGCAAGCGCTTCGAAAAGAGCGGCAAGTCCAGCGCTGCATAAGTTCGACAACATAAAAGAAAACGGCGCCTTCGGGCGCCGTTTTTGTTTGCACGTTTAACGTGAACTTCAGCTCTTTGGTCGATTATGAGATCAATTGGGGGCGCTGATGATATTCTCGCGTTATGAGCGATTTGTTCTGACTGTCGTTGGTGCGTTGGGCGCAATCGACATTCTTTTGATTACAGTGAAAGGCATTCGCGTAGACTGGACAGGCTACGGAATGATCGGGGCGATCGGTCTTGGAACGATCATGCTCGGCCTGTTTTATCGCTTCGTAAGGAATGATGCCCGGATTGCGGAGACACTCATTCTGACTGCGGGCTTCATATTGTTCACACTGGTCGGGTCGGTCTTTAACTATATGTTGCTGCCGATCCATTTCCCGCGAATTGACGAATTCCTGGTCGGGGTCGATCGACTGATGGGATATGATTGGCCAAGTCTGGTCACATACATTGCGCAGTGGCCCAGTGTTTCAGCACTGTTGAAGATAGTTTACTTCACTTCCCTGCCGCAGTTGGTGATGGTTGTTCTGTTGCTCGGCTTTTCGGGGCAATCAGAAAAACTTGCTCATTTCCTGATGACTGGAATTGTAGGCGTTCTTCTCAGCATCGTGGTGTGGGCCTTTTTTCCAACATTCGGTACATCGGCTGTATGGAACCTGCCTGATGATGTTGTGAGAAGTGCAGGATTGGCTGTCGGTCCGTCCTATGGCTTGGAATTGATCCGCTTGTCGAAGGAAGGGGTAGATTATCTGACGCCAGCCAATGTGCTCGGCCTGATCGGATTCCCGTCGTTCCACACCGTCATGGCTGCCATGTCCGTGGTCTTTACATGGCGCATCGCATGGGTGCGTTTATCGGTACTCGCTCTGAATATATTCATGGTACCCGCGATCCTGCTGCACGGCGGACACCATCTGAGCGATGTCTTTGGTGGACTGGCAGTTTTCACCATTGCCTATTTTATCGCGCACTATGCGATCAACGTTCTCCGCGACGATAGGGCTGCATCAGCGCCTGCGGGACACGTGCCCGCCGCGCCATGACAATGAGCGCTACAATCGACATGATGTAGGGGATCATCAGGAAAAGCTGATAGGGCACGACCTTGCCGTAAACCGTCTGCAGACGAAGCTGGAAGGCATCGAAGAGCGCAAAGAGCAGCGCGCCCAGCAGCGCGCGGGCGGGCTTCCACGAGGCAAATACGACGAGCGCGATACAGACCCAGCCGCGTCCCTGCATCATGGTCGGGAAGAACGAGTTGAAGGCTGAGAGCGTCAGGAACGCACCGCCGACCGCCATCAGGGCACTGCCGAACATGATCGTGAAAATGCGGACGCGGATAGGGTTGATGCCTTGCGCTTCGGCGGCATGCGGATTTTCTCCGGTCATGCGGATGGCGAGCCCCAGCGGTGTACGGAAAAGCACATAACCAAGCAGCAGTGCCAGAGGTATGGCGATCCAGGTGAGGGCCGTCTGCGTGCCAAGCACCTGTCCGATAAACGGAATATCCACGAGCCAGGACGGATTCACCGGCTGGAATGGCGTGATCGTCGGCGGAGTTGAAGAGAGCGGCACCAGAAGGCGAAACAGGAAATAGCTGAGGCTGGAAGCAAAGAGCGTGATGCCAAGACCGACCACATGCTGTGACAGGCCGAGCGGCACGGTGAGCGCCGCGTGAAGCAGGCCGAACAGAGCGCCGGAAGCGGCGGCGGCAAGCACACCGACCCACAGGTCGGCACCATTATAGACTGTCAGCCAGCCGATCATCGCACCGAAGGTCATGATGCCTTCGATGCCGAGATTAAGCACACCCGCCCGTTCGCAATAAAGTGCGCCGAGCGTGCCGAAGATCAGCGGCGTTGCAATGCGCAGGACCGAGACCCAGAGGCCTGCGGAGAGCAGGATATCCATCAACTCGTTCATCGGGCGATCCTGTATTGTGTGAAGAACAGAGCAACCAGCATAGTCAGAAGCGACAGCGCCACGGTGACATCGGCGATGAAGCTCGGAATGCCAATGGCACGGCTCATGCCGTCGGCACCGACAAACATTGCGGCAGCAAAAAGTGCGGAGAAGATCGCGCCGATAGGATTCAAAATGGCCAACATGGCGACAATGATGCCGGAATAGCCGAAGCCCGGCGACAGATCGGTCGTGACGTAACCCTTAACGCCCATGACCTGTATTGCGCCTGCAAGTCCTGCAAGACCACCGGAAATGCAGGCGACTTTCACCAGTGTCTTGCCAAGCGGAACGCCTGCAAAACGCGCGGCTTGCGGGTTGAGACCGGCAGCCTTGGTTTCCAGCCCGAACACGGTGCGCTTCTGCACATAGGCGATGATGAGCGCCAGAGCGATAGCGATGACTATGCCAATGTGAAGCCGCATGCCTGCCATGATTTTTGGCAGCACCGCCGCATCCGGCACAGGCTCGGATTGCGGCCAGCCAAAGGCGAGGGGGTCTTTCATCGGCCCTTCGATCATCATCGAGACGATGAGCACCGCAACGAAATTCAAAAGCAGGGTCGTCACCACTTCATCGACACCGAAGCGCAGACGAAGCCCGAGCGGAATAAGCAGGAAAATCATGCCTGCAATCGCGCCGACGATAAGCAACAGCGGAATGAGAATAGGGGCAGGAAGCTGCAATTGCGTCCCACAGGCGACCACCGCCAGCGCACCCATATAGAACTGGCCTTCGGCGCCGATATTCCAGAGTTTGGAGCGGAAGGCGACGGCAGCGGCAAGGCCGGTCAGCATCAAGGGTGTTGCGCGGGTGAGTGTTTCGGTGATCGAAAGCTTGTTACCGAAAGCGCCGATGGCTATCTGGCGGAAGGATTCCAAAACCGGCGCACCGGCAGCGGCAATGAGCAGTCCGGCAAGCACAAAGGCGGTCAAAACGGCGATAATTGGTGCGGTTGCTACCAGTGCCATGGGCCGTGTTTCGCGTCTTTCAATACGCATCAGTTCAGCCCCTTCGTGAGATTAGTCTGCCATTCCCCAGCCATCATCAGGCCCAGCCGTTGCGCATTGGCTTCTCCGGCGTCAATCGGCGGCGAGAGGCGGCCCTTGACGATGGCCTGTACGCGGTCGGCAAGGCCGATAATTTCATCCAGATCTTCCGAGATTAGCAGAACCGCTGCTCCCTTTGCCCGCGCTTCCAGAATACGGGCATGAATGGCTGCGACGGCACCTTCATCAAGGCCACGCGTCGGTTGCGCCGCGATCAGAATGCGGGGAGCCGTTTCAAGATTGCGACCCAGAATAAGCTTCTGCATGTTGCCGCCGGAAAGCAGGCGAATACGGCTATCAGGCGTGCCGCCGCGCACATCGAAATCCTTGATGATGCGGTCGGTAAATTCACGCGCAGCCGCGCGATTGACCAGAAGACCATTGGAGAACTGCGGATCACGCACGCGTTCAAGCACAGCATTTTCCCAAAGCGTCAGATCACCGATTGCGCCTTCAGCGTTGCGATCTTCCGGGATGCGGCCAACACCTTCGGCCACAAACTGGCGCGGGTCGAATTTGGTAACTGTCTGCCCGAACATGACAAGTGAGCCACTCGCAGGCTGGCTGAGACCCGAAACGAGACGCCCAAGCGCTGCCTGCCCATTACCCGACACGCCAATGATGCCAAGCGTTTCGCCAGCGCGAAGGTGAAAGTCGAGGTCACTAAGGCGGGCCGCGCCATCTTCCACCACTGTTACATTCTTCGCTTCCAGCAAGGTTTCGCCGGGCGTTGCCGCAGCACGCGAAGGGCGCGAAACACGACGGCCAACCATCAGTTCGGCGAGTTCCTCTTTGGAGGTTTCGGAAGCCTTGCGTTCGGCGACCAGCTTGCCACCGCGCAGCACGATCACCCGGTCGGCGGCGGACATAACCTCATGCAGCTTGTGCGAGATGAAGATCAGCGACAGGCCTTGACGCGCCATTTCTTTCAGTGTCGCAAACAGGTTCTCGGCTTCCTGCGTGGTCAGAACGGCGGTCGGCTCGTCGAGGATCAGAATATCGGCGTCGTTATAAAGCGCTTTGAGAATTTCCACGCGCTGCTGTTCACCGACCGAAAGATCGCCAAGCCGTGCATCGGGATCAACCTGCAGGCCGAAGCGTTTGGCGATTTCCGCGATCTTGTTACGCGCAGCACCATGCGCAGATTTGAGCTTCCAGAGGCTTTCAGTGCCGGTGATGATGTTTTCCAGAACCGTGAGATTGGGCGCGAGCGTGAAATGCTGGTGCACCATGCCAACGCCCGCATCGATGGCGGCGCGGGGCTTGCCCTGCGGGATTTCTGCACCCTTAACGAAGACACGGCCCTCATCCGGCACATAATGGCCGAACAGGATATTCATCAGCGTGGTTTTGCCTGCGCCATTCTCGCCCAGGAAAGCGAGGATTTCGCCGCGCTCAAGCTTCAGCGAAATATCGTCATTGGCGGTGAGCTGGCCAAACCGCTTGGTGATGTTCTGCAGTTCAAGAACGGTCGTGGTCATATGTTCAACCCCGCAACGGGAAATCTGTGCTGCCAGCGCTGGTCCGCCTCCAGACGCTGGCCAAGGCTCAAAAGCAGCCGGTCCGCGCCCATCGGCGCTACAAGCTGCAAGGCGACCGGCATGTTGTTGGTATCCGTCGCAAAGGGAAGCGAGAGCGCCGGAAAACCGGAAATATTGGCGAGCGCTGCATAAGGTGCGAAAGCATTCATCTTCTGCCAATGCGCATCGACATCACCGTGATCCATGGGAAAGGAGCCGAGCCGCATCGGCCCGCGCGCGAGCATAGGCGTGATCAGCACGTCGATGTCGCGGAAAATCTGCCAGAGCATATGTGCGGCGCTGACAGCTCCGTTCATGGTGCGGTAAAGCGCGGTGGCTTCCATGCGCCGCCCGCGCTCCGCAACGGCGCGGGTGAGCGGTTCAAGCTTGTCTTCATCAAGGGCCAGAAAATCGATTGCAGCCGCAAGATTGACGGAAATGATACGGTCGAATGCGCGCGCGCTGGAAGCGATCAGCGGGCTGAATTCCGAAGCCGGGATTTCGCGGATTGTGTGCCCCTGTGCCTCAAGGAAATGCGCTGCATCTGCCACAACCTGCAGGCGCTCTGATGTGATTGGATAGTTTGCGAGATCGCCGGTCACGATGCCGATACGAAGGCGGTCCGGCAAATCGCCTGCCAGCATCGCCGGGTCGGGCAGAAAGCCTTCCGTTTTGCCTTCAACAAGCGGCAGAAGCGCTTTCGCATCACGGACCGAGCGGCAAAGCGCAAACTCGCTCGCAATGCCTGCAAGATAATTGCCGAAATGCGGACCCGCTGGCATAGCGCCACGACTTGGTTTCAGACCGACAAGCCCGCAGGTTGCGGCGGGCACACGGATGGAACCACCAGCGTCGGTAGCGTGCGCAATTGCGACTATCCCGGCTGCAACCGCTGCTGCCGCTCCGCCGGATGATCCACCGGGTGAAAGCGTTTCATCGAAGGGATGGCATGCAGGCGGTGCTCCCGCTGGTTCGCTCGCAAGCGCCAGACCGAATTCGGGAACGGTGGTAGTACCGAAGAAATTCAATCCGGCTGCGCGTAGCCGGTGGCCGAGTTCGGAATCCATCTGAGGTGAGGCATTGAGGAATGCCTGCGAGCCGAGCCGGATCGGCAGACCGGCACAGGGCCCGCCCAGATCCTTGAACAGGGAGGGAACGCCCGCGAAGGCAGCTCTGGATGGCGCTGCATCGAATGAAATAGCACCGGCGCGGCCAAGATCGCGATCGAGATATGCAATGGCGCCCAAGGGGCGCCATTTTTCTGCTGCGTCGAGAGCGGCATCCATGGCCTGTTCGGCACTGAGGATTCCTTCCGCAATCGCCTGCGCGAGCGCGGTCGCATCCTGCTGGTTCATGTCGATTGCCACGATATGCTTGCCCGTCCTAAATGATTACTTCGGTTCGGCCGGGTTCGGCTTGTACTCGAACTTGCCTTCCTTCAGTTCCACACGGCGGGCTTCCATCTTGGCTTCCGCTTCGGCAGGGGCAATACCCTTGACGTAGATGATGTCGTTGCCGCCTTCCTTCATCAGGCTGAACGGCGTGTAATCCTTGCCGGTTGCCTGGCTGGCCTTCACGTCGGCGATAGCCGCATTCAGGATCGGGCGGAAATTCCAGATCGCATTGGCGAAGACCGTGTCGGGATAGCGCGGCGTATAGTCGATCAGCGAGCCGATGGCCTTGATACCACGTTCCTTGGCCGCGTCTGCCGTGCCGATGCGCTCGCCGAACAGGATGTCCGCGCCAGAGTCGATCTGGGCAAGACCGGCTTCACGTGCTTTCGGCGGGTCAAAGAAGGTGCCGATGAACGACGCGATGAACTTCGCGTCGGGACGGGTTTCCTTCACGCCATCCTGAAAGGCATTGATGAGCATGTTGACTTCCGGGATCGGCACGGCACCGACGGAGCCGAAGGTGCCGGACTTGCTCATCGCGCCTGCCAGCATGCCCGCGAGATAGGCAGATTCAAAGTTCCATGTGCCGAAAACACCAAAATTATCGCCCTGCGGCTTGCCGGAGGAGCCCATGACGAAAGCCGTCTTTGGATAATCGCCTGCCACTTGGCGCGCTTCGCGTTCGACGGCATAGGATTCGCCGACGATCAGCTTGATGCCCTGTTCGGCATATTCGCGCATGGCGCGGGGGTAGTCGCTCGCCGAAACGCCCTCGGAGAAGACATATTCGATGACGCCGTCGTCATTTGCCTGCTTCAGTGCCTCGTGAAGGCGGGAATTCCAGGCATTCTCGACCGGCGAGGCGTGGATGCCCGCGACTTTCAGCTTTTCATCGGCCGCAAAGACCCGAGTGGTCATTGCCGTTGCGCCGAGTGCTGCAGACATTGCGAGAATGTTGCGACGGGTAAAGTTCGGTGCTTTGATGATTTTGGTCATAGGACCCCTCTTTTGTGTTTTCGGCGTGCCGGGAATGCACTGCCGGTTGCTTCGTTTTGTGTGAGCAGAATGTATGAGCAACGGTTCTATCTTTGCTCAATCTGCCTCGAATACAAGCGAATTAGGCTGCGGCCTGAAAATTAGGCATGGGGTTTCAAGCCGCGACTGTTCCGGTTCGTTCATCCAGCAATGTGCTGGGTAGGCCGAAACTGTTGATATTATTAGCCGATTGGCGCGTAATCAGCCCCGTCAACCGAAGACGGACGGCCTTCGAGGTTGAGGCGGCTTATGCGCTGCGGTGTTTCGGCGATGACCTTGCCACGCTTCACGACGGTCAGGCGGTTTGCCTTGAGCCGCAGCGCTTCAATTGGATCGCGCGCCTGCAGCACCACGAAATCGGCATTGCAGCCCTTTGCAAGACCGTAGCCTTCGAGGCCCAGCGCCTTGGCGGAATTGACGGTGAGTGCATCGAAAACCTGCTTCTTGCCTTCGATCGACGTCATCTGCGCCACGTGAATGGCCATATGGCCGACTTCTAGCATGTCGCCGGAACCCATCGAGTACCAGGGGTCCATAACGCAGTCGTGGCCAAAAGCAACGTTAACGCCAGCCGCCATCAGCTCCGGCACGCGTGTCATTCCGCGGCGCTTCGGATAGGTGTCCGCGCGGCCTTGCAGCGTGATGTTGATGAGCGGGTTCGGAATGGCGTTCATCTTCGCTTCCGCAATCAGCGGAATGAGCTTCGAGACATAATAATTGTCCATGGAATGCATGGAGGTAAGGTGCGAGCCGGATACACGGCCCTGCAGGCCAAAACGCATGGTCTGCGCCGCCAGCGTCTCGACATGGCGCGACATCGGATCGTCGCTTTCGTCGCAATGGATATCGACCGGCAGCCCGCGTTCAGCGGCAATGCGGCAGAGTTCCTCCAGCGAGGCTGCGCCATCAGCCATGGTGCGCTCAAAATGCGGAATGCCGCCGACGACGTCGAGGCCCATATCGAGCGAGCGGTTGACGAGATCGACCGCGCCCGGCGAACGGTAGTAACCATCCTGCGGGAAGGCCACGAGCTGCAGATCGATGTAAGGCTTCACCTTCTCGCGCACTTCGATCATCGCTTCAGCAGTGAGAAGGCGCGGATCGCTGACATCGACATGGCTGCGAATGGCCAGCAGGCCCTGCGAAACGGCCAGATCGCAATAACGCAACGCGCGCTCGACCATGGCTTCAACGGTCAGCATTGGCTTCAATTCGCCCCATAGCGCGATACCCTCAAGAAGCGTGCCCGAGCGGTTAAGGCGCGGCAGGCCGAGCGACAGGGTCGCATCCATGTGAAAATGCGGATCGACGAAAGGCGGGGTCACGAGCCGGTCGGTCGCATCGATTTCCTGAGCCGCCTGATGCTCCCCCTTGGAGGGCCCGATATCGGCAATCTTGCCGTCCTTGACCAAAATGTCCTGCTTCTCGCGACCGTCGGGGAGATTGGCGTTTCTCACGATCAAATCGAACATCGGCAGGACCTTTCGTCTGGATATGCAAGAACAGAGCTCAAAAATATGGGCTCATTTTCCAATTGCCTTATACCCTATATCCGGTGGGCGCAATGCCGGGGGAAGCTGGAAGGGGTCGTCATCCTCAATGGAAAATGCTAGGCCCCGCAATCATCTTTGTAGGATTGCCATGTTCACGATCAGTCGCGTCGAAACCTTTAGTCAGGAGATCAAGAAAAGTCGATTTCTGGCCATTGCTTCGCCTGTCGCAAACGAGCAGGCGGCGAAGGATTTTTTGAGCGAGCATTCCGATCTGTCGGCGAGCCATAATTGCTGGGCCTGGCGCATGGGGCAGAACTACCGTTTCAGTGACGACGGTGAGCCAAGCGGCACGGCAGGAAAGCCGATCTTGCAGGCAATCGACGGCCAGCAGCTGGACAATATTGCAGTCGTGGTTACGCGCTGGTTCGGCGGCATTCTTCTGGGAAGCGGCGGCCTGATGCGCGCCTATGGCGGCACTGCCGCCACCTGTCTGCGACAGGCTGAGAAAACAGAAGTTATTCCGCTGGTCGGATTTCAGTTCGCCTGCGATTTTTCAGATCATGCGCTGCTGAAAGCGCGCCTGACAGCGGTGGAAAACCTTGCCATCGCGCAAGAGAATTTCACCGGCACCGGCGTGGAAATGGCGGGCACGATGCCCATTGCCATGCGGGATGAACTATCCCGCCTTGTCACCGATCTGACGCGCGGCAAGACGATTATCGCATTTGATGACTAGAGCATGTCTCCCAAAAGTGCGGACCGGTTTTGGGATAAAGACATGCTTAAAAACAAAGAGATAGAGTGTTTCCAATGATTCAATCAAAACAGGAAATGCTCTAGATCATACCGCTCGTATATTGCTGACGCTTGTTCTCATACATCAGCAGGTCGGCGCGCTTGGCAACGGTTTCCAGCTTCTCGCCCGGCATGCTGGTCGCGGCGCCGATGGAAAGATTGAGCTTGAGCTGGGAATAATACTGGTTGTTGATATCGACCAGCCGCTGAATGTCCTCGACCATCGCCTCGGCGCCGCGCTCATCGACATAAGGCAGCACGATAGCGAATTCGTCACCGCCAATGCGTGCGGCATGGCCCGGCTGCTTCACGGCTTCATTCAGCACTTCTCCGATGCGTCGCAGCAATCCGTCGCCTGTCGCATGGCCCCATTGATCATTCGCGGCCTTGAGGCCGTTGAGATCGATGATGATGACTGAAACGGGCGTATGGCCCTTGCGCTCAAGCCGGTTAAGCTCATCGACATAATAGGCGCGATTGTGCAGCTTGGTCAGCACATCGTGCTTGCCCAGATATTCCAGATAGGCCTCGGCCTTCTTGCGCGCCGTGATGTCGGTAAGTGCGACCTGCACCAGCGACCAATCCGTCTCATGTCCCGGCAGAACAGAGAACTGCAGCAGAACATGCCGTTCGGACCCATCGAGCGCATAGTTCACCACTTCGCGACGCTGGAACAGGATTCCGTTCCACAGATCGATCAGTTGTTCGCGGAAAGAGGCTTCCATCTCATCCTTGAAGATATGCGGCAGGTTCTGCAGCAGCGTTTTCTTGTCGGATGCGAGGAAGAGGGCCGTCGTCTCGGTGTTGATTTCGAGCACGCGGATCTCGCTCATGCACTGGCGCACGAATTCTGGATGCACGTCGGTAAACACCCGAAAATCAACGATGCCGCGCTGGCGCACATCGTCCATCAGTTGCTTGATGCGGCTGAAATCCTCGACCCAGAGCGAAACCGGTGAATGTTCGAAGAGGCCCACGGCGTGCTGTTTGTGCCGATCCTGCTCGCGGCGGGCATTCTCGCGAGCGGTCACATCCTCGATGGAAAGCAGAACCCGCTCCCACGTGTGTTCATAGCCGGGAAGCACGACGCCCTTGAGCTGGATGTCGAGCCGCTTGCCGCCGAGCGAATAGTTGATGGTGTCGCTTGAGAAAGTGCCGCCGCCGTTCCAGAGCTGGACCATCTCATCGATATGCGGGTCCAGCATGTCGTCGCGAAACACGCGTTCGAGGTTGGCGACCAGATGACTGACGCTGTCCGCCTCGAAAAGCGAAAGCGTCTTGCGGTTGACCTTCAGAACCCGGATATGGCTGGTGCAGATGCGCAACCGGGTCGTGTCTTCGTGCAGGAAAGCCCCGAGATCGGTAACGCCAAGCGCACGCCATTCTTCGAACTGCTTGCGCAGACCGCTATAATCCTCAAGCCACAGGGAAATTGGCGCAAGGTCAAAAATATTGGCGCTGTCGCTCAAGGCAGACTCGATATTCATGGATTTCCCGCTCTACCATTGGCTTCCCGCATTTCCGAAACTGAGGCGTTCAGGATATGCGTCCAAACCGGATTCTCTTTTCCCATCGGGAAAAGCCGCGATGGATTATTGGGAGCGCGTTATATTACGTGAGGCTCAGATAAACTAGAGGTTTTAGTGTAAAAACACTTCGCTTTTTACGAAAAATACAAAGGGCGGCCCCTTGGGGCGCCGCCCTGAATAGATATATAGGCGGCTATCAGTTCTCAATCGGCAGCCGATGGCGCACGAGCGTTGTCCAGTACGAGCAACCCCAGGCAATGACATCGTCGTTGAAGTCATATTTCGGATGATGGAGATTGGCGCTCGGGCCGTTGCCGATGTTGATCATCGCGCCCGGCACCTCGTTCAGCATGAAGGCAAAGTCTTCACCGCCAAGCGTTGCCGGCATATCCCGAGCCACGCGGTCAGCGCCCGCAACTGCATCGGCAGCGATTGCGGCCAGTTCTGTCTCGCGTTCGTGATTAACGGTGACCGGATAGCTGCGCTGATAGTTGAGCGTGGCCTTGGCGCCGAAAGCATCGGCAATGCCCTGCACGGCGCGAGCCAGTTTTTCCTCGATATGGTCGCGCACTTCCTCACGAAGCGTGCGGACGGTACCGGTCAACCGGATTTTCTGCGGAATCACGTTGAACGCATCACCACCCTGAATGGTCGTGATCGAGATCACTGCGGAATCCAGCGGGTCGACGGTGCGTGCGGTCAGCGTCTGGATTGCCTGAATGAGTGCTGCCGTCACCGGGATGGGATCGATGGTCTGGTGTGGGGAGGCCGCATGTCCGCCAACGCCCTCGATGGTGATGTCGAGAATGTCAACCGATCCCATGATCGGGCCGGAATTGATGATGAAGTGTCCGACGGGAAGATTAGGGCGGTTATGCATGCCGTAGACTTCATTGACCGGCCAGCGCTTGAACAGGCCGTCGTCGATCATCGCCTTTGCGCCTGCGCCGCCTTCTTCGGCAGGCTGGAAGATAACGATGACGGTGCCGTCGAAGGCGCGGCTTTGCGCCAGTTCGCGGGCAGCGCCCAGAAGCATGGTCGTGTGGCCGTCATGGCCGCAGGCATGCATTTTCCCCGGCACTTTCGATGACCATTCCGCGCCGGTTTCTTCGAGGATCGGCAGTGCGTCCATGTCGGCACGCAGGCCGATGGCGCGACCGGAACGGTTCGACTGACCGCGAATGACGCCGACGACGCCGGTGCGCCCGATACCAGTCACGACCTCATCGACGCCAGCGGCGCGTAGCGCTTCGGCAACTTTTTCGGCAGTCCGGTTCACATCGTAAAGCAGCTCGGGGTTTTCGTGCAGGTCACGACGGAACGCGACGAGTTCGTCAAGCTGGTTCGATGTCCAGTTTTCAACCGGCATGTCAGGCTCCTTTTGTGTTGTCTTCAGTCTTGTCGAGGCGGTAGCGGAAATCGCAATGGCTTGCGCCCTTCATGATGGTCTGCGAGCGTTCCAGCTTCATTTCGGGATTGTAGCCGATGCAGAAATCGCCATCGCGATTGCAGGACAGCAGGTGACCGATATGGCCAAGACCCATCTCGCGGTACATTTCCGAATAACGGCAGCGCGTAACGTTGAAATCGAAATGATCTTCGCCCTGCGAAATCACGTCGATCTCCAGTGCGTTTTCCTTCGTCCACAGCGGCTGGATATCGGCAAAGTCCTGTATCGTTGGCGTGCGGCCCAGCTCGTCGGCAAAGCTCTTGCCCTGTTCGATGGCCGAACGGCTGACTGCTTCGCCGATTGCAGCCTGCGCTTCTTCCTCACCGGAGCGTTCGCGAATAACTTCGTAAACATTCTTGAGAACCAGCGCTTCGATGCGGCGACGTTCGAGAATTGACATTTGATTCATGGACCTGACCTTTCACATGAACGTTAAATGAGCGGGACTAGAGATTTGGCTCGGTGAGATCCTTGCGCCGAAGCCATGCGAGATAGAACGGCGCGATCTTCCGCGCGACTTTATGAAAAGGCAGTGGTGCCGGTTCCGAGACGGGCAGGGCAAGTTCCTGCACAGGCTCGCCGTCGAGCGCCCGTGCGAATTCACGCCCGAGCGATGTGCCAAGCGCAACACCGCGCCCGTTGCAGCCGATCCATGCCCAGCCATTGGGGCCGAGCTGATGAACGCGCGGGAAACGATCCCATGTCATGCCGATATAACCGCTCCACACATGGGTGATTTCCGGCTCGCCAAGTGCAGGGAAAGCTTCCGCCATATTATGCGCTGTCTTGCGCTTGACGCGTTCGGCGATGTTGAAATTACCCATTACCACGCCGCCGGTAATCAGCCGGTTGCGGGCATCGTAGCGGAAGAAGCGCAGATCGCCGCGCGTATCGGAAACCGCCTGCCGTCCCGGCAAAATCGTCGCCCGCAGATTGTCGCTGACAGGTGCCGTCGCCATTTGCCACGAGAGTACCGGCACGATGGTGCGGGCTAGGCGCGGGGCAAGCCCTTCGCGCAACTCGCCGGTATAGGCGTTGGTGGCGAGCAGAAAGCCCTTGGCACGAACTGTGGCGCTGGCGGTCTTGACTTCCCAATAGTCGCCCACCTGGGCATAGGAGATGACCGGGCTTTGTTCGTGAATGATTGCGCCGTGGCGTTCGGCTGCGGCTGCAAGCCCGCGCGCGAAAGCCAGCGGATTGATATGGCCGCCGGTCGGGTTGAACATGCCGCCATACCAGAAATCGCTGCCCAACAGCCGCGATGTTGCGGCGCGGTCGAAAAACTCTGCCGGGAAGCCGAAACGTTTCCATGCGTCCACGCGGGTTTGCGAAAGCTTCACCCGGCCCGGCGAATGGGCAGGCTGGAACCAGCCGTTCTGTTCGGCCTCAGCGTCGATATTTTCATCACGCACGATGGAAAACAGAATGTCGGCGCTATTGCCGATCAGTCTGGCAAAACGTTCACCTGATGCGCCGTAGCGTTTGGCGATTGCATCGGGTTCCGCCGAAGTCATGGTCGGAATGACCTGTCCATTGTTGCGCCCCGATGCGCCCCAGCCGACCGCATTGCCTTCCAGCAGGATGACGCGCTTGCCGCGTTTCGCCAGATGGAGCGCTGCTGAAAGTCCCGTAAAGCCACCGCCGACGATGGCGACATCGGCTTCCGCGTCATTGGTCAGCGGCTTTGCTTGTGTGCGGGCAGGGGCAGTGGCAGCCCAGATGGAGGGTGGAAAGACTATGTTCTGCATAGTGTCACGCATTTTCCAAACGAGGAGGCGTCCAGCCCTTGCCGGGAATGGAGGCAAGGAGGCGCTGTGTATATTCATGTTGCGGATTAGCGAAGACCTCAGCCGTCGGACCTGCTTCGGCGATCTCGCCCTTCGACATGACGATGATGCGGTCGCAAAGCTGAGCCGCGACGCGCAGATCATGCGTTACGAAAAGAAGCGACAGATTGAGCCGTTCGCGGAGGTCGGCCAGAAGCCGCAACACTTGAGCCTGTACCGAGACATCGAGCGCGGAGACCGGTTCGTCGGCGACGATGATGCGAGGCTCCAGCGCCAGCGCGCGGGCGATGCCGATGCGCTGCCGCTGCCCGCCCGAAAATTCATGCGGAAAACGGTCGGCTGCGGCAGGCGAAAGCTCGACCAGCTCCAGCAACTCGCGGGCCTTTGCGTGCGCCTCTGCCTTCGGTACGCCATGGACGATTGGCCCCTGTGCGATCAGGTCCACGACGCGGCGGCGCGGGTTGAGCGAGGCCATCGGGTCCTGAAAGACCATCTGGATGTCCTTGCGCATGGCACGCACTTCACGCGGGCTGGCGCTCAGAAAATCTCTGCCATTCACATCGACCTTGCCGCTATCGGCTTCAAGCAGACGGGTGACGATGCGCGAAACGGTTGTCTTGCCCGACCCGCTTTCGCCCACGACGCCAAGCGTTTCACCCTGACGTAGTTCAAACGAAAGGTCCTTCACGGCAGGAACGGCACTTCTTTTGCCGGTCAGCAATCCGCCGCGCGCCTTGAAGGTTTTGCGTAAAGCGCTCGCCTTGAGAATGATCGGCTGAGCGTCCACAGATGGCTTCGGTTCGGGCGGAGTGAGAGCTGGAACCGATGCAATCAGCGCCTTGGTATATGGGTGCTGCGGATGGTTCAGCACTTCGTTTGCCGGGCCTTCCTCGACCAGTTCGCCAAGCCGCAGAACGGCAACGCGGTCGGCAATTTCCGCCACCACGCCGAAGTCATGCGTGATGAACAGGATGCCGGTATCGTGTTCGCGTTGCAGGTCGCGGATCAGTTTCAGGATTTGTGCCTGCGTGGTCACATCGAGCGCGGTGGTTGGTTCATCGGCAATGATGAGGCGCGGTTTCAGGATAAGCGCCATGGCAATCATGACGCGCTGGCGCTGTCCGCCCGAAATCTGGTGCGGATAGGCGTTGTAAGCGGATTCCGGGTCCGGAATTTTCACTTCCGCCAGCATGTTCAGCACGGCGGCGCGACGTTCCTTGCGACCGAGTTTCGTGTGCAGGCGCAACACTTCATCGATCTGCCAGCCGACCGTCTTCTGCGGGTTGAGTGCGGTCATCGGCTCCTGAAAGATCATGCCGATGCGGTCGCCGCGCAGCTTCTTCATGTCGGTTTCGCTGAGCGAATAGAGATCGGTGCCTTCCAGCCTGATTGTGCCATTGGTCACGCGCACATGCGGTTCCGGCAAAAGGCGCATGATTGCGCCTGCCGAAAGCGATTTGCCGGAGCCGCTTTCGCCGACGAGGCAGACGATTTCACCGGGGTTGATGGTCAGTGTCAGGTCCTGCAGGGCGTAAGGGCGGTCGGCGCCCTTTGGCAGCGCGATCTGCAGATTTTTGATTTCGAGAACGGGTGCAGCGGTCATTATTTCTTCTGCCTCGGATTAAGCGCGTCGTTCAGGCCTTCGCCAAGCAGGCTGAAGGAAAGAACGGTGAGCAGAATGGCGATGCCGGGAATAACCGAGCAGAACCAGTCAGTGCGCAGCACGGCGCGACCTTGGCCGATCATGTTACCCCAGCTTGCATAGTTTGGGTCACCGAGGCCGAGGAAGGCGAGCGCGCTTTCCATCAGGATGGAAGTGGCCATCACCACGGATGCGAAGACAATCACCGGCGGCAGGGCATTCGGCAGGATTTCACGGAAGATTATTGAGGCATTCCCGACGCCGAGATTGCGCGCTGCATCGATGAATTCGCGCTTGCGCAGCGCCAGAAATTCGGCGCGCACCATGCGGGCAGGCGCGGTCCATGACACGATGCCGATGCAGATGATGATATTTTCGATCGATGAACCGAAGATTGCCACCAGTGTCAGAAGCAGTACGAAGCTTGGAACGGTCTGGAAGGCTTCGGTGATGCGCATCAGAACGTCATCCACCCAGCCGCCATAATAGCCGGCAAGCGCGCCGATGATGATGCCGATCACTATAGAAATCAGGGTGGCGACCACGCCGATCAGAAGCGAAATGCGCGCGCCATGGACGATGCCTGCCATGATATCGCGCCCAAGCTGGTCGGTACCAAGCGGCGTTGCAGCATTGACGAATGGCCAGACAAGCGGATCGCCAGCGCGCCGCAACGGGTCGCCGGGCGCAATGACGTCGGCCAGCAGCGCGATCAGGACCACGGCGATGAAGAGGATAAGGCCCAGCACGGCGGCGCGGTTGCGGCTGAAGCGCTGCCACAGAACTTTCGTGCGGGAGACCTGCGGGCGGGTGAGGGAGAGGTCCTGTGAAGTCATGACAGTTCGATCCTGGAATCAAGCCGCGCATAGATGAGATCTGTGATGAAATTCACGATCACCACCAGCACCGAGCACAGGAAGATGATGCCCATCAGCGTGTTGAGGTCGCGCTTGATCACGGAAGTGTAGGCAAGCTGACCGAGGCCGGGCAGCGAGAAGATTGTCTCGATCACGACGGAGCCGCCAAGCACAGTCGAGAACTGTAGTCCGAGCAGCGTAACGACAGGCAGGAATGCGTTGCGCATGATGTGATGAAACATCAGCCTTGCACCGCTGGCGCCCTTGGCTCGTGCGGTACGAACATAATCGAGGTCGGCCACTTCCAGCACGCTGGTGCGCATCAGGCGCATGTAGAAGGCGAGATAGATGAGCGAAAGCGCCGTCGTCGGCATGACGAGGTGCACGGCAATATCCCAGACATTCTTCCAGCCGGTGTAAAACCCGGCAATCGTCTTGTAACCGCCGACCGGCAGCCAGCCGAGCTTGACGGAAAAGATGAACATCAAGATGAGGCTGAGAAAGAAGCTCGGCATGGCATAGAAGACAAGGCCGAGCGTGGAAATCGCATTGTCGGTCAGCGAATAGGCGCGCCGCGCGGCGAAAGCTCCGAGCGCAATGCCGAAAATGAAGGCCACCGAAAGCGAGGAAACCATGAGCAGGAGCGTCGGCACGAGGCGGGCCATCAGTACGTCCAGCACCGGCTGTTCGTAGACATAGGACCAGCCGAAATCGAACTGTGCCAGCTTGGTCATGTAGATCCACAGCTGCGTCCAGACCGGCTGGTCGAGGCCGTATTCGGCGCGCAGATTGGCGACGAATTGCGGGTCTGCGCCGCCCATGTCGCCAACAAGCGCGTCCACCGTATCGCCAGGGGCAAGCTTGATCAGCAGGAATGACCCGATCATGATGAGAAGAATGACGGGGATCGCCTGCAAGATGCGCCGCAGCGCAAAAGTCAGGATCGGGGGCAGGGGCATTGCGGGTTATCCTGCAAGATATTCATTTCAGCATTCATAAAACTGGGGAGCCGCTGCCGGATGGCCGGCAGCGGTTGGTCTTGTTTATTGATCGATCCACAGATCGTACCAGCTGGAAGAATCCCAGCGCGGCGTGTTGTGGTGGTTCTTCAAGACCTTATTGGTCACGCCGACGAACGGATGTTCGATGGCGAAGATGATCGGCAGGTCTTTCATCTCAAGCTGCTGGATCTGGTGATAAAGATCGGCGCGCTTGGTCGGGTCGAGCTCGCTCGCGGCCTTGTCGATCAGGCTGTCCATTTCGTCCGATTTGTAGTCGAACTGGTTGGACCATGCGGTGCCGACCGGAGCGCCGGAGCGCAGCCAGACGGTGGTGGAAACAGCCGGATCGGAGCGGAACTGGTGCCAGCCGCTTGCCGTGTCGAAGTCATGGTCACGATAGACACCGTTCAGAAAGCCCGGCGCATCGTTGGTCAGGATCTGGACGTCGATACCGACTTCTTTCATCGCCTGAGCATAATATTCGGCCCAGAGCTGCGTATATTCACCCCATGGTGCCGGGCGATGACGCAGCTTGAAGCGAATGCCGTCGGGGCCAGCCGGATAACCGGCTTCGTCGAGCAGTTTCTTTGCCTTTTCAACATCATACGGGTAGGTCTGGACCTGATCCGTATAATTGGCGCCGCCGGCGCTTGGGATCGGGCCACGGCCCGGCTTGGCATAGCCGCGCATGATCGTCTTGATCGCAAAGTCGATATCGAGCGCGTGATAGATCGCCTGACGAACTTTCAGATTGGCAAGGATCGGATTGCGCAGATTGAACTCGATGGTCGAGTGGGCAACGTTGTTTTCGAAACCCTTGGTGCCGGTGTCGAAGCGGCCATCCTTCTGGAGGCGCTCGGTATCCGACATGGAAATGCCGTTGAAGGCGGTTTCCATCATTTCACCGGCTTCAAGCGCTGCGGCAGCAGCGGCCTTGTCCGGCATGAAACGCCAGACGATGCGGTCGAGATAAGGATATTCCTTGCCGCGCCAGTAGTCGTCATTGCGCTCGGCAATGATGTGCTGGCCGCGCTCATACTCGACGAACTTGAACGGCCCCGTGCCCACCGGCGCGGCGTTGTACTTGTTCTTGAGAATATCAGTGCCTTCATAAAGATGCTTCGGCACCGGATGGCCGAGATCAGGCATGGCTGCGACGAGCAGTTCCAGCGGCATCGGCTTGGAATAGCGGAACACTGCTGTGTAAGGATCGGTGCAATCGACAGCTTCGAGATTGGCCTGAAGCGTGGTCGAATAGTTGAGGAGTTTCTTCCAGAGGTTCATCGCGCTGAACGAAACGTCATCGCAGCTGAAAGGCTGACCGTCATGCCAGCGCACATTCTCGCGCAGCTTGAAGGTGATGGCCTTGCCGTCTTCCGAGGACGACCAGCTTGTGGCCAGAACCGGCACATAGCCCTCATAGGTGCGGTCGATCAGCGGCTCCATGATGCGGCCGGTGATCTGATAGACACCGGTGGAGGCGCGCAGCGCAGGGTTAAGCACACCCTGCTCGGTGTTCATATGGACGATGACAGTGCCGCCGCGCTTCACTTCTTCGGCGTGCGAAGACGCCGTCGCAAGCGAAAACGCCGCTAGAAACAGGCCAAGGCCAGCTTTTCTGATATGCATTCTCTGTTCCCCTGAAGGACGTTGAGGGAGGGCTTTCCAGCCTCTTTTCCCGCACGTCCCAATATTGTTCAAGCCCCTGAAATCGCAACGAAATGCCACCTCAGAGGGTCTTTATTGTATGCAAGCATTGATATGCTAGAATCCGTGGCGATAATGTCAAGATAAACTAATATCGCGGGCAAAATTGGTAAAATTTCTCGACCAGCCTGCGTTAATAAATGTCGATTTTCTACGACGGAGTTTGTTGATGAGCCAAAATTCCCCCGAGCAGAACGCAAACTCGGGCAAAAACGAGCGCGGTGCGGTCTGGATCACCGGTGCCGGGTCGGGCATCGGCGCTGCTATGGCGCGACGTTTCGCGCGTGAAGGCTGGCGGGTGGCGCTGACGGGCCGCAAGGCGGATGCACTTGCAGCGATTGCCGAGGCGATCGTCTCCAATGGTGGCGAGGCGCAGATATTTCCGGCCGATGTTCTCGACCGGGAGGCCGTGGCCGCGACTGCCGGAGCTATCGTCGAATGGGCAGGTCGTCTTGATGTGCTCTGCAACAATGCCGGTCTCAATATTCCGCGCCGTAGCTGGGCGGATATTGATTTCGATTCATGGGACGATGTCATCGACATCAACATCAAGGGTGCGATCAACGTGATCGCGGCTGCCCTGACGCCTATGCGCGCGCAGGGCGGTGGGTTGATGATCCACACATCGTCCTGGGCAGGGCGGTTCTCGTCTCCCGGCGGCGGCGTTCCCTATGGTGCGTCCAAGCATGCGCTCAACGATCTGAGCGCCAGCCTGAATGCGCAGGAAGGGCCGAACGGCATCCGGTCGACCGTGCTATGCCCCGGTGAGGTGGCGACGCCGCTTCTGGCGCGTCGTCCGGGCTTCGACCTCTCTCGCATGGATGATGTCATCCAGCCCGAGGATATGGCTGAAACCGCCCTCTATGTTGCCAATATGAATCCCAAGGTTACGATCCACGAGATCGTTCTGGCTCCGACCAAGAAATAGAAAAGGAAGTTTTGCATGTCTCATCCGGTCAAAGGCGTCGATCATATTTTCCTGCTGGTCGGCGATCTGGAGAAAAGTGCCGAACAATATCGCCGTTTCGGATTTACGCTGAGCCCGCGCGGCCTCCACAGCAAGGAAAAGGGCACCGGCAACTACACCATCATGTTTCCGGAAGATTATTTCGAGCTGCTTGGCATCGTCGCCGAGACGCCGGGCAATCTGCATCAGCGTGAGAAACTGGCAGCGCAGGGCGAAGGCCTCCATGCCATTGCCTGCCGCATCGACAATGCACGCGATGCCAAGGCGGAACTGGGCGTGCTGGGCATCAAGACCGGCGAGGTTGGCGCGTTTCAGCGTCCGGTAGAACTGCCGGGCGGTGGCGAGGGTGTTGCGGCTTTTGAAACTGTGTCTTTCGCGGAAAGTGAAGTGCCGCAAGGTATGGTCTTCATGTGCCAGCACAAGACCCGCGAAACAGTCTGGCTGCCGGAACTGATCGAACATGCAAATGGTGCAAATGGCCTTTCCGCCATTGTTGCCATCTCATCCGATCCGGAAGCCGCCGCCAAAGGTTTTGCCCGCCTGTACGCCAATGGCAAGGCAGAGGCACAGGATGGTGGCTGGAAGGTTTCGACAGGCTCACGTTCGGCAGACATATGGGTTGTGAGTGAGGAGAAAGCCGCTGCAATCTATCCCGGTGTGGATTTTGCCCGGACACCGGGCAAGGCTTTCGCCGTTCTGCGCATCCGGGTCGCATCGCTGGATAAGGCGCGCGGCGTTCTCGATGCCAACGGAATTTCCCACGTGAAGACATCTGCGGGCATCGCCGTGCTGCCGGAAAATGCCAGCGGCACGGTTCTGGAGTTCTCGGAACAGTAAGGGTTTGAGCAAGCGGGGCTGTGAGGCCCCGCTTTGCTAATCAGCGCGGAAAGCGCTGGTTTTCTTCCAGTACGTTCAGGTCCATGTGGTTGCGCATATAGCGCTCGGACGCCTTTTGCAGCGGCTGGTAGTCCCACGGATAATAGGCGCCGTTGCGCAACGCCGGATAGACGACGTGGCGACGAGCCTGACTGGCCCGGACGTCGGCATCGTAGCGTTCCAGATTCCAGCGTTTTTCAGCTTTGGCCAGAAGGTCGTCCAGAACGGTTTTGAATTCCGGCAGTTCCGCCAGATTGCGCAGCTCGTCGGGATCGTCGGCAAGGTTGAACAATTGTGGCGGGTCGGCGCGGCACAGGTTGAGCTTCCAGTCGCCATCCCGCAGCGAGATCATTGGCGCAATGGTGCCTTCGGCTGCATATTCGACCGGAACCGCACCGCGTTCGGCTGTACCGGAGGCAACATCTGTCAGTGAAACGCCGTCGGTCCACGGCATGATGCCCTTGAGGTCGATCCCGGCAAGGTCGGCCAGTGTCGGCAGAACGTCGAGCGTCGAGACGGGCGCATCCACGCGGCCAGCCCGCAATTGCGGGGCCGCAATCATCAACGGGACGCGAGCGGAGCCATCGAAGAAGCTCATCTTGAACCACAGGCCGCGTTCGCCAAGCATATCGCCGTGATCGGAAGTGAAGACGACAATCGTGTCATCCGCCATGCCGCAGCGTTCGACGACATCGAGCAGGACGCCGATCTTGTCATCCACATAGGAGATATTGGCGAAATAGGCCTGACGTGCCGTGCGAACCTGTTCGCGGGTCAGATCGTAATCCTCGGCCTTGCAGGCCCGCAACAGGCGTTCGGTGTGCGGGTCGATCTCGCTTTCAGCCAGCGGTCCGATTTTCGGATCAAGTTCGGGAATGTCCGCATAGAGATCGAAGAAGCGCTTGCGCGCTACGTAAGGGTCATGTGGGTGGGTAAAGCTGACAGTCAGACACCATGGCCGCTCGTCGTGGCCGCGCGCCAGATCATAGAGCTTCGCTTCGGCCTGATAGGCAACTTCATCGTCATATTCGAGCTGGTTGGTGATTTCGGCGGAACCCGCTCCGGTGATCGAACCGAGATTGTGATACCACCAGTCGATACGTTCACCGGGCTTGCGATAATCCGGCGTCCAGCCGAAATCCGCTGGGTAGATGTCGGTGGTGAGCCGCTGCTCGAAACCGTGCAACTGATCCGGACCGACGAAATGCATCTTGCCGGAAAGCGCCGTCTGGTAGCCAGCGTTGCGAAGGTGATGCGCATAGGTCGGGATTTCAGACGAAAACTCCGCAGCATTGTCATAGACGCCAGTTCGAAACGGCAACTGGCCCGACATGAACGATGCACGCGCCGGGGCACAGAGGGGGCTCGCGGTGTAGCAGTTGGCAAAACGGGCGGAATGTTCGGCAAGCTTTCTCAGATTGGGAACATGCAGGAATTCGGCCGGGCCGTCCGGAAAGAACGTGCCGTTCAGCTGATCGACCATGAGGATGAGGATATTCGGCTTTTTCATTGTGCGGGACCGTTGGCAAGTGTGGGAACGCGAAACGGCGGGCGCTGAAACGCCCGCCTGCAAACTGCGTGTTGTTCTCGGTTAAAGACCGAGGTTTGCCTTGACGGCTTCCGCGCCCGGTTCGCCCTTGAATGTGGTGACACCCGCAAGCCATTTGTCGATCTGGTCCGGATGCGCCTTCAGCCATTCCTTTGCCGCAGCCGGGCCTTCCGCGCCGTCATCCAGAATCTTGCCCATCAGCTCATTCTCGATATCGACAGTGAAAGTGAGGTTCTTGAAGAACGTTGCGGCATTCGGGCACTGCGCGGCCCAGCCGGTGCGGCCAAGCGTGTAGACTTCCGCGCCGCCGAAATTCGGGCCGAAATAGTCATCGCCACCCGCCAGATATTCTATCTTGAGCTTGTTGTTCATCGGGTGCGGCGCCCAGGCCAGAAACACGACCCACGCCTTGTCCTTGTTCTTGCGGTCCACCTGCGCGAGCATGGCTTGCTCGCTCGATTCCACCAGCTTCCAGCCGTCGAGCTTGAATTTTTGATCCTCGATGATCTTCTGGATGTTCTGGTTGGCAGGCGCACCCGGCTCGATGCCGTAAATCTCCTTGCCGAACTTGTCGGCATGGGCCGCAAGATCGGCAAAGTCCTTCACGCCTTCGCTTGCCACATAATCCGGCACGGCCAGAGTGAACTTCGCCCCTTCGAGATTCTTGACGATGACTTCGGCGGCTTTCGCCTTGTCGAGATCGTCGCGGAACTTCTGCTGTGCGGGCATCCAGTTGCCGAGGAAAACGTCAAGATTACCGGTCTTGAGCGCCTCATAGCCGATCGGCACGGACATGGTCTTTACATCGGGCTTATAGCCGAGACCTTCCAGCAGCACGCTTGCGACGGAGTTGGTGGAGGTGATGTCGGTCCAGCCCGGATCGGACAGCCGGATGGTTTCGCAAGCTGCGGGATCGGCAGCAGAAGCCGCTCCTGAAAGCCCCGCCAGTGCCGTGAACGTCAGTGCCGCAATCTTCAAGTAGCGCATTTTGTGACCCCTCCTATAGATTAAGACCAGTTATGTCTTATGTTCCTACTTTAAGGAGAACATCATTTAGGCTAAGGAAAAACCCATTCATTTTTTATCGAAGCTATAGAAAGTATTTATGGTTTCTCCATCCTGGGACCTTGGCAGCCTTGGCGTTTTCGAAGCGGTGGGACGATTGGAAAATCTGACCCTTGCAGCGCGTGAACTCGGCATGACGCAACCGGCGGTCAGCTATCAGATAAAACGCATCGAGGAGCGTCTGGGCGTCGCATTGTTCGCTCGACGGGCCCGTGGTGTCGAGATATTGCCCGAGGGCCGCATTCTTTATGAAGCAGTGCGCTCCGGTCTCGATGGAATCGATGAGGCTGTGCAGCAGATAAAACGTCGCCAGCGCGCGCCGGGACTGCGGATCGCGACCGACTATGGCTTCGCGACGTTCTGGCTGATGCCGCGTGTCGCGCAGTTTCGCCCGAAACATCCGGAGGTGGATGTGCGCATCACGGCATCATCCATGCTTCAGCCGCTCGACCGGCGTGACGCGGATATTTCGGTCCTTTTCGGCGGTCGCGAGGATTTCCCGAAGGACGCTATCGCCTTCATCGGTGAAAAAGTCGTGCCGGTCTGTTCGCCTGCCTATCTTGCCGAGCATGGCCCGTTTCCGGATGGGAAACGGCTGGGTACCGCTTCACTGCTGCATCTTGATACGCTGCAGGGTGATCGCTGGTTCACATGGCAGTCATGGCTCGATGCTATCGGTGAGGACATCGAGGACGGCAATTACGGGCTGGTCTTCAACACCTATAATCTGGTGATCGAGGCAGCCATTGCCGATCAGGGGGTGGCGCTTGGCTGGGCGGGGCTGATCGACGGGGCCGTGCAGCGCGGGCAGCTTGTCCATGCTTGCGAGGTGTCGCAGACGAGCGACAAAGGTTATTGGCTGGTCTTCAATCCGGACATTTCTGCGGGCGCGCGCAAGCTCGCACTGGAATTGCTGCAAGCAGCAGACGAAAGCTGATATTGTAAGAAAGCAGTCGCGATCCTACTTTTGCACATCATTCAATATCTGACGCGCTTGCCAAAAGCGCGCGGTTTTTTAAGAGGTGTCGATATGATTACCTGGAACCGGATCGATGAAACGAATTGAACTTCTGATCGAAAATATCATTCTGGCGTCACGCTGGCTGCTGGTTGTCTTCTATCTCGGCCTCGCCGTCGCGCTGGCGATCTATGCTGTATCCTTCGTGGGCAAGCTGTTCGATTTTGCAACGAAAGTTACCGCGCTGAATGATACCGACACGATCCTGAAAGTCCTAGGGCTCATCGACGCGGCGTTGATTGCGAGCCTCGTGGTGATGGTCATCATTTCGGGCTATGAGAATTTCGTCAGCCGCTTCGATCAGGCTGGCGACGAGGTGCATTGGCTTGGCACCATCGATGCGGGCTCGCTCAAGATCAAGGTTGCCTCGACCATCGTGGCGATCTCGTCGATTCATCTGCTGCAGATATTCCTCAACGCCACCACCTACACGTCAAACCAGTTGCTGTGGTTCACCATCATCCATCTGGCATTCGTGTTTTCGGCGCTGTTCCTCGCCTATATCGACAAGCTCACGGCCAAGGATAAAGGCGGGGCTAGAGGCAAGGGCAAGATCGAGCCGAATATCTGATGCTCTCGGATATAATTCATTGAAAAGACCCGGCTTTTGCCGGGCCTTTTGTTTTGAAAGACGAATGCAGTAAAGTTGGTTTCAATCAATGTGAAGAAGCTGCCGATATGCATTGCTGGCAGCGGTGTGGCTCCATTTCAACCTTGTGCTAGACTGACCTTCTTTGAGAGGAAGGGCTGACCATGACACGTCTGACGGCGAAGGATTTCCCGCAAGAACTTCTCGAACTCTACGATTTCTATGCCCATGGCCGGATAACCAAACGAGAGTTTCTGGACAAGGCTGCAAAGTTTGCGGTCGGCACTATGACAGCCACAACCATACTGGCCTCGCTCAGTCCCGATTATGCGATGGCGCAACAGGTCGAATTCACCGATCCCGATATCCATCCCGAATACATCACCTATTCGTCACCGGAAGGAAACGGCGAGGTTCGAGCCTATCTGGTGCGACCGGCCAAGCTGCAGGGCAAGCTGCCCGCCGTCGTGGTCGTACACGAAAATCGCGGACTGAACCCGTATATCGAAGACGTCGCCCGCCGGGTTGCAAAGGCCGGTTTCATCGCACTCGCGCCCGACGGTCTCACCTCGGTTGGTGGCTATCCCGGCAATGACGATAAGGGCCGTGAATTACAGCAGCAGGTCGACCCGACCAAGCTGATGAACGACTTCTTTGCGGCGGTCGATTTCATGATGAAAAGCGATCTGACGACCGGAAAGGTCGGCATTACCGGCTTCTGTTATGGCGGTGGTGTTGCCAATGTGGCGGCGGTCGCCTTTCCGGAACTCGCAGCCGCTGTGCCTTTCTATGGCAGGCAGGCACCGGCGGATGACGTGCCGCGCATCAAGGCGCCTATCCTGTTGCACTATGCCGAACTGGACACCCGTATCAATGAGGGCTGGCCCGCTTATGAGGAAGCGTTGAAAAAGAACGGCAAGACCTACGAGGCTTACATTTATCCGGGCGTCAATCATGGCTTCCACAACGATTCCACACCGCGCTACGACGAAGCGGCGGCGAAGCTCGCATGGGATCGGACAATCGAATGGTTCAAGCGCTATCTGGCCTGAAGTTAGAGCATGTCTCCCGAAAGCGGGAACCGGCTTCGGGATGAAGACATGCGTGAAAACGAACAGATAGGGCGCCGATCTGATGCAATCAGATCGAAACGCGCTCTAGGCCTTCGCTTTCAGGGCCTTGAAGACGTTGACGGCTATCACGACGACAATGCCGATTAGAACCGCAAGTACAGCCTGCAGGAAGGAGGTGGCGATCCATTCGAAGGCGGCTGCAAACCGGGTGCCCTCGGTCGGCAGGTGCGAGACGATGGAATGGATGAAGGCTTCAACGCTATGGATGCCGATGGAATCCAGCCCATGTACGATGATGCTGCCGCCGACCCAAAGCATGGCGATGGTGCCGACAGTGCTCAGAACCTTCAATATGATGGGCATGCCCGCGACCAGCCCCTTGCCGAGTTGCCTGCCGAAAGCCGTGTGACTGTTGCGCACGAGCGAGACGCCCATATCGTCGAGCTTCACGATGATGCCGACCACGCCATAAACGGCGAAGGTGATCAATATGCCGACTGCGGCGAGGATGACCGCCTGCGTATAAATGCTCGACGGAGCCAGGCCCGCCAGCGTCAGCGCCATGATTTCCGCCGACAGAATGAAGTCCGTGCGGATCGCACCGCTGACGGTTGTTTCCTCGATCTCCTTGGCAGTCGTGCCCTTGGTTTCCTCGTGTTCCTCTTCCTTGTGCGGGATGAAGAACTCCACCAGCTTTTCCGTTCCTTCAAAGGCCAGATAGACACCGCCGATCATCAGAAGCGGCATGATGAAGGATGGTGCGAAATAGCCGAGGATGAGCGCCAGCGGCAGCAGGACGATGAGCTTGTTGCGCAGCGATCCCTTGGTGATTTTCCAGATGACCGGCAATTCACGTTCCGGTTTCAGCCCCACAACATATTTCGGCGTGACGGCCGTATCATCAATTACGATGCCTGCAGCCTTGGCGCTGGCCTTTGCCGTCTGTCCTGCAACATCGTCGAGCGAAGCTGCCGCCATTTTCGCAATGGCTGCGACATCATCGAGAAGCGCGAACAAGCCGGACGCCATGGGGAACCTTTCTATATTGCTGTTGCAGGTAGCTAAACTTTGAATGGGCGGTACGTCTAGATGGAAATCATCATTGCCTGCAACTGTATCTGAAATCGATACAATCTGTGCATGATTGTCAATGTTTCAATGATCATACCGATGGCTATATTGGCGGTAACACAACAGGAGAGATAGCCATGCTTAATCAGATCAAGGGCCTCCACCACGTGACCTCGCTTGCCGCCGATGCGCGCTCCAATAACCGCTTTTTCACCGATATTCTGGGACTGCGCCGCGTCAAGAAGACCGTCAATTTCGACGATCCGAGTGTCTATCATCTCTATTATGGTGATGAACTAGGCACGCCCGGCACTGTCATGACCTATTTCCCGTTTCCCGGCATGCCGCGCGGTCGCGATGGTACGGGCGAGGTGGGGACGACGGTATTTGCCGTGCCGCAGGGTTCTCTTGGCTTCTGGAAGGATCGTTTCGAGCAATCCGCCGTCAAGATTGAATCCGAAGACGAAGCGTTCGGCGAAAAGCGTATCCATTTCCGTGGACCGGATGGCGACAGTTTTGCACTGGTTGAAGTGAAGGACGATCCACGTGCGCCGTGGGCACATGAGGGGATTGATGCCGAGCACGCCATCCGTGGCTTTCATTCGGTCTCAATGCGGCTTCGCGACGAAGGCGCGACCTCGGAACTGCTGAAATATATGGGATATCAGAAGCTCGATGCGAAGGACGGTGTCACCCGGCTCATCATGCCGGAAGGCAATGGTGCGGGCGTCATCGATCTGGAAGCCTTGCCAGCAGTTGGTCGCAACCAGCAGGGTGCCGGTTCCGTGCATCACGTGGCATTCGCCGTCGAAAACCGCGAGAAGCAGCTGGAGGTGCGCAAGGCGCTGATGGATACGGGCTATCACGTCACACCGGTCATCGACCGCGATTACTTCTGGGCGATCTATTTCCGCACGCCGGGCGGCGTGCTGTTCGAGGTGGCGACCAACGAACCCGGTTTCGACCGCGACGAGGATACGGCCCATCTCGGTGAAGCGCTGAAGCTGCCGGAGCAGCACCAGCATCTGCGTGGCTATCTCGAAGAGCATCTGGACAGGATCTGAAGACGTCGGGACAGGAGATCGAACATGACAATCCAAACCTATGAGCACCGGCTGAAGGCCGGTGCGAACGGAGCGCCGCTGTTCATCGTGTTTCACGGTACGGGCGGCGATGAAAACCAGTTTTTCGGTCTGGCGGAACAGCTTTTGCCGGAAGCGACCATCGTGTCGCCACGCGGTGATGTGTCGGAATATGGCGCTGCGCGCTTCTTCCGCCGCACAGGCGAGGGCGTCTACGATATGGAAGACCTTGCTCGCGCCACCGACAAGATGGCCGATTTCATCGCTGGCCTTGTGGCTCAGCACAAGCCGTCCGAAGTGATCGGGCTCGGCTATTCCAATGGCGCCAATATCATGGCGAACCTTCTGATCGAGAAAGGCAGGGTGTTCGACAAGGCGGCACTTCTGCATCCGCTGGTGCCATTCAGGCCGAAGGACAATCCGGCGCTCGAAGGCGCGAAAATTCTGATGACTGCCGGGCGGATGGACCCGATCTGTCCGCCGGATCTGACAGAAGCGCTTGCACATTATTTCGAGCGCCAGAAAGCTGATGTCGAGCTGGTCTGGCATCCGGGCGGGCACGAGTTGCGCCAGACGGAACTGGCCGCCGTTCAGTCACTGCTCCAGAATTAAGCTCAAAGCCACCGTTCAATTTTGTACGGCGGCATTATTGTTCTGGCTCTCTTGTAAAAAACAATATACATTATATTTAATTGTATATTGAAAATAGGGTGCCATGATGGATGCGATTTCGGGCCGAGTGCCAGCCCATGAAAACAAGATGACGCGCACGGAAATGGAGGGGCGGGCAACCGAGGTTGCCGAACTCCTCAAGACGCTGTCGCATCCGGCGCGGCTTATGCTGGCCTGCACGCTTGCAGAACGGGAATATTCGGTTGGAGAGCTGGAGGAAGCGCTTGGCATTCACCAGCCGACACTGTCGCAGCAGCTGGGCGTGCTGCGCGAAGCGGGCATTGTCGAAACCCGTCGCGAAGCGAAGCAGATTTTCTACCGGCTGACGGAAGCCAAGGCCGCACAACTCATCGAGGCGCTTTACGGCATTTTTTGTGCACCGGAGGAGCGGGCATGATCACAACCTATCTGCAATCATTGGCAGGCGGCATGTTGCTCGGTCTTTCCGCAGTCCTGCTGCTTGTCTTCAATGGGCGCATCGCCGGGATCAGCGGCATCGTCGGGCGGCTTCTGGGCGGCAAACAGGTTCCAGCCAATGCGGTCTTTGTCGTCGGCCTCGTTCTGGGGCCGATTATCTATGCGGCAATTTATGGTTCCTTTCCCCCGGTCACGATGGCTATGTCCTGGCCCGTCATCGTCGTGGCAGGACTTCTGGTCGGTATCGGAACGCGGATGGGATCGGGCTGCACATCCGGTCATGGCATCCTCGGCATGGCGCGGTTTTTCAGGCGTTCGATAGCCGCAACGCTCACCTTTCTTGTAACCGGCATCGTGGTGGCCAGCATTTCGGGAGCATTGCTATGAAACAGTCGGCATATGCGCGTCTGGCCATGACGCTGCTTGCGGGCGCAATCTTTGGTTTTGGCCTGTCGCTGTCGGGCATGATCGATCCATCGCGCGTGACGGGCTTCCTGAATGTTACCAGCGGCCATTGGGACCCAAGCCTTGCCTTCGTGCTGGGCGGTGCCCTCCTGGTGGCTATCCCCGGCGTGATGTTGCAGCGGCGTATGGCGCGGCCGGTGCTGGACCAGTCTTTCCATTTACCTGAGAATACTGAGATCGACCGTCGGTTGATTACCGGTTCTGCCATCTTCGGTGCGGGCTGGGGGCTGGCAGGTTTTTGTCCAGGCCCTGTCGTGTCCGCACTGTCCATGGGGTTGCCGCAGGTATGGCTCTTCGTTGCGATGATGGTTTTGGGAATGATTTTCCACGATCGTATTATGACGAAGTCTTCATAGGAAAATCATTCCGGGCGGCGAAATTCCGGACAAAAGCCAGCAGAAGCATTCAAATCTTGAACTCTTTGGTCAAATTACCCTTTTAATAGGGAGATGAATGAGTTAGGCACCCTCTGAACGATCTTGAGGGAACCGTGCCATGGCTGGATTGCTGAAACGTTTTGCCGGATATTATCGTCCGCATCGTGGGCTGTTCGCGCTGGATTTCACCAGCGCCGTGGCGTCCGGCCTGCTTGAGCTTGCCTTTCCGGTTGCCGTTACGCTTTTCATCGACAAGCTGTTGCCGACCGGCCAGCTTGGTGTGATCGCTATTGCTGCGGTCGGCTTGCTGGCCATTTACGTCGTCAATGCCTTCCTGCAGGTCATCGTGACCTATTGGGGGCATATGCTTGGTATCAAGATCGAGACAGAGATGCGCCGCAAGGCCTTCGATCATCTGCAGAAACTCTCCTTCGGCTTCTTCGACAATCAGAAGACCGGCCATCTTGTGGCGCGGCTGACCAAGGATCTGGAAGAGATCGGCGAAGTGGCGCATCACGGGCCGGAAGATGTCTTCATCGCGATCATGACCCTGATTGGCGCCTTCATCCTGATGCTGTGGGTGCATCCGCAGCTTGCGCTGATTACCGCCGTCATCGTACCGCTGTCGGCCTATGTCACCGCCCGCTATGGCGGACGCATGACGCACACATGGCACGCGCTTTACCGGCGTGTGGGCGATTTCAACGCCCGTATCGAGGAGAATGTCGGCGGCATCCGCGTTGTTCAGGCCTTCACGAACGAAGATCATGAACGCCAGCTTTTCGCGGAGAGCAACGACAAGTATCTCACCACCAAGCTCGCCGCCTACAAGATCATGGCCGCGTCGATGTCTCTGTCCTATCTGTCGATGCGCTTTGTGCAGGTCGTGGTGATGCTGGCAGGCGCCTGGTTCGTGGTGCGCGGCGAACTGACGGCTGGTGGATTTGTCGGCTTCCTGCTGCTGGTGAACGTGTTCTTCCGCCCGATTGAAAAGATCAATTCGGTCATCGAAACCTATCCGAAAGGCATTGCCGGTTTTCAGCGTTATACGGAATTTCTCGATACGCGCCCGGATATTGCAGACCGCCCCGGTGCGCAGTCCGTTGCGCGTTTGAGCGGTGATATCGAATATCGCGATGTCAGTTTCGGCTATAGCGCTGAACGCCCCATTGTCGATGGTCTCGATATTTCCATTCGTGCTGGCGAAACAATTGCCTTTGTTGGTCCTTCAGGTGCGGGCAAGACGACGATCTGTTCGCTGCTGCCGCGCTTCTACGACGTGACGCAAGGCGCTATTCTCGCCGACGGCATCGACATTCGCGATATGACCCTGAAGTCTCTGCGGTCGAATATCGGTATTGTCAGTCAGGATGTGTTCCTGTTCGCCGGAACGATCCGGGAAAACATCGCCTATGGCCGTCTCGATGCGACTGACGCGGAAATTGTCGAGGCTGCGCGCCGCGCGCGGCTTGATGGCGTGATCGCCAATCTGCCGGAAGGCTACGACACGATCATCGGCGAGCGTGGCGTCAAGCTTTCCGGCGGGCAGAAGCAGCGCATGGCCATTGCGCGCATATTCCTGAAGAACCCGCCGATCCTGATCCTTGATGAGGCGACTTCCGCACTCGATACGGAAACCGAACGTGCCATCCAGCAATCGCTGGCCGAGCTTTCGCGGGGGCGCACGACGCTGGTGATCGCACATCGCCTTGCAACCATCGTCAATGCCGACCGCATTCTGGTGGTGGAGGGCGGACGGATTGCCGAACAGGGCAGTCATGCCGAGCTTCTGGCCATGAAGGACGGACGCTACAAGCGCCTGCATATTGCGCAGGCCGGGCTGGATCAGGGGCATTATTCAGCAGCGGAATAGGCTGATCTGCACATCAGGATACGCTTAAGAAAGGCGGCCTTTGGCCGTCTTTTTTATTGTCTGACAACGAGCGGAAGAGTTTCCTTTGATATCTGATGTATCAGATATTGACATATCAGATTCGCTGTTTCAGGATCGGAGCGTGAATTCAGTGACAAACAGGTGTTGCCTTGGGTGATAACGTTTCCCCCCTTTCTCCGATCAAGGTGAAGAGCCTCAGAGACCATGTGCATGACAATCTGCGGGAGGCGATTATTTCCGGGCGGATCAAGTCCGGCGAAAAGCTGAATGAGAGGCAGCTGGCATCCGATCTGGGCATCAGCACGAGCCCTTTGAAAGAAGCGCTGCGCCAGCTGGAAGGAGAAGGGCTGGTGCGCACGGAGGCCCGTCGTGGAACGTTCGTCTCGTTCAATGCGCGGCAGGCCGAAGAGATGACGCTCGCTCGTGCCGCGCTTGAAAGCATCATCGCGCGGCAGGCGGCCAAGCATGGCGGCGAGGAGGCGTTCGGCTTTCTTCGCGCGGTGATTGAAGAAATGCGGGCGGCGGTCGAGGCAGGCAATGTCGATCAGCTGATCGAGCTGAACGAGAAGTTCCACGACGGCATCCATGAGGCATCGGGATGTGAATATCTGCGCCGGTTGCAAAATGCACAGCGCATGTACGACCACGCCGCAAGGGTGACCGTTCTGTCGCGCGAGGATGTGCGTCGGCAGTCCTTCAACGAGCATGAAGCAATCATGAAGGCAATTACGGCACGTAACGGCGATCTGGCTGAGCGTCTGATGCGCGAACACATCGTGAAAGCGGGAGACACGCATATCGAACTGGTCTTCTGACCAGTCATTGGGAGGAAATAATGGATCTAGCGGAATACCGCCGGGTGCTTCGGGGCATTTCGGGTGTGCACGCGACTGCCTATGATACAGATGGCGAAATCGATGACGCGCTGACGGCGAAAATTGTCGAGCGGATCGCCGGCGCCGGTGTGCATAACATCGTTACCGGCGGCAATACGGGCGAGTTCTACAGCATGACTGTGGATGAGGTCATCCGCTTGCAGGCTATCGCGGTGAAAGCGGCAAATGGCAAGGCTGCAGTGACTGCCGCAGCTGGCCGTTCCGTGCGTGATGCGATCAGGATTTCACAAGCAGCACAAGCCGAAGGTGCCGATGGCGTGATGATCCATCATCCGCTTGATCCCTTTGCGGCGCCGCATGCGCAGGTGGATTATTTCATTGCGATTGCCGAAGCCATAGACTTGCCAATCGTTGCCTATATCCGTTCGGATCTGATTCCGCTCGATGAAATGGTGCGCCTTGCGACCCATGCCAAGGTCGCAGGCGTCAAGTTTGCATCGCAAAACACGATGCTCTTCTTCGAATGCTGTCGGGCGACAAAAGGCATGGATGCGACCTGGATCTGCGGCTTGGCGGAAAGCTGGGCCTTGCCTTTCTATGCCCTTGGTGGCCGCGGCTTTACCTCTGGCCTCGTGAATGTTGCACCGAAGCGTTCGCTGGCGGTCTGGAATGCGCTGGAAGCGGGAGATTTCGCAAAAGCGCGGGCGGTAGTCGAAAGCATTGCCGATTTCGAGACCATGCGCACCAAGTACCGTAATGGCGCGAACGTGACTGTTGTGAAGGAAGCGTTGCAAATTCAGGGGTTTGAGGTCGGAAAAGTGCGACTACCCGGATTGCCACAGCTTGAAGCGAATGATCGCGAGGTGCTCCAGACAATCGTCTCGGGCTGGGAGACTGATGGCATTGTCTGACAAATGAAACCCGGCCGTCCTGACAGGGAGAAGAGGGGCGCACCGGAAACCAAAAAGTGGAGGAGAACATGAATAAGGGAATTTCACGTCGTACATTCATGGCGGGGGCCGGAATTGCAACTGGCATGGGTATCATGCTGCCGAAAGGCGTATGGGCACAGTCGGCGAAACTGCCGTCTTCGCCGGTGGCGCTCAACGTCATCGATGCTGCAGGCAATCTTGCTCTGACCCAGCCGATCTTCGACAATTTCGCTGCCGAGCAGAAAGCGCTGGTTTCGCGCTTTACCTTCAACAAGGCACCGGCGCCGGAACTACCGGGGAAAATCAAGGCGCAACAGCGCGCCAACCGCATCGATATCGACATGGTGATCGTCGGGCCGGATGCGCTTTCCGCCGGACTTGCCGATGACATATGGACCGACATCATCGCGTTGCCGGATAACGGCTTGCCGAATCTTCAGGATATCTATCTTGAACCCGCATGGCGTATGCAGGAAATGTCGAAGGGCAAGGGCGTTGTGGTTTCCTATTATCCATCTGGCCCCCTTCTTGAATATCACCCCGACAAGGTGAAGACACCGCCCAAGACCGCTGAAGAACTGCTGGCCTGGACGAAGGAAAACCCGAACAAGTTCATCTATGCTCGCCCGGCCAATTCCGGTCCGGGGCGCACCTTCCTGATGGGGCTTCCCTATCTTCTGGGTGATAGTGATCCGAAGGACCCGGTCAAGGGGTGGGACAAAACCTGGGCCTATCTGAAGGAGTTGCACAAGAATATTGAATACTACCCGGCAGGTACGGGCGCGCTCATGAAGGAACTGGGTGAAGGCACGCGCGATATGACGGTGACCACCACTGGCTGGGACATCAATCCGCGTGCGCTCGGTGTGGTGCCGAAGGAAATGGGCGTCAGCAAGCTGGAAGGCTTCCACTGGGTTTGCGATGCGCATTACTTCGCCATTCCCAAGGGCGTGTCCGAGGAAAAAATCGCAGTGCTGATGGAGTTCATCAAGTTCTCGCTCAAGCCCGACCAGCAGGCCTATTCCTACGATGCCGGTTATTTCTATCCGGGTCCTGCTGTGAAGGACGTCACCATCGAAATGGCGCCGAAGGAAAGCCAGAACATCATCGCGGAGTTTGGCCGTCCGGAGTATGCCGACTGGATTGCAAATAATCCGATCGAGCTGCCGCTCGAACCGGAGGCGCTGGTCGCTGCATTCCGCCGCTGGGACGAAGAGGTCGCCGCTGGTTGATTGACCGAAGGCTGGGTGGTGGGCCGTGAAGGGCTCGCCACTGGCCGCTGATAGTCGCCAATTCTAAATCATGGTGCTTGTGTCAATGTCCTTTCAAGAACTCCGGCTCGACCGGATGAGCCGATCATTCGGAACTTTCAATGCGCTGCGGGAAATCAACCTCACAATCCGGAAAGGCGAGTTCATCGCACTTCTGGGACCTTCCGGCTGCGGGAAATCGACGGCTCTCAATTGCATCGCCGGACTTCTCGGCACGACGAGCGGTGGCATCTATATCGATGAACGGCGCGTGGACCAGTTGAAGCCGGAGGATCGCGGTTTCGGCATGGTGTTCCAGAACTATGCGCTGTTTCCGCATATGAATGTCCTGCAAAATGTCGGGTTCGGTCTCAAGATGCGCGGTCTGGCAAAAAGCGAAATAGAAAAACGTGCACGCGCTGCATTGGCTTTGGTGCGCCTGCAAGGACAGGAAGAAAAACTGCCGGGACAGCTTTCCGGTGGCCAGCAGCAGCGCGTGGCAATTGCCCGCGCCATCGTCATCGAGCCGCCGGTGGTTCTCATGGATGAGCCGCTTTCCAATCTCGATGCGAAGCTGCGGCTTGAGATGCGAGCCGAAATCCGCCGCATCCATAACCAGCTCGGCTCAACGACGATCTATGTGACCCACGATCAAGACGAAGCCCTGTCGCTGGCCGACCGCATCGTGGTCTTGCGCGACGGTGAGATCCGTCAGGTCGGCAAACCGCACGAGCTTTATGAAGAGCCCCGCTATCGTGATGTCGCCGCCTTCATGGGTTTCCGCAACGCCTTGCCAGGCAAGGTCGTGCGCGTCGAGAACGGGCAGGCGATCATTTCCGTCGCGGGAAACGAACTCGTTGGCCGTGCGATGGATGGGCTTGAGCCGGGTGACGATGCCGTGCTGATGGCACGCGGCGATGATGTCGTGTCCGGTTCGGGTCATCGCAATGACCTGCAGGCGACCGTCGAGACCATCGAATATCGAGGGCGCGAATATGTCGGTACAGCCCGCACCGAAACCGGGATGGAGCTGATCTTTCATGGGCCGCAGGGCGTGGAGCCCGGCAGTGGTATCGTGTTGGGCGTCGATGCTGGCCATGCGCTGGTTTTCCCGGCGGAGGGCTGAGCGATGGTGGCTGAGACCTACGCGGATGCACCGCTTAAGCCCGGTTTGCGACAACGGCTTGCAAATCACGGCTTCGACGGCGTCACCCTTCTGATCCTGCCCGCGCTGCTCTTTGTGGTGGGTGTATTCATCTATCCGTTTCTTTACGGGCTAGTTCTGTCCTTCAATCCAATTGATGGCGGCGGTGCACTGGCCAATTACCACAAGTTCTTCTCCGATCCCTATCTTTACAAGACCATCGGCGCGACGCTTTGGCTTGCGGTTCCCGTCACCGTCATCAGTGTTCTTTTCGCGGTTCCCATCGCCATGCGCGTGCGTCTGATGCCGCGCCAGCGCCTGCTGACCACGATCCTCGTTCTGCCGGTGACGCTCGGCACGGTTCTGATTGCTGAAGGTCTTTTGAATTATCTGGGGCCGCAAGGCTGGTTCAGTCGCACGCTGATCTATATTGGCCTGATCGATAATCCGCTGAAGCTCACCAATAATTACTGGGGGGTCTTTGCATCGCTGGTCATTACGGTTTTTCCGTTCACCTTCCTGCTGACGCTTTCCTACATAACCGGCATTGATCCCGCACTGGAACGGGCCGCCGCCACGCATGGCGCCAATAGCTGGCAGCGCTTTCGCCATGTCATGCTGCCATTGCTGGTGCCGGGGCTGGTGGTCGCGGCCTGCCTCACCTTCGTGCAGGCATTTGCTGTGTTTCCATCCGCTGTCCTCTTGGGCGCGCCGTCGGGACCGACCCGCGTGATATCCATCGCTGCAGCACAGGCGGCCTTCGAGCAATATGACGACTCCATGGCTTCATCCATCGCCATGATCATGGCGGCAGTGCAATTGCTCGTCGTCGGCGCTCTCCTCGGTGTGCGTTCGCTCTTCTATCGCGGTTCGACCGCAGGCGGAAAGGGATAGATCATGATCCGCGATACTTCCATCCTTTCCAAGCTCTGGATCACTCTCGTCTGGCTCGTAACCGGCTTCTTCGTGCTCAATGTTCTTGCTGTCATCGTGGCCGTGGTGGTTTCAAGTTTCGGCACGCGCTGGCTGGGTACATGGCTGCCAGACGCGTTTACCACGCGCTGGTATGCAGCCGCCTGGGCCGAGTTCCAGCTCGATCAGGTGCTGCTGGTCACCTTTCAGGTCGTCTTTGCCGTCGTGATCCTGTCGGGCATTCTGGGCGTGACGGCGGCTTATGCCATGGCGCGCCGCGATTTTCCCGGCAAGAAGCTTGTGCTTCTGATCTTCCTGCTGCCGCTTCTGGTGCCGCCGATAACCTTCGGCATTCCGCTGGCAACCGTGCTTTACAAGTTCGGGGTGGGCGGCACGTTCTGGGGCGTCGTTCTCGCCAATCTCGTGCCGACGGTACCCTTCGTCATTCTGGTGATGATCCCCTTCATCGAGCAGATCGACCCGAAGGTCGAGGCGGCGGCGCGTGTGTTTGGCGCAGGCACATTCAAGCTCTTCATCCATGTGCTTCTGCCCATGCTGTTGCCCGGTGTGCTTGCGGCCATGCTGCTGGTTCTGGTGCGCACGGTCGCAATGTTCGAGCTGACCTTCCTGACCGCAGGGCCGACATCGCAAACGCTCGTCGTCGCGCTCTATTATTCGGTGTTCGCTGCCGGGGTCCGCTCCGTCCAGTCCATCGACGCCATGGCGGTCATTTACATGGTCACCTCGCTGGTGTGGCTGCTTCTGGCACTTCGCTTTGTCAATCCGACGCAAATCGTTGCGCGCAACCGTCAACCGTCCGCGCATTGAGGCACAACAGGATGAAAATCACGGCTATCGAAACGGTGCAGCTTCCGCACCTCAACAACATCGTGTGGGTACAGGTCTACACCGACGAGGGCATTGTCGGCCTTGGCGAAACATTTCGCGGTGCAAATGCGGTCGCTGCTTATATCCACAGCGATATAGCACCGCTGCTTGTCGGCCAGAACCCGCTGGAGATCGACCGTATCTCCAAACTGCTGCTGGAGCCTTATGTCGGCTTTCGTTCGTCAGGCGTGGAAATCCGTGCCGCCTCGGCGATAGACATCGCGCTCTGGGATATTTTTGGCAAGGTGACCGGCCAGCCAATCCATCAGTTGCTCGGTGGTCTGTCTCGACAATCGATCCGCACCTACAATACCTGCGCGGGCTACACCTATAACAAAAGCGGCGCGCGCCGATATATCGGTGATGCCGACGAGGCGAAGGAAGGGCCCTACGAGGACCAGCTCGCATTCCATCGCGACGCCGGGGCCTTGGCTGAGAGCCTTCTGTCGGAAGGCATCACGGCCATGAAAATCTGGCCCTTCGACCCGTTCGCTGTCGCATCCGGCGGAAATTTCATCCATGCCGGCGATCTCGACAAGGCGCTGGCACCGTTTCGCCAGATACGCGATGCGGTCGGCGAGCGGATGGAAATCATGGTCGAGTTCCACTCCATGTGGGACTTGACGTCGGCTCTGGCCATTGCGCGCGAACTGAAAGCCTTCCGGCCATTCTGGTCGGAAGACCCGATCAAGATGATGAACCCGCAGGCGCTGGCCGTTTACGCACGCCAGTCCGGCATTCCGGTCTGTGCCAGCGAAACCATGGCGACGCGTGCGCAATTTCTCGATGTCCTACGCGCCGATGCCTCCGATTATGTCATGCTCGACATTTCATGGTGTGGCGGGCTTTCGGAAGCGAAGAAGATCGCCACCATGGCCGAGGCATTCCAGCGCCCCATTGCGCCGCATGACTGCACTGGTCCGGTGGTGTTCGCGGCCTCCGTCCATCTGTCGCTCAACGCGCCCAACGCGATCTTTCAGGAATCTGTGCGGGCCTATTACACCTCATGGTATCGCGATCTGGTGACGGTGATGCCGCGCATAGAGAAGGGCATGATCTATCCGTTCGAAGGAGCGGGTCTTGGATTGGAGTTGTCTGATTTCGTATTCAGTCATCCCGATGTCATTCGGAAAAAGACGGGAGCTGAATGATGGGACCGTTTCGCTGCATAGCCGATTTGCGCGGGCAACTGATGGAAAGTCCGGTCTGGGATGACCGCAGGGGAACACTTTTTGCCTGCGATATCTATGGGCGCCGCATATATGAAATCGACATTGACGCCGATAGGGGTGTGCTTCGTGAATGGTCCTTTACAAGCGAGGTAGCAAGCTTCGGATTGACAGAAAGCGGACGTCTCGTGGTGGCGCTTTCGCGTGAGGTTGTCCTGTTTGATCCTGAAACGGGCATCCGTGAACCGCTATGGGCGGGGTACGATGAGCCGGGAACATCCCGCCTCAATGACGGCAAGGTCGGTCCTGACGGTGCGTTCTGGATCGGCAGCATGGATGGCCGTCCTGAGCGGGAAGCCATCGCGCGGCTCTACCGAGTAACATGGGACGGCGAGGCTTCTGTTAAGGCCGAGGGTTTTGAGATTTCTAATGGTCTGGCGTGGACGGCGGACGGCAGAACCATGTTCCATACGGATTCCCGCGGGCCGTGGATCGACCGTTATGACTTCGACCCGGAGACCGGTGAGATTAGTGGGCGCAAGCGCATTTGTGACCTCGATGAGCAAAGCGGCAGGCCGGATGGCGGCGCCTGCGATGCTGAGGGTGCTTATTGGAGCGCGGGTGTATCCGCTGGCATTCTGAATCGCTTCGACTGCGAGGGTAATCTGCTTGAAAAGGTTCCGGTACCGGTTCCAGCTCCAACAATGCCCTGTTTTTGCGGACCAGACCTGACACTTCTGGCCATCACCTCGCATCGCCAGTTGCCGGAAGCGACCCTGGAGGCCGCACCTCGGTCGGGTGGCGTATTTCTGGCGCAGGCTTCGGTTGCAGGAGCCCCGGTCGCCCGGATGAAGGGAGTGTAACGTGATCGCGCAGGCACTCCTGAATATTTGTTTTGAATTGAATATCATCTCGAAGCCGTTTTGCGCCCTTCGGGATATTTTCTGATCGGGAAGGAAGGGAAATGACCAGAAAGACCTATGGAGATCTGCGTTCGGCGCGCTGGATGCTGCCCGATGATCAACGCTCGTTCGGCCATCGTTCGCGCACCATGCAGATGGGATATGATCCGGTCGACTGGGAAGGTCGTCCGATCATCGCCATCATAAATACATGGTCCGAGGCCCAGCCTTGCCACATGCATTTCAAGGATCGGGTGGAATGGGTCAAGCGCGGCATCCTGCAGGCAGGCGGATTCCCGATGGAACTGCCTGCATTGTCGTTGTCGGAGAATTTCGTGAAGCCAACAACCATGCTTTATCGCAACCTGCTGGCGATGGAGACCGAGGAACTTCTGCGCTCGCATCCTGTCGATGGTGCGGTGCTTATGGGCGGTTGTGACAAGACAACGCCGGGTCTCGTCATGGGGGCCGTCAGTATGGGACTGCCGTTCATTTTCTTGCCCGCCGGACCAATGCTGCGCGGCAATTATGCCGGTAAATATCTGGGCTCCGGCACTGATGGCTTCAAATACTGGGACGAGCGCCGCGCAGGCACCATTTCCAAGGAGGAATGGCAGGGGATTGAAGGTGGCATCGCACGGTCCTACGGCCATTGCATGACCATGGGAACCGCATCTACCATGACCGCGATTGCCGAAGCCATGGGGCTGACGCTTCCCGGTGCATCATCGATCCCGGCTGCGGATGCCAATCATCAGCGCATGTCCACGCAGTGCGGTCGCCGCATTGTGGAAATGGTCTGGGAAGACCTGACGCCGGAAAAGATCATGACGCCCGCTGCAATAACCAATGCGGTCACTGTTGCGATGGCAACGGGATGTTCGACAAATGCCATCATTCATCTGATCGCGATGGCGCGCCGGGCAGACGTGCCACTGGAACTGGACGATCTGGATCGCATCGGACGCACGACGCCTGTGATCGCGAATATCAGGCCTTCCGGCACGACCTATCTGATGGAAGATTTCTACTATGCGGGAGGGTTGCGAGCGCTCATGAAGCAGCTTGGCGACAAACTCGATCCTTCGGCCGTGACCGTGACCGGCAAGCCGCTGACCGACGGTCTGGATGAGGCTCACATCTGGAACGATGACGTGATCCGCCCGCTTTCCAATCCGGTCTATCATGAAGGTTCGCTTGCGGTGCTGAAAGGCAATCTCTGCCCCGATGGCGCGGTGATAAAGCCTGCTGCCTGCGATCCCCGCTTTCACCGCCATAGTGGCCCGGCGCTTGTCGCGGACAGCTACCCCGACTTGAAAAAGATCATCGACGACGCCGATTATCCCATGACGCCGGATACGGTTCTGGTGCTGCGTAATGCCGGTCCGCAGGGCGGGCCGGGAATGCCGGAATGGGGCATGATCCCCATGCCGAAAGCGCTGTTGAAACTTGGGCTGCGCGATATGGTGCGGATTTCGGATGCGCGCATGTCGGGAACCAGTTTCGGTGCCTGTGTTCTGCATGTCGCGCCGGAATCCTTCATCGGGGGACCACTCGCCCTGCTGAAGACGGGCGACATTGTCGAACTCGACATTCCAGCCCGCAGCCTCAACATGCTGGTTTCGAACGAGGAGCTGGCGGCACGGCGCGCGGCCTGGCAGACGCCACCACCCAAATATGAGCGCGGCTATGGCTTTGTCTTTTCCAAGCATGTCGAACAGGCCGACAAGGGCTGCGATTTCGACTTCCTGAAAACCGATTTCGGCCGTCCTGTCGACGAACCGGTCATCTATTGAGAGGCAGTTTCGATGTCAGATTATGTGCTTTCCGAGGAAACGCGGGCCAAGCTGAAGACGGTTTCGACGGCTTCCGTTGCGACGGCGCTTTACAAGCGTGGCCTGCGCAACCAGTTCATTCAGGGTGTGTTGCCGGTGGCGCGCAAGCGCGAGAACATGGTCGGTCAGGCCTTCACGCTGCGCTACATCCCGGCGCGTGAGGACCGAAATCCCATCACGGTTTTTCGTAATCCGGATCACAAGCAGCGCGTTGCGATAGAGACCTGTCCGCCCGGTTACGTGCTGGTGATGGATGCACGCAAGGATGCGCGTGCGGCGACGGCCGGATCGATCCTCGTAACAAGGCTCGCCTTGCGCGGCGCGGCGGGCATTGTTTCAGACGGCGGCTTTCGCGACGTCAGCGGGATCGGCGAGCTTGATATGCCTGCTTATTGCGCAAAGCCATCTGCGCCGACCAATCTGACGCTGCACGAAGCGGTGGATATCAATGTGCCGATAGCCTGCGGCGATGCGGCAGTGTTTCCGGGCGATGTGCTGGTTGGCGATGCTGACGGTGTCATGGTCATTCCGGCTGGTCTTGCGGATGAAATCGCAGCGGAATGCATAGGCATGGAAACCTATGAGGATTTCGTGCTGGAAGAAGTGCTGAACGGCGCCACCATTGTCGGCCTTTATCCGTGCACGAAGGAAGAGACCGAGCGCAAGTTCCAGAACTGGCGCGAGCAGAACGGTCGTTGATAATCAAAGGGAGGCGTAACGCCTCCCTTTTTCATGCAGCTTTGTTGCCGTGTTTTAGTAGAGCACGTTCTTGGCTTCCGGCTGGTCGATATTGTCCTTGGTGACGACGACGGCGCCCGTATCGACAACCTTCTCGACCTTTTCCTTGTTCAGCACCTTCAACAGGGTTTCGATGCCCTTTTCGCCCATCTGGTAGGAACCCTGAACCACGATGGCATTGAGCGTGCCGTCCTTGACGAATTCCTGCAGGTCCTGATTGCCGTCGAAGCCGATGGCAGTCAGCTTGCCGGACTTGCCTGCCTGCTTGATCGCGCGGCCCATGCCGATGGCGGTCGGTTCATTGGCACCGAAGATGCCGACGAGGTCGCCATTGGCCGCCAGAACGTCGGTGGTCTGGTTGAGCGCCGTCGCCATCTGCGATTGCGAATAGTAAGGGCCGACGACTTCCAGCTTGGAATTGGCCTTGATGTAATCCACGAAGCCACCGACGCGACCGATTTCCGAGCCAGCGCCCGCAACATAGGACATGACGGCGATCTTGCCGGTCGTGCCTGCCTTGTCGATCAAGGCCTTGGCTGCGGCTTCGCCGGCCTTGCGGTTATCGGTGGCGAGGAATGACTGGTAGTATTTGTCGCTGCCATCGGCGAGCTGCGAGTCGATGATGACGACCGGAATTCGGGCTTCCCACGCCTTCTTCACGGCAGGCGTCAGCGCATCCGGATCGGACGGGGCAAGAAGGATTGCATCCACTTTGCGGTTCACGGCATTTTCCACCATGTTCACCTGATCGGCGATGGCCGATTCAGCCGCCGGACCCTGGAAGGTCATGGTGTGATCCTTGGAATCCTTAATCGCAGCTTCGGCACCCTTCTGGACGTTCTGCCAGAAAGTCGAATTCACGGTCTTAACGATAACGGCGATTTCGCCCGCCGAAGCGCTTGCCGCTCCCGCAAGTACAAAAGCCGAAGCCATCAATGCAGAAACCAGTCTACGCATGTTTTCCTCCTGTTATCGAGCTCTTGGCTCTACCCTTTTCCGGAATGCCTGACACATTCCGTCTCCCCTTTCATCGGCGGTTGCGCATCTGGTCGATCCATACGGTGACCAGAATGACGAGGCCGATGATGATCTGCTGTGTGAAAGCGGAAATGCCATTCATGTTGAGGCCGTTCCGCAGGATTCCGATGACGAACGAGCCGATGAACGTGCCCGAAATCGTACCCACACCGCCGATGAGCGAAGTGCCGCCGATGACCGCGCTCGCAATGGCGTCGAGCTCATAGGCGACACCTTCATTGGGCTGTGCGGTCACGAGGCGGGACATGAGAACGCAGCCCGTCAGACCCGCCAGTGTTCCCGATACGACATAGGTGAAGGCCGTTACACGGGCGACGTTGACGCCCGAAAGCCGCGCTGCTTCCGCATTCGATCCGATGGCATAGATGTGGCGGCCAAGCACGGTGCGGTTCAACACGAGTGCGGCCACGACCGCGATCACGATCATCAGCACAACCGGGTAGGGGATGCCGGGGAAGGTGACGACAGGAAAGCCCTGTTCGTCAATGCTCTCGATGCGGAAAAGCGAGCCGTTGCCCAGCACGCCGAAGGATTCGCCAAGGCCGGAGACGGCGCGCGCACCGGTGATCTGAAGAGCCACACCGCGCGCAATCAGCATCATGCCGAGCGTGGCAATGAAGGGCGGCAGTTTGAGCTTGGTGATGACGACGCCGTTGATGAGGCCGCAGAGCGATCCCGTCAATATACCGAGCAGCATGGCGAGCGGGATCGGCAGCGAAAGGTCCTTGACCGCAAGTGCGGCCACAACACCGGCGAGTGCCAGAACCGAGCCGACCGAAAGATCGATGCCGCCGGTTATGATGACATAGGTTGCGCCGATGCCGAGAAACGCGATTGAGGTCACCTGCAAGGCGATGGTCATCGCATTGTTGACGGTCATGAAGGCGCTGCTGGTGACGGAAAAGATCGCCGCCAGAATGATAAGGCTGCCGACAGCCGCAAATTTCTGGATGATATCCTTCTGACGGTCGCTGAGCCCCTTGGATTTTACCGTCTGCTGGGGCTTGTCCGTAGTGATTTCGGCCATTACTGCGTCCTCATTTGTCCTGCCGGCCCCGACCGGAGGCATAGGTCATGATTTCTTCCTGCGATGTCGCGGCCGTGTTCAGGACGGCGGTGATGCGCCCCTCGTGAAAGATTGCCACGCGGTCCGAAAGCCCCAGAATTTCGGGCAGTTCCGAGCTGATCAGCACAATGCCGATACCCCTTGCGGCCAATTCGTCCATGATCTGGTAGATCGCAAATTTTGCACCGACATCGATGCCCCGCGTCGGCTCGTCGAAGAACATGATGCGCGGCTCGCGGAACAGCCATTTGCCGATAATGATCTTCTGCTGATTGCCGCCCGAAAGCAGTCGAACGGGCTGGGCCAGTCCCGGCGTCTTGATGTTCAGAAGATCGACATAACGCTGGCTCGCCTGCCGCTGACGCTCGAAATCGATTACGCCATAGGCACTGCTGACTGCTTCCATATTGGCGAGTGTGAGATTGGCATCGACCGGCATCTTGACCGCCAGTCCTTGCGCCTTGCGGTCTTCAGACAGATAGGCAATGCCTGCCTCGATGGCGTCGCGCGGGCTGGAGATGGAAAGCGTCTCGCCTTCAAGCACAATCGTTCCGGCATCGTGCGGATCGGCGCCGAAAATCGCCCGCGCTACTTCCGTGCGCCCTGCGCCCATCAGTCCGGCAAAGCCGAGGATTTCTCCGCGCCGGAGTTCAAAGCCGATATTCTCGAAGAGGCCGCTTCGCGTCAATCCGCTGACGGAGAAAATGACTTCCTCCGTCGGCTTTCGGGTCGGTTCCGGAAACTTTTCATCAAGCGAACGCCCGACCATCCCGGCCACGATTTCATCCACGGTCACAGCGTCAAAGTCCTTGGTCCAGACATAGCGTCCGTCGCGCAGGATGGTGACGCGGTCGACGATCTCCGCCATTTCATCGAGACGGTGCGAAATATAGACGATGCCGGTGCCTTGCGCTTTCAGTTCGCGGATGACCTTGAACAGAAGCTGCGCTTCCTGCTCGGTCAGCGAGGAGGTCGGTTCGTCCATGATGAGGACGGAGGCATTGAGCGAGAGGGCCTTGGCGATTTCAACCATCTGGCATTGGGCGACCGACAGGTTCAGCACCTGCGCGGACGGGTCGATCTTGACACCAAGCCGGTCGAGGCAGTGCTGTGCGTCCTGCTTCAGCTTGCGGCGGTCAACGAAGAAACCGCGTTTCGGCTCGCGAGCGAGATAGATGTTTTCGGCAACGCTCAAATGTGGAACGAGGTTCAGTTCCTGATGGATGATGGCAATGCCCGCCGCTTCCGATTCAAGCGTGGAAGCAAAGCGGACAGTCTGGTCGCGATAATGGATCGTCCCGCCATCAGGCTGATAGACGCCACTGACGATCTTCATCAGGGTCGATTTGCCCGCACCATTCTCGCCGCAGACGGCATGAACCTCGCCCGCCCGCAATTCGAAGCTGACATTCGACAGGGCTTTGACGCCTGGAAATTCTTTGGAAACGGAATCCAGCTTGAGCAAGATAGGCGCGGTATCGGCGCGCGCAGTCGCTGACGGCAATCCTCCCATCGCGCTTCCTCCCTCGCGCAAAGTTTCGTCACCTATGAATGGAAGAAGTAGAAGCCTGCTGGTTTCTGGTCAAGCCAATTTTGCGCGAGCAGCAAAAAAACCCGCTACATCGCGGACTGGCTCTCCAGAATTTCAATTATTAAACCTAATTGGCCTGACCAGACCATGATTTTGCGGTTTTACCTGCATCGTGAATCATTTACTGAAAAGAAGAGAAAAGGCAGCTACTGCTGGCGAGAAGAGAGCACATAAGTACTGCAATTCCGACAGTATCGCAGTATTTTGTGTCGCGGCCTCTGGAAAGAGGGGCGGTTCCTTTCTATCATTATATTCCGATTATCTGATCCCGAGGGGCAGTTTTGTACTTTGAAATAATTACGGTCGTGCTGTTGACGATCCTCAATGGTGTTCTCGCCATGTCGGAACTCGCAGTGGTTTCCTCCCGCCCGGCGCGACTGAGGGTAATGGCCGACAAGGGCAGCCGCGGTGCCCGCATGGCCATCGAGCTTGCCGATAATCCCGGCCGTTTCCTGTCCACCGTCCAGATCGGTATCACGCTGGTTGGCATTCTGTCGGGTGCATTTTCCGGCGCGACGCTGGGTGCCCGTTTGTCGGGCTGGCTTCTTGGGCAAGGCTTGTCGCCAGCCCTTGCCGATGCTGTCGGCGTCGGCTCGGTGGTCGTGGTCATCACCTATCTGTCGCTGATTGTCGGCGAACTCGTGCCAAAGCAGATCGCACTGCGTGAGCCGGAAGCGGTTGCAAGCCGTGTCGCGCCGACCATGACACTGCTGTCCAAGATGGCCGCACCTCTGGTCTGGCTTCTCGATACATCGGGCCGTCTGGTCTTGAGACTGCTTGGCCAGTCGGGCAAGTCGAGCGACGGCGTGACCGACGAAGAGATCAAGTCCGTTCTCGCCGAAGCGCATAGCGCGGGCGTGATCGAGACAGAGGAATCCCGCATGATTGCAGGCGTTATGCGCCTTGCGGACCGGACGGCACGCGGGCTGATGACGCCGCGCATGGATGTCGAAATGGTCGATGTGGATGATAGTTTCGATGAAATTCGCCTGCAACTGCACAATACGAGCCGTTCGCGGCTTCCTGTGCGCGGCGAAGATTCCGATGAAGTGATCGGCGTCTTACAGGTGCGCGACTTCTTCAATCAGCTGTCCTCCAGGGGCAGTGTCAATCTGCGCGAAATCGTGCGGGACGTTCCGGTCGTGTCGGACTTTTCCGATGCGCTCGACGTGGTGGAAGCCATTCGCGGCACGCCGACGCATATGGTGCTCGTCTATGACGAGTATGGTCATTTTGAAGGTGTGATTACTGCGGGCGATGTGATGGAAGCGATCATCGGCGCCATGCAGGAGGACCATATCGAGGAAAAGGCTATCGTGCGCCGGGCGGATGGTTCTTATCTCGTCTCGGGCTGGATGCCGATTGACGAGTTCTCGGAGTTTTTGCGTTTCCCGATTGACGACGATGCGGAATACAACACCGTTGCCGGGCTGGCGCTTGAGGAACTGAAGCATCTGCCGGATGTGGGTGAAACTTTCGTCAAGAACGGATGGGTGTTCGAAATCGTTGACCTTGACGGACGCCGCATCGACAAGCTGCTGCTGACGGCGGAAGAACAGTCGACAGAGTAGTTTGCGGGTGGCGCGTCCCTAACTATTGTTGAGCGCGCGCCTCAAGCGGCATGTCGATGGTATGCCTTGTCCGCCGAAGTGATCGTCTTGATTGAACTGCCGTACCATTGGCATTTTAGATTGTATGCATGTTATAGTTGTCAGTCGGGGGCAGGTTTGCTGTCATTCCTTTTTAATCAGGACACGAGGGGCGTCCCGATTGGAAAAAAGCTGAACGTGCTCTGGCCAGTGGTGGCGTTTAAATGGGGTCGAGAACTGAATATTGGCTTCAACTGGTCAGGTCTGCCTATGGCAGGCAGGACAGCCCGATAGCCGACAAGATACTTGCGGACCAGCTCAGGGAGATTTGCGACGGCGCGCGCTTCTCGATGCCCATCAGCACGATTCTGTCCGTGCTCATTTTGCTGGTCCAGATTGCTGCCGGGCATTTCTGGATGCCCATCATCTGGTTCGCGCTGGTCAATATCATCAATGCGCTGCGCTTTATCGATGCGATAGCCTATTATAGAAGCCCGGCTGCGCCAGTTGAGAATATCGCGGTTCTGCAGCGCCAGCTCGCCCGCTTTCAACTGCTTGGCGCAATGGCCGGTTTCGTCTGGGCCGGTATCGCCATTCTTTCCCATGGGTTCTCTGATCCGCAATCGTCGGTCTATCTGGTCATTCTGGCCGGTATCTGCGCGGGCGCCGTCACCTACGGCTCCTCCTATGCCGCCGTTGCAATCAATTTCATAACGCCGCCGCTTGTCGTGACGGTGGTGTGTCTGGTCCTGCAAGCCGACCTGCAATATGGCGTGATTGCCGTTGCTGTTGTTCTGTTCTGGCTCGGGCTTACGCGTGGCGCACTCTTGGGGCAGAACCGCTTCATCCAGACCAGCAGGTTGAAACACGAAGCCAAGCAGTTGGCTGACGAAATGGCGCTCAAGTCGCAGGAGGACCCGTTGACGGGGCTCTTCAACCGGCGTGGCCTTGAAACCTCCATTCGCCTCTATCCTGTGAAAGACGGCCCGTTCATCATCATGCTGATCGATCTCGACGGGTTCAAGTCCGTCAACGACACCTATGGTCACAAGGTGGGTGACGACCTCCTTGTCGCCATTGCGCAGCGTATCCGTCAGGTCTCGCCGGAGCGTTCCGTTCTGGCGCGTATTGGCGGTGATGAATTCGTACTCGCTTATCCCGAGCCTTCAGCCAAGATCGAGGCCGGATTGGTGGCCGCACGCATCATCGGCAGTTTGACCGCCCACTATGAGGGGATTCTGTCGGTGGAGATCGGCGCCTGTGTCGGCATTTGCCGGCTGGAGCGTCTCGATCCGGTCGAAATGTTGCTGCGCGCCGACTTCGCGCTTTATGCGGCCAAGAAACGCGGACGCAACGAATATTATTTTTTTGAGAAGCGTCTGCAGCACGAGTGGGAGCGCAAGCAAAGCATCGAGCGAGACTTGCGCATTGCAATCGAAACCGGGCAGGTGCAAACCTACTTTCAGCCGGTGGTGCAACTCTCCAGTGGGCGCATGGTTGGTTTTGAGGCATTGCTGCGCTGGGATCATCCGCAGCACGGCACAATTCCCCCGCCGGAAATCATCGATGTTGCGTGCGAAGTGGGTGTGGTGCGTCAGCTGACGAATAATGTGCTCTTCAATTGCTGCGAGATGATCGACAAGCTCACCGAAGGCGGGCGCAGCGATCTGACAGTTGCCATGAATCTTTCCCCTCGCGAACTGGCGGGGGGGCGTATTCCACACGAAATCCTGTCCCAAATGGAAAAACGCGAACTTCCGATGTCCATGCTTGAAATCGAGATAACGGAGGAAGCTCCCTTCGATCAGCGCGGGATGAGTGACAGCCTCGGAGTGCTGTCGAGCGCTGGTGTCTCTATCGCACTTGACGATTTTGGCACCGGCTTTGCTACTTTCGCCTCCTTGAAGAAGGGCCTCATCACCAAGATCAAGATCGATAAGGTTTTCGTGCGTGGCATTGCCGAATCCGAAGGCGATCAGCATATCGTGCGCGCTATGGTCGAGCTGGGCGATGCTCTTGGCATCAAGGTCACTGCCGAAGGGATCGAGACCGAGGAAGATCGCGACATGCTTTGTAAACTCGGTTGCAATGCCGGGCAGGGCTTCCTGTTTTCACCGGCTCTGCCGGCGAGCATGGCTCTTGATGCCCTTGCCAAAGCGAGTGCCAGCTCACGGTTCGATCAGGCTGTCCGGTAGTTTGGGTGGATAATCCATCTCGATTTCGTCCTGACCGTAAATAGGGCTCTTCAGGTTGGGGCCGGTCAGGATGGGGCGGATCTTGTATTTTCCTGCAGTCAGCCCTTCGGGAAAGAACGGCGAATAGGCGTCGTCGTCGCCGACCGGGTGATAGATCACAAATTGCCCGCCGCGCTTCTGTACGGGATTATCGTCGAGCGTTTCGCTCTTTCCCGGCTCAAGGGTCTTGTTGAAGAGATCATAGAGCTTATGCGTGGTCTGCTGGCCGTCGGCAGATGTGAAAATCAGGTGCAATTCACCATAGCCGAGTTCCACGGCTTCGCGGCTTTCATTGGCCAGCGTCAGCGTGAACAGGTGCTTGTAATAATCCTGATCCTTGTCGACATCGCTGTAATCCGCGAGACCGAGCTGCAAGGATTGCGGTTTTTGCCCGTTTTCCGCCTGCCAGGTCGCAAGGTCATAGGCTTCTTTCAGGGATATCCAGCCCTCCAGCGGCCCGGTTTTGGCCAGATAGGCAATTTTCATCCAGCCATCGCCGGCAAAGACAAGCTTGCGTGCCTTGTCGCCCTTGGCCAGATAGGAGCTTGTGGTGCTTTGCCGGTCAGGACTGCTGTATAGGGTCAGCTTTTCCAGCGGGACTTCCCAGCCTTGTTCGGTTTCATCCGGTGCCAAAGGCATTTCAAGAACGCTGTTTCCCTGTGCGTCATAGGTGACCATGCGCATGGGTTTCATCAGGTAGGGCCAGCCAGACATCTGCTCTTCCGGGCGCGATTGTTCCACAAGCCGCACCGTCTGGCCGCGATCAATCGACAGGATGTCGACGCGGTTATAATGCCCATCCAGACTACAGCTGCTTTTGATCAGCTTTCGTTCCGGGATGCGCTCGACATTCCACAGCTCGCCGCAATTCAGTTTTCCGCCAAGTTCGTCCTCAATAATCAGTGGGGAAAAGGCTTTGGCTTTTGGATCATAGAGATAAAGCGCGGCGCCAACGTCGAGACTTCCCGCTTCGCGGGCACCCAAAGAAAAATCGGTGTAGCCATCGAAGTCATAGTCGCCGGTTTCGAAGCTGACAGGCCCGTCCAGTCCGTTGAGCCAATCGGAATCCAGCAAAATGAGTTTCGATCCATCGGGCTGGGTCAGAACATAACCCTCTTTGCGTCTTTCGATATGCGCGCTCACGCCCGGTTCTGGCAGAAGGCGAGGAAGATTTTCTTCCGCGAAAGCAAGGTTCATCAGGCCTGGCGATAGAAATGCCAGACAAATTCCGAGTGCCGCGAGGTGGAAAAATCGTCTCATTGCCATCTGCTTGTTTGATGTGGTCAGCTTTGCTTACACGAGACATGGCTGAAACGGGAGTTGTTCTTTCCCGTCATCCAAAGCTTGGTCGCAAACCGGATGAGATGTATGGTCCCAGCAACGAAGAACCGGCGGGAGACGCGAATAGTGGAGGAAACGTAATGACCGATAAAAAACCTGACGGTCCGGTACTTTTGTCGGGCGGCAATCCCCAGATTGCAAAAGGGGAAGGGGATGCGCCGGTTCAGGCCTACATCGCTGCCATGCCGGGATGGAAAAGCGAAGCAGGTCGCCGCCTGGATGCGCTCATCGTGCGTACCGTTCCCGATGTGCATAAAGCGGTCAAATGGAATTCCCCCTTCTACGGAATGAAGGGAGAGGGGTGGTTCCTCAGCTATCATTGTTTCGACAAATATATAAAGGTTGCATTCTTTCGCGGCGCCAAGCTGAAGCCGATGCCGCCGGTTGAATCCAAGAGCCAGGATACGCGCTATTTCCACATTCATGAGCACGACGATGTGGATGAAGCCCAACTGACGGACTGGATCAGACAGGCAAGCCAACTGCCGGGTGAGAAAATGTAGGTTGGAGCGCAGATCGAAAGACGCTCTGGGAGGGGTTTCATGACAGATGATAATGACGCTTCAAAGCTTATTGACGGGCGGATTGTCGAGCTCGATGACTGGCGCGGCGAGACGCTCGCCCGAATGCGGGCGCTCATAAAGAAGGCCGATCCCGACGTGATCGAGGAATGGAAATGGCGTGGCGTGCCGGTATGGTCGCATGACGGCATCATCTGCACCGGCGAGACTTACAAGAAGGTCGTGAAGCTGACTTTTGCCAATGGCGCAGCGCTGAACGATCCCGCCCGCATCTTTAATTCCAGTCTTGAAGGCAATACGCGCCGCGCGCTGGACATAAGCGAAGGTGAAGAGGTCAACGAAGATGCCTTTATCGCACTCGTTCAAGCTGCCATAGCGCATAATACAGCCAAGCGGGCGCAGCGAAAAACCAAACGCAGCTGATTGCCCCCCTAATTTGCGAGAATTTTTGTGAAATCCGTCGGTTTGCGGCGGATTTTTTTAATGCGCATTTCGATGCTCGGGTGCGTGTCTGTCGCGCAAAAGGCAGTCTCAAAGTTACGAGCACACGAAATCGCGAAGACAAAACATGTATCTATGTCTATCTTTATTTCTTATAATTGATCATCTTGTAGAGTGGTTATTTTAGAAAATACTAATGAAAGTAACAATAATATCTATTTAATAAATTGTAATATTGTATAAGTATCGTCTCGATACAAAAATAATTGCCACTTGATCTAGGGCTTTTTTGTTGTGGCGGTAAAGAGGATATTCAGATGTGTATAGCCTGTAATCCGGGTATGGTGGCGTTTCTGCGGTCCACGGCCTCAAGGCGCGATTTTCTCAAATATCTCGGCGCTGCCGCCGCGACTTCGGCCTTTGCCTGTTCTTCGCCGGGCATGGCGTTCGCGCAGCAGGCTGCAGCACCCGCGGGCGATATCATCTTCAAGGGCGGGACAATCCTGACCATGAATGACAAGGCGCCGCGTGCCGAAGCGATTGCCATTCGCGGCAACAAGATATTGGCCGTCGGCAAGCTGGATGACGTGCAAGCCGCCATCGGTTCCGGAGCGCAGGTGGTGAATCTTCAGGGCCGCACCCTGATGCCCGGTCTGATCGATCCGCATATGCATTTCGTGTTCACGGCATTCGAGGACTGGATCGATGTCAGCCCGATCACGACACCGGATTACGCGACCGTCTGGTCGAAATTGCAGAAAGGCGTGGCGGATGCCAAGCCGGGGGAATGGGTGCGCGCACAGCAGTTCGATGCCAGCATCACCCGTGACGCCAAAATTCCGACGATTGCCGAACTGGATGCGCTTGCGCCCAACAATCCTTTCTTCATGCAGGAAAGCAACGGCCATATCGCCTATGCCAACAGTGCCGCCTTCAAGGCCGCCGGGATCACCCGCGAGACGCCTGATCCGTCCGGCGCGCGCTTTGTGAAGGATGCCAATGGCAACCTGACCGGACGTCTGGAGGAGATGGCGGCGCAACAGGAATTCCTTGGTGTCATGCCGTCTCCGACGGCGGCGGATATGATCGGTCGCGTCCAGCGTTTTCTGGATCATGCAAGCTCCGTTGGTTGCACCATGCTGCACGATTGCGGCATCGGTATCATGGCCGGTGCGCAGGATCTCAAAATCCTCGATGCGGTTCTGGGCGAAGGCAAGGCCCCAGTGCGCTATCGTGGTATGCTCGTGTCAACGATCATGGATGAATGGGAAAAGGAGGGGATCAAGCCCGGTCGCGGCAACGATCTTTTCCGCGTCGATGGCATCAAGGCGTGGGCCGATGGTTCCAATCAGGCGCAGACCGGTTATCAGCGCGAGAATTATCTGGGCACCGATGAACGTGGCGCGCTGAACTACAGCCTAGAACAGGTCACGGAAGTTATCCGCCGGGCGCATGAAGGCGGCTGGCAGGTTGGCGTTCACGCCAATGGCGACGCGGCAATCGACATGGTACTGGATGCTTACGAGGCCGTTCTCGGAAAGTCCTCGAACAGCGATCTTCGCCATCGCATCGAACATTGCAGCGTTTTCCACCCGGAACAGATGGTACGTATGAAGGATATGGGGCTTTCGCCGTCCTTCCTGATCGGCCATGTGCGCTGGTGGGGTAAGGCGTTCCGCGACCGTCTTCTGGGGCCTGAGCGCGCCCGCTTCTATGATCCGTGTGCTTCCGCGCTGGCTGCGGGCCTCAAGATATCGCTTCATTCTGACTGGAACGTGACGCCGATCGAACCGCTGCGTTATGTCGAGGATGCCGTCACCCGCGTGATGAACGAAGGTGGCGACGTGTTCTTCCCCGAAGAACGTATTCCGGTGGATGCAGCGCTGCGCGCTGTTACCATCGATGCGGCCTGGCAGTGTCATATGGAAGACCAGATCGGTTCGCTGGAAACCGGAAAGTTCGCAGACTTCGCCATTCTGGAAGAAGACCCGACTGCGCCGGATGTGAAGATCGGCAAGATCAAGGTCAGCGAAACCTGGATGGATGGTACCAGACGTTACACGGCCTGACCGGAAAAATCCGGCGACAGAATGAAAACTGTCGCCGGATTGATTTAGCTTCATAGAATATCGGCGGCGCGGTGATCTTTATCGACGCCGTCGATCAGAAACACCTCTCCTTCTGATCCTTGCCTGCGCCATTCGATAATCGCCTGATAGGCAGGCGAGGCATACCAGTTGCGTGCTGTTGCCAGATCGGGAAAAGCGATGACGATCAGATCGTCCGGTGACAAACCTTCCAGTTCGTCCTTCGGTCCGCCGTGGATGATGAAGTGTCCGTCGAACGGTGCGAGAGTTTCATCAATGGCCTTCAGATAATCGACAATTCCCTGATTGACCCGGACATTGCGAAGCTGCGCGATTGCATAAGCGGTCATTTGAGGTCTCCGTTCGATCAGAATGCGGTTTGAGGGATGCGGGCGGCACGAACTTCGAGCCAGGTAAGCACAGTCACAGCCGCGGCCTGTCCAACGAGAAAAACCCAGCCGAACAGATTGGGTGCAATCATTCCTGCAACAGGCAGGAAAAGGCTGGCAGCAACCCATGCGCCATTGCCAAGAATGACGAGGTTTACCGCCCATGCGGGAGGATTTGTGCTCCGCGACACCCAGGCCATAAAGGCCGCCACTGGCAGCAGCAGTACGCCTGCCCAGTAAAGCAACGGTGCTGGAATTCCGGTCAGTTCGCCCACCGGTGCTGAGGCAGTGACAAGCGCGGCACCCATCGCTGCGCAGGTGATGGCATCGATTGCGACGATTGGCTTGAGGGCAAATATTGGGTGTGTGGTTTTCATCCTATCGACCTTTCAATTTGGCGTCCCGTTCTTCGGGCTGGCTGCATATTTGCCCTGTTGCGTTATGGGGTCGATTACGTGAGAGGTAATTGTTGCTATGAATTTTGCGACGCATTCCAGAATGCATCTGCCAGCCATGATGGGCAGTCAAATCGTTGAAGGGATCGGACAAGCCTATGACCGAAGCACAACAGACAGTCGGCTCGCTTCTCCGGGAATGGCGGCAGCGCCGCCGCTTCAGCCAGCTATCCTTGGCGGTCGAGGCCGAGATTTCGCAGCGTCATCTGAGTTTTCTTGAATCGGGGCGCTCGGTGCCGAGCCGCGACATGGTTCTGCGTCTGGTCGAACATCTGGACGTGCCGCTGCGGGCGCGCAACCGGATACTGGTTGCCGCCGGATATGCGCCCGTTCACGGCGAGCGAGGGTTGGAAGCGCCGGAATTTGCCGCCGCGCGAAGCGTGATTGAAGCCCTGCTGCACGGACACAACCCGCATCCCGCCCTTGCAATCGACAGGCATTGGACCCTGCTTCTGGCGAACAAGGCGGTAGGTGTTCTGACCGAGGGGGTGGCGGAACATCTTCTGCAGGGGGAGGTGAATGTGCTTCGCCTCAGCCTGCACCCGGAAGGACTGGCCCCGCGCATCCAGAATTTTCGGCAGTGGCGCAGCCATATTCTTGCGCGCCTTGCCCGCGATGCGGACAATTCAGCCGATCCGCGTCTGGCAGCGCTTCTCGATGAACTGAAATCCTATCCGGTCCCCGCGCGCGCGGTGTCTTCGGGTGGGGGGACTGTCACTGATAATCCGGTGGCCATTCCGCTCAGGATCGACAGCCTTGAAGGCCCGCTGGAGTTTTTGAGCGCGACGACGGTATTCGGCACCGCCGTCGATATCACGCTGTCGGAAGTGGTCATCGAGACCTTCTTCCCCGCCAATGAGGAAACGGCAGCCGCCATGCGGCGGCTCACCGTCGAGTCGTAGTTTAAACAGCCCGCGTCAACCCGCCATCCACGCGCAGATTCTGGCCGGTGATATAAGCGGCGCCATCCGATGCGAGGAAGGCGATCGTCGCCGCGATTTCCTCGCTCTTGCCATAGCGCTGCAATGGGACGCTTGCCCGGCGCTCTTCCGTCTTCGGCAGGCTGTCGATCCAGCCCGGAAGAACATTGTTCATGCGAATATTGTCAGCAGCATAGGTGTCGGCGAAAATCTTGGTGAAAGAGGCGAGCCCTGCGCGGAACACCGCCGAGGTTGGGAACATGGCGCTCGGCTCGAATGCCCATGCGGTCGAGATATTGATGATGACACCAGACTTCTGCTTCTGCATCGTCGGCACGACGAGACGCGACGGGCGAACTGCATTCAGGAAATAAGTGTCCATTCCCTTGTGCCAATCTTCATCGGTAATTTCGAGGATCGGCGCACGCGGGCCATGACCTGCGCTGTTTACCAGCACGTCGATACGGCCCCATTTTTCCAGAACAAGGTCTACGAGGCGCTTCAGATCATCATTCGACTGGTTTGATCCGGTGACGCCGAGGCCACCCAGCTCCTGTGCCAGCGCTTCGCCCTTGCCGGAGGATGAGAGGATTGCAACCTTGAAACCGTCCTGTGCAAGCCTGCGCGCGGCGGCTGCGCCCATGCCGCTTCCGCCAGCCGTTACAATCGCTACTTTTTCTACTGTCATGATGCGTTCCTTTTCCCGAATTGTTGCACGAGGTCGCAACTGTCGACAACCATTATTTGACGTTATAGCGGAGAGCCGTTATCGTGACGAACGAAAACGCGTAACGTAAATCAATAGAAAATCTATCGAGTTCAATTCATGAAAAGGCTTCCCTCGCTCAATGGTCTGCGTGTGTTTGAAGTCGTCACGCGACATCTGAATTTCCGGCTGGCAGCGGAAGAACTTGGCGTGACACAGGCAGCAGTGGCCCAGCAGATACGCGGGCTTGAGGCAGAGCTTGGACTGAAACTCTTTGAACGCCAACCCCGCACGCTGGTCATGACCGAACCGGCCCGTGCATACATTGCCAATGTGCGACGGGCTTTCGACCTGCTTTCGGAGGCGACCGAAATGCTGCGACCCGAGCCGCAGCACCTGACCATCAGCGTGACGCCGACCTTCGCATCGAAGTGGCTGATCCCGCGATTGGCGGAATTTACGCACGCACATCCCGATATAGAATTGCGCATTGTCGCCAGCGACAAGGTCGCCAATTTCCAGACCGATGCCGTCGATCTGGCGGTACGCTACGGCGAGCCGCCTTTCGGTCCGGGGCTGAACGCGGAGCTGCTTTTCGAGCACGTGATTGTCGCCGTGGCAAGCCCGGTGCTGGTCGAAAGGCTTGGTGATCCGGGGCTGCCGGAAAACCTGGAACGCTATCCGCTGCTGCACGACGCACATAATTTCTGGCCGCAATATCTGGAAAAGGCTTTCCCGGGCGGCGTGTCGACATCGCCGAAGAATATCCGCTTTAACCAGACGTCACTTGCCATCGATGCGGCGATTGCCGGGCAGGGGTTGGCACTGGCAAGCCGTTTCTTCGTGGAGAAGGAAGTTGCAGCGGGCAGCCTCGTCCAGCCAATGGCCACCGAGCTGCGGGTGGGCGCGGATTTCTATGCGGTTTCCCTGCGAAAGCCGCGTCATCCGGAATCGGTCGACGCAGTCAAAGCCTGGTTAAAAAGCGCATCCCGAAAAGTGTGAAGCGGTTTTCGGACTAAGATGCGCGTTGAAACAAACTGCATCCCGAAAAGTGTGAAACGGTTTTCGGATGAGATGCGCGTTGAAACAAACTGCATCCCGAAAAGTGTGAAACGGTTTTCGGATGAGATGCGCGTTGAAACAAACTGCATCCCGAAAAGTGTGAAACGGTTTTCAGGATGAGATGCGCGTCAGGTTGATGGCTCGGGCACTTCCAGCGGGGCTTTCTGGCTGCGGGTCGGTATGGTGATGCAGACAAGGCAGATGACAACCAGAAGAACACCAAACCAGCCGAGGGTGGAAAGGCGTTCGCCGACAATCACCACTGCGAAGAATGCGGCGACAACCGGTTCAAAAAGTGTGATCGTCGTCGCCACACTGGTTTCAACGCGGCTCAACCCGTAGCCAAAGCAGACATAGCCGAGGAACATCGGCACGAAGGCCATGTATAGGCCGACAGCTGCATTGTTCCACGAGGCTAGGAACGGTCCGCCGGTTGCGAGCAGAACCGGCATCAACAAAAGACCGCCTATACCGAAAGTCGCGCCCATGGCGGTTGTCGATGATATGCCGCCCTGCATCAGCTGGCGCGCGCATGAGGAATAAAGCGCATAGGTGAAGCCCGCCACCAATCCGACCGAGGCTCCCATGAGTGTGGAGTCTTCTGCAGACGCGGCATGGCCGCCGCCGTCCTCCGACATGCTGAGCAGGACCATGCCAACAATGCCGATGATCGCACCTGCCAGCCAGCGCAGCGAAGGGCGAAAGCCGCTTTGCCGATACTCAATCCCTGCCGAAAGAAGTGGGGCGGAACCGAGCGAAATGACCGTTCCGATGGTCACGCCAGCCATCCGCATGGAGCCATAGAAGGCGAGGGGATAGATCGCGACGCAGACGGCTCCCACCAACAGGACGCGCCATTGATCGGCGAGCGCCTTTCGTGAAGCGATCAGCCCGCGCCAGGCGATTGCCGCCTGTGCCAGTCCGCCAAGTCCCATGGCAGCAGCGCCGATCGCCGCCGCGCTAACCTCGGGCGCAAAGGTTGCTGCGGTGCCTGTCGTGCCCCAGATGGTGGAAGCGACGATGATGGCGGTCACTCCCAGAAGATAGTTTTTTGATGATTGCATTTTACACTGGTTTCAAAATTGTCGTGACCATGGCCTTGGCCTCGCCAAGACGCGCACTATTGCCTTCAAGGCCAGCCCGCATGATTGCTCCTTCGAGAATGAAGGAGAGCTGCACGGCGAGCTGGCGAACCCGGGGCGGATCGTCCGGGATCAAGCCGGTGAGATGTGTCACAAGCAGGCCTTCGACTTCTTCCTTGTGTTTTCTCACCGCCTTGCGGCCCGGATCGCCAGCGGGCAGTTCTGCTGCCGCATTTAGCAGCCCGCAGCCGCGAAACCCGTGTTCGTAGGCAAATTCCGCATGGTCGCGATAAGCGTCGAATATGGCCAGTATCCCATCCATCGGGCTTGCTGCCTTTTCCAGGCGCTTGTCATACAGGCCCAGCCATTCGGCATGGCGATGCTCCAGATAGGTGGCCACCAGCTCCGCCTTGGATGCGAAGTTGTTGTAGAGGCTCTGCTTTGCCACGCCCGCACGCTGGATGATCGCGTCGATCCCGGTCGCCGAAATGCCCGTATCGTAAAACAATTCCGCTGCCGCTTGCAGAAGCCGCTCGCGTGCCGGTTTTGAGCTGGGCGTCGCAGGATCGCTCATCACATCTGGTCCATCTATTAGGTAGACCAGTCTACCTAATTGATAGGTGGAGTCAATCGGGGGAGAAAAACCGTTTGGAAGCTTCACTGGAGGAGAAGTTCTGCGCCGGTTTTGGTTTTAACCCCTTGTCCCTTGGGAGAGATTCACGTATCCGCTCTATTAGGCAGATGGAACGGGAGGTCGTCCGGTGCCGCAGAGAATTTCCCCCCTGGCGCCTTTCCAATACAAAACATTTCGGGCGCTCTGGTCAGCTACATTGGTTTCCAACCTCGGCGGTCTGGTGCAGACGGTCGGTGCTGGCTGGATGATGGCAACCATCGCCCATTCGGACGATATGGTTGCACTGGTGCAGGCTTCGACAACTCTGCCCGTGATGATCTTTTCAGTTGCTGCAGGCGCCTTGGCCGATAATTTCGACCGCCGCCGCATCATGCTCATCGCGCAGGTTTTACTACTGATTGTTTCAGTTGCACTGGCGGTTTTTGCCTATCTTGGCATTCTCACACCATGGATGCTGCTCAGCTTCACATTCCTGATCGGCTGCGGCGGGGCCTTGCACAACCCGTCATGGCAGGCGTCGATGGGGGACATCGTGCCCCGCACCAATCTGCCCGCAGCTGTAGCGCTCAACAGCATGAGCTTCAATCTCATGCGCAGCATTGGTCCTGCCATCGGCGGTATCATCGTTGCGGCAGCGGGCGCTGCTTTTGCCTTCATTTTCAATGCGTTCAGCTATTGTGCGCTTATTCTGGCGCTATGGCAGTGGAAGCCGGAAACGGTCAAATCCACCCTGCCGCGCGAAACGCTGGGACCGGCCATGGTGGCAGGGCTGCGTTATGTCGCCATGTCGCCGAACCTTCTCAAGGTGATGTTCCGGGGGTTTCTGTTCGGCCTGTCCGCGATTGTCATTCTGGCGCTTTTGCCGCTCGTCGCGCGCGATCTCGTCCACGGAACAGCGCTCACCTACGGTATCATGCTGGGCTTTTTCGGGCTTGGCGCTATTGGCGGCGCCTTGCTCAGTGCCCGGCTTCGCGAACTTCTCGGCAATGAATGGTTGGTGCGCGGTGCTTTCGTGGCCTTTGCGATCAGTTGTGCCTTGCTGTCGATCAGCCGGAATATGTGGCTGAGCTGTATTTTCCTGCTGCCTGCGGGTGTTTCGTGGGTTCTGGCGCTGTCGCTGTTCAATGTTACGGTTCAGCTTTCCACGCCGCGCTGGGTGGTGGGGCGTGCTCTGGCGCTCTATCAGACGGCGACTTTCGGCGGCATGGCGGCAGGCAGTTGGCTCTGGGGCTCTGTCGCAGATGAATATGGCGTGCCGGGCGCGCTTCTGGCTGCTGCCGTGGTGCTGATGTTCGGCGCGCTGATCGGTCTGCTCCTGCCGCAGCCTGAATTTGAAGACCTCAATCTCGATCCGCTCAACCGTTTCAGCGAGCCGCAGCTTCGGCTGGATCTGCGTTCACGCAGCGGTCCGATCATGATCATGGTCGACTACAAGATTGCGCAGGGAGATGTTCCGGCGTTCCTTTCCGCCATGGCCTTGCGTCGCCGTATGCGCATCCGCGACGGTGCCCGGCAATGGGTGCTGCTGCGTGATCTGGAGAACCCGGAAACCTGGACGGAAAGTTATCACGTGCCAACCTGGGTCGAGTATGTCCGCCATAACCAGCGTCGCACCCAGGCCGATGCCGAAGTGTCGGAACGGCTCCTTTCTTTGCACAAGGGGGACAAGCCGCCGCTCGTCCATCGCATGATCGAAAGGCAGACTGTTCCGGTTCATGACGACATGCCGCTAAAGGCACATCTGGACCTGTCTTAGAGCACCGATCTGATTGAATCAGATCGGTGCTCTAAACTTTTCTTCCCAAAGCATAATCTTACCGATCCTCGTTTTGCTCCGGTCGGATTATGTTCCAAACGCCGATTTCAAATTAAGGCAAGTTCGGGATTTGTGTCCGTTCGGCGCTGAAGCGGCATTTCTTGGAGCAAAACCTGCTTATTTCGCATCAAATTTTGTGGCGACGAACGGGTGAAAATAAGGCGAAACAAAGGCTAGAAGCCCAGGCGCTCCCGCAACGCTTTTCGATAGGATCGTGAGACCGGCCATGACTGATCGATGCCGCGCATCCTGACCAGCCATTTGTCGATGGTACTTCTGTCCAAGTCCGATACATGCAGCACGTTTATGAACGTCGTGCGGTGAATGCGAAGAAAGACGCTAGCGGGGAGAATGCCTGCCCATATGCCAAGCGGTCTGGAATCAAGAACGGAGGAACCATCGCCAAGCCATATCTCGCTGTAATTGCCAGCCGAGCGCACCCCGATGATTTCCTCCGGGGACACTCCGCGCATTACCCCGCGTTTGCTGACATAGATTACTGATGTCGGGTCGGGCTCTTCGTCTGACACCGCTTCCTCATCGGAGGTCGAATATTTCGCCTGTGCGATCAGGCACGCACATTGGAACATGGCTTTGATTTCTGCGCGCGACCAGTGTCTGGCTTCCACGGTCGTATCGAAACCGACGATCCCTCGCAGCCGACACTGATGAAAAACCGGTATGCTGAGTATGCTTTGATTGCCCTGACGCAGGAATTCAGCCTGGATGGCGCGCGCGGTGCGCGGCAGCCCCCTGACATCGTGGACGGCGACGGCCTGTCCCTCGGTCAGATAGCGGTGCAGCCAGCCAATCAGCGTGGTTGGGGTTTCCTGAAGTTCGGAAATATAGGCGGTTGTATCGCCTTTGCACCATTCATGCGTGTTACAAAACCGCAGCAGATCAGGCGAATATTCAATCATCCAGGCGCGATCAGCCCGCGATGCATTGCCCACGAAGGCGAGAAACTCCGAAATCGCGTTCTCGAAAGGCTCTCGGAGCAGGTGCAGTGCGCAAACATAGGGCCAGTCGAGTGCAGGTGCGTCCGAGCACTCCTTTTCAGAATAAATTCGGTAGGCCCCAACTGCGCTGTCCAAGCTGCCTCCCAAAATGTTGCGTTATCGAAATCGATCGTCCTTTAATAGTAAGACAGTATATTGAATATAGTTTTTCGCTATTTGCAATGGAAATCATGCCGTGGCTGCAACCATTGTACCGGTTGATTTACCTATCAGAGCGAAGAATTATCTGGAATGGGGCGGCGTAGTGGACATGAAACGGCCAAAAGCCCCGGAAAGCCTCGGTATGTGTGGTGATAGCATAATCATACCGAGGCTGCGCATTTGCCTGATTCCGCCGAAGCGGTGCGCTGGATCAGATTAGTGATCATTGCGACAGAAAGAAGTCTTACTTCATGGCCCGATGTAATGCCTGTGGATCAATTAATTTGTATGCAAATTATTTCCATATCGCGGGCATTTTATTTCAAATACTTCGCGCGGCCATGCCCTCGATTTCGACCTTCAACTCAGGCCGTGCCAGTCCGGCGACATAAACGAGCGTGGTCGGTGGAAGGCTGTCACCCAGCAACTCAGCGCGGATGTTTTTGGCGCGTTCCGGGTTGAGCCGGTCCACGAGGAAGATGTTCAGCTTCACCAGACTGGCCGGTGTGAGGCCCTGACCGTCGAGGATGCCGACAATGTTGCGTAGAGCCAGCTCGTATTGCTTTTCCGGCTCTTCGGGAACTGTACGGCTCAAGTCCATGCCGACCTGGCCTGCAATAACCAGAAGTTCCGTGCCGGACGGAATGACTGCCAGATGTGAATAGGCCGCTATAGGCGGTGCGACATTGTCAGGGTTTAAAATCCGAACGGAATTCTTTGTTTCGTCTGGCAAGGTCGCCTCTATCTTTGGAGAGCATTCAGGCCCGAAACGGGTCCGGGCCTGACATAGAAATCAACCGATATCTTCGACCTGATCGAGATACTGACCATATCCCTCCGCTTCCATCCGGTCTTTTGGAACGAAACGGAGTGAGGCCGAATTGATGCAATAGCGAAGGCCGCCGCGATCGATCGGCCCATCCGGGAAGACATGGCCCAGATGACTGTCGCCATGTGCCGAGCGCACTTCGGTCCGTACCATGCCATGCGAGATATCGTTCAGTTCGGCAACATTGGCGGGTTCGATCGGCTTGGTGAAGCTGGGCCATCCGCAATGGGACTCATATTTGTCGGCTGAGGCGAAGAGCGGCTCGCCCGAAACGATATCGACGTAAATTCCCGGCTCTTTGTTGTAGAGATATTCACCGGTCCCGGGGCGCTCGGTGCCGCTTTCCTGCGTGACGCGATATTGCTCCGGCGTGAGCTTCGCAATCGCTTCGGGGTTCTTGCTGTAGGTCATGATATGCGCTCCCTTGATATGTGCCCTGAATCTAGGACGAAGGGAGCAACTATTCCAGCCCGTCGCAAGTGACGAACTGTTGAAGAAGGGAGGTTGCGTGCGAAGAAGATTTTCTTCACACGCAACAAACGCTTCAATTGCAGAGTTCAGTCAACTGCGATCATCACGTCGGATGCCTTCACCACGGCATAAGCGGCGGCGCCGGCCTTCAGGCCAAGCTCGTCGACAGCCTCATTGGTGATGGACGAGGTAACGATCACACCATTGCCGATATCGATCCGGACATGGGATGTGGTTGCCCCTTTGGTGACTTCGACGATTGTTCCCTTTAGTCGATTGCGGGCGCTTATCCTCATTGTGCAGTCCTTTCGAAGGTTGATTTCGATCGCTGAATATAGAGTGACTTCACATATTTGGAACAGAAAAACCCCCGCCGGAGCGAGGGTTCTGTTTCAATAATTTCGCGAAGATGAACCTTATTTGGCAGTGACCACTCGCTCTGCAGGAGCGGCCTTGCGGGCACCTGCGAGAAGCAGAACAGCGATGCCGCAAAGGGCCGCAAGCGTGTAGAAACCAGCATCATGATTGCCCACTGCGACATCGGCCCAATTCTTGATTTGCGGCGCGAAGAATGCACCGAGATTACCGATGGAAACAATGAAAGCGATGCCGCTGGCCGCGCCGATCCCGCCCAGATAACGGGTAGGCAGGCTCCAGAATACAGGTTGCGAAGCTGTGAGGCCCGGCACGGCAATGCAGGCCGCAAGAAGCATCAGCCATGGGTTGCCGGTGAGCCCGATGACGGCGAGCGCCACTGTTCCAGCGATGACCATGCCCATGCAGACAAGCCGATGCTGGTTGGTCTGGTCGGCCAGAACCGTGAAATAACGGGTTGCGATGACCGAGCAAAGCCAGGGAAGGGCGAGAAGCGAGCCGATAAGAAGATTCATCTGCCCATTCGATGCTGCCTGTGCGAAGCGCGATGGGAAATAGAAGGTCAAAGGCGCGGTGCCGATCTGCAGAAAGAAGTAGATGCCAATGAAAGCCCAGACGCGGCGGTCTTTCAGTACCGACATGGCTGAATGCTGGGCCTGTGTTTCTTTTGCGGCTTCTTCCGCGGCGATAACCCGTGTGAGGGCATCGCGCTCCTCGACCGAGAGCCAGCGCGCTTTTTCGGGGCGATCCGTCAGGTAGAAAAGGGCGATGATCCCGACCAGTGATGCGCCAAGCCCTTCGACCACGAACATCCATTGCCAGTTGGTGAGGCCAAAAATACCGTGATGGGTCAGCAACCAGCCGGAAAGCGGGCTTCCCAGGACGAGCGCCAGCGGAACGCCAAGATAGAAGATACCGGTGGCGCGTGCGCGCTGCTTCGCGGGGAACCAATAGGTCAGATAAAGCAGGACGCCCGGATAGAAACCGGCCTCGCAAACGCCGAGCAGAAAACGCAGCGTGTAGAAGACGCCTTCCGTATGAGCGAACATCATGGCGGCGGAGACGATACCCCACGAAATCATGATCCGGCTCAGCCAGAGGCGTGCGCCGACCTTGTGCATGATGATGTTGCTGGGAACTTCAAAAAGCGCATATCCGATAAAGAATATGCCGGCTCCGAATGCATAGGCAGCATCACTTAGGCCCGTGTCAGCCTGAAACTCGGACTTGGCGAAACCGATATTGGCGCGGTCCAGAAAGGCCAGGATCAGCATGATTGCCAGAAATGGCAGAAGTCGCTTAGTCGCCTTGCCAACGGCGGAATCGACGAGATTGTCTTGCATCGTTGAGCCTCCTCCTCAATGCTGCCCCTCCGGGCACGATGGTGAAGCGGAAACTAGTCACAATTCTCTGATAAATATATAGCGCATATATGAATATGTGGCGACGTATTTGAGGCTTTACCGATATATCCGGTGCGATGACAGCTGCTTTAATCTTTGGTTCTATGTGTAAGTTGAGGTATAATTTATATATGAATAATATTTTTAGTATGCGAGTTTTGATGACTTATCAACGATAGTTTCCTGCTGGAATAATCCGTGATTTTGCGTGTCGCTCACCGGCTGATCCTTACGCGCGGGAAAATTTCCATGGTCAGATAGTGCTCATCGAAGCTTGAAATATGGACGAGAGCTGACCGGTTCAGAAATTCGACCTCATTGTTGCGGAAGACGAGAAGATCGTCCTCACGAAGTTCACGCAGCATCCGGTTGATATGGATCGGCGTAAGCCCCAGCGCATCGGCCAGCTCGCTTTGTGTCAGCGGACAGAAAAAGCTGTTTTCATCGCCCGTTCCGTTGATCCGCGCCCTGTGCCCCAGTTCGAGCAGGAGATGCGCGATACGCACAAGTGCACTTCGGCGGCCTATGCTGATGAGATGCTCAATCAGAATGGCACGCTGACGCGCCATCAGTTCCATGAATGTCATGGCAAGACGAGGGGAGTTGAGAAGGCTTTCGGTGAGATGATCCAGGGAGATTTCGAGGACAGAAAGCTCGGTAACCGAAATCAGGGTATAATAGTTGAAGCCGAGCCCGGTTCGGAAACCCAGAAAATCACCTTTCATGGGAAAGTCCAGAATCTGGCGATCACCATCGGGAAGATCGCGATAGATGCAGCCCCAACCACTCTTTATTATGTGAACCGAATTGGCCCAGTCTCCCTGGCTGCTCACCACGGTGTGCGGGGCATAGTTTTTTGAGGATATGGGCAGGGCGCTAAGAACGCTCAGGTCGCTTTCATTGAAAACCGCACTGATAGGCGCGCTTTCCAGAAAATGGCGCAGCGTTTTTGCTTCGTCGGCATTTACCACCATAGAGCCTACCTGCCGTTTCGCTCAGCATGAGTGCATATAAGTTTTAAGTCGAGCGCCCCCCACGGTTCGTTTCCCCCGGCTCTTCCAAGGAGGCCAGATATCTAAAGAGTTTCAGCGAGGCCATTTGTTTTGGCAAGGTAGTAATTTCTACCACTAATTGGGTATATATCCGCGCTTTGTCTAAACCATATTTTGCCGAAACCCTTAATCTAGGTTAATGACACTCAAAGAATTTTCAGGCAGTCTTTTCATCAAAATAAGAACAAAAACAAGAATTGCTTCCGGGGTTTTGTCTAGATCTCAAGAAGAAAAATAAAACAGGTAACCGATGCGCTTCCGTGATTGTGATGTGCAAACAATGGGGTCGTGCGCATAAGTCGGATTAGAGGGCGAACAGATGAACATTTCTCCACAATTCAGTAGCAGGACGAGTGAATTAAAGAATAATGGCTTTGGGGCGTCAAAAGATAGTTCTTTTAAACCTGAACAGCCTAACGACAGCATGTTGCCGCTACTGGTCATCATAGACAACCGTGCGTTGGATCGCGAATGCCTCGCACATGGATTGACAAACCACAGCATCGAAATGTCGATCGCCACATTCAGCTCGTTCGAGCAGTGGCAACATCAGCGCAAGGGCCGCACCGCAGGTGCAGTGCTCTTCAACATCGGTGGCCAGAAGGTTTCGGACCCGGCTGTCGGAAATTATCTCAATCGCATTGTTACTGACTGCGCTCCGGCACCGGTCATTCTTCTGGCCGACAAGGAAGAAATCTCGCAGGTTCTCAAAGCGCTCGACCATGGCGTGAAGGGGTATATTCCAACATCGGTGAATGTGAATGTCTGCGTTGAAGCATTGCGGCTTGCCATGGCGGGCGGAACCTTCGTTCCAGCCAGCAGTGTGCTCGCTCTGCGTCACGCCACCGATCCGAACTCTCAGCGGCTGCAACCTCTCGGCGGAATGTTTACCCAGCGTCAGGCCGAAGTGGTCAATGCGCTGCGCCGGGGCAAGGCGAACAAGATCATCGCCTATGAGCTGAAGCTGCGGGAAAGCACGGTCAAGGTTCATATCCGCAACATCATGAAGAAGCTGAAGGCGTCCAACCGTACCGAAGTGGCTTGCATCATCAACGAGCTGTTCCCGTCAGAAACATCGTTTTCCGACTTGCAGTAGGGCGCAACTGGCGGCAGCGAAGCCGCCCGGCCGACGGATAGAATTGTTCCGTGAAGGAGACTTTTGGTGATTATCTCCGACGTTTCAGCAGGAAACGGGCGGCAGCCGGTGGCTGACCTGCTCGACACTATAAAACGTAGAAGGATGATGCTGATCGTACCGGTGCTTGCAGGCATCGGTGTCGGCTTCGCAGGGTATCTTACAGCACCAGTCAGTTATGTGTCGGAGTCTGTGCTGGTGCTGGATATGCGGCGATTGCAGGCGCTTCCCAATGAAAGCGCGATCACGCCATTGCCGCAGGACAGTCCGGTTCTGCGTTCCGAACTCGATATCATCAATTCGCGTATGATGGCGCGCAAGGTCATCGACATTCTGCAAGCGGAGAACATTGTCGTGCCGACGGAATTCCGTTCGCGCACGGTGTTGTCGTCTGCTTCGAATACAGGATCGCAGGCGAAGAGCGCACGCGATGTCGATCCGGCCATGCGGGAACGCCAGCAGATCGACCTTCTTCTTTCACGGTTGCGGGTCACAAATGATGGCCGTTCCTATACGATCTTCATTTCTTATCGCGCTTCCGATCGGGTTTATGCGGCCCAGGTCGCCAATGCCTTTGCCACGGCCTATCTCAATCATCAGATCGACGTGCAGCAATCGGCCACGCGGCGTATCAGCGAATGGCTGGGCGAAAAGCTTGGTACCTTGCGCAGCGATCTTGAAAGTGCCGAAAGTGCTGCGGAAGAGTTCCGCCAGAAGTCGCGGCTTGCGGGCGATCAGGGACAGATCAGCTTTCAGGCCCAGCGCGTCGCGGCGCTGAACAATGAAATTGTCGCCGCAACGGGAGCAGTCTCGCTCGCCGAAGCACGATTGCGCACGGCATCAGAGCTGAAGAACAACAATGAAGCGCCTGCACTGGCCGAGGTGCTGGCTTCGCCTGCGATCCAGACCTTGCGCAATGAGGCAGCACGCGTCGAACGCCAGCTTGGCGAATTGCAGTCGAATGGCGCGTTGAAGAGCGCTGAAATTCCTGTGCTGAAGGCCGAACAGGAAGCGTTGAAGCAGCAGATTTCGAGCCAGGTCGGCGAAATCATCAAGAGCCTTGGCAATGAAATCCAGATTGCGCGTCAGCGGCGCAGCGGACTGGAAGGCGCATTGAAAGATGCGGAAGCCGATCTTGCCGAAGCCAATCAGGCACAAGTCAGGGCCGGGCAGCTGGACCGCGAGGCCAATGCCAGCCGCACGGTCTATGAAAGCTATCTCACGCGTTACAAGCAGCTGATCGAACAGGACGGCATTGCCGCGCCCGAAGCGCAGATGATCTCGCCTGCGGAGCCGGCGATGGCCAAGGCCAGCCCGAACCTCGCCAACTGGCTGCTGCTGGGGCTGGGGTTGGGCGGACTGGTTTCACTTGCAGGCACCATGCTGAAGGAAACATTCGACAAGATCAGGCCCGCACAGACGGCATCTCTGATGCTGCCCGGCATTCCGGCTGCGACGTTGCTGCCGGTTTCGCCGCAGCTGACTGTGCCGCTTCTCGTCAATCGCGGTCTCGATCCGGCAAGCCCGTTCGGTCGTGCAATCAAATCCGTGCACGATCGTCTGCGGGCACTGACACGCGGCCGGGATTCATTGGCGCTGTCTGTCGTATCCCTGTCCGATGGCGAGGGAAAGACCCTGTTGATCACCGCACTCGCGCAACAGATCGCCGCGACCGGCTTAACGGTTGCAGTCATCGATGCAACAAACAAGCGGTCGGGCCTGTCGGAGGCCTTCGGGCTTCCGCATGGCGATTACGGTGCTGTTTCTACAGGGCGTCCGCTTTCCGGCGCAACGCTCGTGCATGATCACGGTTCGGGGATTGATATCATCAAGCCGAACAGACAGATGCGTGACGGAGACTGGCTGGCTGAGCTGATTGCCCAGTTGCGCGCGGATCACAAGATCATCCTCGTCGATCTGCCGGCGGTCATGGAAGACAAGCGCTCGGTTCTCCTGTCGCGGGCGACGGATACGGCGCTTCTTGTGGTTCCGTCCGACCGACAGGACCAGCTTGCGACCAATGCATTGATACAGACGATGGCGTCGTTCGGGCGCAAGCCCGCGCTGGCGGTCGTGAACCATAATTCTTCGTCTTATCGCAGCTGGATAGTGCTCCCCGTGGTGCTTTGCGGACTGGGCTTGCAGAAAGCACGGCAGAGCATAAGCGCGATATTCGCGCGGCGCCGGAAACCAGATGCGGATGGCGCACAGGAACAGGCGTGAGGGCAAACCATGTCATACAGGATCATCAAGAATCGCATTGGTACCCATCTTCGGGCCACTATGCTTTCGGGCCTCATTCTGGTCGGCGGGACTTTTGGAGCGCTTGCGGACGGACAAGCCTATCGGGTTGGCGCAAATGACGTGCTGCAGGTAACCGTTTATGGGCAACCGTCACTCACCGGGCTTTACCCGGTCGATGTGGACGGCAATATCGGTTATCCGGTCGTGGGCAATATTTCCGTCACCGGGCTGACTACCAATGAGATCAGCGAGAAGATCGCGGGATCGCTATCCCAGCATATTCCGGGACTGACGGTCACAGCAACGATCAATCAATATGCGCCGGTATTTGTCGTTGGTGATGTGAAGGCGCCGGGAAAATATCAGTTCCGGCCCGGAATGGTGGTGCTTGAACTCATGGCGCTGGGTGGCGGAGCCGGAAAAGCGGAGTCTCCAGCCCTGACTGCCGGGATGCAGCTTATTTCCGCGCAGCAGGAATATGTCGACCTGCAGATGCAGATCACTGCCATGGCAATCCGGCGGGCCCGTTTCGAGGCGGAACTGAACGGCACGGATTTTACTTATACTCTGCCGGATCAGGCGGCTGCGAACAAGGAAACCGTGGCCCTGACGCAGAAGATGCTGGACGGTGAAAAGACAGTGTTCAACGTCCGCCGCAACAATCTTGCAGCCGAGCGTCGGGCGCTTGAAGCGCAAGCAGCGAGCTATGGCGATGAAATCCAGACCCTGCAGCAGAGTATCAAGCTGCACGACACCGAAATCGGGCTGTTGCAGGAGAATGTGGATTCCAGCAAGTCGCTGGTGGATCGCGGCCTGGCCGCAAAATCCAACCTGCGTGACATGGAGCGTGATCTGTCAGCCACACGGCGTGCTGCGCTGGAGCTTGCTTCGTTTCTTGCACGGGCGAGACAGAACCAGCTTGCCATGGAACAGCGCATCGCCAATCTGGAAGAAATTCGCAAAAGCGAAGCGGCTACCAATTTGCAGGATATTGACCTCAACATTGCCCGCATGGAGCGCCGCAGCAATACACAACTCCAGGCTATGGCCGAGATCGCCAAGTCTTCCGGTAATATTTCCGCGGCCACGCTGCGTCAGAAACTGGTGTTCTCGATCAGTCGTATCGTGAATGGCAGCTTTCAGGATATCGTCGCCAACGAAAGCACGGAAATCAAACCGGGTGACATCTTGCGCGTCGAGCTGGATATGAGCAGGGTCGGCGGCTCGCCGTCATAGGTTGAGAGTTTCACTTCAATGGAAACTTAGGAAGGCGGGGCGTCTCTTCGTGCTTCGGGACGACGCTGCGCGTCTCCCCGGCATGAGGGATGCCGAGGAGACTTGTCCAGGATCGACAATGTCGAAGAAAACGTCGCGCTTGATCGGAAAAGCGGGTCCCGCTTTTCCGGGGGCTTCAAGCGGCGACAGGATCGGCGGCTTCCTCCAACCAATCGCGATAGACTTCACGCAGGCCGTCCTCCAGACGAATTTGCGGCTTCCAGCCCAGCGCCCGCATCCGCGACGTGTCGAGGAGTTTGCGCGGTGTACCGTCCGGTTTGCTGAGGTCGTGTTCAAAGCGACCTTCGTAACCGACGACGCAGGCAACGGTCAGCGCCAGATCCTTGATTGAAATCTCTTCACCCGTCCCGATGTTCATCGGCTCAATGCCGTCGTAGAAACGCAGCATGTGCAGGCAGGCATCGGCAAGATCGTCCACATGCAGGAACTCCCGCAAGGGCTTGCCGGTGCCCCAGAGCGTCACATGGTCGGTCCCTCGCACCTTGGCCTCGTGAATCCGGCGTATCAATGCCGGCAGGACATGCGAGGTGTTGGGATCAAAATTGTCGTTTGGACCGTAAAGATTGGTCGGCATCGCCGTCATGAAGTGATTGCCATATTGCCGTGCGCAAGCCCGCGCATATTCAAGCCCTGCGATCTTGGCGACGGCATAGGCTTCGTTGGTCGCTTCCAGCGGGCCTGTCATCAGGGCATCCTCGGTGAGAGGCTGCGCTGCGTCGCGGGGATAGATGCAGCTTGATCCGAGCCACAACAGGCGTTCGACACCGTTCTGATGGGCAGTGCGGATGAGGTTCATGCCGATGGCAAGATTGTCATAGAGAAAATCTGCCGGATATTGCGAATTGGCAAGGATGCCCCCAACGCGGGCGGCAGCGATGATGATGACATCCGGCTTGCGACCGCTGATGAAATTCTCCGTCGGTCCCTGCCGGGTCAGATCGAGTGCGCTGTGCGCTGCAGTGATGATGTCGCAATCCGTGCCTTGCAGGCGGCGCAGAATGGCCGAACCGACCATGCCTGTATGCCCGGCAACGAACACCTTCTTGCCTTCGAGTGAATAAAACGGAGCGGGGGTGATGTCAGCCGTAGAAGTCATTGCGTCCAACCTCCCGCATGATGTTGCGCAAATCCCAGTCGACCATTTCGGTGACAAGATTGTCGAAGCCCGTTGTATGCTGCCAGCCGAGGCGATTTTTCGCCTTGGATGCATCGCCGAGCAGGAAGTCGACCTCGTTCGGACGGAAATAGCGGGGATCGATCTCTATCAGGCAATTGCCGGATTTTCGGTCGCGGCCGATTTCTTCCACGCCGTTACCGTGCCACTCGATCTCCTTGTCGACGGCCTTGAAGGCGTGTTCGACAAACTCGCGCACCGTGTGCGTTTCGCCGGTCGCCAGCACGTAGTCGTCGGCGGTGTCTTCCTGCAGGATACGCCACATGCCCTCGACATAATCACGCGCATGACCCCAGTCGCGACGGGCATCGAGATTGCCGAGCCGAAGCCTGTCTTGCAGGCCGCGTTCAATGGCCGCGACAGCACGGGTGATCTTGCGGGTAACGAAGGTTTCGCCGCGAAGCGGGCTTTCGTGATTGAACAAAATGCCGTTGGAGGCATGGAAGCCATAGGCGTCGCGGTAGTTTACCGTCGTCCAGTAGGCATAGAGCTTTGCCGTCGCATAAGGACTGCGCGGGGCGAAAGGCGTCTGTTCGTTCTGTGCCTGGGGCGAGCTGTTACCGAAGAGTTCCGACGTGGAAGCCTGATAGAAACGGCATGTCTTGCCGAGACCCAGAATACGCATGGATTCGAGCAGACGCAGCGTGCCGAGCGCATCGGCATTGGCCGTATATTCAGGCGTTTCAAAGCTTACCTGAACATGGCTTTGCGCGCCGAGATTATAAATCTCGTCGGGCCGCACTTCCTGAATGACACGGCACAGATTGGTTGCATCGGTCAGGTCACCGAAATGCAGGCGGAAGCGAATGTCCTCCTCATGCGGGTCCTGATAGAGATGATCGATACGCGCGGTGTTGAACGAGGAAGACCGCCGTTTCAGACCATGTACGCGATAGCCTTTTTTGAGCAGAAGCTCGCTTAGATAAGCGCCGTCCTGTCCGGTCACACCGACGATGAGAGCTGTTTTCTCTTGCAAGGGCTTCCCTCCGACCAAAGCTTTCCAAAGCTGCAATGAAACCATGTTAGCGATTTCCTGCGTGGGCAGAACGGCTCCAAAACGGCAATTGCGGGCCGGAACATCCCTCTTCGGATGAGGCTTGAGGCGCGTCCGGTATGTCCGGTTTCACCCAAAGAGGTAGGCAGTTCGCCCGGTGTCGGTGCATGCCATGCCTTTGTGTTTCTTGCGGTATCTGCTGCGCAGTTGCGATGCTCGTTTCAACGGGATCGAACAACAGGACGTGAAATCATGCGTGTGGTGCTTGCCAATCGTTACTTCTACCCGGACCAGTCGGCGACGAGCCGGATGGTGACGAGCCTTGCCCATACGCTTGTGCGTGAAGGCATCGAGACGACAGTGCTGGCAAGCCGCAGCTATCACGACAAGCGGAAGGACGTGTTGCCCGCGCGTGAAACGATCGACGGCATAGATGTGCATCGCATATGGACCTCGGGCTTTGGTCGGGGCAAACTTGTCGGGCGCGCGGTCGATTATGCAACCTTTCATCTGTCCGCGGCCGCCTGGTTTGCATCCAATGCCCGCAAGGACGATGTCTGCGTCGTCTGTACCGATCCGCCGCTTCTTTCCGTTTCGGCAGCGCTGCCTGTTCGCCTGCGACGGGCAAAGCTGGTCAACTGGGTGATGGATCTTTTTCCCGAAACGGCAATGGAACTCGGCCTCATCAAATCCGATACCGTTTCCGGTAAGCTCGCCCTGATCCTGCGCAACTGGTCGATGCGCCAGTCTGCACTGACAATCTGTCCGATAGAGCGCATGGCGCATTATCTTTCGACACGGGATATTCCGGCGGAAAGCCTGAGCGTGGTTCACCACTGGGCCGACCGCAACGAAATCGTTCCGGTGGAGCCGTCGCAGAACCCCTTGCGCCGTGGCTGGGGGCTCGGTCGAAAATTCGTCATCGGTTACTCGGGCAACTTCGGGCGCGCACACGAGTTCAAGACGGTGCTCGATGCTGCGGAGCGGCTCCGGCATATGAAAAGCATCGTCTTTTTGATGATCGGCGAGGGGCAGCAGCGTGGTTTCGTCGAAAGTGAAGTCAAGCGACGCGGCTTGACCAATGTGATGATGAAACCATTCCAGCCCGTGGAAAAGCTCTCCGAGAGCCTTGGCGCGGCCAATGTACATCTGGTTTCGCTGAAGCCGGAGCTGGAACATTGTATCGTGCCCAGCAAGTTCTACGGCGTCCTCGCGGCGGCCCGTCCGACAATCTTCATCGGTGATACGGAAGGCGAGATCGGCACGATTGTCCGCGATTTTCAGTGCGGTATGGCGCTGAGACCGGGCGATGTCGATGCGTTGGTCAATGCGATCCTTCATTTGCGCCATTCGCCTGTGGGACGCATGTCGATGGGCAACAATGCCCGCTATCTGATGGAAACGGCCTATTCGCGTGAATATGGCGCAGCCGTCTGGCAGTCGGCCATCTCGCGGCTTGAGGAAAAGGTGGTGCCACAGGCCATGCCGGTTCTCGACCGGCAGTTCCAGCCGAGGGAATTATGATGGATGGGTCGGTCGTTGTCAGCCAGTTGGGCGCGCGCATGCATTATGCAGTACCGCGCATTTTCGCAAGCCGGGAAAAGCTAGCGCATTTCTATACGGATATATGCGCGCTTCAGGGGTGGCCACGATTGCTGAACAGCCTGCCGCCGTCAATGTTGCCCGCATCGGTGCGGCGACTGGTGGGGCGTACACCGCAAGGAATTCCGCAGGACCGAATGACCACATTTCCTGCCTTTGGCCTGCACTCTGCCGTGCGCAGGCTTTCCAATCAGGCGCGCCCGAAATCAACGGCCAATGCCATATGGGCAGGGGAAACCTTCGGCAAGCTGGTTGCCGGAAGCGGCTTTCACGGTGCGAGTGGCGTTTACGCCTTCAGCGGAGAAGCGCTGGAATTGCTGACGGTCGCCAAGCAACAGGGTTTGTGGACGGCTGTAGAGCAAATGATCGCCCCGCGAACCATCGTCGATCAGTTGTCGTATGAGGAAGAGGTACTTAATCCCGGCTGGCAGCTTCCGATCGCAAATGACGTCCATGCCGATATTTTTGCTGCGCGCGAGCAAGCGGAATGGCAGATCGCCGATGCCGTGGTCTGCCCTTCCGATTTTGTTGCGCGTCATGTGATCGAGGCAGGCTGCAATTCGGAAAAGGTCGTCGTGGTGCCTTACGGCGTGGATTCCCGTTTTCTGCTCGATCCCGGTCCGCGTCTTCCTGGGCCACTGCGGGTTCTCACCGTCGGTGCGGTAGGACTTCGCAAAGGCTCGCCCTATGTTGGCGCAGTGGCGCGGGAGCTTGGAGAAAAGGCGCAATTCCGCATGGTTGGGCCAATCACTGTAGAACCGGAAGCGCGTGCAAAACTTGCTGCAACGGTCGAGCTGACAGGACCGATACCGCGCAGCGAAATGCGCGCCCAGTTCGAATGGGCGGACGTGTTTCTGTTGCCGTCGCTCTGCGAAGGATCGGCTACTGCGGTTTATGAGGCACTTGCCGCAGGTTTGCCGGTCATCTGTACGGACAATACTGGCAGCGTCGTGCGACATGGTATCGACGGTTACATCGTTCCGATCCGGGATGTGAACGAGACGGCCGAGATTTTGCGGCAGTTTGCTGGAACCCCCGCAACACTTGCCCGGATGAGCGACAGCGCACGCGAGCGGGCCAGCGATTTCACCGTTTCACGCTATGGCGAGCGGCTGGTGGCGGCGCTGGCACAACATTCCAGGGTGTATGCATCATGAGGATCGTTCACGTCATCGGTTCCTACGATCCCGCGAAGGGTGGTCCACAGGCTGTTGTGGTGCGGCTGGCAGCAGCGCAAGCCTCGCTCGGTCATGAGGTGACGATCGTAAGCTATTGCGATGACGAAGTGAGCAGTCGTGCAGCCGAGGCGGCGTTGACGATCCCCGGCTTTGACAAGGTGAGTACGTTGCTGCTGCCGATGCCCGATCTGCGGGAAACCCTGTTCGGCGGAGCCGCTGCGAAAGCCATGGAAGCGCTGGTGCGCCCGGCTGATTTCGTGCATCTGCACGGTATATGGGAAACCAATCTGTTGCGGGCTTCAATTCTCTGCCGCCGTTTTGGTGTGCCTTACTGCGTTCGCTGCTGCGGTATGCTCGATATCTGGAGCATGCGGCAGAGTGCATGGAAAAAGAAAATCGCGTTGAAGCTCGGTTTTCGCGGTATGCTCGATGGAGCGGCTTTCATTCAGGCGCTGAATGCAGACGAAATCGAACTGATGCAGCCTCTCGGCCTGAAGCCGCCATTGATGATGATCCCGAACGGCATTTTCCTCAACGAGGTTGAGGGTAACAGGGATATCGTCGTGTCCGGATTGCCGGAGCGGCCTTATGTACTGTTTCTATCACGGCTTCATTACAAGAAAGGTCTCGACATCCTTGCCGATGCCTTTCGTCGGGTCGCTCCCCTGTTCCCTGATGTGGATCTGGTGGTCGCCGGTCCTGATGGCGGGGTGGAAGACGAATTCCGCGAGCGTATTCGTCAATATGGGTTGGAGGCTCGTGTTCATATGACTGGCGGGCTTTATGGCTCGGCCAAGATCGCCGCCCTGAAGCAATCGGCCTGCTTCTGTCTGCCGAGCCGTCAGGAAGGCTTCAGCGTCGCCATAACCGAGGCGCTAGCCTGCGGCGTACCGGTTGCGATTACGGATGCGTGCCATTTTCCAGAGGTTGCCGAAGCTGGTGCAGGTGTGGTTTGCGCGCTCGATCCGATGGCAGTGGCCTCAGCGCTTGAGCAGATTCTGGAAGACCCGGACCGGGCAAAGCGGATGGGCGCAGCTGGTGCAAGGCTCGTGCGTGCCAATTACACCTGGCCGCGCATCGCGCTCCAGACGATTGCGGCCTATCAGAGCTTTCAGCTGCAAAAGACCGACGCGCTTGCTGGTAGCAAGCGTCTCCGATCTGTTCCCGCCGCCTGAAATTCAGGGCTTTCGCCTCGGGCGCACCGGCTTGGCCGGATTGCCTGCATAAACCATCCACGGGTCCATATCACGGAAGCAGACCCCTCGCGCACCCAGAACAGCGCCTTCACCGATGGTTACGCCCGGCCCGACGAAAACTTCGGCTGCAACCCAGCCATAAGGTCCGATGTGAATAGGCGCCGCCGTGAGCGGAAAATCAGCCTGATCGATATTGTGTCCGGCCGTGCAGAGATGTGCGCGTTGCGAGACGATGGCGAAGGGCGCAAGCGTGACATGCGCGACGTTATAGCAAAGCGCGCCCGGCCCGAGCGATGAATGAGCGCCCATGGTCAGATTGGCTGGCCACCAGATGCGCGCGCTGCCGCGCACGATGGCGGTCTTGTGAACCTTCGCGCCGAAGGCACGCAACACCGCGCCGCGCCAGCGCCACAGGAACGACGGCGTCCATGCCGCCAGCACCAGCCAGCTTGCCTGCCAGACTAAACGCCGGACACGGTGTCCGAGTGTGAAAGTCGCGCCACCTTCCATGGGGCGTGACGAAGCCTTGCGACCGCTGATCGGGATTGGCGAATTTTGCTGCGATGCGACGGACATTGCGATCATCCTTTACGAAAACTGCGGCAGGGCAGCACTTCGCTGCGGCGGCATGGGCAGGTAAACGGAGCTTTTGCGGATGCGACAGAACGACAGGACAGGAATCAGGAAAAGCGCCATGTGCAGCCAGACTGTGATGACCCAGTCTGTCTGGTGGGAAATGGCGTGCATGGCGGGCACTATCGACAGCATATAGACGAGTTGTCCCAGCATCTCCCCCGCCATTGCCGTCTCCCAGAGCCGTCGCATGGCCCAGGCAAGCACAAAGAATTTCAGCGCTCCGAAATACCAGAACGACGAAAACGCATCGACAAGACCTGTCTCGGTCGTTCCGGTCACGGGATTGTAATCGCGGCTCGGCTCGGGCGTATCAAGACGCAGCGCGTCCTTGATATCGGCTCCGACAAGCTGTGCGGGTACGAAAGTGAACACGATGCGGTTCCAGTGGAACTTGCCGTAGTCGAATTCCAGCCTGCGGTCGATCTCGTCGATACGTTGCACGGCATTGCGCATTTCCAGCCCGCCGCGTTCCAGCGTCTTGTTGAAATTGGCGGCGTAGTCGATCTCCATGATGTCGTCGAGAACGAAGCCGGAAGCTGCGCGCGTGATCTGACGGTAATCGCCCATGCTGGTCATCAGGAATGTGCCTGCAAAAATACCGACGAACATGACGATGCGGGGCACGACCATGCGGCGATAGAACCACACTGCCAGTAATATCATCAGGAAAAGCTGGATCGCTGCGGCACGTTTTCCTGTGACCAGAATACGGTCCAGATAGAAAACCAGATCGAACAGGATGATCGCGATGGCGAACCATGACGGACGCCGTGCGAAACACAGGACGGCGATGGCCAGGCCATAGGGCATGAGCTGTGCAAAGAAGAGGTACACCACCGGCATACCAGTCATTTGTACGCCGATGGAGACGTCTCCTGGAAGACGGCTAAGGAGGAAATAGAAGACAGCGCCGAAAGCCGACAGTCCGGCTGCAGCCCAGAGCACTCTGCGTTCGCTGAAACTCATGCTGAGAAACTGAATCGGCTTTTTCGTCAAGCGCCATCCAAGCATCAGCATTGCGAACGACAGAATGCCCATGATCATCGTCTTGGCGTAAGCGCCGGAAGGCAGAAACTGATCATATACGAGGGCGGGAAGCTGCGGCAGCAGGAAGCCGAAGGTCATCACCCCTGCAAGAAACGGAAACTGATACATGCGTTCCGGTCTGGAGAAGAGACCGCCAGCCAGAAGGCAGAGGACGCAACCGACGAAAATCCAGGTGAGTGAGAGGTTCATTGTGTAACCCCCGCATCAGCGCATACATCCGAAAGATCGGGTGCCGGTTCGTCCGTGGAAAGGTCGTGTGGGAAGATGCGGCCTGAAATCAGATACCAGCCAAGTTTCACATATTCCTTGACGACGAGTTCCATGTCCGTGGGTGTTGTCGGAAAACCGGGCCGACCGTCATCGCCGCCGATGGGAGACGAGATGAAGCGCATCTGGGGGCAGGCGGCGCGAAAGCTCGCTATGGCGCGGCGCGAGTGATACCAGTTGGTCACGATCAGCGCACTTCTGGCCTGTATTTCTCGCATGAGGGGCGCGGAAAATCGGGCATTCTGCCAGGTGCTGCCCGATTGGCATTCCACAAAAATCGCCGATGGTGTCACGCCTTTGCGCACCATGATCCGTTTGTTGGAGAGACAATCCCCGTCGCCGGTAACAAGGATCACCGGTGAGCGGCCCTCCTTCCAGAGACGTGCGGCCTCCGCCGCGCGGGGCGGTCCGTCTCCGCCGGGTACGACGATCACATCAGCTCTGCCGCCGTCATCCTGCAAGGTCAGAACAGGTTCCGAGAAGAACATGGCGACCAGTCCGAACAAAACGGCACAGGGCAGAATAATGGGCAGCATCATACCATACGCCGTTCTGGTGCTTCGGTTTCCAAAGGGCGTCTGACTGATGAAGATTCAGCCAGAAGCGCCGATTGGCGCTGGCGTTGCTCTTCCATCTTGATCACGATCATGAACTCGTAAGCCGAAAGCAGGCGGCAATAGAGATAGCCGGGCTTGCCGTCGAGGAAGCCGCCGCGCAGCACATACATGTAGAAGAAGCGCAAGGTCGGCCGACACGGCAAATTGTAGGACAGGGATTTCATGGCGCGCCGACGCCGTTCCGGATTGCCCGACAGGAGGCCACCCCAATCGACGCGCCGCTCAAGAAGCCGCGCTGCCGACAAATCCGCTTCAACGGTGGAATAGAGATTGTGTTTGTCGTACCAGGCGGCGAGCCCCTTGTTGAAGCTGTAATGGATGAAATGCGCCTGTAACTGGCCGCTCGGACCTCCGGTTGCGCGTGCATGGATTGAACGCTCGAAGCGTACGCGATCCGGCCTGACCAGCCGGGTGATCCATGTCGGATAGAGGCTTGCATGGCGTATCCAGCGCCCCATGAACATGTTCTTGTAGCGAAGCCGGAAAAACACTTCCGGTCGGTCGGGATCAGCGGTGACCGACAGTATTTCATCTCGCAGGTCCGGCGGTGTGATTTCGTCCGCGTCGGGTGTATAGACCCAAAGATGTTTGAACTCGATTTCCGTCAGCCCGTACATGCGCTGGCGGTCCTCGGTGTCATAGACGCGCTGATAGACGCGCGCGCCCGCTGCTTTGGCGATTTCCACGGTACGATCAGTGCTGAATGAATCGAGCACCACGATATCGTCGCACCAGTCGAGTGAGGCGAGGCATGCAGGTAGATTGACTTCCTCGTTAAGCGTTCTGATGAGGACGGACACAGTCATGAAGTTGCCCCTGGATAAGTGATGTTCGGTTTGGTGGTCGGGTTGGCCTCGGCCATCGAAGCGGTAACGATCGGACGTGCGCCTCTGGTCATGCGCAGCACGAAGAGCGTGTGTGCTGCGGCAGGGACCGCCAGCGCCAGAAGCATCGGCCAGACGGGTATGTCGAACCGGATGGCGATGTAGGCGATGGCTCCCGCCAGAAGATTGAGCGCCATGACCGCTACGGCTGTTTGCCCGCAGGAAAGCCCCGCATCCATCAGCAGATGATGCAGATGCTGCCGGTCCGGCGAGAACGGGCTTCTGCGTACAGACATGCGGCGCACGATCAGGCTCAGCGTATCAATGACTGGCACGATCACGATCCAGATCAGGACGGGAAAGGCGACGGCGGCGGTTCCGCTTGCAAGGATGAGGATAAATCCGGCAAGGGCTGCACCGAGAAATGTGCTGCCGCCATCGCCAAGGAAAAGGCTTGCTCGTGCGCGCCAGCGATGCCGCATGTTGAAAACCAGAAAGCCGAGGCAGGCAGCAGCAAGGGCGAGCGCCTGGAGCCCGAGGCGATGTTCGCCGATCCCGAAGCCGATGACGGCCAGCCAGAAGAATGCGGCAGCACTCGCCGACCCTGCCAGTCCGTCCACGCCGTCACTCATATTGACCGCATTGACGAGGCCGACAATGAAAGCAAGCGCGATAATCAGGAAAAGCGGTCCGGTCAGGACCTGTATAAGCATTTCCGGAGTGGACGTGGCGGCAGTTTCGATGCCGTCGGAAGCAAGCCCGAGATAGGTCTGCGTCACCCCGGTGATAGCAATTATCAGGAAGGCTGCGAGCAACTGGATTGCAAGGCGCGGCGCGACAGGCAGGTTGAAACGGTCATCGAGAACACCGGCGACGAGGATGAGCACAAGCCCTGGCAGCAAGGCCATGGCATTGGCATGTCCTGAAACGCCAAACGCCAGAAACGTGGCTGCGGAAAACGAGAGAAAAATGGCAATGCCCCCGCAAAGCGGGACATTCCCGTCATGCCTCTTGCGGGCATCAGGAATGTCGATGAGATGCCATTCGCGTGCCAGCCCCCGAAAGCCGAGGCAGAAAGCGATGGAAAGAGCGAAGGCCAGAAGCGTGATCCAGGAAAGACTCGTCATGTCTCCTCCGAGGCGCGTGCAAAAGATCAAACTCCGGAAATTTTTACGCACTGACACTGCTATCCACGACTTGGCTTTAGAGCGTGCCGCATACTCCTTTCAGGTCAGGTGCTAACACCAAGGGCGACATTTCGTGCCTGTGGCAAAGGATTATTCTGAGCGAGGATTGGAAAATTGCGCCTGCGGACGCTTTTGCCCGCGCTGTCATGAATGGGGGATGAAACGATGATGCAGAAAACGCTGGCGGTGCCAGAGAATACCTGTTGGAGCGGATCATGAATGGCAGTCGCAGGGGTTTCCTCATGGCGGCGCTCGAACAATATGCAGGGCTGCTCTTCAACTTTGTGACGGTGGCTGCGGTGTCACGTGTTCTGGGGCCAGCCGAAACCGGAATGGGTGTGATAGGCTTGAGCCTTACGGCAGTCGTGTTTTCGCTGCGTGAATTCGCCAGTCCCGAATTTTTGATAAAGATCGATAAGGTACGCGATCAGGACATCCGGACTTCGCTTACCTTTCTGATGGGTGTAACGGTTCTGCTGTCGCTGATCCTGTATTTTGCACTCGGATACTTCGCCGAATCCTATAACGATCCGAAGTTGAAGCTTTTTCTCAGCATCACGATTGTGGCCGCGCTGGTCGAAAGCCTGTCCTTACCGATTGTCGCATTGCTGAAGCGCGACATGGCCTTCGGAACATTGGCGCGCATCCGCACCGCCGGGGCCGGTCTGGGCGCATTGGTAACCATTGCCATGGCCTTCAGCGGTTTCGGGCATATGTGTTTTGCCTTCGGACTACTGGCAAGCGCGTTGACAACAACGGGGCTGGCTGTCTCGATCCACCCTTTGAAAAATCTGTTCCGCCCGTCATTGGCCAGTTTCGACACGGCCTGGCGGTTCGGGATTTATCTTGGAGGCAATGCTGGTCTGAACAAGATCTGCATGACGCTTCCGCAGCTTCTGCTCGGGCGTTTCATGCCCATATCGGCAGTTGGCATTTACAACCGTGCCGACACTTTGAGCGGTCTGCCGGATCGCATCATCCTTTCAGCCGTCTTCACCGTGGCGTTCCCGATGCTTTCGGCGCAAGTTCGTGCCGGAGCGGATATCAGCCAGTCATACATCCGCGCCTTGTCCTATATTACCGTCGCCTACTGGCCGGCACAGGCATTGCTGGCGCTGCTCGCCTATCCGGCAGTGCACATCGTTCTCGGCCCCGACTGGACTGAATGCGTGCCCATAGTGGCGATCCTCAGCCTTGCCTGCCTCTTCTGGTTTCCTGCGATCTTGACCTATCCCTTGCTGATGGCATTGGGTGAAAATCGCGAAGCTTTCCTGTCCAACCTCATTTCGCGGCTGGTCGCACTCACCGTTATAGGCACAGCTGCATTTTATGGGCTGCTTGCCGTCGCGCTGGGTCAGTTCATCAGCTTGCCCATACAGATGGTCATAGCCATCGTTTTCGTGCGCAGGCACGTGGCCTTTTCCTATGCCGTACTTGGTCGGGAATTGCTGAAAAGCGGTCTTGTGACTCTGATTGCGCTGGCCATACCGCTTGCAATGGTTGCCGCTGATGGCTTCTCGCTGGAAATCCCCTGGACCAGAGGCGTCGTGATGGGCCTCATCGCGGTGGTGAGTTGGCTGGGCGCGCTATTCCTAGTGCGCCATCCCTTCGCTGCCGAGGTCGAGCCATCGCTGAGCTGGCTTTTCGGAAAGCTTCGGGCGCGGCTTGTGCCCCGATCGGCGTCGACCCCTGCAGAATAGGACGGCCTGTCATGGACAAATGCAAATTGGAACAGCCGACAATCGACGTTGTTATTCCCAACTTCAACTATGGTCGCTATCTTTCCGCCTGCGCCAACAGCGTCTTGCAACAATCAGGCGTCAATGTCCGTCTGCTGATCATCGACAATGCCTCGACAGATAATAGCGTCGAGGTTGCCAAGAGCCTTGCGGCCGGCGATAGCCGTGTCCAGCTGCTGCTCCGTCAGAAAAACCTGGGGCCGCATGCTTCGTTCAACGAGGGCATAGACTGGGCCGCATCGGAATATTTCCTGATCCTGTGTTCGGATGATCTGCTGGCGAGAGGGGCTCTGGAGAGGGCGACAAGAATGCTGTCGCAACGCGACGACGTTCATCTCGCGCATGGCGCGACGGGCCGGATAAAAGCCGACGATGGTGAAGCTCGCGTGACAGGTGCCACGTCCCCCGCTTCGGACGAGTGGCGGATATGGTCCGGGGAAGAATTCATTGAGTTTGCCTGCCGGCATGCGTTTAACCCGGTTACAGGCCCGACTGCGGTTGTGAGGACTGCGATCCAGAAACAGATGGGATATTACCGCACGTCGCTTTCCCATACTGACGATCTCGAAATGTGGCTTCGCATTGCCACACGCGGTTCCGTCGCCGCTACCGGCCAGATACAGGCTTTTGCGCGGTCGCATCCCCAGAACCGGTCGGCGACGGTGAATGGTATTCTGTCCTGGAACCGCGAGTTCGAGGCAGGATTCCGGTCCTTCTTCGATCATGAAGGTGCCAGCTTGCCGCATCAACACCGTCTGTTTGCAATGGTTCAGGATTGCCTTACCAAACGGGCTTATTGGTCAGCGATCTCCAATTTGGCGCGGAGGCCGAAAGTGGCGGGTTCGCTAATGGCATTCGCGCTGAAGCGGGAGCCCTTGCTCGCTGTCATGCCACCCTTCGACTATCTGTTGAAGCGTTCCGCGTGGCGAAGCGGACGTGGCGCCTAGAACGCATCCCGAGAAATCCGAAACGATTTTCGGATCAAGATGCGTGTAAAAACAAAAAGATAGGGCTCTTCCAAACACGTACTAGTTCGGTCGTAGTGACTGAATGGCTGGATCAGCCGTACTCCTGACATTGTCGAGAAATGTGGTGTGAAGAAGCTCTTCCTGTCGTGCCAGCCGGCTGCGATAGCGCTCCACACCGGCTTTCACCTGCGTGGTCAAAATCGTTTGATGCTCGAAAGCAAAGTCGACCTGGGAGAGGATTGTTTCAGGATCAAAACTGTCAATCCGGTGGCAGAATACCGCCAGTCCGGTATCGTGCAACAAAGCGTCGTTTTTGCTCGCATAAGCCATGGAGATTGTGGGGCGTCCCATGGCCAGCGCGCAGACGATATTATGGTAGCGGCTTGCGATAACGACGTCGGTTCTGGCGATCTGTTGCATGAGTTCGTGCAGGGAAGCGGATGGTTCAAATGCGACTTTGTTCGCTTCCGCCGGAGCGAGCTGCTCCAGTATATCGCGAGCCGCCTCTATGTCGCCCTTGTCTCCGATCAGCAGACGCACCTGACGCCCGCTGGCCAGAAGCCTGGTCACCAGTGTCGTTACTTTGGAGACATAGTCCCTGTAGATGGCATCGCCATCCTTCTCCATCTTTTTCCACCCGCGATAAGTCATCACGCCGATGCCCACACATTGTTCCGGCCTATCCCGATTTTGATCAGGAACCGTTGGCAATGCAAAGGCGATATCAGCACTGACGAAATCCTGAGCGGGTTTTACGCCCAGCTGTTTCATGAAGTCATGAGAGATTTGATCTCTATAGGAACGAAAAGACGCCAGCATTGCAGCCTGACGGATGAAGAACCGGCTCCATCGATGATCGACCGGTCCGGCGCCGATCGACACGAAGATCATGCGCGTGCCGGTCAGTCTGGCCGCCAGCGACCAACGCAGTACTGCAAAAGGCCAGCCAAAGGGGTTCTCGTTGAAGTCATCCAGTATGCCTGTACCCGGCACAATGATGAGATCGAGCTGAGAAGCAAGCAGAAGCGCGCAACTGAAACCGACTGTTCGTCGGGGAAAATGCAGCATCGCTTTGTTGACTGCCCGGAGCAGCCAGTTGGATGGATCGGGCTGGGAGACCGGATGAGCTGAAAGATCGAATGTCTGCGCAACGATATCGGGTTTGGAGCAGATGCAGACAAGCTGTGCGTCGGGACAGTTACGCTTCAAGAGTTGCAACATGGCTTCCAGCGAACCGTCATTGCCGGTATTGCCGGAACCAAACTGCCCGAAAAGTCCTATTCTCATGCGCGTGTCTCCCGCTGCGCCGACAAGCTTAGGCCAGACCGACCTGCAGGAAAACTGGCAGAAGGGTGAACACCATACTCTATTGTAGGATGGGGTGTACCCCTCATAGCCGAAATGCGTGGCAGAGCAATTTCGATACACTGGCCAGCGGTATATCCATTGCCCCCCGATATACCGGAGTAAGGCTTCGAGGGAGTTGTTCCCTCGAAGTCTTGTCTCCCCTGAGGTGTTTCTGTGGCAACAAGGTTCTGGCCATGAAATGTGCTTACTTTGTCCGTCCTCACATAGGCGGGACCTATTCGGTTTTCACGCGTCTGCGCGCCTCGCTTGCCCAGTCGGGCATAGAGCTTCGCTGGCTTGCTGCAGGCGCTGCTGGCGATACGGTCAATGTGCCGACAGGGCAGGGGCTTGATGATGCGCTTCGCAAGGGCGATGCCATCGACCGCATGGGTGTGCTGGATGAAGAAACCCGCGCAAGGCATATGATCAGCTTCCTGCGCGAAAACCATTTCGACGCCGTTTTCGTCAATGTTCTTGCGAACCGTTTCGAAACCAATCTGGCGCGCTATCTGCCCGCCGATATTCTGCGCATCATGATCGTGCACAATATCACACCCGGCACCTACGCGGCGGCGCGGGCAATCCGCGATCATGTTCACGCAACTGTCGGCGTTTCAAAACGCTGCCGCGACGATCTCGTGCGCCAGCATGGTTTCGATGCGTCGCGCACGCTTGTCATCCCGCATGGACTGAACCGGGACATTCACTTGTCGCGCAATGTTCAAAAGCCGGATGAGTCCGGCCCGCTTCGCCTGCTTTATCTGGGGCGGATGGAAGACAACTCGAAGGGCATTTTCTGGCTGCCGAATATTCTGCGCGAGCTCGATTGCTCCTATCACCTGACGGTCGCCGGTAATGGTCCCGATCTGGAACAGCTGCGGCATCGTCTTGCGCCTTTCGGCGACAAGGTGAGTTTTAGTGGCTGGGTTGCGCCTGCCGATGTTCCCTGGCTGGTGAACCAGCATGACGTCATGATCATGCCGTCACGCTTTGAAGGTTTCGGCCTGACGCTCATTGAAGCGATGAGCCAGGGATGCCCGGCGGTCGTCTCGAAGATCGCTGGTGTGACCGATACGATTGTCACCGATGGCGAGGACGGGCTCTTGTTTCCTGTCGGCGATTTCCGTCAGGCAGCGCGTCATATCAACCGGCTTGCACGCGACCGAGAGCTACTTGCCGGCATGGCAGCCGCCGCCCAGCAGAAAGTGGAAACGGTCTTCGACAACGATATTGCTGGTCGAGCCTATGCCGGTCTTCTCGAACATCTCGCGGAGGATCGCCCAGCCATTGCGCCACCACTGGCGCTTTCGCAATGGTCGATGCCGAACGCACTTCATTCCAGTTTGCGCAGTCGCTTGCCAAAACCGGTAAAGAACTGGCTGCGTCAGGTGCGCGAGCGCCTGCATACGAGATGGTCGGCAGCATGATCTGTGAATAAGAAAGGAGAAGGGGCATGAACCTTTTCACATCGCAGTTCCGCAATTCTCAGTTGCTCGCCAGCAAGGCGCACGCGCTCATTCCGGGCGGCTGTCACACCTATGCCAAGGGTGACGACCAGTATCCGGTACTCGCGCCTGGGTTCATCCAGCGCGGGTCCGGTTCGCATGTCTTCGACGTCGATGGCCATGAATATATCGAATATGGCATGGGCAATCGTGCGGTCGGGCTTGGCCATGCCTACCCGCCCGTCGTGCGCGCCGTGCGCGACGCCTTGCAGGACGGATGTAATTTTACGCGCCCAAGTGCCATCGAAGTCGAATGCGCGGAAAGTTTTCTGGAGCTGATCGACAGCGCCGAGATGGTGAAATTCTGCAAGGACGGTTCGGATGCGACCTCCGGCGCGGTGCGATTGGCGCGTGCCTATACCGGACGTGACATGATTGCCTGTTGTGCCGATCATCCATTTTTCTCGACCGATGACTGGTTCATTGGAACGACGAAGATGAATGCAGGCATTCCAGCTTCGGTTTCGGCTTTGACGGCAACTTTCCGTTACAACGATATTGCAAGCGTTGAAGCCCTGTTCGAGGATTATCCGGGGCGTATTGCAGCCATTATCCTCGAACCTGCAAAGGCTGACGAACCGCAAAACAACTTCCTGCAGGAAGCAAAGCGCATCGCCCATGAAAACGGAGCCTTGTTCATTCTGGACGAGATGATTACCGGCTTCCGCTGGCATATGCGCGGCGCGCAGAAGCTTTATGATGTCGAGCCGGACCTGTCCTGTTTCGGCAAGGCGCTGGGCAACGGTTTTGCAATATCGGCGCTGGCAGGCAAGGCGGAATATATGCAGCTGGGTGGACTGACACAGACCGACCATCCTCGCGTTTTCCTGCTTTCGACCACCCATGGCGCTGAAACCCATGCCATGGCAGCCGCGATTGCCACGATGACCATCTATCGCGACGAACCGGTGATCGAAAGGCTCTATGAGCAAGGTTCCAAACTGGCAGAGGGCGTGAATGCGACGATTGCCAGTCACGGCCTGCAGAACCATGTTCGCCTGTTCGGGCGTCCTTGCTGCCTTGCCTATGGAACGCTCGACGAGCAAGGGCAGCCGTCGCAGGCATTTCGTACTTTGTTTCTTCAGGAAACGATCCGGCGCGGTGTGCTGATGCCATCTTTGGTCGTGAGCTATACCCACAGCGACACCGACATTGCGCGCACGGTGGATGCCATCGACGGTGCGCTCGACGTTTACGTCCGGGCGTTGAACGACGGTGTAAGCTCTTATCTGACCGGACGTCCTTCACAGGTGGTCTATCGCCGCTTCAATGAAGCGCCGACCTATCCGCCGACGATGCGATGAAACGTTTTGCAGCGGCCATGATCGCCACGATCCTGCTGTTAATGGCAGCAGGATCGTCCGATGCAGCTGCTTCGTTCCCGATCAAGATCAGCCAGGATCGGCGCATTTTCGAGGATGCTACGGGTAAACCGTTTTTGCTGCAGGGCGATACTGCCTGGTCGTTGATCGCCGAACTGAAGCGCGAGGATGTCGAGATCTATCTGCAGGATCGCCGGAAGCGCGGTTTCAACGCCATTCTGGTCAATCTTGTCGAACACTATTTCTCCCGTCATCCACCCGCCAATGCCTATGGTGAAAAACCGTTCAAGGGCGATGCCTTTGGCGATCTCAACCCGAAATACTTTGATCACGCCGCTTGGGTGGTCGGGCGGGCGGAGCAATTGGGGATAGTTGTTTTTCTGGCTCCCGCCTATCTGGGCGTGAACGGTAACAGTCAGGGCTGGTTCTCGAAGGCTGAGGTCGCCGGTCCACTGAAAATGCACGTCTATGGCGAGGCGATAGCCCAACGATTTAAGGAATTTCATAATATAGTCTGGGTCTTGGGCGGCGATTTTAATGCACCGGATCAGCGGCTTGTCTCTCAAATGGCTGAGGGCATAGCGCGCGTTGATCCAGACGCCCTCCAGACGGTGCACTCTGGCCGCAAGACGAATACGGCGGAACTCTGGGCCGATCAGTCCTGGCTGAGTTTCGATACGGTTTATACCTATGACGATGTGCATGCCACGGTTTCCGAGCGGCGCAGACCGAACAAAATGCCCGTTATTTTGCTGGAGGGGGGCTATGAGTTCGAGCGGGAGACGACCGCACAGATGATCCGGCGCAACGCCTATGGTGCTTTGCTTGCCGGTGCTGCCGGACAGTTCTTTGGCAATAATCCCATCTGGCATTTTACCGGGCCGGGTGTTTTCACTGCTGATCGCAGCTGGCGGGAAGCGCTCGACAGCCCCGGCGCACAGTCGATGACGGCGTTGAAGAGGCTCTTCGACAAACTGCCCTGGCCGCAACTTAAACCAGATGGCGAAGGAGCTGTTCTGGTCAGCGCGAAAAGCTATGCCGTATCGCTGCCTGATGGCACTTTGTCGGTGGTTTACGGGGACGCCAACGATTTCAAGGTACAGAAAAATGTCGTGAAAGATGGCCGGAAGGCCGTCTGGTATGACCCTGTTTCCGGCAAGTTTGCCGATGCAGGCCAGCCGAGGGTGGAGGGGCCGATTGCCACCTACACGCCGAAGCAGGTGCAAAATTCCGGCGGCGGAACCGATTGGATTCTGCTGATCGGCAGCGACGAGCATCTGCGACCCATCCAAAAGAGGTAGGCGATACGCCCTTTCACGCTTTTCATAAACGCATGTCCTAATCGGGCATGCCTTCGGTCAAGTCGTCGCTCCTGTCCTCTCTGGCTAACATGCATTTATCAAAGCTTGAGGAGTCGGACATGAAAGTACTGGTTACGGGCAATCAGGGCTATATCGGATCGGTCATGGTACCGGTCCTCATGAATGCGGGGCATGAAGTGTCCGGCTATGACATCGGCCTTTACGAACATTGCCTCTTTGAAGAAGGCGGTGCCGTTATGAACGTGCCGACCATCCGAAAGGACGTGCGCGATGTGTCGCCGCGCGATCTGGAAGGGTTCGACGCGGTCATTCATCTAGCCGCGCTCTCCAATGATCCGCTGGGTAATCTCAATGAGGAATTGACCTACGACATCAATCACCGGGCAAGTGTCGCCATGGCGAAAGCGGCCAAGCGGGCAGGTGTCGGGCGTTTTCTGTTTGCATCATCCTGCAGCAATTACGGCATCAGCGATGCTGATTTGATCGACGAAACTGGTGAATTGAAACCGGTAACGGCCTATGGCCGGTCCAAGGTGCGGGCGGAACAGGAGATCCGGGAACTGGCAGATTCAAGCTTCTGCCCGGTCTATCTGCGTCCAGCAACGGCTTATGGTGTTTCGCCTTTCCTGCGTTTCGACATCGTGCTCAACAATCTCGTGGCATGGGCGGTGACGAAGGGGCTGATCTATCTCAAATCGGATGGCACGCCCTGGCGACCCATCGTGCATATCCGCGATATTTCCCGCGCCTTCATGGCGGCTATGGAAGCACCGCGCGAAAAAGTCTGGAACGAAGCTTTCAATGTCGGTTCGACGGAGCATAACTACCGCATCCGCGACATTGCGGGCATCGTCGCCGAGAATGTTCCCGATTGCCGTATCGAATATGCAGACGATGCCGGACCGGATACGCGCTCCTATCGCGTCAGCTTCGAAAAGCTGGCTCGGGTGCTGCCGGAGGCAAAACCGGAATGGGATGCCGTTGCCGGGACGCGCGAACTGCTTGCCGCTTATAGCCGCTCGACGCTGACGCTTGAGGAGTTTGAGGGCCCGCGCTTCCAGCGCATTGCGCATATTCGCAAGCTGATTGCGGAAGGGGTCTTGGATGCCGATCTGCGGCGCGCCGACGATGAACCGCAACCGCTTCGGGCAACGGCGTGATGGATACGGGGGGCGGGCACAAGGGCGTTGAAATTGCCATTCCGCCGTTGTCGAACGGGATAGCCATCTACGATCTTGCTGCCCGCCTCTATCCAGTCTGCCGCAGTCTCGCCGGTGATGGCGTGCGCGAAACGCTTGCCGTCATCGGGGAACATCTGCCGTTGACGGTTCATCAGGTTCCAACCGGCACTCCGCTTTATGATTGGAAAGCGCCGCAGGAATGGATCATTCGTGAGGCCTATATCGCGGACATGAACGGCAATCGTGTCGTTGATTTTGCCCGGCACAATCTGCATGTGGTGAATTTCAGCGTGCCTGTGCGGGCGCGAATGCCACTCAACGCGCTGAAGGAGCATATTCATACGCTGCCTGATCAGCCGGACCTCATTCCCTATCGCACCTGCTACCATGCGGAAGCGTGGGGCTTCTGCATGACGCATAACGAGTTACTGTCGATGCAGGACGGCGATTATGACGTTGTGATTGATGCGGAACGCCGCGACGGTTTTCTGACCTTTGGTGAGTTCATTCACCGGGGAGAAACCGACGAGACGTTCATCCTGTCGGCACATCTTTGCCACCCGTCGCTGGCCAATGACAATTGTTCCGGGCTGGCGCTGCTGGCGCGTCTTGGCGAAGTGCTGCAATCACGGCGCACGCGCCTGACCTACCGGCTGCTTTTCGGCCCGGCGACTTTCGGCGCTCTTGCATGGCTAAAGCAGAATGAAGAGCAATTGGGGCTGGTCCGGCACGGGCTGGTCCTGTCCTGCGTTGGCGATGCTGGCGGGCCGAATTACAAGCGCAGCCGTCGCGGCGATGCGGAGATTGATCGCATCATGGGGCATGTTCTTGCCGGGTGTACCAATGCGACGATGCATGATTTCTGGCCCTACGGCTATGACGAGCGCCAGTTCTGTTCACCCGGATTCAACCTGCCGGTCGGCATGTTCCAGCGTAGTCTCTATGGCACCTTTCCAGAATATCATACATCGGCCGACAATCTCGATTTCATCAAACCGGACTATCTTGAGCAATCGCTCAACATGGTCTTGCAGGCTGTTGAAATTGCTGAGCGAAACTGGCTTCCGCTGAACACGTCGCCAAAGGGGGAGCCGCAACTCGGGCGGCGTGGCCTTTATGGAAACATGGGCGGAGACAGTCGCGCCGCGCAAAACGCCATGGCACTGCTGTGGGTGCTCAATCTGGCGGATGGCGAGCACTCCATTCTCGATATGGTAGAACGTGCGAAACTGCCATTCGCAACCCTTGCCGATGCCGCAGACCGGCTCCGTGATGCAGGCTTGTTGGTGGAGAGCTAAAGCAGCGGCCAGGCCAGATCCTTGTCGGAAATGACGCTTGGCCTGTTCGGCCATGGTATGCCGAGCGACGGGTCGTCATAGCGTAAACCTGTCGCATAATCAGGCGCATAGGGCTTCGAGATCATGTAGCGCACGAGGACGTCAGACGTCAGGGTCTGGAAGCCGTGTGCGCAGCCTTCGGGGATGTAGAGCTGGACGCCGTTTTCGGCGGATAGTTCCACGCCGGCCCAGCGCCTGTAGGTGGGTGAATGCGGGCGCAGATCGACCAGAACATCCCAGATGACGCCCTGCAGGCAGGTGACGAGTTTGGTCTCCGAATGTGGCTCGTTCTGGTAGTGAAGGCCGCGCAATGTTCCTTCTTCGCGTGAGAAAGACAGGCTGTGCTGCGGAAAATGCGTTTCCATCTGCCGCTCCGCGAAGGCGGCTTCGCAATAGACCCGCGCGAACCAGCCGCGCTCGTCTTCAAGCCTTTCCGGCTCGATAGACCAGGCGCCATCGATGTTGAGCGAAGTGAAACGCATGTTTTGCTCCGATTTCCATACATGCGCATTCTGACAGCGGGATTATCGGGCGATAGAAGTTTCTTCGATGCATCCAAATAGCCTTCCGGGCGAGGCCAACCTGTCCGAATGAGGTAGGTGCCTACGCCCACGTCGCCATAGGGTGAAGATCGGGTACCTACTCCTCGTAGTCCGTCCGGTGAATGTTGCGCCCGATCGTATGTACGGCTCGCCCCTGATGACAGTCTCGGCAATTTTTAGGCCGCTTAGTAGTTTTGATTATCCGACGTGGATCGGAGTTCAACCCCATCAACCCGTAACGGACCAGTCCGAAGGTTCGTTGAGGCGAGGAACGACGTATGACCATCCAGACGCCGGATATTTCGCGGAGCACGAGCATGGCGCAAGAGCAGACCGGCTGTCGCCTGTGCGGTAAACTACTCAAACACACCTTTGTTGATCTTGGGATGTCGCCGCCTTGCGAAAGCTTCATTACGGCGGATCGCCTCGACCGCATGGAGCCTTACTACCCGCTCTACGCGCTTGTCTGCGATCATTGTTATCTGGTGCAGTTGAAGGAGTATTTCTCGCCTGCCGAGATTTTCACTGAATATGCCTATTTCTCGTCTTTCGCCACCAGCTGGGTCAGCCATGCGAAGACCTATTGCGACGAGATAACCGAGCGGCTGGGACTGAACGAAAACAGCTTCGTGGTCGAGATCGCCAGCAATGATGGTTATCTCCTGCAGCATTTCCTGCCGAAGGGCATCCCGATCCTCGGCATCGAACCGGCGGCCAATGTGGCCGAAACGGCCATTGCCAAGGGCGTGCCGACGCGCGTGGATTTCTTTGGCTCGACGCTCGCTGCCGAACTGGTTGGCACAGGACGCAAGGCCGACCTCCTGATCGGTAACAACGTTCTGGCGCAAGTCCCTGATCTCAATGACTTTGTGCGTGGTCTGCAGCTGTTGCTGAAGCCGGAAGGCGTGATTACGCTGGAGTTTCCGCATCTCGCCAATCTTATCGAACAAAACCAGTTCGACACGATCTATCATGAGCATTTCTCGTATTTCTCGTTGCTGACGATCCGGTACATGGCGCACCGCCATCACCTGAAGGTCATCGACGTGGAGGAACTGCCAACCCATGGCGGGTCGCTCCGGGTGTATCTTGCGCATAACAGCAGCAAGCGGAAGGCAGGACCGCGTGTGGCGGCGCTTCTGAAGCGCGAAGAGAGTTTCGGCCTCAACGAGATTTCGACCTATGAGCAGTTTGCCGAAAAGACGCGGCGCACCAAGCGCGATCTTCTGTCCTTCCTGATCGCAGCCAAGAATGCCGGCAAGCGCATCTGCGGTTATGGCGCGCCGGGCAAGGGCAATACGCTTCTGAACTATTGCGGCATTGGCACGGATTTCCTGGATTTCACGGTCGATCGCAATCCGTACAAGCACGGGCGTTTCACGCCAGGCATGCACATTCCGATCTACGATGTGTCGGCGATCGACAAATACCGGCCCGATTACATCCTCATCCTGCCGTGGAACTTCAAGGACGAGATCATCCGGCAGATGCAGCACGTGGTCGAGTGGGGCGCGAAGTTCATCATTCCGATCCCACACGTCACGTTGATTGACCCGGCACTACTCACAGAGGAGCGGTAAGTCATGAAAGTCGTTCTGTTCTGCGGCGGTCTTGGAACCAGAATCCGCGAATATTCGGAGAACATCCCGAAGCCGATGATTCCGCTCGGCCATCAGCCGATCCTGCATCACGTTATGGAATATTACAGCGACTACGGGCACAATGAGTTCGTTCTGTGCCTGGGCTACAAGGCCAATGTCGTGAAGGATTTCTTCCTGACGATCCGCCCGCAGACCTTCGCGGACTGTGTGGTTTCGGATGGCGGACGCAATGTGCAATTGCTTGAGGAAGTGGATCGTGACTGGAGCGTGACGCTGCTCGATACGGGGATTTGGCGCAATATCGGCGAGAGGCTCTGGAGCGCACGGTCGCATGTGGCGAATGAGGAGATGTTCCTCGCCAATTACAGCGACGGGCTCAGTGATGTCGACCTCGACGACATGACGGAACGTTTCCGTGCCAGCGGTAAGATTGCCTGTTTCCTCGCCGTCCGCCCGCCGCTGACCTATCACCTTGCAGATATTGCCGAAGGCGGAGACGTGCGGGCTTTCCGGACGTCGAACACCTCCGATATCTGGATCAATGGCGGCTACTTCCTCTTCCGCAAGGAAATCTTCGACTATATGCGCGAAGGCGAGGAACTGGTGCTTGAGCCCTTTGGGCGATTGATCGCTGAAAACCAGCTCATGGCCTATAAATATGAGGGCTTCTGGCGCTCCATGGATACGCTGCGCGACTGGCAGACGCTTGAGGATATGGTGGAGAAGGGCGACATGCCCTGGAAGAAGCACAAGGCGGAAGAGGCCGAACGACGCGCTACCAATGTCGCGATAGCGCTATGATCGATCTGCGCTCGCTCGCAAATCAGAGCCGTCCGCTGCAGTTGCTTTGTCTGGGCGCGCATTCCGACGATATCGAAATCGGTTGCGGCGGCACGCTTCTGAGCCTGATCGAGAGCGGCACGCCATTGCATGTGGAGTGGTGTGTTTTGTCGGGAAACGAAGAAAGGCGCGCGGAGGCAGAGGCTTCCGCGCGCGATTTTCTGCGCGGGATCGACAGTTTCAACATTCATCTTGCCTCGTTCGAGGATAGCTATTTCCCGGCGCAAAGCCGTGAGATCAAACAATGGCTGATCGAACAGCGCGGGCGAGGGCAGCCGGATATGGTCTTTACTCATCGCCATGGCGATGCGCATCAGGACCACCGCACGGTCAACGAGCTGACATGGAACCTGTTTCGGGATCAGGTGATCCTTGAATATGAAATCCCGAAATGGGATGGCGATCTGGGCCAGCCCAACGCCTATTCGGCGCTGCCGGCTGCGATCATGGATCGCAAGATCGACCTGTTGATGAAACACTTCGGCACGCAGCGCTCGAAGGACTGGTTTGACGCGGAAACCTTTCGCGGGCTTGCCCGGCTACGCGGCATGGAATGCCGCGCGCCTGAGACCTACGCCGAGGCGTTCCATGCCCGTAAGTTGCGGTTGTTTTAGTTTGCAACTGGCTCAGCATGTGTGTCGACACGGACGACCACCGACATGCCGGGCACTAGACGTGCCGCATCCGGTTGATCTTCATCGATGGCGATACGAACGGAAAGGCGCTGGGTGATCTTGGTGAAGTTGCCGGTCGCGTTGTCGGATTTGATGACGCTGAATTCGGAACCGGCAGCAGGCGCGAAAGCTTCGATGTGCCCCTTCAATTCCGCATGACGCAGCGCATCAACGGTGAATGTGACCGGCTGGCCAATCTTCATGCCGTAGAGCTGAGTTTCCTTGAAATTCGCCATTACCCATTTGATCCTTGGTACGACGGAGACGAGCTGCGTTCCCGCTGTCACATATTGACCGAGACGCACGCCCACTTCGCCGAGCGTACCGTCACGCGGGGCAATGATATGGGTGTTCTGCAGGTCGATCCGCGCCAGTTCAACGGTTGCTTCCGCATTGGCGATATCGGCATTGAGGCTGTCGCGATTGACGATAATGGACTGCAGGTCCTGTTGTGCGACGGCCAGCGCTGCCTGAGCTTCCTCGACGGAGGCCTGCGCCTGAAGCAGGGTGCCGTGAGCCGTATCGGCAGAACTTTGCGTGGTCACACCGCGCGGCAGCAAGGCCTCGACGCGCTTTGCATTGGCTTCGGCCACCTCAAGTGCTGCCTTGGCGCCGGAAATCTGTGCCTGCCGCGACTGGATCGTCGCTTCAGCCGAACGCTGGCTCTGTTCTGAATTGGCCAGGGCTGCCTTCTTGCTGTTGAGTGCGGCCAGCGCCTGATCCAGCTTCTGCTGATAGCTGCGGCTATCGATCTCAAACAGTAGGTCGCCCTGTTTTACGGCTTGATAGTCGTTGACATTGACCTTGGTGACATAACCGGCGACCTGCGGACTGATAACCGTCACCTGTCCACGGACATAGGCGTTATCGGTTGTCTCGACGGTGTGTTTGAAAGGCGGCAACTGCCACGCCCACAGCACCATCAGAACGCCTGCAAGGCCGATGATGAGAGCGAGGCCGCCGCGAATATACTGTTTTCCAACTGACATTTTCAAATACTCGTCGATTTAACCAGCCACCGTAGCGTTATGGTGGGTGTGCATGTTTTCATAGAAGCGATAGGCGATCAGGCAAACGAGCGAGAGGCCCGCAATGACGGAGATTGCGAGAAAAGCATCGTTATAGGACAGCACCGTCGCTTCCTTGGTGACCTGTTGTCCGAGAAGCGCCAGCCCTTCGGCCTTCGTCAGTCCCTGATCAGCCAGAACCTTTGCATAGGTGCCGGAGAGCGCCTGAACGCGCTGGGCGACGACGGGGTTGGACATAACCAGTTGCTCCACCAGATAGGCGGAATGATACTTTTCGCGGATCGCGATGAATGTGCTGAACACGGCAGAGCCGATAAGACCGCCGATGTTCTGCGTGAACAGGAAGATGACGATGAAACTCGTCATGTAGGTCGGTCCCTGTTTCAGCGCCTTGGTGATGCCGGCAAGCATGGCCGGGGGCAGGAACAGGGCGCCGCCGAAGGCTATCAGGCCCTGACTGAGATAGGCGTTGTGCGGGCGGGTCAGGTTTGTGGCATGGCTGTCCAGAAAGGCACCGACCGCGATGAAGACCAGCGCCAGCCCGAAGATGAACGATACGCGTTCAAGCTTCATCCACATGCCGCAGGTAATGCCCCCCGCCAAGGATGCAGCGAGAATGACGAGATAAAGGCCACGGCTCTGGCCGTCCTGCAGGCCGAATGCCTGAAAGAGGCCGACCGCACCGGTTGTCTGCTCGGCAAGCACGATGCGGAATATGAAGAGGATCAGCGTGAAGCGCAGGATTTCCGGTTGGAACAGCCAATGCAGGTTCATCAGCGGCTGCTCGCGGTTGAGTTCGATTGCGGCAGCGCAGGCAAGAACAGCGATTGAGATCGCCAGACATATGCCGATCCAGGGGGCTTCGAACCACCAATAGTTCTTGCCCTGAACCAGTACGACCGCGAGAAGCCCAAAGCCGATGGCAATCAGTCCGTAAGCGACGAAATCCAGCCAGTGCAACACTTTTGCACGCGGCGCTTGTGTCATCGGCAGGATATAGACGACGGCGAAGGCTGCGAGCGACAGGCCGATTTCGACCATATAGAGCTGCTGCCATTGGCCGATATCGAAAAGTAGCGGTGAGATGACACGCGCCAGTGGGCCTGCTGCAGCCGAACAGGTGAGCGCAAGGCTGAGGCCCCAAGTCATTTTTTTGGCGGGCGGAAAGGCTTCGAGCATGTAAAGAAAGCCGATGGTCGAGATCGGCGCCGCAGCAGCGCCCGCAATGAAGCGGATCGGGATCGCCGACCAGATATCATAGACAAGCAGATGCAGCAGGGAAGAAATCAGGAAAACGGCAATCGCGATTTCCGCAAAGCGACGCAGACCGAACTGGGTGCGTATCTTGATGAGAAGGATCGTCAGGCTGGCATAGGGAGCCATATAGGCTGCGATAAGCCACGAGGTTTCCGTCAGCGTTGCGCCGAGTGATCCCTGTATCTGCTGCGTGTTGGCCGAGATGAAATACATACTGAGACCGCGCGTCGACCACATTAGAACAGACGCGGCGATGTAGATAGCGGACATGTAAACCGGCATATGCGGAACGGCAGGCGTTGCAGCCGGTTGGCTTGCCGGGGAAGCCTGTTGTCCTTGCTGATCTTTGTCTTCTTCCGACATGGTTCTAGCGGTCTTTCCCCGCGAGTGTCGTTTCCACCGTCTGGCTGATTTCCTGAAGAACAGTAAGGGCTGCTTCCAGTGTCGGCCGGTCTATGCGCTGCAGCAGTTCGGAGCGGATGTTGCGGGTGATTTCCTGCAACTCGCGCACCTGCGCCTGCGCCTCACCCGTCAGCTCGATACGTTTCGCGCGGCGATCGCTTTCAACTGCGGCGCGATAGATCAATCCCTGCTTTTCAAGCCCATCCAGAAGGCGCACCACGGAAGGGTGCTCGATTTCCAGAGCATCTGCCAACTCGCGCTGGTTCCAGTCGCGCTGCTGGGCGAGAAGCAGGAGCACGCGGGCACGTGCCAGCGTCAGCCCGCGTTCCCGGACGCGGGAATCGAACAGGTTACGCATTTTGCGCGCGGCCGTGGAAAGCTCCATTGTGAAAGCCGCTTCGAGATCATGTTTTGACTGAGACATTGTATAGCTATCTATTATATGTGTAGCTATATATAATATTTAGAGCCTGCTAATCAATGGGTTTGATGGCACTCTGATGCTGGAACGGAAAAATATTTGCGGCTTCGGGAATAAATCGCGGTCGTCGATTGTCTTATCTCCATATCGCATGTCGCGATTGGAACCCCGTGAGGCAGATCATGAAAACGTTTGGTTTTATGTCCGTACTGGCAATCGCTACAGTGGCGGCGTCAGCCGCGCTGGCCGCGCCATCCGTCAAGACGATGGAAAGCTCGAAAGGGCAGGTTCTGGCAGGCGCCAAAGACATGACGCTCTACACTTTCGACAAGGATAGCAAGGGTGAATCCAGCTGCTATGATACTTGCGCCAAGAACTGGCCGCCCTTCATGGCGATGAAGGGAGCAAAGGCTTCCGGCGCATATACGCTGGTCAAGCGCAAGGATGGCAGCGAGCAATGGGCGAAAGACGGAATGCCGCTCTATTACTGGGTGAAGGACAAGAAGCCCGGCGATGTCACCGGAGACGGCGTCAATGGAGTCTGGCACGCCGCAAAGCCATGAGGCCGATGTGAGCCATCCCGCTCCCGAAAGTTTCGAGGGCCAGCTTCTGGCCCTCCTGCCGGTCATGCGGCGTTATTCGCGCAGCCTTGCCAAGTCCGATGCCGAAGGCGAGGACCTTTTGCAGGATTGCGTGGCGAAGGCGCTGTCGCGGCGCGGCCAGTGGCGTGGTCTCAATCTGCGTGGGTGGATACTCACGATGATGACCAATCTTTACCGCAATGGCTACAAAAGCCGCGCCCGGACCCGACATGAAACGCTGGATGCTGCGGAAAATGTCAGTGTCGCGGCGACGGAAACCGATCCGTTCCAGTTGCAGCAGCTTGAAGAGGCGATCAACTCCCTGCCGGAAGATAACCGCGCGGTGCTGATGCTTATCGTTGTTGAAGGCTACAGCTATGGCGAAGCGGCAGAAATGCTGGGCATACCTGTCGGAACCGTCATGTCGCGGCTTTCACGGGCAAGACATCGCCTTGCCGAACATATGAGCGGTTCGAATATCGTAACGCTTCGGAGAAACTGATGACAGAACGCAATTCTCCCATAACCGAAGCGGAACTGCTTGGCTTTGTCGACGGGCAATTGTCCGATGCGGAACATGCGCGCATTGCTGGGCTTCTTGAGAACAACCCCGAGCAGGAGGCGCTGGTTGCCGAGTGGCGCAGTCAGAACGAAGGCATCAGGCAACTCTTTTCCGGTTATGCCAAGGCGAAGAATGACGATCCCGCATTGATCCGCTCAGCGGGGATACGCCAGTCGCGAACCTATCGCGGGGCCGTTGCAGCAGCGGTTCTGGCAGCCTTGCTGATCGGTGGCGCAGGCGGCTTTGCAGGTTCGCGCCTGCTTGCGGAAGCCGAGCCGCAAATAGCGAGTGCGCAAACCCTGCCGCAGCAAGCCCAGGCGGCGTATCTCATCTATGCCAGCGAAGTGCGGCATCCGGTCGAGGTGTTTTCCAATGAAGAGGCGCATCTGGCGACATGGCTTGGCAAGCGGCTTGATATACCCGATCTCCGCGTTCCCGATCTCCGCTCGCTTGGTTTCCAGCTTGTCGGTGGGCGTTTGTTGCCGGTTGACGGCAAGGCGGGCGCCTTCTTCATGTATGAGGACGAGGCTGGAAAACGGCTTTCGGTGATCGTCGGCCGCAATCCGGATAACCGCGATACGAGCTTCCGTTTTGCTTCAAGCGATGGTGTCGAAACTTTCTACTGGATCGACAGCGATCTTGGTTATGCAGTAAGCGGCGAGATTTCGCGCGAACGCCTGCGGCAGGTGGCGGAAGAATGCTACCGCCAGTTTCCGGGCTGACCTGCTTATCCGTCGTCGCTGAAAGCGCGGATCATTGCATCCTTGGAACTACCGCTGGCGATCAATGCGGCAAGCAGGATGCGAGCCTGACCGGGGCGAAGCGTATGTGCGTGAATGGCTCCAGCTTCGCCAAGATCATATCCGCCGCCACCGCCGCCATAGCCGGGTGTCAACAGGCCTTCCGGTACGCGGCTTGAAACTGCAACGGGAACATTGCGGCGCGAGCATTCGCGGACAGCTTCGACAACGCAGGGTGTGGTATTGCCCGAACCGAGCGCTGCAAGAACGATGCCGCTGGCACCGGCTGCAATGCTCGCTTCTATGTGGAGGGCATCGCAGCCGGGATAAATGGCAATCGTGTCGATCCGGCGGTCACCGACAGGGGCTGGAAGCGTCGGGCTCTGGATCTGCATCATACGTGCAGAGCGGAAGGCGTCGGCGCTGTCGCTGTTGAACTTGTATGCCCCCCAAGCCGGTATGATCCGTCCGCCGAAGGCAATAAGGACGCCTTTCTCGGCATTGGCCGGATCGCAGGCAAGCCGAATGGCGGCGGCGAGATTTTCCGGCCCATCCGCCTGCGGGTGGTCGGCGGTAAACTGTGCTCCGGTGAAAATCACGGGTTTGCTGATGCGACGCTGCAGATGCACCAGCAGCGCCGTTTCTTCCATGGCATCCGTTCCGTGCAGGACGACGATGCCGTCGATGTCGCCATCCTTGAGGCAGGAACCGACGGCATCGCTGATGCGCTGCATGTCGGAAAGGGTGAGGCTTGCAGAATCCTTCGCCATCAGGTCGACCGGGCGAAGCTCCGCTTCAAGGCCCGGTACGAACTCCAGCAGATCTTCACCGGACAGGACCGGTGTGCTTGCTCCGTCTTCCCCGCGCTTGCTGGCGATGGTGCCGCCAGTGGCGATCACCGCTATGGAAGGCTTTGCAAGCGTCATATTTCCGAATCCTCTCACTTACCGGGAATGCTGGCGTCTACAGCACGTTCGGTAGCAAGTCGATGGATGCGTTCACGCATCATATACCAGCCGAGGATGAGGGCAGGGCCGATGATTACCAGCGAAGCAATCGTCCATGTGCCGACTGGATAGTCGAGTGCCATCAGGACAAGCACGCCAAGCAGGAATGCGAGTGTGAGGATGCCGGTGTAAGGTGCACCGAACATGCGGAAATCCGGGCGCACGATTTCGCCGCGACGCGCAAGATGCCAAAGTTTCAGCTGGCAAAGGACGATGACGCCCCATGCCGTGATGATGCCGAGCGCGGAGAGATTAAGCGCGATTTCAAAGGCTGCCGCAGGCACGACAGCATTGAGAACAACACCGATGACAGTGACGACAGCGGTAACCGCGATGCCCATATAGGGAACGCCGTTCTTGTTCATCTTGGCCAGTGAGGCTGGCGCCGAGCCGGAAATGGCCATGGAGTGCAGGATGCGCCCGGTGGAATAAAGCCCGGCATTCAGCGACGACAGAACCGCGGTCAGGACGACGAGGTTCATGATGATATCCGCACCTTCGACGCCGATCTTGCCGAAGAAGGTCACAAACGGGCTCTCGCCAGCAGAATAGGCTGTGTAGGGAAGAAGCAGCGAGAGCAGCAGAACAGAACCTACATAAAAGACGAGAAGGCGGAAGACCACGGTGCGGATTGCGCGGGGCATGACCTTACGCGGGTCTTCGGTTTCTCCCGCTGTGGTGCCCAGCAACTCGATGGATGCATAAGCGAAAACCACACCCTGTATGATGATGAATGCAGGCAATATGCCGTTCGGGAAAAGGCCTCCGCTATCCGTGATGATGCTGAAGCCAGCCGAATGACCGTCAATCGGCGTGCCGGAAACAACGAAGTAAATGCCGACAACCAGAAAGGTCACGAGCGCAATGACCTTGACGAGACTGAACCAGAATTCCAGCTCGCCAAACACTTTCACCGACAGAAGGTTCATCGACAACACGATGACAAGGGCCGTCAGTGCGAACACCCATTGGTCAATGCCTTGCAGCCACGGCACATAATGCTTGAAGAAATTCATGTAGAGCGCAACAGCCGTTACGTCTGCCACCGACGTCATGGCCCAGTTGAGCCAGTACATCCAGCCTGCCACGAACGCCAGTTTCTCACCGTAGAATTCGCGGGCATAGGAGACGAAGGAACCGGAGCTGGGGCGATGCATGATCAGCTCGCCCAGTGCACGCAGCACCAGAAAGGCAAAGAAGCCGCAGAGGGCATAGACGAAGACCAGGGCCGGACCTGCCATTGCGAGGCGTCCGCCTGCACCGAGAAAGAGTCCGGTACCGATCGCGCCGCCGATGGCGATCATCTGGATCTGCCTCGGTTTCAGGGCCTTGTGATAACCGCGGTCCTCTTCAACGAACACTTCGCGTTCGGCCGGGGTGGCTTTCATGGTTTCGATCGGCATTGCTCCTCCCTGAGGGCGCGGTTTCGACAGGCGACCGTTCGGCGTGAAAGGCCAATTAGGGCGCGCCGCCGGTCATTCAATGAGGGTATGGAATTCATCCCTATTTGATGGGAATTCTGTAAAGCTGCATGACAGATTTTGAAGCCGATTTTAACGCATATCGCAGAACGCGCGTCAAGTATTCGGCTTCAAATGAGAAGCATCGCATGCATTTCGGAAATAGGCTGGCAGGGAAAAAATCAGCAGGAATAAAGTGTTACCGGCTTGTGCTTATCTGGCATGAAAATGCCGCGCCAAGCCGGATTGGCATGAATAATCTGCGCGAATCCTGTGTAAAGCAGTGGTCCTGCAATTGTGGTGTCAGACCTCATCCTTGCCGATGATCGTCGTTACAGCAGTCTTGACTTTGCTCAGATGCGCTTCCATTGCAGCGCGGGCATCAGCTTCCGATCCCGCCTCAATAGCTTCGACAATCAGGCGATGTTCGACATTCGAAGCTTCGCGGCGGCCAGACATCAGGTTGACGAGTTCAGATTGCTGGATCAGCGCCTCGCGGGCATCAGCGACAATCTTGGAGAAGACCGTGTTTCCGGAAGCCTCGGCAATCGCGCAGTGAAATTCGGAATCGAGCAATTCCCATTTCTGTGGGTCCGTCTGGCGGTCCATCTTGTCGCAAAGTTCAAGCAGGTTGGCGAGTTGTTCGGCGCTGCGTCGTAAGGCTGCCCAGCCTGCCGCCGGCACTTCGATGAACGGGCGTGCCTCGATCAGATCACGCGCGGAATAGCCGCCATAATTCAGTTCGCTCGCGGGGGAAGCATTCAGGACGTAGGTGCCACTACCTGTTCGGGTCTGGGTGAGGCCCAGTGTCTGTAGTGACCGCAGCGCCTCGCGCACGATTGGGCGGCTGACACCGAACCGGCCAGCGAGTTGAGTTTCAGAGGGCAGGCGGGTGCCCACGGCAAGGCGACCGGATGTGATGGCCGAGCGAATATCGTCGAATACAACTTCAGCCGCATTCTTTCGTGTGACCGGATGTGTGTCCGATAACCAGTCGGCCAATTCGCTCATGTCCGAACCTCCGTCAATTGCTTCGCTCCTGTCAAGCAGCTAGGCAATTTTCAGAAGGATATCAATCCCAAAGCGGTTCAAAAAGGCAGATCAAGAGACACAAAAAAAGCCTGCGCTCCGGCTGGAGCGCAGGGCTTTCCTATTGGAACTTATCAGGCCGCTGTGGCGGCCGTGTTCAACTTGTTGGCCGACAGGATGCTGATGAACGCTGCACCATAAGCTGTGAGCGGCGCCATCTTGGCAAGCGCGCTCGCAATGGCGTCATGGTGGCTCAGCTCTTCCTCGGAATCGTGGCGGAAGGATACGCAAACAGTTTCGCCATCTTCACCGATGAATTCTACCTGATAGGAATTTTCCTTGCCGCATCTTTTGACCAGAGCATCGACAATTTGCATGCAATCATTCTCCTTCCGAGCCGCATGAACGCTCTGGAATGAAGATGGTTCCATAAAATTTTATCTTTTTGTCCAATCTCAGTTCCGGCTTGACAGGCGGGCTGCACCCAGTGCCGCTGCGAACGCAATGGCAAGCATGACAAAGGTGAATTCGGCAACCGCAGACCATCCATCCGCAACCCAGAAATAGCCGCCCGCTGCACCGGCAACACTGGAGCCGAGATAGTAGGCGAGCAGATAGAGCGATGACGCATGTCCCTTTGTGTGGAGTGCCAGTCGACCGACCAGAGCGCTGGCGACCGAATGGCTGACGAAGAAGCCGACTGTCACGAGGATGATACCCACAATGATGACAGGCAGCGGTGCAAAGAGGGTCAGAAGACAGCCCGCAGCCTGTATGGCAAGCCCGATGGGAAGCACGGTGAAATAGCCGAGCCTGTCGCCCATTCTGCCAGCAAGCCATGAAGCTGCAATGCCGAACAGATAGACCGTGAAAATGGCGCCGAGCGCTGTCTGGCTGAGGCTATAAGGCGCCGTCACGAGGCGGAAACCGATATAGTTATAGATGGTGACGAATGAACCCATCACGAGAAAGCCAATGGCAAAGAGCAGTGGCAAGGCCGGGTTGCGGATGTGACCGATCCACGCGCCGAGGTGAAACCGTGCATTGAAGCCGGGACGCGGGACGAAGTTCTGCGAGGCGGGCAGCAGGAGGAGGAAACCAATGGATGCGGCTAGTCCCAGCAGGCCCATACCTGCCAGGCCGACGCGCCAGGAGAAATACTCTGCGAGCGTTCCGGCAATGACACGGCCCGCCATGCCGCCGAATGCATTGCCAGCAATATAAAGGCCCATTGAAGCGCCAAGGCCGCGCGGGTCGATTTCTTCCGCCAGATAGGTCATGGCGACCGCAGGCACGCCGCCAAGCAGCAGGCCCTGCAGGGCACGGATGACGAGCAGCATATGCCAGTCCGGCACCAATGCACTGGCTATCGTGCAAAGTGCTGAGCCGAGGAGCGAGACGAACATCAGTGTCCTGCGTCCGAAGCGCTCAGATACGACGGCAGCACCGAAAATTGCAAAGGCGAGAAAGCCTGTCGAAACGGAAAGCGATAAGGAACTGGCCGCAGGCGTGATGTTAAAATCATGCGCGAAAAGCGGCATCAGCGGCTGGACGCAGTAAAGCAGGGAGAAGGTCGCAAAGCCGGACAGGAACAGCGCGATGCTCGCATTGCGGAATGCCGGCGTGCCCTTGACGAGATAATTTTTCTGTTCGGTTGCCGTGGGAGCTGAAACGAGCTTGAGCTGGCTTTCCGGTGTTCTGACGCTGTCGAGGCTGCGTTCTGCGAGGCGTGACATGACTTTGCCTTTTCAAATCCTCCCGCTTTTTGATCTAGTCAAAGACGCTTCATTTGTCCAATATATGGAAGTGACAATTACGATAGCTTTTGGATATGGCGATGGAACTGCGTCATCTGCGTTATTTTCTGGCTGTGGCCGAAGAGGGCAATTTTACACGCGCGGCTGCGAAGCTCGGTATCGGCCAGCCACCGCTCAGCCAGCAGATACGCGACCTCGAAAACGAGATCGGTGTTGCGCTGTTTTATCGCGTGCCGCATGGAGCCGAACTGACCGCAGCAGGAACAGCTTTCCTCGGTGAAGCGAAGGCTTCTCTTGCCGCCGCCGAGAAGGCGAAGCTCGCAGCGCAAGGCGCGGCACGGGGAGAAACCGGCAGGCTGGCATTGGGCTTTACCGCTTCGTCTGCCTTCAATCCGGTCGTCAGTGGCACGATCCGTAAATTTCGCGCCAGATGGCCCGATGTCCGGCTGACCCTGACGGAGATGAACAGCCATCTTCTGATGGAAAAGCTGGTCAGGGGGGAAGTGGACGCCGCCTTCATCCGACCCGGTTTGGAAAACCCCAAGGATGTGCGCATGAAACGGCTGGCTGATGAGCCGATGCTGATCGCCCTGCCGAGCCATCATCCGCTTGCAGTTCACCCCAAATTGCCAATTTCAGCATTGGCAAACGAGGCTTTCGTGCTTTTCCCGCGTATTGTGGGGCTGAGTCTTTACGACGATGTGGTTGAGGCTTGTCGGAATGCAGGCTTTGAAATGATCGTGGCGCAGGAAGCACCGCAGATGCCGTCGGTCGTAAACCTTGTCGCTGCCGATCTTGGCGTTTCGATTGTTCCCGCTGCCATTGCCCAGATCAAGCTGGCCGGAGTGACTTACCGTCCAATCGAAGGCGAGCCGCTTCTGGCTCGGCTGGGGCTGGTTTCGATGAAGAACAACCGGTCGCCGCTCATCGATAATCTTACTAGCCTGTTACCGGATCAGTGATCTTCCGTATCGTCGTCGGAAGCGATAGGTTGCCGTCTGTGTCGGCGTTGACCGTCATTTTTGGACATGTATGATGGTTGTCTCGGCGACGTACCTGGGAGGGGACGCTGCTTTTCCATCCTTAAGATAACCGTTCACGAGGGCTCTGACGCCCACAAGCCGAACGGTCGAATTTTGCCCTATCCCGTCCGATTGGAGATTTTCGTGAAAAGACTTCTGATTACCGGTGCTGCGGGCGGACTCGGGCGCGTAATGCGAGATAAACTGGCCGGCAAAGCCGAGCTGCTGCGCCTGTCCGACGTTGCCGATCTCGGCAAAGCCAAACTCAATGAAGAGCTGGTTCAATGTGACCTCGGCGATATGGATGCAGTCATGCGTCTTGTCGAAGGTTGCGACGGTATTCTGCATCTCGGTGGTATTTCGACCGAGGCGTCTTTCAGCAAGATACTCAACGCAAATATCGTCGGGATGTACAATCTGTATGAAGCCGCGCGGGCGCATGGCCGTCCGCGTATCATTTTTGCCAGCTCAAACCATACGATCGGTTTCTATAGACAGGACGAATATATCGACGCAAAGGCGCCCACACGTCCAGACGGTCTTTACGGCATTTCAAAATGCTTCGGCGAGTCCATTGCCAGCATGTATCATGACAAGTTCGGTCAGGAGACGGCAATCGTTCGTATCGGCTCCTGTTTTGAGGAGCCGCGCAATCATCGCATGCTTTCGACCTGGATGTCATATGACGATTTCGCCGGTCTGATTGACTGTGTTTTCCGGGCGCCGATGCTGGGATGTCCCGTTATCTGGGGTGTTTCGAACAACGATTCGGTGTGGTGGGACAACAACCATGCCCGTTTTCTCGGCTGGCACCCCAAGGACAATGCGGAACGTTTCCGGGTCGAGCTGGAGAAGACAACGCCGCGACCAGCGCCGGATTCAGCACTCGCGGTCTATCAGGGCGGTACATTTGTCGATGAACCGATCCATCAGGATGATTGATCGGAACCTTTCTGTTTAACGGCAGAAGCCTTGTAAGGTCAGGGCTCCTCCGGTTTGATAACACCTTGGAGTGCATATTTTGCTTTACGTACCTCAAAACGAAAGCTAAGCTTTTTATCGTGACGCTTTGGGAGGAGTTCACGTGCAGCCAGAAGTATCGGCGAAAGCATCGGGGAAGAGTGTGTTCAACAAGCACAAAATGCGGCAGCTCGCAGTGGGCGGCTGCGCATGAGTGTGCCGGGCAAAGATGACAGGCCAGCACTGCTGGAGGCTGTGTCGCTTTCCAAATCATTCGGTCCTGTTCAGGTTCTGAAAAATATCGATTTGCGCATTTTCGGCGGCGAAGTCCATGCGATCATCGGCGAGAATGGAGCCGGGAAATCGACGCTGATGAAGTTGCTTGCAGGCAATGAGCGTCCTACGAGCGGAGAAATCCGCATCGACGGCAAGCCGGTTACTTTCTCGGGGCCAGTGGAGGCCGAAGCGCAGGGCATTGTGCTGGTGCATCAGGAAATTCTCCTCGCACCCGATCTGACCGTCGCGCAGAACATCTATCTTGGTCGCGAGCTTAACCGTGGACTGGTTGTCGATGATAAATCGATGCGCGAAGGTGCGCGCAAGGCCATTCGTGATCTGGGCGCCGATATCGATCCGGATGCGGTTGTCGGCTCCCTGTCGATTGCGCAGCGCCAGTTGGTGCAGATCGCCCGCGTGTTGCTGGTGCCGCATCGTGTGGTGATTTTTGACGAACCGACCGCTTCGCTGACACCGTTTGAGACGGAAGCGCTGCTGAAAGTCATTCGCGACATTCGCGCCAAGGGCGTTGCAGTTCTCTATATCTCGCACCGCCTGCCGGAAGTGAAGGAAATATCCGATCGTGTGACTGTGCTTCGCGACGGCAAGCTTGTTTCAGCACATCTGTCTTCGGAATTGCAGCCATCGGACATGGCCCGGCTGATGGTCGGTCGTGACGTTTCAAAGCTTTATCCTGACCGCGCAAGCCAGCATGACAACGCTGCCATTCTCGAAGTCGATAACTTTAACGTACCCGGCTACGTGCAGAATGCGAGCTTCCATCTCAACCGGGGCGAGATACTCGGCTTTGCCGGTCTGGTCGGCGCCGGACGCACGGAGCTGATGGAAGGGATCGTCGGTCTGCGACCCGGTAAGGGGGATGCACGCCACAATGGCAAGCCGGTTCATTTCCGCAATGCGCATGAAAGCCAGAAGGCGGGGATCGTTTATCTCAGCGAGGACCGGAAGGGCAAAGGGCTGCTTCTGTCCAAGGACCTGGGCGTCAATCTCACGCTAGCTTCATTGAAGAAATTCGTGAGCGGTTTGCAGATCGACCGCAACCGGGAACGCACTGCACTTGATGATGCAATCCGCGAGTTCGATATTCGCACAGGCCGCAAGGACATTCTGGCAGGCCAGCTTTCGGGAGGCAACCAGCAGAAGCTTTTGCTTGCCAAGATGATGATGCTCGATCCGTCCATCGTCATCATCGATGAACCGACACGCGGCATCGATGTCGGCACGAAGGAACAGATTTATCAGTTCATCGCCAATCTGGCCGATGAGGGGAAATCGATCATCGTGGTTTCGTCGGAAATGCCGGAACTGATCGGTATCTGCGACCGCATCGTCGTGATGCGGGAAGGGCGGATTGCCGGTGAGGTGACAGGCGACCGCATGACGGAACATCACATCGTCGTGCTTGCAACCGGCGTTGAAGCCGAAAATGCCGCATAAAAACAATAAAGTGGGAAGTAGATGACACAGGTTGCGACCGATAAAAGCTCAGTGGCGAGGACGTCCAAGGATTGGGATCTGCGGGCAATTGCCCCGTTCATAGCGCTCGCCCTGCTGCTTGTTCTGGGCACGATTGCCAACCCGAACTTCATCAGCATCGACAATCTTCTCAATGTCGCAACGCGTAGCGCTTTTATCGCCATTATCGCGCTTGGTGCCACCTATGTGATTTCATCCGGCGGGCTCGACCTGTCCGTGGGTGCAATGGTGGCATTTGTCGCCAGTATCATGATCCTGTTCATGAATAGTGGAGTGATTGCCGATCCGGTGATGATGCTGATTGCGGCCGTGATGCTGGCGCTGATTGTCGGTGCAGCCTGCGGCCTGTTGAATGGCCTGATAACGACGGTTGGCGGCATCGAGCCATTTATCGCCACGCTCGGCACTATGGGCATCTATCGTGGTCTCACCACATGGTTGTCGCAAGGTGGCGCGATCACCTTGCGCAATCCGGACATTCAGGCGCTTTATCGCCCGGCCTATTTTGGTTCCATTCTTGGCGTGCCGGTGCCGGTTATCGTGATTTTCGTGACGGCAGCGCTTGCGGCATTCGTCCTTTATCGGACCCGCTATGGCCACCATGTCATTGCAGTCGGATCGAACGAGGATGTAGCACGCTATTCCGGCATTTCCGTCAAGAAAGTGCGCACTATCGCCTTCATCATTCAGGGCCTTTGCGTCGCTGTGGCCGTGCTTCTTTATGTGCCGCGTCTGGGTTCTACCTCGGCCACGACCGGCCTGATGTGGGAACTGCAGGCGATTACCGCCGTCGTTGTTGGCGGAACAGCTTTGCGCGGCGGCGTGGGCCGTATTTGGGGCACGATCTGCGGCGCATTCATTCTGGAGATAATCGGAAACATCATGATCCTGTCGAACTTCGTCAGCGAATATCTGCTCGGAGCCATTCAGGGCGCGATCATCATTATCGCCATGCTGGTGCAGCGTTCGCTGTCGCGAAGATAGGTCTAATGCATGTCTCCCAAAAGTGGGAACCGGTTTTGGGATGAAGACATGCATGAAAACAAAAGCTTAAAGCGTGTCATACGAGTACGATAAAATGCGACGCGCTTTAAGGATTGGCGGAATTGTTGGGGCGATTCCAGCCAGAGAGGAATGAGAGCCCCGTGTTTACTGGGAGGAAGACTATGCGAGGGAATTTGATGAAGCTTGCTTTCGCCGCCTTGACGGCGGGTGCGCTTGCCTTTGGCAGCGCAGCAAGCGCACAGGACAAGAAAGTGACGATCGGCGTGTCGATCCCGGCGGCCGATCATGGCTGGACGGCAGGCGTCGTCTATCATGCCGAACGCGTGGCGAAGCTTCTGATGGCTGAGCATCCGGGCCTCAACGTCATCGTCAAGACGTCGCCCGATGCGGCATCGCAGGCCAATGCGTTGCAGGATCTGGCCGTTCAGGGCCTCGACGGGCTGGTTGTTCTGCCGACCGATCCCGATCCGCTCGTCAACGCCATCAAGGAAATCAAGGACAAGGGAACCTTTGTCGCTCTGGTCGACCGCGCACCAAGCAGCAACGACAATTCCATCCGCGATCTCTACGTGGCCGGTAACAACCCGGCGCTTGGACAGGTGGCCGGTGAATATATCAAGAAGACCACGCCCGATGCCCAGGTCGTCGTCATTCGCGGCCTGCCGATCCCGATCGATCAGCAGCGTCAGGACGGTTTCGACAAGGGCATTGAAGGCTCTAACGTGAAGGTTCTGGATCGCCAGTATGGTAACTGGAACCGCGACGATGCTTTCCGTGTCATGCAGGACTTCCTGACCAAATATCCGAAGATTGATGTGGTCTGGGCACAGGATGACGACATGCTTGTCGGCGTTCTCGAAGCCATCAAGCAGGCCAACCGCAGCGACATCCAGTATGTTGTGGGCGGTGCAGGCTCCAAGGATATGATCAAGAAGGTGATGGATGGCGACAAGCTTGTGCCGGTTGATGTGCTCTATCCGCCAGCAATGGTTTCAACTGCCATGGAACTCGCCGCCGGTCATTTCTATGACCAGATTCCTGTGAGCGGCAGCTACATCCTCGATGCAACGCTCGTCACCAAGGACAATGCGAAGGATTTCTATTTCCCGGATTCGCCGTTCTAAGGTGCTTGAATACCGTGCGCCTGTCTGGGCAGGCGCACGGTTTTTCTTTTCATTCCCGATATGCAGCGCGAAGCGCGCTCTCAAATTGCTCGATGCCGGTTGATGGCGGGGTCCGGGCAGATTCAGGAGAAATTTGATGAAGACGATCAAGGGCCCCGGGATTTTTCTTGGGCAGTTTGCAGGCGATGAAGCGCCGTTCAACACATGGGATGGCATCACCAAATGGGCTGCCGAAAAAGGCTATGCCGGGGTGCAGGTTCCCACATGGGCCAGCCAACTGATCGATCTGAAAAAGGCTTCTGAATCGAAGGATTATTGCGACGAATTCGCCGGGGTCGCTCGCCAGAACGGCGTCGAAGTCACGGAGCTTTCGACCCACTTGCAGGGCCAGCTCGTTGCTGTGCATCCCGCCTATGATGAAGCTTTCGACGGTTTCGCAGTACCGGAAGTACGCGGCAATCCCAAGGCGCGTCAGGCTTGGGCGGTCGAGCAGGTAAAGATGGCGATCCGCGCCTCGCGCAATCTCGGCATCGGCGCGCATGCAACCTTCTCCGGCGCGCTGGCCTGGCCGTTTGTCTACCCGTGGCCGCAGCGTCCTGCTGGTCTGGTGGAAACAGCATTTGGGGAACTCGCCCGACGCTGGAAGCCGATCCTCGATCACGCTGACGAACACGGCGTCGATATATGCTATGAAATCCATCCCGGCGAAGACCTGCACGATGGTGTGACCTTCGAGATGTTTCTGGAGCAGGTCAAAAATCACCCGCGGGCCAACATGCTTTACGACCCGTCGCATTATGTCCTGCAGTGCCTCGATTATCTCGACAATATCGACATCTACAAGGACCGCATCAAGATGTTCCACGTCAAGGATGCGGAATTCAATCCGACCGGGCGGCAGGGTGTCTATGGCGGCTATCAGGGCTGGGTCAACCGTGCAGGCCGCTTCCGCTCGCTCGGTGACGGGCAGGTGGATTTTGGCGCGGTATTCTCCAAGATGGCCGCAAATGACTTTGACGGTTGGGCCGTTGTCGAATGGGAATGCGCGCTGAAGCATCCTGAAGATGGAGCGCGTGAAGGCGCGGAGTTTGTCAAGGCGCACATCATCCGCGTCACCGACAAGGCATTTGACGATTTCGCATCCGGCGGCACCGATGACGCCGCCAATCGCCGTATGCTCGGCCTATAAGATATAGGGATCGATATGACCATCGAAGCAAAGACCACGGAAACAGCTGCTCCCCGTATCCGCCTCGGCATGGTGGGTGGTGGTGCTGGCGCGTTTATCGGCGGCGTTCACCGTATGGCGGCGCGGCTCGACAACCGGTTCGAACTGGTGGCAGGCGCTTTGTCGTCATCCGCGGAAAAGGCGCAGGCCTCGGGACGTGAACTGGGGCTGGCCGAAGACCGCATCTATTCCAGCTACAAGGACATGGCTATTCGTGAGGCGCGGCTGAAAAACGGCATTGAAGCCGTTTCCATCGTAACGCCGAACCACGTTCACTATGAAGCTGCCAAGGAGTTTTTGCGGCGCGGCATTCACGTCATCTGCGACAAGCCGCTGACCTCGACGCTTGCCGATGCGAAGAAGCTGAAAAAGATTGCCGATGAAAGCGGCGCCTTGTTCGTTCTGACGCATAATTACACGGGCTATCCGATGGTGCGGCAGGCACGCGAGATGATCGCCAATGGCGATCTTGGCGATCTTCGTGTCATACAGGTGGAATATGCGCAGGACTGGCTGACCGAAGCGGTTGAAGCGACCGGTGCAAAGGGCGCTGTCTGGCGCACCGATCCGGCGCAATCGGGACTAGGCGGCGCGACCGGCGATATCGGCACGCACGCCTTCAATCTCGCCTCCTTCGTGACCGGCCTGACGCTTGACAGTCTTGCTGCTGATCTTGACAGTTTTGTCGAAGGACGTCGCCTGGACGACAATGCGCATGTGATGCTCCGTTTTGCGGGCGGCGCCAAGGGCATGCTCTGGTGCAGTCAGGTTGCGCCCGGCAATGAAAATGCGCTGCGCCTGCGCGTCTATGGCACAAAGGGCGGCATCGAATGGGCGCAGGAAGACCCGAACTATCTCTGGTTCACGCCTTTTGGCGAGCAAAAGCGGCTCATCACGCGGGGTGGTGCCGGTACTGGCTCTGCGAGCGCCCGCGTGACCCGCGTGCCGGCTGGGCATCCTGAAGGTTATCTGGAAGCTTTTGCTACGATCTATTCGGAAGCGGCCAATGCGATCGAAGCCCACCGCAATGGCAAAAAGCCGGATAGTGCCGTGATTTATCCAACCGTCGATGACGGATTGAAGGGCGTTGCTTTCATCGATGCCTGCGTGCGCTCATCACAGAAAAACGGCGGCTGGGTCAAGCTTTAGAAATTGACATGGATTAAAAGAAAGGGCGCCAATGGCGCCCTTTTTGTTCACGCCGGTTTGCGGATTCAAACGTAGCGATTGACGACGTTCTCGAGATATTCCTGGCGGCCGGATTTCGGCTGCGGATTGATGTCCTTCGCTTCGACTTCAGCAGTGATCTGGTCCAGCGAGAGGCCAGTCAAAAGCTTCTTGCCGAAATCGCCGTTCCAGCCTGCATAACGCTCATCGAGCGGCTTGGACAAGGCGCCGTCTTCAAGCATTGCGGCGGCTGCTTTCAGCCCGCGTGCACAGCAGTCCATGCCACCGATATGGCCGATTAGCAGATCCTGCGGATCGAGCGACTGACGGCGCAGCTTGGCGTCGAAATTCGTGCCGCCGGTGGTGAAGCCGCCTGCCAGCAGGACCTGATAATAGGCGAGCGCCATTTCCGGCACATTGTTCGGGAACTGGTCCGTATCCCAGCCTGACTGATAGTCATTGCGGTTCATGTCGATGGAACCGAAAATGCCAAGTGCACGGGCAAGCGCCAGTTCATGCTCGAACGAGTGACCGGCGAGAATGGCGTGGCCCTGCTCAATATTGACCTTCACTTCGCTTTCGAGGCCGTAACGCTTCAGGAAGCCAGAAACCGTCGCGACGTCGTAATCATATTGATGCTTGGTCGGCTCCTGCGGCTTCGGTTCGATCAGGATCGTGCCCTTGAAACCGATCTTATGCTTGTATTCGACCACCAGATTGAGGAACCGTCCCATCTGGTCAAGTTCGCGTCCAAGATCGGTGTTGAGCAGCGTTTCATAGCCTTCGCGACCACCCCAGAGCACGTAGTTCTCACCACCGAGCCGTTTCGTTGCGTCGATGCAGCTTTTTACGGTCGCTGCGGCAAAGGCGAACACATCTGGATCGGGATTGGTTGCGGCCCCGCCCATATAGCGGCGGTTGGAAAAGAGATTGGCTGTGCCCCAGAGCAGCTTTACGCCGGTTTCGGCCTGCTTCTTCTCGAAAATATCGACGATTTCGTTGAGATATCGTGTGTTTTCCGCAAAGTTGCGTCCTTCGGGCCGCACATCGGCATCGTGGAAGCAATAATAGGGCGCGCCAAGCAGGGAGAAGAACTCGAAAGCCACGTCAGCTTTGAGCTTTGCCGCATCCAGCTCGTTGGAATACCAGGGACGGTCGAAGGTGCGTCCGCCGAACGGGTCGCCACCCTCCCAGGCAAAGCTGTGCCAGTAGGCGACTGCAAAGCGCAGATGGTCTTCCATGCGCTTGCCCAGCACGATTTCATCCGGATTATAGTGGCGAAATGCCAGCGGGCTATCACTGTCCGGCCCCTCATATTTAACCTTTTGAATGTCGCCGAAAAATCCGGTGCTCATTGTGTCCTCCCGTTCGAATGTCGTCATGTCTGATTGTTTGCGGCAACGTCACTAGCCGGCGAGGGCGTGAAGTGCCGGATAAAGGGCGTGATAGCGCTGATAGGCTTCCTCATAGGCAGGGAGCAGGGCGGCTTCCGGCTCTATCGTGCGCTCCGTACGCGGTGGCGTGCAGACGGCAAATGGATCGACGCCGGTTGCCGCAATGAGGCCCAGTCGTGCGGCACCAAAAGCGCCACCGAAGTCGCCTTCTTCCGGCAAGGCAATCGGTACATTCAACGCGGTCGCGATTGCCTTCAGCCAATAGGTGGAACGCGAGCCGCCGCCGACTGCAGTCAGCGACTTGATATCGGTGCCAGCCGATTGCAGCGCGGCGAGATTGTCACGGATAGCGAAGGCGACGCCTTCCAGAACGGTTTGCGTTAATGCGCGCTGATCGGATTCATGCTCAAGGCCTGAAAATACGCCGCGTATCTTCGCATCGTTATACGGGGTGCGTTCGCCCGAGAGATAGGGCAGGAATGTCGCGCTGCCCGGTGCATTCAGCGTGTCGCCGAGTTCCTTATCGAGTTCATATGCCGTTTTGCCGACAAGCCGTGCATACCAGTCAAGCGCGCTCGCTGCGGACAGGATGACACCCATCTGGTGCCATGTGTCGGGCAAGGCATGACAGAAGGCATGAACCGCACTTTCAGGCTTCGGCTGATAGGCACCATTTGCGGCAAAGAGTACGCCTGATGTGCCGAGCGAAACGAAGGCATGGCCCGGCTTGACCGTGCCCATGCCGCAGGCCGAGGCGGCATTGTCGCCAGCACCGCCCGCCACGACCGGCTGACCGGCAATGCCCCATTCGGCGGCAAGTCCGGCCCGCAGCCGTCCGGTTGCGTCCGTGCCTTCGGCAAGGCGCGGCATCTGGCTCTCATCGAGGTTGGTCTTGTCCAAAAGTTCTCGCGACCAATGGCGTGCACCGGTATCGAGCCAGCTTGTACCTGCCGAATCCGACATGTCGGAGACATATTCCCCGGTCAGCCAGAGGCGCAGGTAGTCCTTCGGCAGCAGCACCTTGCGGATGCGCGCAAAAATATCCGGTTCGTTATTGGCAACCCAAACCAGCTTCGGTGCGGTAAAACCGGGAAAGACAATATTGCCTGTGATGGCGCGAAACGCCGGATCGGCATCGAGTTTGGCCGCTTCGCGATAGCTGCGCGTATCGTTCCAGAGGATGCAGGGACGCAATACCTGATCCTGTTCGTCCAGCAGGGTGGCACCATGCATCTGGCCGGAAAGGCCAATACCGGCAATCGCCGAAAACTCTTTCGGATGGGCCGCGCGCAGGCCATCAATTGCAGTGCGGCAGGCCTTGATCCACTGTGCCGGGTCCTGTTCGCTCCAACCCGGATGGGGGCGGGACACGTCCAGTTCGCCATGGGCCGAACCGATCACCGTCTGCGCGTCGTCGATCAACAGCGCCTTGACACCGGATGTTCCTAGATCGAGCCCGAGATACATATTTGCTCCTGTTGGAAAGGCGTTGTGGCCCGCGCGTCAGTCGAAATGCGGCAGGTTGTCTTTAAGGAAAATTTCGATGCGGATGTGTTCCTGTCCCGGAACGATCGCCAGACGATCCGCAGATGCTTTGAGAACCCGGATGGCGCTGCGGATTTCATGGCCCGCATCCTGCGCCAGCACCGCATGGATAATGCCATCTGTCAGCGCTTTTGAGGTCACGCTGTCGCGTTCGTGCGCGATGACGAGCGGTCGATTGGATGTATGCTCAGCCAACGCCTTCACAAGACCGCTGTTGCCAGCGCCGAGGCTATAAATCCCGGCAATGTCGCTGCGCTCGTCAAGCAGCTTGCCGACAAGCTGTTCCACACGCGATCCTTCATCGAAGCCTTCCAGAACGGGCAATATCTCGCGGCCCGGAAAGTCTGCTTTCATGGCTGCCGTAAAACCGTCGAAACGTTCCTGATGATCGCGGACTTTCAACGAACCGGCGACCACCGCAAGAGCCCCCTCCGTTCCGTTGGCAAAAAGCCCCAGAAGCCGTGCTGCCGTGCGGCCTGCCGCACCGTTATCGACGCCGACATAATGCGTTCGCATGGAATGCCCAAGGTCGGATACGAGCGTGACCGCGTGAATGCCTTGCTCACCCAATCGGGCGCAGGCTTCACGCACGGGATCGGTATCGACTGCCACGAATGCAACGCCGTCGGGCTTGCGTGAGGCACATTCGTCCAGTGCTGCGACAAGTGCTGCTTCATCGAAGGCCGGAACGAGTACGACATTGACCAGCACACGCTCAGCCAAAGCCCGTTCTGTCGCGGATTGCAGTTCCGCGCGCAGGCTCAGCATGAAGGTATTTTCATTGTCCGGCAAAATAAAATCGAACTGATAAAGCCGTCCGCGTGCGAGGTTGGCAGCACCCACATCGCGCACATAGCCGAGCGTGTTCATCGCTTCCATAACCCGGTCGCGCGTCTTCGCTCTCACACCCGGACGTTCGTTCAGCACACGGTCTACCGTGGCAAGGCTGACGCCCGCTGTTCTGGCTATATCATGGACTGTAGGTTTCATCCTCGCTCCTCGATGCGGACCATAAGATCAAAAATGAGGTACGTAAATCAAAAAATGCTTGCTATTCATTTTTCTTCACGTATCAATGGTTCCCGAGGATGGGGCAGTGTGTCTTTTGCATGCTGTCCCGATGGAGTGATCTTGGCGCAACGCGCCTTTGGGAGGATCAGCCATTCAAGGAATAAGCAGCTCTGAAGAGGGCTGTTTTGTTGTGCCGAACTCCGGGGGCGGAATACGTTCGGGGGCGCGGTTTGGTATCAGCCGGTAGCAAGCCGGTGTTGTTTGGAGGAGATTTGCATGAAACGTCGTAGTTTTCTGACCGGCGCGCTGGTTGCCGCGGCTTTGGGTATTGGTGCCATGGCGTCCACGCCGGTCTATGCTTCGCCGGAAAACCCGGTCATTGGATTTTCCATCGACGATCTTCGCGTCGAGCGCTGGGCGCGTGACCGCGACTATTTCATTGAAGCGGCAGAAAAGCTGGGCGCCAAGGTCAATGTACAGTCGGCTGACGGCAACGAGGAAAAGCAGGTCAAGCAGGTTGAAAACCTGATTGCGCAGGGTGTTGACGCCATCGTCATCGTGCCCATGAACTCCAAGGTTTTCGACGCGGTTGTGGCTGACGCCAAGGCATCCGGCATCAAGGTTCTGTCCTATGATCGTCTGATCCTCAATGCGGATATCGATGCCTATATCTCGTTCGACAACGAGCGCGTCGGCTTCATGCAGGCTGAAGCCGTCCTGAAGGCCAAGCCGGAAGGCAATTATTATCTCCTTGGCGGTTCGCCGACGGATAACAACGCCAAGCTTCTCCGTGCCGGCCAGGAAAAGGCTCTGAAAGAAGCTATCGATTCCGGCAAGGTGAAGGTCATCGGCTCGCAGTGGGTGAAGGAGTGGAGCCCGACGGAAGCGCTCTCCATCATGGAAAATGCTCTGACGGCTGCACAGAACAAGATTGATGCGGTTGTTGCTTCAAACGACGGCACCGCCGGTGGCGCCATTCAGGCTCTTGCCGCGCAGGGACTGGCTGGAAAGACTGCTGTTTCCGGTCAGGATAGCGACCTTGCCGCCGTCAAGCGTCTGATTGACGGTACGCAGACCGTGACGGTCTACAAGCCGCTGAAACTCATTGCTTCGGAAGCTGCCAAGCTGACCGTCCAGATGGTCAAGGGTGAAACGCCTGAGTTCAATTCCAAGCTCGACAATGGCGGCAAGCAGGTCGACACGCTTCTGCTGACGCCGACTGCCGTGACCAAGGACAATATCGACATCTACGTTCAGGACGGCTTCTACACCAAGGAGCAGATTGAAGGGAAGTAAGCTTTTCCGGCGACTTATCCTTGAGAGAATAGTGGGGCCGGAAGTCTGGAAATCATGATCCAGCTTCTGGCCCCACCAACTTGTCGATGCTGTCTGTGACAGCGTTGTCCGGAACATTTCCGCCAGAAGATGGTGTGGTTTGAAACCGGACGGCTCATTCTGCTGCATTACTGCAAGGTCATATGCGATGTCCGAATATCTTCTAGAGATGCGCAATATCGGTAAGGACTTCAACGGCGTGAAAGCGCTTGACGGTATTTACCTGAAAGTGCGCGCGGGCGAGTGTGTCGGCCTTTGCGGTGAGAACGGCGCGGGCAAATCCACGCTGATGAAAGTGCTTTCCGGCGTTTATCCCCATGGCACCTGGAGCGGGGAAATTTTCTGGGAAGGCCAGGAACTGAAGGCGACGGGCATCCGCGATACGGAAGCCGCGGGTATCGTCATCATCCATCAGGAACTCATGATGGTGCCGCATCTCTCGGTTGCGGAAAACATCTTTCTGGGATCGGAGCCGACAAGCGGAGGCTTCATCGATTATGACCAGATGAATGCGCGCGCGACGGAACTTCTGGCGCGCCTCAAGATCCATGACATCAATGTCGCGCTTCCGGTCTATCATTATCCGGGTGGCAAGCAGCAGTTGATCGAGATCGCAAAGGCGATCAACAAGAATGCGAAGCTGCTCATTCTGGATGAGCCGACATCGGCGCTGACGGCATCCGAAACATGCGTCCTTCTCGATCTCATCAAGGACTTCAAGGCGCAAGGCATGGCCTGTGTCTACATCTCCCACAAGCTGGATGAAGTGGCCGAAATTTCCGACACGGTGACGGTCATTCGCGACGGAACGCATATCGCGACGAAGCCGATGGCGGAACTCACCACGCCAGCCATCATCACCATGATGGTGGGGCGCGAGATGAAAAACCTGTTTCCGCGCGAGCCGCACGATATTGGCGAGGTTGTTTTCGAGGCACGCAAAATCAACTGCTGGGATGTGACCAATCCGGATCGCAAGGTGGTCGACAATGTTTCATTCGCGCTGCGACGCGGTGAAATTCTCGGTATTGCCGGGCTGGTGGGCGCGGGGCGCACGGAACTGGTGTCCAGCCTGTTCGGTGTCTGGCCCGGAGCGCATGACGGTCAAGTCTTTCTGGAAGGCAAGGAGCTGAAAATCCGCACGCCGCGTGATGCGGTTCGACAGGGCATCTGCATGGTGCCGGAGGACCGAAAGAAGGATGGCATCCTGCCGATCATGCCTGTGGGCTATAATATGACGGTCTCCGTGCTGGATCGCTTTTCCTTGCGCGGATTGCTCGACAAGGAAGCGGAACTGGCCACGATCCAGCGCGAAATTCTGCGCCTCAAGGTGAAGACTGCCGATCCGATGCTGGAAATTGCGTCCCTGTCCGGTGGCAACCAGCAAAAGGCGGTGCTGTCGAAGATGATGCTGCCAGACCCCAAGGTGCTCATTCTCGATGAGCCGACGCGGGGCGTCGATGTTGGTGCGAAATATGAAATCTACAAACTGATCTTCGCACTCGCGAAACAGGGTGTCGCGGTGCTGATGGTCTCTTCCGAAATGCCGGAAGTTCTTGGCATCAGCGACCGTGTTCTCGTGATCGGCGAGGGCAGGCTGCGTGGCGATTTCCCCAATGAAAATCTTACCCAGGAGAAGGTGCTTGCCGCCGCAATCGGCAAACCGATGACCAATGCGGCCTGATCCTCGAATAACTCTTTGTTTTCACGCATTTTCCTTATGCAAAACCGCTTCACATCTTTGCTGGAAATGCTCAAATTTGACCGGTGCATGATATGACATTGACGGGCAAAAGCCTTCGGAAGTTTCTGGCGGATTATAAGATTGTCGCGCTGCTGATTGTGGTTGCGCTCATCTGGGCATTGTTTGCGATCCTTACCTACGATCCCGAAATGGGACGTTCGCAGTTCCTGACGGCACGCAACTTCTCCAATCTTCTACGCCAGATGGCCATTACCGGAATGCTCGCATCGGCGATGGTTTTCGTCATCGTTGCTGGCGAAATCGATCTTTCTGTCGGCGCGCTGTTAGGGCTTTTGGGCGGCGTCGCCGCTGTCCTCGACGTGATCTACGGATGGCCCTTATGGGCGACGATCAGCACGGTTCTGGTTCTCGGCGTGGCGCTTGGCGCTTTTAACGGCTGGCTGACTGCCTATCTCGGCATACCGTCCTTCATCGTCACGCTTGGCGGCCAACTTGTGTTTCGCGGCATCGTGCTCGGCATTATGGGTGGCGTCACCATTGCGCCGATCTCTCCGGAGTTCAAATATATCGGACAGGGCTATCTGCCGGGCTGGCTTGGCAATCTCTGCGCCATTGCCCTGTTCGGCGTGCTGATCCTGATGACGTTGCGTACGCGGGCCAGCAAGCGCAAGCATAATCTCCAGACACTTTCATCCGGGATGGAAGTCGCAAGGCTTCTCGGTATTGGTATCCTGATCCTCGGTTTTATCCTGATCCTCAACAGCTATCAGGGTGTGCCGGTTCCGGTGCTGATCCTGCTGGTGATCCTTGGCGTCTTCACTGTCATTGCAAAACAGACCGTGTTTGGTCGCCACATCTATGCGGTTGGTTCGAACACCGAAGCGACGCGCTTTTCCGGCGTGAACGTCAATTTCGTCAAAATGGCAGTCTTCGCACTGATGGGGTTGATGGCGGCGGTGGCTGGCCTGACAACGACCTCACGCCTCGCGGCAGGCACGCCATCGGCAGGCATGGGCGGCGAACTTGACGCCATTGCCTCCTGTTTCATCGGCGGCACCTCCATGCGCGGCGGCGTTGGTTCCGTGCTGGGTGCACTGGTCGGTGCGCTCATCATGTCGAGCCTCGACAACGGCATGTCCATGCTCGGCGTCGATACGTTCTGGCAGCAGATCATCAAGGGGAGCATTCTTGTTCTGGCTGTCTATCTCGACATCGTATCTTCCGGCACGCGGCGTGGATAAGTGCAGGTCTATATATTAGACGAATAAAATATATTGAGCCCTACCAATCAGCTGGCTAAACTGCGGCCATGACGATGCTCAAGGATATCGGCGGTCTGCTCGCTCTGACAGCCCGTCTTCTGGCACGGTTCTGGCCCCAGCTGCTGCTTATTGGCGCGCTGGGCTATATTGCGCGCGACTTGCTGCTGGATGCTGCGGTACGCGCGGGCGGATACTTTCCGCTCGCCGGAATGGTCGTGCTTTCGCTGGTCGTACTTGTGAAGCTGCTCGTCGTGGTGACGATGTTCGCCACGCTGCGCCCCGGATTGCCAACGCTTGCTTCGTTGCGCCAAACCGCTACGGCAGGAACCGCACCGTCGCCCGACAATCGCAAGGCCGACCGTATGCTGATGGTGACGGCAGCCGTCATTCTGCCGTTCTTCGCCTATTACGCCGCATGGGGCTTTCTTGGCGACACAGTGCGCGAATATTCGCGGCTTGCTTTTGAGCGCACAGCCTTTGGCGAGAAGATGCACATATTCGACCTTGTGCGTTCCGGCAGCCTGATCGCGGCAATTTTCGTCTGCTGGCTGATCCGCTGGATTGCCAAACGGGCGAATGAGAAAGTCCATTCACCTTGGTTGCGGCTGTTGATTGTCGCCGCCGACGCAAGCTGGATATTCATAGGTCTGTTTGCGCTCGATAAGTGGAAGGATGATCTCATCCGCTGGATTGGGGCCGGGTCCCTGCTCGATGGTTTCGATGTCAGTGCTGCATGGTTGTCGATGAGCGCTTACGCTGCCGAAAATTTTGTGCCCGTGGAGTTTCAGCAACCGAGCTTCTGGGTACAGGCGCAGAATCTGTTCTTCTATGCGCTCTTGCCGATGGTCTGGCTGGTGATGGCGGCCATCATCTACGGCTATGATCTGTCCGCCAGGAAAGCACCGGTTCCGCCAGCCCCATCTCGCGGAACGACCTTCCGGAAGTGGTTGAGCGACTTCACTGCACATTATCTGGGCGGTTATCGCAGCCGCTACCGGCCTGTATGGACCTGCCTGAAACTTGTCGTCGGGGCAGGGCTTGGAACCCTGCTGTCGTTTATCGTTCTCTACCGTGCCATAAGCTGGACCGGCGCATGGATCTGGTACGGTACGACCCATTATCTTGGACCATACGATATCGAAATTTGGCAACGCATCGCCAATGTTCTGGCTATTCTGATCGGTAGCCCGACGGAGCTTGATGGCGGCATCCTGCTTGACGCAATACGTATCGCACTTCTGGCGGCAGTCCTCGAATATGCGTTGGTGAGCCAGAAGAACAGGGCTATTTCAGAACCAGATGCTCAGGCTGTTTCCCCAGCATAGAGAGCGATAGCGAAAGCTCTCCAACGTTTTCGGGAACAAGAAAGCTCTCGACGATACGAACCGGGGCGCTGCCATTTTCATTGGCAAGATCATAGCATTTCGGCTTGTCGGCGGCTTCCGGTTTCAGTTTTTGGATTACTTGATTGGATACATACAATGTCGACCAGCTGCGGCCTTCAGCGTCCGTCGCAGTTACGAAACAGGGTATCAACTGTTTCAACTGTTCAGTGTCCTGAATAGCCACTTCGATTTCTGCAAGTACGATACTGGTTTTTGGCAATGTGCCTGGAAACTTGTCCAATGCGACCAGTTTCCAGTTGGCACCAGCATAAGTCTGCACATCGCCACGCGGCACGACAATCGGCTCTTGCAGGTTCTGCTCGATCCAGCGCAACAAACCGCCGTCGGAACGCACGAAAACAGCAAGGGGCAGGGCGATAATCAGGAGAGCAAGGCATATCCAGAACGATTTTCGCTCGCCTGAAGAGGCTGCTTCACTCATTGGCTGACCTCCAATTGCCAGGGCATGATGGTCCCCATGCGTTTGATCGCGATTGACTGGCTGACATTGTCCTGCGCCGTGGAGTTCATGCTGATCTGCACCTGTTCTGAAAGAGGGGTCAGTGAAGATTCGGCAATGAGCAGCTTTCCACCTGCGATCTGGTCACGCGGCAATTCAAACACCATCAGTATAGGACGTGGAATCCCCGGCTCCAGCCGTTCAGAGCCGACTATACCGGGCGCATAAGTCGGGCGTTTGCTCATGGCGTAGCGGATACCGTTCGGCCCAAGCCATTCGACAGCCGCGAGGCCAAGGCTCTCGATCTTTGCTTTGGCTGCGGCCTCGATGACCAGCCATTCGCCATCCGTATTATAGGCGCGGGTGCTTCCGATGCCGGGTGTTGTCAGTTGCCGGGCTCGATAAACATTCACGATGCCGACGACGAAACGACTGGTTTCTGCTGGCTTTCCCTGCTGTCCTTCAATGGTTACGGAGGAAAAGATATCGCTGTAATAGGGGGTGGAATGCTGCATGCCGTATAGCGCGGCGACGGCCACGCACAGCATGAGAGTGCTTTTGAGCCAGCCCATCATCCTTCGCTCTCGGCAGATGACATATGAACAGGCAATTGGATGACCGCGATGGGGTCCCGATCAAGCCATGTAGAGGCCCCATAGAGATTATCCCGCTTCTTGTAGATTTCACTGCCAATGAGGAGCCGCACTTCCTGCGGCGGAGTTTCACCTTGCGGCCATTCCCATACTACGGTCAGCTTTTCCGGCATGCCGGGATTGATCGGACTCGCAATCCATTTGTCCTTGATGATGTAAACGATCGGGTCTTTCAGCGCCGGATTTGGCGGATCGAGGGTGAGGAGCCTTCGCGATGCATAGGCTGACGACGCGGAACGATTGTCGAGACTGACATCGACCATGAGGTAGTTTTTGGGCTCGTAAGGTTTCACGCCGGTCGGTGGAACAGAGCTAAAGCGCGCGCCGGTTATCGCCACGTGCCAGCGTCCAGTATCGACCGTCTCGCCGGGGCTCAGTTCCCGCATAGGCTCGGGATTGGCTGCCTCATAAATTGCCGCTGCATAGGAGAATACGCTTGCGGCGGCCGTGCCGATACCCGCAATGACGATGGCAGCCAGTCGCTGCCGGAAGCTTCGACGCTGTTCGTCCGCCATGACACCTCCCTCTGTGCTGGCGATTCAAACGACAATACAGGCCCCCGGCCAAGCCCCCGGTTCCTATAGCATATCAATGCTCCAGCGTCATCTTTTGGCTTAACCTAGGTTAACCTTCCTCGACGAACACCTCGTCGCGCTTCTTGCGTACCGATGGAAGCAGCACGACCACGAGAACGGCCGCAGCTATGGCGAGCAGAATGGCGCTGATCGGGCGGGTGAAAAAGGTTGCCGGGTCGCCGCGTGACAGGATCATGGCGCGTCGCAGATGTTCCTCCAGCAACGGGCCGAGAACGAAGCCAAGCAGCAGGGGGGCCGGTTCGCAGCGCAGTTTGGCCAGCAGATAGCCGATGAAGCCGAAGAAGGCGACTGCGTAGAGATCGTAGACATTCGAATTGACGCTATAAACGCCGATTGAACAGAAAGTCATGATAATCGGAAAAAGCACATAGTAGGGCACTGTCAGAAGCTTTACCCACAGGCCGATCAGTGGCAGGTTCAAGATGATGAGCATGAGATTGCCTATCCACATCGACGCAATCACACCCCAGAACAAGGCGGGTTGTTCTGTTGCAACATTCGGGCCTGGCACGATGCCCTGAATAATCATGGCGCCGATCATCAATGCCATGACCGGATTGGCTGGAATGCCGAGCGTGAGCATCGGAATGAAGGATGTCTGCGCACCGGCATTGTTGGCGGATTCCGGTCCTGCAACGCCTGCTATCGCGCCCTTTCCGAACTCTTCCGGCGTATCGGAAATACGCTTTTCCACCGTGTAGGAAGCAAAAGACGCCAGAATGGCGCCACCGCCGGGCAGGATACCAAGCGCCGAACCGATGACCGTTCCGCGCAGGATTGGCGCAGTCATGCGCTTGAAATCGTCGCGCGTCGGCATCAGTCCCGTGACCTTTGCCATCAGCACTTCGCGCGCATGTTCGTTTTCGAGATTGCGCAGAATTTCAGCGATGCCGAACACGCCGACAGCAACGGCAACGAAATTGAGGCCATCCGCATATTCTGTAATGCCGAGCGTGAAACGCGGTGTGCCGGTGTAGATGTCAGTACCGATAAGGCCGAGCAGCAGCCCCAGTACAACCATCGCCAGAGCCTTGATGATCGAACCGTGCGCCAGTGCCACGGACGACACCAGCCCGACGACCATCAGCGAGAAATACTCAGCCGAGCCGAATTTCAGGGCGATTTCTGTGAGTGGCGGAGCGAAGATCGCCACCAGAAAGGTGGAGACAGTACCGGCGAAGAATGAACCGATTGCCGCGATTGCAAGTGCTGCACCGGCACGCCCGCGGCGCGCCATCTGGTAGCCGTCGATGGCCGTCACTGCGGACGACGATTCTCCCGGCATGTTGATGAGAATTGCGGTTGTCGACCCGCCATATTGGGCACCGTAATAGATGCCAGCAAGCATGATCAGTGCGGAAACCGGATCGCCAATCTGGAACGTGATCGGAAGAAGCATGGCAATGGTTGCGGTAGCACCGATGCCCGGCAGAACGCCGATCAACGTGCCAAGCAATACGCCGATAAGGCAAAAGCCGAGATTGGCAAGCGTCGATGCTGTTGAGAAGCCAAGCGCAAGATTGTTGAAAAGCTCCATGCTCGTGCCCCCTTTAGAACGGCCACCAGGGCCCGAAACGCTGATATGGCAGCGCGAGCGCGTAGCTGAAGACAATGACCGAAAAGACCGTGATTGCAGCGGCAAGAATGATTGCTGCAAGTGGTTTCATACGCATCGAGGCGAAAGAGGCGATGAGACAGGTCAGAAACAGCGACGGTACGAAGCCGAGGCCGCGCACGGTCAGGCCGAAGAATATCGGCGCAGGCAGAATAAAGAACAGGCCGCGCCAAGCGATCGGGCCGATAGGCTCGCCGGAGACACGTGTAGCCTGAATAAGGATGACCAGTCCAAGCAGAATTAGCACACCGGAAAGGACAAGTGGGAAATATCCCGGTCCCATACGTAGCGATGTGCCGAGGTCCAGACCAAGCGACTGATAGGCAAAAAAGGCGCCTGTCAGTGCGAGCAGTGCACCGCACAATCCGTTGGTCGGATCTATTGAGAATTTCCTTGAGGGCTCGTTCATGGCCAATCGTCTTTCGGATTTGCCGTTGAAAGGGCTATGCCGGAAGGTCGGCATATGACGTCGGTCGTGTATCACGTCGACTGCAGTTTGATGTGCAGCCGAAGGGAAAACGACAATCAAGGCGCGTCAGATGACATGCCTTGATTGTTTCCTGTACGATCAGTCCGCGTATTGTCCTGCGGCTTCGATAATCGGCTTCCAGCGCGCGATTTCGGATTCGAGCTTGGCCTTCAACGCGGCCGGTGTCGCATCCGCTTCCGGAGACGGCTTTGTGCCGAGTTCGGCAAAACGGGCAACCACATTCTGGTCTTTCAAGGCCACCTGAAGCGACTTCGACAGACGTTCGGTGACTTCCGCCGGGGTTCCCTTGGGGGCATAGATGCCGTGCCAGATGCCCACTTCCATGCCGTCCAGACCGGCTTCCTTGGTAGTCGGAAGGTCTTTCAGTACGTCCAGACGTTCAGGCGAGGTAACGGCATAAGCCTTGATCGTGCCGGCCTGAATCTGCTTCGTCGTGTTGGTGGTCTGGTCACACATGATGTCGACCTGTCCACCGAGAAGATCGGTCATGGCCGGGCCGGTTCCCTTGTAGGGAACTGTAACGAGCGGCGTTTCAATCGCGCTCATGAACAACATGCCGCAAAGATGCGATGCCGCGCCGATACCGGCATTGGCGACCGTCGCCGTATCCTTGTTGGCCTTGGCATATTCGATCAGCCCCTTGAGATCGGTTGGCTCAAGGTCTTTGCGTGCAACAATCGTCATCGGAACTTCCGTGACAAGACCGACATATTCAAATGCATTCAGCGTGTCATAGGCGAGCTTGCGGTAAAGCGTGGCGCTTGTGGCCATGCCGATATGGTGAAGCAGAAGCGTATAGCCATCCGGATCGGCGGTTGCGACACGCCCGGCTCCGAGTGTTCCACCTGCGCCGCCGACATTCTCGACGATAACCTGTTGTCCGAGATCCTTGGACATGGATTCTGCCACAAGTCGCGTGACAGTATCGGTAGGCCCACCGGCTGAGAAAGGCACGACCATGGTGATCGTCCGTTCCGGATAATTTTGTGCCTGTGCGGTGAAAGCTGCGGTGGAAATAGCAAGTGTTGTCGCCAGAGCGGCGATAGTTTTCATCATAGCGTCCTCCCAGACTATGTTGCGGCGGGCGTGCCGGTATTCTGAATTTGGTTCCCCACGCCTCTTTGGGCGCTTCGGGCAATCAGATGCGATACTATTCAATGACTGCAATAAAATGTTTCTGCACCGTTGTTGCTCTTGAATTGGCAGGATTATTCGGTGCGCTTGAAAGAGAATGTAGATGTATCCCGGCGGCTTGCCAATGCCTGACCTTCAATGAAAGCGCTTGTACTACCAAAGTCTGGGTAGCTCGCTTGTCATGTTTTCGCTGTGCGCTGGCGTATCGTCTTGAAGGTTCTTTCTGATCGGGGCTAACCTTATGCAGTTTTGATTGCGGGAAGCTCAGCATTCAAGACGAGGTGATCGACGAGGCTCCTGGCCGGTGTGGTTAGTTCTTCTAAGGATTGCACCGCTATTGCCAGATTTCTTCTTGCCCAAGCATCGGAGATAGCGACCGTTGCAATGGGGAGTGTCTTTCTAAGGCGTCGGGCGGCGGTCTGCGGAATGATCGCAACACCTACGCTGGCAGCCACCATATTACCGACCCCTTCAAACGTGCGGAGTTTCGTCCTGATTTTAAGTCTGCCGCCTAGCCGGGTTGCCTGAATTTCGAGGTGCTCCTGCAGTGCGCCAGCTGATAGACCGATGAACTGTTCCTGCAGGATGTCGGAGAAACTCACGCGCTTATGTTCAGCCAGCGGATGGCTTCTGGCAGTGATCAGTACCAGCTGATCTATTGCAAAAGGAACCAGCTCCAAACCCGTAGTTTCCACCGCATCCGATAAAATTCCGATCTCAACAAAGCCGCGCAAAATGGCACGAGCAATATCGCTGCTCTGTCGTTCTTTCAACTCCACATCGATGCGAGGATTTTTTGCCATCCAGGCGGCGAGTTTTGCCGGAAGATATTCGGTGACGGTAGCGGTATTGGCCGCGACGCGAATGGCTGTGCGCATGGTTTTGGCATGTGAGCCCAATTCGCTATGCAGGTCGGCCATCTGCCGCATGACCGCTCTTGCGTGATGGACAAGGGCTTCGCCTGCTTCGGTAAGGGCAACGCCGCGTCGTCCCCGCTCCAAAAGCGAAACCTGCCCCGTGGCCTCCATGTCACGCAGGCGCTCGCTTGCCGCTGGAAGCGACAGGCCGATTTCAGCCGCGCCATGAGTGATGCTGCCGGTATCGGCGACAGCGAGGAAGAGGCGAAGGTCGGTAAGATCAAAGCGCATAAGCGATGTTAGCGCGAATTCTGCCTATGGGAAAGCCGAAGGCTCTATAAGGAACTTCCGCATTCCGTCCGATGGCCAAGTCGCTATAGCAGGGACATGATTTATTCATTACCCTTGATCCTGACGATTGCGGTAACGTTCCTCGGTGCCGGCTTTGTCAAAGGCGTGACAGGAATGGGGCTGCCCACAGTCGCCATGGGCATATTGGGCGCGCTGATATCTCCGCTCTCAGCTGCAAGCCTGTTGATTATTCCGTCTTTCATCACCAATCTTTGGCAGCTTCTGGCGGGGCCTAGCTTCGGTCAGCTTATGCTTCGTCTCTGGAGCATGATGCTTGCCATTGCAGTCGGGACCATTGCGGGAACTGCGGTTCTGGTCGGGGGGAACATTGCAGTCACCACATCGATGCTGGGCTTCTCGCTCGTTATCTATGCAGCCTACACGTTGTTCGCCCGCCAGCTACAGGTGTCGGAAAAGCTTGAACGCCTGCTGTCACCTGTCATCGGGCTGCTGACCGGCTTGATTGCGGGCGCTACAGGGATATTCGTCATACCGGCTGTGCCCTATCTGCAATCGCTAGGATTCAGAAAAGATGATCTTGTGCAGTCGCTCGGGCTTTCCTTTACTGTCTCGACTGCTGCACTTGCGGTCGGGCTTTCGAGCAGGCAAGCATATTCCGGTGATCTCCTGCTGGCGTCTGTTCTGGCCATTGTTCCTTCACTGGTTGGCATGTTCCTAGGGCAGGCTTGTCGCCGCAAAATCCGACCGGAAAACTTTCGTCGATGGTTTCTGATCGGCCTTATGATCCTGGGGCTTGAAATGACATTGAGACCATTGTTCTCGATGAGTTGATGAACGGGGAACAATTTTTCCATTCCGGCAAGCGGATACGGATTTGCTTTCTTGTTCGAATCCGGCAAGGGCAGGATATTGTCTCACCCCCAAGAGAACAGTCTTTAGCTTCAACGGGTTTTCGCTGAAGCGTCCCCTATCATCGGCCTGATTGACGGAATGACCCAGAGAGATCCAGAACAACACCAGTCGCGTGCGCTCCGACTGTTCAAGCCAGTTCTTGCCGGTGCAACGCTGCGAGAACGTTCGATTGCTTGCCTCGGTGCCTTGATTGGTATCGCGCTGACCGGATTCATATCGAGCATGCTGCTGGGAAGCGGTCCGCATCTGCCTTTGATCGTAGCGCCAATCGGTGCTTCGGCGGTTCTGCTTTTCGCAGTTCCAACCAGCCCGCTGGCGCAGCCGTGGTCGATCATCGGCGGCAACACGATTTCCGCCTTTGTGGGACTGGCCGTCACCCAGTTTGTTGATGATCCGGCTTTGGCGATCGGCCTTGGCGTGGCGCTCGCGATCGCGGCAATGTCGGTTACCCGTAGCCTCCATCCGCCCGGTGGCGCAGCGGCGCTGACTGCAGTTCTGGGTGGTTCTGCGGTTGCCAAGTGGGGATTGCTGTTTCCGCTTGTGCCGGTCGCGCTGAACTCTTGCCTTCTGGTCGGCCTTGGTATCCTTTTTCACAAACTGTCGCGTCGGAAATATCCGCACGTGGCGGCGGCTGCTCCGGTAAACAAGCACAGCACTGAAGATTTGCCGCCTTCGGTCCGGATGGGTATCCGCGAGGAAGATATCGACCGCGCCTTGCTTGCACTGGATGAAAGCTTCGATATCGATCGCAACGATCTTGGACGTCTGCTGCGGCAAGTGGAGCTTGAAGTGTCCATTCGTTCCCACGGCGACCTGACCTGCGCCGACATTATGTCTCGTGATGTCGTCAGTATCGATGAAGATGCAACGGCGAGCCAGGCGCGCGACCTGATCTTGCGGCATAATCTATTGACCTTACCGGTGCACACGGCCGACGGTCGCCTGAAGGGCGTAGTCGGTTTGCGCGAATTGATGCATCCGGGTGACGATTTCAGAAACTATATCGTGGAAGCGCCCACCGCTGCGCAAGCCGATCCGGTGATGAGCCTTCTGCCCAGCCTGACCGATGGATTGGCGCATGCTGTCGTGGTTGTTGATGAAATGCGCCGCATCATCGGTTTGGTGTCGCAAAGCGATCTTCTGAGCACACTCGCGCGTTCACTTCCCGATGAAAAGCGGGTGCCTCTGAAAGCGGCATAACCTGCCGGGCCTGCGCTTCTCTATTGAATTGGAATGGTTTTCCGGGCAGGGTTTCCTGACCCGGAAATCTGCAGCAGGTGATTATGTCCGTCCAGCGCGCGAGCTTCTATATTCTACTGGCACTGGTCACCATCGCCTTTGCATGGCTGCTGTTGCCTTATTATTCGGCGGTTCTCTGGGCAGTCATTCTCGCCGTGGTGTTCTCGCCAGTACAGCAGCGCCTGGAACGTCTGCTCGGCGGCAGGAAAAACATTGCCGCTCTGCTTTCCGTGCTGATGTGCATCTGTCTGGTCATCATTCCAATGCTCGCGATTTTCGGTTCGCTGGTACAGGAGGGGAATTCTCTCTATCAACGCCTGAGCAGTCGCGAGTTTGATCTGAACAGCTATATCTCACGCATTCTGGGCGCCTTGCCGGATTCGTTGGAGGAGTGGCTGACCCGGTTCGAGCTGGGTGATTTCGCGGAATGGCGGGCGCGCATATCGTCTGCGATCATGCAGGGCAGTCAGCTTTTTGCCGGAAAACTGGTCAGCTTCGGCCAGAACACGCTGCAATTTTTCATAGGCTTCGGCATCATGCTCTATCTGCTGTTCTTCCTGTTTCGCGACGGTGCGGACCTTGGACGGAAGATCAGGCAGGCCATTCCGCTCAATGATGATTACACACGGCAGTTTCTGGAAAAGTTCATCGCTGTCATCCGCGCGACGGTGAAAGGCAATATCATCATTGCCATCATTCAGGGCACGATCGGCGGTGTGACTTTCTGGTCCTTGGGCGTTGAGGCGGCTTTGCTCTGGGGCGTGTTGATGACATTCCTTTCCATGCTGCCAGCGGTCGGCGCAGCACTGGTCTGGGTGCCGGCAGCGGCCTGGTTCTTTGCAAGCGGAGAATGGATCAGCGGAGGCATTCTGGTTTTCGTGGGCGTATTCGTGATCGGACTGGTCGATAATCTCCTGCGCCCGCCTCTGGTCGGAAAAGGCACCCGCATGCCGGATTATGTCGTGCTGATCTCCACGGTTGGGGGCATTTCACTGATCGGGATCAATGGTTTTGTGGTCGGGCCGCTGATTGCCGCGATGTTCATTGCTGCGTGGTCGCTTCTGGCAGAAGAGCAGAAGGGGAATAGCTCCGCTCAACTGCCAAAGAACTAAATCTTACGCGACCTTCAGTTCCGCGATGGGAAGTCCGGTTTCGGTCATCTTGTTGTCGACACCATTTTCATCGAGAAACTGCTTCATCTCGGCATAGGTCTCGAACCATGCCCGGTTATACTTGTCGAACAACGACTGATCCCAATAGTCTTCCAGCCGGAAAGGCTTGTCGCTGAAGACGTCATAGCTCGGTATCTTGTAGGTTTCGGCAAATTCGGCTGTACGGCTGTCATAGGTGAAATAGATGGACGGCACACCGTTGGCCAGCGCCATCAGATTACCATGCAGGCGATAGCCGAGAACGAGCTGTTGCCTGCGCACCAGTTCCTCGTAATCGGCAACGACATCCGAATAGAACATACGATGGCGATAGAGGTTTTCTATTGTCTCGTCGAAATACCAGTCCGCTGTCCAGCGATGGTTCTTGAGCGCTGCAATGGCCTCCTCCTTCTGCTCCGCAGTGCCGAAGACCATCTTCTTCTCATCGATCTCGCCCTGAGCCATCAAGGTCACATCGAAGCGCCCGGCCATGGTTTTGATAAGGTCGCGGTGACGCGTCAGATATTGCTCGATATCCTGCGCATAGGCTGGTGAAACCTCGCGGCGAACCGTAACGCCGACTTGAGTCACGTTTTCCAGTGGTGGCAACTTGATACGCAAATGCTGGTTGTTGCGGCGAAACGCAGTCGGACAACCGACAATGCGCACATTGCGGATGCCGATATCGTTCAGTACCTGCGCCGTGTAAGCGCCGCGCACACCGATGGATGTCGTCGAATCTGCAATGATGCGCAGGACCGCCTTGGTCTCTTCGGAAAGCTGTATTTCTCCTCTGACCGGCGCTTGTGCTCCGATACCGAATGCTATGACCGGCAGTTTAAGCCGTTGCAATACCGGGATCGTGTCGCGCCAGTTCATATCCTTGTTGATATAGTTCGAACCGCGCAGGATCACATAATCATACTCTTCACGCAGCTGATCAATCTTCTCAGGTGAGAAATTGGTGATCGGAAGTTCTGAAGCCTTCTCGTAATTCATCAGTTTCAACGATGACTCGAACACGAAGGCATCGCCGATATTGTGATAATGATTGATGCTGCCCTGAACGTCGGTGTGACGATACCAGCGGACATTGTCGTGATCGTACACTTCTCCCGCAGGGATCATGACGAGGGCGCGTGCCATACGGTCTTCCTTCTGTTTCACTAAGGTCAAGCCAGGCTCAGCTTGCCTGAGAAAGAGCAGTTTGCGTAACTGCCGGTTTCTGTCTGCGGGGTTTTGACTCACACAGCCGGTTGTAGAGGTCCAGATGTTCCTTTGCGCAATCGACATAGTGGACCGGATTGCGGATGGAATGATGCAGTCTATCCCATATGCTCGGCTCGCTGAGCACTTCTGTAAAACGGTCGGCCAGATCCTCGGCGCTGCGAACACGGAAATGCAGGCCATCTTCACCATCGCGGATTTTCTCAGCCATGCCGCCAATATTCGAGCAGATGACCGGACGGCGATGGTGCAGCGCCTCCTGAATGACAATGGGTGAATTTTCCCACCAGATTGAGGGCATGACCACCCAGTCGACCGACTGCATGAGGCGCGGCATTTCAGCATTCTGGTACGCACCATAGAAACGCACACGCGGACCAGCCTCTTCAATCAATTTCTGCATGCGTTCCTGAAAAGCGGGTGGCTGCTTTTCCAGATTGCCGCCGAAGATCATCAGGCGGGAATCCTCGCCCCATACCTGTTCCGGCACACGCGATACGGCATCGACCAGAACGTCTATGCCCTTGAACGGGTTGATCTGACCGAAAAAGGCAAAGCGGCTGCGACGCGGGTTCGGGCCGGTCAGCTCACGCGGAGGGGTAACATTACGGATGGCGATGCCGTTCTCGATGACTGCCATCTTGTCGGGGTTGAGGCCCCAGTCCAGATAGCGGTTGGCAAGGAAATCGCTCGGCGACACAAATGCGTCGGCCAGTTCCAGCATGCCGCGCACGAAACGTTCGCGCTTGAGAAAACGCGCTGGCGGTATCTGCGGAAAACAGCCGTGGCAATCGATAGGGGACGCCTCGTTGCAGAGCTTGGAGGTGCCAGCTTTGACCATCTGGCCATCATTGTTGCAGATCGACAGGAATTCATGAAACGTCACCAGAATGATGCGATCCGGCAGTGCCTCGCGGATGGCATAGAGCGTTTCAAGCCCGAGGCCGAGAACATGATGGAAATGCACGATGTCCGGATCGAAGTCGCGGACAAAGCGCAGCAGGTCACGGCGGATTTCATCGGTGTTCTTGTTCGATAGATAGAAGTGATCGTATTCGTCGGCATGGAACAGGATTTCGTCGCTGGCGCGCCGCATGCTCATGAGAGCCGTCGTGCCATGCCGAGGGATCGGGTGAGCGGCGCGAGCCAGATAGACTGACTGAACATCAGGAATGGTGTTCAGCCCCTTGTGCAGATTGTAGGAAGCGATTTCACCGCCACCGAGCGAGATCGACGGATGAGCGTGCGAGATGACGAGAACACGGAGTTTATCGCTCATGCGGGTTCCTCCACCTGTAGGTTACGTCCGCCAGCGAGAATGGAGGACCACCGTGCATCGAAGACCTGTCGGTCAATGCGCTCAATGAGCGCTATGGTCGATGCCCTGTCAGTTACGGATGTATCGTCTGCTCCCAGCATCTGCGCTGATGGTAACCAGTAGGAGCGCAAGCCCGATTGTTTGAGTTTCAATCCGAGATCCAGTCCCTTTTCATGGGTGCCGAGATAACCGCGCGTGAAACCGCCGACGGAAAACAGGGCTTCGCGTGGAAGGATGCAGCACTCGAACGTAGCCGTTGCGACTTCCGTCAAAGACATTCCTGAAACGGCGTCGATGGGATAACCGGCGTAGCGGCTGATCAGAGCGCGATCCGCCGACATGCCGGATTGTGGTCCTGCAACCCAGGTTCCCGCCCAGCGAATTGAATCATCCTCATAGGCAAGGGTGGGCGACAGAACGCAGTCCTTGTGCGCTTCATAGGCGCTGATGAGCTTGTTCAGCCATCCGGAGCGGCGCGGGAGCAGCGATCCGGCCAGAAATATGACCTGATCTGTCGAAACCGTGCGGGCGCCGACTTCCAGTGCATCGTAGAGGTCTTCCGACCCCGTAGCTGAAACGAGCCTGATGCGAAGGCGGTAGAAATCCGCAAGACGCCTGATTTGTACGCCGACGCGATCAATGATCTCGGTTGCAGCTGCGATTACGATTGGCGCGATGCGGGTTTCGGGATCAAGCGCGAGAAGCGCCAGCAAAGGTTCGACTTCCTCGACGCGCTCGTCGATACCGATGATGATCGCAGGCCCTATCGCATCTTCGAAGGGGCCGAGATCGACTACACCAAAGACTTCCGGCGCAGGGCGGTTGACGCCGCGCAGCAGCGGCACGAGCTGCTGGTCGACAATATGGCGCAACGCCCATGCATTTGGATCGGTCGCGCGGATTTGCCGTACAATAGCGTCACGCGAGGTGACGCGGATTGGCGTCAATGGAAAAAATGCGCGCCGTCCGTCGCTGATTGCAAGTTCTAGATAGAATGGCGACGTGCTGTCGCCTGCAAGCTCGGGTGCGAAGGCAACGAAACCATGGGCGTGACGGCTGGGATCCAGCCCGGCATTGAATGGTGGCTGATTGTCGAATTCGCGGGTGACGTCGGGCCGGTCGATGCGCGTCCAACTGGTATCGATCTGGATTTCACCGCGATGACGGCGCAGCTTCACACTTTCCACGTGGCTATCGGGATCGAGCAGCCAGCCCGAAACCAGCATGCCGCTGCCTTCCACCCGGAAGACATTGTCTATCCCCATCCGGACAGGAAAGGGAAGGCTGGATACCGTGTCGGCACCATCGAAACGGTTTGCGGCGGAACGCATGCGTAGCAGAATGTCTGTCGAGCTGCGTACCCGCGGCAGGATCGCCCGGATATGGCCCGGCGTTTCACGCGAGCCGGACAGCAGCCTGCGGTCGTAGACTTCGGTAAAACGCCAGCCTCTTCGTCCACGAAACAGAAGCCGTTCGATATCAGTCGGTTCGACCGGTTCGTTGGCAAGCAGAAGGCCTGCAAATCCGGAAGCTTCATCATTGAGATCTGGCCGTGCGAAAACGCTGACTGCGCATTCCGCAAGTGATGGGTTCTTGCCGCTGATCAGCAGCCGGGTTACGGCGGGCGTCAGATCCTGCGCCCAGCCCTGAACGAAAATCTCGCCTTCATCGCTGCCGCCGATGAGTTCGATGCAGCCGTCAGAACGGGCCCCCGCCTGCAGCAGAACGGTGATGGCCGAAAGTTTCTTTCGGCTGATAGGGCCGGAAATCAGACCTTCCACCAGTTCATCGATGACGCCCGGCAAGCTCGGTCCGGCTAGATCGCCGATCATGGCGACAAAATCGGCAATAGAAGCGGAGCGCGATGCGAAATTGTAGCGGGCGACCTTTGCGCGGTGTTGGAACATGATCGTCTTGAGAGTGCCACGGCGCAAAGCAGCCGTTGGCACGATGGCGACGAAACCATGTGTTCCGGCAGGTGAAGGCTCCCTGAGCGGCCATGTGATCAGGCTTGTCTTCACGCTCATGGCGGGGTCGCCATTCAGGAACGCTGTTACCTGATCGTTTGTCGCATTGCCGATGCCGAGCACCAATGCCAGCGTGTCTTCGATCGCGCTGCCGACGACCATTTCGCCCTCCATCATCATGGGAGGGCGATCCGGTGAACGAGTTGGTCTTGCTGTCGGCCGCTGCGTGATAGGTCTCTCATCTTGCGCCATAAGGTTTTTCCTCAGGGCATGACCGCGAGGGTCAGCAATGCGCCTGCGACAAAACCCGTCAAGACGGCAGCCAGCAAGAACAGGAACTTGAGGTCGCCGCCGCTGCGCTTGCGCACGTCATCCAGACGCTGTTCCAATCCTGCAACAACGCCGTCCATGCGCATGATGTGCACATCAAGTTCGGTCATGCGCTGATGGAGATCGGTTCGCAAACCGTCGACGGAACTTGCAATGTCGAGCAGTTCTGCCGGGGCGGCATTGCCGGATGCATCAAGGGTAGGCGCGACGCGCTGCAACGAACGTTGGTTGACCTGCAACTGGCGCTGCGCTGCCATCAGCATGTCGAGCTTGTCCAGAATGCGCGTCATCGGCGCGGCGATAAGCGCTTCGGCCGCCTGTTCGTCGGGCTTCGGTACACGTAGCTTCTGCTCCGCGCCAGACGCATTGGCGGCGACGACAACGAGTTCGCCAGCCCGAGCAGCGGCAAACTGCGGCAGCATCACTTCAAAAGCGTGCTTGCCATCGCCGATACCGTTGCGCTTCAGATCAGGGCGATCCTTGTCGGCGGGGGCTTCAGCAATAGGCTTGTCGTCCAGCAGAACGCGGATCAGAAGCCGTTCTGTCGGAACGGATGGATCGAAGGCCCAGCCATAGAGACGGCCTTCCTCGATGGCGTCAACGCGTCCTTTCATGGCTTCGGTCCTTTGAGGCGCGGCAGCGACATTGGGTGCCGCTGCCTGTTTGGTTTCCCCCTCGGATGGAACTTTGGTCGCGATGTTCATGATTTACCTCTTATGCTGCCTCGACACGCGCGATACGCAATGTCCCGATCAGATCGAGATAGCGTGCAGCAGTCGTGTCGATGGTGTCCGGATGACGCGCATTCTCGCTGAGCGACTGGCGCAAGTCCGGGTTTTCCGCCATTCGACGCATCGCCTGTGCGAGCGCGAGCGGATCATTCGGCGGAACGGTGAGGCCATTGACCTCATTCTCAATCATTTCGGCCATTCCGCCGATATTGCTGCATATGACAGGACGGTTCTGTCCCTGCGCTTCCTGAATGACGAGCGGAGCATTTTCCCACCAGATCGACGGCATGATGGCGCAGTCGACGGACTGGATCAGGTGGGCAATGTCCTCACGACGATAAGCACCCCGACGCTGGACAAACGGCGATGTCTCGGCAAAGAGCCGGTCGATTTCGCTGACAAAGCTTTCGCTTTGGAATGGTGCTGCGCCGTGCACGCGCAATTCGAAATCGAAACCCTCTGAAATAAGTTGCTGTGCTGCTTCAAGCAGGACCGTTGCGCCCTTCCACGGGTTGAGATTGCCGAAATAGCCGAAGACCGGTTTGTTGCGCTCGACCTGCCGCGTTTCGGCTGCGGGGCGTTCCGGTTGGCCATTGGGAATGACGCTGATCAGTTCTTCCGCAAGTCCCCATTCGACATAGCGTTGTTTCAGAAACTCACTCGGTGAGACGAATGCATCGACAGCGCTCAAAAGCGATTTGATATGCCGTTCACGCAATACGAATTTATCAAGTGCAATGTCCTTGAAACAGGCATGGCAGCGGTCAGGACCGGCCCCATGACACAGTTCCTTTCCAGTGGTGCGAACCATCAGGCCATCATGGTGACAGATGGGGTAATAGTCGTGCAAAGTCAGTATGATACGGCAGTCCGGTAAAGTTCGGCGCACGATATGCGGGAATTCGACGCCGAGCAAAAGCAGATGGTGCAGATGGACGACATCAGGCCGGAAATCCTGCAGTAGTTCGACAATGTCGGGAACGATCCCGTAAAGGTCGATCTGGCTCATGTAGAAACGGTCGAAATGACCGGACCAGAGCAGGATTTCATCGCCACCATTACCGATGCTCTGAAAGCTCGTACCGGGACGGGCCTCACGATGCACCTTGTTGGTGGCACCCATGAACATGGCTTCGCAACCGGCGCGCTGATAGGCGCGGAAAAGATCGTGCGCGAAAATTTCAGTTCCGCCGGGGTGCAGAGATGGATGGTTATGGGCTGCTATGAGCACACGCTGGGCCATCAGGCAGCACCTCGCGAGGCGATGAAAAGATCCTGATAATGATCCGCTTCGATGCCGCGCCAGTGGCCGAATGATTTTGTTTCGAGCGTCAGTTTCGTGCCGGCAAGCGCACGATCCAGAAATCCGTTTTCAAACCCGACCGCCGCAAGCGGCGGCAATTCCGGTACGAACCAGCACGGTCCGTTGCCATGGCGTTCAAATGCAAGTCGTTTGTCGCGTTTGCCATGGCGGTCGCGCGCGGCCACATCGTCCACGACGAAGGCCGTCATGAACAATTTTCCACCGGGAACGAGGACGCGGGATACCTGATCGAGATAGGTCTTGACCTCGTCTGATGGCAGATGCGTAACCACAGATGTCATGATGACGAAGTCGAAGCTCTTGTCCGCGAATGGCAGAGTAAGAGTGAGCCCGTTTACCGCTCCCTTGGGGTTATAGAGGTCATGGGCGATATCGATGTGGCGGAACTCGAAGTTCGGATAACGCGATGTGATGTTCTGGCGGCACCAGTTCACACCGCCCGCTACGGGATCAATCCCGGAATAGCGCGCTTTTGCCGGATCGAGATATTGCGTCAGTGGCATCGCCATTCGACCTATACCCGAACCGATATCGAGCACACGGGCGTCGGGTCGAAGCCCGCCCTTGCGAATGAAATGACCGAGAAATTCGGCGCCGACTGCACGATAATCACCGTCGCCGACGAACACGCTGTTCGGGTCGGGGGAGGGCAAAAAGCGGTTCTTCAAAACAGACTGCATCAGCCAATCGATCTGCGCATCCGGTATTGCTGGTTTGGCTTCAAATTCTGGCTGTTTCAGCGCTACCACGTCCGTCAAGCGGCGCTCCTTTCAGATTTGGTCATAATCACATTGGACAGGTCGGCAGTGCCCTCCTGCTCCCGTGGCGGGACCATCAATTCGGTAATGTCATCATCCCAGCGCTGTGTGTGGAGCCAGGAATTATATTGGCTGGCGAGGCCGCGCATGTAATCCGTGCTGCGACGGATCGAACGGCGCTCGAAATGGTAAAGTGCTACGGCGGTTTCATAGAATATCTGGAAGCCAAGTTGCCTGATCTTCAGGCAGAGATCGCTGTCCTCGTAGTCGCCGATGACATAGTCTTCCGTAAAGCCGCCGACGAGATCGAAGATATCCTTGCGTGTTATCAGGCACGCACCGGTAACCCCCGGCACCTCCCTCGAACGAAGCGCAGGCGGATAGTTGCCCGGCATACCCTTGTAATAATGGTGGTTCAGCCAGACCCCCTGACGGTCGCGGGCAAAATAAAGCCCCGCATGTTGAAGCGAGCCATCCTCGAAAAGAAGGCGAGGACCGATTGCTCCGAGCTTGGGCTGATCGAACAGAGGCTGGATCAGCTGCTGCAGCCAGCCATGTTCCGCAGGAACGACGTCGGAATTCAGCATCACGATAGTCGCTCCAGTCGCAATGCTGGCGCCTGCATTGCAGGCACGCGCATAACCACCATTGCGGTTCATGATGGCGAGCTTGAATGGCATATCGTGCAGAATGTGCAAGCCGCCCAGCATATGCTCGGTGTCGTCCTGAATTTCAGGAGAATCCAGCACGAAAATGAACTCTGCATTCTCCGTCAGCCAAGGGTCCGTCGCCATCGACGAGAACTGGAAACGCAGAAAATCCAGGTTGCGGTAGAGTGGAATAACGATGGATGCGAGTGCAGAGGCAGGCGTTGTTCCGTAATCCTTCACTTCGGATATCCGCACCGTTGCGGCGAGCTTCTTCTCAACTTCGGTGAGAGCTGGTCCCAGAATATGCGAGAAGACGTGAGGCCTTGCCTGCTGCGGCGGCACGGACCGCAAGATACGATTGCGCTGCGCCGATGGCTCGAAGGGTTGCGGTGCGGGGACGAGGGGCGCGGTGGTACCGGACGCAAGACGCATCTGGAATCGTGGCTGCAAGAGCGGCCCAAGATTCTGCACCGAAGGAAGCCAGGCGACAAAGCCCGTCACATCCTGCTGTGGCGTATCTTCCCGCTTGGCAATTTTGGCTGGAAACTTGTGAAAGTTCGGCTTCAGCGACAGCGCGCTTCCGTTTTCGGGAAGATATTCGATATCGGCAAGCATGGCGGCGGGATCATGCATCCATCCGCCAACAATCAGTCCGCCATCGAGCGCCAATGCGAGATCGATTTCCGCTGCGGGATGGGTGGCCGATTGTGCTATCTGGCGAACAGGGAGCGGAGTGCGCGTTTGCAGGTCGATGGCGACCGCAGCACCGGAAGGGCTTAGTTTGCCGAGCTGGCGAACTAAAAACTCCCGCAAAGCACCATTGCCCTGCCATTTGGTCCACCATTTGGCGAAATCTGTTTGTTCACCGGTCGTTGCCGCAAGCTTGCGAACGGCAACGCCTTTCTGGCCGGTGAACACTAGCAGCAGCGATGACGGCAGGTCTTGCGCTGCTTCCAGCAGAAAATGGCATGGCTGCCAGGCATTGCGAGCCTGCCTGCCCACCACAAATCGTGGCGGAATAACCGTGACGCTGCCGGGTGTGATGCCATAGATGGCCGAAATCTCGCCTAGCATCGGGTCGACCGCGGTTTCAAGAAGGTGATGTCCCTGAACCGGTTCGCCGCAATGCTGGGCCTCGCGCGGTTCCGGCGTCAATGCGAAAGTCAGGTCACGCACGAGGGATGCGAAAGTCTGGTTTCGCGACAGCCGGAAAGTGCTGCGCCACGTGGTCAGAATATTGGTCAGAAGCTTGATGTGGCCGGGTAAGGTGAGGTCGCTCACGACATACTCAACGTCAAAGGGAGCAAGCTCGTTAGCTGGATACACGATAGCCTGAGCCGTAGGGCCGAGAGAGCCTGCGGAGAGCGAAAGTTCGACGGGTTCTTTACCCGTGCGCATGGCCCAAAACATGCGTAGGCCGCCATTCTCGAGCGGAATGCCAACGCTCAACAGCGGAACCGGCTGGGCCGCCATTTCAAATGTACATTTGGTGGTTGTGCGAGCCGGGCCTGGGATATCCCAGATGACCACAGCGACATCGGCGCAAAGACGGCAAATAGAGAGGTTCTCGGTTTTGCTTTCAGTGTCCGCCGAATGATCGAGGTTCAATGTGAGGCCCTTTCATTCTTGCAGGAAGTTCGGCTTGCAGGAAGTTCCGGGCACGCAAAACTAGGGAAGATGCGTGCCCGGTGAAGACGAAACGTGCCCGACGGGAGGATTGCCGGGCACGCTCTCAATTGTTCAATCAGTGAACAGTGAAGTACTGGTCGGGATGAGCCTGTACATCGTCTGCATTGGTGTTCACGAGGGTAACGGAATCGCCATTGCCGAGATCGACAACGACATTGCCACCAACCTGCGTGACACGATCGGCAAGATCGTCTGCGGAAGCGATATCAAGACCATTGATACCCTTCTGAATTTGCAGAATGTCTTCGCCGGGATTGAAGTCGAGAATGACGTCGTTTCCGCCGCCACCATTGAACAGGAATGTATCGCTGCCATTTCCGCCGATGAGAACGTCGTTTCCGGCACCGCCATCGAGGATGTCGCTGCCATTCCCACCGTAGAGAATGTCATTATGCGCGCCGCCAAAGAGCAGGTCGGAGCCGTTGCCGCCCTGGAGAATGTCATCTCCATTGCCGCCATACAGCACGTCGCTGCCATTGCCGCCGCTCAGGACGTCGTTTCCTTCATTACCGAAGAGAATGTCGTTCCCGTTTTCGCCGAACAGGGTGTCGTTACCCGTGCCGCCGAAAAGGATGTCACTCCCGTTACCGCCGAAGACAGTGTCGTTACCATCGCCTCCGAATACGAGATCATCACCGCCATGGGCGCGGATGAAATCGTCAAAGCGGGAGCCGAACAACACGTCGTCGTAGGCGCCGCCTTCTAAAGTGGCCATCTGCTTCTCCTTGTGTTCCTGTATGGGGTTTCCACAAGCCGGAATGCTCCGACCATTATGCTCTTAGTAGTCTGCTCTGCATTAACTGGAATTGCAACATTGGTAATTGGTATAAATTTGGCAACTATAAGTAACAAATTATTACGATTAATTTATATTACAGTTGTGTAAACAAAAATATGAGTGATATTTATAGTCATTATAATTTCTATTTAAGTTGTATTTACAGAGAAAATAGTTCTAAATTTGAAATATCGGGGTGATGAAAAGAAAAATGAAAATATTTCAATGAGATGACGCCGCGCATGAAATGTCATGCGCGGCGTCCCTTCTTTTCGGAATTTCAACCTATGATCGAGTTTTACTTTGAAATTATCTGATCATTAATCTTCACGGAATGCCCGGTTCAAACTATCTGTGATAGGTGAGACCAAGTAATCGATGGCGCGACGCTCCTTGTGCACGATGATTATCTCGGCGGGCATGCCAGGATAAAGTCGGGCAGCCGGATTTGCGGCAAGTGACGCCGGAGTAATTTCGGCTCGCGCGACGAAAAATGCGGTATCTGTCTTTTCATCGAGGGACTGATCGGCGGCAATATAGGTCAGTTTGCCGTCTAGCGGCGCCATCGAGCGTTGATTGTAGGCGGTTAACCGGATTTGTGCGCCTGCGCCAACCGAGATGCTGTCGATATCACGCGGGCTGATCTTCATTTCAACGACCAAAGGTTCGTTCTCAGGAACGATATCCATGATCGCCTCGCCCGGCGCGATGACGCCGCCCGGTGTGCGCAGCCGGATGTTCGCGACGATACCATCCTGCGGCGAGCGAACTTCCACGCGACGCATCACGTCCTTGGCGGCAACGATGCGTTCCTGCACATCTGAAAGTTCGACCTGGCTGGAGGTGATCTCGCCTGCGATTTCCGACTGGAGATCGCTTTCGATCCCTGTCAGGGCGAACTCTGCACCGGCTTTAGCTTGTTCGGCTTTCGCCTTGTCACCGGCATATTCGCCGCGGTCGCCCGCAAGCTGGCTGAGGCGTGTATCGATTTCCGTGAGTTTCGATTTCTGGGCAAAGCCCTTTTCAACGAGGCTGGCAATCGCCTTGCGCTGTTCGCTGATAAGCTCGATCTGTCGGTCGGTTGCCGCTATCTGCGATGTGGAGGCCTTGGCCTGTTCAGTATATTGCTCGATGGTCTTCTGCTGGATGTCGATCTTGCTCAGTTTCTGCGCGAGTCGTTTCTGGAAGAAGATGTTTTCGGCGCGAATGGCGTTCTGTGCATTTTCGCCGCCATCGGCGAAACCTTCCGGAAAACTGATTTCTTTTTCGCCGGATTGCTCGGCGCGCAGGCGGGCCAGTTTTGCGATCAGGCCGATGCGCCTGCTCTCTAGAGATTGGAGATCGGAGCGTGCCTTGGTGTCGTCAAGCCGAAGCAGGGGCTGGCCGACCTTGACTATGTCGCCTTCCTGCACGAGCAGACGATCAAGAATGCCGCCTTCGAGATGGCTGATTGTCTTGCGCTTGGAATCGACAATAACCGTGCCCATTGCGACTGCCGCACTTCCCAGATTAGCGGAATAAGCCCAGGCGAAGAATCCACCGAAAGCGACACCGATTGTGGCGAGTCCTGCAATGATGAGACCGCGCAGCGGTGACCTCGAATCCTCTCGCTCCAGATCGAGCGCCCATTCAGGTTTGACACTGCCGAAACGGGTGAGAGTTTTGTGATCCGATGATTCTGCTCGCGGCGCGAGCAGGCTGGAAACACGACGAGAAATGACTGATTTACCCATCATGCGTTTGCTGCTCCCATTTGCGGGCCGTTATTGGCAGGTGTCAGTGATGCGACGACATCGGTGCGCGGACCGAACTGTGAAATCCGCCCGTTTTCAAGCACCAGCAGCTTGTCGGCGACCTGCATGATAGATGGCCGATGTGCGATCATGATGACAATGGCGCCATCGTCGCGGGCATGTTCGACGGCCCGGATCAGGGCACGTTCGCCGACGGCGTCAAGATTCGAATTCGGTTCGTCGAGAACGATCAGGCGGGGGCGGTTGTAGAGGCAGCGGGCGAGCCCGATTCTCTGACGCTGACCGCCAGAGAGGGTGAGGCGACCGTCGCCGACCGGCGTGTCATAGCCGAGCGGCATGCGTCCGATCATCTCGTGCACATCGGCAAGGCGCGCGGCTTCCAGCACGCGATGCGGGTCGCTGTCACCCATGCGGGCGATGTTGTCCTTGATGGTTCCGTCGAGCAGCGAGACTGACTGCGGCAGATAGCCGGCAATCTCACCGAACGAACCGCGTTCCCAGAGATAAACGTTATTGCCGTCGAGGAAAACGCCGCCTGACGTGGGTTTGACGATACCGATCAACAGTCGGGCTAGCGTTGATTTACCGGCAGCCGAAGGACCGACGACGCCCAGCACTTCACCTGGCGAAATCGAGAAGGAGATTCCCTTGATGATTGGAACGTCGACGCCCGGCGCTGCATAGATCAGCTTGTCGATCACGAGATCGCCGTTGGGTCGCGGTGTTGGCATGGTCTGGCGAACGGCCAGATTTTCCGAAAGCAATGACTGAACGCGTTTCCAGCTGGCAATTGCGCTGACCCACTGGCGCCAGTTTTCAACGATGCGATCAAATGGCATCAGCAGGCGACCGATGATGATGCTGGTCGCGATCATGGCGCCGGGGGTGATTTCCTGCTGCATGGCGAGCAGTGTGCCGATTCCGAGCGATCCAATCTGGATGATGAAACGTGCCGTGCGGGCAATCGAGGATAGGGCACGGGCGCGTGTTCCACCAAGATCGAGTACTTCCAGCGCCTGAACCTGCATCGTTCGCCAACGACGAGCGAGCGCCGGAAGCATGCCCATGGCTTCGATGACTTCGGCGTGGCGCAAGCTGCTGCCGATTTTGGAAACCGCTTCGATGTTAGCTTGATTCGCCTCCTGAATCAGATTTCGGGTCAAAAGGTCGGTGAGCAGGCCACACGCCACCAGAATGATGACCGCGACGAGACCGATCACGCCCAACATCGGGTGAAGCAGGAACAGAACGCCGAGGAAAATCGGCGACCATGCCGCATCGAGCGGGGCATTGATGGCCGGGGATGTAAGGAAACTGCGCAACTCGTTGAGATCGCGCAACGTCTGCGTCGCTTTCGGCATGCCCTGATTCACAGAGGCCTGTACCGCTGCTGTCAGAACCGCGAGGTTCAGGCGGCGCACGAGAGCGCTGCCCATGGCCTGGAAGGAAAGCGAGCGGATATATTCCAGCACGCCGAACACCAGCATCGCACCAATGGCGAGCACAGTCAGCATGGTGAGCGTGTCCATGCTTCGGCTGTTCAGCACCCTATCATGAACCTGCAACATATAGAGAGGTACAGTGAGTTGTAGCAAATTGATACAGGCGCTCAGCAGCACTGCATAAAGTAGTCCCGACAGGAAAACGCGGCGGGCCTTGAAAATCAGGCCTTTGGGCGTAGTTACCGAATCGTCCTGCCCCTTTTTGTGCGCAGGGCTCTTGCCAATCGATTTGAATTCGCGAGTATCATTCATACGCTATCTGCCTTGGAATGGTCACAGGTGGCGGATATCCCTAAAAACTGTGTGCTAGTTCTCAAGATCAGTAAAGTAATACTGCAGAGAATGTGACAGAAAAAAGGTTCTTACGGCGGGGAAATGCGAAAGGAGCAAAGAAAATATAACTGCAAATTTCTTCAAAATTTGAAGTAAAATTGAAAATGGAGAGCAAAAGATGCAAAAACTTCTACACGAGGGAGTGGAAGTCGAAACATCAGTCGATGGCTTTACTGCCGCTGATTTTCCTGAAGTTACCGCCGAAAAACAGGAACGCAGACATCCGGTCCATACAGTCGTTATCACGCATTTCGAACTGGCCCGGATGATAGAACGAGTAAACCGCCGCTTTGTGAGCTTGCTGAAAACCGAGCTGACGAAGTTGGGCGTGGAAGATATCGGTCCGGCCCAGACCCTGGTTCTGATGGCTATCGGCGATGTCGAGCTCACTGTGGGTGAATTACTGGATCGCGGACATTACGTCGGTTCCAACATTTCCTATTATCTTAAACAGCTTACCGATGGTGGGTATGTTGATCGTGTCGCCTCGCAGAGGGACAAACGGTCTGCCCGTATCCGCCTGACGGACAAGGGTGAGCGGCTGTGTGCAAGCTTGCGGAATGCAAGCCGGGCCTACAACCATATCCTCACTCGCGATGATGACGATCTCAGAAATCTCGAGATCGCCTATCAGACTCTGCACAGACTGGAACTCGTGTGGGGTAACGCCGCACGATTTGGCATTTGATGTGTTGCGACGCTTTTCGGCCATTAGCCGAGCACGTTTCGTAACATGCGTATAGCATTTGTGCACAGGCGCGGTTTCGGCCAGTTTGCTGCTTTAGCCGAAAGTCTGGCTACCAGCGGACATGATGTAAGCCTGATCTGCGAGACAGTGGACCGTCGCCTCCCAGCGGTCCGCGTCATCCGCCACAGAGTGGAATCTGGTCCTCGCACCGGCGGTGCGATGGCCAGATATCTCGAAGTACCCGATCATCATACGAGGATCGGGTACCGTGTGGCCGAAACCCTGGAATCCATGGCTCATCAAGGCCAGGCACCTGATATCGTCATCGGTCATATTGGTTGGGGCAGCATGATGTTCGTCAAGGACGTGCTGCCGTCAGCACCAGCTCTTGGTTATTGCGAGTTCTTCTATCGCGCCAATGGTGCGGATGTAGGATTTGCGCCCGGCGACCGACCAGACATCGAAACTCGCAAGCGTCTGCGTTTGCGCAACATGGCCCAGCTCGTCACCCTTGAGGGAATCGATGGTGGGTTTAGCCCGACACACTGGCAGAAAAGCCTCTACCCGCGTTCCGTGCAGAATCGCATCGCCGTGGTGCACGAAGGGGTGGATACAAAACTCTTCTATCCAGACCGTCACGCCACGATTCAGCTACCCGATGGACGCACGCTGAAGGCAGGAGAATCGCGCGTGATTACATTCGTCGCACGCGATCTCGAACCCTATCGTGGATTTCCGCAAGCGCTCGAAGCCGCTGCCAAGGTCGTTCGGCAGAACGATGATGCGATCTTCGTGTTTGTCGGCGGTGATGGTGTCAGCTATGGAACGCCACCGCCTGGTGGCGGATCGTGGCGCGAGCATCTGGTCAAGAATTTGGATCTACCGCCGGATCGCATCGTATTTCCTGGTACAATTCCGCACGCCCAACTCCGTAAGCTCTACCAGATATCCACCGCGCATATTTATCTGACATATCCGTTCGTCCTGTCTTGGTCGGTGGTGGAAGCGATGGCCTGCGGCGCGCTTATCATCGGTTCGGACACGCCGCCCGTTCGGGAAGTGATCCGCTCCGGTCAAAACGGGCTGCTCGTGCCGTTTTTTGACTCGGATGTGTTGGCGGAAGTGATCGTGAATGTCCTTCGTGACCCCGATGCATGCCTCCAGATGCGTGCAGCCGCACGCCGGACAGTCGAAAATCGGTTCAAACTGTCGGATTGTTTACAGCAGCAAAAAACCTTGATCGATGCAGTATTGAACGGGAGATAGTCAGTATGTGGCGACAATCGGGCGTTCAAACAGTGATGATGAAACATAAAATGCCGTATTTCTGCGTGTTTACGACGTAGGCGCAATATATATGCACATTGTTTCAAATTTTGAATTAAACTTGTTCCAAATATTCGCAATATTATCATATAGTTGATGCTATAAGGCTGTTGACAATACATTGACTGTATTTTCTCATTGCAAGTGCAGGCCGAGACTCCCAAGTCGGCCATCACACAATGGATGATTATGTTGAGCACACCACTTCCTGCGATCTCGGCGCGGAAATCCCGCCGATATGCCATTGCTTCGATGCGTGATCGTGAAGCGCTGGAAGCGACGTCTCTGGGCGGGCTGACCACTTTTGTTGAAGGGGATGGAAAACGTCTTCGGCTGGCGAATACATTTCCGCTCATCGCAATTGCTGCTTCGCAAGAGGGCGAGGACGAACTGAAGACGGTTCTGCAACAGGTTTATCGTCTGAGCACCATTCCGGAACTTCCCGTTGTGCGAATCGATGATGCGACGGCTGAAACCGTTCCCCTGCTGGTCACCCAACTGCTTGAGAGCAGTCTGGACCGTCTTGTCGGCCACGTCAGCAAGGTTCACACCGAGCTCGCCATGCTGCGTCGCGAGCGTGAGACAATGTTTGAGAATTACCGGGCGATTGAAGACGCGTTTCACGCTCGCAACTGGGATTCCTCAACGGAAATCTTCAGTCATGCCCCTCTGGTAGACCCAAAGGATGAAGGTTTTGCACGTCTGCTGCGCGAATCGGAGATCGAGCAGCTTTTCCCGGTTTCGAGTTATGCCGTTTCCGGTTTTGCCCTGCATTTCCGTGAGTTGCCTGCTAATCGCAATGGCCAGCTGATCGTCACGCTGGACTATCTTGAAAACGGTGAAGGGATTGCTGAGTGGCTGGTGCCTTACGGTGCGCTGCATTCGGAGTGGAACTTCTTCTCGCTTCCGAAGGCGTGCGATGGCAGCCATCGCACATTGCGTCTGCGCATCTCAGCTTCGGGCGGGGTTCCACCAGAATTGTCGTTGGGCAATGTGATCGCCAATGAGCGTTATGCAGCGCGTGCGCGTATTCCACATGCTGATCTTGACATGCGCCCTCTGGCATTGCGGATATTCACCGGCCTGCCGGGCGTCCGTCCGGCATCGCTGCCGAATGCCATTGTACCGACTGCGCTGATCAATGGCCGCAAGGTTGATGATTACCGTCTGCCCGTTGAATTGCTGCGTAACGTGGCCAACGTGTCCGTCACACCTATTACGCCCGACTTTCCGACTGTGCGGTTTCTGGAACATGAAGATGCCATCGGCTGCCATCCGCTTGAGGAGGGGGTCACCGCAGCTGCAATCCGTCGTGTGGTCGCGCCGGGCACAGTACGAGTTTCAGCGCGGGCTGTGATTGATCATCCCGAAGGCCAGCCCTGCGCAGTGGGACTGCTGCTGGTCAATCTGGCGTCGGATGTGAAGGAAGAAATCGATGCGATTTCCAGCCTCGACCGCCGCCGCCAGCAGGTGTTGTTCAGCGGCTGGTCGGAAGTTGCACCCAATCGTCCGATCGACATCAACTTCATGCTTGAGGAACCGATCGACCGCACGATGGATCTCGTCGTCCTGAGCAAAGCCGCAGCAGGTTCCGTGGATTTTTCCTGGCTCAAAGTGTTCAACTTCCGGCTGGTCAAGCACATCGAGGCGCGCCCCAGTCAGGAAATAACCAAAGAGGCCGCGAATGTACGATAGGTCGAAAGATTTGATCGTTGTCGCCATGCCGCTCTATGGTCATGCGGCGCTGGCTCTCGAAGCGCTGGAAACCGTTCTCGCGTCAGAAACGGTTTTCCGCACGCAGATCGTGGTGTCCGTCGATGGTGATCCGCGCCGCGAAGTGTTTGATAGCCTGACGCTTTATGCGGCGGCTCATCCAAACATTCACATCATCTTCGGCGAGAATGCAGGGCCCGGCGGTGCGCGCAATCGTGCTGTCGACTATATTCTCGAAGAGATGCCGGATGTTAAAGCGGTTTATTTCGTTGATGCCGACAACCGGGTACAGCCCCACACCATCGATACGCTCTATCGTAAGCTTTTGGCGTCGAATGCGGGCTGGGTCTACACCAATATCGATACCTTTTCGGTCAACTGGCGCGCTCATTATGGCGACAGCTATTCGCGCCTGATCCACTGCATCACTGATAATATCTGCGATACCGGATCAATGATTTCTGCGGAGGTTTTCCGCAGCGGTGTCCGTTTTGATGATGATCGTCAGAATGGTTTCGAGGACTGGGAGTTTTGGCTGTCGGCGATTGAGGCGGGTTTTGTGGGCGCGCCTTGCCACGATACCGGTTTCGAGTATCGCCTGCGCGCAGAAAGCCGTTTCAAGGAAGCTAATCGTGACCGCTCCGGTTCAATCAGTTTCCTGCGCAAACGGCACAAGGCGCTGTTCCGTCGCCCGACGCTTGTGGGGTTCGAGCATGAAGAATGTCCGCGCTATGGCGTGATCCGCGCAGGCGAGGGGACCGTCAGCCTTTTCACCGACCTCAGCCTCGGCACGAAAGATCTCAAGTTCGACGACGCAATTCGTGCCTTCTGGGGCAGTGTGTCCGAACCGGACAATTTTCACTTTCCTCCATTTCTCGCCTCGTCCAATACCGAGACGCTGAAACTTCTGGCGCGTTCACGACTGTTGCCGAATATCCTGTCGCGGCTCGAAAAGCTTTCTGAACAGGCCAATATCGTCTTTGTGGAACTCACCAATGTTGAAGACGAGCGGCGCATTGACACCGAAATCATGCCTTCCGGCACGCGCCAGCCGCACGCTGATCTGATTTTCGTCTCGACGAAATTGATCAAGGACATCATCGAAAACGATGCGCTGGATTGGTTCGCATCACTGGGCACGCAGCAATTGTGGCCCACATCGGCGCGGATGAAAGTGCGTTTCCCGTTCCCGCGTGTGCGTCAGCGCCGGGCCTTGTCACGGCCTGAACAATCGATGCTCAATCTGGTGACGTCGATTGCGACCAGCCCGCTTAAGCAAAGTGCGGCCATGCGCTGGACATGGCGTCCGCGTCGCCTGCCCGCACTTTCTGAAATGTATCAGGTGCTGCGCAATGAACTTGGTGGCGGGCCGGTGCTGCCACTTGCGCATAATGCAGCAAGGAAGAAAACTGCCGCCGTTCTGGTGCCGAATGCCTCGTTCGGCGGGGCGGAGAAGGTTGCTTATGCCGCCGGGCGTGAATTGAAAAACCAGGGTTTTGAAACCCACCTCTTCGTGCTCGGCAATGAGCGGATGGATGTGCTCGACGAGTTCGACCAGTCCTTCGATTATTTGCATTTCTGGAAGGATGGCATTCCCGCCTGGGGGGACACAAATCGCTTCTTGGGGCAGGATTTTATCACCGACGATCATCCGCTTGACTGGAGCATCCTGCGCGGCCAGCTTTCAGGATTCGACCTTGTCGTGAACAATCACGTCATGGCGGCGCATCCTTTGATGGGTAAACTTCGCTCTGAAGGCACGCGCACCGCCTGCTATCTGCATGTGGTGGATGAAACGGTCTTCCGCCGCCAGGCGGGGCAGCCCTATGCCGCGATTGCCTTCGAACATGCCTATGATGCATTTCTGACCTGTTCGGATCAGTTAAAAATCTATCTGCACAGCTTTGGCGTGCCGTATGAAAAAGTGTTTTCCGTGCCAAACGGAGCCAGTTTTTCAATCGATACAAAACTGCGTACACAGGTCACTGCGGCGCGCAAGCAAGGCCGCAAAGGCGAGCCGATACGAATGCTCTATATGGGGCGTCTCGATCGCCAAAAGGGTATCGACAGGCTGCATGATGCTATCGTCAAGCTGAAAGAGCAGGGTATTCCCTTCGAAGCACAGGCAATTGGCGGCGAAATCCTCTCTGATGATCCAAGTGCATCTTGGATGACGCGCTTGAAGGATGCGGGTGTGAAAGTCTCGCCCCCAGTCTTTGACGGCAAGGATATCGCGAACCATCTCGCATGGGCCGATGTTCTTTTGATGCCATCGCGCTGGGAAGGTGCACCGCTGATGATTGCTGAAGCGCAGCAGCTTGGCTGCGTGCCGGTTGCCACAGCCGTTGGTGCCGTCGATGAGCTTATAAATCATGGTCGCGATGGCATTCTCATCCGCAATGGCAACGATGCGCAGATTGTCTCCGACATGACGCGCATTTTGACCATTCTTGCGCAGGATCGTGAAGCCCTGATGCGGACAGCTGAAGGTGCGCTCGCCTCTGCTGCTCACCGCACATGGAGTTCAGCTTTCTCCGAATTTACCGATTGGGCGAATGAAATACGCCCCGCTTATCCGAAATCCCGGTCTTCCCAGCCGGATGTTGCAGACGCTGCCAGCACGATTGCCGCTCTTCCCGGCCGTGCAGTTGCCTGATTATACCAGAAAGGTCGACCTATGAGCCGCCCAACCAATCCAAGAATCCTTGTCACGGGCATTCCGAGCCATCTGACGCGCCTTATCCAACGTGCGGATAAAGCGCAGGTCCATTACTCGGAAAAACAGCGTGATTCAGAATCCAGGGATAATTTCATCCAGGAGCTGAAGAACATCAGCAATACCGGCAATTATCTGATCGGTGAAGGTGCGATGACGGCGCTTCTGCCGTCAGCCAAGCATATTCCGTTCTGGCATCTCTATAATTGCGTGAACAATGGAACGGGTCTCGAAGAGATCAACAAGGAATTCGATATCTGCGTCTTCACCTGCGCAAACCTTCTGCGCAAAGGACTGTCTGCGGATGCGGAAGCGCTTGTTCTATCCAAACTTAATATGCCCGTCGTCATGCTCGGCATCGGCATCCAGAACCGCCCGGACATTGAAGGCGAAGACGGCCTGCCAGCGGGCACGAAGAAGCTTTTGGAAGTGCTCAAATCCCGCGAGCATTATTTCCTCACGCGCGGTGAAAATGCAGCCGGATATCTCCGCGATCAGGGCTTTTCCTATGTCCGTCCGGTCGGCTGTCCGTCGCTCTATTTCCGTCCCGATAATATGCGCAAGGCCATCAGTCGTCTGCCGGATGTGAAGGTGGGGGAGGGCCGTACCGTTTTCACCGGCTATATGGGTGCGGAACTTGAAACCATTGGCGATATGAACGCGCTGAGTTCGGATGACGGCCGTTCCGCCTATGTCATTCAGGATGAGCTGTTGCACTTCGACATGCAGCTTGAATCCGATGCCAATGGCCGCGCTTACGACGCCACAACCGGCGAACTCGTCGGTCCACTGACTTATAAGGGTTCGGACGATCTCAAGAAGAAGATCAGCGTTCACGCCTTTCTCGATACTAATCAATGGCGCGCCTGGTGCTCGACCATGGATTTCTCCTTCGGTCGCCGCTTCCATGGCAATGTTATTTCAATGCAGGCTGGTGTGCCGAGCCTGATGGTCGCCGTCGATGATCGTATGCGAGAGATGCTGAACTTCTCCGGTCTGCCGAAAATCGATGCGCGAGACCTCAACGCGGCCAATGACCGGCGGGCTTTCGTGAGCGACCACATCGCCGCGATGAATATCCCCGAAGTCATCGAAAACTACTCGGCGCGAGAACGCAATTTCCGAAGCGTGCTTTCAGAAATCGGCATTGGATAACTCCCAGTCCAACCCGGTCTGAAGCAGGATTCAGATTTTTATTGTTCGCATGTCTTTGTCCCAAAACCGGTTTCCACTTTTGGGAGACATGCCTTAACTCCAGCGAAGATGGATCACCATGCGCATAATGATCACCGGCATCCCGTCCTATTTGATGCGGACCGTCGAAAGCGTTTCAGGGGCGAGTGTTAAACATCGCCCCTATTTCGAGCCCATCCGCACGAAGAAGGATGTGATCGATCAGGTCAAGAAGATTGCCAATACGGGCAATTACCTTATCGGTGAGGGCGCCGCCAACGCCGTGCGCGGCCATGATGTAACCTATGTCCCGTTCTGGCATCTGGCCAACAGCCTCAATTCACCCGATACCTATGCGAAGCTCAACGAAAGCTTTGATCTTTGCCTGTTTGCTTCAGCCAATCTTCTGCGGCCCGGCTATGCGGCAACGACGGAATCCTTCGTCTTTGAAAAGCTGAACATGCCGATTGTAGTCATGGGTATCGGTATTCAGAAGAAGGAAAATCTGAAAGCGGAGTTGCCAGAAGGCACACGACGGTTCCTTGAAATTCTGCGCCGGAAGGAAAGTTTCTTCCTCACGCGCGGGCATTTCACCGAAGAGTTCCTGAAAGATGCGGGCATGAAATATGTCCGCCCGACGGGCTGCCCGTCGCTTTACTATGCACCTGATCAGATGAAGCTCTCGCTGAGCCGCCTTGCCGATCCAAGCCTTGCAGACGCGCAGAAGATCTCGTTTGGCGGTTATCTCGGCAGCGTTGCAGATACGATTGTCGACGCCCACGCGCTGCTCGAAAAAGATAGTGTTGCAAGCTATGTCATTCAGGACGAGGTGATCGTCTACAACATGAACATGGCGGGTGAAGATCATTCCGAAGCCTATGATCAGGCCGCAAGCCGCATCACGGCACCGGTCGATTACAAGCACATGGAAAAATGGCAGCGCAAGAACGAGCTGCTGGTGTTCTTTGATACGCACAAATGGCGCAGCTGGATTTCCAGTCAGGATTTCGGTCTGAGCCGCCGCTTCCACGGCACGATCATCGGAATGCAATCGGGTGTTCCGGGGCTGATGATCGCGGTCGATGACCGTATGCGCGAAATGTTGGGCTTTGTCGGCTTTCCGCATATCGATGCGAGCGTCTGGAACCGCGAGCCGCAGAAAAAAGCCTATCTGCGCGACTTTCTTTCCAAGATCGATGTGCCCGCAGCCATCAATCGCTATTCGGAATGTGAGGCCAATTTCAACGGCGCGCTGAAGGATATCGGTATCCGATGATGAAAACCCGCAAGAGCACCGGGGGTGGGATAGTAGCAGCGGTGGCGCTTTTGGGCGGTATGTTGTTATTGGCAGCCCAATCTGAGAGTGCTCTTGCCGATACGCGCTTTGGCGTCAACAGGGTCAACATGGCCTGGCTCAAGCTGGCAGAGCGCAAACAGATCTTCGATCAGATGGTCGAAAACGGCGTGGTGGCAGTTCGGTTGTCACTCACTCGACCGGTTGATCAGAGTATAGATGCCGTGCGTCTTGCGCATGAAAAAGGTCTCGCGATCCTGCTCGAAATTTCGCTCAACAATGCGGATTTTTATCCCGAAGGAACGAAGCCTCGTTCCGGTCGCGGGCGCATCTGGGATATGTATCGGCTTTCCGACATATCTCCCGAGCACTTTCAGCAGGCAATAGGCGACGCCTTGCAAAAGATTGATGCGCTGGGGGTCCCGCTCGTTGCTGTTGAACCCGGGAACGAGATCAACTGGGGCGCTTATAATGGCGATCTTGCCATTCTGCCCAAGGAAAAGATGAAGACTGCCCGCTCTTTAAGCGAGATGGAGGAGCTTCCTCTGATCGAAAAGGGCGCTGAAAAATACGTCGAACTTCTGCGTATTGTCCGGACAGAGTTGGCGAAAACCAGGCATAGCACCAAGGCGAAGGTCGTATCTGCGGGCTTGTCCGATATCCCTTTCATCGATGCCGACCGGCGCGGAATAGACACTGTTGACCCCGCCGTCTTTACCGACCTCCTCAAGAAGTATGGTCTTAATGACGCTGCTGATGGCTACGGCATTCACATCTATCCCGGCAGCAGCGGCACGCGGGCTGCGCGCGCGAAGCATATCAGCAGCGCACTTTCTTTCTGCGGTGGAGCAGATGGCAAGCCTTGCTGGATCACCGAATGGGGCTTCGCAAATACCTCAAAAGCCTGTCCGGCCAATGACAATAATCGTGAACAACTGGTCGAGAAGGCACGCGACCGTTTTCGGCAGATGATGGACAGCGGCCAGATAGCAGCCGCTTATTATTTTGATTGGGATGCAAGCACTTACGGTGTGTGGCGTTGCGGTTCGCTGACGCCAGCCGGTAAGGCTGCAACGGTGACGAAATGAAACTCAAGACTGTAATCATCGGTGGTTCAAACACCGTCATGCTGCCCGGTTATCTGCCGACGCTTTTATCGACGATGGCGAAACGCGGGGTGGAACTCGACATCGTCGCTGATCTCGCGGTTGGGGGCACGACGAGTGCTCTTGGCCTTTATCAGCTCAAGCAGTTTGAACAGCTCGAAGAGTGTGAGCTGTTGCTGATTGAGTACGCGATCAATGATGCCTTCGTTTATGGCGATGAACGGCGTCCATTCCGTCATTGGGCACGGTTTTACGAAGGGATCATTCGTTACGCGCTTGAACGCAACCCAAACTTGCGGATTGCAACGCTTGTGTTCGGCGCACGTAATGGCTCATTTCTGAATTCCGTTCCCTCGATTGATGCAGGCATCAACTACATTTCGCAATGGTATGGAACGATCACGGTTGATGTTTCGCGAATGCTGATGCAGCAATATGGCCGCGATGTCGTAAGCAATCCGGCTTTCTATCTCGATCAGGGTCATTATGCGCGCCCAGTTTCGACAACCATCGTTGCGAATTTGATTGCAGATGTTCTCGAACCGGCCTTGTCTGTTCCGCATCGTCCGAAGGCGCTGCCATTCGCGATTGATCCGGATCATTTTGCCAATGCGCGTGCCTTGAGCGGCGAGCAGCTTTGCAAGCGGCTGGGGCGCGTGCCGGTCCAATACAGCAATCGCCGATTCTCGATCTCGGCGCTCGATCTCGGTTCAGACAGAATGCGCTTTGAGGTTGATAACGGACAACTGCTGGCGCTTGGCTATGTCTGTGATCCGCGCATTCCACCACTTGATGTGGCGATGGGCGAGGATGTCCACCGCGCCGCAATGATGAAGGGCGGCGTACGCGACGGAACCTACAAGTTTCTGGTTTCGATGCTGAGCTTCGAGTTTCTTTACGGCATTAAATTGCTGGAAGCACGCGGGAATGTGGCGCTTACTCTATCTGGTGCCGAAGAGGGTATGGAACATAAGCTGCATGTTCCCAAAGATAGTGCCCATCACGAGGAACTGCCTGTGGAGCCGGTGCTTCCGATAACCGGCATGCTGTTTTCCGGTAATTTGAAAGTCATGTCGCTGGAGAAGAAGGCCGCTGTAAGCGCTGTTTTATCAGAAGCGGCCCAGTAGCTGTTATTCTACGAAAATGTTGACGCTGGCGGCCCGTCCGGCAGCGTCGACCACGGTCAACGTCGAATATCCGGTTCCGTCCGGTTGCCAGTTTGTTGTCCGCCGCCGCTCAATCTCAGCAATGGGCTTGCCATTGGCAAGCCAGCGAAACGGTGCGCGTCCGCCCTGTAATTTCAGCACCAATGGCGAGGCATTATCGGTCAGGGCTTTCAATTCGACATGCGCGCCATCAGGTGGAAACACGATGCGCGGTGCAGGCTCAATCGTGGCTTTGAGAACCGGCAGAGGATCGCTCGCAGACGAAAAGCGTATCTGCGTTACAGGAAGATCGGCGCGTGCTGTGCGAAATGCGCCAGCAGGCGCACGCGGTAACGGCACGGAAACAACGCCTGAGCGCACAAAGGCTTCAAACAGGATGGGCGCTGCCGAAACATAACCAGCAAGGCCCGGCACCGAGCCACCATCGGCACGCCCAACCCAGACGCCCAGCACATAACGCCCGTCATAACCGACCGACCATGCATCGCGATAGCCATAGGACGTGCCGGTCTTGTAAGCGAGGCCGAGGCGTTTCGCGCCTTGCGGTGGCACAACACCGGCCAGAATATCGCCAATCTGCCACGATGCCTGCTCGGTGAGAATAGGGGCCGATGGCTGCACCGGCTCTGAGCCTTCGGTGCCGTCACGAAGGGCTGCACCGCGACCGCCATTGGCAAGGCCTGTATAAAGCTGCACCAGATCACGCAGGCTGATGCCCGCGCCACCAAGCCCGATGGCAAGGCCCGGCGCTTCGCCTTTCGGCAATTGGAGATTAACCGCCGCCTGACGAATACGCGTGGTGAGCCGCGCAGGACCGACTGCATCGAGCAGGCTGATGGTCGGCACATTCAACGACATTTGCAGCGCCTGACGGATGCTGACATCGCCCTGATAGCTCATATCGAAATTGCGCGGACGATAGCCTGCAAAATCCTGTGGGCGGTCCTCAATAATGGTTTCCTGCGCAATCAGTCCCTGCTCGAAGGCCAGGCCATAGATGAAGGGCTTGAGCGTGGAACCGGGCGAGCGCACGGCGCGGGTCATATCAATCCAGCCCTGCCGCTTGCCATCGAAATAATCAGCTGAGCCAACCTCACCCAGAATATTGCCATTGCGACTGTCGGCCAGCACCATGGCGACCGATACTTTTGGCCCAAGCTTCGCAGCAGCTTCGCGCGCCACAACTTCAAGCCCAGCCTGCACCGACTTTTTAAGCGTCAGGTGATGCCGGGCCTCGGTCGGTGCCTGTTTCAAAGCGAGATCGGCAAAGTGGGCGGCCAATGCCGGCAGCGGATGACGCGTAGCGGATATGCGCTCACGCGATGCACGTTCGGCTTCCTCGCTGGTGAAAACTGCAGAGGTTACCATGCGTGTTAACACACGATCCCGCGCGGCAACCGCGTTCTTCATCTCGCGATCCGGGCGGCGGCGTTCAGGCAATTGCGGCAGAGCCACAAGAAGTGCTGCTTCCGAAGTGGTGAGGCGCAACGGCTCCTTGCCAAAATAGGCAAGTGATGCCGACCGCACACCTTCCAGATTGCCGCCATAGGGCGCGAGTGTCAGATAACGTTCGAGAATTTCAGATTTGCTCAGCCGTCGCTCAATTTGAACTGCACGCGCCAGCTGGCGGAACTTGGAACCGAAGCTGCGGCTTTCGCGCGGCTCGATAAGGCGTGCAAGTTGCATGGACAGTGTGGAGCCGCCGGAAACAATACGACCACTCCCTGCAAGCTGATAAGCGGCGCGCAACAGCGCCCAGCCATCAATACCGCCATGATCGTAGAACCGCTTGTCCTCATAGGCGATCAGCATTTTCACGAATTTCGGATCGACATCCTCAATCCGTGTATTGAGCCGCCAATAGCCGTCCGGCGTTGCATAGGCGCGGAGCAAAGCGCCGTCGCGATCCATGACTTCGGTGGAAATGGTCAGCCGTTCCGGCAAAGGCGGAGGATAAGCGCGGTCGAGCCAGTCAAGCCCAGCAACCGTTCCTACAGCGGCGATGCCAAGAAACGCGGCACCGCCAATTGCTATTTTCCAACGCCTTTTCATTTTTTTGAGCGCACACTAAGGTGCCGCCACCTCCATCATGCCTGTCGCCGTGCGCGCTGCAAATTGCGGACGATACATATCCTCAACCGTTGCTGCCGGATGGGTGTAAAGACCCGGCGTCACCGCACGCACCACATAAGCCAACGTGATCGGCTTCTTCTCGCCTGCGGAGCGGTCGAAAGCAGCCACAAAACGATCATTGCGGAATTCGAGGTGGGCCGCTTGCGTGCTTTCAAGCCATGGGAAATTGCCAAGATCAGCACTGGAAACAAGGCCCGGATTGTCGATCTCGAAACCAGCTGGCAGCAGATCGGTCACAAGCAGACGCGACTGCCATTCCTGCAGGTCGTCGATTTTCAGAACAACAACATAGCGCTCATTCTGATTGACCCCGGTGACATTGGCCGGCTCGCCATCAAGCGTATAATAAGTACGCTCGATGTTGAAACCTTCTCCACCCGCAGGCAGTGACTGCGCAGGCGGTGCAACTGCGGTCACGACCGCATCAACCGAACCCTGACCCTTGTTGGTGACGACCAGCGGCTGTGCTTCAAGGGCTGCACCATTGAGACGCTCGGAGAACGCGCCCTGATGCGCTGTGCCATTGATGTCGAGGCTGATTGCGCCATTGTCATCCTGAAGCCCGCGTGCTGCAAGCAGCATCCATGCCTGATCCTGCGTACTGAGATAACGTGCCTTTTCGCGCTGGAATTCGACCAGCGTAATCAGCGATGGCAGCACTTTCGGCGCAGGCTTGGTTTCCGAAGCAAGCGCCAGCATGGCCGCACCATCACGCAGCGGCGAGCCATAATCAGAGCGGTTATAGTCATAGCTCGACTGGCTGGTTGCAAGCTGGAGCGACGCATTGAACACGCGTTCCGAACGCGGCTGATCACCATAAAGGGCAAGTGCTGCACCCAGCTGGGCGACGGCCATCGGGCTTGCAAAGTTTTCAAGCTGGGTATCGGCAAAGTAACGCAGATCGCCAACAGAAGCCTTCTTGTTGCGTGCCAGAACATAGAGCGCATAGGCAATGTCGTTGCCGCGTTCCTTGACGTCGGTGGTATAGCCGAGCGCATTTTGCAGATTAGAAAGTGCGGACAGCATCGCCTGCTGCGGCACGTCATAGCCCTTTTCGCGGGCACGCGTCAGGAAGTCCGTCACATAGGCGTCCATCCAAAGATCACCCGATCCCGGCGACCAGAGGCCAAACGACCCGCTTGAAGACTGGTTGTTGAGCACGCGGAAGATGGAATCCTGTACGCGCTTTTTAAGTTCTTCCTGACTTTCCAGACCCGCTGCCGCTTCCGTACCTGCCGCCATTTCGCTCAAATAAAGCAGCGGCAGTGCGCGGCTGGTGGTCTGCTCTGTGCAGCCATAAGGATAGCGGTCGAGCGCCATCAAAAGCGCTGGAACATCAAATGCAGCGCTTCGCGTCACACCAACGCTGACAAAAGCACCATCAAGCAGGCTTTCCGACAGAAGGCCGCCGTCGACTTTCAGGCTTCCGCCATTGGCCGCGAGATTGACGACATGACGGCTCGTGACCGGCAGATCGACCGGACGCACCGGCAATGCCAAGGCCTGTTCAACATTGAGGCCTGCATCGTTGGAAAGCCGGATCGTCACACCACCCGCACCCGTTGCCACAGCATTGAGTGGAACGGTGATCGACTGCCGTTTGCCACCTTTAAGCGCGATGCTTTCAGGATAGGAGCCAACCTCGACACCGAGATTATCGGTGGTCTCTAAGCTCACACGATAATCGCCATCCGGTGCATCCGTATTGGCAATATCGAAGCGGATATTGGCCTGATCGCCGGGGGCCATGAAGCGCGGCACACCAGCGGTAATAACCACCGGATCGCGGATGATGACATCGGTGACGGCGTGGCCGACAGCCTTCTTTGTCCATGCTACCGCCATGACGCGCGCGGTGCCGTTGAACTGCGGTATGTCGAAAGTGACTGTTGCCTTGCCGTCGCTGTCGAGTTCAACCGGACCGGAGAACAGCGCAACCAGCTTTTCGGTGGGCGGACTGCCTTCCGCTGCCATATTGCCACCATCGCCACCTGTGCGCAGCTTGCCGGAGACGCCGAGCGAACCATCGATCAGGCGACCATACATATCGCGCATTTCAAGGCCCAGCTGACGCTGGCCGAAGAACCAGTTTTCAGGGTTCGGCGGCTGATAGCGGGTCAGGTTGAGAATGCCGACATCGACTGCCGCGACCATGACATAGGCCTGTTCGCCACCCGCATTTTCAACCGAAACAGGGATGGAAAGTGTGGAGCGCGGCGTGATCTTTTCAGGCGGGGTCAGCTTGACAGCAAGCTGCTTGTCGGCAGGATCGACCTTCAGCCATTTAAGACCAATCGCACGCGCAGGCATACGGCTTTCAATAGCCTCACCCGGACGGAACAAAGTTGCCGTAACGTAGGCGCCCGCACCCCAATCCTCACCAACCGGAATATCGATGGTCGTGCCACCTTCCGGCACACTGGCCGTGATGGTCTGGAGCAGCTTTTCCGCACCAATGGTGATGAGCAACTCACCGGCAAAACGCGGGGAGATTTTCAGTTCAGCCGTATCACCCGCCGCATAATGTTCCTTGTCGAGCGCGATTTCCAGCCCGTCCGGTGTTTCGGTCGAAGTGGAGCTCACATACCAGCCCGCGTCGAATTCGTAGCTTGTGGTCGGGCCCGAGGCATCAGCCGTTTCGATTTCAAGACGATAACGACCCCAATCAACCGGCAGGCTGATTTCAGCTTCGCTATCGATTGTAAGGTCAATCTTGCCGTTGGAAACCGCCTTGGTGAACGTCACCGGCTCGTAATTCCAGCTGTTGCCGCTGCGATACCACTGATAATTACGCTCGATCTTGACCAGCGACCATTGTGCGCCGTCGAGCGCCTTGCGATCACCCTTGCTGTCAGATGCGATTACACTGAACTTAGCGGTTCCGCCCTGCGGAACTTCATCGCCGGAGAAATCAGGACGGATACCGATGAGATCGGTTTCCGGCTGAATGGCAACATCAATCTTACGCTCAACCGCACGACCGCCGGTTTCACGCATACGAACAGTCACGGCTGCATTTACGAGGCGCGTTGTTGACGGCATTTCATCGATTGTAACCGGGAAAGTCGCCTTGCCATTGTCATCAACTTTTGACAGGCCATCGAGCGGCAGGCGCGTGGCTTCGCCCTGTTCTTCATCGGCGAGGCCGAAATAATAGCCCTTGAAGCGGTCCCACTGGCGTTTGGTCGAAAGCGTGACTTCGCCTTCAAGCGCAAGACCGGCGGCAGGCGCACCATAGAGGAAACGACCGTCCACGGTGATATTGGCAGTTTCGCCAACAGCGATTTCCGGCTTGTCAGACGTCAAATCGAACTCGATCCGGTCCGGCACGAAATCTTCAACCAGGAACATCTGCGTGGCAATCGCTGGCTGCTTGGGATCGGTATAGACCGAAACATTCCAGGTGCCGCGCATGGCGTTCGACGGCAAGGTCAGGTCGATGGCATGACCACCGGCCAGTTTGCTGTCGGAAACAAGACGGCGATCTTCCACGCCATCGGGACGCGTAAAGATGAAGGTGAGCGGCAGATCATCAATTGCAGTTGCGGTGTCGTCACGCGCAAGCGCACCCACATGCACAACTTCGCCAGCACGATAGATACCGCGCTCTGTCCATGCATAAAGATCAAGCGCTTTCGGCACGGCACGGCCCGTCACGCCGCGGTCAGACAAATCAAAACCAGCGCGCGCCATATCTAGGAATGTGAAATCCTCATCATCCCCGCTCGCCATCAGCACCGCTGGCACCATGCCGTCTGTGCCGCGTGTCAGTCCCGGCGTAAACGTCGCCCGACCATCGCTGTCGGTGGTCGCTTCGCCCAGCACTTCGTTGTTGCGTGCCAGCAGCGTCAGCTTCACGCCTTTAAGCGGCTCTGCGCTTTCCAGCGAACGGGCGAACACATTAATCCCGTCCTGTCCGGTATAGGTCGAAAGGCCGATGTCGGAAACGACAAACCACTGCGTTGCCTTGGTGCCATATTCATCATCGGACTTCTTGACCAGCGGCTCGGCGGTCAGCACATAGACGCCCGGCTTGCGTTCCGGCAGTGCTTCATCAACCGGGAAACTGGTCGTTGCTTCCTTGTTCAGCTCATTGCCTGCAACCTCGATCTCACCTTCCCAGACAGGTGCACCCATCTGTTCGGAAACCGTGCTGATATCGTAGCTGTCTAACTGGCGCAGGAACTGGTAGCCGGAAAGGAGCTGTGCCAGCGAACGGTCGCCGACGCGGTAGAGCTTGACCTTGGCTGTGCTCAAATTGACGCTGACCAGCGGAATGCCGCGACGGGCTTTCGCAGGCAGCACGAAGCTGTCGCCGGTAAAGCGCACCGATGGCGCGCGGTCCTGCACATAGATCGAAAGATTGACCGGAGCTGGCAGCACTTCGCCAACAGCCGATGGCAGACCCTGACGGAACGTCACCGTATAATTGCGGCCATGTTCCAGACCCTCGACGCAAATCTGGCGATCCTTGGCTTCAACTGCCTGCGGCGCGCCATTGTCAAGCTTGACGAAGCTTGAATAATCGACACCACTCTTGACCAGTTCTTCCGAGAACTGCGCGCAAATGCGCGGGGCGGCATTATCATTATCGACCGTGTTGTTGACGATGCGGAAGCCTTTGCGGGCTTTCAGATCTTCATAGACTGCACGAACGGATGCGGAATTGACGAGATCAAGGCTCGCTTCATAAGCCTGCAAGGCCGGGCGCGATGCATCGCGCTTTTCGAGTACCTGCGCCATGACGGCAAGCGCTTGCGCGCGCTCATCCTTGGTGCGTGAAGCCTGATAGGCAAACCACGAAGCCGACGTCGCATCGCGCTGGAATTTGGAGCGTTCCTGACCATTGGACGGCTCGGTCGCAAGCGCCGAAAGCGCATATCCGGTCCAGATTTCGCTTTCATCCGGCGACATGCTGGCAGCCAGGCGGAACTTTTCCATCGCCGTGCGCGGATCGCCATTCAGGCCCGCTGCACCTGCTTCATTTCGCAAAGTGCGCAGGCTGTCGGAGCTTTCAAGGCCATTGATTTCGCGCTTCAGACGACGGGCTTCGTCAACCAGATTGGTGGCAAAGAACGAGATGCTGGGCGGAGCGCCAATATCTTCAACTTCGCGGGCTGCAGCGGATTGCGTGACGACCTTACCTGCAATGGAGCCAACGGACTGATTGAGTTTGTTGAAATCGGATTTCAAGAAGCACCACTTGACCTTCGGATTATAGGTGAAGGCGAGGCATGCATTGTCGCCCAGACAAATGTTTTTGCACTGGTCGAGCGAGACATTCTTTTCCGTACGCAAGTCGAAGCCGAAATAATCGCTATCTTTGGTGATCTCTATCCGCCGGGTTTCGGCAGCTTGTGTAGTGTGTGGAGCTGCCGACAGGCAAGCTGTGACTGCAAAGGCCCAGAAAAGCCGGTTGAAACCAATAAGCATTTGCATCCCCTCACGACGACCGGTGCCATTTCCAATTCTATTAGAAAAGGCGAAAAGAATCCGGCTCATGTGAAGCCTCACCGCGACAAACTGTCAAGGCGAATAGGGATTATCTACAACTATTGGGATAAGTTTAGGGAATAATACGCTCTACGAGGTAAATGCCTCGCAGAGCGTGCACGGGTAATCTAGATGATCCCACCATTGGCGCGCAGTATCTGGCCATTTACCCATGCACCGTCGGGTCCGGCCAGGAACGCAACCACCCCTGCAATGTCTTTCGGGGTCCCCAGACGTTCGAGCGGGCTCATCTTGGCCATGCGTGCGACCAGCTCTTCGGATTTTCCATCGAGAAAGAGATCGGTCGCAGTGGGGCCGGGCGCAATGGCATTGACGCTGATGTTTCGACCGCGCATTTCCTTGGTCATGATCGCCGTCAAGGTTTCGACTGCGGCCTTGGTTGCGGCATAAACACCGTAGTTTTCCAGTTTCAGGCCGACGACAGTGGTGGAAAAATTGATAATACGCCCATTGTCGCGCAGTCGTTTACCAGCCTCCCGCATGGTATTGAAGGTGCCCTTGAGGTTGACCGAAACGAGCTTGTCGAAATCTACGTCCTCTGTTGTGGCGAGAGGCGACAGGGTCATGATACCGGCATTGTTGACGAGAACATCTACGCCGCCGAAAGCGTCTTCGGCCGCATCGAACATTCTCTTTACTGCGGCAGGATCGGCAACATCAGCCTGCGCTGCTCGCGCAATGCCGCCTGATGCCTCGATCTTGCTGACCACGGCATCAGCAAGAGCAGCATTGCCCGCATAGTTGACGATGATAGTAAAGCCGTCGCGACCCAGTCTTTCGGCAATGGCAGCGCCAATACCGCGCGATGCTCCAGTGACGATGGCAACCTTGTTTTTCATATCGGACATTGTCTGCTCCGTTCCGGTGGTTTGGGTTTGTACAACCCTCAGCAAGATCGCACTTTTCTAACACCGTTTAATCGGGCATTATTTGTCATTACTATCCGAAAATAGCGAACAATCAGATGGACCGGTTTGATGCGATGCGGGTTTTTACCCGTGTACTGGAACGACGCAGTTTCACATTGGCGGCGGAAGATCTAGGGATCCCGCGTTCAACCGTCACCGACGCGATCAAGCAGCTCGAAAAACGATTGGGCACGCAATTGTTCTTGCGCACTACGCGTCACGTTAATCCAACGCTTGATGGTCAGGCCTATTATCAGCGCTGCATAGAAATCATAGCTAGTATCGAGGATGCCGAAGGCGGATTTTCTGGCGCAATGCCGAGAGGTTTGCTTCGGGTGGAAGTGCAGGGCACGCTTGCGCGGCATTTTCTGCTACCGGAATTGCCCGCTTTTCTGGAAAAGTATCCGGATATTGAACTTTATATGACCGAGGGCGATCGGTTCGTTGATCCGGTTCGGGAAGGTATCGATTGCGTTCTGCGTGTGGGTCTCCTGCAGGATAGCGACATGATTGCCCGGCGTGTTGCGATGCTGGATGAGGTTACCGTCGCATCTCCTGCCTATCTTGCACGATTTGGGGAACCCCGACATCCAGATCAACTGACTGATGGCCATCAGATGATCGGCTTCCGAGCCAGCGGCAGCATAGCCCGTATGCCCCTGGAATTTATGGTCGACGGCAAGTTGCGAACAGTGACGATACCGGCTCCGGTTTCGGTCAATGCCGCTGAAAGCTATACGGCTGCGGCCAGCTTGGGCCTTGGGATCATTCAGATACCTCGCTATCATGCGATGAAGCATATCGCTGGCGGAAAACTGGTGCAGATACTCGGCGCTTATCCGCCCAGCTTGTCACCGGTATCTGTTGTATATCCGCGCGATCGGCAACTTTCGCCTCGGGTCAGGGTATTTATCGACTGGATTGCCGTGATACTCGCCCGTCAGAACAATTGAGGCCGTTAACCCCTCATTAAGAATTTGGAACAAGATGGCTTCTTACGTGTTAGAATAGAGCCTGCAGAAATGCAGAAAGCACATCGCTACGCACCACGGGAGGGAGGGCAGAGATGAGCAACATTCTATTCTGGACCGCTTTGGTAATCGTTCCTGTGCTTCTGGGCACAGCCTACGCTTATGTGCAATCGATACGGCATAGGGACGACTTCTAGAACGCAAGCGTAGCTGACGGAAAGCTGCTCTTATCTTGAAGCAGGCGAGTGGTCGCGTGCTTCAAGATAATTCTATTGCATAGAATTTTGTATCGACAGCCATCCGCGGAAAATCTTCCGGTAAATCTGTATGGGAGATTTCCACGAAGCCGTTCTTTTCATAAAACCGATGTGCGCCCAGAAACTTCTCGGTCGTTCCAAGCAATATTTTGGTAACGCCTCGTTCGTGAGCGTGCGAAATGAGCGTTGCAAGCAATTTGCGCGCAGTACCGAATTCGGAACCGCGATAAGCCTTGGCGACAAACATTTTCCGCAAAGCAGCCTGACCTTGCCCTATATCCTTGAGGGCTATGGTGCCGACGATGTGACCATCGGCTTCGGCTACCCAAAATTCACCGCTTCCCTGACGATAGAACCCCTCCACGTCTCGTATATCAGGTTGGTCGTCTGCGCTGATCGGAATGTCGAACTCACATTGTTGTATTGGCAAGATTACAGCAAAAACACTGTCCGCGTCGCCCGTCTGGAATGTTCTAATTCTGATCAAGTCCGCGTTGCTCGTCATTGTGCTGCCGTTCATCTCGCCCGCGAATCTGCATTGATTTAGTTGTTAATGAAGCCGCTTCTCGGATTCTGGGTCAAGAGACGTTCAAATCTGTCCGGCTGACGAGGTTTTCGTAGATAAAGTTAATATTGGGCTCGTTTTGAAGGTTTTGATCACATCCAGTTGGTGTTCGGTTGCTTAAACCAATTTCAACCAGAGCGCGCTGTGTGCGGCAGCGTGTGAATCCCCCTATTCAGGGGGATCAAGGCGAATATATGAGCAAAATTAGCAGTTTACGCTATAAAATATATTTCATGCTATTTTACTCGGAAGAAAAGGTGTCATATTTTGGTAATCGATATGGTTGCTTTGAACTTTTGATTATCTTTGTTTTGTGGAAGTAGTTTCACTTTTGAAGTGATATTTTACGTTGCCTAATGAAAGAAAATACCCTTCTATTGTTTTGAGTAGAGCACTGCAAAGAGCTGAGGGGTTTCAATGCATTGTCGCAACATCGGCTCGCGCGCCATCCGTTTTCTGTCCAGCACAGCGCTCATATCCTTAGGAACGGTTTTGCTACAAAGCACTCCCGGCATGGCTGCATGTTCGTTTTCGCCGACGCTAGGTGATGACACATTCATTTGCGACAGCGGCACATCTCCCGGCGGTCTTACCGACCTCAATGGTAACAATACATTGCTTTTGCCGACTGGAGGAACAGGCACCGTCAGCGGAGATGTAGCGTTCGGCTCCGGTGTGGACCGCGTGGAAGTCCATTCCGGTTCGATTGTCGGGAATGTCAATCAGGGCGATGGTCTCAACAGCTTTCTCATTACGGGCGGAAGCGTTACAGGCAATGTTCGTCAGGGAAATGATATTGACGAGTTCCGTATAACGGGCGGCGAGATTGGTTCGCTCAATCAGGGTAACGGGTACGACCAATTTTTTATGTCGGGTGGACGTATCGTCGATGCCTTTGACGATGGCGATTATGCCGTGATGACGGATGGACGCATCGGACGCGTCAATCTCAAGCTCGACAATAATTATTTCAACATGTCCGGCGGAACAATTGATCGCAATCTGATTGCCGGGCTCGGTAATGATACGATTATCGTGTCTGGAGGGATGATCGGCGGCAATATAAGCATCAGCAGTGGAACCGACAGTGTAACGATGACGGGTGGCACAGTCGCAGGCGATGTTTTGCTCGGTTTCGGTAATGACCAATTCTCATGGAATGGTGGCGGTATTATCTATGGGAAGATTGATCTTGGCCCGGATAATGATACGGCCGTTCTTACTAATCTTACTGATGCTAATATAGGCGCTACTGCGCAGCTTAGCGGCGGCGAGGGGAGTGATGTCCTCACGTTTAATAATGTGAAAACCGGAAAAGTCTCTCGTATTGACAGCTGGGAAACAGTCAACCTGACTGACGATACGCGCCTTGTTTTCGACAGCGCTCTCACGTTGGGCGACGCCGGAACAGGAACGGGGACGCTCAACGTTGATGCCACAAGTACAATTTATGGCGGTGCTGCAAAGGGCGGCGTGAACCCATTCGCCTCAGGCCAGCTGGCAAATGTTTTCAACGCCGGGCGTATCGACCTCACCAATGGCGGGACGAGTACGACTGACGCATTTACGATCAAGGGCAATTACGTCGGGCAGAACGGTCTTCTGTTTTTAGATACCGTTCTGGCTTCTGATGGCGCTCCTTCGGACAAGCTTGTGATCGATACAGGTGTTGCATCAGGTAACACCGCCATTGCGGTTACCAACGCGGGTGGGGCAGGCGCTGCAACAAATGCGGACGGCATTATGGTCGTACAAGCATTGAATGGTGGTTCCACCAGTCAGAATGCTTTTTCGCTGAACGGTCGTGCTGCTGCCGGTGCCTACGAATATTTTCTGTTCAAGGGCGGTGTAACGGCGAATACCACCGAGAACTGGTATCTGAGATCAACTTTGGTTCGTGGAAGCGAACCGCCTGCTTCGACGGGGGGAACATCCGTTTCGCCGGAAGAGCCCGAAACAACTGCGCCGCCACCCGCACTCGAGCAGCCTCCAGCGACTTTGCCTGTCGATCCGGATACAGAAACTCCGGTAACAGAAGATGCTTCCGCTCCCGATGCGCCTCCGCCTCCCGTATCGGCGGAGGCTCCCAATCCACCCGACAATACGACGGGTCAACAACAGAATGTTGTCCTTCCATTCGATGGAGCAGTTCCGCCTTCACCTGGCGCAACGAGGGTTAAGGGCGACGTGATTTCTCTCTATCGCAAGGAAGTGCCGGTTTATTCAGCATTGCCGCCTGTGGCGTACCATCTGGCACTTTCTACTCTCGGTACGTTTCATGAACGTCGCGGCGAGCAGGATTTGCTGAAAACTGCCGGATATCTGCCTGCGAGCTGGGGCAGAGTCTTCGGGCAGGATATTGATATGAAATGGCGGGGAACAGTTGCACCGGGTCTCGACGGAAAGCTCTTTGGTATTCAGGCGGGACAGGATATTCTGGGTCGCGAAACGGATGGCGGACATTTTGACCGTTTCGGTCTGTTTTTCGGTTATGCCCGCGCAACAGGTGATATCACCGGGCAAGCGCTTGGCTGGAACGATCTCGCTGTTGGCGATCTGGAAGTTACGGGTACGAGTTTCGGCGGGTACTGGACTCATATCGGGCCGCAAGGCTGGTATCTCGACGCCATACTTATGGGAACGTGGTTCGGTGGTGATGCAACCTCGAATGAAGGTCAGAGTATTGACCTCGACGGGCATGGGGTTACGGCTTCGCTCGAAGGAGGCTATCCTCTCGCCCTGAGCGAAAGCTGGACACTGGAGCCGCAGGCGCAACTGATCTGGCAGCATCTCTCGCTTGATGATCAGGCTGATCATTATTCCTCGATAGCGTTTGATACAGATGATGCGTGGACGGGCCGGATCGGGTTCAGATTGCAAGGTGAACAAGAAACTTCGGTCGGGAAATTACGGCCATATCTGAAAGCCAATCTCTGGCAGAATTTTTCATCGGATCAGACTGTACGTTTTGCCACCGATCCGATTGTGACTGATCTCAAGGGCACATCGCTGGAACTGGGTGGCGGGCTGACCTTGGATATTACCGAGAAAGCCAGTTTGTTTGCGACTGCAGACTACACGACCAATCTTGGTGGCGAACGCAACCGGATATGGGAGGGTAACTTGGGGCTGAATATAAAATGGTGAAGGCAATGGCGATCGGAGATGATCGCCGTAATGACAGAGGAGGGAACAACGGTAATGGGTAGACGTGCATACGAAAAGCTCGCGAGAATCTGTGCATCCCTAAACACATCCGAGCAGGAGCTGGCCCACTCTCTCGGTATTTCGCGAGTTGCGCTGAAAGCGATAGATCGCACTGATGCGCCGCTTTATCTTCGATTGGCATTGGCCGCTTTGGTATCGGAAATGGATCCGGATCAGGTGCTGAACTCCAAACGAGGGAGCTCAGAAATGGAAGCACCTCGTCAGCTCTTGTCGGTGAGGTGATCATCAAAAGTTATGGGTTTCAAAGGTGTTGTGGTGGCAAAATCTTTCGCCTTACTTCTTTTGATTGGACTGTTCTGTTTCCCGCAATTGGCTGCCGCGTCCTGCACGCGTGCAGCCGGTGCTGCGGATATGATGACGCAGCGCCAGCTTTCGGCATTGCGCGCGCTGGAACGCAGCCGTGGTTGCAAGGGTGGCGACGAGCGCGGCGGTTTTTTCAATCCTTGCCGCGATCTTTCTCAAAGAATAGCTGAAATACAGCGGCAGCTTTCATCCAGTTCGCTTTCTTCCCGATCATGCGTAGAACAACCGACTGCCAGTCCGGCAGCAAAAGTGAAACCTGACCGTCCCAAAGTTGCGTCTGTCGCAACGAACGACAAGCCATGGGTGCCGAATGGTATCAAAGGCGCTCTGACTTATTGTGTGCGTTTGTCGGATGGTTATCTTTTCCCAGCTCCGCATTCACAGTTTCAGAAGTCCGACAGCGTGACGGAGACAGTGGCACAATGCCGTTTTATTTGTCAGGGGGAGAATGTCGATCTCTACGTTCTGAATGATCCGAACGGCGAAACGGCCGATATGGTGTCGGTCTCGAACGGTAAGCCCTATGTCGAGTTGTCTACAGCATATAACTATCAGGGAAGCGGTGATTTCAGAAGATGCAACTGGGCCGGTTATGTCGACAAGATCAGTGAGCTGCGGGCCAGTAGCAAGGGTGGTCGCGCGCTCAAAAATGTCGTTGTTCCCATGCCAGATGCTCGACCGACTCGTAATGATGACGTAGCTGCTTCAGCGGCGTCTTTTGCTCCCATAACAGACCGTAGTGTACGTGTTGTCGGCCCTGCCTTCATTTTTGATGACGGTGCGGGAAACATGAAGCTTACTGCACATTGACGGTGATGCACCAAATCCTCAAGTTCAATTTGAATGAGACGTGTCGCGATTGGGACTGAACCGCTCGCTTTCCGTCTGTAACCTCCCTGAAACGGGCGTTGTCAATTTGCGTCCGGAAACCATCGATCATTGCATTGTTTGAAATCTGTCAGTGTTGTTCGACCTGGAGGAGGTAGACATGAGCAAGAACCGTGGCGTCGTTTATTTGCGGCCCGGGACAGTCGAAGTGCGCGATATTGAAGATCCAGCGTTAGCGGCACCGGACGGGAGGAAGCTGGACCACGCCGTTATATTGAAGGTAATCTCGACAAATATTTGTGGTTCCGACCAGCATATGGTTCGCGGACGCACGACTGCGATGCCCGGTCTCGTGCTGGGGCATGAAATTACCGGTGAAATTATTGAAAAAGGCAGCGATGTCGAGATGCTCGATGTGGGCGACATCGTTTCAGTCCCGTTCAATGTCGCTTGTGGTCGCTGCCGTTGCTGTAAATCCCAGGACACAGGTGTTTGCCTGACGGTCAACCCGTCGCGTGCCGGTGGCGCCTATGGATATGTTGATATGGGAGGCTGGATTGGCGGGCAGGCCCGCTATGTCATGGTGCCCTATGCCGATTTCAATCTGCTCAAGTTCCCCGATCGCGAGCAAGCGATGGAAAAAATCCGCGACCTGACGATGCTTTCTGACATCTTGCCGACCGGCTTTCACGGTGCGGTGAAAGCCGGCGTCGGGGTTGGTTCGGTTGTATATGTCGCGGGTGCGGGACCGGTGGGGCTTGCTGCTGCGGCATCCGCTCGCATTCTGGGCGCTGCGGTCGTTATGGTCGGTGACTTCAACAAGGAACGGCTCGATCACGCACGGAAAGTGGGGTTCGAACCAATCGATCTTTCGGCAAGCGATCGTCTCGGCGACATGATTGCAGAAGTCACAGGCAGCAACGAAGTGGATAGTGCTATTGATGCTGTTGGGTTCGAGGCGCGCGGTCATAGCGGTGGCGAGCAACCGGCGATCGTGTTGAACCAGATGATGGAGATAACTCGTCCCGCCGGGGCAATCGGTATTCCGGGGCTTTATGTCACCGAAGACCCAGGTGCTGTCGACAATGCTGCGAAACAAGGCAGCTTGTCGTTACGGTTTGGCCTCGGTTGGGCCAAGGCGCAGTCATTCCATACCGGACAGACACCGGTTCTGAAGTACAATCGCCAGCTGATGCAGGCGATCCTGCATGGGCGCCTGAATATCGCCGAGATCGTAAACGCTCAGGTCATTTCACTTGAGGACGCGGCAAAGGGCTATGAAAGTTTCGATCAGGGCGCTGCGAAGAAATTCGTTCTCGATCCGCATGGCCTTTTGAGCAAGGTGGCTTGATTCAAGTCGATTTCGAAATGCGAAAAAAGGGCGCTCTCACGAGTGCCCTTTTTGTTTGTGATTGTTGCAATCTGTAACGTTACAGATTCATAGATCTTGAGTGTTTCATGCTGAATATCTTACGAGATAAAACACAAGATGATTCTTTCGCGCCAAAAAAGTTCTTTAAGGAAAACAACAGAAGATCAATATGTTAGACTCTGCCTGAGCGCCAGATTCCACTCGTTGGAAATTAAGGACTTGCAAACGAGATTGTTTTGAATACCATATCTGTAACGTTTCAGATTTGGGAGGATATGGAATGTTACCAGAAAGAGCAAAAGTTCTCGCCACATCCGTGTGTCTCGCTATGACAACGTTAACAATGGCAGATTCGGCTTCTGCGGCTAATCTTGAAGTTACGCATTGGTGGACATCTGGCGGTGAAGCGGCAGCTGTCAAAGTTCTCGCTGAAAAATATGATGCGCTCGGCGGCGACAAGTGGGTCGATGGGGCGATTGCCGGTAGCGGCGCTACAGCCCGCCCGATCATTATCAGCCGTATTCTCGGCGGCAATCCAATGGGAGCGACCCAGCTCAATCATGGACGGCAGGCTGAAGAACTGGTTCAGGGCGGATTAATGACGGATTTGACCGAGCTCGCCGAAAAGGAAGGCTGGGCCAACTTCATTCGTCCGAAGAGCCTCTTGGAATCCTGCACTTATGAAGGGCGCCTCTACTGTGTGCCGCTGAATATCCATTCGTGGGAATGGATGTGGATCAATCCGCAAGCCTTTCGCGAGGCCGGAACCGAACCTCCAAAAAACTGGAATGACCTTATAGCTGCAGCTCCCAAGCTGAAGGAAAAGAACATTGTGCCGTTGGCGACCGGTGACGGTTGGCAGGTGAATGGCATGCTGACTGTCCTGACAACTGCGATTGGCGGTAAGGACCTCTATCTAAAGGTCAATAAGGACAAGAACGCCGATGCGGCACGCGGTCCTGAAATGAAGAAGGTTTTTGAAGCGCTGGCTCAGGCGCGCTCACTGGCTGATCCGGGTTATGTGGGCCGTTCATGGAACGAGGCGACCAACATGGTGCTGACCGGCCGCGCCGGTACGCAGATCATGGGAGACTGGGCGCAAGGCGAGTTTGGGACAGCGGGCAAGGTTGCAGGCAAGGATTATGACTGCTTGCCAGGACTCGGCGTTCATCAGTATCTGGATACTGGCGGTGATGCGATCTACTTCCCGAAGAACAAGGACCCGGAAGTCACCAAGGCACAGCTCAAGCTGGCAAGCATGCTTGTTTCCAAGGAAACGCAGGTTGCATTCAATCTGGCCAAGGGTTCGCTGCCGATCCGCGGCGATGTGGATCTCGATTCAGCCTCGAGCTGCATGCGTGCGGGTATCGATATTCTGAAGAACCCGGACAACATCGTTCCCTCTGTGGAGCAGTTGCGTGCGCCGGATACCCAAGGGCAAATCGAAAGTCTGGCTGCCGAGTTTTTCTCCAATCCAGACATGACGGTCGATGATATTCAGGAACGTTTTGCGGAGATTATCGAACAGGCACAATAGTCACGTTCAAGTCCTGCGCTGTCGATGAGGACGACGGTACAGGACACTCCGAGAACCGGAACAGGGAGGAGTATCATGGCCGTCATGGAAGAGGGCAATCGTGGAAAGCCGTCGGGAATATTTCGCAATCTGAATGCAAAGGTTGCAGCACTTCCAATGATCGCGACGGTTCTCGTGGTCTTCATTGGCTGCACGCTCTGGACGGTTGTTTATTCCTTCACGTCCTCAAAATCGCTGCCTATGTTGAATTTTGTCGGCTTCGATCAATATACGCGCCTGTTTTCTGCAACCCGCTGGCATGTGTCAGTCCGCAATCTGGCGATCTATGGCGTCCTCTGCATGGGCTTTTCCCTTGTGGCCGGGTTTGTCCTTGCTGCCCTGATGGACCAGAAAATCCGCTTCGAGAACACATTTCGCACGATTTTCCTCTATCCCTATGCCCTGTCGTTCATTGTGACGGGCCTTGTCTGGCAGTGGATTTTCAATCCGCAACTCGGACTGGAGAAAGTCATTCGCGATATCGGCTTCGACAATTTCCAGATGGCTATCCTGTCGAGCCGCACCTACGTCATCTATGCAATTGTCATTGCCGGGCTCTGGCAGATGACGGGGTTGGTCATGGTTCTGATGCTGGCCGGGCTGCGCAATGTCGATGATGAAATCTGGAAGGCTGCGCGAGTTGACGGCATTCCGAAGTGGAAAGCCTATCTCTTCATCATCCTGCCGATGATGCGCCCCGTTCTGGTGACGACCGTCGTTCTTATCGCGACAGGCATCGTCAAACTTTATGATCTGGTGGTTGCCATGACCAATGGCGGTCCCGGCATAGCGTCGGAAGTACCGGCAAAATACGTCTACGACTTCATGTTCGGCTGGGCCAATTTGGGGCAGGGACTTGCTGCTTCTACCGTCATGCTGGCCACGGTTCTGATCATTCTCGTTCCTTGGACAATGCTGGAATATAGTCGGAGGAAAGCGCGATGACTGAAGCTGTCCTCAACAGGAAGAGGCCAGCCGAAACTGAGGCTGTAGCAGCCCAGGCTCGTCCGGCACAAAAGCGGGCTTCGCAGCCGTGGGGTCGTAAGCCAAAACGGCGCTTTGCACCCGCCACCATCATGCTCTACAGCATTTTGTTTGTTGCCGCTGTCTATTACCTGCTGCCGCTTTACGTGATGGTAGTCACTTCTCTGAAGGGTATGCCGGAGATCCGGCTCGGCAATATCTTTTCACCACCAGTCGAGATCACATTTGAGCCATGGGTCAAGGCATGGAGTCAGGCTTGTACAGGCCTTTATTGTGAAGGCATCAGCGCGGGTTTTTGGAATTCGATCAAGATCACCGTGCCGAGCGTGATCGTCTCCATTGCCATCGCTTCAGTCAATGGTTACGCGCTGGCAAACTGGAAATTCAAAGGATCGGAAATCTTCTTTTCGGTTCTGTTGTTCGGTGCATTCATTCCATATCAGGTCATGCTGTATCCGCTCGTCATAATTACGCGCGAGCTTGGCATATTCGGTACACTGACAGGCGTTGTCTTCATCCATACCATCTTTGGAATGCCGATCTTGACGTTGTTGTTCCGCAACTATTTCGCCGGCCTGCCGCCGGAACTCTTCAAGGCAGCGCGTGTCGACGGAGCCGGGTTTTGGCGCATTTTCTTTCAGATCATGCTGCCGATGTCGCTGCCGATCTTCGTGGTTGCAATCATTCTGCAGGTAACCGGTATCTGGAACGACTTTCTGTTCGGTGTGGTGTTTGCAGGAACGCAGAATTTTCCGATGACCGTCCAGCTGAACAATATCGTCAACTCCATGCAGGGCGTGAAGGAATACAACGTCAATATGGCCGCCACCATTCTTACCGGGGCCGTGCCATTGCTCGTCTATTTTGTTTCTGGTCGGTATTTTGTACGCGGCATTGCCGCTGGCGCAGTGAAAGGATGAATTCATGAACTCCAGCGTTTCCATCCAGGATCTGTCGCTCGGCTTCGGCTCGGTCAATGTGCTGCAAAATCTCAATCTGGAAATCGGGGAGGGCGAATTCCTCGTTCTTCTGGGGCCGTCCGGTTGCGGCAAGTCCACTCTGCTCAATTGTGTAGCGGGCCTTCTCGATATCTCCGAAGGCAGCATTTTCATCAAAGGACGTAACGTTACCTGGGAGGAGCCGAAGGATCGCGGCATCGGCATGGTGTTTCAGTCCTATGCGCTTTATCCGCAAATGACTGTTGAGAAGAACCTTTCCTTCGGTTTGCGGGTTGCCGGCTTGCCGAAAGGGGAGATTGATAAACGCATCAAACGCGCGGCCGAAATTCTGCAGATCGAACCCTTGCTGCAGCGTAAACCTTCGGCACTGTCCGGCGGACAACGTCAGCGTGTTGCGATCGGTCGTGCGCTGGTGCGCGATGTCGACGTGTTTTTGTTCGATGAACCGCTTTCCAATCTGGATGCAAAATTACGTTCTGAGCTACGCGTTGAGATCAAGCGCCTTCACCAGAAACTCGGCAATACCATGATCTACGTCACGCACGACCAGATCGAAGCCCTGACATTGGCGGACCGCATCGCAGTCATGAAAGGTGGGGTGGTCCAACAACTGGCTGATCCGTCGACGATTTACAATCGCCCAAAGAACAGGTTCGTAGCGGGTTTTCTCGGCTCGCCGTCGATGAATTTTTTTACGGGAGAAATTACGGCTACAAATGGCAAGCCAGTCTTCCATGTTGGCGAGACCACCGTTCAGCTTGATGGATATGACGGTGGGCTGACGCCCGGACGTAAGGCCACTCTCGGGGTTCGTCCTGAGCATACTAGACTTGATGTCGAAGATGGTTTTGAGGCGACCGTCGATCTGGATGAGCCGATGGGTGCCGACAGTTTGGTCTGGCTTCGCCTGAACGGACATTCGCTATCCGCACGGGTGGAAGCGGGGAAGCGCTATCGGGCAGGTGAGAAGGTCAGGATCGGTTTCAAGCCGGATGCCCTGTCGCTTTTCGATGCGCAAACGGAGGAGAGGCTTTAGATGAATAGCGAAGAACGTTCCCCTTAAGAGCCTCTCCTGCGAGAGGCGAAGCTATTGGCTTTCAATGGACGGCACGAGGGCTTGCCTCGGACCGTGCGGGGATTTTTTGCTCGCAAGAAAGCCCGACACAATTCTGGATAGAGTTCTGAGGACGAGGACATGAACGGATATTCCTATCAACTTTACAGCTCCCGCAACTTCCAACCGTTGGAACGCACGCTCACCATGCTGCGGGATCTCGGCTATCGTCGGGTGGAAGGCTATGGGGGGATTTATGGTGATCCTGTTCGATTAAAGAAGGACCTCGACGCATTGGGACTTTCCATGCCTACCGGACACTTTGGTCTGGATATGCTGGAGAACGAAGTCAACCGTGTTCTGGAGATTGCCAAGGTCGCCGATATGAAGGCTATTTTCTGCCCTTATCTCGATGCAGACCGCCGCCCGGATAGTGTTGCCGGTTGGCAGGAGTTCGGAAAACGCCTTGCTGTCGCTGGAGAGCATTATCGCAAGGCGGGCTATGCATTTGGCTGGCACAACCATGATTTCGAATTCCGCCCGTTGGCCGACGGTTCCGTACCACAGGAACATATCCTCGATGCTTCGCCCGATCTTGCATGGGAGGCGGATATTGCGTGGATTATCAAAGGCGGTGCCGACCCGCTTGAATGGATCAGGCGCTATGGCGACCGAATCCTTGCGGTCCATGTCAAGGATATCGCCATAGCCGGTGAAAAAACCGACGAAGACGGCTGGGAAGACGTCGGACATGGCACTGTGGACTGGGCTGAATTGTTTACGGCTTTGCGCAAGACGCCCGTCCGCTATTTCATCATGGAACACGATAATCCGTCGGACGACACCCGATTTGCGCGCCGTTCCATCGAAACCGTAAAGAATTTCTGAGTTGGAGAACGAAATGACCAAGGCACTTGGTGTCGGCATTATCGGTTGTGGCAATATATCCGCTGCCTATCTGCGGCTGTCTCCCATGTTTCGAGGTATCGAAATAATAGCATGCGCCGATATAAATCCTGCTGCAGCAAAAGCGCGCGCAGACGAGTTTGGTATAAAAGCACAGACTATCGATGAGCTGCTTCAGAACGACGGCATTGATATCGTCGTCAACCTGACAGTTCCCGATGCTCATTATGCTGTCACGAAGCAAATTCTGGCCGCAGGCAAACATGCATACTCAGAAAAACCTTTGGTTCTCTCGATGGAGCAGGGGCTGGAACTGAAGGCGCTTGCCGATGGTCGCAACCTGAAAGTGGGGTGCGCGCCGGATACGTTTCTGGGTGGAGCCCATCAGCTGGCGCGGCGCGAAATCGATAATGGTAATGTCGGTCGCATCACCTCCGGTACATGCCATGTCATGAGCCATGGCATGGAACATTGGCATCCGAATCCCGACTTTTTCTTCCGAAAGGGCGGTGGGCCGATCCTTGATCTTGGACCGTATTACATCGCCAATCTCGTTAATCTGATTGGCCCCGTGAAGCGCGTCGCCGCTTTGACTTCTGCAGCTACACCGACGCGGACGATTAGCTCTGAACCACGCAAGGGCGAAGCCATTCCTGTGGAGACGCCAACGACCATTCACGCATTATTGGAATTCGAACAGGGCGCAACAGTAACACTATCAGCCAGTTGGGATGTCTGGGCGCATCGCCATGCGAACATGGAGTTGTATGGCACCGAAGGATCACTTTACCTGCCCGATCCCAATTTTTTTGGCGGAGAAGTTCAACTGGCGAAGCCGGGCGAACCAGCGGAAATAGTGGAAAATTGGGAGCATCCATTTGGCGTTGCCAATGAACAGCATTCTCAAGGTATGATGGCTAACTATAGAACGGCTGGTCTGGCAGATATGGCGGCTGCTATTCTGAACGGCCGCGATCTACGTTGTTCGCTGGAACGTGCACTGCATGGGGTCGACGTCATGCTGGCTATTTTGAGATCAGGCGAGGAAAAGCGTTTCATTGACATCGAAACGCGCTGTACGCGCCCGGAAGCACTGAACATTAAAGCGGCTGAGGCTTTGTTGCTGCCAGTTGAAAATGGAAAGAAACGGGCGGCGAACTGACTTTGCATCGCTCCTCCCGAGCGATAGGAGGCCATTCCGGGCTCACGGGTCCGGAGTGGCCTCCGCCCATTCTTATCCGATGGTCTGCAAGGACCTCACATCGATGCCGTTAATCCGGCCCAGAATGGCTTTGCCAAGCTGCTGCCCGGCCAGCTTGAAACTTTCCTCGACGACAATCAGCCCCGGGCGAAACCAATGCAAAATCTGCGTCGATTGTTTGGCTGCGACATCGACTTCATTACCGATACTCAATCCCGCATCTTCTACACCGGCAACAATTGCCAGGGCGGCTGCACTGCCAGAGCAGATGATACCGTCCGGTCGATCCGGTCTTTTCATCAATTGAGCAATATGCTGTCGCAAATCCTCAAGCGGTGTATCGAGATCAACGTCTTCGAGCGGCGATCCACTACAGTGAAAGGCACGCAGACCTTCATAAAATCCACCTACCATATGCCGGTAATAGGTGAGATGTGCGGGCGGAGTCAGTAAAGCGAGCCGCTTTCGTCCGCGCGCTGCCAGTTTGCCAACCATATCCAGCGCGAAAGTGAAATTATCAAAGTCGTGAAAAGGATGCTCAATGCCCGTATCAGTGCGACCATGGGTGGCGAACGGAAAATCATGTTCCGTCAGATAATGGACGCGTTGATCGTCCGGTTCTGTACGCGAAAAAATAATACCGTCGGCTGAGCCCGTTTCCACGATATAGCGGATCGGTTCGATTGGCGCCCGCGAATGAAAATAGGGTGTCAGAATGAGATGGTATTGCGTTTCGGCAAGAACATCCGCGACGCCATGAATGACCTGGCTGGTAAAGCCCATGATCTCGTCCTGTGTGTTCAGGACAAGGGCAATGACATTCGTCTTGCCGGTTCGAAGGCGCACACCGGCACGATTGGGACGATAACCGATCTGTCGGGCGATCAGTTGTACGCGTTTTCGTGTTTCCGGACCGATTTCCGGTGCATCCTTTAAAGCACGCGAAACCGTGGTCACGCCAAGGCCGGTCATGAATGCAATTGTCTTCAGCGTCGGACGTTCATTTTCAAAGAACGATTTGGCTGGATTTTGCGGCTTGGAAGCCTGCGGGCTCCGTTTTTCATTCATGCGTATTTCGTCCGGCAGCGAGGAACGATGTGTACGGGAAAAGCTAGAATTCGCTTTATCTATCAATAGCTTGTTTTGACGGACTTGTCATCTTTTATGATGTTGAATCGATATTTTCAGATACCATTTCGAACGGTTTTTATTGCGTTCCGCACGTACTCGCTGAGGCATGCTTTCCATCGTCTCGGTGCTTGTCATTGCCAGCGATAAGAACTTCTCCTTGAACGCTGTTTTGACTAGATTGTCATGAAGAAATTTCAGTATAATAGGACAATTCTGGATATGTCATGATGGAGTTGGTAGACGCATGTGGGAACCCATGTTGGAAATGCGCAAGGGCGTCACCAAGCACAGGCTTTTGACAGATAAAATTGTCGACGATATCGAGAAGGGCGTTCTTTTGCCGGCCACGCGCATGCCGACCCATCGGGATTTGGCGCACAAGCTCGGGCTTTCGGTACAGACGGTCAGTATCAGCTACAAGGAGGCAGAACGGCGCGGTTATTTGCGTGGTGAGGTTGGCCGGGGAACCTATGTCTGCAACCGGGTGACGGAGCGGGCTGATCGTTTCATGCTTGATCGGGATCCCAGCGGAACGGCGGATCTATCCATCATTCGCGCAGTCTATACAGAAGCCCACGAGAATGCATCGCGTCGTCTGCTGGAGGAAATGAGCCAGTCGGACAATGCGAGCTTCATGCGTCCATGTCGACCTATTGCGGGGCTGGATCGACATCGCGCGGTCGCGCGAGACTGGCTGCGTGGCCTGTCGGTTGATGTTGATCCGGGCCGGATCATTATTACGAATGGCGCTGCTCATGGCTTGTTTCTGGCAGTCGCAGCGGTTGTGCAGCCGGGTGAGGTTGTACTGACGGAAAGCCTTACCGATCATGGCATCATAGGTCTTGCCAATGTGCTTGGCTTCACGCTGCGTGCGCTGCCGACGGATAGAGAAGGTATATTGCCCGATGCTTTTGAAACTGCGTGCAAGGCGGGAGATGTAAGGGCGCTGGTGCTCATTCCGACGCTTGGCAATCCGACTAGTCATTTGATGGGAGTTGAAAGGCGCATTGCTGTCGCGGATATTGCCCGGCGATACGGCGTTTGTGTCATCGAGGATGAAGTCTATAAGCCGATCCTTGAAGAGCCTCTGCCGTCAATGCCGGAACTGCTGCCAGAACTGGGCTTCTTTGTGACAAGCTTCACCAAGACGGTTATGACCGGCTTGCGGACAGGCTATCTTGTGGTGCCTGCGCATTATTCCATCCGCGTAACGTCGATTTTGCGCGTCACGAGCTGGAGCGGCGTCAATCTCGTTGCAGAGATGGCCAGCCGCTGGATCGAGGACGGAACGGCGACCGAGCTTCTGGATATTCAGCGTAGCGAGTTGCGTTCAAGGCAGACATTGGTAGCCGATATTCTTGAGCCGCACATTGCTGGCAGCAATCCGCTGTCGCTTTGTGCCTGGTTGAAGATCCCGCGCAACTGGTCGGAGGATGGTCTGGTCCGTGCTCTGGCAAGCAAGGGCGTCGCTGTCACACCTTCTGATCCGTTCGTGGCAGGTGGTGAGCGGGGGGATGGCGGCATCCGCATCTGCCTCGGCGGAAGGCTTTCGCGATCTGCCTTGCAGACGGCTCTTGAAACTATTCGCGAAACCTTCGCGCAACTGCCGCCAGTCTATGACGTCAGTTCTATAGCCTGAGCGCTATAGAACTGATTGCAGAAATTCTTTCGTCCGCTCTTCGGTCGGAGACTGGAATATCTGTTCGGGCGTGCCCTGTTCGCAGATGCGTCCCTTGTCGAAAAAACAGACACGATCGGAAACTTCGCGTGCAAAGCGCATTTCATGAGTGACGAGGAGCATTGTCAGGTCATGTTCTTGCGCGAGACTGCGAATGACTGCCAGAACTTCGCCGACAAGCTGCGGATCCAGCGCCGATGTGGGTTCGTCAAAGAGTAGAACACGTGGACGCATAGCCAATGAACGCGCAATCGCAACGCGTTGCTGCTGGCCACCTGAAAGCTGTGAAGGGTAGTGATCTTTTTTGTCAGTCAGGCCGACAAGAGCAAGAAGATCGAGTGCACGCGCCTCGGCTTCGTCCCGCTTCATACCGAGAACGTGTACTGGCGCTTCGATGATATTGCGCAGCACAGACATGTGCGGAAACAGATTGAAGCTCTGGAACACCATGCCGACATGCGATCTGATTTTACGCAAGTGGGCTTCGCTCGCTTGAAACGGTCCTTTGCCGTTTGGTTGGTGATAGGACATATCTGCGAGTTCGAGCGTACCCTCCTGAAACGGCTCCAGTGTCATGAGAATACGGAGCACCGTCGATTTTCCCGATCCTGATGGGCCGATCAGTGTTACTTTCTCGCCTGTCTTGACCGAGAAATTGAATTGATCCAGCACAGTCAGTGCGCCGAAACGCTTGGCTACGTCCTGAAAGCGGATAATTTCCTGGGTCATTTGAGGGCGATCCCGTTCTTTGGAAGTGTGCGTTCGAGCAGGCGTATGAGCGCCGAGCAGATAAGTGTCAGGATGAGGAAGATCAGGCCGACCATGGACAGCGGCACCAAATATTCGAAGGTGCGGTCGCCGATCAGATTGGCGAGGTTCAGCATGTCGACGATACTGACGACAGACAGAACCGGGGTCTCCTTCAGCATGGAGACGAGGTAGTTGCCCATGGCCGGGATGATCCGGGGTATGGCTTGCGGAATGACAATGTCGCGATAGGTGCGCCAAGGCGTAAGGTTCAGGGCGCGCGCTGCTTCCCATTGTCCGCGCGGAATGGCCTCTATACCTCCGCGGTAAACCTCCGACGTATAGGCCGAATATTGAAGGCCAAGCGCCAGAGCGCCGGTCAGGAATGCGGGCAGAACAATGCCATAGACAGGCAGCACGTAATACAGGAAAAACAACTGTACCAGCAGCGGTGTATCGCGCAGAAACTCTACAACGACCACGGTCGGCCAGGATATGATTTTGTATGGGCTGCGGCGCAGAAGCGCAAAGACGAGGCCGAGCACTAGCGCAATAGCAAAGCCGGTGGCTGCGGCCTTGAGTGTTACTGTGAGGCCAATTCCCAGAATTGGTAGAATGGAAATCGCAAAGGATAGCGTGGACGAGGTGTCCCATGCATAGCCGTAGATCATGCGAAACCTCCTGCCATTGTCTGGCGTTTCAGTCGTCGCTCAAGCCAGCGAATAGCGGAGGCGAGCACCAGGGCCATTGCAAAATAACCAAGTAGTGTCAGCGAATAGATCGTCACATTGTCGAGCGTCAGATTGCGCAAACGCTGGGCCTGGAAAGTGAGATCGCTGATGGCGATAAGCGAGGCGAGTGCTGTATCTTTCAGATTATGAATAGCCAGATTGCCGAAAGCCGGCATCATCTCGACAACCGCCTGTGGCAGGACGATGTGAAACAATGTGTGGCCTCTGCTGAAGTTGAGGGCTCTTGCGGCTTCATGTTGCGCTTCAGGAACGGCCTGCAAGGCACCACGCACGACCTCAGCACCATAAGCACCAATGTTAAGGCCAAGCCCCATAATGCCGGTCGTGATCGGATCGAATGAAATGCCAATCAATGGCAGGGCGTAATAGAGCCAGAACAATTGCACGAGCAGGGAAGTACCCCGGAATATCTCGATATAGATCACCGCAATCGTGGAAAGGATCGGCCCACCCGCAAACCGGGCAATACCGGCTGCGAACGCCAGCAGAGTGCCGATAGCCATCGAACTGAGGGCAAGAACGACGGTGATTTGTGCGCCTTTGAAAAGGGCGGGAAGATACTCCGTCCAGTGCATATGGTCTTCTCCCGATAGAGATGAGACAAGGCCCGCCGAACCAATCATCATGGCACGGCGGGCGATAAAAGCGTTACTTTGCGTTGCAGAGGCTGGCCGTATCAACAGTCCGCGCCGCTTCGACGCTCTCTTCGCTAAGCCCATAGGTCATCAGGATTTTCTTGTAGTCATCGGTCTTCTTGAACTCGATAAGCTCCTTGTTGAAGGCGTCGTAGAACTCCTTGTCCTCTGGACGGAAGCTGAAAGCGCCAAAACTGCGCGCGGATTTGCCATCCACAACCGGATCGGTAAACGGATGTGCCTGTTCCAGTTGTGGCGAATTTTCAACGAGCTTGGCCACTGTCAGCTCTGTTGCGGCATAGGCATCCGCACGACCGGTCTGAACCGTGGATGGAGCGTCAGCATTGCCCTGAATCATGACGATCTGTGATTCATCGATACCCATTCCATGCAGGAAATCGATCTGATCGGCACCCGAAACAATTGCGACTTTCAGAGACGGATCTTTCTTGATGTCATCATAGGAATGAATGTTTTTTGGATTGCCTTTTGGAACCAGGAGACCTTCACCGTAGCTGGAATTGGCGACCGTGAACTGAACCTGTTTGCAGCGGTCGGGCAAAACATTCTGCTCGGCGGCGACAAACTCAAAGCGCTTGGCCTTCAATCCGGGAATAAGCGAGCCGAAAGGCGTAACAGTCCAATCGACTTCTTCAATTCCGAGTTTTTTGAAGATTGCTGCGGCAACGTCCGGGCCGATGCCTTTGGCTGCGCCACTCGCGTCCATATAACCATAGGGCACTTCGTTGGCAGTCGCTCCTCGCACAAAGCCCGCGCTTTTCAGATCGTCGATGGTGACGGCCTGTGACGGGATTGTAAGAGCTGCAAATGCTGCCGCGGAAAGCAGAGCGGAAATCGTATGAAATTTCATGCGCATGGTGTTCACTCCTCTTTATGGATGCCGGTTGTTTTTGGTCCGGCTTTTCAATTGGTCGGTACTGATTGATTTAAGACGAGGACGGTTCCTCGCTGATCGTGGCGATGACCGAAAGGCAATCACCCATCTTGATGAGACCCGGAAAGTGCCGTGCCGCGAGAATTCCGTCGAGTGCGGCGCGGTACTCTTGCGGAGCTACGCCGGTGCGTGCCACATTATGAACGCGGGCAATGAGGTCGCCCTTGCGTATTTCCGCGCCAAGATCGACCAAAGGTTCAAGCAAACCTTCGGTATCGGCAAAGCCGAAGCATTCCTGCGATGGCATATCGAGCCATGTCGTGGGTGAAAACTCCACTTCGCCATGCAAAATGTCTGCGTGACGCAGAAGGTTGCGAATGCCGCGCTTGGCGATTGTTGCCGACCGTGCTGAAATCGTGCCACCGCCGGAAAGCTCGGTCGTCACAAACACCTTCCCGGCTTCCTCAGCGGTCGTGTCGTACATGCCTACAGCATCGATCTCGATCATCCGCATGGAGAAAGGAGCCGAAAAAGCTTTGACGGCAGCAAAGCATTGGGCTTCCTGAGTTGCATCGGGCAGGGCGTGTGCTGCTGCATAGGGCAGGAAATCAAGTGTGCGGCCCCCGGAATGAAAATCCATGACGATATCGGCTGTGGGCAGCAGATAGCGGGTGAAATAATCGGCGATCTTTTCAGTTACCGTGCCATCCGGGCGGCCAGGAAAACTTCGATTGAGATTGCCTTTATCTATCGGCGATGTGCGTGTTCCCGCCGTGAAAGCTGGAAAATTCATTGCAGGAACAATGATAACGCGTCCGTTGATCTCAGCCGGTTTCAGATTGGCGGCGAGATCGTAGAGTGCAACCGGCCCCTCATATTCATCGCCGTGATTGCCACCCGTAAGAAGGGCTGTGGGTCCATCGCCATTGCGAATGACGCAGATTGGCAGCATCAGCGAGCCCCAGGCGGAATCGTCTCTGGACCAAGGCAGCCGCAAATGTCCGTGTTGCACGCCGTCGCGGTCAAAATCGACAGTTGGCGTGATTGGGGAGGGACGGGAAGGGGGCGAGCTAAGCATCATCGTAGCGTCCTAATTCTTGACCACGAGCTTGCGTGGCACATTCGACAGGCATTCGACGCCGGTTTCGGTGATCACGATGCTCTCGGTGATCTCCAGCCCCATGGTTTCCAGCCAGAGACCTGTCATGAAGTGAAAGGTCATGCCGGGCTGCAATTCGGTGTGATCGCCGGGGCGCAGGCTCATGGTGCGTTCGCCCCAATCCGGCGGATAGGACAGGCCGATGGAATAGCCGGTGCGGTTGTCCTTGATGATCCCGTATTTCTTCAAAACAGCGAAGAAGCCGTTGGCAATATCTTCGCAGGTATTGCCGGGACGAGCAGCAGCAAGTCCCGCTTCCATACCTTCGAGTGTTGCTTTTTCTGCATCAAGAAAAGCCTGCGTCGGCTTGCCGAGAAATACAGTCCGCGACAGTGGGCAATGATAACGCTTATAGCAACCTGCAATCTCGAAGAAGGTGCCTTCTCCGGTCTTCATCGGCAAATCGTTCCAGGTGAGATGCGGGGCGGAGGCGTCAGGTCCAGAAGGCAGCAACGGCACAATGGCAGGATAATCGCCGCCGAAATCGTCAACGCCGCGTGTGCCTGCATCATAGATTTCTGCAACCAGATCGCATTTACGCATACCCGGCTCGATTTTATCGACGATGCGCTGGTGCATGGCTTCCACGATGCGACCAGCTTTGCGCATATAGTCGATCTCGGTTGCACTCTTCACCGCACGTTGCCAGTTGACGAGTCCTTGCGCATCTTTGAACTGTGCATTGGGCAGATGCTTCTGCAAAGCATGGTGGGCCGCAGCAGTGTACCAGTAATTGTCGAACTCGACGGCTATCGTCTTGTTACCCCAACCCTTTTCCTCAAGGATTGAGGCCAGAAGATCCATCGGGTGGCGTTCCAGCGATTGCACGTAGTGGTCAGGATAGCCGATGATGTTGTCATGGCTTATCCACGCGGTGCGTTTCGCACCGTTGCCATCCTGACCGCGACCGTACCAGATCGGTTCGCCTTCCATCGAAAGCACAACGCATTGATGGACATAGAAGGACCAGCCATCATAACCGGTAAGCCAGTGTATGTTGGACGGGTCTGTGACGATGATGACATCGAAGCCTGCCTTCTCCATGGCGCGACGGGTTTTGGCTATCCGCTCATCATATTCCGCGCGGGTGAAGTTGAGTTCCACACTCATCGACTGGCTCCTGCAGTTATGGTTGAATCAATTTTCGTGCCTGCGTCGCGCAGGCTGGCGCGCTCCGTCGCAAGGCGAGCAATTGCGGTGTCCTGAACACCGGTGCCCGTGAGGTCGCAGAAGGTTATGTCCTCTGCCTGACGCTGGAATTTCGCCTTATTGAGAACGATCTGGCCCAGTTCTGAAAAGACAGTACCCGCTGCTACAATCCCAGCCGAAATTGCATGGTGCAATTCGCCAAGCCTGCGTGTCTGGGAGAGGCTGTCAGCGACATAGGTGATTGATCGCAGGAAAAGGGCGGGGTCGATCTCGTTCTTATGTTCGGCATCCGAACCCATCGCAGTAACGTGTTGGCCGGGTGCAAGCCATTCAGCCTTTATGAGCGGTGTTTCCGATGGCGTCGTCGTGACGATAATGTCAGTGCCATCGCAAGCTTCCTTTGCATCTGCGATTGCCGTCACCGGTATTCCGAGCTTTTGGGTAAAGTTCTGCGCGGCTTTTTTCGCGCTATCGACGTTGCGTGCCCAAATCCGCGCCTCGGAGATGGAGCGCACGAGTTTCAGCGCTTCAAGCTGCATTCCTGCCTGCATGCCCGCACCGATGATGGTGGCGACGCGGGCATTTTCCCGCGCCAGATATTTTGCTGCGACAGCACCGGCAGCCGCTGTACGCACATCGGTCAGATAGCCATTATCCAGCAATAGTGCTTCGATAAGTCCGGTCTTTGCCGAAAACTGGATCATCAGTCCGTTGGTAGAAGGCAGGCCGATGGAAGGATTATTGAAGAAGCCCGGACTTACTTTGATGGCAAAGCTGTCTAATCCAGGAATATAGGCCGTCTTCACATCGACTTCGCCACGCTCTGCAGGGATATCCAACCGAAGAATGGGCGGCATGCTGACACCGCCACTGGCGAGTGCCCGGAAAGCATCCTCCACGCACGCCACGCTTTCAAGGTCGAGGGCTATGATCTGTCGCAGATCAGCTTCGGTCAGAATTCTCATTTCAGCCATCAGCCTGCCCTCCGATAGCGGTCTTCCATGATTGCGCGGTGCAGTTCGGGATCGATATTGCCACCTGAGACTATGATGACGGCCGGTCCTGTCGGCCTGATCTTGCCACTCAACAAGGCGGCAATGCCGACGGCCGCAGCACCCTCAATGATTTCGCCTTCCTGTGTCGCGGCATGTCTGATCCCCGCTGCGATCTCCTCTTCATCGAGCAGGATCACATCATCAAGCAGGGCGTGACACATGGCAAAAGTCCAACGATTGTCGAGGCCTATGCCACCACCGAGGGAATCTGCCAGTGTATCCAGTTCTTCAACATTGACTGGTTTACCCGCTTCAAGGCTCGCTTGCATCGCCGCGCCGCGGCGCATGGAAATTCCAATTACCCGCGCTAGTGGGCGTTTTGCTTTCACTGCTGCAGCCACTCCGGCGGCAAGGCCGCCACCAGAAAGCGGAACAAGTACTGTATCCAGTTCGGGGAGGTCTTCGACAATTTCCAATCCCATGGTTCCCTGTCCGGCAATGATGCGCGGATCGTCGAATGGTGGGATGGCATTCATGCTTTCATCACGCACAAGTCGCATGACTTCTTCCATCGCATCGTCCTGGGATTTGCCGATGATGCGCACATCAGCACCAAGCTCACGGATGGCCTCGACCTTATTGCGCGGTACAAGCGATGAAAGGCAGATCGTGGCGGTCAACCCTTGCGTGGACGCCGCATGAGCCAATGCGCGCCCATGATTTCCGGTAGAGGCTGTGACAAGTCCCTGCTTGCGTTCATTTTCGGACAGGCTGAGAACGGCATTTGTTGCGCCGCGAAGCTTGAAACTACCCGTTGGTTGTCTGTTTTCAAGCTTGAGAAAAACCGGCACGCCTGATTGCGCGCTGAGACTTTTGGAGCAGATCAGCGGTGTTCTTTGGACCTGACCAATCAGCCTGTCTTGGGCTTGCTCTATTTCGTTGAGACTGATCATTTGCGACACACTTCCCGACATCCGCACCGCCGTTCAAAGCGGCGTGACAATGGGGAATACTGCACCAAGCAAAGCACTTCTTCGCTGCAGGCGAGCAAATTGAGGGCGCAATAAAGCACCATATGCGAAACCATTAGGCCGCATTCTCGTTCCCCATTTATTTGATTTTTGTTCTTGGCTATATGTGTGAAAGACCAATTACATCATGTCAATAATTATATTGGATCATTACAATATTGCTCTGAAGTGATTTATTACTGGCGCAGGCTTGCCTGCGCTATGCGACCATGCCAATGAGAATGGCCTTGAAACGCAAATACTCACTTACATTGGACCGTTATAATGAAATCCGCCCTCAAGCTTGATGCTGTTGATCTTCGCATTCTGGAAGCGGTGCAGCAGAACGCGCGGATCACCAAGCTCGCGCTCGCAGAGCAGGTGGGTTTGTCACCGACACCGTGCTGGCTGCGACTGCGCAAGCTGGAGGAGGCGGGCGTTGTAACGGGTTATCACGCGCGCATTGCCTATCGCAAAATCGCCCCCATTGCGCATGTCATGGTTCAGATCACGCTCGGTAATCACCGCCAGAGCGATTTTGACCGGTTCGAAAGAGCCGTCACAGCAGTACCCGAAATCGTGTCCTGCTGGTCGGTTGGCGGTGGGGTGGACTATTTTCTGATGATCGTGGCGCGCGACATTGATGGCTATCAGCGTCTGATTGACCGTCTTCTGGACCAGAATATCGGCATAGAACGCTACTTCACCTATATCGTGACCAAGCTGGTCAAGGACGAGAAAGCGAGCGCACCTTTGTCGCTGTTCAGGGAAGTCGCAGACTAGCCCAAACAGACTGTCTGGCTTTAAAATTTAGTCCAATTCGCATGTTCGTCGGGCTGCCTTTGGTCTGAATCCAGAGCTATCCTGTGACAAACTTCTTCCAGAATTGGGAGAAGCACAATGAATGCCGTTCTGGATCATCCGATACAACATGATGGCCTTAACAGGCTTCGGGACAAACATCTTTTTCGCGAACTTAGCTATATCGATGGACGCTGGGTAGCGGGACAAAAGGCCGAAACCTTCCCTGTTCTCGATCCTGCAACGGGTCAACGGCTTGCCCGTGTGGCTAGTCTTGGCGAAGCTGAGACGACGCTTGCGATCGATGCGGCAGTAAAGGCGTTTTCGGCCTGGCGTGATAAGCTGCCCCACGAACGATCCGCGGTCTTGCGGCGTTGGTTCGAGCTGGTCACGGCAAATCGCGAAGATCTGGCATTGCTGATGACGCTGGAGCAGGGCAAGCCGCTGGCGGAATCGCGCGGCGAAATCGACTATGGCGCATCTTTCATCGAATGGTTTGCAGAAGAGGCCAAGCGTCTTAACGGCGAAACCATAGCGAGCCATCTCCCAAATGCCGAGATGCTCGTGCGCCGCGAGGCGTTGGGTGTCGTAGCACTTGTAACGCCTTGGAATTTTCCGCATGCCATGATCACCCGCAAGGCGGCTGCAGCGATTGCCGCCGGTTGCCCGGTCGTCGTGCATCCGTCTTCTGAAACACCGCTTTCTGCACTCGCCCTCGCCGAACTGGCCGAACGTGCGGGAATGCCTGCGGGCATATTCAATGTGGTGACGGGCAAAGCCGTGCCTATCGTAGATGTATTGTGCCGCGACGAGCGTGTACGGGCGCTGAGCTTCACCGGTTCTACGGACATCGGCAGGCTGATTGCCACCAAATGTGCGAACACGATGAAGCGGCTTGTCATGGAGCTTGGTGGGCATGCGCCTCTGATTGTCTTCAACGATGCAGATGTTGACCGTGCAGTTGATGTTGCTATGGCCGCCAAATTTGCGACCTCTGGTCAGGATTGCCTTGCTGCAAACCGCATCTTTGTTCAGCGCGGCATTCTGAAAGCGTTCACAAATGCTTTTGCAGCGCGCATTGCGGCGCTGAAGGTTGGCAACGGTATTGATCCGACGGTGGAAATTGGGCCTCTGATGCACAGCCGGGCGGTGGACAAGGTCGAAGAGCACGCGCGGGACGCTGAAAAGCGAGGCAGTAAGGTACTCGTCGGCGGCAACCGGCTGGGAGAGAACTCGCTTTTCTTTGAGCCGACCTTGCTGGTCGATGTGCCTGACGAGGCGGCGATTATGCACGAAGAGACATTCGGGCCGGTAGCTGCCGTCACGGTTTTTGACGATGAGGACGAAGTCATCGCCCGCGCCAATGCCACACAATATGGTCTGGTTGCCTATGTCGTAACGGCGAATGGCGCCCGACAGCTCCGCATGGGGCGCGCACTCGAATATGGAATGGTAGCCATCAACCGCGCAAAAATTACCGGCGCGCCGATCCCCTTTGGCGGCTGGAAACAATCAGGGCTTGGCCGCGAAGGCTCCCATCAAGGCATCGAAGCCTTCACCGAACTCAAATATCTCTGCATCGATACCGCCGCGTGAAAGCGTGACGACAGGAAAGGAACATAACCATGTTGAATAATAGCAATGAACTGACCGCTTGGGACCGGGATCATTTCTTTCATCCATCCACGCATATGGGTATGCATGCCCGTGGTGAAACGCCAACGCGTGTGCTGGAAGGCGGCGAGGGCGTGTATATTGCCGACGTGAATGGTCGGAAGAGTCTTGATGCCTTTGCAGGTCTTTATTGCGTCAATGTTGGTTATGGCCGCACAGAAATTGCGGATGCGATTGCAGAACAGGCGCGCAAACTTGCCTATTATCATGCCTATGTCGGTCATGGCACTGAAGTGTCGATCACGCTTGCCAAGATGATCATCGACCGCGCGCCAGACCACATGAGCCGCGTTTATTTTGGGCTTTCGGGGTCCGATGCAAACGAAACCAACATCAAGCTGATCTGGTACTACAACAATATTCTTGGCCGCCCGGAAAAGAAGAAGATCATTTCTCGCTGGCGCGGATATCATGGTTCAGGCGTGATGACGGGAAGTATGACGGGTCTTGCAACCTTCCATAATGCATTCGATCTGCCGCGCGCGCCTATCCTGCATACGGAATCCCCTTATTATTTCCGTCGCGCAGACCGCTCGATGAGTGAAGAACAGTTCTCGCAACATTGTGCTGACAAGCTCGAAGAAATGATCCTTGCAGAAGGTCCGGATACGATTGCTGCCTTCATTGGTGAACCTGTTTTGGGCACCGGTGGTATCGTTCCGCCACCTGCTGGCTATTGGCAGAAGATTCAGGCCGTTCTTGATCGCTACGATATTCTGCTCGTTGCCGATGAGGTCGTTACCGGCTTCGGCCGTCTCGGCAGCATGTTTGGTTCCGACCATTACGGCATGAAGCCGGATCTGATTACCATCGCCAAGGGCCTGACCTCAGCCTATGCACCGCTTTCGGGTTCTATTGTATCGGATCGCATGTGGCAGGTGCTGGTTCAGGGCTCCGATCAGATGGGTCCAATTGGCCATGGCTGGACCTATTCTGCCCATCCGATCTGCGCTGCAGCAGGTGTAGCCAATCTCAAGCTCATCGACGAGTTGAAACTGGTTGAAAATGCAGGCTCCACAGGTGCCTATTTCCGCAAGGCACTGCAGGATGCTGTTGGCGATCACAAGCACGTTGGGGAAGTGCGCGGCGAAGGTCTGATGGCTGCAATCGAATTCGTGGAAGATCGCGATGACCGCAAATTCTTCGATCCTTCGCTGAAGATTGGCGCACAGGTTTCAACGGCACTTCTTGCCAACGGCGTTATCGCTCGCGCTATGCCTGAAGGCGATATTCTTGGTTTCGCGCCGCCTCTGTGCCTGACGCGTGAAGAAGCAGACAAGGTTGTTGCCGCGACGAAAAAGGCAGTTGCGACCGTCTTTGCTTGAGCCAGTAAAAGCCGTGGCTGTCGGATATTCAATGTCTGACAGCCACGGCTTTTCTCTTTGTCCGCCAGAACAGGAATGTGGCCTTGTCGAAGCCGTTCCATTCGCCATATGTGTTGGTGAGGCATTGAGGAACCATTCCTATGACGACGATTGGCTTGAAGCGTATTTATGAAGCTCCTTCACCGAACGATGGCTACCGTGTACTCGTGGATCGTGTTTGGCCGCGCGGTATGACGAAGGAGAAGGCGGATATAGATCTTTGGGCCAAAGATATTGCCCCGACCGCCAATCTTCGCAAATGGTTCTGCCATGATCCGGCGAAATGGAATGATTTTCAGATAAAATATCGCGAAGAGTTGGAAGGTAACAAGCCAGCACTGAAGGATTTGATCGCGACCGCCAAGGCAAGAGGTGGGCGACTAACGCTCTTATATGGCGCGAAAGACGAAGAGCATAATCAAGCTGTCGTCTTGCATGAATTCATGCAAACTCTGTAGACGACCTCAAAGAGTGCCACAACCGTGGCACTCTTTGGTATTCAATCTCGAAATCACCACTTGGTGTGGACCTTGAGTAGCGCTTTACGCCCTTCACCATAGCCGCAGACATAAATGCCCTGACAACCAGCGACATAGCTCTTGTCGAACAGATTGGTGACGTTGAGGTCGACCCCCCAATTGTCTTTTTCGTAACCGAGCTTCAAGTCGGCAAGCGCCACAGCTGGCACCTTGAGTGTATTTTCCTCATCAGCATAAGAGGAACCGAGGTAGCGTACACCGCCGCCGAGCGTCACCCCTTGAAAAGCACCGTCTGGCACCTTGTACTCGACAAAGACGGAGGCCTGTTGTTCCGGCAAGAGGTAAGGACGATTGCCGATAATATCGGGGTTGCTGTCATTCTCTTTGATTTTCAGGTCGTAGGCAGTAACCGAAGCAGTCACTTTCCAAGCATCGGTGATATTGGCCTGAACTTCCAGTTCGAAACCGCGCGAGTTGACCTTGCCAAGCTGCTCACGCGCGAAGCTGGAGCCAGTGAGGGCATTCTCCTTGGTCAAATCAAACAGTGAAGCGGTGATCAAGCCGTCGAACAATTCCGGACGGTATTTGACGCCCACTTCATACTGTGTTCCCGTCTCCGGTTGAGCATAGCTGCCATCTGCCAGCGTTTCGATGATCGGATTGAAGAAAGTCGCGACGCTGACATAAGGCGTTATGCCATTGTCGAATTCGTAGCCCAGTCCAGCGCGGCCTGAAGCTTTGCCCTTGTTATATTCGTAGCTAGGCAATCCTGCCGCGTCGGTTTTGACATAGTCGTAGCGACCATTGAATGTTGCGATCCAGCCGTCGCCGAACTCTACTCGATCCTGTGCGTAAATGCCGATCTGGTGACGTCGCAGATCTTGATCGATATAAGGGTCGAACATCGGGCCCTGTGGTTCACCATATATAGGATTGAAACCATCGATAACAGTCGCCCCGCCGGTCTGCTGCATCTGTTCAATCCGGAAATAACGGTACTCGACACCAAACAGAAGATTGTGTGTCAGAGCATCGGTCTCGATTGTTCCCTCAAGCTGGTTGTCGGCAAGGAAGGTGTTGACCGTCGTATCGTGCCTGAAATTGATGCGCGCAATGTTCGGGTTTCCTGGTGCCGGCTGCGGCAAGAAACCTTCATAACCATAGGCGTAAAGGGTGTGTTCTTTCACATGTGAAAAACCATAGCGAACGTTCTGTCGTACAGTCCAGTCATTGTCGAACTGATGCTCGAATTCATAGCCGATGGAGGCTTGCTCGCGCTCGTAGGAATCAATGTCGGGCTCGGTGAAATTTCGCTTGCGCGAAATCTTGCCGAACTCGGTTGGAACGACAGTGCCGTAGTAGGGAAGAAAGCCTCCACCATCGTGGGTCAGATCAAGATGGGTATAGTTGCCGAGAATGATCAGCTTCGTCGCTTCGTCCGGCTTGTATTCAATGCTTGGCGAGATGACGCCGCGAAATTCCTTGGCGAAGTCTGTATAATTATCACCGCCCTGAATCTTGCCGTTTACACGGTAATTGACCGTATCGCTGGCTTTGTCGCCGATGTCGAAACCAAGATAGGCGTTACCGTAACTATTGATGCCCGTTTCTAGATATCGTAGCCGCTCGTCGGTCGGACGCTTGCTGATATAGTTGACAATGCCGCCCGGATTGGACCCGCCGTAAAGGGCAGACGATGCTCCACGCAGAACGTCGATACGTTCAATGCCAAAGCTATCGATCAGGAAACCACCGAAGCCGTAGCTGAAGTTCTGCAAGCCGTCGAGATAGGTGCCGTATTGGGTGGCTTCGAAACCGCGAATATAGAGCCAGTCGGTATCGTTATCGACACCGAAAGGCTGTCCGAGCACACCTGGCGTATAGCGCAATGCTTCGTCCAGCTTTTGCGCGCCGATGGCATCCATCTGCTTGCGCCCTACAACTGATACGGATTGTGGAATCTTTTCGATGGCAACGCTGTCTTTCGAGCCGGTTGTCGTTGCTGTTGGAACAAAGCCGTTTACCGGCGCAACACCCTCATCACTACGACCATTTCCCGTCTGTACGACAACCGTGTCAAGGCGAACCGTATTGTTAGCCTCTTGCGCATAGGTTGTCGAAACCGGCAGAAACGCAAATGCTGCGTTGCCGGCCAGCAGCATCAGGAAGTGTTGCTTTATCGATGTGGTCATTCGGTGCAAGCCCCTTGAGAAATCCTATATCTGACCCAACTTGCCAACGTCCGATAAGACAACAGCCAGGTGCGGCGAATGCGTCAGCGCTGCAACGCATTGCGAATTAATATGAGTATTTACATCAAGATATTGCTAGAAGATTGTTCGTTATTTCGCCTAATTGAATGATCTTTGGCTAATGTAAAATGTCCTCAAATATCGCTCGCGCTGGGTTTACTGTTGGTGTTGTCTGACCCAGGCGGCAGGCGTAGTGCCGGTCAGTTTCTTGAAAACACGGGTGAAATGCGCCTGATCGGCGAAGCCCGTGAGAGCTGCGATATGGGGTAGGGACACGTTTGGTTGCAGAAGCAGCATCTGCGCTTGATCAATGCGCTTCCGCATCTGCCAGGAGTGCGGTGAAACGCCTGTCGAGGCTTTGAAGGCGCTGCAGAAATAGGATTCGGACAATCCGGCGAGCGTTGCCAGTTCTTGAAGGCGGATAACGCGCGCGTAATTATCCTCCATGAATTCAGTAACGCGGCGAAGCTGTCGCGGTGAAAGCTTGCTGTTAAGCGTCCTTTGTTCCAGCTGCGCTTCAAAGAGTTCTGTTACAAGTGCGGTTAGCAGGCCCTCTCCATAAAGGTCATGCATCGGTGCTTTTGAAATGCATTCTTCGGCCAGCAAGGAACCAATCTGTTCGATCTTCGAGTTCGAAAAGAACAGGCGAGGCTTTTCGATGCTACTTTTGTCCAGCACGTGACTGAAGCGTTGTTGTAGGGCAGCAATATCGAAATGCAGATCGAGATGCTTTAGTTTTCCCGGACGTGTTACGCGGCTCCAGATCGTCATGCCAGCAGGGACGTAGCAAAGCCTTTGCCGCGGTTGAACACTCGCCAGCGTATGGTTGGTTTGTTCGGGGCGGATTGCCAGTTCCCCTCGGCTTTCAAGCACAAGAAAAAGGCGCGGCGCTTCCGAAACATATTCTCCGCGTGCGCCTGGTCCGCAATCGACCGACCATACGTCGGCTATTGCGCCATTCCAAACGCGATAATGGAGATCGTCCAGTAAGCTGACGTCTTCAATGTGACTTTTCATATGCGGATGGAAGCCCAAACTCTTCTTCCCGATGGTGTTTCTCAAAACATGTATATCTTTCTCATATTTTGCTATCAACCTTCGATGAACTGCTTTATTGCAGGGCAGATATCTAGGTCCTGACCCTAGAGTTGACCAAAATCAGGAATGAGAATGATGACCTCCGCTCTGTTCGAACTCGAGAATGTCACCTTTTCAGCCGCCGGGCACGTCCTGTTGCAACCGCTGACGATGTCGATACCGGTGGGAAGCCTGACAGCGCTTATCGGGCATAATGGTTCAGGCAAATCAACACTTCTAAAAATTTTGGCTCGGCAGCAGCCAGTGTCCGGCGGGACTGTACGCTTTGCGGGTAAGGCGCTTGGTGATTGGGGTGACCGTGAGTTTGCGCGTAAGCTTGCCTACCTGCCACAGCAGACTGCACCTGCGGCAGGCATGCTGGTCAGGGAACTTGTCGCTTTGGGGCGCTACCCCTGGCACGGTGCTCTAGGGCGCTTCGGCGCAACGGACCGTCAGAAGGTGGAAGAAGCCATCGAACTGACCGGGATCGGAGCCTTCGCGGACCGATTGGTCGACACCCTTTCGGGCGGTGAGCGTCAGCGCGTCTGGCTCGCCATGCTGGTTGCTCAGGATGCGGAATGCCTTCTGCTTGATGAACCGACTTCGGCGCTGGATATCGCGCACCAGATCGAAGTTCTCTCGCTTGTGCGTAAGCTGTCACACGAAAAGGACCTGAGCGTCTTCGTCGTCTTGCATGATGTCAATATGGCCGCACGCTTTTGCGATGAAGTGTTTGCACTCCACAGCGGCAGATTGATCGCACAATCCACGCCTAAGGGAATTATGGTGCCAGAACGCCTGGAGGAAATCTATGGCATTCCGATGGAAGTCATGCAGCACACTTCTACGGGACAGTTGATCGCTTCGCCGCGATAGGCTGTCAGTCCCTACCTTCTTCGGGCGTTCCTAACGGAAACAGATGACGGAATGGTCGCGCTTCGTCGAGTGCGCGGGCATAGCTCGGCCGTGCAAGCAGACGTTTGCGATAGGTCCACACATTGGCGAATTTTTCGGGAATGGCATAGGTCCAGTCTGCGTAGAGCAGGGCAGGCGCCGCAGCGCAGTCGGCAAGGCTGAAATCATCCCCCGAGACCCATTTGCGCCCTTCCATATGTCGATCCAGAAACGCATAGGCTGTATCGAAGGCTGCTCGCCAGCGGTTGCCCCCGTCGTCATGCTCGCGACCAAGTGCGATATAGACGAGGCGTTGCTGCGGGTAGTTTATGTAATTATCGAAGAAACGATCCCACATTCTCACGTCCGCGCTGACAAGCGGGTCCGATGGGATCAGTTGTCTGGTGTGGGGATGGGTGGCGTCGAGATACTCGATGATACCGGTCGCTTCAAACACCAGTTTTCCATTATGCGTTAGCACGGGGAATTTACCGAAGGGCCAAACGGCGTTGAACTCGCTCGCTACCGGTTCCGTACCATCAAGCATTCTTGCTTCGAAAGTTATGTCCTTTTCATAGAAGGCGGTTATCGCCTTCTGGCAGTATGACGAAAAGGGATGAAGGTAGAGTTTCAAGGTCATCGTGGTCCTCCCAGACAGATGGCAGATGAACTTCAATCGCCGTTGGCGCGATAGTCCGCGCGATTGATGCCATGACGCTGCATCTTATCGTAAAAGGTCTTTCGCGGAATACCGAGCGCCTCAATCGTTTCCTGAACATTGCCATTATGGGCGGCAAGCGTTTCGCGGATGAGCGCTTCTTCGTAGCGCTCGAGCCGTTTTGGAAGTGTTTCTTGATTGCCGACCATCGATTGCAGCAAGTGAGCCGGTTTCGCAACGCCAAGCGCTACGCGGTCGGCAAAATGTGCCAATTCGCGGACATTTCCCGGCCAGCTATGGTTCATGAGATGTCGGTGTGTGGCCGCATCGATAGCGGGCACATCGCGATTGAATCGTTTCGACGCTCGCGTCAGGAAATGTGCGAAAAGCAACGGAATGTCGTCTCGTCTTTCTCTCAGCGGCGGGATGGAAAGCGTGACAACATTCAGCCGGTAATAGAGGTCCTCACGGAAGTCGCCTCTCTGGGCGGGGTCACCGAGGTCGATCTTTGCTGCAGCCACAACCCGCAGATCGACCGGGCGAACCTCATTCGTGCCGAGTGGTGTGATTTCGCGCATCTCAAGGACGCGCAGCAGTTTCACTTGCGTTGCTGCAGGCATGCTTTCAATTTCATCGAGAAACAGCGTGCCACCACTTGCATGTTCAACCCGTCCGAGCCGCTTTTTCTGAGCTCCCGTGAAAGCACCTGCCTCGTGACCGAACAGTTCGCTTTCAATCACCGTTTCGGGCAAGGCCCCGCAGTTGAGCGCTACGAAATTGCCTTTGCGACGATGGCCCCAGTTGTGCAGCAACTGTGCGACGACTTCCTTGCCACTGCCAGTTTCACCAGCCACGAGCACATCAACATCCGTATCGGCTATATCGCGCAAGGTACGGCGCAGATTTTCCATCGCCGGTGTCTGGCCGATCAACGGCAGATCGCCCTCCACATTCTCGGCGGCTTCGCGTAAGGCGCGGTTTTCAACGATAAGCTGTCGCTTTTCCCATGCACGACGGATGCTGTGCACGAGCCTGTCGGCTGCAAACGGCTTAGCGATGAAATCATAGGCACCGTCCTGAATGGCTTGCACCGCCATCGGAATATCACCGTGGCCAGTAATCAGGATTACTGGCAAATCGGGGTCAATGGTTTTGATCCGGGCAAAGAATTGGAGACCGTCGATCTGCGGCATGCGGACATCGGTAACGACAACGCCATCATACTCAAAAGTAACGCTGTTCAACGCATCCAGTGCGCTTGGAAAATCAGTAACCGCAAAACCGGCAAGCTCAAGCGTTTGACGAGTGGCGCGGCGGAGCGCCTTGTCATCGTCGACAAGAATAACGGAGGGTGACTTGCCCATCATGCTTTTCTCAGTTCGATGCGGAAAGATGTGCCTGCGGCATTACTTTCGGCGGAGATGGCCCCGCCATAGTCAGTGACGATCTCCTTGACGATCACAAGACCTAGACCGAGACCTTTCTCCTTCGATGTGTTGAAAGGCGAAAACAGATTGTCGCGAATATGCTGCGGCATACCCGGTCCATTGTCGGAAACCGATATGATGACCTTGTCACGATCTACATGAGTACGAACTTCTATTTTTCCATCATTCTGTTTTAAATCAATGGCTTCCAGTGCATTCTGGAACAGGTTGATGAAAACCTGTTCCAGCCGGATTGAATGACCGATAACTTGCAGTTCCGGCGGTGGTAGTGCGATATCGAGCTGATCCATGCGCCCGGAGAACCTGCTTCGCAACAGTACCAGCGCACCCGAAATGACCTGACTGAGCGAAGTCGGCTCGGAAGGAGTGCGTCCTTTGCGGGCAAGTGCTTTAAGGTCGCCCGTGATTGTACCTATGCGGTCCGTTAATGCGGCGATTTCACTGAGGTTTTCGGTTGCGTCAGAAAGGCGTTTCCGTTCGATGAAGGTTTTTGCGTTGTCTGCATAGGCGCGAATAGTTGCGACGGGCTGGTTGATTTCATGCGCCACGCCAGCCGCTACTTGCCCCATGATGGCCAGGCGATTGGCGTGCACGAGGTCCTGCTGCACCCCTTGCAGCATTGTTTCGGTGCGACGGTGGTCGCTGATCTCAGCTTGCAGTCTGTCGCGTGCCAGACTGAGATCGCGGGTGCGCTCTTCCACGCGTTCTTCCAGTTCCATCTGTGTACGCTGTGCATTGGCGATGCGTGTCGCGATTTTCTGCCTGCGACGTAAAAGAAGTCCGGCAACCGTTGCGATGGCTGAAAGGATGATAAAGGTGAACAACCGGGATTCACGAATGGCGGAAGGAATCTGCGGGCGAATTGGCGCGAGACTGTACATCTGCCAGGGAGTGGAAGGCACGATCGAACGGATCGCGAGAAAGTCGGTATTGCGCGCATTGCCGGGCAGCAGCGCATCAATCAACTGTACATCCTCGCCGTCGATTGACTTGATCGACAGGGGCAAGGGTTTAAGTGGCGCGTCACCAAACTGCAGGCTATCGCGGATAGACTGAAGCTGCTCCTGATCGATCGAGCCAATGGTCATGAAACGCCAGGACGGCAAGCTTGTAATCAGAACGATATTTCGTTCATCCGTCACGAAGGTCGGTCGTCCGGCATTGTTCCAGTCACTTTCCAGCCTGTCGAACTCCAGCTTGACAACGATCACCCCCAAGGGACCGCTTGGGCCATCGATGCGACGGGATATGTAAAGACCGGGGCGATTGCTGACATTGCCGAGCGCAAAGTACTCTGCATCCCCGTTTTTCAAAGCGTTGTGAAAATAGGGGCGAAACTTGTAGTCGTTGCCGACAAAACTCGTTGGTCCGCGCCAGTTGCTTGCCGCGATGGCAATGCCGTCCATGCCGACAAGATAAATGACGGCCGCTTGCGTCCCATCCGCCAATGCTTCGAGTTTCTCATTCAAGGGATCGATTGTTGTGGCTGTTTTGTCCAGTAATGCAGCTTCCAGCGCCTTATCCTTTGACAGCACCAGAGGCAAAGCACGTTGCTTGTCGAGAACAGCGCGCAACAATGCAGTGTTGAGGTTGGCATCGATCCTTGTCTGCTCGCTTAATGCGAGGACGGCCTTGTCTCGTGCCATGTCGCCGACGACCCAGAATGCAAGCGCGAAAACCGCAGCCCAAAACAATCCGAACAACGCCCATGTCCGTCGGTTGATGTTTGTGGGTCGGGTGCGGCTGTCCGCTGGGGAGGGGTTCGAACTCATTGCTCTCATTGTGCAATATTTCACACAAATAGGAAATCCAAATGTGCGGATAATCGCACTTATTCTAGATTTACTTCGATGCGAAAACTCACAAATTTAAAGAAAACAACACGTTAGTGATCTATCTCCAAACTGGCACGGACATTGCAATCAATCAGTTCAGCAGCGGCTGGGACCGCTGGAATTCGAGACTGAAGGCTTGGGAGGCTGGACAGGTTCCGGACTGAGCCGAACGGAGGACACTATGATTGCAGTACCGACAGGTGCCGTGGCTGCGCCGCGCGGCCCAATCCCCTTTTACAAGCATCTTTATGTACAGGTATTGGTGGCTATTGCTGCCGGTATTCTGCTTGGCCATTTTTATCCCGAACTGGGCACGCAGTTGAAGCCGCTTGGCGATGCGTTCATCAAGCTCGTGAAGATGATTATCGCGCCTGTCATCTTCCTGACCGTTGCGACCGGCATCGCCGGAATGACCGACATGAAAAAGGTCGGTCGCGTTGCCGGTAAGGCAATGATCTACTTCCTGACGTTCTCTACGCTTGCCTTGATTATTGGGCTTATCGTCGCCAACGTCGTGCAGCCGGGCGCCGGGATGCACATCGACCCGGCTTCGCTTGATCCGAAGGCCGTTGCCAACTACGCCGCCAAGGCACATGAGCAGACCATCACCGGCTTTCTGAGCAACATCATCCCGACAACGATTGTTGGAGCATTCGCAGACGGCGACATTCTGCAAGTGCTGTTCTTCTCGGTTCTGTTTGGTATTGCGCTGGCTCTTGTCGGCGACAAGGGCAAGCCTGTCACCGATTTTCTTCACGTCCTGACAGCACCCGTTTTCAAGCTGGTTTCGATCCTCATGAAGGCCGCTCCAATCGGTGCTTTCGGTGCCATGGCATTTACCATTGGCAAATACGGCATCGGCTCGATTGCCAATCTCGCGCTTTTGATCGGCACATTCTATCTCACGGCCCTGCTGTTCGTGCTTGTCGTTCTGGGAGCTGTCGCCCGTTACAATGGCTTCTCGATCCTCGCACTCATTCGCTACATCAAGGAAGAGCTGCTGCTGGTTCTGGGCACCTCTTCGTCTGAAGCCGCACTTCCCGCGCTGATGGACAAGATGGAGAAGGCTGGCTGCAAGCGCTCTGTCGTTGGCCTCGTCATTCCGACGGGTTATTCGTTCAACCTCGACGGCACAAATATCTACATGACGCTGGCAGCCCTCTTCATCGCGCAGGCGACGGATATTCCACTGTCACTGAGTGATCAGATACTGCTTCTACTGGTGGCTATGTTAAGCTCCAAGGGTGCAGCAGGCATTACGGGTGCCGGTTTCATCACGCTTGCGGCTACGCTGTCCGTTGTTCCAGCCGTTCCAGTCGCGGGCATGGCCCTGATCCTCGGTATCGACCGCTTCATGTCAGAATGCCGCGCTCTGACCAATCTCGTTGGCAACGCGGTCGCAACCATTGTCGTGGCACGTTGGGAAAATGAACTCGATACCGACAAGTTGGCCGCAGCGATGAACGGAACGCCTGTTGTCACAGACCTTGTTCCGCAGCTGGAACCTGCCGAATAACGGCATATCAGACAGTAAGAGAAACGGCCCGCTTCAGGCGGGCCATCTTCCATCTAGCGCTCTACAGGTTTGCCTTGCGTTATCAACCGGGCGCTATGCTGGCCGGAAATGTAAGTCCAGAGCCAGCTCCAGGCGACGGCGGCACGGCTTCGCGTTCCAATAAGGAAGAAGATGTGCGCAATGCCCCAGAACCACCAGGCGATGAGTCCCTTGAGCTTGAAGCGCCCCATATCAACCACAGCGGCGCCTCTGCCGATGGTCGCGAGATTGCCCTGATGCTTGTAACGGAATGGCATCGGTGGGGTCTTTCCTTCAATGCGGCTTTTGATGACCTTGGCAACATAGGCACCTTGTTGCTTGGCGGCAGGGGCAATACCCGGAACCGGCTTGCCGTCCGGTCCCTCGACCCACGCCGTATCACCAATGACGAAGATATCCCCATGGCCAGGTACATTGAGGTTGGATAACACCTTCACGCGCCCTGCTCGGTCACTCTCGGCGTTGAGCCACGTTGCAGCTGGAGAGGCAGCCACGCCTGCTGCCCAGATTGCCGTCCGGCATGGAATGAACTCTTCGCCGACAGTCACGCCCTCGGCTGTGATGTCTTTGACTGGAATTCCGAGCCGTACTTCCACCCCCAGTTTTTCGAGCGCTTTCAACGCATAACTGGACAGGTCTTCTGGAAACGCCGCCAGAATGCGCGGACCGGCTTCAAGCAGCATCACGCGTGTCTGCCGCGTGTCTATATTGCGAAACTCCGGCCATATGGTTTGCTTGGCCAACTCAGCGATAATGCCTGCTAGTTCAACGCCCGTCGGCCCGCCACCCACGATGGCAAATGTCAACAATGCTTGCCGCTTTGCTTCATCGCTTTCACGTTCTGCACGCTCAAAGGCGAGAAGCAGGCGACGGCGAATGGTGGTTGCGTCCTCAAGCGCCTTCAGTCCGGGGGCCAACGCTTCCCATTGATCGTTGCCGAAATAGGCGTGTCGTGCTCCAGTGGCGAGTACGAGCATGTCGTACGAAATTTCGGTGCCGTTTTCGAGCAGCACCTGACGGTGCTCGGTGTCAACATCGGTGACTGTGCCCAATAGCGTGGTCACTTCCTTGCGATCTTTGAACAGATGCCGGATCGGCCAGGCAATTTCGGACGTGGCGAGGATAGTTGTTGCCACCTGATAGAGAAGCGGCTGGAACAGGTGATGATTACGCTGATCGATCAGCGTTATTCGCACGTCGACGTTTCTAAGGTCGTGGATCAGTTGCAATCCGCCAAAACCGGCGCCTACGACAACGAGATGGGGGGCTCGCTTTTCACTCATTACTTCAGCCTGCTTTCATCCTTAAAATGCTCGTCAATCACCCTGTTGCAAGAGGAGGATCGTCGTCAGACATATTTTATGTCTGTGTCCTGTTTTTTCCAGACATCTTACCCCGATATTGATCTATTTTAAGTTTTCATCACACAACGGTGTAAGGAGATTGTCTCCGTTCCAGAATAGAACAATTCCAGAAAGCACTTTCAGCTTTTTGAGCGATCTTGTTTTGCTGTCATTTCTTTTAACATTTTGCGTTTGCGGCCTCTTGTCTTTGGTGTTTCCGCTCTAGCTAACCCTAGGTTGTTATCGGAGCTTGGAGGGACGGATGCATTGGCTTCAGGCAATATTTCAGCAGGCACCCGAAATTGCTTTGTTCCTTTCCCTGGCCGGCGGGTATGCGATCGGCAAGATACACTTCGGCAAGTTCCAGTTAGGAGGGGTTGCCGGGTCACTGCTTGTCGCGGTGATAATCAGCCAGGTGGGCGTTCAGATCGATAATGGGGTGAAGGCTCTGCTCTTCGCCCTTTTTATTTACGCAGTCGGTTTCGAAAGTGGTCCGCAATTCTTTCGATCACTCGGGCGGCAATCCTTGCGTGAGATCGCAATGGCCGCGGTGCTCGCGATCAGCGGTCTCGCGACCGTCGTCATCATGGCGCGCATATTTGGTTTGGACAAAGGTCTTGCGGCGGGTATCGCAGCAGGTGGGCTGACGCAATCTGCAATCATCGGAACGGCAAGTTCGGCCATTTCCAAGCTTGGTCTGGCAGCCGACGAAGTGCAGCGATTGCAGGCCAATGTCGCTGTTGGATATGCTGTGACCTATATTTTCGGTTCCTTCGGAGCGATCATTGTCTGCGTCAATCTGCTGCCGAAATTCATGGGACGCACTATCCGCGACGATGCCATCAAGGCGGAAGCCGAACTGTTGGCTGGCATAAGGGTCTTGGGGCAGGGCGAAAGCGAAGCAGCTCCTGATCTTGTGGGGCGCATCTATAAGGTGGAACAGGCATCAGGAAAGACCGTGGCCCAGATTGAGGCGATGACCTCTGTTGAAGACGCCATAACCATTGAACGGGTCAAACGTGCTGGCAAGATCATCGGCCTCGCACCCAATCTCCATCTGGAAAGGGACGACATCGTTCTTGCGGCCGGCAGGCGCTCAGGCGTTGTCGCTTCTGGCAACAAGATCGGCACCGAATTGCAATCTTCTGAAGGCATGGATGTCGTCGTGCAAATCCGTGACGTGACGATCACTTCACCGGATTATATCGGCAAGACCGTTGCTGCGATCAAGGAGAATATAAGCTCTGAACTGCGCCACGGCGTCTATGTTATCGGCGTCAAACGGGCCGACAAGCCTTTGCCGCTGCAACCTGATACAGTCATCAGTGCTGGCGATGTCGTTTCACTCTACGGAACCGATCAGGATTTGCAGCGTGCGGCGAAGTCTATTGGTCCGGTGATCGTTCCAAGTGACAAGACCGATTTCGTGTTTCATGGTCTTGGTATCGCATTCGGTCTTCTGATTGGTCTGGCTGTCGTGCGCATTGGTTCGATACCGCTGACACTCGGCAGCGGCGGCGGCGCGCTTCTGTCAGGTCTGCTCTTCGGCTGGTATCGCAGCCGGAACATGACCATCGGCAATATGCCGACCGGCGCTTCCACATTGCTGCGCGATTTGGGCCTCGCTGGCTTTGTTGCAGTTGTCGGCCTCCAGTCAGGTCTGCAGGCCGTGCAGACAATTATCAGCAGCGGTCTCACCATTTTCCTGATCGGTGTGGTCGTAACCATTCTGCCGCTGATCATCACGATGTTCTTTGGCCGTTACGTGCTGAAATATGACAATGTGGCTATATTTGCTGGCGCTCTTTCCGGGTCGCGCAGCGCAAATCCTGCCTTTGGCGAAGTGCTCGACAAGGCAGGCAATTCCATTCCTACCACCCCGTTCGCAATCACCTATGCGCTTGCCAATGTCTTTTTGACATTGCTCGGGCCGTTGGTGGTCGCTTTCTCCTGAGGAGTAGATCATGGCGAAGACTGATTATAGCAAATATGCAAAGCTAAGCCCGTTCGAACTCAAGGATGCACTGATCCAGCTGGCTTCAAGCAAAGCTGATCTGACCATGCTGAACGCCGGGCGCGGCAATCCGAACTTTCTTGCCACCTTACCGCGTCGTGCCTTTCTGCGGCTGGGGCTTTTTGCAGTCGCAGAAGCCGAACTTTCCTATTCCTATATGTCGACAAGCGTGGGCGGTTTGCCGAAAGTCGAGGGAATTGAAGGGCGTTTCCAGAGATTTCTCTCTGACAATGGCGACCAGCCCGGGGTGAAGTTTCTCGGGCGTGCACTGTCTTATGTGCGTGATCAGCTGGGCCTTTCCCCATCAGAATATCTGCATGAAATGGTAGAAGGCATTCTTGGGTGTAACTATCCGGTTCCGCCGCGCATGCTGAAGATCAGCGAAGAGATCGTGAAGCATTATCTCGTGCGCGAGATGATCGGCGGTTACATGAGTTCCGATAAACTCGATATATTTGCGGTCGAAGGCGGAACTGCTGCCATGACCTATATTTTCGATACGCTGAAACAGAACAAGATACTTGATGAAGGCGATACAGTCGCCATCGGTATGCCAGCTTTCACGCCCTACATCGAAATACCGGAACTGAACAATTATAGGTTGAAAGAAGTGCACATCAATGCCGACCCGCACCAGGGCTGGCAATATCCGGAAGCGGAGCTGAACAAGCTGCTCGACAAGTCGGTCAAGGTCTTCTTCCTGATCAATCCGAGCAACCCGCCGTCGGTCAAGATGGATCAACGCGGCCTTGAGCAAATCGCGCGGATCGTCAAGGAAAAGCGTCCCGATCTCATGATCTTGACGGATGACGTCTACGGTACTTTTGCAGATGACTTTAAGTCGCTCTTTGCGATCTGCCCTTACAATACAATGCTCGTCTATTCTTTTTCCAAGTATTTCGGAGCAACCGGCTGGCGTCTTGGTGTTGTCGCCATGCAGAAGGACAATCTTCTGGATGAAAAGCTCAAGAACCTCCCGTCATCGGCGAAGAAGGAAATGAATGAGCGCTATTCCTCACTAACGCCGGATGTCTCAAAACTGAAGTTTATTGACAGGCTTGTTGCCGACAGCCGCACTGTCGCGCTTAACCACACAGCAGGGCTATCAACGCCGCAGCAAGTGCAGATGGTTCTGTTCTCGCTTTTCGGTCTGATGGACGAAAAGGATTCCTACAAGGCCGAACTCAAGAAGTTGATCCGTCACCGTGAAGCGGCGCTTTATCGCGAGCTTGGGCTGGAACCACAGTCCGACGAGAATGAAGTCGATTATTATACGCTGCTCGATCTGGAAGATATCGTTCGCCGCCTCTACGGCGATGATTTTGCGGCCTGGGTGAAGAAGAATATCTCTCCAACAGAATTGCTTTTCCGTATCGCAGATGAAACCGGCATTGTTATGCTTCCGGGCACTGGCTTCGGTACTTTGCAGCCTGCAGGGCGTATCTCGCTGGCGAACCTCAATGAGTATGAATATGCCGCTATCGGACGTTCGCTGCGGCGTATGGCGGAAGAGGTTTACGACAAGGAATTCAAGCCAAAGAAGAAAAACAAATAAGTTGTTGGGCAGGGGCGCGAAAAGCGCCCCTTCGGCCATTAGACTGACGACAGAACCAGCAAGTCGCGGCGGACGTCATCACCGTTGCCGCTTATGAGCTGCTTCTCGATATCCGCATGTGTGGCTTTCCATATCGGCACCGCTGCAGCAAGGGCTGCTTTTCCCTCTGGCGTGAGTTGCAATAAACGCTCGCGCCGGTCCTTTGGGTTGATAACGATCTCCACCCAACCTTGCCGCTGCAATGGCTTCAACGCTGCAGTCAAAGTCGTCTGATCCATGGCCAGAAGCTCAGCGACCGGCTTCATTGGCGTCGGTGCCGGGCGATTGAGCGACATCATCAGCGAGAATTGGCCGTTGGTCAGCCCAACTGGACGCAGAGCGTCGTCAAACCGGCGGGCGAGCGCACGTGCGGCACGCTGAACATGCAAGCAAAGGCAGGTATCACGAACCAGAAGTGTTGTTTCAAAGGGTACATCGAGGCTATTTGACATGATTTATTAATATTGATATCAATGTAAATCGTCAAGCGGGAACATTGATATCTGGGCATAGACAGGGAGCAAAAGCCGGAGGAGGGCTTGCACCATGAATGAGGTCGTATCCCGAGAAGTTTGGCTTGAGGCGCGACGTGCGCTTCTGGCAAGTGAAAAAGAAGCCACTCATCTGCGCGACAAGGTCAATCGTGAGCGGCAGGCACTGCCATGGGTGAAGGTTGATAAGGATTATGCATTCGATACGCCTTCTGGTCGGAAGTCGCTTTCCGAACTGTTCGACGGGCGTAGCCAGTTGCTGATCTACCATTTCATGTTCGGACCCGACTGGGATCAAGGTTGCACCGGATGTTCGTTCCTTGCTGACAATCTTGATGGTGCCGTGACTCATCTCAACAATCACGACGTCACGCTAGTTGCCGTTTCGCGCGGGCCTCTGGCAAAGCTGGAAGCCTATAAGAAGCGGATGGGCTGGCATTTCCCATGGGTTTCGTCAGAAGGCAGTGATTTCAACTTCGATTACCACGTCTCCTTTACGAAGGATGAACTCGAGAATAACCGCGTTTTCTACAATTTCGACAAGCTGGCTGCAGAAGATGCTTTTGATGAGCTGCCCGGCATGAGCGCTTTCTACAAGGACGAAAGCGGTGCCATCTATCACACCTATTCCAGCTATGCCCGAGGCATCGAGGAGTGGATAGGCACTTTGATGATCCTCGACCGCGCCCCCAAGGGCCGGAATGAAAATGGCACGATGCATTTCGTCAAACGGCACGATGAGTATGAAGCACAGGCTTCCAAGCACAGCTGCTGCGGCTGATCATTCAACTGTGAAAGAAATCCAAGGGAGTACTTTCAATGAAAAACGGCTCTTCTCCGTTCGTCTGGTATGAACTTATGACAACAGATGCTGACAACGCACAGGATTTTTATACAAAAGTCGTCGGCTGGACAGCGAAAGATGCCGGGGTTCCCGGCATGAAATATACATTGTTCGAAGTGCCCGGATGCATGATTGCAGGCATGATGTCGATGGCGGATATGCCAAAGGAAGATTGCGGAGGCGAACCCGGCTGGATCGGTTATGTCGGTGTCGCAAATGCAGACGAATATGCCAAAAAGGTTGAAGCAGAAGGTGGCAAGGTGCTCAGAGCAGCGCAGGATATCCCGGACATTGGACGGTTTGCGATCGTTTCGGACCCGCAAGGTGGTATCTTTGCACTTTTTGAACCGAAAGACGACATGCCGCCACCGGCTGACTTCGGTTCGCGCAAACCGGGGCATCCGGGCTGGCATGAACTGTATGCTCAAAACTGCGAGACGGTATTTCCGTTCTATGAGAAAGTTTTCGGCTGGAAGCTCTCACGCAATTTCGACATGGGGCCTATGGGCAATTACAAGGTGTTCAGTGTCGATGGCGCCGATCACGGCGGTATCATGACCGCACCTCCCGGCACTCCTGTTGGCTGGGGCTTCTACTTCATGGTCGATGGCGTGAAGAATGCTGCCAGCCGGGTCAAGTCTCTCGGCGGAGCGGTTTTGCAAGAGCCGATGGAAGTACCGAACGGCGAATGGGTTGTTCAATGCAAGGATCCGCAAGGTGTGAACATCTCGCTCGTGGCGCCAAAACCGTAGGATAATTGCGCCTTGCGATTGACTGCCGATACATTTGCGATGATTGGTTGGACCATCGAAACGTATCGGCGGAAGATCGATCATGCACGACAGAAGGATGCGTCAGTCTCGGCAGGCAGGTACTGTTTTTGCCGCGGATGTTGGTGGGTCCTTCATTCGGCTGGCCCGCTCTGTACATCCGGGACACATCGAACTTCTTGAAAAGTTGCCGACCCCTGCAAACAGTTGGGATGAGTTCGGGGGCGCATTGGAAACTGCGCTTCGAACCCGCGTATCGGACGAGGCGGGGCCACTTGCACTTTCCATCGCTGGATTGGTTGATCCAGTAACTAGTTCCGCTTTCTCGGCGAACATTCCTTGCATCACCGATCATAGATTAAGCCTTGAACTCGGCGAGCGATTGCAGCGACAGGTGATCGCCGCCAATGATGCTGATTGTCTGGCCCTTGCAGAAGCTATCGAAGGGGCCGGTAAGGGGCACGACATAGTTTTTTGCGCAGTGCTGGGCACAGGTGTTGGCGGCGGGCTTGTTATCGACGGTCGATTGGTTCGCGGTAAAGCCGGTTTGACTGGCGAATGGGGGCATGGCCCGATCCTCAACACGTGTGTAGAAATAGACGGACAAACAGTGTCGGTTCCTCGCTTCGATTGTGGCTGCGGTCAGAGCGGTTGCGTCGATACGATTGGCGGCGCGCGCGGGATCGAAAAGCTGCACCAGTTTCTGAACGGTATAGATGCGAGTAGCCATGCGGTCCTGCAGGAATGGCTGGAAGGCAGACCGGAGGCGAGACGGACGATTACCGCTTATCTCCAGCTGGTTGCCGATCCGCTTGCAGCCGTCGTCAACATAACAGGCACGTCGATTATTCCGGTTGGTGGTGGACTTGCTACTGCTTCCGAATTGATCTCCGCACTTGATACGGCCGTCAGGGCCAGAATTTTGCGGAAAATGAACCAGCCATTGGTCGTTCCGGGTGTATTCGGCAGTGATGGCGGTTTGGTTGGGGCCGCAATATTGGGGCATCAGACGTGAGCGTGTTACTTGAAGTCTGCGTGGATAGCGCCGAAGGGTTGCGGTCGGCAATAGAAGGTGGTGCGGATCGTATCGAGCTCTGTTCTGCGCTTGAGCTTGGTGGTTTGACGCCTTCGCTGGGATTGATGGAGCTTGCCTCGAAAGCGCCAATCCCGGTTTACGCAATGATCAGACCGCGCGCCGGCAATTTCTGCTTTTCGACAGAAGATGAAGCCATCATGGTGTCGGATATTCGTAATGTCAGAAATGCCGGTTTGGCCGGTGTTGTTATTGGCGCTTCGCTGAGCGACGGTTCTCTTGATGTCGCCATGTTGGAAAGACTGGTTGCAGAAGCAAAAGACCTTGGAACGACGCTTCATCGCGCATTCGATCTCGTTCCGAATATGGAGATTGCCGTACAGCAAGCAATTGCACTCGGCTTTGAGCGCATTCTGACGTCTGGCCTGTCACAAACCGCGGAAAAGGGGTTGGATAATCTGCGGGTGCTGGCTGAGTTGGCTGGTGACCGCATCCGCATCACGCCCGGCAGCGGCGTCAACGCGGAGAATGCGAGACGGATCGTGGAGGCAACGGGCGCGGCAGAGATTCATGCTTCATGCCGTGTCCCGGTCGAAGAGAAGGATTCTCGCGCTATCGCTTTCGGTTTTGCCGCAGAACAATCATTTCGGACATCAGCTCAGCGTGTAAGCGCTTTGAAAGCCGCCATAGAAAAAATTTGAAGGACGTTTATTCCAAATTTTGTAAGTCGCTGAGTACAGCATTCATAAACTGATCGGCAAAAGAAATGGAAACTTCTCATACACTTTAAGGCAGCACTTAAACCCTATTGCCACCCCGAAAGAGTTTGAGTAGAAGTGACATCACATCAAGAGTTGGGAGACGCCCAACGCCAACCTGCCTCTCCGGGCAAGGTGGTACTCTCTGTAAAGAGAGGATGTGGCCAAACCGGCAAATATACGGACAAAGCCACTCGCGTCTTCCCCCAACATAAACTAGGGACCGACGCGACATGCCGATTAAAATTCCTGACGATCTGCCAGCAACCAGTGTTCTCCAGGCCGAGGGCGTTATGGTCATGCGTGAAGCAGATGCCATTCGTCAGGATATTCGTCCGCTGAAGATCGGCCTTCTCAATCTGATGCCGAACAAGGTCACGACAGAGACGCAGATTGCGCGTCTGCTTGGCGCGACACCGTTACAGGTCGAGCTTACCCTTGTTCGTATCACCAACCATGTGGCGCGCCATACGCCTGCCGATCACATGCTGTCGTTCTACCAGCCGTGGGAAGAGGTGCAGGACCAACGCTTTGACGGTTTTGTCATCACCGGTGCTCCGGTCGAACGCCTCGAGTTCGAGGAAGTCACCTATTGGGATGAGATGCAGCGTGTCTTCGATTGGACGCAGACCCATGTGCACCGGTCACTGAATATATGCTGGGCCGCACAGGCTGCGGTCCATCATTTCCACGGCATGGGCAAGTACGAGCTGCCGGGCAAGGCGTCGGGCGTCTATAGCCAGCGCAATCTTGCGCCGTCGTCTCCCTACCTTCGCGGGTTCTCGGATGATTTCAAAATCCCGGTTTCACGCTGGACCGAAGTGCGCAAGAGCGACATTCCAGCCGAGAGTGAGCTGAAGGTTTTGGTCGATAGTCCGGAAACAGGCCTTTGCCTGCTGGACGATCCACGTCATCGCGCGCTGCATATGTTCAATCACGTGGAGTACGACACAACGTCGCTTGCCGATGAGTATTTCCGCGACATTCAGGCTCAGCCTGAAACAAAGGTTCCAGCGAACTATTTCCCCGGAGATGACGCGACGCGCCAGCCGGAAAACCGCTGGCGCAGCCACGCACATCTTCTGTTTGGAAACTGGATCAACGAGATGTATCAATCGACGCCTTACGACCTGCAAAATATCGGGAAGCGTTAAGGGCACACAGTAAGGAAAGCGCGACCAGAATGCATCCGATCCACGGCAGGGCTTGCAAGTGCCAGTGCCGTAAAGCAAGTCCGCCCGTGGCCGTGCCAAGCGCTACGCCTATGTGCATGGCAGATAGATTGATCCCGACACCGGCATCTGCCGTTGCGGGATCGGTCGTGATGAGAAAGCTCTGAACGACGGGTGATATCATCCAACTGATACAAGCCCAGATCATCAGCACCGCGCCGAAAATAGTGCTGGACCCTGTTGCAAGTGGTATCGTTGCTAACGCCGTCAGATAGAGAAGTGGCGTCAGCACGATAGCCAACCTTGGTGAAAGCTTGTCGACGAGCAGTCCGCCGAGATAGCCGCCTGTCATTCCGGCCATGCCGAACGCCACCATCGCCCAGATGACTTTCTGTGAAGAGATGTGGACAGCCTCCAGAAGATAGGGTGACAGATAGGCGAACAAGACGAAATGACCGCCGATCATCAGGATGGAAACCAATTGTGCTGATACCAGCCGGAAGGATTTCAGGTGCGGCATATAAGGTGGCAAACCATGCGGGCTTCATCCTGCACGGGGCAGGGAAAGCAACGACAGGAGCAGCACCAAAGCTGCCGCCAGTGCCAGGCACAGGAAGACCGCACGCCAGCCCAGCCAATCGTTGACAATCATTCCCGTGGGGACACCGGCCACCATCGATCCGCTTATACCCATGAATATGATCCCGATGGCGCGTCCGCGCATTGCGGGACTAACCAGCTCTGTCGCCAGCATGGTGGCAATCAGGCAGACGACTGCACTTGCGGAGGCCATGCCGATGCGCGCGATAAACAGGACAGCATAATTGGGACTAATGCTCGCGATGATATTGCTTGCGATGAAAACGCCCAAGGCGAAGACGAGGATGGCTTTCCGTTCGAAGCGCGTTGTGAGAACAAGTGCCATTGGAGCGGTAAGCGCAAAGGTAATCGAGAAGATTGATGTGAGCTGCCCGGCGACACTGACTGAGACATTCAAACCGGGTGCGATGCCCGGAAGAATGCCGACGATAATGTTCTCGGCGGTGCCGGTAACGAAGGTTGCCAGCGCCAGCACAAATAACCGGATGTCCATATTTGCCATTCCCTTTCATGGTAGCACCATGCGGGCAGCAAATGGCCCGGCATGGCGATATTGCATGCCGGGTTTCGAGGCAAAGCTTCGGTTATCCCTGATATAACTTCATAACATCCAAACTGGCTTCTGGCCAGTTTCTCGCTGTTTAGCTGGCGGCACGCGCCAGCCATCTGTGCCAGTCGTCCTCTGAGCCGTGGAAAACGTTCAGGTCAATCTTACCGTTCACGCCCTGCGACAGACCCGACCCAGAATACTGCCAGAAGGTCCATGGGCGACCCGGATAGACCTTCGACGGATGCTGGGCAACGGCACGCAGCCAGAATGGATAGTTGGTGAAGGCACCTTTCAGGTTATCGTCATAGAAGTCCGGAGCTGTATAGATGATTGGCCGCTTGCCATAATGCTGCTCCAGCCTGTCCATGAAGACCTGCATCTTTTCCCGCACCTGCGCCGGAGAAGGTCGACGCTTGCATGAGGAATCGCCGTTCCATTCGACATCGATGACAGGTGGAAGCGCATCGGCTTCCTTTGGAACATTGCGGATGAACCAATCGGCCTGCTGGCTTGCCACGCGGCACCAGTAGAAAAAGTGGTATGCGCCGCGTTTGATGCCCGCTGCTTTCGCTTCGCGCCAGTTCTTGCGGAACATGGGATCGAGGTGGTCGCCGCCGTCGGTCGCCTTGATATAGGCGAAGTTTGCACCTTGCGTGCGCAGTCTCACCCAATCGATATCACCCTGCCAGCGAGAGACGTCCACACCGTGCACTGCCAGCTTGCGCGGCGATGAGCGTCCAAAATTGATTGGTTTCGCATCACGAAAGCGGTGGCTGTAGACTTTCGATCGTTCCTGTGGTGCGAGGCGCACCGGCGGATAGGCTGCGACTTCCGGCTTTGGAACAGAGATGCGCGCCTGAGGGCGTTCCTGCAACGGCGGTTGCGGTGTAACGGGAGCGGGCGGCTCTGCCTTGAACGGACCCGCATCCGGAATAGGGCCGGCCCAAGCCAGAACTTCTTCCTGCTCGGCAGCGGGCATCGGCTGCGGTGCGCTCGCCATTTCGCTCAAGGGGGCGGGCGGAACCGGGCGAGCCACCGAACTTGTGGTCTCAGCCGATGTCTTCGACTGGAGCATGATGCTGTCTATGCCCGAACTTGACGTACAGCCCGTCAAAGCGGCGCAGGCAAGGGCAATGACTGATACAACCGAAGAACGCATGAGCACCCGTAACGCAAAACAAATGGGCTGCAACGCTCCCTCCGAGCTAATTGCTAATCGAAGCTTACCGGGAAATGCTGAATCCAAAGTTTACGAAATTGCTAATGCACATTCTCTAATTCGATTGTTCGAGAATTTTTATCAGCGCTGTTGCCGAATTCTCCAATGCAGTTTCATCAAATCCTGAGAATCCGAGGATAAGCCCCTGACGTGGCGTCAGTTTTGTATAGAGCGTTGATAGCGGATGAGCCTCGATACCAGCATCTGCGAGAATAGTGGCAAGGCGCGTATCGCTTTTCCCGTCTGGCAAAGCCAGCAGCAATGAAAGCCCGGCAGGAGGGGCTTCAATTCGGAAAAACTTCGGATCTCCGGGAGCGAGCGCTGCAATCAGTTTACGACGCCGCGATGCATGTATGCGCCGCATGCGCCTGATGTGCTGTGCAAAGGCTCCCGTTTCGATAAAACTGGCCAATGCCGGTTGGGCCAAGGGCGATGGCGCTGGGAATAAGGTTTGTCGCAGCGCCCTGAATCGAGTGGTCATGTGCGACGGTACAATCAGAAAACCGAGCCGCAGGAGTGGCGAAAAGACCTTGGAGAAACTTCCGATATAAAGGATGCGATCTGGATCAAGCGACATCAGAGATGGCAATGGCTGGCCGACATAACGGTGCTCGCTGTCATAATCGTCCTCGATGATGATGGCGTCGCGTTCCCTTGCCCAGGCAAGCAGTTCCAGCCGGCGCCCTAATGGCATGGTCACGCCTGTCGGGTGGTGCCGTGCCGGTGTGACAAACGCTCCACGCGCATTGTTGGCCTTGTCTCGCGCGGTCGAAACATCGAGGCCTCCGCCATCAATGGGGACGGGAATGATGTCGAGGCCGTTGACGCCAAGGATCTTGCGCGCGGGCGGGTAGCCCGGTTCCTCCATCCACAGTCTGTCACCCGGTACAAACAGGGCCTCCCGAATGAGGGAAAGAGCGTCCGCGCTGCCGCCGGTAATGATAATCTGTTCTGGTGACACAATCATCCCCCGCCACTCGTGCAAATGACGGGCCAGTGAAGATCGCAAAAGATGAAAGCCGAACACATCGTCACTGCTTAGCAGCTCAGGGGATGGGTTGCGCCAGATGCGCCCGAGCAGCTTCCCCCACTCGTCGTGTGGGAAATGATCACTATCAAATACACCAAGATGAAAAGGTTTGGCTTCCTTGTGATGTAACTGCGGCTGGACTATCGCGTCGAGGGGCGGATGGTCGACTGTCAGGCTGGTGTCGGGAAGTTCGGCGGTGACATGGGTTCCGGAACCTTGACGTCCTTCGAGATAGCCCTCGGCAATCAACTGGTCGAATGCCGCGAGAACGGTTGTTCGTGACAGGCCGAGTTCGAGAGATAAGGCGCGGGTAGACGGCAATCTTGAATCGGGTTTCAGGCGTCCGGCTAAAACCGCTTGTCTTATCTGATCAACCAGTTGGGCGGTCAGCGAGACATCGCTGGAGCGATCAATCCCGAATTCTGGAAGTGTATTCGAAATTGGCATCATATTATTCTCTTAAAGTGGCTATTTTCTCAAAGCCACTATGACGGCAGTTTGGCCGAATATAAAGGAGAAAAATCGGCCATGACGACAGCCCCTTCTGAACGCAGCCGTGTAAAACGCTTGCATGAGCGCGGTGCCTATGACGCAGCCACGGTTCACGCAATCATCGATGCGCAGCCTCTGGCGCATGTGGCCTATGTGTTCAACGGAACGCCCTATGTCACGCCTACGCTGGTCTGGCGTGAAGGCGATTTCATTTACTGGCACGGATCATCCGCCAGTCGTATGCTGGAAAGCTGCGACGAAGCAGAAGTGTGCGTAAGCTTTACGTTGCTCGACGGGCTGGTCCTCGCTCGCTCGGCGTTTCACCACTCCTGCAATTACCGTTCGGTCATGGCTTTCGGGACAGCGCGCAAAGTTTCGGACATCGCGGTGAAGGAACATCACTTGCGCAGCTTCGTAAACGGCCTTTTTCCGGGTCGCTGGGAAGGCCTGCGGCCGATGATGGCAAAGGAGCTGAAGGCCACCATGCTTCTGGAACTGGAACTGAATGAAGCGTCAGCAAAGGTTCGCTCCGGTCCACCGAAGGATGACGACGCCGATTATGCCCTGCCAATTTGGGCAGGCGTCATTCCCATGACCACCCAGATGGGCGCGCCGGTGGATGACGGTCGTATTCTGCCGGGTGTTGCTGCGCCGGATGCCATCATGCAGCTCGGTTATGTGGCAGAAGCCGCAGAATAGACGGTCGAAGGTTCAGGCGGGTCCGAGAAAGATGTGCGTCTCGGACTTCGCGATCCCGTCCATGGCGCGGATACCTGTTACCAGCCGGTGAAATTCATTCATGTTGGGGACTTCGATCTCGGCGATCAGGTCCCACGTACCATTCGTGGTGTTCACCGCGGAAAAGCCGGGGTTCTTGCGTAAAGTCGCTATCACGCTTTTGATGTTTCGCCCGGTCAATTCGATCATCATGATGCCGCGGATCATGTCGGTGGCACCATGATCCTTCAATCTGACTGTAAAGCCTGCAATGACGCCTGATGCGATCAGGCGTTCCATCCGGCTTTGGATCGTGCCCCGCGCCACACCCAAAATACTGGCGAGAGTCGGAATGGACGCACGCGCATTGATGCGCAGTTCCGATATTAATCGTTGATCCAGATCATCCATCACCACACCGCCATTTGACGATTTCGTCAGTTTGATTGCGTTTATCGCAGATTACTGGACATTTCTATACAGAATTGACGTTTTCGTTGATCCTTTGCTCCGTTAGCGTGCTTGAAAACAAACAAGCCGGATAAGCAGCAACGCAACCGGCAAGGGGAATTTCGGAGGTGGATCGATGGAGCTTTTCTTTCTCCCGCTCCTGGGTAACCAGAGCATATCGTTCTTGCCTGTTCCGAATCTGTTTTCCCAAGAAATTTGCCGTCGCCCGTCGGGCGTCGACGATCTGGAAAGATGCGTCCAGCCGGGCGCTCGGAACGGGCATCGCCCGTGATCGCGATACGATCACTTAGGAGAAAATGAAATGAAAACCCTTCTGTCTTCGCTCATTGCCGCTGGCGTCGGTGCGCTGATGATGCTCGCTCCCGCTCATGCGGACGACCTCGAAAAGGTCAAGCAAAGCGGCGAATTGCGCATCGGCATGAGCGGTGTTTTCCCGCCATTCAGTTTTGTTGATGGTCAGAACCAGGTGGTCGGTTTCGACGTCGATATCGGCACCGAAATTGCCAAGCGCCTTGATGTAAAGCCGGTTGTCGTGACCACCGCTTTCGACGGCATCATTGCAGGCCTGCGTGCGGGCAAGTTCGATGTGGTCGTCGGCAGCATGAGCATCACGCCGGAACGCGAAAAGGCTGTCGATTTCGCAGGCCCTTACTATCGCGGTGGCCGTGGAATTTTCGTGACGGAAACCTCGCCGGTGAAGTCCATGGACGAACTGAAACAGGGCAAGACCATTGCCGTGACGCTTGGCGAAACCAGCGACAAGTGGGCGCGCGAACAGGGTGGCTGGACCGTCCGTACCTATAAGGGCATCCCGGAACTGCTGCTTGAGCTTCGTTCAGGTCGCGTGGACGCCATTGCATCGGATGACATTCCGATCCTGATCGCCATCAAGGAAAGCGGCGAAAAGGTTCGTCAGCTCGATACGCCTGAACTTCAGGGCACCGACAATGTCGGCATCGCTCTGCGCAAGGGTAACCCTGAGCTTAAGGATGCGATCAACAAGGCTCTCGACGACATGAAAGCGGACGGTAGCTACGAGAAAATCTCGACCAAGTGGATCGGTCGCGACATCCGCTAACCGCATGAAACCCCGAGCCGGGACAGCTATTAACGCAATTGTCCCGGCAACATTTCTTTCCGGCTTGGGTTTCCAGACAGGAAAGGGGAGATAATGAACTTCTCTTTGATGGTGGAGGTCTTTCCATATTTTTTGGAGGCCGCCCTGGTTACCGTCGAAATATCGGCGCTTGCCATTCTGATCGGGTTGAGCGTCGGTGCGCTTGCCACATCTGCAAAACTATCGCGTTTCTGGCCGCTGCGTTTTATCGGTACAGCCTATGTCAGCGTTTTTCGCGGCACGCCGTGCCTTCTGCAGCTTTTCGTTCTCTATTTCGGCGGCCCGCAGATCGGCATCAATCTCGAACCATTCGCAGCCGGTGCCATTGGTCTTGGCCTTAATATCGGCGCTTATTATGCCGAAGCCATGCGAGGCGCCATTCTGACGGTCGATACCGGGCAGAACGAAGCCGCCCGTTCCATTGGCTTCAGCAACGGACAGTCGATGCGCTTTGTGGTGTTGCCGCAGGCAGCGCGGCTCATGATCCGTTCGCTCGGTGTCAACACAGTCATGCTGATCAAGGGGTCTGCTCTCGTTTCCGCGATTTCCGTGGTCGAACTGACTTACACGGCTCAACGTTTCATCGGCTCGACCTATCGTCCGTTTGAAATCTTCGGCATCGCCGCGGCCATCTACATGGTCCTCATTTATATCGTTGCACGCTTCGTCGATTTCCTCGAAGCCCGCTATGCGCTCAAATAGGCGGTGATCCCATGCAACTCGATTTCTCTATCGTCCCGCCCTATACTGAACTTCTGATGACCGGCATCTGGTGGACGCTCATCATCGCCGTGTCCTCATCCATCGTCAGCTTCTTCGGCGGTATCGCTTTTGCCTTGCTCGTTCTCTATGGCAACTGGCTGGTGCGTTACCCTGTCCGCTTCTTCATCTGGCTGTTCATGGGTACGCCGCTGCTTCTGCAGCTGTTCCTGCTCTATTACGGCCTGTCGCAGATCGGCATCAACATTCCAGCCGTATGGACTGGTATCATCGGCCTTGGCCTGCATTTTGCGGTCTATAATTCGGATATCTTCCGCACCGCGATCCTGACTGTCGATCCGGGGCAGAATGAAGGTGCCCGTTCGCTAGGTTTCGGCAACGGTCAGACGCTGCGCTACATCATCGTGCCGCAAGCTGTCCGCAACGCGCTGCCGCAGGTGGGAAACAATCTGATTGCGCTTTTGAAAGACACGGCACTCGTGTCGGTGATCGGCATCACCGAACTGGTGCATGCGTCACAGCAGGCAATCAGTGAAACCTATAGCCCGTTTGAATTCTATATCACTGCCGCAGTGATCTTCTACGTACTCAATCTCATCCTGGAAGCCGGATTGCACTGGATGGAAAAGAAAGTCGAGGCTTACCGATGAGCAACAGCAAACCCATGGTGGAAGTGCGCGATGTCCACAAGGCTTACGGCGCGCTCGAAGTTCTCAAGGGCATCAATCTGTCGGTTGAACGCGGCCAGATCATCGCCATTATCGGGCCGTCCGGTTCCGGCAAAAGTACTTTGCTGCGCTCCATCAACCATCTGGAAACGGTCAATTCAGGCCAGATATTGCTGGACGGCGTGCAGGTAAACCAGTCGTTGAGCGGACGCTCCTTCGAGCGGCATATCAATGCCGTGCGCCAGCAGATGGGCATGGTTTTCCAGCACTTCAATCTGTTTCCGCATCTCAATGTCATGGAAAATATCACGCTCGGCCCCATTAAATTGAAGGGCAAGAGCAAGCAGGAAGCGCAGGAACTTGCCGTTTCGCTTTTGAAGAAGGTCGGTCTTGCCGACAAGGCCAGCATGTACCCGTCGCGTCTGTCGGGCGGGCAGAAACAGCGCGTGGCTATTGCCCGTGCACTGGCGATGCAGCCGAAAGTCATGCTGTTCGACGAGGCGACTTCTGCGCTCGACCCCGAACTGGTCGAGGAAGTCAATCAGGTCATGAAACAGCTCGCACATGAGCACATGACCATGCTGATCGTGACCCACGAAATGCGTTTTGCCGCCGAAGTTTCAGACAAGGTTCTGTTCATGGACAAGGGCGTTGTCGTCGAGGAAGGCAAGCCGGATGTGATCTTCACCAATCCGGAAAATGAAAGAACGAGAGCGTTCCTGCGAAAGCATCTCAACCAGTAAGTCGACGTTTAAACCAGATTTGAAAACCCGCCTGTGCCTTCCCCAAGGCACGGAGACGGGGAACTATTGAGCGAGGAAAGACCGTGGCATCCCCAAATGAATGGAACCCGACAGAACGGGTGCGAGAACTCTCCTATCGCATGGTGAGATGGCCGAGCGAAACGGGAACACCTGACGAGGCATCGTTCGGGCCGAAGCTGGCCGAGCTTTTGCGCGAGATCCCCTATTTCCAAAAGAACCCTGACGATATTGCCGTCATCGACAGTCACGGCTCGCCGATGACCAAGAATGTTATCGCAGTCGTGCGCGGCGCCGGGCGGCGAACCCTGGCTCTGGCGGGGCACTTCGATGTGGTGGAAACTGCAAACTATCGCGATTTGAAACATCTTGCTTTCGAGCCGGATGCTCTGCTGGAGGCTCTTCTGAACGACCTTACCAGCCGTCCGCTTGCGCCGAATGAGGAAAAGGCACTCGCTGATTTCCAGAGCGGAAATTACATTCCCGGTCGGGGCATGCTCGACATGAAAAGCGGTGTTGCAGCCGGTATCGCAACGTTGGAACATTTCTCGCAGCAGGCAGATCGCGAAGGCAATCTAATTTTGTTTGCGACGCCTGACGAAGAGCGTGGTTCGCGGGGAATGCGCAGCCTGCGCGATGCGTTGCCGGAACTTGCCGAACGCTGGGGCCTCGATATCGTTGCCGGTATCAATCTTGACGCAACGAGCGATCAGGGTGACGGTGCGGAAGGCCGAGCCATCTATCGGGGCACAATCGGCAAGCAACTTCCCTTTGCTTTTGTGGTCGGACAGCCTTCTCATGCGAGCTATCCGTTTGAAGGTGTCAGCGCGCATCTCATTGCATCGGAAATCATGCGGGCGGTGGAAGCCAATGCAGCCCTTTGCGACACGGCGGATGGCGAAGTTTCGCCACCTCCAATTTGCCTTGAAGCGCGGGATTTTCGCGGCGGTTATGAAGTGACCACGCCGGAACGGACGTGGATTGCTTTCAACTGGCTGACCCATTCCGTCTCGCCTGATGCTTTGTTCCAGCGGTTCAAGGCAATTGTCGGTGAGGCGCTGGATCTGGCGATCACGCACTTCAATGTGGAGGCGGAGCGCTTTGCAAAGCTGATTGGCAGCGATGCAGATGCCAATCACAAGGGCAGAATTCTGACCACGGCCGAGTTGCGCGACGAAGTCCGGCGTATTGGTGGTGATGCGGCACTGGAACGGATAGCGGCACTGGAAGCTGAACTTTCAAGCAGCGACAACCCGCTTCTCATCACGCGGGAACTCGTCAACGCCATGGTTGCTGAGGCACGCGTTACAGGCCTGGCGGTCATTATCGGCTTCGGAAGTCTCGTCTATCCTCACGTTCGCATGGGGGTCGAAACGGCCGAAGAACAGCGTTTCGCAGAAGCTCTGGAAACCGCACGCGCGCATGCAGAGCGCCAGTTCGAAACGACGATCCGGTATCGTGAAATTTTCGCCGGTATTTCAGATATGAGCTTCTTCGGTCATACCCCCGACGCGACGGATAGTGAAGTCATTGCGGCCAACACACCAGCGGCTCAATTTATCGACCGCGCCAATCCGAAAGCGCTTTCTTATCCGGTGGTGAATATCGGCCCGTGGGGCCGCGAGTATCATCAGCGATTGGAGCGGGTCTATGCACCCTATGCCTTTACGGTACTGCCACAGTTTCTCAACGGCATCGCCACGCGCTTCCTGAAGTCATAGCGGTTCGCGAATAGCGGCGCGATGTCCTTCACTTTGCCTGATTGACGGTTATAGCGATCATGTGGAGGACATCGTCAGCGCTGCACCCGCGTGAGAGGTCATTAGCGGGTTTGGCGAGGCCCTGAAGCACAGGGCCTATGGCCTGCGCCCCACCAATACGCTGGGCAATCTTGTAGCCGATATTGGCGGCTTCGAGATTGGGGAACACAAAGACATTGGCATTGCCCTTGAGTGGTGAATCCGGCGATTTGGCATGGCTGATTGCCTCGACGAATGCCGTGTCGAACTGTAATTCTCCATCGATGCACAGATCAGGCTTACGCTCCTGCACCGTCCGGGTTGCCTGAACGACCTTTGATACGCGCTCATGCGCTGCACTGCCGCCGGTGGAGAAGGATAACATGGCAACGGCTGCGTCTTTTTCTGTGAGCTGGCGGTATGAATCTGCCGACTGTATGGCGATGTCGGCAAGTTGTGCGGAATCCGGTTCCACCACGAGGCCGCAATCGGCAAAGACGAAAGCGCCTTTCTTCTGATGATGTGATTGGCACAGCAACATCAGGAAGAAGCTTGAGACGAGCGATGCGCCTTCGGCCTTACCAATGATCTGCAGGGCATGGCGCACCACATCGGCTGTTGTTGCGACTGCACCAGCCACCGTCCCATCCGCATCGCCTTCTCGTACCATCATCGCGGCGAAACCGAGTGGCGTCTTCGCCATCGCCTCAGCCTGTCCTTCCGTCATGCCTTTGGCCTGACGCAGCCGATAGAGTTTTTGCGCATAATCCGCGCTTTTGTCCGATGTCTCTGGGTTGATGATCGCGATCTTTGAGCCGTCAATCTGCCTGCTGATGACGCTTTCGGAGCCCAGAAGCGTGATGCGGGCAATGGCTTCGCGTTCGGCACGGAGCGCCGCATCGATGATGCGCGGGTCTTCGCCCTCGGCTAGCACGATGTGACGTGGCTTCGAACGAGCTTTCTCAAAAATCTTTTCCAACGGCAGCATGGCGCAATCTCTTCAAAAGGCCGGGAGTTGCGCTCCCGGCCTGATCACTGACGGACTGGTTCAGACGGGCATTTGCTGGCGCATGTCGGCCTTGTCGATGCCGGCCACGACAACGGGCTTCTTCATCGCATCGCGGCGGAATGGTTCGCCCAGTTCCTGATTGAGCACGACTTCGATGAAGGTAGTCACCCCCTTGGCCTGCTCGTCGATTGCCGTCTGCAAGGCTTCGGTCAGCGCCTGCTGGCTATCGACGGTCACGCCTTTCAGGCCGCAGCCATCCGCCACCTTGGCGTAGCTCAGGTTCGGATTGAGTTCGGTGCCGACGAAGTTGTTGTCGTACCACAGCGTCGTATTGCGCTTTTCGGCACCCCACTGATAGTTGCGGAAGATGACCATGGTGATCGCAGGCCAGCCCTTCCGACCGATGGAGGTCATCTCGTTCATGGATATGCCGAACGCACCGTCGCCTGCAAAGCCGACCACTGGCGTGTCAGGCTGGCCGATCTTGGCGCCGACGATGGATGGGAAGCCATAACCGCAGGGGCCGAACATGCCCGGCGCCAGATATTTGCGTCCGTGTTCGAAGCTTGGATAGGCGTTCCCGATGGCGCAGTTATTGCCGATGTCGGTGGACATGATGGCGTTCTTCGGCATTCCAGCCTGAATGGCACGCCATGCCTGCCGCGGCGACATGCGGTCCTTCTCGCGCTCGCGCGCACCGGCATTCCAATGCGTGCCCGGATCGTCATCCTCATGATCCATTGAGGAAAGCTGCTGCAACCAGGCGGATTTACTCTGATGGATGAGCTGCTTGCGCTCGTCGCGACCTGCATTGCCCGCATTGGCTCCCATCTGGTCGAGAATCTGCTGCGCAACCTGCTTGGCATCGCCGCAAATGCCGACCGAGATCTTCTTGGTGAGGCCGATACGATCAGGATTGATGTCGACCTGAATGATCTTTGCATCTTTCGGCCAATAATCGATGCCGTAGCCGGGTAGGGTCGAGAACGGATTGAGACGGGTGCCGAGCGCCAGAACCACATCGGCCTTGGAGATCAGCTCCATCGCGGCCTTGGAGCCATTGTAGCCGAGTGGACCTGCGGATAGCGGATGGGTGCCGGGAAAGGCATCATTATGCTGATAGCCGCAGCAGACCGGCGCATCGAGCCTTTCAGCAAGCGCGATGGATTCAGGGATCGCACCGCCGATAACGACACCGGCCCCGTTAAGGATGACCGGGAATTTCGCATTAGTGAGAAGCTTTGCAGCCTCGGCAATGGCATCGCGTCCGCCGCTCGGGCGTTCCAGCCGAACGATCTGTGGCAGGTCGACGTCGATGACCTGAGTCCAGAAGTCACGGGGAACGTTGATCTGTGCCGGTGCACAGCCGCGCCATGCCTTCTCGATCACGCGGTTCAGCACTTCGGGAATGCGCGTCGCGTCGCGCACTTCTTCCTGATAGCAGACCATCTCCTCGAACAGCGCCATCTGGTCAACTTCCTGAAAACCGCCCTGACCGATGGTCTTGTTGGCAGCCTGTGGAGAGACAAGCAGCATCGGCGTGTGGTTCCAGTAAGCAGTCTTGATAGCAGTCACGAAGCCGGTTACGCCGGGCCCGTTCTGGGCAATTGCCATGCCCATCTTGCCTGTCACGCGGGTATAACCGTCGCAGATCAGTGCCGCATTCGTCTCATGGGCGCAATCCCAGAAGGTAATGCCCGCCTTCGGAAACAAATCCGATACCGGCATCATCGCGGAGCCGATGATCCCGAATGCATGTTCTATCCCATGCATCTGCAAGACCTTAACAAATGCTTCTTCCGTCGTCATTTTCATGGCGCGTACCTTTCCTTGGAATTCAGAGAACTTCGTCTTTCAGCGCATACCAGTGATACATTGCGCGCTGGCCTATGCGCCTGAATGGCGTCAGCATGCCGTAACTCGGCAATTCAGAGGTGAAGATCGGCAGGTCGAGTTCCTGTCCCCGACCCGTCATCAGTTGGGCAACCCGGCGTCCGGCCTGCGCTGAATACATCACGCCGTTGCCGCCGTAGCCCATGGCATAGTAGATTTCCTGCGTCGGATCAGGACGATAGATGCGGGGCATCATGTCATGACTGACATCAACCCACCCCCACCAGGAATAATCGATCTTGATGCCTTTCAGAGCCGGGAACTTCCGGTAAAGGCCCGAAAGCAGCAGATCGTAATGTTTAGGGTTCGGTGCATCAGCCCCGGTAATGGCGCTGCGGCTGCCGATCTGCATCCGCCCGTCGGGCAGAAAACGATAATAGTGACGAAGCGTGCGCGTGTCGGTTAGCGGAATGCCGGTCTTGGGGCCGCATGCTTCAATTTCATCGGGCGTCAGTGGGCGTGTCACGACAGAGTTAGACAGCACCGGCATCAGCCGGTAACGGGTGAGAGGATGGAGGCCGGGTGAGGTGTAACCCGCTGTCGCGAAGCAAACCTGTCGCGCCGTGACCGTACCGTTCGGCGTGTTGAGATGGAATACATTGCCGTTCTTGCGGCAGCTGAGAACCGGGCTTGCGGTATGCACCTTTGCGCCCAGCTTGCGTGCAAGCCGGAGATAGCCGAAGGCGAGTTTCGCGGCGTGAATGCCAATGCCGTCTGGCTCATACATAGCTCCGCGAGCTTCCTGATCCCGGATGAAATCGCGGTGAATCTCGTCGCGACCGACCATGCGCGTCCGATAGCCGAATACGTCATTCAGCAGGCGGGATTCTTTTTCCAGCGAAGGAATGACCTTGTCGCGATGGGCGATGTAGAGATGACCGCCATCCTGCGGATCACAATCAATTTCCGGTTCGGCAATGAGTGAACGAAAGAGATCAAAACCCTCGGCAATTTCCTTATGCAATTTCCGGGCGATGTCCACACCCCAGCGCTCGATCCATTGTGAACGCTTGAGCCGGCCAGCTGAAATCTGCGCCTGACCGCCATTACGGGTACTGCAGCCCCAGGCGACGCCATTTGCTTCCAGCACCACGGCCTTGACGCCATGATCCCGAGCGAGATGGATTGCCGCCGAAAGACCGGTATAGCCTGAGCCGACGATAACGACATCGGCATCGACGTCTCCGCGAATAGGGCCATCGTCTTCCGGCGCCGGTCCGGCAGTGCCTATCCAGTAAGTCGGAGCATAGTCGCGGCCTTGTCCGGGTGTCTTCGAAACCACCGGATCATAGGCGGGGTCGAATGGCTGGGTGGCCGAGAAACTGTTGAGAGTGTGGGTATCCATATGTCGGTCCTCCAAAACACCGACTGGCGATGTTGGGGCTTACGCCTTCAGCAAAGGCCGGTTCTTGCGGAATGCCTGTTTGCGGACGATCTTGCCGTCGCGCTGTGTGAAGAGATCGCAGCCTTCTGCCTCGACGCGTGTGCCGTTGGCATCCGTTCCGCGAAAGGTCCATTCGGACACGGCACGGTCGCCGCTCACGAAATGCCTGTGTCCGTCCCATTTCACGTCGGGCATCGCGGCCCAGACGCCGGAAAAAGCCTTGGCAATCGCATCCTTGCCTTCGAGACGGGTGCCGTAAACTTCCTCACCACCGATGGTGTAAAACACGCAATCGTCGGCAAAGAAGGCCATGATCGCGTCGATGTCGTGCCGGTTGAAGGCGTCGAAGAGGTCGGAAAAATGCTTCTCTGTGAGTTGTCCGGCGGACATTCGAATGCTCCTTGATAGGTCTGAAATCTGCCCTGATTTCGGGCAAAGCTTTCCTGTGGCGCGGCAGAGTTGCCGCGCGATTGATATTGCGAATTGGATTTCGGTCGGGCTGGTTAAAGCGGTTGTAGCGCCATCAGACTTTACCCTTCCACGGGATGAGGACCTTTTCCATGTAACGGATCAAAAGGTCGAAGGCGAAAGCGAATACACCGATGACGATGATGCCCATGATGACGGTGTCGCTGGCCAAAAACTGCGCTGCATTGAGTACCATGAAGCCAAGACCGCGATGTGCCGCCACCATTTCTGCCGCTACCAGCGTCGTCCAGCCCACACCGATCCCGATGCGCATACCGGTGAAGATTTCCGGCATGGCCGCTTTCATGATGACCTGTGTTATTACCTGCGTCCGGGATGCGCCCATCGCATAGGCGGCATGGATCTGTTCGGTTGAGACCGAGCGCACGCCAGCTCTCGCTGCGATCGCCATTGGCGCAAAGATCGCGAGAAAGATGAGGAACACCTTCGGGAACTCGCCAATACCAAGCCAGATGATGATCAGCGGCAGATAGGCAAGCGGCGGCAATGGTCGGTAAAACTCGATAATGGGGTCCAGCACGCCACGAACAAAGCTGCTCATACCCATCATGATGCCGATGGGAATTGCCGTGATGCAGGCAATCGCGAAAGCACCCAATACGCGTCCAAGGCTGGCGAGCGTATGTTCGGCCAGTGTGGAGTTTGCCACGCCATCGGTCATGGCAACCATGAACTTGCCGTAGACAGCGAAGGGAGAGGGGAGAAACAGCGGTTTGACCCAACCCATTCCCGTTACGAGAAACCAGAGCCCCAGCAAAATCAGTGCGGTTACAAGGCTAATGAAGCCGCTATTGCCGTCGCCGGGGGCGCCATAGATTTTACCGGGTTTGACTGGTCTTGCCCGAGTTACGAACTCAAGCATGGACCAGTTCCGGGTTTCCTGATGCACGTTCATCGCCATAGATAATCCCCAGAATTGTCTCACGCATCTTGATGAAGTCGGGACTGGACTTGACGGCGCGCGCGTCACCGCATTCCAGAAAGCGTCGGTTGAAATCCAGATCATAGGTATGGGTGATCCGTCCGGGGCGCGGCGACATGACGATCAGCCGCGAACCGAGGAACAAGGCCTCTTCGACGCTGTGAGTGATGAAGAAGAACATTTTGTTGGTCACTTGCCATACCCGCAAAAGCAATTCCTGGATTGTTTCGCGGGTGAGGGCATCAAGCGCTGCCATGGGCTCGTCCATAAGCAGCATCGCCGGGTCGCAGGTCAGTGCGCGAGCAATGCCGACACGCTGCTGCATACCGCCGGAAAGCTGGTAAATCTTGTGATTGTGGAAATCCTGCAGGCCGACCAGCGCCAGATTTTTTGTGGCACGCGCCCGGCGTTCTGCCTTCGGTACACCTTGAAGCTTCAGGCCAAACTCGGTGTTATCAACGACATTGAGCCAGGGAAGCAGAGCATGTTTCTGGAACACGACACCCCGGTCGGCGCCGGGACCACGCACTTGCCTTCCGCCCAACGTGATTTCGCCGGATGACGGGATCATGAACCCCGCCATCAGATTGAGAAGCGTGGTCTTGCCGCAGCCGGACGCACCAAGCGCCACCACGAAATCCCCGCTGTCGATCCGCAAATTAACGCCCTTCAGCGCAATCACGGCTTCTTCCACATAAAGACCGGGATAGGTCAGACTGACATTCGATACGTTCAAGGTTTCCATTACGTCACCTTTCGGGAACGAAGAAGCGGTTCCGGCAAAAGCCAGAAGGCACACACAACATTGCAGGAACCGTCTCGGTTCAGCGGCTTGCCCGAAGGCATGCCGCTGGCGGAGGCGCTTGAATTACTTTACGTAATTACTTCGCTGCGGCTTCGGCAAAACTGCCATTTACGTTGCCGCTATAGTCATCCAGAGCTTGGTCGAGCTGTTTTTGGTCGACAAGAAATTTCGCACTCTGGGTGACGGATTTGAGCGCTCCGCTGTCCTTGCCACCGCCGAGCCATGTCGGGGAGGCTTGTTCTTCCACGGTGGGGAAGGACAACAGCGCGAGTGCGCCCGGTATGTCAGCGGCATTGCCACCGATCAGCTTGACCATACCTTTGACCTGTTCGGAGTCTGCCGTCCACTGGCCGCCATTGGCCTTGTAGTCGGCATAGGCATCCTTCAGCACCGTGGTGAAGGCGGTCATGAATTTGGGGTTTTCGCTGGCGAAGCTCTTATCCACCACAAGGCCGTCGAAAGTCGGGACGCTTTTCGCGCCGATTTCTTCGGAATTGGCAATTTCCTTGCCGGTCTTGAGGATTTCGGAAAGAGCAGGAGGCCAGACATAGGCTGCGTCGATATCGCCGCGCTGCCAGGCGGCAACGATCTGCGGCGGTGTCATGTTGAGTATTTCCGCGTCGCGCGGATTGATCTTCCAGATGTCGCTCATGCCGACAAGGAGATGGAAATGCGAGGTCGAGACAAAAGGCACGCCGACCTTCTTGCCCTTGAGGTCTTCCGGCTTCTCTATGCCCGAACCTTCGCGCGCTACCAGTGCTTCCGATTTGCCGATATTATCGAGAATCCAGAAAAGTTGAAGGTCAACACCGCGTGTGGCGGCTGCTGCGATGCCCGTTGAACCGATAACGCCGATCGGTACGTTGCCGGAAGCAAGTGCCGTCGAAATATCGCCACCCGATGCGAACTGGCGCCAGTCAATCTTGTATCCGGCTTCCTTGGCTGCAGCATCGAATTTTCCGTTAGCGATCGCGGTCAGAAACGGCCCGACGATCTGCTGATAACCGACCACGACCGTGGTTTCGGCATAGGCCGCAGACGTTGAAAGCGCTGCTACGGCCGAAAATAACACCACCCGTTTTATGCTCTTGAAATAGTTCATGGAGTTCCCCTTCCATTTAAGAACCATGCCTGACTTGGTCACGACTGTTGACGTTTTTCGCCAATCTGCAGTTCCAGTTACAAACGATAGCCATCTCATGAAATTTGCCTTATATCCAGTTGGAATAGTCAATAAGTCCAGTTTGACATTAAAGATGGCGCTACCCGGGAATTGGGGTTCGTGCTCACTTTACCGTCGAAATTATTCCACGAGGAGAAACAGAAAGAAGAAACACTATTGCTAAGTAGAGCACGAAGCGGAAAAACTGACGCGAACTTGGGTGTAATCGCAGATTCACTAATGGAGTAGGGTTTTGGATGCCGTCTCACCGACGATCTTCTTCATAGATGGCAGCAGAAATACCGGATTGCAGTCCCAAATCCGGGAAACAACGGTATCAGCCATTCTTTCAGGCGCGGTTTTGCCCGGTGCCAGCATGCCCTCCACGCGGCGGCTGGCGGATTATCTGAAAGTCTCGCGCCTCACGGTAACGCTGGCCTATCAGGAGCTTGTGTCCCAAGGTTATCTGGAAGTGCGTTCCCGCAGTGCCTATCACGTGGCTGCAGCGCCGCCCATCAGCCGTCCAGACAAGGATTTTTTGCAAACGCCTGACACCGCCGTAGATTGGTCATCCAAGTTGCGTCTCGGCTTCAACATTGCCAAGACCATTCGCAAGCCTCTGGATTGGCGGAAGTATCGCTACCCCTTTCTCTATGGCCAGATGGATCAGACCTTGTTTGATCTCGCCGCATGGCGCGATTGCGCACGGCGCGCGCTGGCCAGAGAAGACTTTATCCTTATGGCGGGTGATTTCGCCGCTGCCGATGATGTGGAACTTGTCAATTATATCCGTTCGCGCACGCTGCCTAGCCGCGGAATACACGCGGAGCCAGACGAGATACTTGTTACCGTTGGCGCGCAGAACGCGCTTTGGATCATCAGTCATCTGCTTTTGACACGGCGCTCGCATGTCGTATGCGAAAATCCCGGACATCCCGATATTAGTGCCACACTCCATCTGACAGGGGCCAATGTAACAGCGCTTGACGTCGATGAAGGCGGCTTGCCACCCGAGTTGCTGCCAGATGAGATCGACGCGGTCTTCGTCACGCCGAGCCACCAGTCACCCACGGCCGCCACTATGCCGCGCGCGCGGCGTATAGCACTTCTAGAGGCTGCAGCCGAGCGCGATTTCGTCATTGTCGAAGATGATTATGAATTCGAGATGAGCTTTTTGCAGCCGCCGACGCCGGCGTTAAAGTCGCTCGACCAGTATGGCCGCGTTCTCTATGTGGGCAGTTTTTCAAAGTCGCTGTTTCCGGGGCTTCGGCTTGGATATCTTGTCGCGCCAGCGCCTGTCATCCGCGAGGCGAGGGCACTGCGCGCGCTCATGCTTCGTCATCCGCCCGGACATTTGCAGCGAACAGCCGCCTATTTTCTGGCTCTTGGTCACTATGATGCGGTTATTCATCGTATGCGGATTGAATATCACAAGCGCCATATTGTCATGATCGAGGCCCTTAATCGCGAAGGATTGAAAATCGCTGGTAAATCGGCCTTTGGCGGCACGGCATTCTGGATCGAAGGACCGGAGGGCATGGATGCCGACAAGCTCGCACGTGATCTGCGCGAGGATGGCGTGCTGATCGAGTCGGGGTCCCCTTTCTTCTGGAGCGATGACAGGCCATGCCGCTATTTTCGCATCGCTTATTCTTCCATTCCGATTAATCGGATTGCGGAAGGCATCGAGCTTCTGGCCAAAAGAATGCGGCAAATCTCGTAGTTTTGGAACGCTTGGGTTCAGGCTGCGTTCATGTGGATTACGATAACGGATTTGTGAAGTTGCCGGAATTTGTCCCAATTCGATGGATATCGCTGGCGGTTCTACGGCGTCTTTGCCCGCGATTCTGTGGGTGAGACGCATATCAATTCTGCCTTCCAGAAGGAGAAGGATTTATGTCTATTCGTTCGAAGCTTCTTGCCACTGTTGCCGTGCCGGTTCTGTCGGCCTCCATTCTAGCGCAACCCGTACTGGCGGATTCATTGACGGCTCCAATCCTGCTGGCACAGGAGAACGGAGACCAGCCATCCGACGAGCAGTTGCAGCAGCAACAGCGCGAGGCTGAAGAACAGCAAAAGGCAGCGGAAGAAGAAGCGCGTCGGGCTGAGGAACAACAGCGCGCTGCCGAGGAAGAAAATCGTCGTCAGGCCGAAGAGCAGCAGAAGGCTGCTCAAGAGGAAGCCCAGCGTCAGGCGGAAGAACAGAAGCGCGCTGCGGAGGCAGAGGCGCAACGTCAGGCTGAAGAGCAGCAAAAAGCCGCCGAGCGCGAAGCACAGAAGCAAGCCGAGGAACAGCAGAAGGCAGCCGAGCGCGAAACGCAGAAACAGGCCGAAGAGCAGGCCAGGCAAGCTGCCGAACAGAAAAAGGCTGACGAAGAGGCACAGCGCCAGAGCGAACAGCAGCAGAAGGCCGCTGAAGAGGAAGCTCAGCGTCGCGCTGAAGAACAGAAGAAGGCTGATGAAGAGGCGGCTCGCAAGGCCAATGAGACGCAGGAACAGACCGCTCCCGCTGAAAAGCCGGTGAAGGAAGAGCCCACACAGGAACCGGAAGCGAAACCTGAGCAGCCGACGGCGAAAGAACCGGCCAAGCAGGCTGAGCAACCTGCCAAGGAAGCACCGGTGCAGGAACCGGAAAAGCCAGCCGAACAACCGGCAGACGCATCTCCGGTCACGCCTCCGCAGAAAGAACCAGCGGAAGAATCCGTTGTTGAGCATCCCGAAGAAGCTCCACCGCAAGAACCGAAAGCAACGGAAGAGCCACAGAATGAGGCTCAGCCTGCACAGCCGGTTGAACAGCCGCAATCAACCGAAGACCAGCAAAAATCGTCTTCGGAGCCAGCACCAGAGATAGTCGATCAGCGTTCGACCGAGGAAAAGCAGGAGATTGCGAAAGACCCTGCGAAGACGGACGATACGGTTGTCTTGCCAGTCGAAAATGGCGCTGCCATTCTCGACAGCGACAAGGACGCCGACAATTCCGGCGGAAGCCAGTCGCGTGAAGAGCGTCGCAAGCAGCGCGAACAGCAACGTTCCGCTGAGGAAAGTGCACCACCGCCCGCAAATGATGCGGCGGCACAGGTTGCGATTCCAGAGGAAGTGAAGGCAGCGCTGCCGCAGAAGATCGAAGCCAATCTCAAGGAAGAGGGCACCCGCATCAAGGAAGCGCCGGTTTTTGCCGTGCCGGAAACCACCAATATCATCAACAACACGGTGGTGAATAATACGGTCATCAATAATACGACGGTCAATAACGTGACCAATAATGTCACCAACGTCAAGGTGATCGAGGAAGTGGATAATCGCGTCATTCTGGACGTGGGCGACCGCATCTTCGTTCGCGGCGATGATCGCCCAAGGTTACGCCGCGATGCGGAGGAAACCTATTACGATGAACTGCCGCGCGGACGCACCCGTGAAACCATCGTCCGCCCGGGTGGCAACCAGATCGTTACGGTTTATGATCGCTACGGCGATATTCTTCAGCGTTCCCGTATCGACCGGGATGGCAATGAATATCTGATGATCTATGCTCCGGAATATGACGACAATCCGCGCGCTTCGATTATCGATGTCGGTTACGAACTGCCGCCGATGCGTCTGACCATTCCGGTAAGAGATTACATCATCGACGTCGCGGACGATCCGGATCGCGATTTCTATGACTTCCTTGCCATGCCTCCGGTAGAACGTGTGGAGCGTGTCTATACGATCGACGAGGTTCGTCATTCAGCCCGTCTGCGCGACAAGGTGCGTCGTATCGATCTGGATACAATCCATTTTGCTACGGGCAGCGCCGAGGTTTCGCTTTCGCAGGCGAAGACGCTGCGCAAGGTTGCAACCGCAATGCAGAAGGTACTGGCAAAGGATCCGGGCGAAACCTTCTTCATTGAAGGGCATACGGATGCGGTTGGATCGGACCGTTCAAATCTGGTCCTGTCCGATAAACGTGCTGAATCAGTTGCGAGCCTTTTGACGGAAGTCTATGAAATTCCGCCAGAAAACCTTGTCACGCAAGGCTATGGCGAACGCTTCCTGAAAATTCGCACGCAAGCAGCCGAACAGGAAAATCGTCGTGTCACGATCCGCCGCGTGACTCCGCTTGTCCGCCCGGTGGCTCAGCGCTGAACAAACAAACACCCGGATGCGATTTTGCATCCGGGTGTTTTTCATGAAGTAATTTTGCTCAGGCAATCTTGGGCTGGATCGTCGTCACACGGTCGAGCATCTGTTCGCTCAACGGACGTGGTTTGACCGCTTCGATCTGCACCATGAGCTCGGCGATCTTCTCGGCATCCATGACGCCGCATTCATAGATCTGGATGATTTCGCGCGCCATTTCGTCTTTTTGGGGAGAAGTGATCGGACAACGAGCCATCGCTTCACACGACTTGACATAAGCCGCTTGCAGCTCCTCCAACTCAATGGGCTTGAAACGCCCGAAGTAGTAATCTCTCGAAAATGGCATTTTATGCATTCCGCAGTGGCGACAAACAGATAATCCCATCTGAACGCCTGAAAATTCTTGCGACCCGCTATACTAAAACATAGCTGATTGCAAAGCATTATAATCGAGAATTATTTAGTTTATGTAAAATATTCAGTCAGTTGCGAAACCGAAAGCATTAGAGAGCTAAAATTTGCTGAGGGATCGTAAGCAGACTCTTTTCCAACCAATGCCGTTAAACGCGATCAAGTTCCAGTTTGGCTACTATTTCAGCGATCTTGTCCGGATTTTGTTCGCCAGATTCAAATGTTCTTATAATTGCGCGTGCAAGCGCCTCTTTGCTTTCGTGCGTCGTTGAACATCGATCAAGCAGTGCGCAGCAGCGATTATAGGCAATCTGCAGCACTTGGAGATCGTTTGGCGCATATGTTCCCTGATATTTGTTGCCGCGAAATGGCATGGACGCCTCCCCGTTTGATTGATTGAACCTCTAATTCAGAGGGAAAGCAACAGATCGTTTTATGACAGCGATATCAGGCGCATCACGATAGTGTTCTTGGTGATCCGGTTCTTCCGAATATAAATAGCGATAATCTCTGGCTACCGGTTTACGGGGTTCGAAATCTCGCCGCGAGTTTGCTGAAAGCTGGTTGAAAGCTTGCCTGCGCTAACCATTCAAAACCGATTGAGGAATCGGCTGCATATCAGGAGGGGTCTGGCATTGCCGGGCCAACAGGAGCTCTCGGAGGAGTGTAGATGAAAATCTCTATCGATTCATGCCGCCATCTATTTGGCGCGGCCTTCATTGGCGGCGCAATGGTACTTGGTGCAGGCGTTGCCCATGCCGAAAAGCTGACAGTGATTGTCGGCGGTATGGAAAAGCAGATTTACCTTCCGGCAGTGCTGACGGAAAAGCTGGGTTACTTCAAGGATGAAGGCCTTGATGTCGAGCTGATCAACAGCCGCGCTGGCGTGGATGCTGAAAACGAACTTTTGGCCGGTGCGGCTCAGGCTGTGGTCGGCTTTTACGATCACACGATCGACCTGCAATCGAAGGGCAAGTTTATTCAGTCCATCGTCCAGTTCAGTCAGGCGCCGGGTGAAGTGGAACTCGTTTCCAGCAAATATGCCGACCAGATCAAGTCGCCGGGCGATTTCAAGGGGCATACGCTTGGCGTCACCGGGCTCGGCTCCTCGACGGACTTCCTGACTCAATACCTTGCCATGCGCAATGGCCTCAAGCAGGGCGACTACACGCTGCTTCCTGTCGGAGCGGGCAATACTTTCATTGCCGCCTTCAAGCAGGATGCCGTTCAGGCAGGCATGACCACGGAACCGACCGTCGCCAATATGCTGAAGAGCGGCGATGCCAAGGTGCTGGTCGATATGCGCACGCCCGACAAAACCATCGAAGCGCTTGGTGGACCTTACCCGGCTGCGTCGTTCTATGTGCAAAGCGCATGGCTTGAGACGCACAAGGAAGACGCGCAGAAGCTTGCCAATGCTCTGGTCAAGACCATGCGTTACATCGCTTCGCACAGTGCCGAAGAAATCGCCGACCAGATGCCCAAGGATTATTACGTCGGTGACAAGGACCTTTACGTAAAGGGACTTGCCGAGGGCAAGGCGCAGTACACGCCGGACGGCCGGATGCCGAAGGATGGACCTGAAACCGTTCTCAAGGTTCTCGCAACCTTCAAGAAGCCGCTTCAGGAGAAGCAGGTCGATCTTTCGAAGACCTTCACGACCGAGTTCGTGGATAAGGCCAACGCAACGCTCGACGCTGCGAAGTAAACAGCCTTCGACTGGCGTTCAAACATGAACGTCAGTCCCGCTGTCCTCCAAAGATTCAACCGCATTGCAGGCGCGCGACAGAGCATTTCCAGCAAACGTGTAAGACGGTTTTGCGCTCGGAGATCTTTGATAACGAAACTATCGCGCGCGAGCGGTGCCGCATACCCGCGAGGAACCCATGCTGATGGAAGCCCCCAGAACCATTGCGCGTGAGAAAGCTGCTGCAATCGCGCTCAACAATGTAACTCGCCGTTTCGTCACCCCCGACGGCAAGATGATGACCGCATTGCGCGACTTCACCATGAATGTTGCGCAGGGCGAGTTTGCCTGTGTTGTCGGTCCGACCGGCTGCGGCAAGTCAACGACGCTTAATCTCGTAACCGGTCTCGCCAAGCCAAGTGCCGGTGAGGTCCGCCTGATGGGCAAGCCTATCGAAGGTATCAGCCCTGATATCGGCTTCGTGTTTCAGGCCGATGCGCTTTTTCCGTGGCTTAATGTCATCGACAATGTGAGTGCCGGTCCGCGTTATCGCGGTATGGGCAAGGAAGAAGCCTATGACAAAGCGCGTAGCTGGATCGCCCGTGTTGGTCTGGCCCGTTTTGAAAAGCACTATCCGCACCAGTTGTCTGGCGGCATGCGCAAGCGCGTGGCGCTGGCACAGACCTTCATCAACGAACCGAAAATCCTGCTCATGGACGAACCGTTCAGTGCGCTTGACGTACAGACGCGCACGCTGATGCAGGGTGAATTGCTTGATCTCTGGCAACAATCTGGCGCGTCCGTCATCTTCGTCACGCACGATCTCGAAGAAGCGATTGCGCTGGCCGATAAAGTCTATGTGCTGACCGCCGGTCCAGCCACGGTCAAGAGCGTCTACGATATCGACATCCCACGCCCGCGTGTCATGGAAGACATCCGCTACGACAGCCAGTTTGTCGATATAGCAAAGGTTATCTGGGATGATTTGCGCGAGGAAGTGCAGATCGGCCAGAAGCGCGCGCTGGCCAACGGAAACTAATCGGAGAAAATGATATGACAACACAAGCTCTCTCCGCTTCAGCAAGCTTGCAGGTCAATGCAAGTGCCGACGAACTTGCACGCACCGAAGCGAAATTTCGCGCCGATATGCGCCGCCGCCGAGCGGTCGTTATTCTTGTACGCCTCGTCATTCTGGTCGCCGTTCTGGGCGGTTGGGAACTCGGCGCACGGACCGGCCTGATCGATCCATTCTTCTTTGCGAGCCCCTCCGGCATTGCCGACCAGATATGGATCTGGGTCACGGAAGGCACGTCACAGGGACCGCTTTCGGAACAGATCATCGTAACGCTTGAGGAAACCGCGCTTGGTTTCCTTATCGGTGCGGTCGGCGGTGTCATTTGCGGCATCCTGCTGGGTCGCAACAAGTTCCTCGCCGATGTGTTCTCGATCTATATCAAGATCGCCAATTCCATCCCGCGTGTCGTGCTGGGCTCGATCTTCATCATCGCGCTTGGCCTCGGCATGGCATCCAAGGTGGCGCTGGCCGTCGTCATGGTTTTCTTCGTCGTGTTCGCCAATGCGTTTCAGGGCGTGCGCGAAGCCGACCGCGCGCTGATTGCCAATGCGCAGATATTGGGTGCATCGCGTTCGCAGATCACGCGCACCGTCATCGTGCCGTCGGCCATGAGCTGGATTTTGGCAAGTCTTCACGTCAGCTTCGGCTTTGCACTCGTCGGCGCTGTCGTCGGTGAATTCCTTGGTGCAAAGAAGGGCGTCGGCCTGATGATTTCCACGGCGCAGGGCACCTTCAATGCCAATGGCGTTTTTGCCGCCATGGTCATTCTGGCGGTTCTGGCGCTCGTCGTGGAATACATCATCACATTGGTCGAAAACCACCTGGTGAAATGGCGTCCACAGGCGCTTTCCGAACAAGGAAGCTGATAGTCGGTCAAATGCATGAATGTCAGGCGGCGGGCAAGGTGACAGTCACCGTAAGCCCGCCGCCTTTCGTTTGGGAAAGCTCGACATGGCCGCCCGCCGTGTCGGCAACTTCGCGCACGATGGCAAGGCCCAGCCCGCTTCCATCGACGATGGTGCCCGGAACACGATAGAAACGCTCGAAAACGTGTTCATATTCATTTGCGGGGATGCCGGTTCCGTTGTCCTCGACCCGTATGTCGATTTTGGACCCATCCTGATCAATCACAAGCGTTACTGTGCCGCCTTCGGGCGTGTAGGTAAGGGCGTTGTCCACCAGATTGACGATCATTTCTCGCAGCATGGTGCCGTCGCCAGAAATGATGGCTTTGGTTGCTTTGAGCTCGAACCCGAGATCGATCTTGCGGTCGAACGCCTTGCCCGAGAGGCTTTCCAGAATTTGTTGTCCCGCTTCCGCCAGATCAACCCGGTCAGCGCGAGGACGCCTGCTGCCTGGTTCGGCACGCGAAAGCGTCAGCAATTGTCCAGCAAGCCGCGACAGCTGCATGGTGGTATTCTTGATACCTGCCAGAACGTCTTTGCGGTCACTTTCGCAGGTTGTCCGTTCTGCGAAACTGGCCTGCGTTGATAGTGTAGCAAGTGGCGTGCGCAACTGATGTGCTGCATTCTGGATGAAACGGTGCTGCGCCGACATCTGCTTGCGCACGCGTTCCATATACTGGTTCAGCGCTGTGACGAGCGGTCGAAGTTCGGTCTGAACTGTCTGTGGATCGAATGGTTCCAGCTCGGATGTGCGATTGCGAACTTCGTTGCGGAGCCGGATCAACGGGCGCAATACAAAGCGCAAGCCCATTAACGAAAGGGCACCCGCGACGATGATGAGCAGCGATTGTTCCAGCACAGAGTTCAGCCAAAGCTCCCGCTGCATGGCGGTGTATCCTGCAAGGGTGACACCCACGACCACGTCGACAGCTTGTGGCAGGTTGGACGGTGCTGCAACGGGATGGCGCAAGACAACCAGACGCAAGGGATGGTCGCGATAGCTGCCCTCATAATGGAGTGGGTCGTAATTCGCGATTTCAGCCGGTTTCGGCAAGTCGGGAAACCCTGCAAGCAGGCGTCCGTCAGAAGTTTCGACCCGATAATAGACCCGGTCGCCATTTCCCGTCGAAAACATCTCCAGCGCTACCGGCGGAATGACAGCATCGATGGCATTATGCGAGGCAGCAGTCGCTTCGCCAATGGCGCGTGCTGACGCTGTCAGCATTCTGTCTGACACGATCCCGGCCATATTTTCCGACGCACGCCATGCGGTCCAAAGGTTGATCCCGGCCACGACAATCAGCGGAATCACGATCCAGGAAACGAGCTGTGCACGCAGGCTTTGGGAGAGGCGAGTGAACAGCCGTTTCATCTCAACTCGCCTCACGCAGCAGATAGCCCAGGCCGCGCAAGGTTACGATCTCGGCTTTGCTGCCCTCCAGCTTTTTGCGCAGACGATGAATGTAAATCTCGATGGCGTTCTCATCAGTCTCGCTGTCGAAATCGTAAATACCTTGAACAAGTGTTGTCTTGCTGACGGTGGTTCCGATGCGCCGCAGAAGCTGTTCCAGAACTGCATGTTCTTTGGGTGCAAGTGACAGTGGATCGTCTCCGAGTGAAAACAGCCGGGTGTTGGTGTCGAAACGCAAAAGGCCGCAGGTCACAACAGGCGCTGTCCGCTGACTGGACCGGCGAAGATGCGCACGGATGCGCGCTTCAAGTTCGCTGAGTTCGAACGGCTTTGCCAGATAATCGTCAGCACCGGCATCCAATCCGCGGATACGTCCGTCAAGACTTGCATTGGCCGTCAGGATGATGACAGGCACCTCATTGCCTCTGCCGCGGATGTGCTCCAGCACGTCGAGCCCGGTTTTGTCCGGCAATCCGAGGTCGAGAACCACGAGATCATACTCCGTGAAGGCGAGCGCCTGTTCCGCATCCGCCGCGTCGTGCACAGTATCGACGCTGTAGTTCGACTGCTGCAAGCTTTTTGCTAGCCAGTTTGCGAGGGTGAGATTGTCTTCGACGAGCAGAATTCGCATGAGTGACGATGATAGTGGTTTCTGTTCCGCGTCAAGAAGCTTGGGCGTTGAAACGATGGATGAGATGAATATCTTCCGGCTCGCGCTTGAAGAGCAATGGATCAGGCGTCGTGGTGACTTTTGCACCTTGCTTCACATAAAAATCGATGGTCCGCCGTGTGGGTGTCGCAGAAATATAGAAACCTTCTGCTCCGGCCTCCTTCGCAATGGCCACGCTGCGACGATAAAGTTCACCAGCAAGTCCCAATCCCCGGACTGTCTTCCCCACATGCATGAAGCCGAGCTGGTACAATTCGGGATAGGCACCGACAGGGCGTACATCCGTAACTGCGACGGCCACCAGAGTGCCATCGAGATAGGCGCCAAGAAATACGCCGCCATGGTCGTGACAGTCGAGCAGGATATGTGTGTAGATTTCCGCTTCGCCCTCCGGCCAGCCCTGCACATCGTAGAATTGTGGCTCCAGCAGGAGTTGCTCTCCTTCGAGGCGATACATTTCCTCGATGATCTCGCTGCGATCGATTTGCCAGATGTCAGTCACTTCGCTGCGCTGCAGTGGACGTATGATGAAATCCGCATGCTTCTTTTCGTGTACCATGACCGCCGCCTTCGAAATTTCATTTGTACGATGAACTATCGTTTCATCGATAGGCACTCAAGGGGGAGCAGAAGTGGCGATCGCAGCGCTTCTACGAACTTGTTGGCAATTTGTCAGGAGGAACCTCTCATATTGCAAAAACTCACAATAATTTTGACCAATATCATGGCTACTCCCCGCCATTTGTCTCGGGTACTGCTGAGTACAGGTGCGAGGAATATTGAGGCGTGTGGGAGGCTAATAGCTAACTTCAATCGGACGAATTGACCGAAACAGCTTGTTGAGGGCAGAAAACTGCCTGAAAATGAGCAATTTCGCATCAACTCTCCGATCTGCCCTTGCGAGAGCGGGGCCTGAGTTCTATCAGCATCATCAAAAATTGCAGTCTGAGGAAGGTTCGGCAATTGCATTGCCTGAATGTCCTGATGCCCGCCGCCATCTTGTATGGCGTCGGTGAAATGATCGATGGAGCCGAGTTGAAAAACCATCACGATATCTGGGATATCGTCGACGCCAAGAGCGCCGCATATTTCGAACTGAGCGATACGGTTTGGGATAATCCTGAAACAAACTACGAAGAGTACAAATCGAGCGATGCCCATGCGGCGATGCTGGAAGCCGAAGGGTTTCGCGTCGAGCGTGGTATTGCGGGCCTGCCGACTGCGGTGATGGGCGAAGCTGGCGACGAAGGACCGGTCATCGCCATCCTTGGTGAGTTCGATGCATTGCCGGGCCTCAGCCAGATATCTGGACTGGTTGAAGAGCAGCCAGTCGAGGCCGGCGGCCATGGACATGGCTGCGGTCATAACCTGTTGGGCTCAGGGTCGTTGCTCGCTGCTGCGGCAGTGAAGGATTATCTTGCCGCACAGGGCATCAAGGGCCGCGTGCGCTATTACGGTTGCCCCGCGGAAGAGGGCGGTTCAGCCAAGGGGTTCATGGTCCGCGAAGGACTTTTTGACGATGTGGATATCGCGTTTTGCTGGCACCCGGCGCCTTTTGCTGGTGTAAACGATCCGGTTTCGCTTGCCTGCAACGAAATCAATTTTCACTTCAGCGGTCGCGCAGCCCATGCTTCGTCAGCCCCGCATCTGGGGCGCAGTGCGCTGGACGCAGTTGAACTGATGAATGTCGGCGTGAACTATATGCGTGAGCATATGCCGTCCACGGCGCGCATTCATTACGCTGTGACCGATACAGGTGGTTTTGCGCCGAATGTCGTGCAGGCCAAGGCAACGGTGCGTTATCTCGTTCGCGCCCGCAGCCTGCCGGAAATGCAGACCCTTCTGGAACGCGTCAAGAAGATTGCCGACGGCGCGGCGCTGATGACCGAAACGACGGTCCGCAGCGAAATCGTCAGCGGCGATGCCGATCTGATTGGCAACACGCCGCTGGAACAGATGATGCAGCTTCAGCTCGAGCGACTCGGACCTCCGGACTTCGATGAGCAGGACCGTGAAACTGCAAGCCGTTTCCAGAAGACACTGTCCAGGGAAGACATTTCAGATGCTTTCCGCCGCTTCGGCGTGGAGCCCAAGGATGGCCTCGCGCTTTGTGAAGATATCTATACGCCTTATAACGGCGATAATACCCTCGTCGGCTCGACCGATGTCGGCAGCGTGAGCTGGGTCGTGCCCACCGTGCAGATGCGTGGCGCGACCTGTGCTATCGGCACGCCGCTTCATTCGTGGCAGATGGTGGCGCAGGGCAAGCTGCCTGCGGCGCATAAAGGCATGGCCCATGCTGCAAAGATCATGGGCAGCACGGCCATCGAATTGTTCCGTAATCCGGAGCAGATCAAGAAAGCCAAGCAGGATCACGAAAAACGGCTCGACGGAACCGTATTCGTCAATCCGATTCCAGACAGCGTTCAACCCGCTCTGCCCGAAACCGCGAAATGACGCGGGCGGGCAGACAGAATCTGAAAATAGAAATGACATTCAATCCCCCAATTCCAACAGGGCCTGACGCATCATGAAGCAGATGGGCTTTCTCGATATTTTGAGCTTCGGGCCCGACGGCTGGGGCTACGTGCTGATGATGGGTGCACTGGTGAGCGTGGCGCTCGCCGTCCTGGGCTTCCTTCTTGGCGCTGCCATCGGCGTTTTTGCTGCCTGGGCGAAGATTTCCGGCGGGCGCACGCTTCGCGCTGTCGCCGATGGCTACACCACGATCATTCGCGGTATTCCGGATCTCCTCGTCATCTATCTGTTTTACTTCGGTGGCAGTGCGGCAGTCACAGCACTTGGCAAATATTTCGGCGCGGAAGGCTTCATTGGCTTTCCGGGCTTTCTTGCGGGTGTGCTGGCAATTGCCATTTCCTGCGGGGCGCACCACACCGAAGTGTTTCGTGGTGCATTCCGGGCCGTTTCCAAAGGTGAACTCGAAGCCGCTACTGCTTGCGGCATGGGCCAGATGCTGAAATTCCGCCGCATCATTGCGCCGCTGGCGCTGCGACATGCATTGCCGGGTCTTGGCAATGTCTGGCAGGTTTCGCTCAAGGAATCCGCTCTGGTGTCGGTTGCCGGTGTGGTTGAGCTTCTGCGTCAGGCACAGATCGGCGCTGGCTCGACCGGACTGCCCTTCAACTTCTTCCTCATTGCCGGTGCGCTCTACCTGCTGATTTCGTCTGTTTCCGGCGGACTTCTGCAGTTTGCCGAGCGTCACTTCTCGCGCGGCGTTCGGAGGGCAAAATGAGCCTTGAATTCTATTCCGATGCATTCTTCCAGATGCTGGGCGGCGTGCCGCTGACCCTGAAGCTTGCGGCAACTTCCATCGTGTTTGGTGCCATACTGGCCTTGCTTTTCGCCTTGATGCGCCTGTCGGGCATCAAGGTGCTGGACTGGATTGCCCGCCTTTATGTGTTTGTGTTCCGCGGAACACCGCTTCTGGTGCAGATATTCATCATCTATTACGGTCTCAGCCAGTTTCCGGCCATCCGTTACTCGTTCCTGTGGCCGGTTTTGCGCGAGCCTTACTGGTGTGCGATCATTGCGCTAACCTTGAACAACGCCGCCTATGCGAGCGAAATCATCCGTGGCGGCCTGCTGTCGGTGCCTCATGGCCAGATCGAAGCTGCAAAAGCCTGTGGCATGTCGTCCTTTACCTGCTTCCGCCGCATCGTGATGCCGCTTGCGATCCGTCAGGCGCTGCCGGGCTACGGCAACGAGATGATATCGATGATCAAGGCAACCTCGCTTGCATCGATCATCACGCTTATGGAAGTGACCGGTATCGCGGCAAAGCTGATCGCCGAGAGCTACCGGGCGATAGAAATCTTCGTGATCGCCGGTGCGATCTACCTTGCCATCAACTTCGTTCTGACACGTGCGCTGATGTTCGCAGAATATAGACTGACCCCTTATCTGCGCCAGCCGGTCGTCAAGCTTTCCTCCGAAGGACAAACATCGTGAGCAAAATCGTTTCCCCCAATGCACCGGTGGCGCTGAAAGTCGAAAACCTGCGCAAGAGCTTTGGTGCGAATGAAGTGCTGAAAGGCATTTCGCTTGAAGCACGTGAAGGTGAGGTCATTTCGATCCTCGGTTCGTCGGGTTCCGGCAAGTCGACTTTCTTGCGCTGCATCAACCTTCTGGAAACACCGACGTCAGGCACTGTGACGGTTTCGGGCGAAACCATCCGTATGGCGAAGAATTCGAAGGGTGAAGCCTACCCGACCGACAAGAAACAGGTTTCGCGCATTCGTTCGGAACTGGGCATGGTGTTCCAGAGCTTCAATCTGTGGTCGCACAAGACCATTCTGGAAAACATCATCGAAGCGCCGATCTATGTGCAGGGACGCCCGCGCGCGGAATGCGTGGCAGAAGCGGAAGCTTTGCTGGCAAAGGTCGGCATTGCTGACAAGCGCGATTTCTATCCGGCCCATCTTTCGGGCGGACAGCAGCAGCGCGCCGCAATCGCCCGCGGACTGGCGATGAAGCCGAAAGTCATGCTCTTTGACGAGCCGACTTCAGCACTCGATCCGGAACTGGTCGGTGAAGTGTTGCGCGTCATGCGCGGCCTTGCCGAAGAAGGCCGCACCATGCTGGTCGTGACCCACGAAATGGGCTTCGCGCGCGACGTCTCCAACCGCGTCGTATTTTTCCATCAGGGTCTGGTGGAAGAAGACGGTGCGCCGGAAGACGTGTTCGGCAACTCGAAGTCGGAACGTTTCCGCAAGTTTATCAGCCACGAAAACGCTGCCTAATTACCGAAATTCTGTGTTCCGGCGTAAGCCGGACAGAAATAACCGCAACAGGATATCTGCAATGAAGACCACCGGACTTTTCAAAGCCGTGTTCATTTCCGCTCTCGCTCTGACGAGCGTCTCGGCCCATGCCGAGGAAAAGAAGTGGACAAAGATCACCATCGCCACGGAAGGTGCTTTCCGCCCTTACAACTTCACCAAGCCCGATGGCTCGCTGGATGGCTATGAAGTCGATCTCTACAAGGACCTCTGCGCCCGCATGAAGGTTGAGTGCACGATGGTTGCGCAGCCTTTCGACAGCATCATTCCGGCGCTCAATGCTGGCAAGTTTGATGCGATCATGGCTGGCCTTACTGCTACTCCGAAGCGCGAGGAAACCATCAGCTTCTCGATTTCCTATGGCCTGACGCCGCAGACCTTTGCGACGCTGAAGGACAGCCCTTACGCCAAGCTGCCGCATACCGGCGAAACCCTTTATCTCGCCAAGGATGAAGCGGCTGCCCAGAAGGCAATTGACGAAGTATCGGCTGAAATCAAGGGCCGCACCGTCGGCGTCCAGACCGCTTCGCTCGGCCTGTCGCTGCTCGACAAGTATTTCAAGGATGGCATCGACATCCGTGAATACAAGACCACGGAACAGCACGACCTCGACCTGAAGTCTGGCCGCGTAGATCTGATCGTGGCTTCGCTCGCTTACCTCACGGATGCGGCCAAGAAGCCGGGCAACGAAGACATCGTCATGACCGGTCCGTTCTTCAAGGGCGGCATTCTGGGCCGTGGCGTTGCTGTCGGTCTGCGCAAGGACGATACCGAACTGAAGAAGATGTTCGACGTTGCCATTGAAGCTGCAAAGGCTGACGGCACGATCAAGCGTCTGTCGGAAAAGTGGTTCGGCTTCGACGTTACGCCGTAATTTTCGAGTGACATCATAAGCAAAGCGCCGCCTTTGGGCGGCGTTTTCATTTGGGAGTATGCAAACCTTCACATCAAACCGGCGAGCGCCTATAAGATCGCCAGAAGTCTGCTGAGAGCCAAAAACTTACTGTGAGGGTGTGATGGTAAAGATCGGTTTCGTGACTGTTTCCGACCGCGCAAGTCGCGGGGAGTACGAAGACCTTAGTGGCCCTGCCATGGAAGCGTGGCTGAAAAGCGCTGTCGTCACGCCTTATGAAACAATCCGCCGTGTCATTCCCGATGGCATGGAATCGGTACGCGACACGCTTATCGATCTTTGTGACAACGAGGCCTGTGATCTTATCCTGACCACGGGTGGCACGGGACCAAGCCCGCGCGATGAAACACCGGAAGCCATGCAGGCCGTTTTGCATAAGGAACTACCCGGTTTCGGCGAACTGATGCGCCGCGTCAGCCTGGAACAAACCCCGACCGCCATTCTATCCCGCCAAACGGCAGGCAGTCGCGGCAAGAGCTTCATCCTCAATCTTCCCGGTAAACCAGCTTCAATTGCCATGACCTTGCAGGCAATTTTTCCGGCAGTGCCTTATTGTCTCGACCTCATCGAAGCCGGGCGTATCGACACCGATCCGGCAGTCGTGAAAGCCCATCGACCGGGCTGAATTTTCGCCAGAGCTGTGTTTGCGGGCGTAGTAGAACGCACCTCGGGGCTCATGTCGCGACGAAATTGCGCAACCCAGCTTTGCGCTTTTGCATAATTTCCATGCTTGCTTTTCCCTGAGTCAGGACTGAATAATAGGGAAAAAGAAGGGGAATTAAGTGAAGCCATTTGACGAGATGCTCAACCATGGCGGGAATGTCCGCCAACCATATGAATTTCTCAAGCAGTGGCTCGACCAGCAGGACCCGCACAAACTTCTGCAGAAAAGCGATGACGCCGAAAGCGTTTTCCGCAAGACGGGCATCACCTTTGCTGTCTACGGCGATCAGGAAGCGGGCGAGCGCCTCATTCCCTTTGATATCATCCCGCGTATCATTTCAGGTCAGGAGTGGCGGCGTCTGTCGCAGGGCATCGAACAGCGTGTAATGGCGCTTAATGCCTTCCTCGATGACATTTATCACCGTCAGGAGATTGTCCGGGCAGGGCGCATTCCGAAAGACCTGATTTCCAAGAATGAAGCCTTCCTGCCTGAGATGATCGGTTTCCGTCCGCCGGGCAATGTCTACACCCATATTATCGGCGTCGATATCGTGCGCACCGCCGAGAACCAGTTCTATGTGCTGGAGGACAATGCCCGCACGCCATCCGGCGTTTCTTATATGCTGGAAAACCGCGAGACGATGATGCAGCTCTTTCCCGAGCTGTTTCAGAACGTCAAGGTTCGCCCGGTTGAGAATTATCCGCAATTGCTGCGCCAGTCGCTGGCAAGCGTTGCACCTCCCGGCACGCAGGATGTGCCAACTGTCGCGGTGTTGACACCCGGCATTTATAATTCAGCCTATTTTGAACACGCATTCCTTGCCGACCAGATGGGCGTCGAATTGGTCGAGGGAAGCGATCTGCGCGTCGTTGACGGACGTGTCGCGATGCGTACCACACAAGGTTATCGCGCTATCGACGTGCTCTATCGGCGTGTGGACGATGCGTTTCTCGACCCGCTGACATTCAGGCCGGATTCGACGCTCGGCGTTGCAGGCATCATGGATGTCTACCGGGCAGGGAATATCACGATTGCCAATGCGCCCGGAACCGGCATCGCCGACGACAAGGCGATCTATTCCTACATGCCGGAGATCGTGGAGTTCTATACGGGTCGCAAGGCCATTCTCGAAAATGTTCCGACCTGGCGTTGTTCCGAACCAGATAGCCTTGCTTATGTGCTCGACAATCTTGCCGAGCTTGTCGTCAAGGAAGTGCACGGCTCCGGTGGTTATGGAATGCTGGTAGGCCCCGCTTCAACAAAGGCTGAACGCGATGCTTTTTCAGAGAAACTGAAGGCAAGGCCGCGCAACTATATCGCGCAGCCCACGCTTGCGCTCTCAACGACGCCCATCTTTACCGAGAGCGGGCTGGCGCCACGCCATGTCGATCTGCGCCCATTTGTTCTGGTTTCGGATCGCATCCGCATCACACCCGGCGGGCTCACCCGCGTGGCATTGAAGGAGGGATCGCTTGTCGTGAATTCCAGCCAGGGCGGTGGAACCAAGGATACGTGGGTACTCGACGACTGAAACTGCATTAACGTGCTGCAACTGACGACAAGATCAGGGCGCGAAAAGGGGAATGATTTATGCTTCTTGGCCGTACGGCAAACGGACTTTACTGGATGTTCCGCTACATAGAGCGTGCCGAAAACATGGCACGTCTCGTCGATGCGGGGCTTCGCATGGCGCTGACGAAAACGTCTGACGCACCGGAGGAGTGGTCTTCGGTCGCGGTTTCAGCGGGTGCAAGTCAGGGCTTCTCTGCAAAATACGACGTCTATAACGCCGCCAATGTTGCGGACTTCCTGCTGCGCGATGCAGACAATCCATCAAGCGTGATGACCTGCATTGAAACCGCGCGTTCCAATGCCCGCATGGTGCGCACGGCGCTGACACGCGAGGCGTGGGAAAGCGTCAACGAAGCATGGATGTCACTGAAAAAGTCGCTGTGTAAGCCGTTGAAGGAAAGTGACCTTCCGCAGCTTCTCGACCAGATCAAGCGCGAGACGGCGCTCATTCGCGGCTCTTTCCATGGCACGATGCTGCGCAACGAAATCTTCGACTTCGCAAGCCTTGGTACTTTCATCGAACGCGCTGATAATACGGCTCGTATTCTCGATGTGAAATATTATGTCCTGCTGCCTGCGATATCCTATGTCGGCACGACGCTGGACAATTATCAATGGGAATCGATCCTGCGATCGGTATCTGCGCATCGTTCCTATCGCTGGGTCTATGACGGTGACTACCGTCCGGCACAGGTTGCGGATTACCTGATCCTGAATGGCCGTATGCCGCGTTCGCTCCATTACTGCTATCGCAGCATCGCCGAACATCTGGATTACCTGTCGAAAGATTATGGCAATCGTGCTGCCTGCCACGCGACAGCGGACAAAATCTATGCAAGCCTGCAAAATCAGGACATATCCGCGATCTTCGATGTGGGCTTGCATGAGTTTCTGACCGAATTCATCACTCGCAACAACCGGCTCGGCAACGAGATTGCTGAAACCTATAATTTCTATTGAGGTCTTCGCTTGCTGCTCAACATCCGGCACGTTTCACATTATCGCTATGAGCATCCGGTTCCTTATGCGGTGCAAAGGTTGCGGCTGCGTCCGCCAACGGTGCCGGGCCAGATGGTCAAGCACTGGGAGTTAAAAATCGAAGGCGGTGAGCCGGAGGTTTCCTATGTCGACGGCTTCGGCAACAAGACCGATCTGGTCCAGCATTCTCGCAATATCAATGAAATTGTCATAACCGCCAGCGGCAGCGTCGAGATGGAAGACCGGGCCGGAGTGCTTGGATCAGTCTATGGTTATGCGCCGCTCTGGCTCTTCGAGCGCGAGACGCCGCTGACTGCGCCGGGCGAACGCATCAAGGCGCTGGCAGCTGATCTCACGACCGGGCAGGAACGGCTTGCCCTGATGCACGATCTGATGAACACCATCCACAAGGCGGTCGCCTATATGCCGGGGACGACGAGCGTTTCAACGGATGCTGAAAGCGCTCTGGAAAGTGGGAAGGGCGTTTGCCAGGATCACACGCATGTTTTCCTTTCCACAGCCCGATTGATCGGCATTCCGGCGCGATACGTATCGGGATATCTGATGATGGAAGGTGTGGAAGAACAGACCGCAAGTCACGCATGGGCTGAAGCCCATATCGATGGCCTGGGATGGGTGGGGTTCGATGCCGCCAACAATATTTGCCCGAATGACCGTTACGTGCGGATTGCAACCGGCCTCGACTATCGTGATGCGGCCCCGATTTCCGGCGTTCGTCTGGGCGGCACGGTGGAAAGCCTTGCGGTTCACATCAATGTAGGGCAGTGATCTTTCTGGATAGCGAGTTGCCTGCCGGATATTGCTTATGACCTATTGTGTTGGAATGAAAATCGATCGTGGCCTTGTGTTCATGTCCGATACACGGACGAATGCCGGGCTCGACAATATTTCTGTCTTCTCAAAAATGCGAAGCTGGTCAGAGCCCGGCGAGCGCGTGATTGTTCTGCTTTCGGCGGGAAACCTCGCGACAACGCAAGCCGTTGCAAGTCTTCTGGAAGAACGGATGAAAGCTCCGGCAGACAGGCACCCCTCGGTTTTCGACGCGCCTTCCATGTTTCAGGTTGCGCGTCTTGTCGGTGACACCGTCAAGGAAGTGATCCAGAACTCCGCTACCGGTGGACAGAATGCCGATGCTTTCGGCGCATCGTTCATTCTCGGCGGACAGATCAAGGGCGGACAATCGCGCCTTTTCTATATCTATCCCGAAGGCAATTTTATCGAGAGCTCGGCCGATACGCCTTTTTTCCAGATTGGCGAGAACAAATATGGAAAACCGATCCTCGTGCGCGCTTATCAGGAGCAGATGAGTTTCGAGGAAGCGGTGAAGCTGCTGCTGGTTTCGTTCGATTCCACACTGAAAGCCAACCTTTCAGTTGGGCTTCCGCTCGACATGCAGATTTATGAAGCGGACAGTTTTGAAACTGGCGCTCGCAGACGGTTCGAGGCCACGGATCCTTATTATCAGACCGTATCGGAAAGCTGGTCGGAAGCGCTAAAATCCGCGTTGGAAAAATTGCCGCCGTTCAGTTTCGACGACGAGTAAAAAGGCCGGGCACTTTGCCCGGCCTTTTCGTATCGCATCAGTCCTTCGTTACGGTCTGAACATAGTTGGCATCGGCCACCATGTTGAAATCGTGCACATTCGGACCCGTCACAGCCGTTTCAATCTGCTGATAGATGATCGCGAACGGGCTTGTTTCCTGAAACTTCTTTTGAAGATCATGATACATCTTCTCACGTTTGGCTGTATCGCGCTCTTCAACAGCAGCCATTGTTTCCGCCGTCAGTTCCGGAATTTCCCAATGCGCCTGCCAGGCGTTGGTGCGCATCGAGACATCTTCGCCATTGTTTGGATTGTTGGTGAACGTGACCGCATTGGTATGCGGATCCCAATAATCCGGTCCCCATATACCCAGCGCCAACTGGTGCTTGCGTGCGCGAACCTTGGTGGTGGTCAGCTTGCCGTCACCCTGCAGGATTTCCACCTGAACGCCTGCCTTACCCATCGTCTGCTGAATGCTTTCCGCTATGCCGACGAATGGCTGGCTGTTACGTACATCGAGCGTCACCTTGAAACCGTCCTTGAGGCCAGCTTTGGCGAGAAGTTCCTTGGCTTTATCGACGTCGTAGGTGAATGGCTTGTCGCCGACAGCACCGAACATGCCGAGTGGCAGGAAGGACTGGTGCGTGCGACCGATACCCTTGATGAGCTTCGCTTCTATCGTATCGTAATCGACCAGGTATTTCAGTGCCTGCCGGACTTCGGGCTTTGCGAGTTCAGGTACATTCTGGTTGGCGACCAGATAATAGACGCGCCCCTTCGGGGCGTTGATGACATGGTATTTCTGATCCTTGCTCAATTCCTCGATATCGCCAGGTTCCAGATTGCGTGCAATGTCGATGTCGCCCGCCTGCAAGAGCAGGCGCTGCGAAACGCCTTCTTTCACGTGGCGATAGATAACGCGCTTCATTGCAGGTTTTGCATCGCTATAATTTTCGTTGCGCTCCAGAAGCAGGACTTCATTTGCGCGCCATTGCTTCAATGCGAAAGGACCGGAACCGGCGTAATTGGTCTTCAGCCATTCATAACCGAAATCGGTTTCGTAAGGAAAATCCTTGGTCTTCTCTGCCTTCTGCTCATGCTCCTTGACCAACTTGCTGTCGACAATCGACGCAACGCTGGATGTCAGACAGTTCAGGACGAAGCTTGGCGCAAACGCCTTGCCGGTCGTGAACACAAGCGTTTCGTCGTCGGTGGCAACAATATTCTGATCGGCATTATCGCGAGTGAGACCGAACTGGCTGAGAATGAAGGCCGGGCTCTTGTCGAGCTTGATCGCGCGCTGCAGCGAATAAGCGGCGTCGTGTGCCGTCAGCGGGTTGCCGGAGGCGAATTTTAGGCCCTTGCGGATTTTGAACGTGATCGACTTACCGTCATCGGAAAAGGCCCAGCTTTCGGCAATCTGGGGGATGATCTTCGTCGGGTCTTTGGTGTCAGTCGTGACGAGGCGTTCATAGGTGCTGGTGAGCACTTCAGACGTCGTGATCTCGAAGATTTCCGCCGGGTCGAGCGAAATGACGTCATCTATGCTCATGGCAATGACGAGCGTGTCAGTCGGTGTAGCTGCTTCCACTGCCTTGGGTGATGCCGATAGAAAGAGCGTGAATGCCAGTGCGGCTGGAATCGATGCGCGCAGCAGCTTTCGTGCAAGGCCATATCTTGTATGGTCTGCCTTCGAGTTATTCTGAATGAGTGACAGTATTACGGTCGTCATGCAACTTCCCCTCCGGGCTGTGCAATACGCATATGTTGCGCAATCGCAGCCCTGCATTGATGAAGCTTCAAGAGCCTGTCGCTTTGTTCGCGACTCTCTTCAAAGCTTCTCCATTACAGCCAGCTTTTGGGGAGGGGACAACGGTCTGATGAAATATTTTTCCGCGGAAATGCAAAAGCCGGAGGAAAATTCCCCCGGCTCAATTCATACAGTACAATCAGGCGATTAGAAGAACACTTTGAAGCGGTCGCCATCGTCCATGAAAGCCTTTTCAGCAAAAGGCTGTTCGTTCGAGCCGAACGGCATCTGTGCGCGGAGCTTCCACGAAGCCGGAACGTCCCAAGCCTTGGCGACTTCGTGGTCGATCAGCGGGTTGTAGTGCTGAAGGCTGGCACCAATGCCGGCGTTGGCGAGCGCGGTCCAGACCGAATGTTGCGCCATACCGCCCGACTGTTCAGACCAGACGGGGAAGTTGTCAGCGTAAAGCGGGAAGTTTTCCTGAAGACCCTTAACGACGTTCTGGTCTTCATAGAACAGAACCGTGCCTGCACCGGCGGAGAAGCTGTCGATTTTGGCTTCGGTCTGGGCGAAAGCGTCGGCAGGGACGATCTGGTGAAGTGTTTCCTTCACGATGTTCCACAGCCTGTCGCTCTCGGCGTCAAACAGGATCACAGCGCGCGAGCTCTGCGAATTAAACGAAGACGGCGTGTGCTTGACCGCTTCACGGATCAGCTCGGCGGTGTCTTCATTCGACAGCGGAAGGGACTTGCCCAGAGCGTACTGTGTGCGGCGCTTCTTGATGGAATTCAGCAGGGAATTGTTCATTATTCTGTCCTGTGTTTCAGCGGTCCAACAGGCTGTCTGGCTTGGGATTTTCAAGACAACCTCATGAATGATGTTGAGGGAAATATTGTTATTTTGGCTGTCGAAGCCAGCCCGTGTTTCTGAAACACACTGTCAACGATCCGTTGTTAGCCGGGTTTTACTGTTTACGTTTTGATCGTTGCGTCCATGTGCTATCCGCGCCCTGCAGGCATCTGAACAGCGCAACATCCCAGCTTTATGGGGTTTACAAGAGCGATTGTTTATCGGAATCTAACTAAAACAGTGGGATTTAAAAACGATAGTTTGACGACGCGCTTTTCTTATCGTTGTCGTGAAAAGGGACGAGGTCACGATAGTTTGAAGTCATTCATTATCATCGGAGCGGGCGCAAGCGGCATCATCCTGGCTGCACAATTGCTTCGGCGCTCACCAGATTCGACCGTGCGGATTTTCGAGCGTTCAGGTCAATTAGGGGCAGGCATCGCATACGCGACGGAAAATCCGAGCCATCTTCTCAATGTCCGCGCCAGCAATATGAGCGCATATCCCGATCAGCCGGATCATTTCCTGAACTGGTTGCAGTCGAGCGACATTGCCGCTCCCGGCCATTTGTGGGAGCCACACAGTTTTGCACCACGCAAACTCTACCGCTCCTATCTGAAGCATCTTATCGCGCCTTATCTTTCTGACGATGATACACGTTTGAAGGTTGAAAAGACCGGCGTCGTCGATGTCGCGCTGAAGGACGGCAGAGCAGCCGTTACCGCTGAGACAGGAGACACGTTCATTGCCGATGCGGTGATTGTGGCCACGGGAAATGAGGCCGCCATCGCGAAATCCGGCAATCACGTTACGGAATACTGGTCGAGCAATGGCTATTTCGATGTGCCGACAGATGCGCCGGTGACTATATTCGGCACAGGTCTGTCGATGATCGACAGCGTCCTGTCGCTGCTCGACAACGGGCATCGTGCGGAAATCTATGCGATCTCGCGCCGTGGGCTTCTTCCTGCGGTTCATGCCCCTGCGCAAGCTTTCCCGGTCGAGGCAGACGATCTCCCGCTATCGCTGGGCCTTTCCAAGCTTGTGCAGCACGTGCGTGCCATGATGACGGAAGCGGAAAAAACCGGTTCCGGCTGGCGTGGCGTGATGGATGGTCTGCGTCCGCATACACAACACATCTGGGCGAGCCTGCCGACGTCGCAACGCCGCAGCTTCCTCCGTCATCTGCGTCCTTGGTGGGATGTGCACCGGCATCGCATGGCACCGGCTGTCGCAGAGCGTATCGAAGCTGCCGTGAACAGCGGCCAGCTTAAAGTCGCGGCAGGCCATCTGGTTTCGGTGCGCGACCAAGGCGAGGAGATTGAAGTCCGTTATCGCCCTCGGCGTAGTGAGCATGTCGAAAAACTGCAGGTATCGACGGTTATTGATTGTCGTGGCGGCAATCCACGTTTTTCGACAACCCGCAATGCGGCACTGATCGGTCTCATGGAACATGGCTTGGCCCGACCGGATCCACTCGATCTCGGTTTTGACGTCACACGGGATCTGCAGATTCTCAATAAGCGAGGAGAGCCATCCGGTCCGTTTTTCGGTATCGGACCTGTTACGAAAGGCGCGTTCTGGGAGGTTACTGCCGTACCGGACATTCGTGTTCAGGCCGAACGGCTATCGGCGATTTTGCTTGAAGGATGAAGCCGCATCTGCGGTAAAATTCATGGCAAGTTTTGTGTCATCCGGCTGAAAGATTTTCAGGTCAGTATGGTCGACAATCAGGTATCGAGGTTCGCAGCAGTCGACAAATTATAGATTTTCCGGCGCAGGGAACGATAAAATGATTCAAATCTATGCGATAAGCCATTGAAAGCTATTGCCATAATGTTCCGTGGCCGGTCATAATAAGGCCATCGGAATATATGATTCCTCACTACAACTTGCCGGAGCGATTCTGTTGCTGTTTTCTTGAGCGGTGCCTGCTTCGGATCAACCTTGATTTCGGCTAGGAGGCCTGTGGCGCATGACGATGGACGGCAGAATGCTTTTCCTGCTTGTCCTTCTACCATTTCTTGGCAGCGCCATAACCGGCTTATTCAGGGGGGCGGATCGTAGCGGTTCGGCCTGGTTTACGGCAGCGATTGCGCTTGTTGCCTTTATTGTCACCGCCAGCCTTTATCCCATCGTGTCGGACGGCAAGGTGCTTCATGGCACTGTGGAATGGCTTCCGGCCTATGGCCTCAATGTCACCTTCCGAATGGATGGCTTCGCCTGGCTTTTCGCGATGCTCATCACGGGTATCGGCCTGCTGGTCGTCATTTATGCGCGTTATTACATGTCGCCCGAAGATCCCGTGCCGAGGTTCTTCTCGTTCCTGCTGTCCTTTATGGGATCGATGCTCGGCGTAGTTCTATCCGGCAATCTGATATTGCTCGCCGTGTTCTGGGAGCTGACCAGCATCTTCTCGTTCCTGCTGATCGGCTATTGGTATCATAATGCCAGTGCCCGCGACGGCGCACGTATGGCGCTGACCGTGACGGGTATCGGTGGTTTCTGTCTGCTGGCAGGCGTTCTGATCCTCGGCCATATTGTCGGAAGCTACGATCTCGACACAGTTCTGGCAGCGGGGAACATCGTTCGGACACATCCGCTTTATAGCGTGGCGCTCATTCTGATCCTGCTCGGTGCCTTTACGAAAAGCGCGCAGTTTCCGTTCCACTTCTGGCTTCCCAATGCGATGGCAGCGCCAACGCCCGTTTCGGCCTATCTGCATTCGGCCACCATGGTGAAGGCTGGCGTCTTCCTGCTGGCGCGCCTGTGGCCGGTTCTCAGCGGAACAGAAGAGTGGTTCTGGATCGTCGGTTCGGCAGGGCTGATCACGCTTCTGATTGCCAGCTTCTTCGCAGTTTTCCAGCAGGACCTCAAAGGGCTGCTTGCCTATTCGACCATCAGTAACCTTGGTCTGATTACCGTTCTGCTTTCTCTTGGCAGCCCACTTGCTGCGGTTGCCGCGATCTTTCACATGGTCAACCATGCGATTTTCAAGGCATCGCTGTTCATGGCTGCGGGCATCATCGATCATGAGACCGGCACGCGCGACATGCGAAAGCTGAGCGGGCTGTTGCGTCCCATGCCCTATACAGCAACGCTCGCCATGGTCGCGAGTGCGGCAATGGCAGGCGTACCGTTGCTCAACGGCTTTATTTCCAAGGAAATGTTCTTTGCTGAGGCGGTGGAAACGCACATGGCGTCGTGGCTCGATACGATCACGCCCTATGTCGCCACGATTGCCGGTATCTTCACGGTCGCCTATTCGGTGCGCTTTATTTATTCGACGTTCTTCGGACCACCACCGCATGACCTGCCGCATGAGCCGCACGAACCGCCGCACTGGATGCGTCGTCCCATCGAGCTTCTGGTGTTGCTTTGCCTGTTGATCGGCATCATTCCTGGCCTTTCCATCGGACCGTTTCTGCATTCGGCTGTTCTGTCGGTGCTGGGCAAGGCGACGCCAGAATATAGTCTCTCGGTCTGGCACGGCTTCAACCTGCCGCTGATGATGAGTATCGTCGCCATGATCGGCGGTATTCTTCTGCACTGGATGCTGAAAAACTATCTTGCCACCAGTGAAGACGGCCCCCCCTTATTCCGGCATTTGCAAGGGCAGCGCATTTTCGAACGTGTTCTCGTGACCTTGTCATGGAACTGGGCACGTAAGGCAGAATCCTTCCTCAGCACGCGTCGTCTGCAGCCGCAGCTCCGTATCGTGGTTGCGGTGGCCGTCCTTGCAGCTGCCTGGCCGATTTTCGTTTCCGGCTTGCAGTCAGGTTCGCTTGGCGCCCAGCCCGTGGACCCGATTTTTGCCGGACTTTGGATACTTGGTGGTGCCTGTGCTATCGGCGCAGCCTATCAGGCCAAGTACCACCGACTTGCGGCGTTGATCCTCCTCGGAGGGGCGGGGCTCGTTACCTGCATCACCTTCGTCTGGCTGTCCGCGCCCGATCTTGCTGTGACCCAGTTGCTGGTCGAGATCGTCACCACTGTTCTGCTGCTGCTCGGGCTTCGCTGGCTGCCGAAGCGTTGGGAAGATCCTGATCCGCTCCCGGTGCAGATAGGTCCGCGCATCCGCCGTTATCGCGACTTGTTGCTTGCAATCGGCAGTGGGGCAGGGGTCGCTGTCATCGCCTATGCTGTTATGACGCGTATTTCGCCCAGCAGCATCGGCGATTATTTCCTCGAAAACGCCTATTCAGGCGGCGGTGGCAAGAATGTCGTGAACGTCATTCTGGTCGACTTCCGTGCTTTCGATACGTTTGGCGAAATTGCCGTCCTCGGCATCGTGGGCCTCACGGTTTTTGCGCTCCTGCGTCGTTTCCGTCCTGCCCCTGACACAACCGGATCGACAGCCCAGCAGAAAATCCAGGACGCCTATGACGAGGCAGCGCCTGACCGCAAGGCAGGTGAAACACTGGCCGATTATCTGGCCGTGCCGTCCGTCATCATGCAATGGTTGTTCCCGGTTATCATTGTGCTGGCAGTGCATCTGTTCCTGCGCGGTCATGATCTGCCAGGCGGCGGATTCGCAGCCGGTATTACGCTCGCAATTGCATTTTTGCTGCAATATCTGGCGTCTGGTGCACGCGTGGTCGAGGACCGCTTACGCATTCTGCCATTGCGCTGGATCGGGCTCGGACTGCTGTTTGCAGCGGCAACAGGCGCGGGGTCGTGGTTCTTCGGCTATCCGTTCCTCACCACATTCTTCCAATATACGGAAATACCGCATATCGGAAAAATGCCGACAGCCAGCGCCCTGCTGTTCGATCTTGGCGTCTTCACCCTCGTGGTTGGCGCTACCGTGCTGGTTTTGATTGCACTCGCACACCAATCACTCCGTAAACACCGTGTCGAGAAGCTGGCCGCAACGAAGGAGGAGAACTGATGGAACTCGTTCTTGCTCTGGCAATCGGCGTGTTGATGGCATCCGGCGTTTGGCTCATTCTCCGCCCGCGTACCTTCCAGGTGGCAATCGGCCTGTCGCTGATTTCCTACGCGGTCAATCTCTTCATCTTTTCGATGGGACGCTTGCGCACGAATGCTGCCCCGGTGCTCGATAGCGGTGTTGACGTTCAGGCCGCACAATATACCGATCCGGTACCACAGGCGCTCGTACTGACCGCCATCGTCATCGGTTTCGCAATGACCGCACTTTTCCTTGTCGTGCTGCTCGCTTCGCGCGGGTTGACGCGTACGGACCACGTGGACGGCAAGGAGAACTGATGTTGGACTGGAAAACGCACCTCATCGTTGCTCCAATCATTCTGCCGCTCGTCACGGCAGCTGTCTTGCTGCTGTTCGATGAGCGCAAGCGCAAGCTCAAGATGGCCATCAACTCCATCTCGACATTGGGTTTGATCGCGATTGCCATCATGCTTGCTGGCATGGCGAGCAACAGGGCCCCTGACGCTCTGGTTTACCTGATCGGCAACTGGCCCGCACCGTTCGGCATCGTGCTGGTTCTGGATCGTCTCGCGGCCCTTATGCTTGTGCTGACCAGCCTGCTCGGCATGGCTTCACTCAGCTTCGCACTCGCGCACTGGCACAAAGCCAGCCCGCATTTCCATACAATCTTCCAGCTTTTGCTGATGGGGCTGAACGGCGCATTTCTGACTGGTGATCTGTTCAACCTCTTCGTGTTCTTCGAAGTGATGCTGGCGGCATCCTACGGCCTGGCGCTGCATGGATCAGGTCCGGCGCGCGTAAAGGCCGGCATGCATTATATTGCCGTCAATCTCGTCGCGTCGTCTCTGTTTCTGATCGGCGTCAGCCTGATCTATGGCGTGACCGGCACCTTGAATATGGCCGATCTTGCACAGAGAATTCCGCAGGTCGCAGCTGAAGATCGTATGCTGCTTGAAGCAGGTGCTGCGGTTCTGGGCGTTGCCTTCCTCGTCAAGGCAGGCATGTGGCCGCTCAATTTCTGGCTTGCGCCAACCTATACGGCAGCAGCAGCACCGGTGGCGGCGGTCTTCGCCATCATGAGCAAGGTCGGCATTTACGTCCTTTTGCGCCTGTCGCCTCTGATGTTCGGCATCGGTGCCGGTTCTTCCTATGGTTTCGGCAATGACTGGCTCTATTTCGGTGGAATGGTCACACTGGCCTTCGGCCTGATCGGGGTGGTCGCATCGCAAGCAATGGGACGTCTTGCCAGCTATAGTATCCTCGTATCCTCGGGCACGTTGCTGGCTGCCATTGGCAGCGGTAACACCGCCATGACCGGCGCCGCGCTGTTCTATATGGTGAGTTCCACGCTTACCATCGCGGCTTTTTTCCTGCTGATCGAACTGATCGAACGCGGTCAAGATGCGGCTGCAAACGTTCTCGCCGTTACCATGGAAGCCTATGGTGACGATGAGGAGGAAGAAGACGAAGACGAAGTCGGGGCTGTGTTGCCCGCAACCCTTGCCGTCCTGGGAACGTTTTTCGGCATTTGTGCGATATTGCTGATCGGCCTGCCGCCATTCTCTGGATTCATTGCCAAATTCCTGATTCTGGCAGCGGTTTTCAACGGCGACAGTCCGACACCGCAGCTCGCAATGCCAGTCAGTCCGGCAAGCTGGGCTTTGGTCGCGCTCCTTCTGCTGTCTGGTCTTTCAGCACTGATCGCGATGACACGTACCGGCATTCGCACGTTTTGGGCATCGCTCGAAGGCAACGTGCCACGCGTTCTGGTCCGGGAAGTCGTTCCGATTGCGGGGCTTCTGGCGATCTGTCTGGCGCTGACAATCGCTGCCGGCCCGGCGATGCGTTATATGGATGAAACGGCGCGTTCGCTGCATAATCCCGCATCCTATATCAGCAGTGTCCTCAACGCGCCGCGCGCAGGCACCGAAACGGAGGGGGCACAGTGAAAAAGATCCTGCCTTACCCGCTTCTGTTCGCCTCGTTGCTCCTGTTCTGGCTGCTTTTGAACGGCTTCACTCGGGCACAGCTCCTGCTTGGCGCGATCATCGCGCTCGTGGCGTGTCTCATCATGACGGCCCTGCAACCGCAGAAGAACCATATTCGTTCCATCCCGACGATGCTCTTGCTGTTCGGCACCATGAGCTACGACATCCTGCAATCCAATATCGCGGTGGCTGGCATCATTCTGTCACGCAAGCGCAAGCGGCGTCCGGGCTTTGTCGTTATCCAGCTCGATCTGGAAAACCGGACCGCTCTCGCCGTTCTCGCCTGCATAATTACAGCGACGCCGGGCACGGCCTGGGTGGATTACAACGCTGCAAGGCACGAACTGACCATCCACGTACTCGATCTGGATGATGCGCAGGCGTGGCGGGACACGATCAAGGGAAGATATGAGCAGCCGCTCATCAAGATATTCGGAGCGGCAGACGTCATGGAAGAGGAGAAATCCGCATGAGTGCAGTCATCATCTTCTGGTCCCTGCTTGCTTCTCAGCTGATGCTTCTTGGCGCTCTGGCTTGTGTGGTTTATCGGCTGCTTGTAGGCCCGCGTGCGCAGGATCGCATTCTTGCGGCCGATGCGCTCTACCTCAACGCGCTGCTTCTCCTGATCACGTTCGGCATACGCACGGGCAGCATCATTTATTTCGAGACGGCGCTGATTATCGCTCTTCTGGGTTTCGTTGCCACCGTGGCGCTTTCAAAATTCCTCATGCGCGGGGAGGTGATTGAGTGATCAATGCAGGTGAACTTCCCGTATGGGCCGCTGTGATCATTGCGTTTTTTCTGGTCTCCGGCGCCTTCCTGACACTCGTTGGATGCATCGGACTCGTCCGCTTCAAAAGCTTTTACGAGCGTGTTCACGCCCCCACGCTTGGCTCGTCGTTTGGTGCTGGCGGAATCTTGATCGCTTCGATCATATTTTTCTCCATCTTGCAATCGAAGCCGATTCTGCATGAAGTGCTGATTACCGTCTTTGTGGTCGTCACAACGCCGGTAACGCTCATGCTGCTCAGCCGCGCCGTGATCCATCGCGACAGAACGCAGGACAGCAAGGAGCTGCCTTCATCTTCCGACCCGCTATAGGTCTGTAGGTATCATGCTTGAGGGTGCGGAGAGGGCGGAAAGCTTGCGTTTTCCGTCGCACCAAATGGGGAAATTCGCTGCTCCGTCATGGAAGCAGCGGCTGTTGCTTCCGGGCTGACCGGAGACCTGTTTTGGAGTTCGCTTCAAGACCGGCTATCCTGCTGATCGGAAACATTATCTGCCATTTGCCGAATCTCTGGCCTGACTGCCCACCGACTGCGGAGCGGAAGCGGTGGCCTATCGTGTTTTCGGGCATTTGGAGGAGTGTCCGGGGCTGCGGCCAATTGTCCATTCGGGCTTTCGCCCGGGACAAACGGATTGAAGGTTCAAGCCATTTGAATTATCTGAATTTCAGTAATTTCTGAAAGTTCAGAATTTACGGGAGAGAGAATTTTGGAATTGTCGCCAATCGTTCAGTCGTTCGTGCTCCACTTCGGAGAAATGGGCAGCCGTTGGGGCATCAACCGCACCGTGGGGCAGATCTATGCACTGCTTTACGTGTCGCCTGAGCCTCTTTGCGCTGACCAGATCGTCGATGCTCTCGGTGTGTCACGTTCGAATGTGTCCATGGGTATTCGTGAATTGCAGGGCTGGAATCTGGTGCTGCTGAAGCACATTCCCGGTGATCGCCGCGATTTCTTCACGACGCCCGACGATGTGTGGCAGATTCTGCGCACGCTCGCTGAAGAGCGCAAGAAGCGCGAGATCGATCCCACGCTCTCGGTTCTGCGTGAAATCCTGATGGAGCAGCCGAAAGGCGACAGCGATCTTTATGCGCAGGATCGCATGAAGGACATGTACGGCCTGATCGAAAGGCTGACCAACTGGTACGACGACGTCAAGCGACTCGATACCGACCGTTTGACAAGTCTTCTGGCGCTTGGCGCCAAGGTGACCCGCTTCCTTGAAACCACGGACAGGATCGTGGCGCTCGGACGCGGGCGAACATCGGCCAAAAAGGAGCCTAAGAGAGAGTGACGTCCGTTGTCCCCCGAACGGAAACTTTGACGGCAGAAGACGGCGAAGCGGCAAGCGACCAACAAGGTTCGCGCCGCTCGCAGCGTCGTCCTGTTCCGTCTTTGCTGAAGCGGGGGGCATATCTTCAGGCGTTAGCCGCACTTTTGTGGCTGCCGCAAGCGGGCATTCTCGCATACGCAATCGGACGACTGGCCGACACTGGCTTCGATAATTCCATCTATTACAGCGCGGCGGGCATATTCGTTCTCGGCTGTCTGCGCAGCCTTCTTGATAGTGCAGGTGCTACCAAAGCTTTCGACGCCGCCCGACTGGAACTTTCCCGACTTCGAACCAATGCTGTTTCAGCGCTTGCGCAACGTTCGCCGCTTGATGTGACGCGCCCGTCATCCGGTGAGGCGGCAAGTATTCTTGCCGAACAGGCGGAAATGGTCGTTCCTTATCTGTCGCGCTTCGTGCCGGTCCGCATCCGCGTGATGCTGATCCCATTCGCAATACTTGCCGTCGTACTCTGGTATTCCTGGGCTGCAGCACTTGTCCTGATGGTGGCCGCACCGCTGATACCGATCTTTATGGCATTGATCGGCTGGCGTGCAAAGGCCGCCAGCGAAAAGCAACTGACAGCCCTTGGCGGAATGAACGGCTTTCTGCTTGACCGTCTGCGCGGCCTTGCAACCATTCGCACATTCCATGCCGTGGACGCGACGGCGAACCGGCTGCGCCAGAACGCCGAAACCTTGCGTTCCAAGACGATGTCTGTCCTGCGCATCGCATTTCTGTCTTCGGCTGTGCTTGAACTCTTCGCTGCTATCGGCGTTGCCATGGTCGCGGTTTATATCGGCTTCCATCTGCTGGGCCAGCTCAACTTCGGAGCGTGGGGCCATAAGCTGACTTTGGCCGAAGGTCTTTTCGTCCTGCTTCTATCGCCTGCATTCTTCGAACCATTGCGCGATCTTTCAGCGGTCTGGCACGACCGTGCAGCGGGCGAAGCTTCAATTGATGCACTGGAAAAGCTGGCTGAACATCCGATGCCAATTGTCGGCAAGGTTGGAAGCCACGCAGCAACTGGTGATGCTCCTACCGTAACTCTACACAATATCGACTTTGGTTATGGGACTGGGGGCAAGGTTCTCACCGCATTCAATCTCGATATTGCGGCAGGCGAGCACGTGGCTCTGCTGGCGCCGAGCGGCTATGGGAAATCGACTGTTCTGGCCCTTGTTGCCGGGCTGACGGCTCCTCAAACTGGCCAAATTGAAATCGGTGGAATCGGGTTGGCCGAAGATACAGCAGAGGCGCTTCGCTCAAGGATGAGCTGGATCGGACAGAAGCCGCATATCTTTGCCGGTTCTGCTCGTCAGAACATCACGCTCGGTCGGCAAGCCGATGTGGAAACCACCAAAGCCATCATTGATGACATGGCGCTCGGTCATGTTCTGGGTGTCACCGGCAACAGTCTCATCGGCGAGAACGGTGCGGGAATATCCGGTGGCGAAGCCCTGCGGCTGGCGCTGTCTCGAGCGGCAGTTGATCTCAATGCCGATATTATCCTGGCCGATGAACCTACAGCCCATCTTGACCAGGAAACCGCGAAGGTCATTGCCGACAGCCTTCTCAGGCTAGCCAAAGGCAAGACGCTCATCGTCGCTACCCATGACGAAACCCTTGCCCGCAGGATGGACCGTATCGTCCGTCTGGACGGCAGCGTGGATAACGATCCTGTCTGGCAGAGGAGGGCGGCAGAATGAACGGTTTTCAATCGTTGCAACCGATCCTGCGCCTCTTTTTCCGCACCAAGGGGACAGCACTTCTTGCCGGTATCGCGACGGCTACTGTAACGGTCCTTGCCGGTATCGCTCTTCTCGGCCTGTCAGGCTGGTTCATAACGGCAACGGCGATTGCGGGCTTGAGCATGGCGACGGCGGTTGTGTTCGATGTGTTCGCTCCTGCAGCCGGTATTCGTCTGCTGGCGATCCTGCGTACCGGTTCGCGTTATCTGGAGCGGCTCGTCACCCATGATGCAACGCTTGCGATCCTTGCCGCACTGCGCGAAAAGCTGTTCCGTAGCTGGGCGCGCCCGACCGCTGCAAACGCGCTATTGAAGCGCCCTGCGCGTCTCCTGTTCCGCCTGACGGCAGACATTGATGCACTCGACTCGCTTTATCTGCGCGTGGTGGTGCCTGTCGGTGCTGCACTCGCTACCGCGCTTGTGGCTGGCATCGCTCTCGGCCTGATGAGCCCCCTTTTCGGGTTGCTGGTTGCTCTTGTCCTGCTTGTTGCCGGTCTGGGCCTTCCGCTTGCTGCGGCTCGTCGTTCCGAAAAATCCATGCGACAACGAGCAAAAGGTACGGAAGCGCTGCGCGCCCGTACCGTCGATCTCGTTGCCGGGCAGACTGAACTTCTTATGGCTGGGCGCCTCGAAGATCAGAAGCTGGCTTTGGTCCGTGCAGACGGCTATGTCGCCGCTTCGGATCGCAAGCTTAATCGCATAGAGATCGCTACCGGGGCTGGTTTCGGCATTGTTCACGCTGCGTTGCTTGCAGGTGGCCTTGTCGCCGTTGGTTTGCTGATGCAGTCAGGAATGATCGGTGCGCCCGTCGCAGCGCTCGGAATGCTTATCATTCTTGGTGCGATGGAGCCGTTTTCAGCATTGCGGCGCGGCGCGATGGAACTCGGGCGCACGATACTTGCTGCCAAGCGGGTTGCACCTCAACTGAACGATGACGCTGAACTAACGGCACCCAAAAAACCTGAGAATGGCGTAGCGGTTCATCTGAAAAACGTGTCGGTTCGTCACGAGGGCGCGGATCACGATGCCCTCAAAAACCTCGATCTCGATATTGCAGCGGGTGAGCGTATTGCCGTCGTCGGCACAAGCGGCGCAGGCAAATCGACCTTGTTCAATCTCCTTGCCGGAGAAATTCCGGCTGATCAGGGCAGCGTTTCGGTTTTGCCCGCGCGCCTTCTCACGCAGCGGACAGAGCTATTTCAGGATAGTCTTCGCGACAATCTCCGGCTGGCGCGTGCCGATGCGAGCGATGAGGAACTGATTGACGCTTTGCGGGCTGCGGGCCTTGGCGCGTTTATCGATGAATTGCCTGCCGGACTGGACGCAATGCTGGGTGAGGGCGGACTGGGACTTTCGGGCGGGCAAGCACGTCGTCTGGCCCTGGCGCGGCTTTTCCTGACCGATGCGCCGCTCTGGCTACTGGATGAACCGACCGAAGGTCTCGATAACGCAACCGCACAGGATGTTCTCGATCGCCTCAAGGCGAGAGCAGGTTCTCGCGCATTGCTGATCGCAACGCATATCAGTCGCGAAGCGCGAATTTGCGAACGGATCATTGTTTTAAATCAAGGCGCTCTAGTTGAGTCTGTAGGTAAGAGTTCGCCGCGCTTCGGCGAAATCCTCGAAACCATGAGGTGAGCTGCGCGGACATGGAAATGATTTGAAGTCCGTGTCCATATCTGGACCGATATTTGAAATTGAAGCGGAGTACGGTTTCCAGGAAGCCGCCGTTTTCAAAAGGGGGCCGCGCTGAAGCGCCGCTCATAACACCAGGAGGGCCGGGTTACCGGCTTAAAGAGATGGAACTCGATATTGTCTCCCTGTCGCGATTGCAGTTTGCAATCACGGCACTTTATCACTTCCTCTTCGTACCTCTGACCTTGGGTCTTTCCGTGCTGCTTGCCATCATGGAAACCGTTTACGTGATGACGGGGCGACTCATCTGGCGGCAGATGACGAAATTTTGGGGTACGCTGTTTGGCATCAACTTTGTCATGGGCGTCGCGACGGGCATCGTGATGGAATTCCAGTTCGGCATGAACTGGAGTTATTACAGCCACTATGTCGGCGACATCTTCGGCGCACCGCTCGCCATCGAAGGCCTTATGGCTTTCTTCCTTGAAGCGACCTTCGTAGGTCTGTTCTTCTTCGGCTGGGATCGCCTGTCGAAAGTCGGGCACCTCATGGCGACTTATGCGGTCGCGGCAGGTTCCAACTTCTCGGCACTGTGGATTCTGATCGCCAATGGCTGGATGCAGAATCCGGTCGGGTCGGCATTCAATCCCGAAACCATGCGTATGGAAATCACCGATTTCTTCGCAGTGCTGATGAACCCGGTCGCGCAGGCCAAGTTCGTGCATACGGTTTCTGCCGGTTATGTCACCGCGTCTGTTTTCGTCCTCGGTGTTTCGGCCTGGTATCTGCTCAAGGGACGCTCGGTAGAACTCGCCAAGCGCTCGATGACCATTGCAGCATCGTTCGGTCTTGCCGCAACTCTTTCCGTCGTCGTCCTTGGTGACGAAAGCGGCTATCTGGCCAACGAACATCAGAAGATGAAGATCGCGGCGATTGAAGCCATGTGGGAAACAGAACCGGCTCCGGCTTCGTTCACCGTATTCGGTTTCCCGGATCAGGCAGCACGCGAAACTCACTTCGCGGTGCATATTCCATGGGTCATGGGCCTGATCGGTACGCGTTCTCTCACCACCCCAATTCAGGGCATCAACGATCTTGTTGAAAGTGCGGAGAACCATATCCGCAATGGCATCGTCGCCTATGACGCCTTGCAGAAAATCCGTGCGGCTGGCGACACGAATGCCGTTCCGCAGGAAGTGAAGGACGTCTTTGCCGATAACAGTCAGTGGATGGGCTATGCGCTTCTGCTGAAGCGCTATGTCGACGATCCGCGTCAGGCAACCGACGCACAGATCACACAGGCCGCAAACGATACCGTTCCCGGTGTCCTGCCCCTGTTCTGGGCCTTCCGCATCATGGTCGGCATCGGCTTCTTCCTGATCCTGTTGACGGGCACATTCTTCGTGCTGTCTGCGCGTCGTAAACTCGACCGTTATCCGTTCCTGTTGCGGATTGCCGTGTTTGCGATACCGCTACCGTGGATCGCAGCCGAAATGGGCTGGATCGTCGCGGAGTTTGGCCGCCAGCCATGGGTCATCGAAGGCATATTGCCGACGGCAGTCGGGGTTTCCAATCTCGGAGCATCCACAGTGCTGCTGACCATACTTGGTTTCGTGGCGATCTATACGGTTCTCTTCATCATCGAGATGGGCCTGATGATCCGTGCTATCAAGGCTGGACCTGAACCCGACAGCAAGCCGGAAGCAATGCTCGCCCCGGCCAGCATCGCACCTGCGGAGTAAGGATCATGATACTCAGCGATTTGTTGGACTATGAAACCCTGCGTCTCATCTGGTGGGTGCTGCTCGGCGTATTGCTGATCGCTTTTGCCGCGATGGACGGGTTCGACCTCGGTGTCGACATACTCATGCCCGTCGTCGGCAAAACCGATGTCGAGAGACGCATCATCATCAACACGATCGGCCCGGTCTGGGAAGGCAATCAGGTCTGGTTGATCCTCGGGGGCGGTGCTATTTTCGCCGCCTGGCCACAGCTCTATGCGGTGTCTTTCTCCGGATTCTATCTGGCGATGTTTGTCATCCTGTTCGCACTCATCCTGCGTCCGGTCGGGTTCAAATATCGTTCCAAGCGCGAGAGTGAGGCCTGGAGGAGAGGCTGGGACTGGGCGCTTTTCATCGGCGGTTTCGTTCCTGCCCTTATCTTCGGCGTTGCCGTCGGCAATGTCCTACAGGGCGTTCCATTCCGTATCGCCGACGACTTCCAGATATTCTATGAAGGCTCGTTCTTCGGTCTGCTGAATCCGTTTGCACTGCTTTGCGGCGTGCTTTCGGTGACAATGCTCTGCATGCATGGCGCCTCTTGGCTGATGCTGAAGACGACCGGGGATATTCAGGCGCGTGCCCGGTCCTACGGCAGCATCGCAGCTCTTCTGACTGTCGTACTCTATGTGCTGGCTGGCGTCGTCAGCTGGTTCTGGGTTTCGGGCTACCGGATCACGAGCGCCATCGTCACTGACGGGCCATCCAATCCGCTGCGCAAGACTGTGGAACTGGATCACGGTGCATGGTTCACCAACTATGTGAACTATCCTGTCCTGCTGATCGCTCCGGCGCTCGGCATTTTGGGGGCACTGGCGGTCTTCATCGCATTGCGTAGCCGTCGTGAATTAGCCCCGCTGCTGTTCGGAAAGCTGTCGATCTTCGGCATTATTTCGTCGGTCGGCGTGTCGATGTTCCCGTTCATTCTGCCATCGTCGCTCGATCCGCGCTCAAGCCTGACGGTATGGGATTCGTCTTCCAGCCATATGACACTGTTCATCATGCTGGTTGTGACGCTCATCTTCCTGCCGTTGATCGTTGTCTACACGTCCTGGGTTTACAAGGTCCTGTGGGGCAAGGTCGATAAGGACATGATCGAAGACGACAGCAATCACGCTTACTAGAGTGCATTTCGATCTGATTGCATCAGATCGGCGCTCTATAAGTTTCGTTTCAACGCGCATCCCGAAAACCGTTTCACACTTTTCAGGATGCGCTTGGAACAACCGAGAAAGGAAAGCGATATGTGGTATTTTTCCTGGTTGTTGGGGCTTCCGCTTGCTGCGGCTTTCGCCGTGCTCAACGCCATGTGGTATGAGCTGATGGATGACCGGGCGCGCAAGCGTCTCGCAGCCGATCCAACAGCGGATCTGGCTCGTGAAGGCAAGAAACATCACTGACATGAAATAAAAACGGCCCGGAAACGGGCCGTTTTCGTCGATAGAGGTCGCTTAGAGCATAATCCGACCGGAGTGAAACGAGGATCGAGAAGATTATGCTTAAAACAGAAGAAGTTAGAGCGCCGATCTGATCCAATCAGATCGAAACGCGCTCTAAGGCTGCGGTATTGTCAGCTCGGCTACGAAATCATAGGCATCGCCGCGATAGAGTGATTTTGTAAACTCCACCACCCGACCGGACGACAGATAGGAAATCCGTTCGATGGACAGGCCCGCATCGCCTTCCTTGACGCCCAGAATGCGTGCGTCGGGGTCCTTGATGTTGCAGGCTGCTATGCGCTGGACCGCACGCACAGGGCGAAATCCGGTGCGGCTCAGCTCGGCATAGAGTGAGCCCTTGACCGCATCCGGGTCGGGCAGGATTTCGCTTGAAAGACTTGCGCGCTCGATGGCCAGCGGCATGTCACTCGCAATGCGCAGACGACCGAGGCGAGCAACGCGGGTTTCCGAGGAAACGCCCAGCTTCATCATCTCTTCAGGCGAAGGGTAGTAAAGGCCGCGCTCCAGCCATCTGGATTGCGTGGTGATGCCGCGGCGCGCCATGTCCTCAGTAAATGAAGTCAGCATCGAGAGCGACTGCTGCACGCGCTCGCTCGGGCGCACAACGAACGTGCCCGAACCATGACGGCGCACGAGAAGCCCGGCCTTGACGAGATCATCAACCGCCTTGCGCACCGTCACACGGCTGATATTGGCATATTCAGCAATGTCGCGTTCCGGCGGCAGGGCTTCACCGTCAACCAGCTGCCCGGCGCGGATCGCAGTCTCCAGTGACTGACGCAGCTGCATATAGAGTGGGCCACCAGAAGAGGGAGCAGAACCCTGCAGGTTCTTGGGCAGGAAAGCGCTGAAATTTCCGCTCATTCGCGCGCCTTTCCATTTTGCGACCCATATCGCTTGAGGGCCAGTTGCAGAGCGCCTGTCAAAGCATCCGCCGCCGGTTTGACCAGAAGCTTCTGCTGGTGTGGCGGCAGCCATTCCACATAAAGCGGTGCCATGCCGCCAAGCAGGCTGATGCGTTCGGCGCCCTGTTTGATCAGTACGTCAAGCGTTTCACTCACATAACTGGCAGAACGCTCCAGCAACATCCGTGCGGTTTCGTCTCCCTCGTTCGCATACTGGAAAATACGTGGAGCATATTTGCCGAAGTCGCCCGGCTTCGCAGTCCAGGCAAATTCGACCAGATTATCCGGATTGTTGTCGAACTCGTTCAAAAGGTCCGTCGTCAGGCGTGTGCGTGGATGAATGCCGTCATGCACGAGCAGGCTTTCCTGCAACAAGCTTTGACCGAGCCGCGCGCCACTGCCGAGATCGCTCAGGGGAAAACCCCATCCGCCGACTGAATGAATTCGACCGCTCCGGCGTGTGATATAGGCCGTGCCCGTGCCGAGAATGGCAACGATGCCGTCCTGATCGCCAAGCGCACCCTGCAGGGCGATCACGCCGTCAAACTCCACATTGGAGTGCGCGAAGGGCAGGCCGCGTTCTATCGGGGTGCCTGCACCCACGACATTGCCGCCTGCCAGACCGAGAACTGCGTGACTGGTCGCATAATGCGTCTTGTCCAGCCCGGCATCATCAAAAGCGTTATCGATCGCCGCGATCACATTGATCAGCGCCGTTCGCGGATCGGTGACGATATTGGCGGAGCCGCTGCGCCCCGAACCCAGAATCGCACCATCGCTACCCGCCACCACGGCGCGACATCCCGTGCCGCCACCATCGACGCCAATGAAGAATTCAGTCATGAAGATACCTCCGGCTTGAAGATACCAAAAAAATACCATTAACCAAGCAGATTTGTCGGCTTGTGAAAAAATTGATTAATTCGTTGATAAAATTTGAGAAAAACGACTGTTTTAAATTTTTATGCGCGAAAGTTGTAAACTTCTCTGGACAATTGGTACGTTTTTGGCATTAATTTCAACAGAAGGGGAGCGCAATGCCGCTGAGGGCGAGGAGCACGCGGAATAGGGATGGAGATCACCGGCGGGGGCCGGTACTTTTCCCGCAACGCGAGGAGCGATCGTACTGAAGCGGTCTGGCGTACTTTCGCCTCTGTTGCGCATCCGCGCTAAAAAACGGGAGAAGGTCAAATGGTTCGTAATACGTTGAAACTCATGCTGCTGGGTTCCACGCTTCTGGCGTCGGGATCGGCTGCGCTTGCCGAAGATGTCACGCTGACGGTTGAAAGCTGGCGTAACGACGATCTGCAGATCTGGCAGGAAAAAATCATTCCGGCTTTTGAAGCCAAGAATCCTGGCATCAAGATCAATTTCGCACCGAGCGCGCCGACCGAATATAACGCGGCCCTCAATGCCAAGCTCGACGCCGGTTCAGGCGGCGACCTTATTTCCTGCCGTCCGTTCGACACGTCGCTCGAACTGTTCAACAAGGGCAAGCTCTCCGACCTGACCGATCTTGAAGGCATGAAGAACTTCTCCGACGTTGCCAAGTCCGCTTGGAGCACCGACGACGGTTCGAAGACCTTCTGCGTGCCGATGGCTTCGGTTATTCACGGCTTCATCTACAATCAGGAAGCTTTCGACAAGCTGGGGCTCAAGGCTCCGACCACGGAAGCCGAATTCTTCGCAGCTCTCGACAAGATCAAGGCAGACGGCACCTACATCCCGATGGCCATGGGCACGAAGGATATGTGGGAAGCCGCGACCATGGGCTACCAGAATATCGGACCAACCTACTGGAAAGGCGAGGAAGGCCGCAAGGCGCTGATCGCCGGTACGGAAAAGCTCACCGATCCGCAGTGGGTCGAACCGTTCAAGGTTCTTGCCAAGTGGAAGGATTATCTGGGCGACGGTTTCGAAGCGCAGACTTATCCGGACAGCCAGAACCTGTTCACGCTTGGCCGCGCCGCCATCTATCCGGCTGGTTCGTGGGAAATCGGCCTGTTCAATACGCAGGCGCAATTCAAGATGGGTGCCTTCCCGCCACCGGTCAAGAATGCAGGCGATACCTGCTACATCTCCGACCACAACGATATCGGCCTTGGCCTCAACGCTTCGAGCAAGCACGCAGAACAGGCAAAGGTTTTCCTGAACTGGGTATCTTCGCCTGAGTTCGCTGAAATCTACGCCAATGCGCTGCCGGGCTTCTTCAGCCTCAATTCGACGGCAGTGAAGATGAGCGATCCGCTGGCACAGGAATTCGTTTCCTGGCGCGAAAAGTGCAAGCCAACCATTCGTTCGACCTACCAGATTCTCTCGCGTGGCACGCCGAACCTAGAAAATGAAACCTGGGTTCAGTCGGCCAACGTCATCAACGGCACTGTGACGCCGGAAGATGCCGCGAAGAAGCTGCAGGAAGGTCTGGACAGCTGGTACAAGCCTGCGAAGTAAAAACGCGGGACAATATGGGCGGCGATCGCGGGGGCGCGCCGCCCATATCTTTTCGTCTGTCGCATCGACATGCAGTTTTGCAATCGGTGCATTCCGTGTCAGTTTAAAATGACGCGAGCGGGCAGGGATGGGAAATATTGTTTCCCGGTTTGCACGCATTCTCGTGAACGAGAACGCTAACCATCGGTTTTATGCATTTCCGAACGCAAATGGTTCATACCTTTGCTGGAAATGCTCTTGAAGAGCGAATGCCTATATGAGCCAATCTGCCGACATGACAGGTATTGTGCACAAGCGCCCAAGGCGTTGGCATATACTTGTATTTCTTCTGCCCTGCGTCCTGATCTATACGGCGGTGATGGTGCTGCCATTGATCGAGACACTTCGGCAGGCATTCTTCAATGTCGTCGACGGACAGCGCGCTTTTGTGGGGCTCGCCAATTTCCAGGCACTTTTCGGTGATCCGAACTGGTCACGCGATTTCTGGAATGCGTTGAAAAACAACGTTATATTCTTTTGTATTCACATGCTTGTTCAAAACCCGATCGGCATTCTGCTGGCAGCCATGCTGTCCCTGCCGAAGCTGCGTTTTGCCGCCTTCTACCGCACGGCGATCTTTCTCCCAACGCTGCTGTCCTTCGTGATCGTGGGCTTTATCTGGAAGCTGATCCTGTCGCCGATCTGGGGCGTCGCACCGTGGATGATGGACCTTGTCGGTCTCAAATGGCTGTTTGGCCCGTGGCTCGGCAAGGCGGATACGGCGCTTGTCACCGTGTCGCTCGTCTCGGTCTGGCAGTTCGTCGGCATTCCGATGATGCTGATCTATGCAGCTCTTCTGAATATTCCCGATGAAATCATCGAAGCCGCTGAATGTGACGGCATCACCGGTTGGAGCCAGTTCTTCAAGATCAAGCTGCCGCTGATCCTGCCTTCAATCGGCCTGATCTCGGTGATGACCTTCGTTGCCAACTTCAATGCGTTCGACCTCGTCTATTCGATGCAGGGTGCGCTTGCCGGACCGGACAAGTCGACAGATATTCTGGGCACGTTCCTTTATCGTACTTTCTTCGGCTTCCAGCTGCAGCTTGGCAATCCGTCCATGGGCGCAACCATCGCCGCCGTGATGTTCCTCATCATTCTGGCAGGTGTGTCGCTCTACCTGTTCGGCATCCAGCGCCGCATGCGCCGCTACCAGTTCTGAAGGACGAGACCATGTCGAAAGCACGCACATCGCCCATTCGCACCACTCTCGTTCATGCGGCCCTGATCTTCTATATGTTGATCGCCGTGTTCCCGGTGGTGCTGACGCTGATCAATTCGTTCAAGGATCGCAATGCGATTTTCCGCACGCCGTTGCAGTTTCCGACACCGGAAAATTTCAGCCTCATCGGCTATGAAACGGTTCTGAAACAGGGCTCCTTCCTGACTTATTTTCAGAACAGCACCATCGTCACGGTGGTGAGCATCTTCCTTGTGATCCTGTTCGGTGCGATGGCAGCCTTTGCGCTCGCTGAATATCGCTTCAAGGGCAACACGCTGATGGGGCTTTATCTCGCCATCGGCATCATGATCCCGATCCGGCTCGGCACGGTTGCACTGCTGCAAGGCATGGTAGCCGCAGGTCTGGTCAACACGCTGACGGCGCTGATCCTCGTTTATACCGCGCAGGGCCTGCCGCTTGCGATCTTCATCCTGTCGGAATTCATGCGAACCGTGTCCGATGATTTGAAAAATGCCGGGCGAATAGACGGCATGTCGGAATATGCGATCTTCTTCAAGCTGGTGTTGCCGTTGATCAGGCCTGCCATGGCCACGGTCGCCGTCTTCACCATGATCCCGATCTGGAACGATCTCTGGTTCCCGCTGATCCTTGCGCCAAGTGAAGCCACCAAGACGGTGACTCTCGGTTCGCAGCTGTTCATCGGTCAGTTCGTCACCAACTGGAATGCGGTTCTGTCAGCGCTTTCGCTGGCAATGTTCCCGATCCTCGTCCTTTACGTCATATTCTCGCGGCAGCTGATCCGCGGCATCACCGCGGGGGCTGTAAAATGAGTTCTGCAATGCAAAATCCTGTTCGTGTTCTTTCCGCCGGGCTCGGCAATATGGGCCGCAGCCATGCGCTCGCCTACCACCGCAATCCAGGCTTCGAGGTCATCGGCCTCGTCAATCGCACCAAGGTTGCCGTTCCGGATGAACTGGCAGGCTATGAAATTCATCCTTCCTTCCATGAAGCACTGAAGGAACTGAAGCCCGATCTCGCCTGTGTCGCCACCTATTCGGAAAGCCATGCGGATTATGCCGTCGCGGCGCTGGAGCAGGGCGCGCATGTGTTCGTGGAAAAGCCGCTGGCAACGACGGTTGAGGATGCGCGTCGGGTAATCGACTGCGCACGCGCCAACGGGCGCAAGCTCGTCATCGGCTATATTCTGCGCCATCATCCGTCGTGGATGCGGCTTATTTCCGAGGCACGCCAGCTCGGTGGACCTTACGTCTTCCGCATGAATCTCAACCAGCAATCCAGTGGCGCAACCTGGGAGACGCACAAGAACCTGATGAACACCACGTCGCCCATTGTCGATTGTGGCGTGCATTATGTGGACGTCATGTGCCAGATCACTGACGCCAAGCCGGTGGAAGTACGCGGCATGGGATTGCGCCTCTCCGACGAGATCAAGCCGGACATGTATAATTACGGCCATCTTCAGGTGTTATTCGATGACGGCACGGTCGGCTGGTATGAAGCGGGCTGGGGACCGATGATGTCGGAAACGGCCTTCTTCGTGAAGGACGTCATCTCGCCGAACGGCTGCGTCTCGATCGTCATGAACGAGGCCGTGACCAAGTCCGACGATGTGGACGCACATACCAAGACCTCGACCATCCGTGTTCACCGCGCCGAGCGCGGAGCAGATGGAAAGTTCCTGAAACCGGATACGGACCTCTCGATGGCCGACGAGCCCGGACATCAGGAGTTGTGTGAACGCGAGCAGGCTTACATGCTGAAGGCCATTCGCGAAGATATCGATCTCAACCGACATATGGATGACGCGCTGCAATCGCTGCGCATCTGCCTTGCGGCAGATGAAAGCGTGCGCTCGGGCCAGCCTGTCAAACTGTAAGCCGGTAGAAATTAGAGCGGTTCCAGTTAAAACGGAATTGTGGAACCGCTCTATCTCTTTGTTTTCACGCATTATCCTACGCAAAACTGCTTCGCACTTTTGGCTCGGAAATGCTCTAAGGGAATTTGTTACGTGGGATCGCTGCTACTCAAATCGGTACACAAGCGCTACGGCGCACAGGAAGTTCTGCAGGATATCAATCTTGAAGTGCAGGACGGCGAGTTCATTATCTTCGTCGGACCTTCCGGTTGCGGCAAGTCAACGCTGCTGCGTTCCATTGCCGGTCTGGAAGACGTCTCTTCCGGTCAGGTGCTCATCAATGGCGATGATGTCACAGTCACGCCGCCTTCCAAGCGCGGCATCGCGATGGTGTTCCAGTCCTATGCGCTTTATCCGCACCTGACGGTCAAGGACAATATGGGGCTTGGCCTCAAGCAGGCAGGTACGCCGAAGGCCGAAATTGAAACGCGCGTTTCCAAGGCTTCGGCAATGCTGTCGCTTGACCCTTATCTGGGTCGCCGTCCGGCTGAAATGTCGGGTGGCCAGCGCCAGCGCGTCGCCATCGGGCGTGCACTGGTGCGCGAACCGGAACTGTTCCTGTTCGATGAACCGCTGTCGAACCTCGATGCTGCACTTCGCGTGCAGACGCGGCTTGAAATCGCCAAGTTACACCGCGAGCTCAAGGCGACGATGATCTATGTCACGCATGATCAGGTTGAGGCCATGACGCTTGCGGACCGTATCGTTGTCCTCAATGCCGGCCGCATCGAGCAGGTCGGTTCGCCGATGGAACTCTATAACAAGCCTGACAATCTGTTTGTCGCGGGCTTCATCGGATCGCCGCAGATGAATTTCGTGGACGGCACCCGTGTTGGCGACACAGGAGCGAAGACGGTCGGTATCCGTCCCGAGCACATTTCCGTCAGCCGCGACAGCGGCAAATGGAAAGGCAAGGTTATCCACGCCGAACATCTCGGTGCCGATACGATCCTTTACGTCGAAACCGAAGCTGCAGGACTGATTACGGTGCGGCTCTTCGGCGAACATCACTACAACGAAGGCGACATGATCTTCATTACGTCTGATGATAGCAAGACGCATCGGTTCGATGCGAACGGCAAAGCGATCCGCTGAACCGAACATTTCGCAGCTTCTTACCAAGCCTTACCCACAAGCCGCGCCCTCGGGTGCGGCTTTTCTTTTCGGAGAATCGGCGTCGTTTAATGGACGTAATTCTCGCTGGGATACATGGACAAAACGCCTCATGCTGAGTTTGTGAGAAACGAAAACCGTGCTCGAAAGGGCCGAAAGAGTACCAATAAGTACTGACGTTCTCGTCAATCAAAAGCAATATTATTGCGGTACTAGATAGTTAAACATTCCACTTAAAATCCCATCGAAATCACGGGAATAAGCTTGTTTCGTCCGGTGCACCTTAGCTGCGGCCAAAGCACGAGCGAACCCGTTTCACAAAAGAGTGCCGAAGCGGCCGAAAAATAATCTTGCTTTATTTTTGAACCCGTTCCACCCTGAAAACGGATGGTGCCGAAGGAGGAAATCGGCGCCATGTCGCATGGGAGGAACAAGGTCGGCAAATGTGACCAACAACGCCGACGATAGGGTTTCCGAAACGCACGGAACCAATCCAATATTCTCCCGTTCGACATTTTGTAAGTTCCCTAGGCCAGTTGCGAGGCCAGTTTCGAGGGTTACCCGCATGAGTGATGATGTCGTACTATCCCTGCATGTTCCCGAGCCGGAGTGGCGGCCTGGCGATGCACCGGATTTCTCCCATGTCAAAATCCCGCGTGCGGGAAGCGTTCGCAGGCCGGAAATTGACGAAAAGCCGGAAGCAATGCGCGATCTGGCTTTCAGCATCATCCGCGTTTTGAACCGCGAAGGCGAGGCGGTCGGTCCCTGGGCGGGCACCCTGACCGATGATGAGTTGAAAGACGGGCTTCGCCACATGATGACCCTGCGCGCCTATGATGCGCGCATGATGATGGCCCAGCGTCAGGGCAAGACCTCGTTCTATATGCAGCATTTGGGCGAAGAGGCGGTCAGCTGTGCTTTCCGCAAGGCATTGCGCAAAGGCGACATGAATTTCCCGACCTATCGTCAGGCCGGTCTGCTCATTGCCGACGATTATCCGCTCGTCACGATGATGAACCAGATTTTCTCCAACGAGCAGGACCCGTTGAAAGGTCGTCAGCTTCCGGTGATGTACTCGTCACAGGAACATGGCTTCTTCACCATTTCGGGCAACCTCGCGACGCAATATACGCAGGCCGTCGGCTGGGCCATGGCTTCGGCCATCAGCCACGATACGAAGATCGCTGCTGCATGGATCGGCGATGGCTCGACCGCAGAAAGCGATTTCCACGCCGCATTGGTTTTTGCTTCGACCTATAAGGCCCCGGTGGTGATGAATATCGTCAACAACCAATGGGCCATTTCCACCTTTCAGGGCATTGCACGCGGCGGCTCCGGCACTTTCGCAGCGCGCGGCCACGGCTTCGGCATTCCTGCCCTGCGTGTCGATGGCAATGACTATCTGGCCGTTCATGCGGTTGCCAAATGGGCTGTGGAACGCGCCCGGCGCAATCTCGGACCGACCATCATCGAATATGTGACCTATCGCGCTGGCGGACACTCAACCTCTGACGATCCATCCGCCTATCGTCCGAAGGCCGAAAGCGACGCATGGCCGCTCGGCGATCCGATCCTGCGGCTCAAGAACCATCTTATCAAGCGCGGCGTCTGGTCGGATGAACGTCACAAGCAGGCCGAAGCCGAAGTGATGGATCTGGTGGTGGCTGCACAGCGCGAAGCGGAAGCCATTGGTACATTGCATGACGGTCGCAAGCCATCGATGCGCGACATGTTTGAGGATGTCTATGCCGAAACGCCGCCGCATCTTATCCGCCAGCGTCAGGAGGCGGGGTTTTGAGCATTTCCAGGAAAAGTGTGAAGCGGTTTTCCGTTCGGAAATGCGGAGGAAATAATTCATGACCAAAATGACTATGATCGAGGCGATCCAGAACGCCCACGATATCGCCATGGAACGCGACAAGAAGGTCGTCGTGTTCGGCGAGGATGTTGGTTATTTCGGCGGTGTTTTCCGCTGTACGGCTGGCCTCCAGAAGAAATACGGCAAGGAACGCTGCTTTGACGCGCCGATCAGCGAGCTCGGCATTGTCGGCACCGCCATCGGCATGGCCGCTTACGGTCTTCGCCCCTGCATCGAAGTGCAGTTCGCGGACTATGTCTACCCGGCCTACGACCAGATCGTTTCCGAGGCCGCACGCCTACGCTATCGCTCTGCGGGCGAGTTCACCTGTCCTATCGTGATCCGCATGCCTTCCGGCGGCGGCATCTATGGCGGCCAGACGCACAGCCAGAGTCCGGAAGCGCTTTTCACCCATGTGTCGGGCCTGAAGACGGTCATGCCGTCGACGCCTGCCGATGCCAAGGGACTGCTGCTGGCGGCCATCGAAGACCCTGATCCTGTTATCATGTTCGAACCGAAGCGTCTTTATAACGGTCCTTTCGACGGGCATCACGACCGTCCGGTGACATCCTGGAAGAAACATGATCTCGGTGATGTGCCGGAAGGCTATTATACCGTGCCGCTGGGCAAGGCTGCCATTCGCCGCGAGGGCAGCGACGTGACGGTGCTTGCCTATGGCACCATGGTCCATGTGGCGCTTGCCGCCGCCGAGGAAACCGGCGTCGATTCTGAGGTGATCGATCTTCGCACGCTGCTTCCACTCGATACGGACACCATCATGGCGTCTGTGAAGAAGACCGGGCGCTGCGTAATCGTGCATGAGGCGACGCTGACCTGCGGTTATGGTGCAGAACTTGCCGCACTCGTGCAGCGTGATTGCTTCTATCATCTGGAAGCGCCGATTCTCCGCGTTACCGGTTGGGATACGCCTTATCCGCATGCGCAGGAATGGGCCTATTTCCCCGGCCCGGACCGGGTTGGCCGTGCGCTAACATCCATCATGGAAGCTTGAGGGGGAGGGAAACATGGCACATTTTACAATTAAACTCCCCGATGTTGGTGAAGGCGTTGCCGAGGCCGAATTGGTCGAATGGCATGTGAAGGTTGGCGATGTCGTGCGCGAGGACGATCTTCTCGCTGCCGTCATGACCGACAAGGCAACGGTCGAAATTCCATCGTCACGCGGCGGCAAGGTCATCGCCGTCAATGGTGAAGTCGGCGAGAAGATCGCTGTCGGGTCTGAACTCGTCCGTCTGGAGATCGAGGGCGGTGCGACAGAAGAGAAATCCGAAGGGAACGCAGAAGAACCGGCTCTGACTGCTGTTGAAACGGCCAAGCCGCAACCAGCACCAACTCCCGAAACACCGGTTCTGTTGCAGACGCCGGTTCCTCCAAAGCCCGCTGCGCCGAAACGTGAGAGCGCAGGCCGCGCATTCTCTGGTGCGGGTCCAATACGCAGCGAGGGCGAAAGGCCGCTGGCAACACCGTCCGTCAGACTCCGCGCTCGCGATGCCGGCGTCGATCTGCGTCGTGTTCGCGGTACGGGTCCGGCGGGGCGCATCACGCACGAAGATCTGGACGTCTTTTTCCAGCAGGAAACAGGCGCGTCACCGGCTCTGTCCGGTTATGCAACCGACACCTCGGTCAACGAGATCAAGGTCATCGGCCTTCGCCGCAAGATTGCTGAACGCATGGCCGCGGCGAAGCGCCATATTCCGCATATTACCATCGTCGAAGAGGTCGATGTTACACAGTTGGAAGAGCTGCGTAGCGGCCTCAACAATGAAAAGAAAGAAGATCGCCCGCGTCTGACGCTTCTGCCTTTCATTATTCGCACTATCGTCAAGGCAGTGAAAGAACAGCCCGGTCTCAATGCGCATTTCGATGACGAGGCCGACATCATCCGCCAGTTTGGTGGTGTGCATATTGGCATCGCCACGCAGACGCCCAACGGTCTGATTGTGCCGGTGGTACGCCATGCGGAAAGCATGAGCGTGTTCGCTGCAGCTTCTGAGTTGTCGCGCGTTACCGACGCGGCGCGCAACGGTACGGCGAAGCGGGAAGAACTGACAGGTTCCACCATCACCATCACATCGCTTGGACCACTCGGTGCAATCGCCACGACACCGATCATCAACCGCCCGGAAGTCGCAATCGTTGGCATCAACAAGATGGCCGTTCGTCCTATGTGGGATGGCGTGCAGTTCGTGCCGCGCAAGATGATGAACCTGTCGTGCAGTTTCGACCATCGCGTGATCGACGGCTGGGATGCAGCGGTCTTCGTGCAGAAGCTGAAAAGCCTTCTGGAGACGCCCGCGATGATTTTTGTAGAAGGCTGATCGAATGAGCGAGATTTCCTGCAAACTCCTGATCATCGGCGGCGGCCCCGGCGGCTATGTATGCGGCATCCGGGCAGGCCAGCTTGGCATTGATACGGTGCTGGTGGAAAAGACACGACTGGGCGGCACGTGCCTCAATGTGGGCTGTATCCCATCCAAGGCTCTGATCCACGCAGCTGATGAATTCCACCACCTTTCCGTCTTTGCATCGAAGGGCGCGCTCGGCATTACGGCGCAGAATCCGGCCATCGATTTTGCCAGAACGCTTGAATGGAAGGACGGCATTGTGAGCCGCCTTAATGGCGGTGTGGCTGGACTCCTGAAACGGTCGCGCGTGCGCATGTTCCATGGACAGGCACGCTTTCTCGACGGGAAGACCGTACTCGTTGAAACTGATACAGGTCGCCAGACGATCCATGCCGAAAACATCGTTATCGCAACCGGCTCGGTTCCGGTTGAAATTCAGGCGCTGCCATTTGGCGGAAAAGTCATTTCGTCCACTGAAGCGCTGTCGCTGGAAAAGGTGCCGGAAAAGCTGGCCATCGTCGGTGGCGGCTATATCGGACTGGAAATCGGCACGGCCTTTGCCAAGCTTGGCGCGAAAGTCACTGTGGTGGAAGCCACTGACCGCATCCTGCCGCAATATGATGCCGAGCTGACGCGTCCGGTCATGGCGCGTTTGAAGGCGCTTGGCGTCGAAGTCCTGACCAGCACTTCAGCCAAGGGACTATCGAAGGATGAGGCAGGGCTTGAAGTCCTGACCGCCGACGGCGCTACGAAGACCATCGAGGCCGACAAGATCCTCGTCACTGTGGGCCGCAAGCCGCAGACCGACGGTTGGGGGCTCAGTGAAATTCGTCTCGATATGGATGGACGTTTCATCCGTATCGACGAGCGCTGCCGCACCTCCATGCGCGGTGTCTATGCCATCGGTGACGTGACCGGCGAGCCAATGCTTGCGCATCGTGCCATGGCACAGGGCGAGATGGTGGCGGAAATCATCGCAGGCGGCAATCAGCTTTGGGATAAGCGCTGCATTCCCGCCGTCTGCTTCACCGATCCGGAAATCGTTACGGTCGGGCTATCGCCGGATGAGGCACGCAAGGCCGGTCATGAGATTCAGGTGGGCATTTTCCCGTTTCAGGCCAATGGCCGGGCAATGACGATCGAGCGTGAAGACGGCATGATCCGTGTCGTTGCACGTGCGGATAATCACCTCATCCTCGGTATTCAGGCTGTTGGCGTCGGCATATCCGAGCTTTCATCATCCTTTGCGCAGGCGGTGGAGATGGGGGCAAGACTGGAAGACATCGCCGGTACGATCCACGCACATCCGACATTGAGTGAAGGCTTTGCCGAAGCCAGCATGAAAGCGCTCGGCCACGCGTTGCACATCTAGCTCTTCAACTTACGCTCGTGCCGCCAGAGGAAAATGGCGGCACCGGCAACCATGGCAGCAAGCGCAAACCATGTGATTGCATAGGAAAGATGGCTGTTACGGAATTTCACGACCGTCAGTCCACCAATGGGAAGCGCTCCTGTGCCAGCTGTTGCATCCGCATCGATGAAATAGGGCGCAGCAGGTCCCAGGTTTTCTTTCTTCGCAAAGGCTGCGACATCGCGTGAATTCCAGTCATTGCGCGCCGGATCGTTCGGACGCAGGAAAAACCCATCCGGTTCCGGCATACGCAACAGGCCAGTTACGGTCGTTTCACCAGCAATCTGCGTTTCCATCCGCGATGACGGATCGCGCTTGTCGCTTGGAACAAAGCCGCGATTGATGAAGGTCAGCGCCCCATCGGGCGAACGCATCGGTGTCAAGACCCAATAGCCCGCGCCGCGCTCGGTCAGCGCATGGACCAGCACTTCCTTGTCGTTCAGATAGGTGCCGGTCAGCATGACATGACGATACTCGTCATCCTTCTGGTTGACGTTGGCCCAATCGTCCGGACCCGGTGCTGCAACTGGTTCGGCGTGAACGCGCGCATCGACCCTTGCGATGAGATCGAGCTTCCATTGCAGACGCTCCACCTGCCAGATGCCCAGCCCCATGAAGAGAATGAAGAAGAAGCCCACCAGAATCGTCAATAACCCCAGAAAGATGCCAGACTTCTTATTTTCCGGCTGTCCGTCGGTTTGAGCGGGCGAGGGCATAGCATTTCCTTGATGTCTGGATGAAGAGAGACAATTGCTATCCCTTACCCCAGACGTCTCCTTTTAAAAAGGGTAGGGCTGGAACAAGACCGTGATCGACACTGCCGACCAGCAAATATCGGAAAATAAAAAATGCAGCGCCTGCTGCGCTGGGATGCGAGCGACGCTGAAGAAAAACGTGATACGATTAATTAAACTCAGGCTAGTTTATGAATTCTGCGTCTGCGGTGCGAATAGCCACCCTTCGACAGGCGCAATACGTTGCAAACCTGTGTTTTGTCTTCGGAAGGCTTTGGCATCTGCTCATGAATGCGCAGCAAAATCTGCTGCGTAACTGTACGATCCTTTTCGGTAGCCGCAGGACCGATAATAATGCTCTTCATCGATCATTCTCCCTATCTTCTGGGCGCGAGACCGCTTTCGAGGCTATCTCTACCGATTATCAAGAATGTACGAATGAACTAAGTATTAACCAAATTTTACATCTTGACAAGCGCATTGGCGCAACAGTTTCCAACCTATTGGCAAGGCACAGCAAAAAGCCGAATCGCGTGTGCGATCCGGCTTTTTATAACTTGGATTTAGCAGTGATCAGTCGCGGTTGCCCGTCAGGATCTCGCGCTTGCCGACATGATTGGCAGGGCCGACCAGACCGTCCTTCTCCATACGCTCTACGAGCGAGGCAGCACGGTTATAACCGATACCGAGGCGGCGCTGGATATAGGACGTGGAGCACTTCTTGTCGCGCATCACGACCTTGATGGCCTGTTCATATACGTCATCACCATCTTCCGAACCCATCGAGGTTGCATCGAAAACCGCTGCGTCCTGCGTTGCGTCTTCGTCTTCCTCGTCTTCCGTGACGGTCGCCAGATAATCCGGACGTCCCTGTTCCTTCAGGTGGTTGACCACTTTTTCGACTTCCTCATCGGAAACGAACGGGCCATGGACACGGACGATGCGTCCGCCGCCTGCCATATGAAGCATGTCGCCCTGACCGAGAAGCTGCTCGGCACCCATTTCACCGAGGATCGTGCGGCTGTCGATCTTCGAGGTGACCTGGAACGAGATGCGGGTCGGGAAGTTTGCCTTGATCGTGCCAGTAATGACATCGACCGAAGGGCGTTGGGTTGCCATGATGAGGTGGATACCGGCGGCGCGGGCCATCTGGGCAAGACGCTGGACAGCACCTTCAATGTCCTTGCCAGCAACCATCATCAGGTCGGCCATCTCGTCGATGATGACCACGATGTAAGGCATCGGCGTCAGGTCGAGCTCTTCCTGAATATAGGTCGCTTCACCCGTTTCCTTGTCGAAGCCGGATTGCACCGTGCACATCACGGTTTCGCCCTTGCCCTTGGCCGAGGCGGCGCGGGCATTGAAGCCCTCGATGTTACGCACGCCAAGGCGGGCCATCTTGCGATAGCGTTCTTCCATCTCGCGCACGGCCCATTTCAGAGCGACGACGGCCTTTTTCGGATCGGTAACAACCGGGGTCAGCAGATGTGGAATACCGTCATAGATGGACAGTTCCAGCATCTTCGGATCAACCATGATCAGGCGGCATTCTTCCGGCTTGAAACGGTAGAGCAGCGACAGGATCATCGTGTTGATGGCGACCGACTTACCTGAGCCGGTGGTGCCTGCCACCAGAAGGTGAGGCATCTTGGCCAGTTCAGCGATGATCGGCTCACCACCGATACCCTTGCCGAGGCAAAGCGGCAGACGGTAGTTCGATGCCTCGAAAGTGCGGCTATCGATCATTTCGCGCAGGTAAACGGTTTCGCGATTGGCATTCGGCAGTTCGATGCCGATGACATTGCGGCCGGGAACCACAGCCACGCGGGCGGAAAGCGCCGACATGGAGCGGGCGATATCATCGGCAAGGCCGATGACGCGCGAGGACTTGACGCCGGGCGCCGGTTCAAACTCGTAGAGCGTGACGACAGGGCCGGGGCGGACATGAATGATCTCGCCGCGCACGCCGAAATCCTCCAGCACGCTTTCGAGCAATCCCGCGCTGCGTTCCAGCATTTCCTGCGTGATGACATTTCCGTCCTGTTCGGGCGGCATCTGCAGAAGGTCTCGCGGCGGAAACTCATAGTTGCCGTGAATGACAGGCGTTTCGGCGCGGGGGAGGGGTTGCGGCTGGTACAATGCAATCGAAGGCGCTGCCTTGGCCGCAACGGG